>JAZNYZ010000066.1:0-40187 GCA_045594685.1 Acutalibacteraceae bacterium | reverse complement strand
ATAATAGATATGATGTTGTGAATGATATGGTTAATTTTATGTTAAATCAAGTAGGAGAAGGATACGAAAGTACAGAACAAATATTATGTTCTGCCGCCCATGTGTTTAAATAATGGAGGTGTAAAATATGGCTAATATTAAAGTGGACCATAGCTATTTCGAAAAAACTGCTTCTGCAATTGATTTTTATATAAAAAAACACAATACAAAAATGAATTCTATAGATCAATCTATAGTTTCATTGAATTCTTCTTGGCAAGGACCCGATTACAATCAGTT
The DNA here is from genome assembly GCA_045594685.1 of Acutalibacteraceae bacterium. Classification (GTDB taxonomy): domain Bacteria; phylum Bacillota; class Clostridia; order Oscillospirales; family Acutalibacteraceae; genus DTU089. The sequence goes on along the minus strand of JAZNYZ010000066.1, from coordinate 39,908 downwards.
CAAAGAAGAATGGCGGCAAATCAAAGGATTTGATTCTACATCAGATAAAATGCTTAAATCTCTTAGAAATTATGCAGATTTTTTGCGTTTTGCGGCAAACAAGTATAAATCTGCTCAAGCAAATGCAATTACTAGGGCTAACAGATTGCCTAAATAGTAATAATATCCAATTTGACTTCTTATGGGAATTTTTAGGGGTATAAAAATGAAACAGCGCTGAGATTTCACTTGAATAGGGGAGTCTCAGTGCTTTTAAGTCGGTCTCCAAAACCGCGTGCCGAGGGTTCGATCCCTTCTGCCCCTGCCAAAAATCGACAAGTTTCGACAGAAGCTTGTCGATTTTTACTTTTTCACTCTTCACTTTTCACTAAAGTTCCCTTGTCGATTTTTGGCAAGTAATAAGTAATAGTGAATAGTGATGAAGTAAGGTAGCATTTCGCTGTGGCGAAAAGCATTTTTATAAAGGTTGAAATTTTCCCAGTTTTATGCTATACTAATCTCAGAAAGGCGGTGGGGATATGAAAGACTTTTGCAGTTGCATAGAAAATAGAATTGTTTACCCGATTTCAATCAAAAATAAAGAAAATTCTTATCTTACACTGTATTACTACACCGAACATTTCGATTCAATTTTGCACAAAGACACGAAAAAACTCTTGTATTTTCAATCAAAGGAGGAAATGGAACGCTTTTGTAAAAGCAACGATTTGAAAATCGAAAACGACATTGTTGAATACGATTTCGACACTCCTATTACCAATCCAATCGATTACAAACGCATTCTTGAAAATTGGAATTTACTGAATACAATAGCAAGCACATTTGTAATGTTCTTTGAGGGAGATTCTAAAAAATATTCCTTTCTCTACGATTTATTGTTCAGATTGAATACACCTATCGAGCCACTCCCGCCCACATACAAGATTAGTGAAAAATATTTCAACTACATCTTGAAAGTTTTTAGAAAAAAAGAGCGTTTTCTTGATAGATTTGAATTGTATAGCGAATGATCATTTTTAATCATTATTTTCCTTGGGTTCGAAACCTTATTGCAAACCTCAAGAAATATCTTTTTCGTAGCCTTTATACAAAAAAGACATCCTTTAGGATGTCTTTTTTATTTAATAAATCCTTTTTGCAATATTTCATTCAATATGTTATAATCTAATTACAAACAAAAATTTCAGGAGTGTTATTATGACAGTGAAATTATTCATTCAAGCAATAACTAAATTTTTGTTAGGTGTTGTTTTGGTCGGGTTATTGATATTTTTACCTGCAGGTACTTTTTCTTTTCCAAACGGTTGGTTGTTTATTGGAATTTTATTTGTGCCAATGTTTTGCGCAGGAATAGTGATGATGTTCAAAAATCCCGAATTATTAAAAAAACGACTTAATGCAAAAGAAAAGCAAAAAGAACAAAGTCTGGTAGTTAAACTTAGCGGACTTATGTTTTTAATAGGCTTTATCGTTGCAGGATTGGGATTTCGTTTTAATTGGTACACTTTGCCTAAAAGTGTTGTAGTTGCTGCTACGATAGTATTTCTTGTAGCATATCTTATCTATGCAGAAGTACTCAGAGAGAATATATATCTGAGTCGTACTATCGAAATTCAAGAAAATCAAAAGGTTATTGACACAGGACTATACGGCATTGTCAGACACCCAATGTATAGCGCAACATTACTTTTGTTTTTATCAATGCCAATAGTATTAGGCTCAATATATTCTTTTTTGATTTTTATTGTGTATCCCTTTATAATTGCGAAAAGAATCAAAAACGAAGAACAACTCCTTGAAAAAGAACTTGACGGCTATAGTGAGTATAAGAAAAAGGTTAAATATCGCTTGATACCGTTTATTTGGTAAATTTAAATATCTCAATTTTTAGGAGAATAAAAAATGCTTGCTAACTTTCACACACATACAATTTTTTGCGACGGTAACGACACACCTGAAGAAATGGTGCTGGCGGCAATAGAAAAAGGTTTTTCGGCTTTGGGATTTTCAGGCCACGCCTACACTGATTTTGATACAAGCTATTGCATAAAAGATATGGACGGATATATAAGTGCCGTAAATAAACTTAAAGAAAAATACAAAGAAAAAATTGAAATCCTTTTAGGTGTCGAAGAAGATGCTTTTTGTCCGTCGGATAGAAACAAGTATGATTATATAATAGGCTCATGCCACTATGTTAAGATTGATAAAAAGTATTATCCCGTAGACTCAAGCCATAAGCAACTTAAAGAACCGCTAAAACTTTTAAATGATGATCCTGTTTTGTTTGCACGCAACTATTATTCAAACTTTTGCGACTATATCGAAAAACGAAAACCTGATATTATTGGCCACTTTGATCTTATAACAAAATATGACGAGAAAGAAATGCCGATTTTTCTAAATAATACCGCATATAACAAGGTTGCAGAAGATTATATAAAGAAAGCGACTACTTCAAACTGCATTTTCGAAGTAAATACAGGCGCAATCGCAAGGGGATATAGGAGTATGCCGTACCCAAGCGAAAATTTACTTTATACTTTAAAAAAAGAGAACGCCAAAATCATTATTTCTTCAGACTGCCACGATAAAAACAAATTGGATTGGCACTTTGAAGAAACCAAACTAAAACTTAAAGATATCGGTTTTAAAGAAATGATGACAATTCAAAATGGCAATTTTATTACTGTAAAAATTTAAAGGAGAGGCAATTGCCTCTCCTTTTTATATAACTTAGTAAGCTTTTCCCCAGTAAACCATAGCTTTTGCAGGTTTACCGCAACAAGCACAAACTTCAGAAAGTTGTTCTTGTTCAAACGGCATACAACGGGAAGAAACACCGGCTTCTTCTTTAAGCTTAACTTCACATGCCTCGTCACCACACCACATAGCTTTAATAAATCCTGAATTGTTGTCTGCAATTTCTTTGAGCTCTTCAAGATTTTTAGCAATGTAGGTTCTTTCTTCGCGGTTTTTGAGTGCGCGGTTGAATAACGATTCGTGAATTTCTTTTAAAAGTTTTTCGATTGTAACTTCAAGCTCGTCAAGAGAAACAAAAACTTTTTCTCTCGTATCACGACGAACAAGTACGCATTGATTGTTCTCAATGTCCTTCGGTCCAATTTCAAGACGAAGCGGAACGCCTTTCATTTCGTATTCGGCGAACTTCCAACCGGGAGAATTGTCTGTAACGTCAATCTTAGTTCTGAACTTATCTTTTAATCTGTCATAAAGTTCACTTGCTTTGTCAATAACACCGGGCTTGTGTTGTGCAATCGGTAAAACCACAACTTGAACGGGAGCAATAAACGGCGGCAAAACAAGGCCGTTGTTGTCACCGTGAGTCATGATAATAGCACCGATAAGACGAGTTGTGACACCCCAAGAAGTTTGGTGCGGATACTCTAACTTGTTTTCACGACTTGAAAACTGAATATCAAACGCTCTTGCAAATCCATCACCAAAGTAATGTGAGGTTCCCGCTTGAAGCGCTTTACCGTCGTGCATCATAGCCTCGATTGTGTATGTAGCTTCAGCACCTGCGAACTTTTCTTTGTCAGTTTTCTTACCTTTAACAACCGGAATCGCAAGGTAATTCTCACAGAAATCCGCATAGGTGTTTAACATTCTTTCGGTTTCTTCAATGGCTTCCTTAGCAGTTTCGTGCATAGTGTGTCCTTCTTGCCAAAGAAATTCTCTTGAACGAAGGAAAGGACGCGTCGTTTTCTCCCAACGAACAACTGAACACCATTGATTGTAAAGCTTCGGCAAATCACGGTAAGAATTAATAATCTTAGCATAGTGTTCGCAGAAAAGCGTTTCGGAAGTAGGGCGTACACACATACGCTCACTGAGTTTTTCGTTTCCGCCATGTGTCACCCAAGCAACTTCAGGCGCAAATCCTTCAACGTGGTCCTTTTCTTTTTGTAATAAACTTTCGGGAATGAACATCGGCATGTAGATGTTTTCATGTCCGGTTTTCTTGAACATACCGTCTAAAGTGGATTGAATGTTCTCCCAAATCGCATAACCGTAAGGACGAATGACCATGCATCCTTTAACGGCTGTGTAATCAATTAAATCAGCTTTTTTAACTATATCGGTGTACCATTGCGCAAAATCTTCGTCCATAGAAGTAATCGCTTCAACCATTTTTTTCTGTTCTGCCATTTTCTGTTCCTCTTTATTTAATATTTTCTTCTATAAATCTAACTAAGTCACCGACTGTTCCGATTTTATCAAGGTCATCCTCAGTAACCTCGATTTCAAAAGTATCTTCAACATCCATTGATAAATCAGCAAAATCCAATTCATCAAAACCGAAATCACCTTCCAAAGATGCTTCCGTCGTGAACTCTTCCTCTTCAATTTCAAAATAATCACAGATTATCTCTTTGAGTTTTTCAAAAACCATAATAACCTCCGAAAATACATTTGAAGATTTAACCTATAAATTGTATTAATTTTATAGTGATTTGTCAAGGGAAAAAGATAAAATAGTTGTCAGTCGCCAGCCACAAGTCGCTAGAAATATAACAAAAACTAGCAGTTGTTGACTTTTAATTTTTAAATATCTTTTTATACTCTTTAAGCACCACCGGAGCAATTATGTTATAAATAAGAACATTGCCACCTGCTTTTATTAAGTTAAATGCAACACAAACCCCTAAAAAGCCTTTGATAAACCCGTTAAAATCCAGGTTCATAAAAACGGATGTAAGCCAGATATTCATCGGTATCATAACAAGCACAACAACTATCACGCCACAAATACCTGAAACAATCGCACCCTTAACTCCGCTTATTTTCTTTTTGACACAGTAAAGCGTTAAAATCATAAGACCTGATGACAAAAAATGCATCAAAAAGCCGATTATACCGCTTGAAGCGCTAACTGTGAGAGTTTGAACAAGGCAGACAACAAACAAGCATACAAGAGCATATACAGGCCCTAAAACCGAGGAGCAAACAAGAATCGGAACATCTGCAAATTCCATCTCGTAAAATGGTGTGGATGGAAAAACAGGAAATCTTATGGTAACCATAAGCACAAGAGAAAGTGCAGCTAAAACACCTGCGGTTGTGAGTCTTTGAAGCTTTTGTTTGTTTGTGTAGTTGGATTTTGTTTTCAAATAAATCATCCTTTCAATAAAAAATTCGCCCCGAAAGACTCAGGGCGAAAACAAAAGGTTTCATTTAAAGATTGAATATATAATCTTTTGAAATCTTCTCTCATCCGGACTATACCGTCGGTTTAGGAATTACACCTAATCAATCGCAAAGCGACTCGCAGACTTTACTGCCGGTGGGGACTTGCACCCCGCCCTGAAGTTTCGTAAGTATATGATAATCTCAAAAAACTTATTTGTCAATAAAAATACTATACAAATATACAAGTCTTTTAATGTTCAATGTGTTGACTTTCGAGCCTTATTATAATATACTTATATATGTATGAAAAATTATATAAATATTTTTACATAGGAGTTTTTACAAATGGGAATTTACGAAGAATTAGTGGCTCGCGGGCTTATCGCGCAGGTTACAAACGAAAGCGAAATCCGTGAAATGATAAACGCCGGTAAAGCAAAATTCTACATTGGTTTTGACTGCACTGCAGATAGCCTTACCGCAGGTCACTTTATGGCTCTCACCCTTATGAAGCGTTTGCAGATGGCAGGTAACAAACCTATCGCTCTTATCGGTGGCGGCACAACTATGATTGGCGACCCGTCAGGCAGAAGCGATATGAGAAAAATGCTTACAAAAGAAGATATTGATCATAATGCAGAATGCTTCAAAAAACAAATGGAACGGTTTATTGAATTCGGTGAAGGTAAAGCACAGATGGTTAATAATGCAGATTGGCTTCTTAACCTCAACTATGTTGAGCTTCTTCGTGAGGTAGGTGCTTGCTTCTCTGTTAATAATATGCTTCGTGCCGAATGCTACAAGCAAAGAATGGAAAATGGTCTTTCATTCCTTGAATTCAACTATATGATTATGCAGAGTTATGATTTCTATTATCTCTTCAAGCACTATGGTTGCAATATGCAGTTTGGCGGTAACGACCAATGGAGCAATATGCTTGGCGGTACAGAGCTTATTCGTCGCAAATTAGGTGAAGATGCTCATGCTATGACAATCACTCTCCTTACCGATTCACAGGGCAAGAAGATGGGTAAAACAGCAGGTAACGCAGTATGGCTTGACCCCAACAAAACCTCTCCCTATGAATTCTATCAATATTGGAGAAACGTATCTGATGATGATGTTCTCAAATGCATCAGAATGCTTACTTTCCTCCCCCTTGAGCAGATTGATGAAATGGATAAATGGGAAGGTAGCGAGCTTAACAAAGCAAAAGAAATTCTTGCTTATGAGCTTACTAACCTTGTTCACGGTGAAGAAGAAGCAACAAAAGCGCAGGAAGCTGCAAAAGCAGTTTTCGGTGGCGCAGGTAATGCTGATAATATGCCTTCAACAGAGCTTTCTGCAGAAGATTTCTCTGCAGATGGTCTTGGTGTTATTGATGCTTTATGCAAAGCAAGCCTTTGCCCCTCAAGAGGTGAAGCAAGACGCCTTATTCAACAAGGTGGCGTAAGCGTTGATGATGTTAAAATAACTGACCCTATGTATATCATACCACTTTCTGATTTTGAAAAAGGTTATGTAATCATCAAAAAAGGCAAAAAAGTATTCCACAAAATTGTTAAATAATTATGAGTAAGTTATATAAGGCTTACATATCATCTTACCGTATGGACACACCTGATTGGGAAAACTTTTTAAAATATGCGGGAGATATTTATAATTCTCCCCAGCTTCAGCAATTAAGTGGTTTTGAGCAACATTTCAAAATCAACCGACTTCAACATATAAGAAGCGTTGCATATTTAAGTTTTCTCATATCTCGTAAATTAGGACTTGATTACGAAAGCACTGCCCGTGCTGCAACAATGCACGATTTGTTCTATTATGATTGGCGGGAAGATGATTTGAGCCATAAGCTACATGGTTACAGACATCCCGGTACTGCATTAAAAAATGCTTACTACCTTTGCGGAACTTTAAACAAAAAAGAAGAAGATATAATAAAGAAACACATGTGGCCCCTGACTGTTGTGCCACCAAAGTATCTTGAGAGCTACATTGTTACAGCTATGGATAAATACTGCGCAACAATTGAAATGATTTATTCTTCTTCTGAAAAATACCGTAATAGGTTTCACAGTCTGACCGGAATAGGCGGTGAAGAATGAAAATATTTGATTACACAGTTTTAGATTATATATTCTATTTCTTCTTTTATAGCTTTATAGGTTGGTTTTTTGAATCCTGCTATTGCTCAATCCGACCTAAAAAATGGGTTAACAGAGGCTTTTTAAGAGGTCCTATCTGCCCCATCTACGGCACAGGCGGTCTTGTTATGATGATAGCCCTGCTACCATTAAGGCACATAACCGAAAACCTCTATTTTAATGAGCTTTTGATTTTTATTGCAGGAGCAATTCTTTGTGATATAGTTGAATTTATGACAAGCTATATTATGGAAAAGCTTTTCAATGCTCGTTGGTGGGATTATTCTAACAAAAAATTTAATATTCAAGGCAGAATCTGTTTAACTCACACTTTCTATTGGGGTACCTGTTCCTGCCTTTTCGTGTTCATTTTAGAGCCTATTATGAATCTTTACATTGTAGGTCAGGTAAGTGAAAGCTCAAGAAATATTTTAACTTATATCTTCCTCACTGTTTTTGCGTTTGACCTGCTTGACACAGTTATTCACGCTCTCGGTATACGTAATATATCCAGCAAATTCTTTAAGATTTCTGAAGAAATAAGCGAATTCGCTGTTTTAGTATATACAACCGTCGGAGGTAAAACCGAAACCGAATCAGAAGCTTTTAAGAAAGAGCTTAACGATAAGTTTAATGAACTGAACACAAAATACGAAAGCTTTAAAGAGGATTTAAAAAATTTAAAAGGTAAATCGAAGAAGCGATTATTAAAAGCATTCCCGTTTTTAAAGGATGGCTTGGCAAGGCAAGATAAGCTTATTGAAGATTTACTTTTGGATTTAAAAGAAAAAATCACTAACTATATGAAATAACGGAGGGTTTATTATGAGTTTGAAACACGCTTATTACAGAGGCTACCAGAAAACAATGAAATTTGCGGTTAACTTCCTTGATTGGACACCGCCAAAGCTTATTAAAGGTGCAGGTTCTGTTAAAGAATTGCCTAAAATCGTTAAAAGCGAAGGCGTTAACAATGTTCTTGTTGTAACCGATAAAGGACTTATGGGTTTAGGTCTTCTTAACTCCTTATTTGAAGCTCTTGAAGCTGAAGGCATTAAATATTCCGTATTTGACAGCGTTCAGCCCAACCCAACAATTTATAATGTTGAAGATGCTCTTAAAATGTATAAGGAAAATGGATGCGAAGGCTTCATAGCTTTCGGTGGTGGCTCTCCCATGGACTGTGCAAAAGTTACAGCTGCAAGAGTTGTTAAACCTAAACAGTCCCCCTCCGATATGAGAGGCGTTCTTAAAGTTCTTAAGAAACTCCCTCCTTTCTATGCTGTTCCCACAACTGCAGGCACAGGTTCGGAGTGCACTATTGCGGCAGTTATTTCCAATCCCGATACTCACGAAAAGAATTCTATTATGGACCCTGTTCTCCGTCCAAAATATGCAATTCTTGACCCCGAGCTTACAGTTGGTCTTCCCCCTCACATAACTTCAACAACAGGTATGGATGCACTTACACACGCTGTTGAAGCTTACATAGGTCACAGCAATACAAAGCAGACCGAAAAAGATGCGATTATTGCAACAAAGCTTGTTTTTGAAAACATTGAAAATGCTTACAAAGACGGGAAAAATATTGAAGCAAGAGAAAATATGCTTGTTGCTTCATTCCACGCAGGTCTTGCATTCACAAGGGCTTATGTTGGCTATGTTCACGCAATTGCTCATAACCTTGGCGGTATGTATAACATCCCTCACGGTCTTGCAAATGCAGTTATTCTCCCCTATGTTCTTGATTATTTCGGCGAAACAGCTTACAAGAGACTTGCAGAACTTGCTGATGTTGCAGGTGTTTCTGGTGCTGCACAAGGCGACAGAGATAAGGCAAAGAACTTTATTGCTGCTATCAGAAAGCTCAATGAAAATATGGGTATCCCTGATAAATTCGAGCAAATCAAGGATGAAGATATTCAGCTTATCGCTGAACGTGCACTTATGGAAGGTAACCCCCTCTACCCCGTTCCCAAGATTATGGATTTAGAAGATTGCAAAGCAATTATTAAAAAATTGCAGAAATAATTATAATTTGAACTCTACCGAAACTTAAATTCGGTAGAGTTTTTTCATTAAAGATATTTTCTTATATCAATTGCTAACTTTTCTTCAAGGTTAATCAGTCTTTTGGTAATATCCTTTGTTACCTCATCAGCGGCACAATATTCATTAAGGTATTTATTAAGAGATTTAACACCCATATTGCAACCGTCGGTCATTAAATCTGCAATTGTTTCGTCAGACTCTTTCATAGCAAGCTTCATATTGGTTTTCATCCAGGACATACCTTTTGCGATGGGGTTCGGGTCTTTTCCTTCATCCTGATATTTATTGAGTAATTGTTGTATCTCTCTATCAAGCTCAATGTGTTCATTTTTACAGTTAACAAGGTATTCTTTAAGTTTAACTGATTTCACGTCATCTAGAACATCATCAATTGAAGAAATACCCATTTTAACTCCTGCATCGCACTCACGAAGGAGTCTGATTGTGTCTTGTTCTATCATTAAAATCATCCTTTCAATGATATTTTAACCATATTTTTCAAGAATATTAAAAGACCTACCGCATTTCTGCGATAGGTCGAATTTACATTAAATTAAAGCTTTTCAATATCTTCTTTTGTAATCATATGAATACCCTGCTCAACCAAAGCATTCTGGGCAGACTTAATATCTTCAACACGGAAAATCATATAAGCGTGTTTTGTTACACCGTTACCCATAAAAGCGTACATATAGTCAATGTTAACTCCTGTACACTCAAGAATGTTTAAAACCTTGTTAAGACCACCGGGAACATCAGGAATCTTAACACCCAAAACATCAGTTAAAGAGTGAATATAGCCTGCATCCTTTAAAACAGTAGTGGCTTTATAAAGGTCTTTTACTATGATACGAACAATGCCAAAATCTCCTGTTTCAGCAAGAGAAAGTGCTCTCATATCAATTTCATTTTCTGCAAGAACAGCCGTCATAGCGCTCATTGCACCGGGTTTATTTTCAACGAAAACGGAAATCTGCTTAATACTCATTTCAAATCCCCCTTATATTTTTCTCTTGTCAATTATACGAACTGCTTTACCCTCACTGCGAACAATTGATTTAGGAGCAACGAGAGTAACCTTAGCGGATATACCAAGCATAGAACGAAGACCGTCAACAAGTTCCTTTTGTCTGCGATCAATTTCACCCATATTGTCAGTAAACATTTCGGGAGTCATTTCAACGTGAACATCAAGAGTATCGGTATTTTTAACTCTGTCAACAATAATCTGATAGTTAGCAGAATAACCTTGATTAAGAAGAACTGTTTCAATCTGTGACGGGAATACATTAACTCCGCGGATAATAAGCATATCGTCACTTCTGCCCATTGGCTTACACATTTTAATAAATGTTCTGCCACAGGAGCATTTTTCACGTTTAAGAACGCATATATCTTTAGTTCTGTAGCGAATAATAGGGAATGCTTCTTTGGTAATAGCGGTGAAAACAAGCTCGCCCTTTGAACCCTCGGGAAGAACCTCGTGAGTCTCAGGGTCAATAATTTCAGCTATAAAATGGTCCTCATTAATATGCATACCGCTCTGAGCTGAGCATTCAAAAGAAACACCTGGACCTGAAAGCTCTGTAAGGCCATAAATATCATAAGCCTTAATACCGAGAGTTTTCTCGATATCTCTTCTCATTTCCTCGCTCCAGGCTTCTGCACCGAAAATACCTGCTTTAAGGGGTATCTGGTCGGGGGTCAGACCCATTTCTTTCATTGTTTCGCCAAGATATGCAGCGTAAGAAGGTGTGCAGCAAAGAATTGTTGATTTCAAATCCTGCATAAACATTATCTGACGCTCTGTATTACCCGAAGAAATCGGAATAGTAAGAGAACCAATCTTATGGCTACCACCGTTAAGACCTGCACCACCGGTAAAAAGACCGTAACCATAAGCAACGTGGCATACATCTTCATTTGTAGCGCCTGCAGCAGTTAAAGCACGAGCGCAGCAATCATCCCATAAATCAATATCATGCTGAGTATAATATGCCATAACTCTTTTACCTGTTGTACCTGATGTTGAATGAATTCTCACACATTCAGACAAAGGCTTTGCAAGGAGCCCATAAGGATAACCTTCTCTTAGATCATCTTTAGTTACAAAAGGTAGTTTATGTAAATCCTCTGTACCTTTAATATCATCGGGTGTAACACCCGCTTTTTCCATTTTTGCACGATAAAGTGGAACATTATCCCACACATGCTTTACTTGTTTAACGAGACGTTCATCCTGCCACGCCTTAATTTGTTCAGGGCTTGCAGTTTCAATCTCGGGTTGATAATAGCGTTCCATAAAAGCCTCCTTGGGTAATAAACATACGAAATATTATAAAACTGTAAGATTTCTTTGTCAACAATAAACTATTTATATCAAGCCTTTTTTCTCTTAATTTTTCTTGAAATAGCCTGAATTGTAACTCTAAGAAGAGATGCGGCAATAATACCGCCTCCAATACCAATACCAACAGTTAAAGTTATTAAAAAGTATTCAACTGCAACTTCCCTGTTTTCGGAAAGAAGATTGCTCATAGCATAGTAAAGAGTTCCACCCGGAACAAGAGCAATACAGCCGGGTAAAATGAAAACCGTTGATGGTGCTTTACACACTCTCGCAAAAAGGTCTGCAAAAATCGAAGCAACAAACGCTGCCAAAAGATTAGGCAAGAAATTACCACCGAAAAGCTCAGTAAATGCGAAATAACAAACACAGGCAAACAATCCATCCAATACTGCAAAAGGCCAATGAGACGGCTTTAAGCGAAAAAGAATTGCAAATCCGAGAGTGCTTATTGTTCCGGCAATAATTTTAATTAAAATTTCATCCAATTAAAACACCCTCCCAAAAAACATAATTGCAACAATATAGCCAAAAGCAACCATAGCCGCAGTTAAAACTGCTTGCACTAACTGAATAATACCTGAAACAGTATCACCAAAAAGTAAGTCACGAACCGCATTACCGAAAGCAAGCCCCGGTATAAGAAGCATTATGGTGCCTATCATAACCATATCAATATTCTGCCCTATACCAAAATGCACAAGTAAAAGTCCGCAGATTGCACCAACAAAGGATTGTGCAACAGTATAAAGCATTTTGTTCATTAAATTAATTTTTTGTCTGTTCATAACAGAAACAAAAAATCCTGCAATTGACGCCGCAAGCGCATCCCAGAGATTACCACCAAAGAATACCGCAAAAGCACCTGCTGCTATAACACCGCCAACTATAGACAAATATTTTGGGAAGGGTTTATTGTGAAGTGCACAGTAAATTTTCTCTTCCACATCCTCGAGAGAAATTTTGCCACTGCAAACATCACGAGAAATTGCATTCATTTCATCAAGCTTATACATATTATTTGTTGTTTTATAAACACGCCTCACCTGAGATGCTGTTGTTCCGTCAGCCATTCTTATACCTGCAACAACAAGTGAAGGCAATGCGAAAACATCTGTATGTACCGCCCCATAAGCAGAGCAAATTCGCTCAATTGTATCTTCTATTCTGTGGGATTCTCCACCACAGCGAAGAATATTTTCACCAATATCAAGAGCTTTTCCCAATATATATTCAGCAGTATAAACCGCTGAATTTATTTCAATCTTTTCAGTCGAAACTGTTTTTATCTTTTTCTTAAACATTCAACGACCTCTTTTTCTTGAATCAATAAAATCTTGCAAAATAATATCTGCCGCAACTGCATCAACAACATTTTTTCGTTTTTTACCGCGAACATTGTTTTCGCTTAAAATTCTATGGGCAGAAACGGTTGTGAGTCGCTCATCCCAGAATGTAACGGGAATTTCTGTGAGATTTTTTATAATTTCACCTAATTCCTCACAAGCATCAGCACGAAAGCCCTTAGTACCATCCATATTTTTAGGAAGACCAATAACAATCAGCTCTGCCTTTTTTTCGCCGGCTACATCAACAATTTTTTTTGCAAGCACTTCCTTATTCCACTCGTTTATAACGCAAACGGGTGAAGCCAACATTTCAAGCTTATCGCAAACAGCAATTCCTGTTCTCTTATCACCATAATCAACCGATAATATAATCATAAATAATACCTCAAAAATGGCTGATAGATTTTCTATCAGCCAAATTTATTAATCTAATACTACTACAACTTCTTCTGTTGTTTCAGGAGTTGTTGCAGATACCTCTGTATCAGCAGGCACTTCAATTGTTGTTGAAGGCGGAAGTGTTGTTGAGGGTGCTGTTGTTGGTTTAACCGTTGTAGCGGGTTTAGTCGTCTTTTTATTTTTATCCTTTTTCTTTTTCTTGGTTGTTGTTTCAGTAGCAGAGGGGCCTGTTACCTCATCAGGTATTTCCGAACCAATTGCATGGATCATTGCACAGTTTTTGCACTTTGATGGAATATGAGAAGATTTGTAATAACCTGTTCCAGTTTCTGTGCAACCGGGTGAAGCAATATCGCCTGAAATCTTACAATAAGATCTCGCAACAACGCCACTTGCACTTGGGTATGACATATACTCCAAGCCCTCGTGAACATCGTTCATAATAGCTTTAAAGATTTTACCTGCAGGGTTACCTGATGTATTAGTAATTGCTCTGGGTTCATCGTAACCATACCACACAGCTGCAACATAATAAGGTGTGCCACCTACAAACCAACGGTCTTTATCGTCAGAAGTTGTACCGGTTTTTGCAAAAGTATCAAAACCACTTACGCCATAACCGCCACCTGTACCACCATTAACAACTGTTCTTAGAAGTTGGCGCATAACACCTGCCGTACTTTCAGAAATTACCTGTTTACCCTCACTGTTACCGGATTTAAGAAGCGTTTCTGTTCCATCATTATTTGTAACTTTATAGTAACAATAGGGTTCAAAATAATAACCGTTGTTACCAAACATAGCGTAAGCAGCAGTCATTTCAAGTGTAGTAGTTCCGTTAGTCATACCACCGCAAGCAAGCGAAGAAAGATTACCATCATATTTGGGATCTTCCTCATCATCAACTATGTGCTTAAGCTTCAAATCATCATGTAAAAACTCAACAGAAGAGCTAATACTCATTCTGTTCAAAAGCTGAGCAGGTACGGTATTAAGGGATTGCGCCAAAGCAGACTGAACGGTTACAAAATTAGTTGCAGAACCATAAGAACCGCCATAATTAACCGGGTATCTGGATGACCCCCATCTTAATCCATAGTTTTGAACCTTAGTTGACCAAGTACAGGTATTATTCTCTATTGCTAAAGCATAAACAGATAATGGTTTTATTGATGAACCGGGCTGACGTGGTGAATCGGAAGCTCTGTTGAGTCCGCGGAAAGTATTTTTCTCCCCTGCTCCGCCAACCATTGCAACAACTCTGCCACTATAATCCATAATAGTTATTGCAGACTGAACAGGAGGATTTTCTTTATCATTTAAATCTTCATCAGGGAAAGTTTCTCTTTCAACATAAACCTTTTCTGCCGCCCTCTGAACATCAAGGTCAATAGCAGTATAAATGCGAAGACCACCAAAGAAAACCTTTCTCCATGCTTCATTATAGGTTAATTCATATTCTTTCTGTAAATCTTCAATAACAGAATCAATTACATATTCAACATAATAAGAAGATTTATCATTATTGGTTTTATCAGTAAATTTAATATCCTCTTCTGTGTACTCAGTATCATCCTCATCGTTCTCATTTTTGGTAACCTGGCTACCTTTATAATTCTCACTATTAGTGAAAACCAAATCAAAATCCAACGCTTTTTTATACTGTTTTTCAGTAAGGCTACCTTCTTCAAGCATACAAGTAAGACAATATCTCTGTCTGCCCATATTGCCATTTTCGTCCTTATCAATCAATGCAGAAAGGCCATCCTTAGTCAACGGGTCATAGTCTGCAGGTGCTTTAGTAATAGAAGCAATTATAGCACATTCAGCCGCATTCAAATCCTCAACATCTTTGCCGAAATATTTTTCTGCTGCTGTTCTGATACCATAACAACCATTACCAAGATAAACAGTGTTAAGGTAGAATTCCATAATAGTCTTCTTTGAATAATGCTTTTCAACATTCAAAGCATTAAGGATTTCATAGAACTTACGGGAAACAGTTCGCCCGTCTTCCTTAGTAAGGTTTTTAATTAACTGCTGAGTGATTGTTGATGCACCGCGCTCAAAGCCTGATGATACAACGCCGAAAACAGTACCATACCAGTCAACGCCGTTATGCTCTTTAAACCTCTTATCTTCAAGGTCACGAAACGCATTAATCATATCTTTGGGAATGTCCTTATAGTCAATCCACACACGATTCTGCGCACCATGAAGTCTTAAAAGTTCAACAAGCTGCTTGTTTGAGTCGTAGCCATAAATGATACTTGTCTGTTCCTGATTAGCCTTGTATTCCTCAAGGTCAATTTTCTTACCTTCAGTTACATACTCATTTGCAAAGTTGTAAATATAAGCACAAGCGACTGTGCCACAAACAAGGCAAATCGAAATAAGCACCATAACAACAGAGAAGAATCTTCTCAGTTTAGGATGCTGTTTCTTTACTTTTTTTTGTTTTTTAGTACGCTGTGCGCGCTTTAAAGCCATAAAGGAAGCCTCCTTCAAAAGTCACCAAGTGAAATTATTTATATCATACATTGCAATATTGCTTGTATACCAAATGAATTTATTATTAGGGCAAATTAGAAACAATTGATTGAGCAACTGCCATATCAAATGGAGTGGTAATCTTGATGTTACTGTCAAGCCCATCAACTAATTTAACTCTGAAACCTCTATCTGAAAAGATTGAAGCAACATCAGTATAGGTTTCAAGTTCTTCATCAGAAAGAGAGTTTATCACATTATCAAGTTCTATTAACCTGAAGCTTTGGGGCGTTTGAACCCTATAAAGTTCTTTTCTCGGCAAATGCTCCGAAAGAAAATCCCCTGTTGCAGTTCTTATTATCGAATCATAAACAGGCATCACAGTATTTGCTGCACCGAACTCTCTAACAGCTGAAATATTATCTTTAATAATACGGGAATTAATGAATGGCCTGACTGCATCGTGAGTCAGAATAACATCATCATCAGCAATATTAAAATTCTTTGTTAAAAAACAGCAACCATTCTGAACAGAAGAATTTCGGTTTTTTCCTCCGGGAACAACAAAAACTGTATCTGTGGAAATACCATATTCAAGCAGTAAAGCCTTTGTGTATTCAATCCAATCAACAGGGCAACAAATAACCCCGGCTCTGAAAGAACCAAAATCAATAAAATTACGAACTGTTCTGATTATTATAGGCTCGTTATCAATTTTTAAATACTGCTTTGGTAATTCAGGAGAGTGCATTCTTGAGCCGATACCACCGGCAAGAATCATAAAATACAAATTCACTTACTCACTTTCTTCCTTTTATTGTCAAACCCTTCCGTGCTTTCTTTTTTGAACAATATTTTAACGGTCATTAAAATAAGCTTCAAATCCATAGCAAGAGAATAGTTTTGAATATAAATCAAATCCATTTTTAATTTATTGTAGGCAGATGTGTTGTATTTTCCATATACCTGAGCATATCCTGTTAATCCGCCCTTAACCTTATACCTGCAAACAAATTCAGGGATTTCTTCTGAATATTTTTCTACATGTTCAATTCTTTCAGGACGAGGACCAACAATGGACATATCACCTTTAAGAATGTTAATTATCTGCGGTAACTCATCGATTCGTAAAGCACGAATGATTTTACCAACGGGAGTAATTCTGGAATCATTGTCAACTGCAGGTTGAGGGCCATCCTTTTCGGCATCAACAATCATACTTCTGAATTTTAAAATATCAAAGGTTTTCATTCCTTTTGTGCAACGCTTTTGTTTATAAAAAACAGGACCACCATCATAAAGCTTAATCGCAACAGAAATCAAGGCAAACAACGGCGAAAGAAAAATCAACGCAAGCAGTGAGCAAACAACATCAACGAGGCGCTTGATTGCCCTTTGTTCAACTGTTAACCCAACGGAACTGCACCTGATAATAGGTGAATCGAAATAAGTTATATCTTTTGCACTTCTGATAACGATATCCGATATTTTTGGAATAACATATATACTTTTGTTCTCTTGGTAACAATATTTAAGCAAATCATTACGCATTCTTGCGGGAACATCGCAAATGATTACACTTTCAAACCTATCAATTCTCTGAACTAATTCATCAAAGCCCTCATCTACATTAGCAGACTCAGATATAACATAGCGCTCCTCCATTTGACTCATTTTATATACAATTTCACTTGCCAAATGACTACCGTATATAATTAAAAGTTTTTCAGGAGGATTTAGACGATGAACAACAAAAATGGATAAATTAGTCCACAAAATCAAAATTAAAATCTGAACACATAAAATATATAGAATTGGAATTATATTGGCTAATTTTGCAACAATTAAACAAACCTGAGTATAAGCAATTCCGTTAGCAAAAAGAAGCGCAAAAACCTCATAAAACAATATTTCACTTTTTCTAAGTTCATCAATTCGTGACGCACCAATTATTAAACTTGTAACCAACAATACGGCAAAATATACAAAAGCCAAAAACAATTTACCTTTTCCGATATAAGGATGTTCGAAATCAGGATTGTATGCCACACTCCAGATAACATAATAAACTGCTGTCATACAAAATGCCAACAAAGTAATTGCCGTAAATCTGACAGTTGTACGATATTGCTCAATTTTTTTCATAAAACCACTTCTTTTCAGCATTAACCAAAGCAAAAAGAATATATATAACCGAGGTGATTATATTGGACATATTCTTATTAATCAGTAATATGCTTTATCTAATTTTACATGTAACAGACACAGATACTTTTCCGAAACCACTTTCAAAGAAAGAAGAAAGCGAGTTGCTTGAAAAGCTTTCAACCGGTGATGATTATGCCCGAAATCAATTAATAGAGCACAACTTAAGGTTGGTTGCTCACATCGTTAAAAAATACTATGCAAATTACAGTGAACAGGATGATTTAATATCAATAGGTACGATTGGATTAATAAAAGGTATTAATAGTTACAATCATAAAAAAGGAACAAAACTTGCTACATATTGTGCAAGATGCATTGAAAATGAAATTTTAATGTATTTCAGAAATAACAAGAAAATCTCTCAGGAAATATCATTCAATGAACCAATAGACACAGACAGCGAAGGAAATCCGTTAACATTAATGGATATTATCGCCATAGACGATACAATAATTGATGATATTGACACTAAAAACAAGTTGAAAATTTTAGCAAACTTAATTAATAATATAAAAGATGAAAGAGATAAAACCATAATTGTAAAAAGATACGGACTTGACGGACAACAACCGCTGACTCAAAAGGAAATTGCTAAAAAACTTAACATATCACGTTCTTATGTATCACGAATAGAAAAAAGAATTTTAGAGGAACTAAAAGAATTATTCTGAAATTCTATGAACAAAGCATTGATACCTTACCGGTGTGCCGCCCTCATCAACAACTGAAAGGAAATTAACACTGAATCGCCTGTATTTTTTCTTTTCAACCGATGTTGAAATTCTTACATCTGTGTTTGTTAAAGATAGGTTGATTCTGGAATTAACCAATGCATTGAAAACCTTCTGACCATCATCAGGATGAATAAAGGAAAGAACCTCAACCTTTTCTTGTTTTTCAAAATAACCAATTAAATCAAATCCAAAAACATCGTTTGCATTTGGAGACATAAACAATTTATCTTTCCTGATATCAAAGGTTAAAACAGCGCAAGGACTTTTAGCAAGGTCATAATAAAGCATATCTTTATCAACTTCAGAAATTTTTGGTTGAATCTCAAGTTTACCTTTATTAAATTTGCTACCACGTTTTTTATAATCAGCAAACAAAGCGTCTCCACCGAAAACAGCTTCCTTGGTAGTTGAAAACTCTTCAGAGCCGGATGCTAACATCATTTCAATTTCAAAATCCTCAACCTTTGTAGGAATGGAAACATCCTTAACAAATTTTTTCAGATTATTTAATGTTAAAGCTGCATAATTTATATGCTTCTCACTGGCACCTGTTGCCAAAGTTCTTTCAATATATTCAGAAGTAAGAACATACCTGTCGAAAATGCCATCAGTATAACATTTATTATGAATGTAATTAGTTCCAATAAGATATAAGCCCATAGTAAAGCCTAAATTTTTAATATAATCGGAAAAAGTTCTCAGACGTCTGATATTAACATCTTCTAAAAAATCCTGAGGGAAAACTATACAAAGGTCAATACCCGAGCAGTCATTCTCTTCAACAAAGTTACCCAATTCCTGAATAAGACTGGGCATATCATCGGGCAACAACATTGTATAAACTGATAAAGGCGGAACAACACCATATTTTTTCCTCAGAGAAATGGCGGTAAGTAAAACAGTTTTAATAGAAAGCATGCTCAAATTCTTACGGGTTGAAGAGTTTTTATTCAATTCATAATAAACCTCAGAGGTTACGGAAATAGAATCTTCAAATGAATAGAAAGGTACACAGTCATAGCAAACTAATTCACCTGTTTTAGCGTTTACAACCGGCACAAACTTGGGTTCATAATTATCGGTATTATTCTTTGAAAAACTATCATCCTCCAACGAATAAGAAGCAAGATGTTTCATGCCATTGTTATAAAATGCATAAGCATTTTTACTGCTTATTTTCGCAGATTTTGAAGCGTATTCAGCCGCAACAACAAGTTCTCTGTAGTTAGAACCATCATTAGGATATCTTGCAACGCCCATTGTTGCAGTAAAAACACCTGTTTCTGTTGCGGTATGATATGGTTTTCTTAAAAGAGTGTGAATTTTTTCAACAAGCATAACAACTTCTGCTTGTTTTTCAATATCTTTAATAAATAAACAGAACTTATCAGATGCAGCCTTACAAACGAATTTATCTTTTGATTTTATACCGCGCAGCTTGCCTGCAAATTCTTTGATAAGAGCATTACCATATTCATAACCGAATATGTTATTACACATACTCATGTCATCAATATCAATATAAATCATAAGGTTTTTGGTACCCGGGCGCTCGTTAAGGTATGAATCAACATCACGCTCAAATTGCTTGGGTAAAGAAAGTCCTGTAAGACCATCAGTAACACCAAAGCCACGTTTGATATCACTGAGAATTTCATCATCCGTGTAAATACTGAACGCACCGTTCAAACCAATAAGATTATTATCTTCATCAA
The DNA here is from genome assembly GCA_045594685.1 of Acutalibacteraceae bacterium. GTDB lineage: Bacteria > Bacillota > Clostridia > Oscillospirales > Acutalibacteraceae > DTU089. The sequence continues at coordinate 19,310 of JAZNYZ010000066.1, read as the reverse complement.
CCTTGAAAACAACAAATCCCACTGTCAAATATTCAATTCTGTCTTTAACAACACGGAACTCTACGCGTGTTTTCTTTTTGCCTACTTTTACAAGCTCCTGTAAGGTCGCTAAATCAACCTTACTGTTAAAGCGTGTCAGATCGGCAGGGTGGCAAATTTTACTGCACTGATTAACGAATTCAATATAGTTCTTTGGCTCGTAGGGAAAAAACCTCAGCCAATCACCACGAACAATTGAGAAAAGATTATTTTGTAAATCAGCTTCAAAAATAATATCATAAGATTCGAGAATATCATTTTCACAAGCTGTAAAAGAATCAACCTTCTCTTTTTGAGCGTTTACAGAAATAATTTCTTTATTCACAGAACGAGAGCTGAATAATGCTTCAGATGGTGCCACATTATTAAGCTCATCTGAAATTTTTGCAAAATCACTTAAAACACGCTCAAAGCAACGCAACAACTGAGGTGAAAACTCACCACAGGCGCCCGTAACAATAAGTTCAACAGCCTCTTCATGACTTAATGCGGTTTTATATGGTCTGTTGCTTGTTAAAGCATCATAACAGTCTGCAATAGAAACAATCTGGGCTGAAATCGGAATTTCGTCACCTTTTAATCCACGCGGATAACCGTTACCATCCCATCTTTCGTGGTGACTATAACAAATTTCCTGACAATATTTAAAATAAACATTATTATCGCTTATATCGTCAAGCATACCCAAAAGCTCTGCACCATGAGTTGTATGAGTTTTCATTATTTCAAATTCATCGGCGGTAAGCCTTCCGGGTTTAAGCATAATTGCATCAGGAATAGCAATTTTACCAATATCATGAACAGAAGAAGCATAATATATATGGTCAGCCTGTTCACGGGTAATACCATATTCGGGACAAAGCTCCATAACAGCTTCTGTCAGCACTTTTGTAAAACTTCTGATTCTTTTAATATGCTGACCTGATTCAAGGTCACGGCTTTCAATAGCAGCAACAAGCAGTTCAACAAGATCGAAGTTCATTTCCTGCATCTTCACATTTTGTTCTTTGAGCTTGTTGGCTTGATTAAGAATACGTTTTGTATGAATTTGTGTGAGGTTGATAATCTGTGACTTTAATTGACGAATTTCAGAAATATTCTCAAGACGCCTTTGTGCTATATCATAATCAAAGGGATTTGGCAAAACATCATACGCGAATGCAGAATAGCCCATATTCTCAAATTCATACATAGCATCAAAGCACGTGAACAAAATCGGCACAGTAGAAAAAACGCCATCCTCAACAAGCTTTGAAACAACCCAAAATATTTCTTTATCATCAGGAAAGGCATCAAGAACAAAAAGAACATTTTTGCTTGATTGCATATCGATAGAAGACCAAGTATCCGAAGAAATATATGAGCAAATACAAACATCGTAATTTTGTTCCAATAAATTAATTAAGGGTTTCAATTCTTGTTTGTTTTCAGTAAAAAGAATAACAGTATTTTCTTTCATACTATCACCTCAAGAGCGCGTAATTAAACACAATAAATATACCACTATATATAACAAAAGTCAACAAAACCTCAACTCTGTAACTTTATTGTAATTAATTCTTAATCAAATTTATTCAAAGCGGAATAAAACTTGACACAAGCATTATTGTTTGTTAAAATACTCAAGTTAATAAATACGGAGACGTATCGAAGTGGTCATAACGGGGCTGACTCGAAATCAGTTAGGGAGCAATCCCCCGCGAGTTCGAATCTCGCCGTCTCCGCCAAAAAAAAGAGCATTGCCTTTTGCGGGCAATACTCTTTTCTTTTTATTCTATAAACAAAACACCTGCTTTAGTTACAGGAAATTCTTTGATAGAATCTCTTACTTCACCCCTACCTATAATCTCGCCCTTGCAATTTTTCAGAACATATCTTTTGTTAACGGCGTTTTTAACAATAACAGAATCGAATCCGGAAGCATTGACAACAACAGTTGTTCCGTTTTTTGCATCAACCACGTTATTAGTGTAAATCGCAACAATACTTGTATTATCAAGGGTCGCTGATGCTTGTGAATAGTCACATTCAGGATTTTGGGCGGTTATTTTACCGTTAAGCAGAACATATCTGTATTCTTTCCAGAAAGAAATATAAAACCTCAACATTTCAATATGCTCTTCCGGCAAATCCTTAATCAGCATTGAAATCTGCGGAACAGAGAAAATAACACTTGCAAACTGTAAAGCAGCATTTTCTGCTGTATCATTTTCATTCCACATAAGCATATCCGAATGGACTGCAGTTTCACCCGATGTCATACGAAGATTTATAATCTGACTGCGGTTTGCAAGAATATCACCCGGGCAATCACCAACTCGCAACATATTACCGTATTTTCTGATAGACGGACCGATATAAGACTGACGAAACTCAATTAAAACCTCTTTATTGATTGCAGTCAGTCTTGTTTTTATTTCACTCATAAGAGCGTGAATTGCATCTTCAAGAGATTGATAATCACGTTTTTCGTCATATTCCAAAGACTTACCCTTTAAAACAAAGCTGTCTATAAAATCAAGCTTCAAGCCGTCAAGCTTCCATTCCTTAACAGCGTTTTCATAAATACCGCAAAGGTAATCTCTCACCTTCTTGTATCTCGGGTCAAGTGCCCAGAAATCAGTTTCATTTCCTGACTTATCAAGAAAATAATCTTTAAACTCCTCATATTTTTCAGAATACAGACCAACAAAGGGTACTGAATACCAAAGCATAACCTTTTGACCAATTTTATGAATTTCGTCAACAAGAATTGCCATATCTCCTATTTTATTTTCACAAACAGACCAGTCACCACAGAAGGCATATCCTCTGTTATTATCTTCTGTCTGCCAACCGTCGTCAATTATAACAGTATCCATTCCAAGCTCTTTTGAAAGTCGGCATTCCTCTAGAATTTCGTCTTTTTGAAGATTTTGATGAAAGCTATACCAAAGAGAGTCCATAGGCATTTTCGCACTTTCGGGAACAAAAGCAGATTTATAGCAACCCTCATTCTGCCACCAAAGTGCAGTATCATAAATACTGTCATAAAAGGGAACATTGCGCATATCAATTCTAATTTTCGCTTTATATTCTGTTATTGCATTTGTGGGTAAAGTAAAAAAGAAAGCCTGACAGATTATTTCTGCAGTTTCCTCGCAATAGCCTATTGAAATTTTTGTTGGTGTGTCAACATCGGATATTGCAACACAGATTTTATTATTACCGTTAAAGGTTGTAATTTGCTGAACAGGCTGACCCGAGGCAAGCCTGGAAACTGCACCTTCATTTGCCCAATCTGCACGAATCGAATGATTACGGACAAAAGAATTCCATAGACCACAGCAATCTGTGCCCTTTATTTTCCACATAATAGAAAATTGCTGTGGCACAGCCTTTTCACTCTGTTTCATTTTAACATCAACAAACAATATATCGTGTATGACATTTTTATCCAGAATCACATTACATTTTTCATTTTTTAATATTATATCAAAATCAAAGCTATACATAAAATCACCACCAAAGATTATAAAAAAATTTTACCATTTTATAATAAATAGTCAATATTTTTTTGCTTTTTACTTGCCTATGTATGCAAAAATATTGTATTATTAGAAAAATGGCTGTGGGTGATGTTATGAGTAAAGAAATTATAATTTCCACAAAAAACGCTTCTACCACTAACTTCGGTATTTTTCAAGGCTGGGGAACAAGCCTTTGCTGGTGGGCAAACCGCCTAGGCTACTCCCCTGTTCTAACCGAAAAATCTGCCGAGCTCTTTTATAGCGATAAAGGTCTTAACCTGAACATTATACGCTATAATATCGGTGGCGGCGATGACCCGACGCATAAACATATAACCCGAACAGATTCAATGGTTCCCGGTTGGCTTTATTACAATATAAAAACAGATTCATTTTATTATGATTATGAAGCCGATAAGAACCAAATAAATGTTATGAAAAAATGTGTTGAGGCATCGGGCAAAGATGCTTTTGTTGAGGTTTTCTCAAACTCTCCACCATATTTTATGACCAAAAGCGGTTGTTCGTCAGGTGGAGAAAACCCAAACAAGAACAACCTTAAAGACGAGTGTTACAAAGAATTTGCAGACTACCTCGCCCACGTTACAGAATATATTAACAACACTCTAAAAATCAAGGTTTCTTCAATTTCGCCAATGAATGAGCCGAATACTCATTATTGGAAAGCATTCAGCGAAAAGCAGGAAGGTTGCCATTTTGATGCAGGTGAAAGTCAGAATAAAATTCTTTTTGAAACCTATAAAGCAATCCGTAGACGCGGTTTAAATCATATTGAGCTTGTTGGTAGCGATGAAACATCAACAAATAAACAGATTACCACATATAACAAATATTCCGATGAAGTTAAAGCAATTTTAGGAAGACTAAGCACCCACACCTACGGCACACGAAAAATCAAGCAATTAGGCGCTTTAATGAAAGCTGAAAACCGCAATATCTGGATGAGCGAAACGGACTGGAGTAATGAAGCAGGCAAAAACGCAGGTGATATGAAGGGCGGTCTATGGCTTGCAAAGAAAATAATTTCCGATATAAACGGTCTTTCCCCGTCTGCCTGGGTTTTATGGCAGGTTATTGACTACCATATCAGTAAAGATGGATATATGGGTAACAAGGATTTCGGAATGCCCAATATAAAAGGCGGTTTCTGGGGTCTTGCAGTTGCCGACCACGATAAAGAAGAAATCATTTTATCACAAAAATATTACGCAATGGGTCAGTTTTCAAGGTACATAAGACCCGGAGATACAATCATTCATTGTGATAAAAATACACTTGGTGCTTACAACAAGGAAACAGGCAAAATTGTTATTATTGCTGTTAATGACACAAGCCAAACCAAGCATAAAACAATCACTCTTGACGGCTTTGAAAATTCATACCAAACTGCAAAAACCATAAGAACAAGCGGTAGCCTTGAAAACGGTGAAAAATGGGCAGATGTTGGCAATTTTGCTGTTATTGACAATAAAATCGAGGTTAGTTTAAAAAGCAACTCCATTACAACATTCATTATTAAATGAGGTTTTAAAATGAGTAAAAATAAGAAAATCAAACCTAAAAAGCCGCCACTATCTTTCTTAGATAAATGTATTTATCGCTTGTTTGCACTGATTACGGTATTACCAATTGTGTTTTTTCTTTTAATGACTGAATACATAAAATACATTTTCTTCGAAGACCAAAATGTTGTAGCTTTAGAAAAAAGAGCCACTTTTATTTTTTTAATAGTACCTTGTCTTATGATAATGATAACTTTAATTGCTATTTGGGATGCTACTTATGGTAAAAAGAAAGCAATATTTCCTAACAAAAAAGTCAATTATAAAAAATACGGTTATCAATACTATCCCGTTTTTTATAAAAGTGATAAACCAAAAATAAAAATGACAGAAGATAAAAAGAAATACATTTTTGTAAAATTAACTTTATGGTCAGTTGGCTTTATTATTTGTTGTGCATTAGGTTGTTTGGGTATATTCGGGCGAACAGAACTTACACGCAATGGTCAGATAATTAAATATACCGTTTTCAATAATGTCAAAGAGCAATATTATGTAGGCGACATAAGCGAAGTTGAATACTCTGCATATTTGCAGAATGTAACTAAAGGTCCCGACTATTATACATATTCTATTACAATTAAACTTAAAAATTCTGATGAGTATTTTCATTTCAACCATAATAATTTTGATGATACCAACGGACAAAGTATCTTTACAACAAGTTTAGACGATATGAAGTATTTAAGAGATTCTGTTTACAAAGATAAAAAAATCACGTATAACAAAGAAGTTGCTTTAGAAAAGATAATCGAAGATTATAAAATGACAACGGAAGAAATTGAAAAGCTTTATGAGTTTTTTAATGAGTATAAAAAATAATTTTTAGGGGTAATTTATGTTAGAACAATTCATTTCATCAATAACTGATGTTCTTTATAGCTATATTCTTATTATTATTCTTCTTTTAGGTGGACTTTATTTCACTATCAGAACAAGATTCGCTCAGTTCAGGCTTTTAAAGGAGCAAATCAAAGCAGTCACGGAAAAGCCTGTAGACGGAAAAGGAGTTTCATCCTTTCAGGCATTAATGGTTTCAACCGCTTCACGAGTCGGAACGGGTAATATCATCGGCGTTTCAACTGCACTTTGCCTCGGGGGCTTCGGTTCAATTTTCTGGATGTGGGTTATTGCTATAATCGGCAGTGCATCTGCATTCGTTGAAAGCACCCTTGCCCAGATTTATAAAAGAAAAGGTGAAGATGGTTGCTACGGCGGTCCTGCATATTACATTGAAACCGCTCTGAAAAACAGACCCTTAGCAATAATTTTCTCGGTTCTTCTTATTATTACATACGGCTTCGGCTTCAATATGTTGGCTTCTTATAACCTTCAATCAACCTTCTCTTCATATAGCTTTTATAATGCAGAAGTAACACCTTGGGTTATCGGTTTTGTTATTGCAACTCTTGTTGCTTATTGCCTTCTGGGCGGTGGTAAAAGAGTTCTAAAGGCAACATCTGTTCTTGTTCCTGCTATGGGCGTTGCATATATTCTTATTGCTCTTGTTATTGTTCTTTTAAACATAACTACTCTTCCTGAAATTTTTAAAACTATTTTCACACAAGCTTTTGATTTTCAAGCAATTTTTGGTGGCTTCAGTGGCTCTTGCATAATGTTCGGTATCAAGCGTGGGCTTTTCAGCAACGAGGCAGGTGTTGGCTCTGCGCCAAATGCTTCGGCATCTGCTGATGTTGCTCATCCTGTTAAGCAAGGACTTGTTCAGGTGCTTTCTGTTTTCATTGATACAATTCTCGTTTGCTCCGCTTCTGCTTTTATGTGTATGAGCTCAGGCATTGAACCCTCTGAAAAATTATCGGGAGCACCCTATGTTCAGTTGGCACTTTCAGAAACACTCGGTCAATTCGGACCTATATTTATTACAGTTGCAATGATTCTTTTTGCCTTTACCACTCTTCTCGGGAACCTTTATTATGTTGACCAATGTGTTATTTTTCTTATAGGCAGAATACCCGGCAAAAGAACTCAACATATTTACCACATTATCGGCGCAGTTGTTGTTTTTATTGGTGCAGGCTTAAGTGCAGATTTACTCTGGAGTATTGCAGATATAACCATGGGTGGTATGACAATAATAAATATGCCGGTTATTCTTATTCTCGGTAAATATGCTTTTAAAGCCTTGAAAGACTATGAAAAGCAAAGAAAAAATGGTGATACCCCTGTATTCAAAGCTAAAAATATTAATTTGCCCCACAAAACAGATTATTGGAACTGATTATGAATTATTTTATTTTTGATATTGATAACTTCACAGATGCAGAATATGAAAAATGGTTTTCTTTAATGACAAAAGAAAAACAAGAAAAAGTCAGCAGATATAAAGACTTTGAAAGAAAAAAATGCTCCGTTGCAGGTGAAATGGTTGTTAAAACCAACATTGGAAGCACTTTAAATACTGCTCCCGAAACTCTTGTAATTCTTACTGATAAAAACGGAAAACCGTATATAGAAAACTGTGATATTCATTTTAATATTTCCCATTGTGGAAATATTATCGCTTATGCCTTTTCAAATGAAGAAATCGGAATTGATATTGAAAAAATAAAACCTGTTTCATTTTCAGTAGCAAAACGATTTTTCACACTTGATGAACAAAAATATGTTTTTGGTTTTGTACCAACAAATGAAGATTTCAAGCTTTTTAATGACTCGAGAACATTTGAAAAATTCTATAGTATTTACACTTTGAAAGAAGCAATATGCAAAAAAAGCGGAATCGGGATAAAGGGTCTTAAAGATGCAGACGCACTCCCCTACCTTGACCATTCATTCAAAGAAAAAGATTTTATCATTTCACTAGTTTAAACATAAAAACACCTGTTTTTCAGCTTGAAAACCAGGTGTTTTTTAATAATCTATTCTGTTATTCATTTCAATTGAATCAGGTGTTACAATGCAATCATAAACCAAAACTTTAACATCCTTAGTTCTTGAATAATTTAAAACATCAGCAAACTCTTTATGGTGCTCTGCATTTGGCTCAAAACTTGTGACACCTTCCATCTGAACAACAAATATCATGTATGCCTCAAAGCCTTGTTCCAAACAAGAAATCAATTCTTTTATATGCTTAACGCCACGCTCTGTTGGTGCATCGGGAAAGCTTACTACACCGTCATTTTCAAGGGTAACGCCTTTAACCTCAATAAATGCTTTTCGCTCACCATCCTCAACATAAAAATCGAACCTTGAATTACCGAATTTAACCTCTCTTTTAATTACTGCATTTCTGGTAAATATTTCACTTTTCTGAAGCCATTCTGAAACAACATCATTTGGTACTTGAGAGTCCATATTAACGAGAAAAATGCCTCTATCAGTTACTTTTTCAACTGCAATCAAATCATATTTGGTTTTACGGTTTGGGTTATCTGAAACAAATAGATAAACCTTTGCATTCGGAACAAGAAGTTCCTTGCACCTGCCTGTATTTTTTACGTGAACAGTTTCAATTATTCCGTTTATTAAAACCTTTGCAATAAATCTGTTGGGTCGTTCAAGAAAAACTCCTTCAATTACTTTTGAGTATCTGATATTATCACCTTAAATCAACTTTTCTAATAAACCGCAACAACCCTCATAAATATCATTATAGCAGGTTTCAAAATCACCGCTATACCAAGGGTCTGCAACATCACCGCCACGAGAGGTAAAGCTCATTAATTTATATACTTTTTCTTCTTTATCAGAGCCAATTATTCTCCCGATATTTCTTACATTGTTGGTGTCCATAGCTATTAAATAATCGTAATTTTCGTAATCGCTCTTTTTAAGCTGAACCGCTCTTTTGCCCTCGCACGAAATATTGTGCTTTGCTAATTCTCTTTTTGCAGGCGGATAAACGGGATTACCAACTCCGTTCCATATTTCCTCTGTACTTGTAGCACAGGACGAAACATAAAACATTTCTGCAATCCCCTTTTTCTTTATCAAATCCTTAAATATAAACTCTGCCATGGGACTTCTGCAAATGTTACCGTGACAAACGAACATAATTTTAATCATATTATTCCCACTCTAAATCCTTGTTTTTTGCACCTAATTCAAAATGATATTTAACAATACCTAAATCCATTTTTGAATATGGCCCCATAAGTGCTTTTGCTTTTACTTTATTATCACCTTTATATGTGAAGTGGAATTTCTGTTGGTTAACCGCAGTTGGTGCAGTCATAGCTGCATTAACACCATTCATAAACCAATTTGGTGCTTCATACTCAAAAGAACACACATCTTCAATAGGTTTATTTTTATGGGGTCTACCCTGATGAATACCGTAACCGATTGAAATTACAAGATAGAATTTTTCTCCCTTGTTAATATCATAATGAACCTTTCTTTTATTGAAAGTCAGAGCAACCCAACAGCTATTAATTCCAAGGGCCTGACAGGTTAAAACAAGCTCTTCGCCGTAGTAACCTACTTCTTCATCCTTGCCCTTTTGACCTACTGCAACAATATAATCAGTGCAACCGCTGAAATGGCCATAAGAAGCAGCAGAACCCGTAAAAGCTTCAGGCTCATTCACAACCAACTGAAAATGTAAACCGCTTTCCTTATTAACTTTTTCAATAACCTTTTTAAGCGCTTCAATATGCTCTCTCTTCAAGTGCTCGTCAGTATATCTTCTCACAGAATTCCTTTCAAGCATTGCTTTATATAAATCCATATAATTTACTCCCAATATTTTTAGAATAATTACATTATAATTGATATTTAATTATTGTACAAGAAAAATTTATATGTTATACTTTTCTTATCAATGTGAAAAGGCGTGCTGTTATGAAAAAAATAAGATTTGGTATAGTAGGTACAGGTAATATTGCCCACCGTTTTGCTGATGCAATTCAGAATGTTCCTCAAGCAGAGCTTGCTGCAGTTGCTTCAAGAACTGAAGGAAACGCAGAAAAATTCGGTAATGAATATAGCATTCCAAACAGATTTTATAGCTATGAAGCTATGGCAAAATCTGATGCTATTGATGTTGCATATATTGCAGTTCCTCATTCAAGTCATGCAGAGTGTTCAATTCTTATGATGAACAACGGTAAACACGTAATTTGCGAAAAGCCTCTTGCAATAAATACAAGAGAGGTTGAAGAAATGATAGCCTCTGCAAAGAAAAACGATGTTTTTCTTATGGAAGCAATGTGGGCAAGATTAGTACCCGGGACACTTAAACTTCTTGAGCTTATTGAAAATGGTCTCTTAGGCGAAATAAAAGGTGTTGAAGGCAAATTCTGCTACACAATGGACGAGGACGAAATGGACCACCATGTTTTAAAAAATGAAAACGGCGGCGGTTCCCTCCTTGATGTTGGAGTTTATGGTCTTAACTTTGCAAGCTGGTATCTTGGAATGAATGTTGAAAAGATTAATGCACAAGCAGATGTCTTGAACGAAATTGATACTCACACTTGTGCTCTTTTAAAATATAAAAGCGGTGCAGTTGCTGATATTTCATCTGCGGTACTTTTGAGAAAGCCAAATGAAGGCTATATCTACGGAACTAAAGGATATATTCACATCAACAGATTTTATGCACCTCAGGAAATTGAAATCAAGCTTCTTGACGGCACAAGAGAAACAATAGAAGCAAAATATCTCGGTAACGGCTTTGAAGAGCAGATTATTCATGTTTGCGAGTGTGTTGAAAAGGGATTAAAAGAAAGCCCCATAAACACATTTGAACAAACATTATTTATAACTAAGCAAATGGATGAAATCAGAGAAAAAATCGGGGTTAAATACCCTCAGGACAAATAATAAAGGTAGTTTTATGTTAGGTATTTTAATTGTTATTTACATAGTTTTCATTTCACTTGGTCTGCCCGACTCTGTTTTCGGTGTCAGCTGGCCTGTTTTACACGTTGAATTCGGAATACCCGAAAGCTTTGCTTCTGTTTATAGCATAATAATCGGTGTATGCTCCGGTGGAGTCAGCTTTATTGCAGGTAAGCTTTTAAGAAAATTCGGTACTGCAAATGTTACTTTTTTCTCAATTCTTTTAACTGCAATAGGTCTTATCGGCATCAGCTTTTCCCCCAACATTATCGTTATGATGCTTTGTGCCGTAATTATGGGTTACGGTGCAGGTGCAATTGATACGGGTCTTAATAATTATATTTCCCTCCACTATGAATCAAGGCATATGAACTGGCTTCATTGCTTCTGGGGCGTTGGTGTTACTATAAGCCCTCTTATTATGTCTGCTTTTCTCAATGGTGAAAGCGGAAGCTGGCGTAATGGCTACAGAATACTTGCTGTTATACAATTTTCAATAGCTTTGCTTGTTGCCTTTTCTCTAAAAAAATGGAAAAAAATTGAAAAAGACGATAAAAAAGAAATAACTGAAGAACAAAGCGAAAAGCATACCTTTATTGACATTTTAAAATTAAAAGGAGCATTAACAAGCATACTTTCCCAGGGGCTTTATTGCAGTATGGAATTCCTTATTGGTACCTGGGGCGCAAGCTTTCTTGTTAACAGCTACGATTATTCTCCCGATGTGGCAGCAAGATGGGTTTCTCTTTATTATGGAGGAATAATGCTCGGCAGACTTATTTCAGGTTTTATTTCCATAAAAGCAAATGATAATACACTTATACGATGCGGTATAGTAACCGCATTCTTAGGAATGGTTCTTTTAGTTTTACCATTAGGCAGTATTTCTGTTGCAGGTCTTTTACTAATTGGCGTCGGCTTTGGTCCGATTTTCCCAAGCATTCTTCATAGCGTACCTGAAAGATTTGGTGCAAAATATTCTGCAGACCTTACAGGCTTCCATATGGGTGGTGCTTATGCTATCGGATTTGCAGTTCAGCTTACATTCGGTTACATTGCAACTGCAACCACCTTTAAAATAACACCATTTGTGCTTTTAGCATTCATTCTTCTTTTATTTGCAGTAAATGAGATAACAATAAAAACTATTAAGAAATCGAGGTCAATTAAATGAAAACTGCTTTAATTCTTGAGGGTGGCGGTATGAGAGGTCTTTATACCGCAGGTGTCCTTGATATTCTTATGAAAAATGATCTTTATACTGATGTTGCGGTTGGTGTTTCAGCAGGTGCATTGTTTGGTATAAACTATAAATCAAAGCAACCGGGACGAGTTTTAAGATATAACCTTAAATATGCCGGAAATCCCTCTTATACAGGCTGGAAAAGCCTTTTAAAAACAGGAAACCTTATGAACAAGGAATTCTGGTTTGAGGATATACCTTTTAAGCTTGACCCGATGGACTGCGAAACCTACCGAAACAATAAAACGGAATTTCACGCAGTTATAACAAATCTTGAGAATGGAAAAGCAGAATACAAAAGCATTTTCGATTTAGAAAATGAAGAATGTATGGAATATTTAAGAGCTTCAGGCTCATTACCCTTTTGCTCAAAGCCTGTTGTTGTTAATGGTGTTCCTTATCTTGATGGCGGTATTGCCGACAGTATTCCTTTAAAAGAATACTTTGAAAATGGCTATGAGAAAGCTATTGTTGTGCTTACTCGTCCTGCAAATTACCGCAAAAACGGCGGTATTCACGGTGCAAGCATATTCTATAAAAAATATCCCGAATTCGTTAAAACACTTTCAAATAGAAATTCTGTTTATAACGAGCAATGCGAGTATGTTGAAAAACTTGAAAAAGAGGGAAAAATTCTTGTTATTCGTCCCAGCAAGTTTGTTGATATTTCAAGAACAGAAACTGATAGAAAAATAATGCAACAAATGTATGATTTAGGCATTAATGATGCAGAAAACAAGTTAAAAGATATTATTAATTATCTCGAAAAATAAGGTGATTTTATGCCAGAAAGAACTATTTATAAACATGTTGCGGTTATCGGTATTGATGGTATGGGCAATTTCAACACCCTTACCGAAACACCCAATTTAGATAAGATTTTTGAAAACGGTGCAACAACTAATTTCGGTCTTTCAATGGACCCGACTATAAGTGCAGAAAACTGGGGTGCAATGCTTTTAGGAGCTGAGCCAATCGTTCACGGACTTACTAACAGTAAACTCAGCCATAACGAACACAAAAGTGAAGTTCTCCCCTCTTTATTCAAGAAAATATGCAACGCTATTCCCGATGCAAAGCTTTATTCATATTGCAATTGGAATCCCATTAACATCGGTTTGATTGAAAAGGATATTCCTGTCCGTAAATATACAAATGGTAATGATAAAGAGCTTACTGATGAAATATTAAAAATCGTTAAAGAAAAGCCTACATTTTTATTTGTTCACTTTGATGAAACTGACGGTGCAGGTCACAGAAACGGCTACGGAACAGAGAAGCAGCTTGAAACAGTAAGATATGAAGATGTGCAGACAGGCAGAATTTTCAAGGCTTACGAGGATGAGGGAATACTTGATGAAACATTATTCATAGTTATTGCTGACCACGGCGGTTTTGAACACAGCCACGGCGGTTATTCCGATGGTGAAAAATATATTTTCTTCGGTGCAAGAGGTAAAGGCATCGAAAAATCAACAATAGAATATATGAGAACAGTTGATTTATATGCAGTTGTTCTTTATGCTCTCGGTATTGATATTCCGAAATATGATTTAAAGGGCTTCTGCTCACAGGTTCCTGCAGGTCTTTTCCCTGATTACAACGGCACATACCAAAGAATTATAGGTAAACCCTATCAACCTGAAATCAAGCCTACACCCGATTATAAATCAGAAAAAGGCTTAAGTGCTTTCATTCCCGAAGAAAGAACAAAGCTCGCTCTTTTCTTCGATAATAACACCGTTGATGCAACAGGCAAAAATCAAGTAACATCAACTGTAGGAACAGTAAAGTTCTATTCCGAGGGTGTTCGCGGAGCGAGAGTTGAGCTTGGCACAAACGGTCATTTTGTAATGGACGGCTTCAAATTTGGTAGCGGTAGCTTTACTGCATCACTCTGGATTAAAATCGACAGAGATTTGGTTGACGAGCCTGCTATTTTTGCAAATAAAAACTGGAGCGGTAAAAGATGCACTTGCGGTGTTCTTTTAGCTTTAAGGTGCTCAAATACTGCTCTCAATATCGGTTGCGGTGACGATGATTTTGATTTTGTAACACCCTTCCCACCTGAAATTTCAACAGGCTGGGTTCACGCTATATTTGTTGTTGATAAAGAAAACAGAAAGGTGCAAACCTATTACAATTTCAAGCTTTGCCACGAAACAGAGCTGGAGCCTCAGTACCTTGTTGAGCTTGATAATATGCCATTCACAATCGGTAACGATGCTTTAGGCACATACAATCAAGAATATCAGGCACTATATAACATTGACGATTTATTCTTCTTCGATGGTGCTTTTACGCAAGAGGATATCAATAAATTAAAGGCTTACTACGAAATATAAAAAAGGATTTAATATGCATAAAGTAAGGTTTAACAACAGAATAATCGAAGTGCCTGATGAGGTAATTTTATCCGATATTTTAATAAAATCGGGTGAAAATCTCCCCCACCTTTGCGGTGGCAAAGGCACTTGCAAAAAATGTCTGGTTCTGGTTAACGGCAAGGAAGAGCTTTCCTGCCAATACAAAATAAAATCAGACATTGATGTCGTTTTGCCTGAAAATAATGATATTTTTTCAGACACAGGAGCAAGCGAAAACGGTGAAATCACACAAAACTGTTGCTTCTGCCTTGATATCGGCACTACAACTCTTGCTCTCGCCCTCGTTTCGCTTGATGAAAATAAAATTATAAAAGTAAAAACCGCCACAAACCCACAAAGAGCCTTTGGCGGTGATGTTTTAACACGAATTGAATATTGCAACAAAAATGGTGTTACTGATTTACAAACTTATTTAGTTGATAAAATCAATAGGATGATTGATGAATTTGATATTAATCCTGTAAATAAAATGTATGTTTCTGGCAATACAACTATGCTTCATATATTTTTCGGTATTGACCCATCTTCAATAGGAGTTGCACCTTACACACCTGTTTTTCTTGAAAGTAAAGAAATGAATGGCGATGAAACAGGTTTAAGGAATATTGAAAAGGTTGTTTCTCTCCCCTGCATTTCTGCCTTTGTCGGTGCAGATTTGGTTGCAGGAATAAACTATGCCGAAACACCCAAAAACAACAAATATAACTTGCTTGTTGACCTTGGAACAAATGCAGAAATTGTGCTTTATAATAAGAATGAGCTTTACTGCACTTCTGCGGCTGCAGGACCCTGCTTCGAGGGTGCAAATATCACCTGCGGTATGAGTGCAACAGATGGCGCAATTTATTCTTATTCACTTAACGGTACTTTTAAAACAATCGGTAACATATCACCCAAAGGAATTTGCGGTACAGGTCTTATTGATATAATATCAATTTTACTCGAAAAAGGCATAATTGATGAAACAGGATATATAGAAAACGAAGAATTTTTCATAACCGATACTGTTAAATTAACGCAAAAAGATATAAGACAATTCCAGCTCGCCAAATCTGCCGTTTATTCGGGCATTTCAGCGATTTTAAAAGAAAAGACGATATCTTTCTCTGATGTTGAAAACCTCTTTATTTCAGGCGGATTTTCAGCAAAAATCAATATTGAAAATGCGGTAATAACAGGATTATTACCAAACGAATTAAAAGATAAAATAGTTGTTTTAAATAACAGCAGTTTGCTTGGTACAGTGAAATATGCCTGTGAGCAGAATGATTTATCTGTTTATATCAAAAATGCAGAATATATTGATTTATCAACAAATGCAGTCTTCAGCGATTTATTTATCAATAATATGGAGTTTTAATATTAAATGGGATGTAAAAGCTTTTCGTTTTTACATCCCATTTACTTAATTATTTTTTATCGCCTTTCTTTTCATAACCGAAGGTTGAAGCAAAAAGGTCAATTTTAAATGCTTTGATTACAGAACTGAAAAGTCTTGAACCCTGAACAGGCATAAGTCGGTTAAACCTGCCCATAGCATTACCGTCAAACCCAACAACGATATATGACTTTTTATTGAGAATACCCTTAAGAATTCTGTTTACAGCCTTATCACAAGGAGTTGAAACCATATTAATAAGGTCCATACCATTGGTTTCGCCCTGATTCCTGAAAATATCAGTTTTTGTAAATCCGGGGCAAACAAGACCTATGTAAGCTTCGCCTCTGAGCTCTTCTCTCATAGCCTCTGTAAGACCTTTAACAGCTGCTTTACTTGCAGAATACATCGATGTACCGCCGAGTGCCATAAGAGCTGCAGATGAGGCTACGTTTACAATTGCAGGAGTTTCACTTTTTAGAAGAAGCGGAAGCATAATTTTTGAAGAATATGCTGCAGAATAGAAGTCAATATTGATTGATTCGTCAATTTCTTCCTTAGTATAATTCATTAGTCTGTCAAAACGAGGAAGAACACCGGCGTTATTGATAAGAACATCCGGTTTTATATCGTTTTCAACAAGCCAATCGTGGAAGCTCTGCCAGTTATCATAGCTTGAAACATCAAAAAGCTTATATGAAAAAAGCTTTGCATAATCACCAAGCTCTTCAACGAAGTTAATCATTTTCTTTTCGCTTCTTGCAACACCGATTACTTTACAGTTGTGCTCCTTCATAAGTCTTTCAGCAAGCATTTTGCCGATACCGCTTGAAGCACCTGTGATGATTACTGTTTTGTTATCAATCCACTTTGACATTTAAAATACACCCCGAAACAAGAAATAATTTACAATGATAAAATTATATCACAGTTGTTTTAGGTTTTCAACAGTATATAAATAAATTATCACTCTTCATAAGGCTCAAACTCAGCATCTATTATTTCAAACGAAGCGGTTTTATTATTATATTTAAGAATTGTTTTAGCGTTTCCTAAATGGTCTGAATGACCAATTAAAGAAACATACTGACGGCAAACAATTTCATAGACACCATCATTATCTATATCTTTGGGGATAAAATCAAAGAAACTGTCAACTAAAATTTTTCGTTCAATTACTTCTCCGTTCTCATCATATAACCCCTTAAGATACTTTTCAGGCTTATTTTTAAAATCAAATATTTCATTATAATCGGTAATGCTATTACTGATTTTATATTTATTTCCTTTTAAAATCTCTATTGAAAAGCCTGTAGTTTTGTTATTACCGTTATATAGTGGTTGAGAATCGGAAAATAATTCAGCAAACTCATAATTTTCAAAATCTAAAACACGAGACAAATATTGACCTGCTCCACCACTCATAGCAACTGTTTGTTGCAATAATATTTCTTTATCACCATCGCCATCAAAATCACACAATTCAAGTTTTATGCCATAAGACATTTGGTTTTCCCATTCAGCTAAATCTTTTAAATATACCTTTTCTCCACTCAATACAGCTAAATAATAATCGCAAGGTTTTGACTGCTCAAAACGGTCATCACCTAAAAGAAATACCTGACACCAATCAGATTCATTATCTAATTTTTCAAATCCAGTTGACTTTTGAATAAAAACATTTTCAAGCCCTGCTTTAACTAAAGAAATTCTAAACATTTCATCTTTGTTATATGAAATAATCTCGTTCTTTATTTCTTGATGCTCGCTTTCGTTTTTTGTTATATTGCAAGAAGAAAAAAGCAAAACAATTAATAATGCAATTGAAACAATTCTTAATTTCTTCACCAAAATCACCTCTTGATTGAATTATAACATTTTCTACTGGTTTAGTCAACAATAAAAACAAGCAAAAAAGTAAAAAAATAATAACCTTTGCACCGCAGGTGCAACTTCATTTGAAATATATTTCAACTTCATTTTCGGTACGAAACTTCATTAAACTTGTAGTTTACACCATTTTGTGTCAGTCAAAAAATGAAGTTGAGCTTATGCTCAAATGAAGTTATCTGCTGAAGCAGATAAACGAAGTTGTGTCCTTACGGACACAAACACAAAAATAAAAGCACTTCCGAAGAAGTGCTTTTATTTTTGGAGCGGATGACGAGGCTCGAACTCGCTACCTCCACCTTGGCAAGGTGGCGCTCTACCAGATGAGCTACATCCGCATATAATGAATGAGTCATAAAGACTCATTCATGGTGCCTCCGGTCGGAATCGAACCAACGACACGAGGATTTTCAGTCCTCTGCTCTACCAACTGAGCTACAGAGGCAAATAAAAGTGGCGACCCGGAACGGGCTCGAACCGTCGACCTCTAGCGTGACAGGCTAGCGTTCTAACCAACTGAACTACCGGGCCACCTTTTGGTGGGAACAATAGGGCTCGAACCTATGACCCTCTGCTTGTAAGGCAGATGCTCTCCCAGCTGAGCTATGCTCCCATTTGGTTGCTCATTCGCAACGGACATAAATATACACTATTTACATTATTTTGTCAATAGTTTTTCGCAAGAAAAATTGTAAAAATTGTTTTTCATACTAAGGAAAAATGTTGAGTATATTAAAACAACTCGATAAATTAGAATTTGTCTCTATAAATCAATATTGATTTCGTACTTATCTTCAATGAGTATATAGTTCACATTATACTTCTGTGCGAGGGCTAACATTTCTGCATTATCTGCCAACACACTCTCCATTGTACACCATTCATCATCCAAACGGTTTTCAATGGTATTTGCATATTTCTTTATGTCAGCAAAGTGGTTTCTGATATATTCTTCACTCATTACGAGGCAGAAATATTTAATGTT
This sequence comes from Acutalibacteraceae bacterium, assembly GCA_045594685.1. Taxonomy (GTDB): domain Bacteria; phylum Bacillota; class Clostridia; order Oscillospirales; family Acutalibacteraceae; genus DTU089. The sequence continues at coordinate 488 of JAZNYZ010000066.1, read as the reverse complement.
TTCAAGATATTCAGAGTCAAAGTCCTTTTGCCAATCGAACGGGATATAGCAACCTTCAACAATTAAGTTCTGATTATTCTCAATAGCAGTTTTTATTATTTCACGAACAATCGGCCACAAGTATTCGGTTAATTCATTATCATCCATAGGGGTAAGTTCTGTGTTGCCGCTACGAATTAAACCCATTTTTAGATGGTCTATTGAAAGATAGGGGTATTTATATTTTTCAAGCAGTTTTTGAGCAAGTGCAGTTTTGCCTGTATGCGATGCTCCTGTAATTAAAACAATCATTATCTCACCTACAAATTCTTGTTTTTCGAACAGATTATATCACGCTTTGCTGCGCCTTTCAATGATATATCGCTGGCGCAATATGATATACGGCGTTGCCGTATGATATACTTGCCTGCGCAAGCATGATATAATATCCGTTCCCTTCATACGCGAAGCGTATATCATCTGCGTAGCAGATATCATAGCGTTAGCTA
>JAZNYZ010000065.1:0-32634 GCA_045594685.1 Acutalibacteraceae bacterium | reverse complement strand
CTTTAATTCTTTCAACATTTTTTTGTAAATAATATTGAAAATATTACAATAAATAGTTAAAATGTTATAGTAATTATAATTTTTATAAAAAACTGGGGAGTAAAATGGATTTTAATGCAGAAAAAGTAAAAAATGATATTGTTGAATGGATAAAAGACTGGTTCGATAAAAATGGCAAAGGCTGTAAAGGCGTGCTTGGCATTTCAGGCGGTAAAGACAGTTCAGTTGTTGCAGCGCTTTTAGTAGAAGCTTTGGGCAAAGAAAATGTTGTCGGAGTGCTTATGCCAAACGGCGAACAATTCGACATTGATGTTTCAAAGGACCTTGTTGAATTTTTAGGTATAAAATCTGTAACAATAAATATAAAGGATGCCTTTAACGGTTTCTTGAATGAATTTAAAAATAACGATGTAGAGCTCTCTGCTCAAGCATTAACCAACCTTCCACCAAGACTTAGAATGGCTTGCGTGTATGCAGTAAGCCAGAGTGTAAATGGCAGAGTTGCAAACACCTGTAATCTTTCGGAGGACTGGGTCGGCTACTCTACACGTTATGGTGACAGCGTCGGTGATTTTTCTCCACTCTCAAAATTAACAGTACAAGAGGTTAAGGCAGTTGGTAAAGCATTGGGGCTTCCTGACAAATTCACAGAAAAAACACCTATTGATGGTCTTCAGGGTAAAACCGATGAAGATAACTTAGGCTTTACCTATGCTGTTTTAGATAAATATATAAGAACAGGCATTTGCGAAGACGTAAAAACAAAAGAAAGAATAGATTATCTTCACAGAATCAATCAATTCAAATTAGAGCTTATGCCTGTATTTAACTACGAACCTGAAAGGAATTAAATTATGTCAGTATTACAAAGCTTACAACCAGAAAGAGTATTTTATTATTTCGAAGAAATCACAAAAATTCCACATGGTTCTGGTGATATGACGAGGATTGCTTCCTTTTGCGTAAATTTCGCTAAAGAGCACAACCTCAGATATTACCATGATGATGCAAACAATGTAGTAATTTATAAAGACGGAACAAAGCACCTAAAGGATGCAGAGCCAATTATTCTGCAAGGTCATCTCGATATGGTTTGCCAGAAAACCGAAGACAGTAATATAGATTTTTTTAATGACCCATTAGAAATTTTCATTGATGGTGATTTTATAAAAGCTAAGAACACTACTCTTGGTGCAGATAACGGCATTGCAGTAGCTTGTGTTTTAGCCATCTTAGAAAGTGACAGCTACACACACCCACCTATTGAGGCAGTTTTCACAACAGACGAAGAAACTGGTATGGTTGGTGCAAATTTTCTTGACACATCGGTTTTAAAATCAAAAAGAATGATTAATATAGACTCTGAAGAAGATGACACGATGACAGTTTCCTGTGCTGGTGGTGCTGATTTCTTAGCAACATTCAATTTTCAGCGAGAAGCTGTAAACGGAACTGAAATTGAGTTAATTTTAAAAGGTCTTAAGGGTGGACACTCAGGCATTGAAATTGACAAAGGCAGAGTTAACGCAAATATTCTTGCAGGTCGCGTTTTAAATCATCTTAAAACAACCGATTTCAATTTATTAAGCATTAATGGTGGCGACAAAACTAACGCAATTACAAATCTTTGTAAAATAAACCTCTGTGTAAGTAACAAAGATAACTTTATCAAGGAAGCCACAGAGTATCTTAAAATTATAAAAGATGAAATCACAGCAAGAGAAGAATACTTTGATTATCAGATAAACATACTTGAAAGCGGAGAATTCAAAGCAATAAACAAAGAAAGTGCAAATGCTATTATTTACGCTTTGGAATGTATGCCAAACGGTGTTTTAGATATGAGTGCTGAAATCAATGGTCTTGTTGAAACCTCACTCAACTTAGGAATTTTAGCTACAAATGAAAATAGCACAGAGCTCAAAACCTCTTTAAGAAGCAATAAAATGAGTGCTCTTTCTGCTTTAGAAGAGAGATTAAAAACATTTTTCAGTATTCTCCCTTGTGAATGTACAACCTTTGACAAATATCCATCTTGGGAATTTAACAGTAACTCTACTTTACAAGGTCTTTTTAAAGAGATTTATGAAAAAGAAACTGGTAAAGCTCTTAAAGTAGAGGCAATTCACGCAGGTCTTGAATGTGGTGTGTTTGCATCTAAAATAAAGGACTTTGACTGCATATCAATCGGTCCAAATATGTTCGACGTTCACACAGTAAAAGAAAGGCTTTCTATTGACTCAACTGAAAGAACCTTTAAAATTCTTTTAAAAGTCTTAGAAAACTGCAAATAAACAGCTTTTTTGATTGACATAACCTTACATTTATTGTAAAATACAAGGCGACAAAAGTTTAACACCGCACGGTTTTGGAAGACAAAAATTCCCACTAACATCGTCAAAACTCTTGAAATACGTCAGTATTCCTGCGAATTTTTCCTTGTTACTGAAAATTTTTTGTCTTACAAAACTGCTTGCACCTAAAATTGTAAAGATTTTGGTACAGTAAGGTGTTTCTTTGGCGCAGTCATACTGACGTATAACGATTATAGTTAGTCGAAACAGTGTAAAATTACACTGTTTCGATACCAAATCATATATTTGGTATCGAATTTTCTTCGAAAATTCGACTATAATCCTTTCAATGACTGTAATGCAAAATTGTATTTACGAAAAACAATTTTGCGAAAAGCCGATAAAGTCGGCTTTTCGAAACGCAACTGCGTTTCGACTAATTACAATCATTATAACAAGACAAAAAACGGCTTAATGTGCCGAAAGATTTAAATTTTAGGCGTACGGGGTTCGACTCCCGTCACCTTAAAACTATATAGATCAAGGGGTTCCTACAGTGTAGATAGCTGTAAGAACCCCTATAAATTATCAAAAAACTAAAATTGCAAAAAATTTTTCGTTTTATGCTACGAACAAATCTCACCACTCGACGTACCTATGTACGCCTTCGGGCAAGCAAAAACAAGACTGAAGCCTTGTTTTTATTCGATTTGTCCGTTCTGCATCTTTTTTCCTATCCCCTAAAAAGGAGCTGCAAAAAAACTTGCGTTTTTTTACAGCCCCTTTATTCTTTTTCAAACAATTTCAAACTATCAAAAAGCTCTTTCCTTTGCTTTGCTTCGCTTATAAAGTTGTTAACCTTTATTCTCGGTCTTTCACCTTTTAATGAACGGAAAACATATCTTCCACCGAAATAAAACCAGCCAACAGGTAAAAGGAGCTTATTCTTCTCTGCACTTTTCCAATTATTTTTAACTGCTTGATTTACATAAGCAATAAATCTTTTGGAATTGCTTTTATCTTTATGCTCTTCATCACCGTAATGGGCTAAAATCATTGCTTCGTGGCTTCTGTCGTCACTTTTTTGCCCAAGGTTTCCACCCTCAAAAATATCCTTTGCTAAAGCGTCAACCAAGGCTTCATCAACCTTGCCTACCCAAGCTTTCGCAGGACATGAAAGATATTTTTCACAGACTCTTGTAAGAATCCGAGCAAATTCCCAAAGTCCTATTTTTTTAAATTTATCTTCAAATAAATTGCAAAATTCATCATCAGAAACGGAATTCACAAAAACCGCCCAATCGCAAAGGTGACGAAGACCAACACCTGAGCTTGTTAAGTGGTGGCAAGTGTGAAGCAATATAATCAACCCATGGTGAAAATTCGAAGGAACGCAAATTCCACCGAAAAGAGTGTTTTGAATTTTTGCTTTTTCCAATAAATCAGTTAAATAGCCTTTAACCAATTCCCCTGCTTCACCTTTGGGCATACCCGCAGGTTCGGTGTGAAGCTCATATCGGCAAACACCGTCAGCATATACCAGATGGTCGCCGTGGGATTTATCGGATGGTTTAAAACCATTTTCTTCTAACACCTTGCAGGCTTTATTCAAATCCGCTCCGCTCACAAGGAAATCCACATCACCCATAGACCGCAAAAGAAAATCAGGATAATAAAGAGCAGATGCAAGACCCTTTAAAACAACATAGGGGATTTTAGCATCAGTCAGAAGCTTATGAATTTTAAAATGACTTTTATTTACTGCAAGGTTATCTGACATCCTGACTTGCAGATTTTTTCTTATTCCTGAAAAATCCGCATACGCTGTAAGCTCCTCGGGAAAATCTGCAAAGGCGGTCAAAGAAACCCCTTGCATATACGCCTCATACCAGACCAATCGCCAATCCACAGAAACGGCACCAATGGACTTGCCTGCGGAAAACAAATTATTCCCAAGCAAATCCAGAAGCACCTGTTCATTTTTATTCAAAACGCTTTCGGTCATTTATAAAGACTCTCCGATTTTTTTATTAATGATTATTTTATTCACCTTGAACCTGCTCAACACAAGGAATAACTGCATTACCCCAATCCTTGAACCAGTGTTTGAGTTTAATTGATTTTTCGCAATGTTCTATTTCAAGTCTCATACAAATATATCTATCATAGAATTCGACATTTCCACTTTCATCTTCATCATAGAAAATGTGCTCTATTGAATACTTACCCGGAACTAAAAAAGATGTGTCCAATTCAAAATCAACAGAATTCTCGCCTTCTTTAAAAGGAACATCGCCAATTAAGCAAATCCCAACAGGTGTAAGATCAACACCCTTAATTATAAACTTCAGTTTTAACCGTTTTGTATCAGCTTTGCAAAACCAATTCATACGAAAACGAACAGTATCACCATAATTGAATACATTTATATCAGCATTAAGCAACTCAACGTTATTAAGTTTATGCTTAGCATTGCATTTAGGAGAACGTTTAAAACTTGTTAAATCAAAAAATGCAGTATTATCAAGCTTTTCATTCTGAACATAAACACCGATAGCTTCCTCAACAGGTCCCACAAATTCTACTTGTCCTTTTTTCAAAACCACACACCTGTCGCAAAGACTTTTGACTGTTGCCATATTGTGACTAACATAAAGAACTGTTCTGCCCTCTTCATTAGCAACCTTTTTCATTCTCTCGATGCACTTGTTCTGGAAGTTAACATCACCGACAGCAAGAACCTCGTCCATTATCATAATTTCCGAATTAAGGTGAGACGCAACTGCAAAGCCAAGTTTAACTCTCATACCGCTTGAGTAACGCTTAACAGGTGTATCTATGAATTGTCCCACCTCAGAAAACTCAACTATTTCATCAAATCTTTTATCTATTTCTTCCTTGCTCATTCCAAGAATAGCACCATTGAGGTAAATATTTTCTCTTCCGGTTAATTCTTCGTGAAAGCCTGTTCCAACCTCAAGCATAGAGGTAATTCTTCCATTTATAAAAATCTTGCCGCTGGTTGGTGCTGTTACACGACATATAAGTTTTAATAATGTAGATTTACCTGCACCATTATGGCCGATTATACCGATGGCTTCGCCTTTTTTTATAACTAAAGACAAATCATTAAGAGCAAGAAATTTTTCGTTTTTGTCGTAACTAATTTCTCCGATTTTAAGATTAGGATCTTCCTTTTTGCGAAGCTTTGCAATTTTTGACTGAATTTCAGCCTTGAGTGTTCCTCCACCGATTGCTCCTAATCTATACTCTTTAGAAACATTTTCTATTCTTATTGCTAATTCTTCCATAATTCACCTCTGTTAAATGGTATCAAGGAAATTCTTTTCAACCTTGGAAAACACCCTTACAGCCAAAATAACAACTACAATTGTAACAAGCAAGCTTATTCCATAATAAACCCAGTCAATTTCACCTATACCTAAAAATGCATATCTGAAAATATTTATACAGGGTGTTACAGGATTCAACATGTAGATATAATAATATTTGCTGCCGGGCATCAATGCATCCATGCTAAACATATCATAAGCCACCGGAGAACAATAGCTCCAAAGACTTACACCAAAACCAACAACCATCTGTAAATCTCTATACTTGGTAGTTAAGGAAGAGATAATTATACCAAACCCCATACCAAGTGCTGCCAATTGAATCAGTATTACCGGCATCATCAAAACATAGATATTCGGAGCAACACCAGCATCTGTTACAGAGTAATAAATAAGGAAACACAGCATAAAGAAAAACTGTATTGCAAAATTTATAAATTGAGAAATTGCAGTAGATATGGGCATTATCAATCTGGGAAAATACACTTTTGAAAATATATGCTTATTGGTAATAAAGGTATTTGCATTGTGATTAAGACTACCCGAAAAAACAGTCCAGATAATATTTCCGCACAAATAGAAAATAAAGTTAGGTACACCTTGAGCGCCTAAACCGGCTATGTTACCAAAAAAGATAGAATAGACCACCGTTGTAAAAAAAGGCTGTATAACTGCCCAGGCAGGACCCAGAATAGTCTGCTTATAGCGTGAAACAAAATTCCTGCGAACCCAAAGGAAAATTAAATCCTTGCTTTTTATAAGCTCTTTTATATCAACTTTTGTTTTAGTTTTACTATCTACAACAACTGACCAGTTTTGTTCTGACATAATTCAATCACCTTTTTAAAAAGATTCTATCACTTTTATCCATTGATTTGCGATACTATCAACAGAAAGATCTTCTCTGACTTTATATGCATTTTCGCTGCATTTTTCTGCCAAACCCTCTTCAGACACCATTCTGCACATAGCTCTATATAAAGCATCAATATCTTTTATGGGTACAAGTAATCCATTTTCTCCGTCCTGTATCATCTCTCTTGCGCCACCACCTAAACAATCGGTGCAAATGCATGGAAGCCCCATAGCCATAGCCTCTATCATTGAATTAGAAAGACCTTCAGAATCAGAGGTAGAAACAAACATACTATAATCCGCTATTTTTTCATGTACATCCGGAACCGCATCTAAAAACGCCACTTTGTCACTTATGCCCAACTCATTAATCCTATGTATAATCTCATTCTTGTAATTAAATGAGATTTCTGTACATGTGATACCATAAATAACTAAAGAATAATCCTGGTGTTTTTTTGAAAAGCGAGCAAAAGCATCTACTAACAAACCTAAATTTTTAACAGGATGTGCACGACAAAAATTAACAATTATATTTTGTCTTTTACCTACAAACCTTTCAGGAAGCTTTGCAGTTAACGGGTTTTTAATAATAGTACTGTTTTTCTTTACACAAGAACCATAATAATCTCTTTGTTCAGAGGTCTGAAATACGCAAGAATCTGCTTTTCTTAATGCTTTTGACTGAACTTTTTTGAAATAACTGTAACGCTTTTCTTCAGCCCTAAAATCCGGTGCACTTGCGTCAGTGTAAATGAGTGTATTTTTCAAACCTGATGTTCCATAATATATACTCTCATAATTACCCAAACCGAAGCAAATATATATTGAATTTGGATTATATAAGGCAAATGCACGAATTGCACCAAATCTCTCCAAACTATTTTTTTGACTCTTTATTTTAACGTCATCAAAACTGCATAATTTTACAATTCTATGCAGTTTTCTTAAATATTTACTTTTTTTCTTTTTCCATATTTCTGCTTGCTGTTTTTCCTTTATAGCAACATCGTTTTCAAAAAATTCACCGATACAAACAAGCTCAATATCCTTATGCAGTTTATATACAACATCAGGATAAATCTTATTCATAACAAGATATGTAACTTTATAACCGTTTTTTACAAATTCATTAGCAAGAACTGATGCTCTGCGTTCTGTTCCTCCGTTTGCAAAATTTGTTGTTACTATAACGATATGCTTTTTTTGCATACAGACATATTCTCCTTGCTTATCGTGCTCTGTGCTTCTTTTTGGGTAGTTCTATGTACTCTCCAAAAGTATAGTTCCATTGTTGCGGATTTAGAGTTGCAAATCCACCAGTTGGAAAAAATGTAATTTCGCCGAATAAAATTCCCCCGTGTATATTATACAAATCAACTCTTGCATATGGTAAAGACTCCGATAATTGACCTGCAATTTTCTTCATCAAATCAAAATTTTCAGGCGGAATATATTTGTCCTCTGACGACAAATTCGGGTATACTTCATGTACAATTGGTAAATGATCATACTCCATATCAAAATAATCTAAAAATTTTTTCCCATCTTTATTGTCAATAACATATACTATTTTAGGACAACCATTAAAACAATGGATTTTGTAATCCACAATATCGCTGTGAATACCATCTGATAGAAATTTTTCACATATAATTTTCCTTTTGATGTTTTTATAAGGCCATTCTCTGCTCGCTTTATAGAAATTGATACCAAGTCTTTTTTCAAGATAGGCTTTTACCTCTTCGATACTATTAAGCTTACCTTTTTTACACATAAAATCGTTGTTCTCTTTATCTTTGCAAATGACAACCTCTGAATCATGGTTGCATTTTAAAACAAATTGATTGGGCAAATCATCAAAATCAATTTCTTCTACCTTATCATAAACCCCAAGAAGAGGAACTAAATATTCTTCTCCGATTTTTTCTTTAATATATTCTCTAACACGATATTTATCCGCCATCATGGTATATTCAGGTCTTCTATTGTAAAGCTTAAGCCAATTCAATTTCTCATTGAATGTAACAGGATTTTTCAAATTCAAATCTTGTCCTGTTTTCTTTTTGTATAGCCTTTTCAGATATATTTTATCAGGCAATAATGATGTATATGTACCTTCAATAGTAAAGTAATCCATATAAAACTGTTTTAAATTCTTTAAAAGATTTTTTTTTATTTCATAGAATTTCTCAATAAGTTTCATAATTATCTCCTACGTTTTTTAGGTAATTCTATCCAAGAACCTAATATATCGTTCCATTTCTCTGGATGCATTTTCATAAAACCACCAGCCGAATAAAACGTAAGTTCTCCTGAATACAAATCACCTTCATTAACCAAAAAATCAACTCGTAAATGTGGAATTTCCCGTGAAAGTATTTTTGCGACCTCTATCATTTCCTCAAAAAACTCAGGTTTTTCGAATATATTTCCCGCTTTTTCTCCAGTCGATAAATCGAGATACGTCCATTCAAGATCATAAAAATCTTTCCTTAATGTCCCCACATCGCTCTTGGTACCTATTTTTATAAATTTAGGAACACCATTAAAACAAAAAACATTAAAATCTAAAAGTTGTTTTCCTTTTTCATTTTGTATAAATTTCTCACAAATGATTTTTCTGGGTATATTCTTATACGGCCATTCTCTCAACTTTTTATAGTAATCTCTTTTGAGTCTTGCTGCAAGTTCCTTTTTTACTTTATCAATATCAAGTTGAATTTTATCTTTACAAATAATAACTCCATTATCATGATTGCATTTCAAAACAAATTGGTCGGGTAAGGAATCAAAATCTATTTCATCGGGAGAATCCCATACACCTAAAAGCGGAACAAGATAATCTTCTCCAACTTTTTCTGCTATGTATTCTCTGGCTTTATATTTATCTGCCATTATTGTATATAACGGATTTCTGTCATAAAGTTTAAGCCAATTCATCTTTTCCATAAATGTTTTAGGATTTTTTAAGTTAAGCTTTTTCCCGATTCTTGCTTTATATACCTTTTTAAGATACATCCTATCGGGCAATATACACGTATATTTACCCTCAATGGTAAAATACATTTTATATTTCTCTGAAATCCATTTTTTAAATTGATATAGTTTTTCAATCAAAAACATAATTAGAAATCCTTTTACTCTATATTTTTAAGTATATTTTTCAAATCTATATTCCCGGGGAATGGTTCTGTATCTCGATGGACACTTCGTTCATCCCCTGCACCATTCCAATATACCTCACATTTATATTTTAAGGGTAATTGGTTATTTATGAGCACCTTATTTTCAAAAGGCAAATTGTCAAATTCTTGCATTTCTTTTTCGGTACATAAATCCATTCTTGCGAATTTTAAAAGAATTTTATCAAAATTCACTCGTTCTTTTCTTCTGTTCCATTTTTCAAGAGCTTCTTCTCGAGATTTATAGTGCAAGAAAACTATTTCTACATCATCAAGTATACCGATAGGCTTGTCCAATTGGTTTCTGATTTTTAGTTCCTCAAAATATTTTGATTCTTCGGGTTTTATGAAATTTAAAGGTGTATCTAGATATTTTTTCAAATCCGAAACGAATTTAATATAATCAGGAGCAAAGAAATATAATCCAACAGTGGGGGTCAGATAAGGCATATCAAGGTATTGATACACTTTCCCTGCCCAGCAGTTATTGGAAATTATTGTAAAATTCCTGCTTTTGATTGAGCGTTTTACAAAAAAACGTTTATACTCATAGCAAAATAAAAAGGCTTTTTCTTTGCAATTTTTCCAAAGCTTATTCAGTTTTCGTTTTGTATAAGCACCTTTCATAAAATCCTCTTTCAAATAACATTTTCTATATATTCAATCCACTTCTCTGCAATTTTTGGTAAGGAAAGCTCTTCTCTTTTCTTTTCTGCATTGACAGAGCATTTTTCTGCTAATTCAGGCTCTTCAATATACCTTTTCATTGCACGGTACAAAGCCTCTGAATCTTTAACTGGCACGAGTAAGCCATTCTCACCATCAGTTATCATTTCTCTTGCACCGCCACCTAAGCAATCGGTACAAACACAAGGCAAACCCATAGCCATTGCTTCTATCATAGAATTTGAGAGACCTTCAAAATCTGAAGAAGAAACAAACATTGCGCAATCGTTTATTAGCTGATGAACATCCTTTGACGGTGGAAGAAGCTTTATGTAACTCTCTGCATTCATTGTTTGAACCAAATTCTTATATTCTTCTAAAAGCTCTTCTTCCTGCTTTACAACTGTATTTCCATAAATTTCTAAAACATACTCAGGGTAATCCTTGTGAAGCTTTTGCATTGCTTCAAAAAGAAGCGGTAAATTCTTTTGCTTCGACACACGGCAAAAATTGACTATCACTTTTCTTCTTTCGCCAATATATCTCTCGGGCAAATCCGCTTTAACGGGATTGTTAATAACCACGGGATTTTTTAATTTATCGCCATAAAAGCTGAGTTCATCCTTAGTTTGCAAAACAACGCCATCAGCTTTACACACAAGGTCAATTAACCTGTTTCTTTTATCCGCTTCTTTGGGAAACTCAACCTCAGAAGCATTACGCTCTGCATATATAATTTTAGAACCAAAAGGCTTGATTGCAGAAAATGTTTTTTCAAAGCAAGCAATTCCAAACGGTACATAAATACTTTCCTGATTTTTTAATGCAAAAGCACTTAATTCTTGGCTCCTGCGTATACTTTTGATTTTTTCAGCCAAGGTTGAATCAAAATTTTTAAAAAAACGAGTTGCATATCTAACCAATTTTATAATTCGAATTTTTAATTGCTGCTTTTTTTGATAATTAATGACTTTTTTATCACATTTATGCTCTTTGGTATACTCGGAATGCGAAACAATCTGAACATTCTCGTGCTGCTTAAAATAAACGTCATCAGATATTGAACCCGTAATAAGAATAGTTGAGCTATATCCCTTTTCAGCAAAGGCGTTAGCAAGATTTGTTGAACGCATGGCAACACCGCCGTTTTTATAATTACCTATAACAAAAACGATGTGTCTCATGCGTTTCACCTCTACTTCTTTTTATATCAAAGACCTGATTTTTTTACTCCGATTATATTTTGGCTCAATTTTCGTCCGCAAATTTTCTTATGCCTTCTTCAACCTTTGACTGAGCCAAATAAAGCTCGTCAGCAGAAAGGCGGAACGGAACCTGAAAATTCTTGGAATCTCCGGTTTTGCTTCGAACATTCACACAAAAATTATAGTGCTCTCCGCCGTCACGGGTATCAAAGCAGGTGTCTGGTATAGAATAAATATATTCTTTACCCTTATATTCATAAGAGAAAATCTCTGTATCATCTCTTTGTTTCATCAAGTTTTACCTCTTATCTTTTTATAAACTTTTCCTACAACAGCACTCTCAGTGAGGAAATCCATAATTTTTCTTTTTAATTGTTTTTTAATCAGTTTTTTTCTTTCTAATTTCTTTCTATATCTAGGAATTAAAGCCAATATTTTTTCTACTTTTTTCTTACGAATTAATTCATAGTATTTTTTATATACGGGATTAAGCTTTTCTATGGGAATCTGACCATAGAATCTTTCACATAATGGGTCATTAACTATCGCCTTTACAATCTCAATTTTTTTCTCTCTACTATTTGTACAAAGTGGTTTAAACTCGTTATCTATACATTCCGTTACAAAGAAAAAGTTTCTTAAATGCATCTGAGGCATTAAATCAATCTCTTTGAATTCTTCAGTATCTTTATAAAGCCTTTCTATAAGAGGAACATATAATTTCCACATATTTTTAGTATAGCCTCTTGATAAAGAATCACCAACCACGCGGTTATGGTAAAGATAATCATTACCGAGATAATAAAAATTCTCTGCCACAAGCATTGCTTCATAAGTCAATTGCAAATCCTGACTTCTTCTGAACCGGCGGTCGAACCTTATATTGTTTTGTTTTAAAATTGCTGTTTTATAAATACGCAGACAATTTGACCATCTTATCGCTCTTTTCACACCATTCTCATCAATATAGGCGAGGCTTTTCGGAAGAACTTCTTTTTTTATTTTCTCTCTGTTATAAAGTCCACATTCCATTAATGGTGTAAAGCGGTGGCTATCATCATTTTCTATCCAATTGCAAAAAACCACATCAGAATTGTTGCTATTTGCAGCTTCGTACATTTTTTCATACATATTAAGCTCTAGCCAATCATCCGAATCTACGAAGCCTATGTATTCACCTGTCGCTCTCAACATTCCGTCATCACGAGCAGCGGCAAGACCTTCATTTTCTTTATAGTAATATGAAACTCTTTCATCAGCAAGATATTTTTGGCAAATCTCTGAACTGTCGTCTGTTGAGCCATCATCAATTAAAATAATTTCAATTTCTTTTAAAGTCTGGTTCACAATGCTATCCAGGCACTGTTCAAGATATTTTTCTGCATTGTATATGGGAACAATAACACTGACCTTAACCATTTATATATCTCCTATGAATTTTAAATAACACTTTCTATATACTCTATCCACTTAGCAGCTACATTTTCTGCGGAAAGTTCATATCTTATTTTACTTGCGTTATCGGAACATTTCTTTGAAAATTCTTTATCATCTGCCATACGACACATCGCTTCAGCCAACGCTTTAGGGTCTTTCATTGGCACAAGCAATCCATTTTCTCCATCAGCAATAAGCTCTCTTGCTCCACCACCCAAGCAATCCGTGCATACACAAGGTAGTCCTATTGCCATAGCCTCAAGCATTGAATTTGACAAGCCCTCGTAATCTGATGAGGACACGAACATTGTGCAATCCTTAACTGCATCCAGAACATCTGCTCTGGGTGGTAAAAACTTTATTATCTCTTCAAGATTTCTTTCAAAAACATATTTTTTTAATTCTTGTAAAAGCGCTTCCTCAGCATCCTCAACTGTATTCCCATAGATTTCAAGTGTATATTCCGGGTGAGATGATTTAAAAATCAAAAAAGCTTCTATTAGTAAAGGTAAATTTTTTTCATAAGATACTCTGCAAAAATTCACTATAGCTTTATGTCGTTCTCCTATATATTTTTCTGGCAAACCGTCTCTGAGCGGATTATGTATAACAACACCATTTTTCAAATAAGGTTTATAAAATAACAGTTCTTCATGTGTTTGCATAATAGCTCCATTTACCTTTGAAACTATATTAAAAAAGTATTTTTTCGACTTAAAATCAAACAAAAACTCTGCTTCCGGTGAACTTTTTTCAGCATATATAACTTTGGACGAGATTCCTTTGGAAGCTTCATACAAACAAGCTGTACAATACCACCCAAATGGTACATATATACTCTTTTTGTTATTTGAGACATATATAGATAATTCTTGTCCGCCTCGTAACATCTTTATTTTTCTAGATACGCATTCATTTAAGACCTTGAAAAAAACTGTAGCATGCTGCAGTTTTTTTAGTATTCGTATTTTCTTTTTTACAATCTTTTCTGTACTTGAAATATACGAATTACGACACCTTTCTGCATATTCACTCAAAAGCACAATTTCAACATTATCCTCAATTGAAAAAAATACATTTGATGCAATATCTTTTGTAACTAAAATTGTGCATTTATATCCTTTTTTAGCAAATTGGTTTGCAATAGTTGTAGAGCGCCGAGCTACTCCCCCGTTTTTATAATTTCCAATAACAAACACGATATGTTTCATTATTCAACAACCCTTTCTGCGCTCTAAACACAATAAGACTATCTAATCCTTTTCACTCTTTTTCTTTTGATTACTAAAATTTCGCCCCAATATTTAAGCGGAATATTAAACAATATTTTTATGATTTTTAATAGATTTCGCTCTTTTGTCAAGGCAAAGTACGAGGTTTCAACCCACTTCCCCCACAAAATTTCTTCTAATTTTTTTTGCCCGTATATCTTATACTTTTTATTTTGCAAGATAATAGTTTCTAACCATTTTTGGTACCGTAAATCGTAGGGTTGCCTTTTTAATAAAAAATTATAGTGTATATCTTCATATTCTGAAGTCAGCTCAACATGAAGGGATTCAAGCTGTTCCTTCATATTCAAAATCGTACAATCACGTTGCTTATCAGATTTGCCACTAGAGACTGCTCCATTATGCACCCTGTAATAAAGCAAAGTTTCTTTCAAATTTGCACATTCTCCATAATTACAACAAGTCACCCACATTTTGTAATCCTGGGCAACAGGATATTTTTCATCATATTTTATATTGTTTTCTTTAATTATTCTATGATTAAACATTGCCGTAGGATGGACTATGTTAGGATAGTTGCCAAATAACAAATATATTTTAAATAAATCCTGTTCGGGGATTTCTCGGCAAATAAATTTATTTGAGTGTCGTTCTTGCCAATCGCCAATTAACTCAACACCGGTTCCACAAACAATTGTATCCGGGTGTTCTTGCAGGTAACACACCTGCTTTTCAAACCTCTCTGGCAAACAAATGTCATCGGCATCCATTCGGGCAATAAATTCACCTTTTGCAATGCTCAAGCCTCTGTTTAGAGATTTTGTTATGCCTGAATTTTCATCGTTTTTTATTACTATGATTCTTTTGTCTTTATAGGAATTTATAATTTCTAAGGAATTATCTGTTGAACAATCGTCGATAATTATAAACTCAAAATTTTTATATGTTTGATTAAGAACACTTTCTATCGAGGCTCTCAAATATTCTTCTGGGGTATTATAATTACTCATAATTATAGAAACCAAACCGCTGCTTATTTTCATAAAATATCCCACCTGCTTTCAATTTTCAACAAACAATTTTCGCTTTAAATTCCTTATATTTTTTATAAATTCTTTTTTTCAAAAAATGAAATCTCAAAAAACGATAATCTTTTTCTTTGATTTTTTTATATAAAACCAAAGAATATGAATCACCATTTTTTAATTCTTCAACTGAAAAATCATCCGGTAAAAATGAATCCCAATCAAAGTCCACTATAGCTTTTCTTTCGGCGCTGTTTTTTGAATTTTCATAAAAGTTTGCAAAATTATACATAGTCTCACCGAAGAAACGGTTTTTTAACTTATTTATATGCTCCTTATCATCCATATTCCATTTTGAAAGGTATTTTAAAAACTGATTATATACATGGAGCATATTAAATTTTCCGATTTCCTCGACAGAAAAACTTTTTGAAATACTTTCGGGATTTTTTCTGTAATTATATAAAGGCGTATTTTTACAAGCTATACAGTCTGCGGCAGTGAAAATGTATATTGACCTGAGCCAATCCTCACCCATATTTTTGCCGTAATATTTACTATAGTCGTTAGGGTCGTTTTTCAAAATCTCGGTTTTAACAGCTTTAGTCCATAAGGGTGTATACAAATTTCCGCTAATAAGAATATTATAAAAAATATGTTTTTCATCTTTAACAAAATAACCGGTTGGAATATCTGTATCCCTTTGCATGATTCTGCCGTTGTCATAGTATTGAAAAGAGTAGATAACCATATCAGGATTATTGCTATTTTCAATTTCTTCATTTACAACCTGCAACAGATTATTTTCTGCAAAATCATCGGAATCAACAAAAAGGCAATATTCACCCTTTGCCTCTTTTATACCTGCATCTCTTGCAGAAATAAGCCCTTGGTTTTCTTTATGAACAACCTTGATTTTTTCAGGAAACTTTTCTGCATATTTGTCGCAGATTTTCCCTGAAGAATCCGTTGAACCGTCATCCACAAGGATTATTTCATATTCACCCTTATAGGTCTGAGAAAGTAATGAATCAACACATTGTTCGAGGTATTTTTCAACATTATATACCGGAACAAGTATGCTGAACTTCATTACTTTCACTCCTTTAAAAGATTTTGCCATTGGGCTTTATATGCTTCTAATTCTTCGGAATAATCAATATTTTTTAATTTGGTTTTTATATTTTCAAAAAGCTCTTTATCTGTAATTAATTTTCCAATAGAATCAGAGATTGCTTGAGCGTTTATTTCACACAAAACGCCATTAACTTCATTTTCTATCGTTTTAAATCCACCCATTGTTTTGGTTGCTATAACAGGCTTACATAATCTGTGTGCTTCTAAAATTGTTAAGCCTAAAGACTCTTCATACGAGGGCTGAACATATACATCGCACGCATTTATATAGGGGTATGGATTTTTCTGCATACCTGTTATGATAATTTCTTCTTGCAGATTATATTTCTCTATAAGATTTTCAATATTTGCTCTTTCCGGCCCATCGCCAACAAAATACCAAAGGAAATAGACATTCTTTTCTTTCAAAATTTTCGCCGCTTTAACAGCTAAATCAAAGCCCTTAACAGGTGAAAATCTGCCACAGGAACATAAAACTGTTTTGCCCTCAGGCTTACCCACATCAAATTCTTTGCTCTGCTTTTCAATTAAAGCCTTGTCGCAATAATTCTCAACAACAGTAATTCTATCTGCAATTTCAGGATACCATTGTTTAATTAGTTCTTTTTGCTCATTATGAATTGCAACTATTTTGTCAAATTCACTTATGATTCTTTCATGAATAGAGTGAAGCTCGTCAGTGCTTGTATGATAAAAAACAAACTTTTTATCCGCCTTAACACACTCCGCCACAAAAAGTGCAGGATAGCCGTGAACATAAGCTATTGCAATATCATATTTTTCGGATTTGAAAAAGCGTTTTTTCTCATAAGCCATTGACCATTTTAGAATCAGCTCTGAAAGCTTTTGATTAAATTTTTTCGCCTTTTCCTTTTTGCCTGAAAGATTGAAAATTGCAATTAAACTTTGCAAAAATACTGCGTAGGGCTTCCTGTAATAATGGTGATTATCGTCATTGATTATTACATTAACTCTTTCATCAACAAAAGGGAGCAAATCCGTTCTGTTTTTCCGAAGATAAAGAGTAACATCAAATTTTTCATAATCAAGAACCTTAAGTGCTGCAATCAAAGATTTCTGCACCCCGCCGATTGTAAGGTGATGAGCCACTATGAGAAGCTTTTTCTTTTTCATAACAACTCCATCCATTTCCTTGCAATATTACTAAGAGAAAGCTCGTCCTTGATTTTTACGGCATTTTCTGAAAGCTTTGCGGATAACTCTTTATCGGAAATAACGCTTTTAATTGCCTCTGTCAAACTCTCTACATCTCCAACAGGGACAAGCACTCCGTTTTCACCATCTTTTATAACTGCACTTGCACCGCCTATGGGGCAATCTGTGCAAACAACGGGCATACCAATTGCCATTGCCTCCAACATAGCATTAGACATTCCCTCATAATCGGAAGAATTCACATAAACTGCATCTTCAATTATTTCACTGTGAACATTAAGTGAAAAGGGCTCAAAATCCACAAAATCTGCAATATTCAATCTTTCAATTAAATCTTCAGTTTCTTTAAGGGCTTTTTCATCATCTGCGTTTTGAGTGTTTCCGATTATACGGAGTCTGTAATCCTCAAAATCCTTATGAACCTCTGAAAAAGCTTTAACAAGAACAGGTAAATTTTTCTGATATGAAACCCTGCAGAATGTTGTTATATTCTTATGTCTTTCCCCGAAAAATCTTTCAGGGAGATTTTCTTTTATGGGATTAAAAATCACTGTACCTTTGGATGCAATATTTTCAGGATAAATATTTTTAGCATCCTCTGTCTGAAAAACAACCTTATCTGCTCTTTCATAATATTTTTTTATAAAGCTATAACCATAGCGGTGCTTCATTAATCTTTTAGGGTCGCCACGCTCGGAAACAATTATTTTGTTTTTAGTTTTTCGCCCTGCTAAAAGCACCATTGGTATCGTTGGCTGCAAAAATGCTACAACTGTTGCATCATCATTTTCTTTGAGCACCTTTTTTAATGCTTTAATTTCCTTATAATAGTTTGCAACAAAAGAAAGATAGGAGAATGCCACCGGCACAGATTTTTTTACTTTTTCAAAAGGCTTACAAAGCAAAGAGGTTCCAAATCTTAAAAGCTTATAGAATATATCAGAAACAGATTCCTCAAAAAAATCCTGCAATATGGTAACGGGAATCTCTTCATCCAAATCTCTGCTCATAACCTCATCCTTATTGCAAGATGTCAAAAGAAATTCACAAGTATAACCATTTTTATGAAATTCATTTGTAAGAATGGAAGCAACTCTTTCTGCTCCCCCGCCCTTTAAAACAGGCATAACCATAAAAACTTTTTTATTCATTTGAATATTCTTCCTACTGTTTTTTCAAACACTTTATAAATAAACCAGAAAGCCTTACCATAGCAACGCATTTTTAAAGACTTATTACCGTAGGCATCGTCTTTCAAAATTATATTTTTTATTTCTTTTAATTGCTTCTTAGAATTATTTTTATCTTCTCGGTTTAACTTTTCATAGTTATTAAATACATTAAATGCACATCTGGCAATATATTTTTGAGCTACTTCCAAATGAACTATATTTTCTTTTTCGGAGAAATCCGAAACTTCTTCATACACTCTGCAAATACTGTCAAAATACTTTTTGTTTTTCTTAGTTGTCATTATAGAGGCATTTCTGTAGCGCCTGTGATAAAGCGATTTTGAACAATAAGAAACCGAGTTTGCTAACATAAAAAGCTTATAAGTAAATATAGTATCTTCATAAAAAATTCCGGTTATAAAATCTAACTTTTCTTTTTCCAAAAGTTCTTTTTTTATGAAGCAAAGGGGAACGGAGCTGTGATATTCTTTGTTATCAAGAAGTTTCATTAAAACCTCCTCACCCTTTGCGGTTTCATATTTCTTTTTTCTAACATAACGTTGTTCTATATTGAAACCTTTATTGCTATCTTCAAAAGACTTGGCATCAAAAAAAACGAAGTCTGAATTATCCTTTTTTATAACTGAAACTAATTCTGCAAATGTTTCAGGAATTATATAATCATCACTATCAAGAAAATAAATGTATTCACCCTTGGCAAGTGATAACCCTGTGTTTCTTGCATCGGAAAGTCCACCGTTTTCTTTATGAACAACAGTAACTTTATTGTTTTTTTCAGCGCATCCATCACAAATCTTGCCTGAATTATCTGTTGAACCATCATCAACAAGAATTATCTCATAATTCTCGTAAGTCTGGGAAAGAACGCTGTCGATGCATTCTCTCAGATATTCTTCAACATTATAAACAGGAATAATTACGCTGATTAAACCGCCGTTTTCCATACACTCAACCTTTTAATTTGCACTTTAATATTATTATTGCTGTGGCAATAAACTTTTTTATGTCAGAAACAAATCCGTAAGAATAATGCTTTTTCATTGTCTTCTGAATTCTGTCATTTAATTCTATATTAGTGATTTTGGGTTCTTTTATGGCCTTGCTTAAATCTACCGCCATTTTCTCGGCATCTTCACTTTTACTGTGAACACCGCTTTCATCGCATCCGATATTTTTTATATAAGAATATCTTGGGTAAACCGTTAACCAATCATTTTTAACAAGATGGGCACCGAATCGAACTGACCATGAGCTTCCGTTTCCTTTTGTCTGCCGATAAAGGCGCATAAATCTGTCGTTACCATTGGAATTAAGTTTTTTTATAAGCTTGGGGTTCTTGCAAAAGTCAGCAAACTCTTTAAGCTCCCAATCAACATTTACCCATCTGTCTTTCCAGGTTCCCCAAGACCAACTGCAAGAACGAAAAGCAGTAAAAATATCTTCTTTATAGTCTTCAGGAAAATCTATTGCAGGAGCATACCCGGAAATTGCACCGATTTCCTTATTATTCTCATAAAAATCAAGGCACCTGTTCATATATTGAAGAAAGCTTTCAGAACAAACACAGTCATCTTCGAGAACTATAATCCTACCATATTCATCTAAAACCTTTGTAACACCCTCAATAATTGATTTTGCAAGCCCTTTGTTCTGAGGGCTTTCAATTATTGTAACCTTGTTAAAAATTTTTTTGTTTTTTATTTCGTGAGCAAAGGTGCGAACTGATTCTACCGCTTCTGCAGATTTTTCATTTTTAGCACCATCTGAAAAAACTATTAAATCCGTGTTTTTGGCTTCTTTACATTTCGCCAAAGCCTCATAAGTTTCTTTAAAATGGTCTGCTCTGTTATAAACGAACATCGCAACGGGAGCATAGCTCATACCTTCACCACCTTTAGTTAAATTTTAATATGTCCTTATACACAGAAAGAAGTTGCTCTGCATTTTTTTTAGGATTATGTGTAATTTCTGCCTTTTTCTGAGCGTTTTCAGAAAGTTCAAGAGCTAACTCATCATTATCAAAAATCTTTTTTATATTCCACGCTAAAAGTGACGGATCGTCATTTCTATAGAAAAGTGCGTCCTTATGGTCTTCCGCCATATCAGAAACACCACCCACATAGGAAGCAACACAAGGCGTACCCACAAGCATAGCCTCACCCAACGTGTTAGGACTGTTTTCAACAGTTGAGCAAAGAACATAAGCGTGAGTTTTTGAAAGCCTTTCGGCAACCTCTTGGGCTTTTAAAGGTCCTGTAAACTCTATATAAGCACCTACTGCCAAATCATCAATCAGATTTTTCAGATACGCTCCGTAACCTTTTTTGAAAAACGCTCTCTTATCGTTCTCGGTAAACGGCTTATGTCCGGCTACATACACCTTTATGTCAGGATATTCTTTAATAAGCTGAGGAAGTGCCTCAACCACAAAATGAAAACCTTTTAACGCATAATAGGCATTACCAACATATATTGAATGTCTTTCAATTTTTTCAATATTCCATTTCTCGTTATAAAAAGGCTCTCTTAATACTCTGTTGCAAGAATAATATTTTGCATCGGGATTTAATGAGTAGGAATGCGCTCTATCCCAAGTGGTTCTACCTAAAATATATTTTGATTTTTCAACAACCTCTTTTTCGTGAGCCAATCTTTTTTTATACCATTTTGTTTTTCTGAAATGAAGTAAAAGACCTGCCAAAATATTTGTTATGGATTTTGAAAAAATCAAATCATCAACCTGAAGCTGACCGCATTGATAGTTATATTGTCCGTTTAATATACCTTGCATTGATGTTACCGTCGGAATGTTTAATTTTTCTCCAACAGCAAGAGCTGCTTTTGCATGTAAAAATTCCGTTCCTTCAATATGAATCAAATCAGGCTTGAATTTTTCTATGATATCTGAAAAACGCTTTTCAAGCTCCTCACAAGAGGTTGATGGCGTATATGTAACACTATAATATCGCACACCATCAATAATCTCTTCAAAAGCTTCTCCATTTTCGCACTTACAGGCAATTGCCAGCTCGATTTCGGGGAATTCTATCAATTCCTTTGCCATTGACTCTACCCAGCCGCCTAAAACATCAGATTGAATCCCCATTTTTGAAGCTACATTAACGGGTATTAAATTAACTGTCCACAGAATTTTCATTTTCAATTCCATCCCATCTGATTATATCTTCAAAAAGCAGGGGCAAAATAAACAAAATCATACAATAAAACGAATAAGTTACAGCATCCAAAAGTGTAACTATCATAAGGCAAACAAGCGAAGCATTGCACATTTTTGTAACAAGAGGATTATCAAACTTCTTTTTATAGTAATTAGGCACTGAATAAACGGCTTTTATAAAAAACCATCCGCCCCATAAACCGTATTTTGCAAAGGTATCTAAAAGAGCAGAATGTCCGCCTCCGCCATCACGCCATAAAGCACCAATAATCGGATATTTTAATGCAACATTCAAGCTTCCTTGGTATCTTCTGATTCTTGCATCTATAGAACCCTCTGCGGAACCGCTTTCACCTGATGCTACAAGGTCATTGATTTTCCTTGCAACAGCTGTACCATCAAAAATTTCCAACAGCCATTCTCTGAAAGCGTCAAAATACAATATAGAAAGCATAACAGTAGCGAAAATCACAATTGCCACAACAAATGCCTTCATTCCGCTTTTTCCTTTATACAGCAACAATAAAATTATCCCCATTGATGTTGTGAAAATAGCAATTGAATAGCCGGCCTTTGAAATTAATTGCAAAAGGCTTATTGCCCATACAACACCTATTGCAAAATACACTTTGTTTTGCTTAAACACCTTAAAAATCCAAAGAAAAAACGCTGAAGAAACACAAACCTGGGGATAAACAAGACTATACCCTCCGACACCCTGACGAAGATATTGATAAGTTTCTTCATCATCACGAACAATTCGCCTTGCAATTGTAGGGTCTTCAATAAGTGCCTGAACAGTTTTATAATTAAAAATAATAAACAGAATCAATACAACGGGAATCAACCACCTGAGCTCATCCCAATGATTTTTATAATAACTGTTAAGTATAAAGCAAACCACCAGCATAAAAAATGCTATCTGCTTCAGAATTCCTCTGAAATCTCCGTTATCAATAAATGTAACCCCAATTACAGTAAATAAAAAGAGTATTGAAAGCAACTGATTTTTATCAAGAACAATCGGATTTTCTCGAAGTAACCAACAAACACCCCATACCACCAAAGCACCGACTGCTATAACTCTGTAAATTAAATCAATCTCCAAAGGTGGTGATATGGACCAGATAGTAAGGTACGCTACGGCAATTGACTGAATTGTTCCGTAATTGAAACCTTTTTTTACCATAGCAACCTCCTTTTTTAATTAAGCCAAAGCCTTGTTTCCTCTAAATATTCTGCATAATGAAAATTTGTTTTCAATGCAGACTTATTTTCTGTTTTACCTTTTTTTAAAACAGTTTCCATAGCTTTTTGTATTTTTTCGATTTCGCAATTTTCTAATAAAATGCTACCTTCGGAAAGACTAATATATTCTTTAACATCACTGACATCAGTTGTTATAATCGGTACTCCGCAAGTATAACTTTCAACAAATTTTGTAGGAAAGCCTGCGTTATTTCGTCTGTCTGACGGGCGAATAAATATATAACAATCACAACTCAGTATATTTTTTATTGAATTCTTATGTGTTTGTTCGCCTAAAAACTCAATTTTTTTATTATCAAGTTTCTTTATTTCAGGATACAATTCAAAAAAATCTTTTTCAGATAAGCCTACAATTTTAAGCTTGGTATTTTCCTGAACAAGTTTTTCAAATGCTCTAACTACTTTATCAAGATTATCTTTATTACCACCGGGAAAACCTGCAAAGCAAAAGACAAACTCATCTTTATTCTTTTCAACTTTTTGATGCCAAATTTCATCATTTACATCAACAAGCGGTGGCAATTTTAAAAGATTTTCGTTGGTTTCATACGCCTTTTCCATCATTTTGCTGATAACAATTATTTTATCTGCAAATTTATGAGCAAAACGCCTTACAAAAAACTCATCCGCATATTTAAAGATTTTTTTCAAAAGAGAACCCTCTGTAAATTGAGTCCATTCCGTACAATCGTAAGCAACTTCTATTCCATTTTTTGAAAAATGTTTTTTTGCTAACACAAGGGTAATAAAAGGAACATTATATAGCAGTACCAGTTTAAGATTTTCACATTCATCCGCAAGCTTCTTCAGGTTAGAAAAGCTCAAAATCTGCTTTACCCATTCTACAGTTGTTGCGGGATGTGGTTCTTCAAACATATTTTCAGAAATCTGCCACAATTCTGAATGCTTTGCATCATAACAGGCACCCAAGAAAATCGTTTTATAGCCTAAGGCTTCAAGCAATTTACCGTTTGAAACCACACGATTTGCTGATGCACTTTTATCAGGCAAAGCAAATCCGCCATAGTAAATTACTGTGCCTTTCAAGACAAATTCTCCTTATACCATTCGATAGCCTCTTTAATACCTTTTTCAAAAGACCACTCGGGGTCATAACCTAAAAGCTCCTTGGCTTTTGAAATATCAGCATTGCTATGCTTGATATCACCTGCTCTGTCCGGTCCAAAATTGGGTTCAAGCTTCAAGCCCAAAGCATCGGTTAAGCCATAATAAATATCAATAAGATATTCTCTTCCGCCAAAAGCAATATTATAAGCCTTACCTGCCGCCTCGTGAGATGCCAAGCAAGCCTTAAGATTTGCCTCAATCACATTTTCAATGTATGTAAAATCCCGACTTTGCTTACCATCACCGTTAATTGTTGGCGTTTCACCATTTAAAAGCATTTTTATAAATTTTGGTATAACCGCCGCATAAGCACCGTCCGGGTCCTGACGTCTTCCGAAAACATTGAAATATCTCATTCCGTATGTATCAAGACCATAGTGCATTGTATACATTTTAGCCCATTCTTCATCGCACATTTTAGTGACTGCATAAGGCGAAAGAAGATTCCCTTCTCTCCCCTCTTTTTTAGGAAGATTGGGTTCATCGCCATACACAGACGAGCTTGAAGCATAGACAAATTTCTTTACGCCACACCGTCTTGCAGCTTCCAGCATATTGAGCGTACCTTCGATATTATTTTTGCAGTAGAACAGAGGCATTTCAATGCTTCTGGGAACACTGCCCCAAGCAGCCTGATTAAGAACATAATCTACACCCTCGCATGCCTTCATACAAGTTTCAAGGTCTTTTATATCGCCCTTTATAAACTCATAATTGGGGTTATCTGAAAACATATCAACATTTTTTTGCTTTCCTGTTGATAAATCATCAAGTCCGCGAACTCTGTAACCCATATTAAGAATGGCTTCACAAAGATTTGAACCTATGAACCCTGCACAACCTGTAACCAAAAACAATGAATTTTCGGGGAATTTTAAATCTTTATAACCCATAAAACGCTCCTGTAAAGCTTTATGCAAGCTCGTTTATTTTTTTTAAATACTCGTCTATAACTATATTTCTTGAAAAATTTTCTTTTATATATTCTCTGCCTTTTATACCCATTTCTTTTCTTTTTTCATTGGGTATGGCAAGAAATTGTTCGATTTTTTTAACAAGTTCATCAACATTTCCGCCTTGGTATAACAAACCTGTTTCACCATCAATAAATGTTTCTTTGCAGCCGGGATTGTCTGTTGAAATAATTGGTCTTCCCGAAGAACCACTTTCAAGAAGAACATTGCTCATACCCTCTCCATAGGTAGAAGGATGAATAATAGCATGTGCTCTTTTAATAAACGGTTTAGTATCCTTTTGACTTCCGTGAAATCTAACAATACCTTTTAACTCTAGATTTTTTAAATCTTCATTGTAATGCGCTTCGGTATCTTCTATAAAACCCAGCATATTAAACTCAGTTGCAGGATATTTGCTTCTGATTATTTTAGCTGCAGCTATATAATCTTCAACACCCTTATCCTCAAGAATTCTGCCTACATAATTGAAAACAACAGTTGCACCGTCCAAACCATTTCCGCCTTCAGGATATTCTTGCAACACAAAGTTTTCGGTATTCACACCTGAACCCGGAATAAGCTTCATATCGCCCTTCACCATACCATTTTTCACAGCAAGGTTCATATTAGTTTCATTCTGAAACATAACGCAATTTGCTCGGTTATATGAAAATTTAAAAAGCTGCATTACTAAATTTTGAACAAATCCGCTTTTTTTTAAAACGCTTCCAAACCCCGTAACATTAGCAATTACCGGAATTTTCAAAAAATGAGCTGCTAAACCGCAATAAACATTTGGTTTAGCTGTATAAGTTAAAGCTACTGCCGGCTTATATTTTCTTAAAAGCTTAAAGTAGTGCAAAAGCAGTTTACCATCTGCAATAATATTCGTACCTCTGCGGTCAATTTCAGGATTATCGTATATGTATTCAATATCCCGCATCAATTCAAACTTTTCACCATAAGGGCAAGAAATCAAAACATCATATCCTGCTTGGATTATTGCCTCTATAAGCTCTTTTCTGAAGCAATATATATCGTCATCATTATTTGTAAATATGGCAACAAGCTTTTTATCATTGTTTTTCATTTTGACTCCGCCATTTCTTTTTCGGATATATTTTCTTCGGTATAATCCTTTCCTAAAAGAGCAAAAACAGTCATAAACAATAATCTTGCCTCGTTTGTTATACCAAATTTTGCAATACCATCAAGGTTGTATTTCATTTTCTCCGGCAATATTTTTTCCAAATATATAGCTTTGGGATTTTCGGCGTTTTCCAGAAGCTCGCTCTCATTTTTATAAATAATGCTTGCCTTTGATGTTATACCTGCAGGCAACAAAAGGGTTGCCATCATTTCATCAGTGTATTCATTTACATACTCCTGAACCTCAGGTCTTGTACCGACCAAAGTCATATTCCCGATTAAAACATCTATAAATTGGCAAAGCTCGTCTATCTTCAATTTTCTGATTATTTTACCTGTTTTGGTAATTCGGGAGTCATTTTTTGTAGTCAGGTTGGCACCTGTATCAGCATTCACAGACATAGAGCGGAATTTGAAAATTTTAAAAACCCTGCCATATTGAGTAACTCTTTCCTGCCTGTAAAAAACGGGACCGGGGGTATCAAGCTTTATTGCAATTGCAGTTACAAGAAAAACAGGTGAAAAGAACAGAATGCCAAACAAAGAAACTATAATATCAAAGGTTCTTTTTATTGCTAACTGAACTCTGTGAGAATCAAGTCTGTCATAATATGGCTTAACAGAATCTATCTGCAATTTTTCAGGCAACTCTTCCCATTTGCAAAGCACACTACCTACCCCCTTTTTAATCATTAATTTTATATATATTTTTTTACTATTTCCTCAAAACAATCGCAGATATATTCAATATCTTCATCAGTAAGCCTTGTATATAACGGCAATGTAACTTCATTAGCAAAGAAATTATAGGCATTAGGAAAATCCTTAATATCAAAGCCCAAATTCTTATACGCCGTCATCATCGGAAGAGGCTTGTAATGAACATTACAAGCAACGCCCTTCTGCGCCATAGCATCAATTATCTCGTTGCGCTGTTCGGGAGATATTCCGGGTATTCTTGTAATATACAAATGCCCTGAACCGATACTGTTTTTTGTGATGTGCCTTAAATACTGCACACCTAAGCTATCGCAGGTTTTATTATATCTTTCGATATACTTCAAGCGTTTTTCTCTGAATTCGGGATAGCGTTCAAGCTGTTTTAAACCGATTGAAGCTGTAATATCAGTCATATTACATTTGTACCAAGGGCCTATGATATCATATTCCCAAGATGCCCCTTGATTTTTTTCAAAAGCATCCTTTGATTGTCCGTGCAGACTGAACAACTGATATTGTTTATACAAAGCCTCGTTGCTTATGCCTTCAATATCTCTCCAGGTAGCCGCACCACCTTCTGCAGTAGTGAGATTTTTTACTGCGTGGAAAGAAAAGGCAGTAAAATCAGCAATAGAACCGGATTTTTGGCAATGCCTTATACCCCCGAAGGAATGAGCACCATCTGCCACAACAGCAACTCTGCCGATTGCTTCCTGAAGTTTATTCGCCGGTTTAAAGAGGTGCTTTTTATTTTCGGAAGCCCTGAAAGCATCTTCATAATGGCACATAACGCCACCGATATCCACAGGAATGATTGCTTTTGTTTTTTCGGTTATTGCCTCCTCAACCTTTTGGTAGTCCATTTCAAAGGAATCAGGTTGAGAATCAACAAAAACCAATGTTGCACCTGTATGAACAACCGCCGATGCAGTTGCGGTATATGTATATGCAGGAACAATAACCTCATCCCCGGGACCAATACCCAATATACGCAAATTAAGCTCGAGTGCAGCCGTTGCAGAGCTGAGACAAGCAACCTTATCAGTGTTGCAATATTTCGCAAGCTCCGCTTCAAATTGTTTTGTTCTCGGACCTGTTGTTATCCAGCTTGAACGCAGGGTTTCGCAAACTGCATTAATCTCTTCCTCACCTATATCCGGAGGGCTAAAAGGGATTATTCTCATAAAAAGCTCCTAACTTATGGCTTCAAGGGAATTATTCATCTTCTGTTTTTTCCTTTGCCTCACCAAAGCCATAACCATATTTTTTGTAACCGTAGCCGTAACCTTTGTAGCCATAGCCATATCCATAATTTTTATAACCATAACCATAGCCGTAACCGCTTGTACCGCCGATAGTTCCGTTAAGAACACACCCCAGAACTTTAACATCGGTGGAAAGCAGATTATTGAGAGAACTTTTGATTTTCCCTACTCTTACGGCATCCTGATAAACAACATATATCGCCGCATCTGCTGCCTGAGCAATAAACATACCATCAGAAACAAGACCGCAAGGTGGAGTATCAACAAATATGTAATCATATTTATCTCTCAAATCATCAAAAACTTTTTTTGCAAAAGCGGTAGAAAGATAACCATCTTTTTCAACATCATTGAAAATAAATCTTAAGAGAGATATATTGTATTTTTCAACATAAGCAATTTCATACTTATCGGCAACAATCTGATAATCAAGCTCCTCCATATTAATACCCAACAAGGGTGCAACGCTTGAATTTCTCAAATCCGCATCAACAAGAAGAACATTCTTCTTTCTTTTTGCAACAGAAAGAGCGAGGTTTGTAATAACGGTTGTTTTACCTTCGCTGGGAGCGGTGCTTGTCACCATAACAACCTTTTCATCATCCTTGAGACTATTTATAACCACATTTCTGAAAACTCTGACAGCTTCGGAAAAACCTGCAGGAATTTTGGGGTTTGTTATAAGCAATGATGTATCAGTCTGTTTACCGCGTTTTCTGAAAACAATTCTCGGAACTGTGCCTAAAGCGGTATTATTAAGCTCTGTTGAAATTTCATCCTTTGTTCTTATGGTGTTTCTGAAAACAGCATATAAGAAAATCAGAACCGCACCCACAAGCAAACCAAAGGTCGAGCCTGTTATGAAATTTTCTTTAATTTCTTTAGAATTGGATGGACTTGCGGGGAGAACAGGCGATGTAATCATATCCATTTTAATGTTACCGATAACATGCTTAGCTACGGTCGGGTAGTTATCTATAACAGAAATCAAGGTGTCGTATGTTTTCTGTGGATCCCTGCCAACAGTTGTCAGCTTAAACATATTAGTACCCTTAACTGCCTCGGCAGAAACTGACGCAGGCATTCCCTGAACACCCAATTCGGTGCAAACAATTTCCTGCAAAAGATTGCTGCTGAGAATGTGCGGGAAGGTTGATGCAAGTCGTTCTGCAGTTGTTGTATCATAAGAATAAGAATATTTTGAAAGACCTGTGTTTGCACCGGAAACACTCTGCATGCTTACAACAAAAGTTGCTGAAACAGAATATTTGGGACTGTATTGCATAACGCCTCTTAAAGCAAGACCGCCGCCAAATAGCAATGCTATTACAATACACAGTAACCAAAGCTTTTTAACACCTTTGATAAAGTCTGTTAAATATATTCTGAAATGAACCTCCGCCTTGTTTGAGTTCTTTTGTTCATTTGCCATAAAGCTTAATCCTCTGTCATGTTTTTATAATTACTGTACTTACCATATTTTGAATATTTGTGATATTTACTGTATTTTCCATATTTGCCGTATCTGTAACGGTTGTATCCATGTTTACCGTAATATCTATAGCCACCCTCATCAACACCGGACATACTGAACAATGTGAAATCGGGATAAACATCGTTAAGAATGCAACCCATAACATTTCCGCCAACACTACCGATGGTTGTTATTGTGTCATTAATAACAGGTGAGGAAACAACATCTGTGCGAACAACAAGAATTGTTCTGTCAGCAATTTCGCCCATATCGGTGATAGTGGTATCTGCAGAGATGGGAGCGGTATCAATAATAACAAAATCCATATTTTCTTTGAGATATGCCATCAGATTCCGACATTTTTCGTTGTGAAGCCAATCATAATAATCTTTATGAGGCATAGTATTAAGGGCAAGATACAAGGAGCTTTTTTTGAAACGCCTGAATTTAAACTCACCTGCATAATCCTCTTTAAAGAAATAACCTAATTCGGATTGCTCATTATATTTTTGGCCAAAAATTTTATATAGAGCAGGCTTTTTACCGTCAAAATCTATAAGAGCAACCTTGTGACCTCTTTCAGCAAGGGAAACGGCAATATTGGAAGAAACCGTTGATTTTCCCTCATTTTCCGCAACACTTGTTATTGCGAAAACCTTGCTTTTACTGTTATGCTTTTCTCTTTCCAGCTTTGCGGCAATTGTATGAAATTGCTCGGTAAATTTAAGGCTTATAAAAGCATTACCCACTATCAATAAGGACTTTTTCTTTTTATTAATTTTATCTTTAAGAGTCATTCTCTTATTTTCGTGAGGAATTGTGCCTAAAAGCTTACCATCTATTCTATCTTCAAATGCGGCAGTATTTTTAACAGTATCCCTCATAATTGAGAGCACCAATATTGCAAAAATAACTAAAACCGCAATACCTGAAATAATTATGGTTGTGTTGGTGCTTGAAACCGCATTTGTTGCATTTTGGGGAACAGATGGCGGAGTTAAAACATTAATAACCGCATCATCAAAAATATTATCTGAAATTTCGGGATAAACCGCCAAAACCGATTGCAAAAGGTCATAGGAAGCTTGGGGATCTCCGCTGGTAACACTGATTCTTAAAAAGTTTGTTGAAGGAAGAACACTTGCGGAAATTCTGCCTTTGAAATAATCATAACCTGCATGAGCAGAGGCTTTATCTTTCATTACAGGGTCAACAAAAACATTGGTATAAATATCTGCCATTTCCGAAGAAGTTACGAAATGGGTAAAAGCGCTATTACTTGAACCCTTTGTAGTTACAACCAAGGTTGCGCTGGAAGTATATTCCGGTTCATAAACAATTGTGTCAACAATATAAATCCCCATATAGCCTATAAGGACACTCAACACAACAACCCAAAGATTTTTAATTAAATCCTTTAATATACTGTGCCATTCAATTATAATTTTGTTTCTGTTCATAATTAATTACCCAACCACTACTACAAGCACTGTGTGACCCTCGTTAGCATTACTGTCCTCAGCATAATAATGAACAAGGTATGTGCCCTCTTTTTTCATATTGATTTTTGTTTCGATGGTAACATCATCGGTAATATCTCTTTCCTCACTGTCAATTGCTTCTACAAGGTAATCCTCAAAATCAATTTCATCACCCTTATCGGCATAAATGAGATATTTTTTCAATTTAATTTCCGGAGCAGCTTCACTTCTGTCCTCAACAATGAGAGGAATATCAAGAGTTGCTGTATCACCCTTGGCAGTGGTAACTCTTGCATTGATTGTGAAAACACCTGTTACGGATTTTGTATAATCCTCGCTGGTTAAAATCATATCCGCAGTGATATCACCCGCAAGGCTATCATTAACACTTATAGCCTTTTTAAGATTTGGCGTTTCATAAACAGAATAACAAAGAGCTTCGCTGAGAGAGAAACGAGGTGATTTATAACCCTTATATCTGATTTTTCTTGTGGCAGTTGCAATATTGTTATCATTATCGCAAACAGCATAAGTAACTCTGCTGACGCCGGGCTCAATAAATCTTGAAACGGATTCTATAATTATTTCGCTTGTTAAATCTCCATCTTTTTCATCATAGGCAGAAATACCCTTTAAAAGCTCTTCATCGGTTACTTCAAGGCTTACATCAATAATTTCACCCTCAACATTTATTACGGGTACTGTTGTATCAGTAGTTATTTTTTCTCTTACAAAAATGAAAGAAAAAGCAATAAAAACTACTACAAAAAGCACTAAAACGCTACCGCGCAGAATTCGCATATCTTAAACCTCACCGGATTATATTTTCTATGGCAGTCTCTCTTGAAACAAGATAAAACTACCGCATTATTAACCATATTATATAATACTATAATATAGCAAAAAAATCAACAAATTACGACAAATTTGTTTGACAATTTATTGACTGAAAACCCCTTTGTTTTCAAAGGATTTTCACTAACAAAAGCTCCCCTGATTTGAAAAATCAAACCGGGGGAGCTTGGTAAAATTATTTTTACTTATTTCATCAAGAGAAGAGAACCTGAGTTGCACCTAATTGACCTGCAGTAAATTTGCAGTAAATATCAATTTCATTTTTACAACCTTCTCCGATTCCGAAAGCCTTGCTCCAGTCATCGCTACCGATAATGGCGCTGATATCTTCCTTATCTTCTTTCTGAATTGAACAGTTCGCATTCTGAGTAGTGCTACCTGTTAAAGAGGTTAACATAAAT
>JAZNYZ010000064.1:0-2597 GCA_045594685.1 Acutalibacteraceae bacterium | reverse complement strand
AAGGGAGGCGTGATAAAAAAGTAAACGAGCAAGAGGATATGTGATAAGCTAAAGAGATTTAGCGGAACCCAGGCGATAGTTCGGCATTTTTAGTAGAGGCAAAGACCACTGGAAGGGAGAATGAAGAGCTTTCAGCCGCATCATACAGTAGTCCTTCGAGGATTGGATGGGAGAATGGAACACATAACCTATCAGACTTTCCGCAAGAATCAAAACGGAGGTCTCAAATGACATTTTACATTGGCGTTGATTTGCACAAAACACAATTCACAGTGCATACAAGAACAGAAGAAATAACTGAATCTTTGAATGAAATCAAAATGTATCCAACAACAGAAGCAGGATACGCAGAGTTCACAAAGAGAATCAGACTTTACAAGGAAACAGGAGCAGTTGTGAAACTCGCTGTTGAATCAACAGGGAATACGAAGTACTTCAAGAACCAGATGGAAAAAGCTGGAGCCGAGGTGACAGTAGTAAACACAGTGAAGTTCAAGGTCATAAATGAATCTGTATCAAAGACCGACAAGCATGATGCGGCAACTTTATCAGAATTCTTGAAAGACTATAAGCTTCCTGAAAGTTACCTGTGCAGTAAAGAAACAGAAAACTTACGACGCCTAATAAAGTCTCGGGAAAGACTTGTTCGAGCTCAGGTTGGGCAAAAAAACGAAATACACGCACTAATGGTAAGTATAGGGCTTGCTGATGAGGCAAGAAGCTTACAAAGCAAAAAAGGGCGCCAGAAAGTTCTGGACACCCTTGAGTCGAATAACGACTACGTGCTCGAGGCACAATCAGTAAAACTGATGTTAGAGATTATAGACACTTTTGCACAAAAGATAAAGATAATCGAAAAGCAGTTGGAAGAACTGACAAAAGATGATGATATGGTAAACCTGCTTTTGACAATCCGAGGCTGTGGAAAGATTACAGCATGGATTATCAGAGCATACACAGAAGATATTTCAAGGTTTGCAAACTCTAAGAAATATGCAGCATTCTGTGGACTTGTACCAAAAGTGAAAGATTCAAATGAGACTGTTCACCATGGAAGCATTACAAGACATGGACCGGTTGAGTTGAGGACTGCATTCGTACAGTTGTTTATGGGAATGAGACGTTGTAAGGACACCAAATCTTGGCGAATGATGCAGCGTTATGAATATATGAAAAAAAACAAAGGTTCTGGAAAATCAATAATATCCGGAGCCAGAAAAACAGCAGAAATTGTATGGGCGTTGCTCAGTACAAAAACAAAGTTTGATTCAACAAGGATGACAGGAGTTTATAAACCAAATCTTCCCGAACAGGCTTTGTTTGCTGTTATTTAATTATATACAGAAAGTCGACTTGCTCGTTGACTTTTTTTATGGGAGAAATTTATGAAAAATTTACTTTATAAAGAAATAAATCTTTGTTTAAATCCACTTAATTACTTTTTCTTGGGTTTTGCTGCAATGCTTTTAATTCCTCATTATCCTGTTTACATCGGATTTTTTTATATGTGTTTAAGCGTTTTTTGGATTTTTAATAACTCATTAATAAATAAAGATTCACTTTTTAACATTTTGTTGCCTATTTCCAAAAATAATATTGTAAAAGCGCGCTGTTTATTAGTTGCACTTTACGAAATTGTTTTTATTTTGTTATCAATTCCTTTTGCTTTTTTACACAACAAATTTTTCCCGGACGGAAATCCAACAGGAATTAATGCAAACATAGCTTTTTTTGGACTTCTTTTGATTGTTATTTCAGCGTTTAATTTTATTTTCATAACAAAAGTTTACAAAAAAACAGAAAAAATTGGTGGTCCGTTTTTACTTGGAGGAATTGCTTTTCTTTTGCTTTATATTCTTTTTGATGTTCCTTTTATTATAAAAGATATGTTTTCTTTTGATTTATTTAGAAGATTAGATTCTTCTAATTCGCAAGATTTAGGATTAAAACTGATTATTCTTTTTGTTGGAATTGTAATTTATTCACTTAGTTGGTTTGCAACTTACAAAGTTTCTTGTAAAAACTTTAAAAAGGTAGACTTGTAAAATGAATATAATTCTTTCAGAAAATTCTTCTGAACCAATTTACATGCAAATTTATTCACAAATAAAATCACAAGTTCTAAACGGTTCTTTACAAGCAGGAACCCAACTTCCCACAATCAGATTCGTCGCTTCTGAATTAAGAATCAGCGTTATTCCAGTAAAACGTGCGTGGGAAGAATTGGACCGTGATGGTTTTATAAAAACAATCGTTGGTAAAGGAACTTTTGTTGCTTCGTTAGAACAAACTCAAATAGAAAGCATCAAAAATAAAAATGCCGAAATCCTTGTTCAAAACTTCTGCAAACAAGCAAAAGAAGAAGGAATTTCGGCAGATGAATTATTAGAACTTATAAAAAAATTCTACGAATAAATTAAACATATAATAAATAAACATCGAGCGAAAAAGGCTCACGTGAATAACCGTACTTATGCTCCGCCGAGAGATAGCACGGACTTTTGAACATCGTATAACGTTAGAATGTCTTGTCCGTGCTTCCAGTTTTGTAGTTTCTACAAAACTGGTGGCGCAGCAAGATAAGTTCGCAATAAAAA
>JAZNYZ010000063.1:0-29049 GCA_045594685.1 Acutalibacteraceae bacterium | reverse complement strand
TGCAATGGTAATTAATCCTGAGCTTGCGGCGGCATCTGAAATCGCCCGTCTTATCAGGTTCCCTTCAGCAATCCAGATAGATACATTTGCAAAAGGCAGAGTTGAAATATTAAAGTTTAAAATATCAGAGGACTCACCGCTGTGTGATTTAAGAATTGCCGATATGAGCACTAAGCTGAAAAGTGAAATATTGGTATGCGGTGTTGAACGCGGTGAAGAGGCAGCAATTCCACGAGGCGACTTTGTCTTAAAAGAAGGAGATAAAATCAGCATCGTAGGCTCATATGAAAATGTAACTGAATTTTTTAAAAAAATCGGATTCAAGATGCAGACCATAAGAGACACTACTATCGTAGGTGGCGGCGAAACTGCCTATTATCTTGCAAAACAGCTTATTACAACAGGTGTACGTGTTAAGATTATTGAAAAAGATGCTAAAAGATGCGGTGAGCTTTGTGAGCTTCTTCCAAAGGCAACAATTATAAATGGTGACGGTACAGATACACGCGTTTTAATGGAGGAAGGCCTTGAAGGTGCAGGCTCATTTGTAACGCTGATAAATATAGATGAAGAAAACATTATGCTTTCCCTTTTTGCAAAGAGCAAAACAGACGGAAAAATTATTACAAAGATAAACAAAATTGCATACGATGAGGTTATCAACGGTCTTGATCTTGATGCAATAATTTACCCTAAAAATATTACAGCCGAATACATCGTAAGATTTGTAAGGGCAACCAACAATTCTTTGGGCAACAATATTGAAACAATGCACTTTATTTTAGATGGAAAGGCGGAGGCTTTAGAGTTTAAAATTGAAAAAGATTCTCCTGTTGCAGATATAACCTTAGAAAAGCTTAGCCTTAAGCAAAACGTACTTATTGCCTGCATAAACAGGGGGACAAAGGTGTTTATGCCTCATGGTAAAGATGTGATAAAAGCAGGCGACAATGTTATTGTTGTTACAACTTCGCACGGATTTGAAGATATCAGCGATATTCTTAAATAGAGGTTAATATGAATTACAGACTAATTTTATCAACTCTCGGAAGAGTACTTATCATAGAAGCGGTGGGATTGTTACTTCCGCTTATGTGTTCTATAATATACAAAGAGGTTTATATAGCAGATTATCTGATATGCATAGGCTTATGTGTGATGACGGGACTTGTCCTTACTCTTTTTAAGCCAAAAAATAAAACCTTCTATTCAAAAGATGGTTTTGTTACTGTAGCTCTTTGCTGGATAATCATAAGTATATTCGGTGCATTTCCTTTTATGATAACGGGATTTATACCAAATTTCTTCGATGCTTTTTTTGAAACTGCATCAGGCTTTTCAACAACGGGTGCATCAATACTTGCAGATGTTGAAGCACTTCCTAAGAGTCTTCTTTTCTGGCGAAGCTTTACCCATTGGATTGGCGGTATGGGTGTTCTTGTGTTTATGATGGCGGTTCTTCCTCTTGCCGGTGGTGGCGGTGACCTTCACCTTATGAGAGCTGAAAGCCCGGGACCCAATGTTTCAAAGCTTGTGCCAAAATCAAGCAAAACTGCAAGAATCCTATACGGAATATATTTAGCACTTACCGTGCTTGAAATAATCATTTTACTCATAGGCGGTATGCCTCTCTTTGACAGTGTAACTATAACTTTTGGCACGGCGGGTACAGGTGGTTTCGGTGTTCTTAATTCAAGTATTGCCGAATACAGCGTTTTTTGCCAGGGAGTTATAACCGTATTTATGGCACTTTTCGGAATTAATTTCAATTTTTATTTCCTGCTTCTTTGCAAAAAATTCAAGGACGCTTTTAAAAGTGAAGAGGTATGGACATACCTTGCAATAATGCTTTCTGCAATTGTTGTTATAGCAATAAATGTTAAGGATATGTTTGCAAGCTTCGGTGAAGCACTTCACCATTCTGCTTTCCAGGTAAGCTCCGTTATGACCACAACAGGTTTTGCCACAACAGACTTTAACCAATGGCCCGAACTCAGCCGGATAATTATGCTTGCGGTTATGTGCGTTGGTGCATGTGCCGGCAGTACCGGTGGCGGACTTAAGGTTTCCCGAGTAATTATTCTTTTAAAAAGTGCAAGGCGAGAATTCCGCCGCATCTCTCACCCGAGAAGCGTTAAAATTATCACCTTTGACGGTAACAGAGTAAGTGATGACACAATCCGCAATACATTTGCATATTTCTTCATTTACGCTATGATTTTTGCTTCTTCAGTGCTTGTAGTTTCACTTGATAATTTTGATTTCACAACAACCACAACCTCTGTTATTGCAACTCTCAATAACATTGGTCCCGGTCTTAATATGGTAGGAGCAACAGGAAACTATTCTGAATTCAGCTTCCTCTCAAAGCTTGTTTTAATTGCGGATATGCTTTTAGGAAGGCTCGAAATATTCCCTCTTCTCTTCCTCTTTGCACCATCAAAGCAAAAGGTTAAAATATTCAGCAGAATAAGAAGTAAACTCAGTTGATATAAGAAAGGAAAGAAAAAATGAGAGCAGTAAAATGTATTAATGAAAACTGGCTTTTCACTATGGATGAAAAACAGGATGTTGCACTTCTTCCCCAAAATGCCGAAGCACTCAATCTCCCACACACATGGAACGGGAAAGACGGTCAGGACGGCGGAAATGATTATAAGCGTCAGAAATGCTATTACTATAAAGAAATTGCAAAAGCTGAACTCACAGGCGAAGAAAACTATCTTGAATTTGATGCTGTAAGCTCTTCCGCAGAGGTTTTCTGGAACGGTGCTTCTCTTGCGGTTCACCACGGTGGTTATTCCCGTTTCAGAGTAAAAATCCCTGCTGACAACATAAAGGAAACAAACATTTTAACAGTATGCGCAGATAATACACCTAACGAAGAGGTTTACCCCCAAACAGCCGACTTCACCTTCTACGGCGGTATTTACAGAGGAGTTAAAATCATCAGCGTTCCCTCTTCTCATTTTGACCTGGATTACTATGGTGCACCCGGTGTTATGGTTACTCCGAAAATTGTTGGCAATGATGCCGAAATTCATTTTGAAGTATTCGCCAAAATTGCAGACGATGCTATGTTCTTATATGAAATTTACGATGGCGATAATCGTCTTTGCGCAACTGCCACAAAGGAAACAAAAGAATGGCTTGGAATCGAAAATGTTCACCTCTGGAACGGTAGAAAAGACCCCTATCTTTATACTTTTAAAGCATCAATTTCACTTGATGGTGAAATCATTGACACGGTTTCAACTAAATTCGGTTGCAGAACCTTCAGCGTTGACCCTGAAAAAGGCTTTATCCTCAACGGTGAAGAATATCCTCTTCGCGGTGTTTCCCGCCATCAGGACTATCCCGAAAAAGGTAATGCCCTCACCCTTGAAGACCACAAGAGAGATATTGACCTTATTCTTGAAGTTGGCGCAACAACAATCCGCCTTGCTCACTATCAGCACGCTCAGGAATTCTATGACCTCTGTGACGAAGCAGGTCTTGTTATCTGGGCTGAAATCCCCTATATTTCACGCCATATGGAAGGCGGTTATGATAACACAATAAGCCAGATGAAAGAGCTTGTTACTCAGAACTACAATCACGCTTCAATCTGCTTCTGGGGACTTTCCAACGAAATAACCATTGCAGGTGCTGACGACCCCCACCTTATTAAAAACCATAGAGATTTAAACAATCTTGTTCACGAAATGGACAAAACTCGTCTTACCACCATCGCAACTGTTACAATGTGCTCAATGGACAGCGAATATGTTCATATCAGCGATGTACTTTCCTATAACCACTATTTCGGTTGGTACGGCGGTACAACAGATATGAACGGCAAATGGTTTGATGATTTTCATAAGAAATACCCCAATAAAGCAATCGGTTTAAGCGAATATGGCTGCGAAGCACTTGATTGGCACACATCAAATCCCACTCAGGGTGACTATACGGAAGAATATCAGGCATATTACCACGAAGAGCTTATTAAGCAAATTGCAGTTCGTCCTTATATCTGGGCAACTCACGTATGGAATATGTTTGACTTTGCTGCTGATGCTCGTGCAGAGGGTGGCGAAAACGGTATGAACCACAAGGGTCTTATGACCTTTGACCGTCAGTACAAAAAAGATGCCTTCTATGCTTACAAGGCCTGGCTCAATCCCGAACCAATGGTTCACATCTGTGGTAAAAGATATATAGACAGAGTTGAGGATGTAACAAAGGTTACAGTATATTCAAACTGTGATGAGGTCGAGCTTTTCCGTAATGGCGAAAGCGTTGGTAAACAGAAAAAAGGAGATTTCCCCTTCTTCTATTTTGAGGTTAAAAACGAGGGCACATCAACTCTTGAAGCAAAAGCAGGTGACCTTACAGACACCGCAACAATCAACAAGGTTGACACTCCAAACGAAGCTTACATAATGAAAGAAGAAAATCAGGTTATTAACTGGTTTGAAATCAATACACCTGTCGGCTATTATTCAATTAACGATACCATCGGTGACATTATGAGCACTCTTAAGGGTAAAATCGCTATGGTTAAGCTTCTTATGCTCTTCAAGAATGTTATGTCCCAAGGCTCAAAGGATGGCAAGCCTGAGGTTATGGGCTTCAGCTTCGGTAAAATCAATATGGCTATGATTAAGTCATTATTAGGAATGGTAAAAGGCTTTACAGTTAAGCGTACCTTCTCAATGACAGGAAACAAGTTCTCTAAAGAACAAATTCTTGAAGTAAACGCAATGCTTAATAAGATTAAGAAAAAATAACAAGTAGCAAATAGCAAATAGCAGATAGCGGATAGCAAATAGCAAACAACACCGGCTAATTGCTATCTGCTAATTGCTAATAGCTATAATTTGGATGTGATATTTTGGCAGAAATTCTTGCGACAATAATGGCGGTGTTTGCCGTAATCGGCGCACTTGATAAAATATTCGGCAATCGCCTGAAACTCGGCGATGAATTTGAAAAGGGCATAATGACTTTGGGACCTCTTTCCCTTTCAATGCTCGGTATGATGACAATTGCCCCTGCTCTTGCAGACTTGCTTTTACCTGTAATAACACCCGTTGCCGAGCTTTTTGGCTTTGACCCAAGTGCTTTGGCAGGTATTCTCATTGCAAATGATATGGGTGGTGCTGCTCTTGCAGATTCCGTTGCAACAGATTCTCTTTTAGGCTCTTTCCACGGACTTTGCGTTGCATCAATGCTCGGTGCAACAATTTCATTCACAATCCCCGTGGCTCTCAGGTCATCAAAAGAAGAACACCACGACGATGTTCTTTTAGGACTTCTTTGCGGTATCAGCACAATTCCCGTCGGTTGCTTCGTATCGGGGCTTGTTATGGGCATTTCTCCTCTTACTGTTTTAATAAACCTTGCCCCTGCCATTCTTATTTCTGTTATTATCATAATCGGACTTTTAAAATTCCCCAAAATCACAATAAAAATCTTTTCTGCGTTCGGAAAATTCATTTCAATGCTCATTACATGCGGTTTGGCATTGGGAATTTTCCAGACACTCACAGGTAAAACCATTCTCAAAAACGCCGCACCTCTTATGGAAAGTGCCGCAACGGTTTTCACAATCTGCATAACTCTTGCAGGTACATTCCCTCTTATTGCAATAATATCAAAGCTTCTTAAAAAGCCGCTTTCAGCTTTGGGCAAAAAATTAGAGCTTGATGACACCTCTGTTGTGGGCTTAATTGCAACTCTTGCAAACTCAATTGCCACAATGGAAAGTGCCGACAGAATGAACAGAAAAGGCAGAGTTATGAACCTTGCCTTTGCGGTATCTGCAGCATTCGTTTTCGGCGACCACCTTGCCTTCACCCTCTCATATAACGACGAGCATATTATTCCTGTTATTATAGGAAAGCTTGTTGCAGGTATCACCGCATTAGTAGTTGCAGTGGTGCTTGAGAAGAAGACGAAGAAATAAAACACAAGCAAAAACCTCGGAGCTTTTGCTCCGAGGTTGTTGTTTTACATCATAAGCATTTTTATAAGACTTTGTATAAACTCAATCAACATATCAAAGAACGAAATTGAAATTCTCTCGTTTTCCGAACAAATAACAGCACCGTCATAATTGCCTATACCCTTTATCTCAGTTATTTCTTTGCCGTTTTCGCCCTTTGTTCTTGTTTCAATATAGTCAATGTCCTTTATGAGTTCTTTTCCTTTATCGGTAACAACCACTTTTTTGCCTGTTTTAATTGTAGCTTTCGCAATATCTCTCGGCAATACATTAACGGTTATATTTGTAATACCCGAATAGTTACCTATACCGCAGACTGCAATATTATTTTCACCAACATCGCAGAGCTTAGATTCTGTTACCAATTCATAATCAACATTTTTGATTAACTGAATTTCAT
Source organism: Acutalibacteraceae bacterium (assembly GCA_045594685.1). Lineage (GTDB taxonomy): Bacteria > Bacillota > Clostridia > Oscillospirales > Acutalibacteraceae > DTU089. Next base: position 22,660 of record JAZNYZ010000063.1, on the reverse strand, counting down.
CAAGGAAAACATCAACCTTGAAATCAATTGCCAAGGGGTCAAATTCTGAATCCTGAGAAATGATTTCGATATTTTCCATTTCCTTTGGTAAAATGGTAAATTTACCAACCGCAATAAGAGCCTTAAAATCGCCCAAGCCTCTTGCAATAATCTTTGCAGAGCCTGCATTGATGTTGTTTTTGTAATCTACAGTGTATTCAGTATCAAGAGCGAGGCGTTTTCCGTTTGCAGAAGCACCAACATAGGGTCTGATTTCCTCGCCTGTGTAGATTTGATTTTCTATACTGTCCAGAACCAAAGATGTGTATTGAATGTTGTTTTCTTGTGCATAGGTTTCGGCATAGGAATCCTCGTTACAGTAAATTGTCAGATTATCTGTGGAGTTTTCGAAGGCATCATCGCTTATCTCCTCAACTCCGTCAGGTATAACAACAGTTTTCAAGGACGGACATTCAGCAAAGGCTTTCGTTTCGATTTTTTCAACCGCTCCGCCAATAACAACAACTTCCAGATATCTACCATTACAAAACAGTTCTTGAGCAACAGATAAAATACTTTCATTAATAACAATGCGCTTTAATGCTGAACCTGCAAAGGCTCCCGTTGATATGTGGGTTATATTATCCGGAAAAACTACCTCCTCAATAAAGTTAAACCCAAAACCACCAGCCTTTATGGTTGTTAAGCTTTCAGGTAGCTCGACACTTTTGAGGTCACAGTAATAAAATGCATAATAACCAATAACCTCCAACGACTTACCCAAATCAACCCATTCCAATGGAGAGTACGCAAATGCATAGTCATCAATTATTCTGACTGAGTCAGGCAAATCTATTCCGGTAATTTCCGTTTTACTGAAGGCGTATTTCCCTATTTTTTCGAAATCGCCGTTAATAATAAGCTCCATAATTGGCATTCCGTAAGCAAAATAATCTACCGGGGAAATTGTCTGGTTAATTAGTTCAAGTCTATTGATGCTATAGCTCCAAAGCTCCTCGCCAAAATAATACTCCAATTTTTCTTCGAGGCAAGACACAACTAATGTCTTGGGATTTGCTTCTAAAAAACAATTCTCTTCAAAAACCACGCCATCAGAAGATATTTTAATACTTTCGGGATAACATCTGTAAAAAGCGTAAGCTGACACTTCTCTGACATTTTCAGGTGCTACATAAGCATTTTTATTTGGGCTAGGGAATCTTATAATACGAGTTATATCCTTGTTATAAAGAACTCCGTCCACACAAGCAAATGATGGATTATCATCTTCAACCTTGTATTCCGAAACATTTGTCATAAGTCTTTTTGCCTCAGGGTTTATAGAGGTGACATCCTCAGTAAGCTCCAATACTGAATTCTGCCTTTGCATTGGATAGAACAGTAATTCACCTTGTTGTGTATATAAAACCCCATCCTTTGAATAAAAATACGGGTTATCCTCATGAACATTTACTGCACTGATATTACAAACATACCTTGAATCATAATCTTCTTCAACAAAAGCTGCAAAATCTATAGTTCTTACATTCTTATTAAGATTAAGCACTGAAAGGGCTTCGCATCCGGAAAAAGCATTACCCTTAATTTCTTCTAATGATTCAGGCAAATTTATACTCGCAAGATTGTAACAACCTTCAAAACTTCCATCTATAGTTTTAACTCCTTCCGGTAATGATACACTCTTCAGACTTCTGCAGTGCGAAAAAGCTTTTCCTATCCTTTCAACAGTTTTCGGTATTTCAATAACTCCACCATATAATCCCCAAGTACTTCCGAAAGCATAATCGGGAATTTCGGTAATATTACAATTAAGAGTGTATTTTTCAATACTTGCACCGTAAAAGCAATATTCCCCTATAGATGTTACATTCTCTTCCAATATGATATTGTAAACATCAATATCATAAAAGGCATAATCTTTAATCTCTCCGCCTCTGACGATAATCTTTTTCAAATTATCGTGGAATGTATAATAAAAGCTTTGATTAGCGTTATATTTTTGTTTAACACAGTTATTTTTATAATCGCAAGCATTACAAACGTAATTGCCTTCGTTGAAAAAGTGACCAAAGGTAGCTTCCTTTGTATGATTTTTCACATCCCTTGTTCTTCCTACAAAGGGAAGTGACAATACTTTAAGCTTACACAAACCCCAAAAAGCCTCTTCTTCAATAATCTCTACTGAATCCGGAATATACAAATTCTCAAGCTCATGGCAGCTGAAAAAACTTTTACTGCCAATAAGCTTCAGGCTTTCAGGGAGTGTTAATGTCTTAATATTTTCGTTTTCGGTAAAAGCACTACCTGCAATAGCTTTTATTCCATCAGGAATAATAACATCAGTAGCTGTTCCGTTGTATTTTATAAGAATTGAATCTCCGACAGTACAAAATTCATCCGTAAGACTGTCAAACCAAGGGGTATTCTTAAAGCTATTATAATTAATATTGAATATTGTATTTGGAATTTCTACATTAGAAAGCGATGAGCATTTATAAAAAGCGTATTCATGAATTCTTTGTATATTATCATTTATTGTAATTGATTCTAGGTTCTCACAGTACCCAAAAGCAAATTCACCAATCCAATCAATATTATCTGGTAGAACAAAGTTCTCAAGGGAACTACATTTTCTGAAAGCGTCTGCACCCACAGCCACTATTTTATCTGTATTTGTAACAACACTTTTCAGTCCTGTACACCCATAAGCAAAATATTTGGGATAAAGATTCGATTTTACAGTATCTTCAATGACAATTTTTTCAATACCAACACAATTTTGAAAATTATATCTTTCCAATATTTTTGTTATATTAACAGTTTTAAGAGAACGTGGAATGTAATAATTAATATCCGCATTTGTTACTGATTTAACCGGATATGTGTTATCAAATTCTGTTGTACCGAAGATGTAACCTAATTGGTTGGTAACTGCTTCATCTTCATTATCGGGTCCACCGCCTGCAAAAGGTATTGTCAAGGTTTTCAGAGGGCATCCTCTGAAAACAGAACTGCCAATATAAGTAACATTTTCAGGTATTGTAATTTTCTTTAAGCTACTACAACCTTCAAAAACCCGGTTATATATACTCATTAAAGAATCGGGCAGATTAACCGTGGTAAGTGCTGTGCAGCCATAAAAGGCTTGATATCCGATGGTTTTAACAGATGCATCTATTGTAACTTTTTTCAAATTTGTAAAATTCACAAAAGCGTACGCACCTATATTTTCAACATCGCCCTTGATTACTAAATTCTCATAACTTTTATAAATACTCCAAGGGGCAGTATCGCCATAATATGAGGGCATTTCACCTGAACAGGTTATTGTTAATGTGCTTGTTGTTTTCTTCCTTTTGATTTCATAAGTAAACGGTTTCTTTTGGGGTGGAAAAAGTATAGAAGCGCCTGGTATATCAGAAACATCCAAAGCCTCAGCCTTAACATCAAATTCAGGCAAGGTGAAATCAATATTTTCAACAACATCTCCAATATTCTTTATAACGCTGTTAGCAGAGCTTTTCATTTCGCTTACAACCGCTACATTCATTGGCGCAATTGAAACTATAAGAATTGCAACTAAAACAGTTGAAATAAATTTAAAAAGCTTATTTTTCATAACCTCGCCTCCTTAAGCCTGTGGGATGAATTGAAAACTACAACCGCCGTATTCAACTATTGCAACATCAGCTTCAAAATCCTCGGAATATACTATATTTACAGTATATTCCCCTTTGGGAATTTCCTTTTCTGTTCCGTCGCTGTAAACGGCAAAAACAGTCATACTGTGAGTATTATAGCCACCGCTGAAATTTCCGTAAATTGAATTAAGAGTTACGGGGTTTTTCTCCTTCTCTGAGCGGACATTTACATAAATACTCGTATATATATAGTCATAAGTTATGGTGATTTTTGTCCTGCCGTTTTTATCGGGCTTGCCGATTTCAACATCACATTCATCAATGGGAACAACCTTTTCATTACTATCAGAATAACTGACTTTCACAAATACCTGGCTAAGATTAATTTGTGATACGTCTGTATATTCTGTTCTGAAGCCGGGTGGCAATATTGCTCTGACCTTACAAACATCAGGTATAGGTCTTGTAATATTGGGTGGTGTTATTTCCGTTACCTGATTTTCTGTTGTCTGAGGAATATAGGTTGTTTCATTATTTATAAAAGTTGTAGGCTCATCCTTATGAGCTTTTGTTGTCTGCTCTTTTTGAGTGGTTTCTGTCTGAATACTTGTTGCTGAATGCTCATAGATATTGAAAATATCATCTAAAAAGCTGTTGGGCTTCAATGTACCCTGAGCATTTTGGTTTGTTAATCTAACGGATGTAATTGCACATAAAACTGCTACTGCCGCACAAGCAACAGCCCCAACATATACACTTCTCAATTTCTTATTATGGTGCTTTATTATTCTTTCAACACCCAAAAAAGCTTTATACTCTTCGGATTTTTCGCCGTCAAGTACATTTTGCAAATTTTCAATTGCAACACAGCAATCGTCAATAAGCTCCGCGTTCATTTCTTCAATATCTTTAGAAAGCTCATCTTCAATGATTTCTTCCAATTCACCTATAAGAGAAGAATAAAACAAATCGTCATTGATATTCTGTTTTGTAAGAAACTGTTCAATTGCAATTTTCATATCAAATCTTCTCCTTTCATTTCTTCTTCCACCATTCCCTTCACCTTTTGCCTTAATCGTGACAAACGCTTTGCGGTGGCATCAAAAGAAATATTTAGTTCTTCCGCAATTTCTGCAATAGATTTTTCATCGGTGTATTTAAGCTTATAAATAAGCTGTTCTTTTTCATCAAGAATACTGATAATCTTTTCGGCAAAAGAATCAAAATCAATGTTACTGCAATCAATAATTTCTGTTGCAGAAAGACTTTCTGCCAACTCATCCAAAGATACAATATTATTAGCTTTTTTATCTTGTCTCCATTGAGTTTTAATAAGATTATCTGCAATTTTATAAAGGAAAGCACCTGTATTCCCGATTTCCTCACCACTTAAAATCCGTTTGTAATAAACCATAAAACATTCCTGAACGCAGTCTTCTGCCTCATTTCTGTTTTTTAGTTTAATATTGCAAAAACGTGCGATTTTTTCATAGTATGTATCATAGGATTGGCGGAGCAGTTCGTCCGCCCGTTTTTTATTTTGCAATTAAATCATCCTTTGAAAAGCTTTTCACCCTTATGTGTCGCCAAAATGAAAACTTGACATAATTTTACAAAAAAATTTGAGAGGGTGTTGCCCCTCTCAATATTACGAATAAAGTTGTCTGTTGCGAAGCCTATCCCTCTTTTTTGCTTTAGCAAAAAGGAGGGGGGACCACCCTTGAATTAAATTCGTTTACCAATATGTGTATTTCGTATCAATTTTTGGTTTACAAAGCGAACTCAAGCGGGGTGGTGGGTGGTACTCTCTTGCGGTTGGTTTCTTCTTTTGGTACCACCCACCGTTCCGCCCAAACATTATTTTATAAACAATTATATAGCTCGTAATATATAAAGAATAACAACTGTTATTTTCGAGAACGGTCCCCCCTCCTTTTTCGTTTCACGAAAAAAGAGGGTTAGGCTTCGCTTTATCTTTACTTTATTCTTCTTTGTACATTTTCGCGAAGCCTAATTCCGCATTCCGCATTTAGCATTCCGAGTACCTTCTCCGCCTCATCCTTTGTAAACCCACCGGGAGTTTTATCGAAGTTCTTATTTCCGTTAACCCAACGGGAGCACCATTCTTTGATTTGCTCTTCTGTCATTTGAAGATTATTAACATTTGTTAGGCTCTTTATTACATTTATAATATTCTCTTCGCTGTCTCCAAGAATATCTAACAGCTGGCAGAATCTTTCATTTTTATTTTTCTTTGCTTTTTCAAGAAGATACGGCATAAATGCAGTACAGGCTTTGCCGTGAGGGATACCGAAATTCTCTGTTAAAACATAGCCAACAGTATGGGGAAATGCCGCACCGCATACATTAAGCTCAAGTCCTGCATAAATTGAGCCGTGGTATAAATCTGCTCTCAATTTTTCATCAGGGAGTTGTTTTGTTTCTTCAAGATATTTAAGACCGTTATATATAAGCGGGAGAGCCATTTTTGCATATTGAGTTGGTAAATCACTGCACAGGGGTGAAAACCAGCCCTCAACTGCATGAGCAAAAGCATCAAGAGCCGTTGAAACTGTTATATCGTAATTCATAGAACAAGTGTATTTCGGGTCAAGAAATGACACTGCACCATAACAATCTACACCGGAAATACTCTTTTTCATTCCGTCCTCATCATTTGTGAGAACGCTGACACCTGTTACCTCGCTGCCTGTTCCGCTTGTTGTTCCAACAAGAACAACGGGCAAAGCCTTTGACGGAATTTCTCTTCCATATAAGCCCTTAATATCATAATCGGGATTTTCGGCACAGATTGCCACAGCCTTTGAAGCATCCAGAGGCGAACCGCCACCAATACCGATAATAAAATGAGCACCAAATTCTCTTGCTTTCTCCCCTGCTTTTATTACAGTTGAAACAAGAGGATTTTCTGTTATTTCATCGAATATCCAATATTGTATATTTCCATTGTTCAAAGCAGAAATAACATCATCTAAAGCACCGCTTTTTTTAGCACTTGATTTACTGGTAACAATAAGGCATTTTGAACCCAATTTTCTGAACTCCGCACTATTTTTTATTACGCAATTTTCACCGCTTATTAATCGAACCGGCATATAAATGTTAAAATCCATAAAAACACCTCTGCAATTTTATACATTATTATACCATAATATGTACCAAATTCCAATTGAAAAAACAAGTATTTTGTTGTATAATGTATGAGTTAAATATTATTTTGGAGGAATGTGACTTGAAAAGCATTTTCGGGCGAAATCTAATAAAACGCCCCGATGTTTTTGTTATTTTTTTAACACTTTTACTAATTTTTTCCTCATTCCTCATTTTTCGCTACTCATCCTCTCAAAATGCAATTGCCGTGGTGACGGTTAACGGAAAAGTGGAAAAAGAAATAGATTTAACCTTGCAAGAAAATTGCATAATTACTCTTGAAACAGACCCACTTGTTACTCTCGAGGTCAAAGACCATAAAATCTGTTTTATTAATTCAAGGTGTCCTGACGGCACTTGTGAAAAAATGGGATATTTGAGTAATTCGGGTCAGACCGCCGCCTGCATTCCTGCAAAGACGGTTGTAACTATAAAAGGAACCAATGATTCCGAAATTGATGCGGTAGTTGGATAAATGCAAAGTGCAAAACGCAAAGCGCAAAGTTTCACTCTTCACTTTTCACTGCGAGCGTAAAGGAGCTGAACATTTGAAAAAGAATAAAGCGAGCCTTGTCGCCCTTATGGGAATGTTCTGTGCCTTAGCTATGGGGCTTTCCTTTCTTGAATCTCTGATTCCCCCAATTGCACCCGTCCCTGCCATAAAACCGGGATTTTCAAATATAGTAACAATGTTCTGCGTCAGCTCGTTGGGTGCTCCATACGGACTTGCGGTAACTCTTTTCAAAGCTTTTTTCGCTTTGCTGACCAGAGGTGCAACAGCTTTCTTTATGAGCCTTGCAGGTGGACTTTTAAGTCTTCTTGTTATGGTAATAATCTTTAAATATTTCAAAAGCACATTCGGTTATATCGGTATAGGCATTTTGTGCGCCCTTTTTCATAATATAGGTCAGCTTGCCGTAGCCGTTGTAATATTAGGAAAAGCAATGCTCACTTTAACACCCTTGCTTCTCCTTTCGGGCTTGGTTGCAGGTATTGTAACAGGAACTGTTTTCAAATACACTCTGCCCGTACTTTCAAAAACATTAAAAACAAATACTCATAAGGAGTAGATAAAAATGATTAAACATATTGCAGGTGTTCTTCATCCTGCCGCAAAAGGTCGCGGTGGTGTGAAAGTTCCCCACAACAAAAACACCGAAAACTGCAAAATAGTGAGAATGCCCGCTCCAGAAAAGGTAGTTCTTCCTATGCAACAGCATATCGGTGCACCTTGCTCTCCTACTGTACAGGTGGGCGATATTGTTAAAGTGGGTCAGGTTATCGGCGATACCGATAAATTCATTTCCGCACCCATTCACGCATCAATTTCGGGTACAGTCACAAAAATTGCAGACACAGTCCTTGCTAACGGCAGACTTGCTCCCGCGGTAACAATTGAATCCGATGGAGAAATGGCTCTTTTCGACGGAATTGCTCCCCCTGTTATCAATAATGTGGATGATTTCATAAAAGCAGTCCGTGATTCAGGTCTTGTTGGTCTTGGTGGTGCAGGTTTCCCAAGCCACGTTAAATTCCACCTTGACCCTAAAAAGCCTATTGATACAATTGTTGTTAATGCAGCAGAATGTGAACCTTATATCACAGTTGACTACCGTGAGTGCGTTGATAACACTCTTTATATAATCCGTAGTTTAATGATTATCAAGGAATATCTCGGCATCCCTAAAGCAGTTATTGCAGTTGAAGATAATAAACAAAAAGCAATCGAAGCTTTGCAGAAGGTTGCTGATGAAATTGGCGACGGCTCAATTAAGGTAATGCAGCTTAAATCCCGTTATCCTCAGGGTGCTGAAAAAATGATTGTTTATTCTGCAACAGGCAGAAAAATTCCTTTCGGTAAGCTTCCTGCAGATGTTGGTTGTATCGTAATGAACGTTACAAGTACCGCTTTTATCGGAAGATACCTTGAAACCGGTAAACCCCTTGTAAGCCGTTCTCTTACTGTTGACGGCTCTGCAATTCTCAAACCTCAGAATGTAAGAGTTCCAATCGGTACAAACCTTAACGAGCTTATTGATTTCTGCGGTGGATTCAGGCCCGACCTTGATAAGGTTATTGCAGGCGGTCCTATGATGGGTACTGCACTTGTCAGCACCGACGTTCCCGTTATCAAGAGTTATAACGCAGTTCTTGCTTTCTCAAAGGGAACAATGAAAGATAAACCCGATAACGATTGCATCCGTTGCGGACGTTGCAGTCAGGTTTGCCCAATGGGACTTATGCCTACTAATGTAATGCGTTCCGTTAAGGCTAAGGATATTGACGGACTTAAAGCAAGTAATGTTGTTGCCTGTATGCAGTGCGGTACTTGTGCTTATGCTTGCCCTGCAGGCAGACCCCTTGTTCAGTACCTTGTGCTTGCAAAAGATATGATAAGAGAGGACGGTGCTAAAAAATGAGTGAAAACGCCCTTATACAAAAAATAAAGCCCACCGTTGCGGCATCGCCCCATATGAAATCAGGCGAAACCTCGCAGACAATGATGAGAGATGTTATTATTGCTCTCGTTCCTGCATTGGCAGCTTCTGTTTGGCTTTTCGGACCAAGAGCCCTTATAGTAAATATCGTCAGCGTGGTTTCTTGCGTACTCTTCGAGTTTATAACAAGAAAAATTCTTAAAAGAAGAAACACCTTGAGTGACTTGAGTGCCGTTGTAACAGGTCTTTTACTTGCCTTCAACTTACCATCAACAATTCCACTCTGGATGATTCCAATCGGTGCATTTGTTGCAATAGTTGTCGTTAAGCAGTTCTTCGGCGGTATCGGTCAGAACTTTGTTAACCCTGCTCTAATGGGTAGAATTATTCTTATGGTTTCCTTCCCCGGTCCTATGTCCACCTGGACAGAGAACTATAAATGGGGCGAAACAGTTGATGCAGTAACTACTGCAACTCCCCTATATGTTCTTCAGAACTTAGGCGAGAAATTTTCAATGGACGATATGCCCTCATATCTTGAAATGTTCCTTGGTCAGAGAGCAGGTTGCTTGGGTGAAACCTGTGCCCTTGCTCTTATAATCGGTGGTATTTACCTTTTAGCAAGAAAGGTTATTACACCATCTATTCCCGTTTCCTTTATCGCTACAATGGGCGTGTTTATGGCAATTGCAGGCAAAGGCGACCTTGATTATATTGTATATAACCTTTTAGGTGGCGGTCTTCTTATCGGTGCTATCTTTATGGCAACTGACTATGCAACCTGTCCCCTTACCTCAAAGGGTAAGATTATCTACGGTTTCGGTTGCGGTCTTGTAGCGGCAATTATCAGGCAATTCGGTAGCTATAGCGAAGGCGTTTCCTTTGCAATCATTCTTATGAATCTCCTTGTTCCTCATATTGACAATTTAACAAAGCTTAAACCCTTTGGCTATATTAAAGAGAAAAAGCAAAAGGAGGCAAAAGCAGAATGAAAAACAAAACTATAAAGGAAATTGTTGTTCCTGCAGTTGTGTTGTTTATTATTGCTACTGTTTGCACTGCTCTCCTTGCAGGAACCAATCTATTGACCAAAGATAAAATAGCAGATTTAGCCGTTCAGGCAGAAAACGAAGCAAAAGCTGCAGTTATTGATGCAGTAAGTTTCTCCGATGCAAAAGAAATTAACGGCAACATCTATTACGAAGCACTTGACGAAAAAGACAATATTACCGGCTATGTTTTCAATGTAAGTGCAAAAAGCTACGGCGGTGTACTTACCTGTATGGTAGGTATTTCCGCAGAAGATGAAAAGGTTACCGGCGTTGAAATCACCTCAATCAGTGATACACCCGGTCTTGGTATGAAAGCCACCGCAAAGGATTGGCTTGAGCAGTTTATTGGTAAAGGAAGCGGAATTTTAGTTAACAAAAACTCCTCTTCAGACACAGAAATTCAGGCAATCACAAGTGCAACAATTACTTCTCAGGCAGTAACAGATGCAGTAAACAGTGCATTTGATGTTTTATCACAAGTAAAAGGAGGTGCCGAAAATGGCTAAAAGCGAAAAATGCTCACTTCGTAAGGAGTTTACAAAAGGTCTTCTTCGTGAAAACCCTGTTTTAAGACTTGTTCTCGGCACTTGCCCCACCCTTGCAACCTCAACATCAATGGTTAATGCTATCGGTATGGGTATCGCAGCAACTATTGTTCTTATTTGCTCCAACATTGTTATTTCCGCATTAAGAAAGGTTATTCCCGATAAGGTAAGAATACCTGCTTATGTTGTTATTATTGCTTCATTCGTTACAATTGTTCAGATGATAGTAAAGGCTTTTGTTCCTGCACTTGATGCAGCATTGGGTGTTTTCCTTCCTCTTATCGTTGTTAACTGTATTATCTTAGGCAGAGCAGAAGCGTTCGCTAATAAAAACCCCGTTATCGCTTCTGCAGTTGACGGCTTAGGTATGGGTATCGGCTTTACAGCAGCCTTGTTCTGCATGGCTCTTATTAGAGAATTCCTCGGCAACGGCACTCTCTTCGCAGATGCTCAGAACCTTCTTAGTGTTTTCGGCGAAAATGTTTTAGGTGGCTTCAATGGTATTACCATTCTTAATACTCCTATGACATTATTCATTCTTCCTGCCGGTGGTTTCTTTGTATTTGGTATTCTTATTGCTCTTTCAAACAAAATAAGCGAGAAAAAGAAGCTTCCTAAGGCGGAGCTTCACGGATGCGAAAACTGTCCCCTCGCTTCCACTTGTTCAAAAGTAGTTTCAAAAAGGGAGGATAATATGATATGAGTGCTACACAAATTTTCTCAATAATCCTCACCGCTATTCTTACAGAGAACTTCGTTCTTTGTAAATTCCTTGGTATCTGCCCATTCCTTGGCGTTTCCAAAAAGGTTGACACTGCCTTAGGTATGAGCGTTGCAGTTATCTTTGTTATGCTGGCTTCTACGGCAGTTACCTACCCTATCAATAACATTCTTGTAAAAAATGATTTGGAATATCTTCAGACCATTGTCTTTATTCTTGTTATTGCCGCCCTTGTTCAGTTGGTTGAAATTGTTTTAAAGAAGTATATTAAACCTCTTTATAATGCTTTGGGAATTTATCTCCCTCTTATTACTACTAACTGTGCAGTTCTTGGTGTTGTTCTTCTTAACCTCGATAAATTCGGCGGTATGGAACACTCTTTCGCTCTTTCAATGGTAAACTCTCTCGGTGCAGGCGTTGGCTTTATGGTTGCAATGCTTATTTTTGCAGGTGTACGTTCAAGACTTGAAACTGCAGATATTCCCGAAGGTCTTAAGGGTCTTCCCTCAACGCTTATTGCCGCCTCCTTAACATCTGTTTCCTTCCTTGGCTTCTCAGGTGTTGTTGAAGGCATATTCGGTTAAGGAGGTAGAAGAAAATGACAGAAATTTTATTCCCTATTCTCCTTGTTGCAGGTATCGGCCTTGTTTTAGGTCTTGGTCTTGCAATCGCTTCAAAGGTAATGGCAGTTCCCGTTGACGAAAAAGCAGAAGCTATTACCGAGGTTCTTCCCGGTGCTAACTGCGGTGCTTGCGGTTTCTCTGGCTGTGCAGGCTATGCGGCAGCTCTTTCATCAGGTAAAACTGACCAGACAAACCTCTGTGCCCCCGGTGGTACAAAGGTCGCAACAGAAATTGCCGGAATTCTCGGCACTGCTCCTGCCAGTGTAATGCCCACAACAGCAGTTGTTATGTGTATGGGTAACTCCTCCAATTCCCACGATAAAATGACCTATAAAGGCGTTAGCAGTTGCCGTATGGCGACCCAGCTTTTCGGTGGTGCAAAAGAATGCACCTACGGTTGTTTAGGCCTTGGTGATTGTGTCGATGCTTGTGAATTTGACGCAATCCATATTTGCGATGGTGTTGCAAGAATTTCAACTATCGCTTGTCATAGCTGTAAAGCCTGCGTTAAGGCTTGTCCTAAAGGACTTATCACAATGCTGCCCCTTAACGTTACTCAGGCAGCGGTGCTTTGTAATAACAAGGAAAAAGGTGCAGCAGCCAGAAAGCATTGCAAAGCCGCTTGTATCGGTTGTATGAAATGCGTTAAGGCTTGTGAACACGATGCAGTTAAGGTTGAAAACTTTCTTGCAAGCGTTGACCCTGAAAAATGTATCGGTTGCGGTAAATGCCACGAGGTTTGCCCCGTTGGCTGTATAGACTTGATTACTCCAAAAGGATAATCTATTTTTACGAGATACAAAAAAGACTACGGTTTTTGCCGTAGTCTTTTTCGTATCTCTATTTTTTAATCTTCAATAATCTTTTTATTGAGTTTCTTTTCAATAATCGGAACAACCTTAGGAACAAGAACCTTTGCAATAAGAAGGTATGCAAGGAATCCACCGATTAAACCAACAACTGCACCTGCAATAACATCTGTAGGATAGTGAACGTGAACATAAATTCTTGAGAAACCGATGAGGAATGAAAGAATTAATGTAGGAATACCAATTGCAAGATATTTCTTATTCTTAAAGCAACCAAGGAACATTGCAAATGCCGCACCGATTGATGTTGAGGTGTGACCTGAGGGGAATGACCAACTGCTGCTCTTGTCAATAAGGCCTGGCCACACATATTCATAACCGGCTTTTGTCCAAACAGATGGATCAATGTTGTAAGGGCGAGGTCTCTCAATAACATTTTTAAGTGCAACGTTATTGATAAGCGATGCAACGGCAAGACCGCCGATGAGAAGAACACCAAGCTTTCTTGTTTTTCTGGGGATAAGTAAGATAATACCGATTACCCACCAGATAATACCGGGTGTGTCACCAAGATGGGTGATAAATGTCATAATTTCGTTTAAAACAGGACTCATAATACTGTCAACAAACTGATAAATAGCAACGTCAACATTAACTATGAATTCATTTAAAAAGAATTCTGCCATAACTGCCTCCTATATGTATAAAATATAGATACATTTTACTATTTTATATGATAAAAGTCAAGGCATAATGATAGTTTCCCTATTCATAACAGCCTTATCTTTTATGAATAGGGAAACAAAAAGAGAGTGACTTTCGCCACTCTCTCTGAAGTTGAATTATTCGATGATGTCTGTAACAGCACCTGAACCAACTGTTCTACCACCTTCACGGATAGCAAAACGAAGACCTTTTTCGATAGCGATGGGAGTGATAAGTTCAACAGTCATCTCAACGTTATCGCCAGGCATACACATTTCTGTGCCTTCGGGAAGGAAGATAGTACCTGTAACGTCAGTTGTTCTGAAGAAGAACTGAGGTCTGTAGTTGTTGAAGAAAGGTGTATGACGGCCGCCTTCATCTTTAGAAAGAACGTAAACCTGACCTTTGAATTTTGTGTGGGGTTTGATTGAACCGGGTTTGCAAAGAACCTGACCACGTTCAATACCTTTTCTGTCAACACCACGAAGAAGAGCACCAATGTTGTCACCAGCCTCAGCATAGTCGAGGAGCTTGTGGAACATTTCAACACCTGTACAAACAGTTTTGCTGCTTTCTTCTTTAAGACCAACGATTTCAAGTTCGTCGCCAACACGAAGCTGACCACGTTCAACTCTACCAGTTGCAACAGTACCACGACCTGTGATTGTGAATACGTCTTCAACAGGCATAAGGAAGGGAAGGTCTGCCATACGGTCGGGAGTGGGGATGTAGCTATCTACAGCCTCCATGAGTTCAAGGATGGGAGCATATACGGGATCTGCGAGGTCTGTTGAAGCAGAATCGAGAGCCTGGAATGCAGAACCTTTGATGATGGGTGTATCATCGCCGGGGAATTCATAAGAATCAAGAGTTTCACGAACTTCCATTTCAACGAGTTCGAGAAGTTCGGGGTCATCTACGAGGTCGCATTTGTTAAGGAATACAACGATGTAGGGAACGCCAACCTGACGAGCAAGAAGAAGGTGTTCTTTTGTCTGAGCCATAGGACCATCAGTAGCAGCGATAACAAGGATAGCACCGTCCATCTGTGCAGCACCTGTGATCATGTTCTTGATATAGTCAGCGTGGCCGGGGCAGTCAACGTGAGCATAGTGACGGTTGTCTGTTTCGTACTCAACGTGAGCTGTGTTGATTGTGATACCACGTTCTCTTTCTTCGGGAGCCTTATCGATGTTTGCATAGTCTTCGAACTGTGCATAACCCTTAAGAGAGAGAGTTTTTGTGATAGCAGCTGTAAGAGTTGTTTTACCGTGGTCAACGTGGCCGATAGTACCAATGTTAACGTGGGGCTTATTTCTTTCGAATTTCTGTTTAGCCATTGGAAATTTCCTCCTTTAATTTAAGCATAAATTGCACGATATAATTTTATCAAAAATATCGCAATAATTCAATAGTTTTTTGAAAAATCTTACTAAAAACCAAGCCGTCAGGCTATATTTTTAGTTTTTAGCTCTTTCGTCCATAATCTTTTCAGCAATGTTTCTGGGAACTGCCTGATAGTGGCTGGGCTCCATAACGTACTGACCACGGCCCTGAGTTTTGGAACGAAGGTCTGTAGCGTAACCGAACATTTCTGAAAGCGGAACGTGAGCAATAATTTCTGCTGCACCGTTTCTGTCTTCCTGACCCTGAGGAAGTCCACGACGAGAAGTAAGGTCGCCGAGAACATCACCGATGTAGTCATTAGGAACAACAACAGTAACTTTCATAATAGGCTCCATAAGAACGGGAGCAGCTTTTCTCATAGCTTCTTTGAAAGCCATTGAACCTGCAGTCTTGAAGGCAAGTTCTGATGAGTCAACTTCATGGTAAGAACCATCATAAAGAGTAACTTTAACGTCAACAACGTTGTAACCTGCAAGAACACCGGAGAGCATTGCGCCCTTGATACCTGCTTCAGCAGGGCCGATAAATTCTTTCGGGATAGCACCGCCGACGATAGAGTTAACGAATTCGTAACCTTTGCCTTCGTTGGGCTCGATACGAATCTTAACATGACCGTACTGACCGTGACCACCGGACTGACGAGCAAACTTGGTGTCTGCAGCAGCTTCCTGAGTGATAGTTTCTCTGTAAGCAACCTGAGGTTTACCTACATTTGCTTCAACTCTGAATTCACGAAGAAGTCTGTCAACGATGATTTCAAGGTGAAGCTCACCCATACCGGCGATGATTGTCTGACCTGTTTCTTCATCTGTGTAGCATTTGAAAGTGGGATCTTCTTCTGCAAGTTTTGCAAGAGCAATACCCATTTTTTCCTGACCGGCTTTGGTCTTGGGCTCAATAGCAACACGGATAACGGGCTCGGGGAATTCCATAGATTCAAGAATAACGGGGTGGTTCTTATCACAAAGAGTGTCACCTGTTGTTGTTCTCTTGATACCAACAGCAGCAGCGATATCACCTGCATAGCAGCAGTCGATATCCTTACGGTCGTTAGCATGCATCTGAAGAATTCTACCGATTCTTTCGTTATCGTCTTTTACTGAGTTATAAACGGTAGAACCTGTTTCGATTTTACCTGAATAAACTCTAAAATAGCAAAGTTTACCAACAAAGGGGTCTGTTGCGATTTTGAAAGCAAGAGCTGCGAAAGGACCGTTATCGGTTGATTCACGAACTTCTTCTTCATCTGTTTCGGGGTTTACACCCTTAATAGCTTCAATATCTGTGGGAGCAGGCATATAGTCTACAACCGCGTCAAGAAGCTTCTGAACACCTTTGTTTTTGTAAGATGTACCGCAAACAATCGGAACCATGTCGTTAGCAATGGTAGCTTTTCTGATGCAAGTTTTGATTTCGTCGATAGTGAGCTCTTCACCTTCGAAATATTTCATCATAAGTTCATCGTCCTGCTCAGCAACATGCTCGATGAGTTCGGCACGATATTTTTCTGCAAGTTCCTTCATATCTTCGGGAATTTCTTCAACTCTGATGTCTTTACCGAGGTCATCATAGTACATAACCGCGTTCATTTCAACAAGGTCGATAATTCCTTTGAAAGAAGATTCAACACCGATGGGAAGCTGAATCGGAACAGCGTTACATTTAAGTCTGTCTTTTACCATGTTAAGAACATTGTAGAAGTCAGCGCCCAAGATATCCATCTTGTTAACATAAATCATACGCGGAACTTTGTATTTATCAGCCTGTCTCCAAACAGTTTCTGACTGGGGCTCAACGCCACCTTTAGCACAAAGAACTGTAACAGAACCGTCAAGAACACGAAGTGAACGCTCAACTTCAACTGTGAAGTCAACGTGACCGGGAGTGTCGATGATGTTGATTCTGTTGCCGTTCCAGAAACAAGTTGTTGCAGCAGAGGTGATTGTGATACCTCTCTCCTGTTCCTGTGCCATCCAGTCCATTGTAGCAGCACCGTCATGTGTTTCACCTAATTTGTGGTTAACACCGGTATAGAAAAGGATACGCTCAGTTGTTGTGGTTTTACCAGCGTCAATGTGAGCCATGATACCGATATTTCTGGTCTGCTGTAAAGATACCTGTCTTGGCATAATATCCTCCGAATTATAGTTAGAATATTCAAACGGTTAAAATTACCATCTGAAATGTGCAAATGCTTTGTTTGCTTCTGCGTTTTTGTGCATGTCTTCTTTTTTCTTGAATGCAGCACCAACAGAATTTGTAGCGTCTAAAATTTCGTTAGCAAGTCTTTCCTTTGCAGTTCTTTCTGAACGCAAACGAGAATAAACTGTGATCCAACGGAGACCGAGTGTTTCACGTCTTTCGGGACGAACATCGATCGGAACCTGGTAAGTTGCACCGCCGATACGACGAGCCTTTACCTCGAGAACGGGCATAACATTTTCCATTGCAGCTTCAAAAACTTCAAGGGGTTCTTTGCCTGTCTGTTCTCTGATGATATCGAATGCGTCGTAAACAATTTTCTGTGCGACACCTTTCTTACCATCTAACATTACGTTGTTAATAAGCCTTGTAACAAGCTTTGAGTTGTAAAGCGGATCGGGCAAAACATCACGTTTTGCAATCTTGCCTCTTCTTGGCACTTCGCTTCCCTCCTTCATATAAATGATATCTTAGGTACTCGAGTGACTATGCTTCCCGTGGCGCCAATGGCTTTTACAACTCTGTATAGTTATAAAAATACTCACCATTGGTTGAATTAATTCAGCCTGCAAGAAGATTTGTCCTTGAATAATTAGTTTTTAGGTAAAATTATTTTTTACCTGCTTTGGGACGTTTTGCACCGTATTTTGAACGGCTCTGCATTCTGTTTGCAACGCCCTGGGCATCAAGTGTGCCTCTGATGATGTGGTAACGCACACCGGGAAGGTCCTTTACACGACCACCACGGATAAGAACCACGCTGTGCTCCTGAAGATTGTGACCCACACCGGGAATGTAAGCAGAAACTTCAATTCCGTTTGTGAGACGAACTCTGGCGAGCTTTCTGAGAGCTGAGTTAGGTTTTTTAGGTGTATCAGTCTTAACAACTGTGCACACACCACGCTTCTGAGGAGAATTGTTGTTTGTTAAAACATTCTTCTTAGAGTTGAGACCTTTACCAAGAGCAGGAGCTTTTGACTTCTTTTCAAGAGTTGATCTACCGCTGCGAACGAGCTGATTAAATGTTGGCAAGTATTTTCACCTCCGATATTAATATAGGTTATATACAGAACAGGGCATACCTATCCCATACGCACCGGATAATAATTTACCATTTTAGAAACCTTTTGTCAACAGTTTTACCAAAGTTTTTTATAAAAATTCATTGATTTTCACAAAATTAAGTTGCCAGTCGCCAGCACTTAGCATTTTGCATTTATAATGTTTGAAAGCGAAGCTTCCCCCTCACCTCTTCACTCTTAACTCTTCACTAAAAAATGCCCTTGCTTTCGCAAGAGCATTTTTTCACTTTATTCCATAGGAATTTCTATTGAATTGAATGCTTCCTCGGGAACCTGAGTTGAAACAACATCAACATCGCTGTAGCATTTCATACCTGTACCTGAGGGAAGGAGCTTACCGATAATAACATTCTCTTTAAGACCGAGAAGCGGGTCAACCTTACCCTTGATAGCTGCATCTGTAAGAACCTTTGTGGTTTCCTGGAAGGAAGCCGCTGAAAGGAAGGAGTCGGTAGAAAGAGAAGCCTTTGTGATACCCTGAAGAACAGGAGTGTAGGTTGCTTCTCTGAGAGTCATTTCGCCCTCTTTTACTCTCTTCTCTATGATTTCGTTTTCGGTGATGATTTCAGAAACGTCAACAAGTGAGCCTGCAAGAAGGTTGGTATCTCCTGCGTCCTCTATTCTCGCCTTTCTTGTCATCTGACGGGCAATGACCTCGATGTGCTTATCGCTGATATCAACGCTCTGCAGACAGTAAACCTTCTGTACTTCACGTATGATATAGCTGTAAACCTCGTCCATACCCTGTATTCTTGCTACGTCTGTGGGGAAGAGCGTTCCCTCAGTAAGCTTCTGACCGTGAACAACGTAGTCGCCGTCCTCGGCAAGAATTCTTGCACTCATAGCAACAGGATAGCTTCTTTCCTCGCCCGAGAGCTCGTTCTTTATGATAAGTCTGTTCTTCTTGGTGTTGTCAATGATTACCTTGCCGTCGATTTCCGCAATGATTGCAGTCTTCTTAGGACGGCGTGCTTCAAAGAGCTCTTCAACTCTGGGAAGACCCTGAGTAATGTCTCCGCCGGCGATACCACCTGTGTGGAAGGTTCTCATGGTAAGCTGTGTACCGGGTTCACCGATAGACTGAGCGGCAAGAATACCGACTGCTTCACCAATGTTGACTTCCTTACCCGATGCCATGTCGGCACCGTAGCAGTGAGCACATATACCATGCTTTGAACGGCAGTTGAGAATGGAACGGATGTGAACACCCTTGAATTCACGCTTCTCTTCTTCACTCATGTTCTTCACAACGTTTTCAATAGCGATAGACTGTTCTTCGCTGATAAGGTCACCGTCATGGGCAATAACGTTTCCGTCCTTATCGGTAAAGTCACCGATAATATATCTGCCCACTATTCTTACCTTCAAGGGCTCGATAAGCTCGTTGCCCTCTCTGATTTCTGTAATCCATGCACCTCTTGTATCTCCGCAGTCAACCTGACGAATGATTACCTGCTGTGCAACGTCAACGAGACGACGGGTCAGGTAACCCGAGTCAGCGGTACGAAGAGCGGTGTCGGCAAGACCCTTACGGGCACCACGGGCAGCGGTGAAGTATTCGAGTATGGTAAGACCTTCACGGAAGTTCGCCTTAATGGGGATTTCCAGAGTTCTACCAGAGGCGGTAGCCATAAGACCACGCATACCTGCAAGCTGTCTTATCTGCTTTATTGAACCTCTCGCACCAGAGTCAGCCATCATGAATATGGGGTTAAAGTTATCAAGGTTATCCTGAAGAGCCTTAGCAACGTCGTTTGTTGCCACCTCCCAGGTCTTGATAACGGCGCTTCTTCTTTCTTCGTCGGTAGCAAGACCCTTGCGGTAGAGCTGGGTGATGTAGTCAACCTTAGCGTCTGCCTTTTCAAGAATATCCTTCTTCTTAGGAGGAACAGTCATATCCGACACTGAAATGGTAATAGCGCCCTTTGTGGAATACTTGAAGCCCATAGCCTTGATATCGTCAAGGAGCTTTGAGGTTCTTGCAATTCCGCAATACTTGATAGATGCATCAATAATATTTCCAAGATCGTCCTTTTTAACCACGTGGTTAACTTCAAGAACGAATGCATCTTCAAGAGTATTTCTTTCAACGAAATGCAAATTCTGAGGAATTACACTGTTGAAGATAAATCTACCGAGAGTACAGGATACGAGTCCTGTAACCTTCTGTCCCTTGTATTCACGCTCTGCTCTGATCTTGATGGGAGCGTGAAGTCCGAGATAACCGTTTTCATAAGCCATATTAGCTTCATTGAAGTCACGGTATACGTTGCCCTCTCCCTTTTCGCCTGCCTTCTCATAGGTGAGGTAGTATGAACCGAGTACCATGTCCTGTGTAGGAACGGCACCGGCACGTCCGTTAGCGGGCTTGAGGAGGTTGTTTGCAGAAAGCATCAAAAATCTTGCTTCTGCCTGTGCCTCGCTTGAAAGGGGCACGTGAACGGGCATCTGGTCACCGTCGAAGTCGGCGTTGAACGCTGAACATACCAGGGGATGAAGCTTGATAGCACGTCCTTCTACAAGTACGGGCTCGAATGCCTGAATGGAAAGACGGTGAAGAGTGGGAGCTCGGTTAAGGAGTACGGGGTGCTCACGGATAACTACTTCAAGAGCGTCCCATACCTCTGTCATCTGATGCTCTACCTTCTTCTTAGCGTCCTTGATATTGGTGGACTTGCCTGTTTCAACAAGTCTCTTCATTACGAAGGGCTTGAAGAGCTCGAGTGCCATTTCCTTAGGAAGACCGCACTGATAAATCTTAAGCTCGGGTCCTACGACGATAACTGAACGTCCTGAGTAGTCAACACGCTTACCGAGAAGGTTCTGACGGAAACGACCCTGCTTACCTCTGAGCATTTCAGAAAGAGATTTGAGAGCACGGTTGTTAGGACCTGTAACGGGTCTTCCTCTTCTTCCGTTATCGATAAGTGCGTCAACAGCTTCCTGAAGCATACGCTTTTCATTCTTGATAATGATTTCGGGTGCCTTCATTTCAAGAAGCTTTTTAAGACGGTTATTACGGTTTATAACTCTTCTGTAAAGGTCGTTTAAGTCTGAGGTAGCAAATCTTCCGCCGTCAAGCTGAACCATAGGTCTGATTTCGGGAGGAATTACGGGAAGCACGCTGAGTATCATCCACTCGGGGCGGTTGCCCGAAAGTCTGAACGCCTCAATGACCTCAAGTCTCTTTACAATTCTTGCCTTCTTCTGACCTGCAGCTGTAAGAAGCTCGTTTTTGAGCTCTTCAGAGGTCTTTTCAAGGTCAATTCCCTCAAGGAGTGTACGGATAGCCTCGGCTCCCATACCTGCCTCGAATTTGCCCTCGAACTTTTCCATAGCCTCACGGTATTCCTGTTCGGAAAGAACCTGCTGCTTTTCAAGGCTTGTGTTCTTGGGGTCGGTAACTATATACTGAGCAAAGTAGAGTACCTTTTCAAGCTGCTTGGGAGAGATGTCGAGAAGAAGTCCCATTCTCGAAGGAATGGCTCTGAAGTACCAGATGTGGGAAACGGGAGCTGCAAGCTCGATGTGACCCATTCTTTCTCTTCTTACCTTCTTGGTAGTGATCTCAACTCCGCACTTTTCGCAGACCTTACCGAGATATCTTACCTTCTTGTATTTACCGCAGTAGCACTCCCAGTCCTTGGTTGGACCGAATATCTTTTCGCAGAAAAGACCGTCACGCTCGGGCTTGAGAGTTCTGTAATTGATTGTTTCCGGTTTGGTGACTTCGCCGTGTGACCACGAACGAATCATCTCAGGAGAAGCAAGACCAATTTTAATTTTGGCGAATTCTTTATTATCCATTATCTATTCTCCTCCTCTTCTTATATTTCGTCATCCGAATAATCGTCTGACTCTTCACTTGTTTCGTAGGTATCCTGATACTCGTCGTCAAAGAGCGGGTCATCCATATCGTTGATTTCCTCGCCTATCATGTTGGGGTCGATATTGTCCTCTGCCGCACGTATCTTTGCAGTCTCCTCCTCGGAGTTCTCGTGAAGCTCTATCTCGTTTCCGTCAGCGTCAAGTGCCTGAAGGTTGAGACCAAGGCTCTGAAGCTCCTTAACAAGTACCTTGAAGGATTCGGGGACGCCGGGAGTAGGAATGTTCTGTCCCTTGACGATAGATTCAAAGGCATTTACACGTCCTACGATATCGTCGGACTTAACTGTGAGTATTTCCTGAAGTGTATAAGCTGCGCCATACGCCTCAAGAGCCTATACTTCCATTTCTCCGAAACGCTGTCCGCCGAACTGTGCCT
>JAZNYZ010000062.1:0-32609 GCA_045594685.1 Acutalibacteraceae bacterium | reverse complement strand
CAACTCCTTGGCACACAGAACGACATGGCTACATCCGACTTGCTCTATCGGGATTTTTGGTCCGAGTGACAGGACTTGAACCTGCGGCCTCTTGACCCCCAGTCAAGCGCGCTACCAGCTGCGCCACACCCGGATATATTAAAGTAATAAGTAAGAAGTAATAGGTAATAAGTAATTATGCTTTTGGGCACGAATATTATTATACCAAGAAAATTCGATTTGTCAACAAAAAATTTGAAGCCGATACTAAAAATATCGGCTTCAACTAAAATTTTAAAAAATTAGTCAGCAAAACCGGACTCTACAAGGGCTACAAGACCTTCAAGAGCTTCCTTCTCATCGGAACCATCAACAATAATCTTAATTGTTGTTCCGCCAACGATGCCAAGGCTCAATACTCCTAAAAGGCTCTTTGCGTTAACCTTTCTATCATCCTTTTCAACCCAAATAGCGCTCTTATATTCATTAGCTTTCTGAATAAAGAAGGTTGCAGGACGAGCATGTAAACCAACCTGATTTTGAATAACAACATCTTTAACGCACATTGTAAAAACTCCTTATAAAAAGTTTGTTTAAATTACTGGTTATTCATATTATACCACATTTAATGATTTAGTCAATTATTTGTGAAAAAGTTCTAATATTTATCCAACTTTCCACAATTTCAGCACCATTAATTTGTGCAATATTTATACCTATTTCATTCGGTATCATATTTTTTCAAGAGTTTTTTATCCTTTTCGGAAATATCTTCCTCTTTAAGCATATCAGGTCGGCGAGAAAGGGTTGTTTTTATCGACTGAACCCTTCGCCACTCCTCAATTTTCTTATGATTTCCCGAAAGCAAAACCTCAGGCACTTCTTTTCCGTTCCATTCGGCAGGTCTTGTATACTGAGGGTATTCAAGGAGCCCTGCAAAATGGCTTTCTTCTTCGAAGCATATATCATCCGAAAGCACACCGGGAAGCATTCGGCAAACCGCATCAGCAACCGTTAAAGCCGCAAGCTCACCGCCTGTTAAAACATAATCGCCCAGCGAAATTTCTTCATCAACAATTTCATCGATAACACGCTGGTCTATCCCCTCATAATGACCGCAAAGAAGAACTATTCTATCAAGCTTTGAAAGTTCAACCGCCTTCTTTTGAGTGAAGGTTTCACCCTTTGGAGACATATAAATAAGCCTCGGCTTTTCCTCGCCCTCATTATAAAGGCTTTTATAACAATCATAAATCGGAGATGCCGCCATAATCATACCCATACCGCCGCCATAAGGCATATCATCAACCTTATTATGCTTATTTCCTGAAAAATCACGAATATTAGTGCAAACTATTTCAACCTTTTCGGCTTTCCTTGCTCTACCGATTATGCTCTCATTCATAACCGTTTCGCACATTTCAGGAAACAGGGTTAAAATATCAATCCTCATCTTCAAAAATCCCCTTTAAAGGCCTTATAACAATTCTTTCCGCTTCTATCTCAACCGAAACTATAACCTCATCAATAGCGGGCACAAGATATTCTTTATCATCCCTCTTAATATGCCAAACATCGTTAGCACCGGTTGAAGAAACTTCCGAAAGAATACCAAGCGTTTCATTTGTATCAGCATCAAAAACAGTGCATCCGATAAGGTCATCAATAAAATATCTTCCCTTAGGAAGTTTTACATCCTTCCTATCGATATAGATAACAGTTCCTCTTAACTTTTCGGCATCCTCAATACTGTTAACATTTTCAAGTTGCATTAAAACAACATTGCCGTGCGGCTGAACCGAATTTATCTTGATTTTTTTATTGCCGTTAGCATCGGCATAAATATATTTAAACTGCTTTAAAAACTCCCCCGAATCAGACCAAGGCTGAACCCTAACCATTCCTCTAACCCCGTGAGTTCCAACAATTTTTCCCGTTTCAAGATATTTTTTCAAAATATTCCTCCAAGATTTTTTAAATATAATATCATAAACTTTTTAAATTTGCAAATATAGAACTTTATGCTTTACATTATACCTCATTTTATGTTACAATACAATGTAAATATTTTAAAAGGAGCAGTATATGTCCTTTCCACTTGATAGAATCAGAAACTTTTGCATAGTAGCTCATATTGACCACGGCAAGTCCACCCTTGCTGACCGACTTTTAGAGCTTACTCAGTCGGTGGCCGAGCGTGATATGGAAGAGCAAATACTTGACAGTATGGATTTAGAGCGTGAGCGAGGAATAACCATTAAGGCCCACGCTGTTACTCTTTATTACACCGCTAAGGACGGCAATGAATACGAGCTTAATTTAATAGACACTCCGGGACACGTTGACTTTAACTACGAGGTTTCTCGTTCTCTTGCCGCTTGCGAGGGTGCGGTTCTTATAGTTGATGCTTCCCAAGGTATCGAGGCTCAAACCCTTGCCAACACCTATTTGGCTGTTGACCATGGTCTTGAAATTCTCCCTGTTATCAACAAGATTGATTTGCCCTCTGCCGAGCCCGAGAGAATTAAGAATGAAATTGAGGATATTATCGGTATTCCTGCCGATAATGCACCTTTGATTTCGGCAAAAACTGGTATAAATGTTGAAGAGGTGCTTGAAAAAATTGTAACCGAAATCCCCGCTCCCAAGGGAGATAGAACCGCTCCCCTTTCGGCCCTTATTTTCGATTCTTATTATGACCCCTATAAAGGTGTTATTGTTTATTTCCGTGTTATGAGCGGTAAAATAAAGAGTGGGGACTGTATCAAAATGATGGCAACAGGCGCCAATTTTGATATTGTTGAGCTTGGTAGAAAAAAGGCGACTCACCTTGAGCCCTGCGATGTTTTGGAAGCGGGCGAGGTTGGATATCTTGCGGCTTCGATAAAAACCGTTAGCGAGGCTCGTGTTGGTGATACCATAACCCTAGCCGATGCCCCTGTTGCAGAAGCACTCGAGGGTTACAGAAAGGTAAATCCGGTTGTTTTCTGCGGTATTTACCCTGCTGATGGTGCGAAATATCCCGAACTTAGAGATGCTTTGGATAAATTACAGCTCAATGATGCTTCCCTTTTATTTGAGCCCGAAAGTTCAAATGCTTTGGGATTTGGTTTCCGTTGCGGATTTTTAGGTCTTCTTCATATGGAGATTATCCAAGAAAGACTTGAGAGAGAATATAATCTCGACCTTGTTACAACAGCCCCCAGCGTTGAATATAAATTTACTTTAAATACGGGTGAGACCATAACGGTTGATAACCCCACCAATTATCCCGACCCCGCAATTATTACCGAGGCTTTAGAGCCTGTTGCGGATGTTCATATTTATAGTCCAAGCGATTATGTTGGAACTATAATGCAGCTATGCGAGGAACGCCGTGGAGTTTACACAGATATGAAATATATGGGAGACCGTGTTGATATCCACTATATTTTACCTATGGGCGAAATAGTTTATGATTTCTTTGATGCTTTGAAATCGAGAACAAAAGGATATGCCAGCTATGATTACGAAACAAAAGGTTATGAAAAATCAAAACTCGTGAAGCTTGATGTTATGCTTGCAGGCGATGTTGTTGATGCTCTTTCCTTTATCGTTCATACCGATAATGCATATACAAGAGCCAGAAAGATAGCCGAAAAGCTTAAGGATTATATCCCCCGTCAGCTTTTCGAGGTTCCTATTCAGGTTGCAGTTTCGGGTAAGATAATAGCAAGAGAAACTGTTAAAGCGCTTAGAAAGGACGTTCTTGCTAAGTGCTACGGCGGTGATATAACCCGAAAGAAAAAATTGCTTGAAAAGCAAAAAGAAGGTAAAAAGCGTATGCGCCGCTTAGGCTCGGTTGAAGTTCCGCAAGAGGCGTTTATGGCAGTATTAAAGCTTGATGAATAGTTAAATTTGAGGAGTTAAAATGAGTAAAATCGGTTTTGATAATGAAAAATATATAAGACTTCAATCTCAAAATATCAGGGATAGGATTGATTTCTTCGGCGGTAAGCTTTATATGGAGTTTGGCGGCAAGCTCTTTGATGATTACCATGCCGCAAGGGTGCTCCCCGGCTTCAACCCCGATGCTAAGGTTAAAATGCTGATGGAGCTTAAGGATGATGCTGAAATCGTTATCGTTATAAATGCTGACGCTATTGAGAAAAACAAGCGCCGCGGCGACCTTGGCATTACCTATGACCTTGAAACACTCCGCCTTATTGATGCCTTCCGCGAAATTGGTCTTTTTGTTGGCAGTGTTGTTATAACAAGATTTACGGGACAACCCTCGGCCATCGCCTTCGAAAAGAGATTGACCTCTCTTGGAATTAAGGTATACCGCCATTATCCGATAGAAGATTACCCCTCAAATATTCCTCATATCATAAGTGAAGATGGCTTTGGAAAGAATGATTATATCGAAACCTCAAGAGGTCTTGTTGTTGTAACCGCTCCCGGTCCCGGAAGCGGAAAAATGGCAACCTGCCTTTCTCAGCTTTACCACGAGAATAAAAGGGGCGTTAAGGCAGGCTATGCCAAGTTCGAAACCTTCCCTATTTGGAGTATTCCGCTTAAACACCCCGTTAATATCGCTTATGAGGCCGCAACTGCCGACCTTAATGATGCTAATATGATAGACCCCTTCCACCTTGAAGCCTATGACAAGATGGCAGTTAATTATAATAGAGACATTGAGATTTTCCCCGTTTTGAATGCTATGCTTGAGGCAATTCTCGGAGAATCACCCTATAAGAGCCCAACCGATATGGGTGTTAATATGGCTGGCTTTGCAATAAGCGATGATGAGACTGTTTGCAGTGCCGCAAAGCAAGAGATTATCCGTAGATATTTCGCTTCCCTTGTAAATCTTAGACAAGGTATGGGTGAGCAGTCGGATGTTTCTAAAATTGAGCTTCTTATGAAGCAGGCTTCGGTTTCGGTGAAAGACCGACCTGTTGTTGAAGCCGCTCGCAAAAAAGCTGATAAAAGCGGCAGCCCTGCCGTAGCGTTAGAATTTGCTGACGGAACGATTATCACAGGTAAAACCTCAAGTCTTCTCGGAGCTTCGGCAGCTCTCTTGCTTAACTGCTTAAAGCATTTAGCAGGAATACCCGATGAGATAAACCTCATCTCTCCTACAATTATTGAGCCTATTCAGCGCCTTAAAACCGAGATTATGGGCAACCACAACCCAAGACTTCATACCGATGAAATCTTAATCGCCCTTTCAATTTGCGCCGCAACGAGTGATGTTGCCAAAACAGCTCTCGACCAAGCGTTTAAGCTGAAAGGCCTTGAGGCTCATTCGAGCGTTATACTCTCGAGAGTTGATGAAAATGTTTTCAGAAAGCTTGGCGTTAATATAACCTTTGAACCTAAATACCAAACCAAAAAATTGTATCATAACTAACAAAAAAGACCTTGTCGAAAGACAAGGTCTTTTAATTTTCAATTATCTTTGAACTCGGCCTGAGCCGTCGCCACCGGCAAGTTTTTCAACTTCAGCAACGCCTACTCTGTTATAATCACCCTCAATTGAGTGCTTAAGAGCCGATGCTGCAACTGCAAACTCGATGGCATCCTTAGAGGATTTACCGCTAAGTAAAGCATAAATAAGTCCGCCGCCGAAAGAATCGCCACCGCCAACACGGTCAACAATATGGAGATGATAGGACTTGGAGAAATAATAATCCTCGCCGTCATAAAGCATTCCTGCCCAGTCATTATCATTAGCAGAAATAGAAGAACGAAGGGTTATAGCAACCTTTTCAAAGCCGAATTTATCAGCAAGCTGCTTAGCAACACTCTTATATCCCTCGTGATTAAGCTTACCGCCATAGATATCGCTGCCCTCAGCCTCGATACCGAAAACATCCTTTGCATCCTCTTCGTTAGAAATGCAAACATCAACATATTTGCAAAGCTCGCTCATAGCTTCTCTTGCTTCTTCTCTTGTCCAGAGCTTGCCTCTATAGTTTAAGTCGCAAGAAATCTTAACGCCTCTTGCCTTTGCAGCCTTGCAAGCCTCTTTGCAAATTTCAACAACATTCGAGCCTAAAGCGGGAGTGATACCGGTGAAATGGAACCAATCAGCTCCCTCAAAAATATCATCCCAATTAAAGTCATCAGTTGAAGCCTGTTGAATAGCCGAATACTTGCGGTCATAAATACAAACCGAGCCTCTTTGAGAAGCGCCTTTTTCGAGGTAATAAATACCAACTCTCTCGCCGCCTCTTGTTATTTTCGAGGTATCAACACCAAAATAACGAAGGCTATCAACTGCAGCCTGACCAATAGCGTGCTTAGGAAGCTTAGTAACATAAACGCTATCAAATCCGTAATTCGCAAGGGATACAGCAACATTAGCCTCACCGCCGCCAAAGGTAGCTTGCATTTGGTCGTTTTGGAAAAATCTATAATATCCGTTGGGAGCAAGTCTTAACATTAACTCGCCGAAAGTAACAACTCTTTTCATTTTTTAACCCTCCATTTTATCAAGTGCTTCTTTAACGAAGAAGCTGCCGCCGATAGCTGCAATTTTATCGAATGCTAAAAACTCATCTATATTGCTTCTATCAACTCCGCCTGTTGGAATAAACTTAACCTGCGGGAAAGGAGCAGATAAAGCCTTAAGAGCCTTTAAGCCGCCATAGATATTTGCAGGGAAGAATTTAACGGTTGTAATTCCAAGCTCCAAAGCCTGCATAATCTCGGTGGGAGTAACGCAACCGGGATAATAAGGGATATTTCTCTCGTTGCAAATTTTAGCAACTGATACCGAAAGCCCGGGTGAAACAATAAACTCAGCACCTGCAGCTAAAGCAGCCTCACACTGCTCAGCATTGATAACGGTGCCGGCGCCTATGCTCATATCGGGATAATTCTTGCTTGCATATTCAATAGCCTCAGCAGCGCAAGAGGTTCTAAAAGTGATTTCAGCACAGTTAATTCCATTGTTCTTAAGCGCTGTTAAAATCTTATCGGTCTCGCCGATTTCTTTGATAACAACAACAGGTATAAATTTTTCCATTCTTATCACACTCCTGAATAAGCGGAAAATCCGCCGTCTATCGGCAAAACAACGCCGGTTATAAAGCTTGCAGCCTCATTATTAAGCAAGAATAAAAGTCCACCCTCAAGTTCCTCAGATTCGCCAAAGCGATTCATAGGAGTTGCGGCTAAGATTTTGCCTGTTCTGGCAGTGGGGGTGCCGTCCTCGTTAAAGAGAAGCTTTGCATTTTGCTTGGTTGAGAAAAATCCGGGTGCTATTGCATTAACACGGATTCCAACCCTTGAAAAATGAACTGCCAACCACTGAGTAAAGTTAGATATAGCAGCCTTTGCTCCCGAATAAGCGGGTATTTTGGTAAGAGGGGTATAAGCGTTCATTGAGGAAATATTTAGGATATTGCAACCCTCTCTTCCAACCATTTGCTTAGCAAAGCATTGGGTTGGGATTAAAGTTCCAAGGAAGTTAAGATTGAAAACAAAACCAACTCCCGATGCCTCTAAATCGAAAAAGCTTTTGGTATCGGCATCTATATCACCAAGCTCAAAGTATTCCTTATCGGTTGTGGCTCTCGGATTATTTCCGCCTGCTCCGTTAATAAGAATATCACAGTCGCCCAGTTCTTCCTTAACCTTTAAAGCTACCTCTTCGCAAATATCCTTTTCCAAAACATTGCAAGCATAAGCCTTAGCTATTCCGCCCTCGGCCTCGATTTCCTTGGCATAAACATCGGCAGCTTCGAGATTAAGGTCTAAAAGAGCAACCTTAGCTCCTGCCCTGGCGAGCACCTTTGCAAAATGACTGCAAAGCACTCCGCCTGCACCTGTTACAACGGCAACCTTGCCCGAAAGGTTAGTATTCAAAACATTCTTAACCATTCCTCTTCTCCTTTTCTAAAGCTTCGAAAAGTCCGTTAATATAAGTGGCGCCGAGAGCCCTATCAAAAAGGCCATAACCCGGTTTGCCCTCTTCTCCCCAAACCATTCTTCCGTGGTCGGGGCGAACATAACCGCTATAATTATTATCAACAAGCGCTTTAACTATTTCATGCATATCGAGGCTTCCGCAAGAGGAAAGGTGCGCTCTCTCTTCGAAAGAGCCATCCTCCATCACCTTAACATTTCTAATATGCATAAATGCTATTCTATCCATTTCGGCATATTTTCTAACCATACGTGGAATATCATTGAATTTAGCGCAACCAAGACTTCCTGTGCAGAAACAAAGGCTGTTTGCAGGGCTATCAACCAATTTTAAAAATCTATCAAGATTTGCTTCATTGGTGATAATTCTCGGTATTCCAAAGATGGGGTATGGCGGGTCATCGGGATGAATAGCCATTCTAACGCCGCATTCTTCGGCTACAGGGATAACTTTTTTAAGGAATCTCTCAAGGTTTTTCCAAAGTCCCTCTTCGCCAAGCTCCCTATAAGCCGAGATTAGTTCACGAACCTCTTCTTGAGTATAACTGGAATCCCAACCGGGAAGATGAATATCATCTTTAAGAGGGTCAAGACCTTTCATCTGCTCCCAATACATCACAAGGCTTGTTGAACCGTCTTTTGCTTCTTTATCAAGCTGGGTTCGGGTCCAGTCAAAAACAGGCATAAAGTTATAAGTAACACATTTAACACCATATTTTGCACACCTTCTGATGTTTTCGCAATACACATCAAGAAGCTGTTCAACATTGTTTCTGCCCAATTTTATATCTTCGTGAACAGGAATGGATTCAACAACATCAAAAACAAGACCATGCTTTTCGCACTGTTCTTTCATTTCTTTGAGAGATTCCTCAGGCCATACCTCGCCGGGCTTAACATCATAAACTGCTGAAACGATTGAACGCATACCGGGAATTTGAGAAATATATTGGAGTGAAACAGGATCTGTTTCCCCATACCAACGGAACGAAAGCTTCATCTTCATTATTTTTTCCTCCGAAAATAACACTATTCATCGTGTTTTAAACTACAATTAAATTATAGAAAACAGGTGCACCATTGTCAAGCAATTAACAAGTGGCTAAATATGCAATTTTTGTATATTTTAGTAATATTTTTGCTAAATCGTAATATTTTTAGATTTGATCAGATTATTGCTTACTCTCTGCAGACCTTACTGTATTTTCAAGAAGCATAGTAATTGTCATTGGTCCAACACCACCGGGTACGGGAGTAATAAAAGAAGCTTTTTTCTCAACCTCATCAAAACAAACATCACCGCAAAGCTTACCTTCTTCGTTTCTGTTCATACCAACATCAATAACAACTGCGCCCTCTTTTACCATATCGGCAGTTACAAAGTTTGCAATACCAACCGCTGCAACAAGAATATCCGCGGAAAGAGTTTCTTCTTTAAGTTTACTGGTTCTTGAATGGCAGATTTCAACAGTTCCGTTTTCTTTAAGAAGGAGCATTGCCATAGGTTTACCAACAATATTACTTCTTCCGATAACTACGCATTTTTTACCGCTGACGGAAATATTATAGTATTTTAACATTTCCATTATACCTGCAGGTGTGCAAGGCAAAAATGTAAAATCTCCTATCATAATGTGACCCACATTCACGGGATGGAAAGCATCCACATCTTTTGCAGGGTCAATGGAGTTTAAAATTACTTTTTCATCAATATGCTTAGGAAGAGGTAGCTGGCAAAGAATACCGTCCACCCTGCTGTCATTATTCAATTTATCTATAAGAGAAAGAAGTTCTTGCTGAGTTGTTTCCTCCGGTAAAGCATATTCAAATGAGGTAACACCGATTTCCTCGCAACCCTTTTTCTTATTATTTACATAAACTCTTGAAGCACTGTTATTGCCAACAATAATAACCGCAAGACCTGTGCTTATACCATTTTCTTTCAACGCTTTAACGCGTTTTTTAAGCTCTTCTCTTTTTGCCGCAGAAACAACCTTACCGCTTATAATTTCAGCCATTGTCATCCTCCCCTTTCTCATCATCCAACTCAACTGTTTTAATATTGGACTGTGCCTTTAATTTTTCTGCTTTTATTTCGCTACGCATTTTTGCAGCATCGGGCGGAAAATAATCAACGCCCTCAATTTTAACGGGATGCTTTTTTACTTTAATGAGCATTGAAACAAGTATTACCGAGCATACTGCAACAATGCAGATTGAAAGAAGCTGTGAAACTCTTAAATTCGTATCACCTATATAAAGGCTATCGGTTCTCAGCCCTTCAATAAATGCTCTTCCCAAACCATACCAGATGCCATAAGAAAGGAAAAGCTGACCGCTGAACTTACGGAATTTTTTAAGCATTAAATAAAGAACCAAAAAACCTAACATACACCATACAAATTCATAGAAAAATGTCGGGTGAACAAAAAGGTTATTCTCTTCAATATAAGCATTTACATTGGTCACACCCTCCAAGCCGAATTTATCGGGATGAGAGGCTATGTAAGCCGCAACTTTTTTACTCATCATACCAAAATTACCGTTAGTGAATGTGCCGAACGCTTCCTGATTTGCATAGTTACCCCATCTGCCAATTCCCTGACCGATAAGAAGGCTCATACCAACCATATCAAGAAGATTGTAGAAATTGAGTTTTTCTACTTTACAGGTAATAAACGCCGCCAACAAGCCACCGATTATTCCGCCGTAAATGGCAAGACCGCCATTCCAGATCTGAAATATTTCAGCAGGATTCTGACTGTAATAATCCCATTGGAAAATAACATAATAGGCTCTTGCACCGATTATTCCGCCAAAGGTTCCGTAAATAAGAACATCCACCATTTTGCTCAAATTAATTCGCCATGTATACGCAATTCTTCCTCCAAAAAGTGCCGCAAGAGTAAAACCGAAAGCAATAATCACGCCGTACCATTTTATCTGAAAGAATTTATCACCGATATTAAATTCACAGAACACCGAAGAAACATCGAAAACAGTATCAATCCCGCCAAATGTAACACGGGCAAAATCTGCAAACCATTCCATTTTTATCACTCCTATGTAAAGCAACAAAAAGTTGCTTTTTTTAGTTTTTCACTATCGAAAGTGCAGCTTTGTCTTCTCCGAAGCATTTTTGGAGAAGTTCATTCACAAATTCAAGTTTAAGGTTTTTAATCACCTCAAATTCAGAGAAAAGCTCTTCATTTTCAAAATGAGAAACCACAAGTCCGTTTGCAACAGTATCAATATCAGTAAACGCTCTTACAGTTTTACCGTAAGTCTTTTTACGAACTGTTTCAAACTGCTCGACTGTTATGCCTTTTTCTTTTAAATCCTTAATGCAGGAATTGATTTTCCTTGCAACCTCTGCAGGATTTACAGATTCACCTGAGAAAAGAGATGTGGCATAATTATGGCCATTAAAAAATTCTGTGCTGAAAGTGCCGTTTATAAGACCTTCATCAAGAAGTTCTTTATAAAGTGGTGAAATCTGCCCTGCTATTATTTCAAGCATCAAGGACATTGCAATTTCCTCTTCCAAAGTGCAGCTTTCATTGAAGAAATTTTCTTTATAACCCAAAGCAAAAACAGGTGTGCCAACAGGAAGTTTTTCTTCCACATAGTTTTTAACTATACTTTCATCTTCTTTTTCAAAAGCACGCTGAACTGTAACATCCTCATCGCTTTCAAGAAGTCTGTCGGCAATTTCAAGAACCTCTTCAACAGTTGTTTTACCTGCAACGGCAAGTGCCATATTGGAAAGATTATAGAAGGTTTCGTAGCAGGAGAAAAGCATTTCTGCGGTAATCTCTGCAATAGAGTCCTTTGTTCCTGCAATATCAATTTTAACAGGGTGCTTATGATAAAGACATTCAAGCAGATTGAAAAGACATTCCCATTCGGGAGAATCCTTGTACATATCAATTTCCTGCCCGATTATCCCCTGCTCCTTTTGTACTGTTTCTTCAGTAAAATACGGATGCCTTACAAAATCGAGAAGTATTTCAAAATTCTCTTTGAAATGACCTGTGCAAGCAAAAAGATAACAGGTTCTGTCAAAGCTTGTGTAGGCATTTGCAGATGCCCCCGTTTTAGCATATCTCTGAAAAGCATCAAGTTCTTCGCTTTCAAAAAGCTTGTGTTCAAGAAAATGGGCAGTACCTGCAGGGATTTCTGTGAAGCTCTCTCTGTCGCTACGCTTGAAGCGTGTATCAATAGAGCCGTATTTTGTACCGAAAACCGCATAGGTTGAAGTGAATTCGGGCTTTGGGTAAACAAATATTTTAAGACCAGACTTATGGTCAATGCTGTAATAACCCTCTCCGAGAATTTCATTTTCAATATATTTCACAACATTATCGCTCATTCTTCAACACCACCTTCCGCAATTCCTTCAAGCATAAATACAGTATCAAGTGTTACCGCCTTTGCTGCCTCAATAATATCTTCACGAGTAACGTTTTTAAACTGTTCAATAAAATCCTCCGGATACAAAAATTCATTGGAGCAAATCTGAGATGTGAACCAATTGGCAACAGATTCCGCTGAATCGGAAACACTTCTGAAGCCATCTTCAAGAGATTTTACTGATGATGCAATATCATCATCGGAGAAATTACCGTTTTTAATATCTTCAAGTTGCTCTAAAATTGCATTTTTAGCTTTTTCTTCGTTGTAGCTTTCAATACCACTCTGAACAAGCATAACACCTTTTTGGCGGAACATTATAGCAGAACAATAATAGCAAAGGCTCATTTTTTCACGAACAACAGTAAAAAGCTTTGAATGAGGGCTACCGCCGAATAAATCCACCATAACACGACGAGCGGCGTAATTATCGTCCTCACTTTTCATTCCCATTCGGAAGCCCATAACAAGCTTACCCTGCTTTACTTCTTCTTGTTCTTTCACATACTTAATATTTTCGCACTCTTCAACATAAAGAGTTTCATTAAGGGTACTTTTTCTGTTCTTATCGGAAATATAAGCCTCTAATAGTTTCTCAACATTACTGAATTTGCCACCACTGACACACACAAGGATTTTACTGTTTTCGAGAATTTCATTATATGCATCAAAAAGGGTTGCAGGTGTAATTTTTTCAATAGCCTCAAT
The DNA here is from genome assembly GCA_045594685.1 of Acutalibacteraceae bacterium. Taxonomy (GTDB): domain Bacteria; phylum Bacillota; class Clostridia; order Oscillospirales; family Acutalibacteraceae; genus DTU089. The sequence continues at coordinate 19,592 of JAZNYZ010000062.1, read as the reverse complement.
TGTGCCGTAACGATGAATTCCGTAAAGCTCATTCTCAAACATTATTTCGTTACAACGATTTTTGGCATAAGTTCTCTTGTCACTGTTTTCTGCTACAAGGCGCTCTGCTAAAAGTCTTTTTTCGCTTTCAACATCATCTGAGCAAAAAACACCGTTTTCAAGTCTGGGTTCAAAAACCATTTTGAATAAAAGCTTGAGGCATTCATTCGTTATGCTTTCTTCATCAATGGAAAATCTGTCGTCAATGCAGGAAACCTCTATTTTCAAAACCTGATTTTCTCCGGATTTGCCCACATCAACAATAACTTCTGCCCCATAAAGAAGAGCAAGTTTCTTTTCTATGCTTGTTACATCAGGATATTCTTTGCAAGAACGGGTAAGCACATTGGGAACAAGGGCATAAAGAGACGCTTTTTCACCCAAAGGCATAACAAAGCTTAAGGATGCGCAAGCAGTTTTAAAGCCGACTGCACTTACTGTGCAAAGCTCAACTCCGTCAAATATTTTTGTGTTTTGTAAGTCGTATTTCACAGTACCACTCCAATTTACTTGTCTGATAATATAATTAAAAGTTATTTTATCATAATATGGTAAATCTTTCCACACTTTTTTCATATTTTCACAATTTTTCCTTTCAAAGTTATATTGGTAGTTTTAGTCAAATTTGCAATTTATATACTTATTAAAATCATTGACAAAACAAAAGTGTTATGATAATATATTTCAGTTATATAAATAAAGTAAATATTCTATGTTATTTTGGAGGCATTCAAATGTCAGGACATTCCAAATGGAGTACCATTAAGAGAAAAAAAGGTAAGATTGATGAAGCAAGAGCTAAGGTTTTCACAAAAATAGGCCGTGAAATTGCTGTTGCAGTCCGCGAAGGTGGTCCCGACCCCGCAGGCAACTCAAAACTCAAGGATTGCATTGCTAAAGCTAAGGCAAACAATGTTCCTAACGATAACATCGAAAGAATTATAAAAAAAGCCGCCGGTGAAACAGGTGGCGCTAACTACGAAGAAATCATCTACGAGGGCTATGGTCCCAACGGTATTGCAGTTGTTGTTAAAGCACTTACTGATAACCGCAACCGTACCGCAGGTGATGTTCGTCACTATTTCGATAAATTCGGCGGAAATATGGGCACATCCGGTTGTGTTATGTTTATGTTTGATTACTACGGTGTAATCATCATAGAAAAAGAAGATGTTGATGAAGATAAATTAATGGAAGACGCCATTGAATGCGGCGCTCTTGACTTCATCACAGATGAAGAAGAAATCTTCGAAATCCGTACTGACCCCAATGACCTTGGCGCAGTTACAAGCGACCTTGAAGCAAAGGGTTATAAATTTATGAGCAGTGAAACCGCTTATATTCCCCAGACATATACTCGCCTTGAAGATGAAGAGAGTATGAAAAAAATGAGCAAAATGCTTGAAATGTTTGATGATAATGATGACATTCAAGGGGTTTGGCATAACTGGGAGAATGAGGACGAATACGAGGGTTAATTTCCTCCTTTTATCTATTGATTTTTATTTATTATTAATATATAATATGTAGTAACAACTTACGCTCAATTCGGTCATGCGACGGGTGGGTCCTGTGCGACGGGGCACCGTGAACCATGTCAGGCGGGGAACCGAGCAGCATTAAGCGGACCGTTCTGTGCGCCACAGTCCGCCTGCTCGTCGTATGACCGAGTGGAGCGTAAGTTTTCTTATTAGGGAAGTGAGAATTTGTACAGAGCTTTATACAGAAAATGGAGACCTCAGGTTTTCTCGGATGTTTCCGGTCAGAACCATATCACAGAAACTCTTATGAACGAGATTTCTACAGGCAGACTCTCCCACGCTTATCTTTTTACCGGTTCAAGAGGTACCGGTAAGACTACCTGTGCAAAAATTCTTGCAAAGGCAGTTAACTGCCTTAATCCTCAGAACGGCAGTCCTTGTAATGAATGCCGTATTTGTAAGGGCATTGACGATGGTTCTATTCTTGACGTTACTGAAATTGACGCTGCAAGTAACAACAGCGTTGATAACATCCGTGATTTAAGAGATGAGGTTAATTTTACCCCCGCTGCCGCAAAATACAGAGTTTATATTATAGACGAGGTTCATATGCTTTCAACAGGTGCTTTCAACGCCCTCTTGAAAACCCTTGAAGAACCGCCCGAGCATGTTTTATTTATACTTGCTACCACAGAAGTACAAAAACTCCCTGCAACTATTCTTTCAAGGTGTCAACGTTTTGATTTCAGAAGAATTCCGCCTGAGGATATTGCCGCAAGGCTTATGACAGTTGCAGAAAATGAGAATTTGCAGTTATCAAATGATGCGGCTCTTCTTATTGCCAGAATCTCTGATGGTGCTCTGCGAGATGCTCTTTCAATTCTTGACCAATGCGCCGGTTATAACGAACCTATTACTGTTAACACAGTTGGTAACGCTGCAGGGCTTTTAGGTAAGGATTATTTATTTGAAATTTCCGATGCACTTTTAAATCAGGACTCTCCCGCAGTTCTCAATATAATTGACAGGCTTCATTCCTCTTCCTGCGATATGGAAAGACTTATGAGCGAGCTTGTTAACCATTTCAGGAACATTATGATGGCTAAAACCACAAGAAATCCTGAAAAATTTATTGTAAGCACTCCTGACGAGCTTCAACGCTACAAAGAGAATGCAGATAAAATGACCTACGGCACAATTCTTCATATTATGGAAACTCTTTGCCGTGAGGCTTCACAATTAAAATATAGTTCACATCAAAGAGCGCAGACAGAAACAACTCTTATAAGGCTTTGCGAACCAGCTCTTTCAACTGATAATGCGGCAGTTATTCGCCGACTTGATGAACTTGAAGCACAGTTGATGCTTCTTAAAGCGCAAGGCGTTAGTGTAGCAGTAGAAGATACTCCGAAACCTGCACCCGTAAAGGTAGTTGAAGAGGTTAAATCGGTTGCACCTGTTCAGGTTGAAGAACCCGAAATTATTCCTGTTGAGGAAACCCCCTTTGATGAGCCACCCTTTGAAGAGCCTCCCGTTTTTGAGGATTTTGCTCCCATAATTTCCGAGGAAAAAGTTGTAGAAGAAAAACCGATTTCCAAACCTCAAAAGGTTGACACAGGCATTGTTACTGATGCAGATAATGCGGTACCATTTGCCGCTTGGGAAAACACTTTAAATCAGCTTTCAAAAATAAACAGACCCTTGTACCCTATGCTTATCGGTTCATCCGCCTACAGAGCAGGTAACACGGTCTTTATAAAAGCAAAGAATACCGCATTCAGCCAGATGTTTAACCAAAAAATGCATGCTGACGCGATTGCGGAAGCTCTTATGAGAGCAACGGGAGAAAAGCTCAAACCTATGATTTATAACGATGGTTCTTCCCCTGCTGCAGATGAAACTGCAGAACCTATTGACGCTTTTCTTTCAAAATTAAATAAGCATAATATAGATTTTATTATTGAAGAATAAAATATTAAAAAGGACGGTAGAATAAAATGAAAGCAAGAATTCCTAATCAGGGTGGCGGAAACTCTCAGGCAGCAATGATGAAAAAAATCCAGGATATGCAAAACGAAATGGCTCGTATTCAGGAGGAAGTTGAAAACTCCGAGTTTTCTGCAAGTGCAGGTGGTGGAGCAGTTGAAGTTAAAGTTAACGGCAAGCACGAGGTTTTAGCAGTTAACATTCAGCCCGAGGTTGTTGACCCTGAGGATGTTGAAATCCTCTCCGATATGATTATTGCTGCTACTAACGAAGCGATCCGCAAAGCTGCAGATACTATGGAACAGAGAATGGGTAGTGCAACAAGCGGTATGGGACTTCCTGCAGGTTTAGGTTTCTGATATGGCATACGATGTTGCAGCCCTTGAAAAGTTAATTGAGCAGTTTCAGAAAATGCCGTCAATTGGCAGAAAAACTGCACAAAGAATGGCTTTTCATGTGCTTGATTTAACAGATGACGAGGCAAAAGAATTCTCGGAAGCAATAATTAATGCCCACACAAAAATCCATCGCTGTTCTCTTTGCCACAATTTAACAGAAAATGAGCTTTGTCCTATATGCGAAAGTGTTAACAGAGATAAAGCTACTGTTTGCGTTGTAGAAGAACCCAAAGATGTTCTTGCAATGGAAAGAACAAGGGATTTCAGCGGTGTTTATCACGTTCTCCACGGTGTTATTTCCCCTATGAACGGCATAGGGCCGGAACAGCTCACCATAAAAAGCCTTGTAGAAAGAGCCGCAGGTGGTGAAGTTACAGAGCTTATTATGGCAACAAACCCCACCATTGAGGGTGATACTACGGCTATGTATATCAGTAAGCTTGTTAAACCCTTTGGCGTTAAGGTGACGAGACTTGCCTATGGTATTCCTGTCGGAGCAGATATTGAATATGCTGATGATGTTACACTTATGAGAGCATTGGCAGGGCGGTCAGAATTATAATACCAAAAGCAAAGTGCAAAATGCAAAACATCGGGGCGAAGCCGATTATAAAGTTTGGAAGCAGGCTTCCTCGGAACTGCCACTTGCCACCTATAGAAAGGAGTAGTTATGGCGAAACAAGAGAATAAAACCGTTGCACAAAACAAAAAGGCTTACCATGACTACTTTGTTCTTCAAACTTATGAAGCAGGTATTGAGCTTTTCGGAACGGAGATTAAATCAATTCGAGCAGGTAAGCTTAATTTGAAAGATTCCTGGTGCAACGTTGTAAACGGTGAAATGCTTGCAAACGGTGTGCATATTTCACCTTATGAAATGGGTAACCGCTTCAATCGTGATCCTTTAAGACCAAAACGTCTTTTAATGCACAAAAAAGAAATAATGAAGCTTATGGGCGAGGTTAAGCAACAAGGCTGTGCCCTCATTCCACTTTCTGTTTATTTTAACGAAAGAGGAAGAGCAAAAATGCTTGTTGGTTTATGTAAAGGTAAAAAGAATTACGATAAAAGAGAAACAGAAGCTAAAAGAGATGCTCAACGCAATATTGAACGCAGTTTAGCTGAAAGAAACAGGTAATTCAACTAATAGTTTAGTTGTTTTTATAGCTTTACAACCAATGGTTTACAGAAAAACAATCATTTCAACCTTTGTTATCTTCTAAAAAAATATATTCTCCGATAGAATGGAATTACCGAAAGGAAAATTCTACCGAAGTAAAGGAGAAATAATTATGTCAATATTCAAAAGAAAAGAACAAGAAAAAAACATTATTGATGGGCAGGAAAACAACACTCCCGTTATCAACGAAGAAGTATCAGAAGCTTTCACTTTAGGTCAAAAAATTGCCGAAGGCAGAAAGAAATGCGGTTATACGCAAGAAGAGTTTTCCGAGCTTTTGGGTGTAACGCCTCAGGCTGTATCCAAATGGGAAAACGATGTTTCTTGCCCCGATATTCAGTTACTTCCTAAAATTTCTCAACTGATTAACATTAGTATTGATGAATTATTGGGAAATGCACAAAAGAAATTTGAAGAGCCAAAAGCAAAAGCTGTTGATACAAGTAAGTTAAGCTTTACTATTAATATCACTAAACAGAATCAAAATCCGGTAAATGTTTCCCTCCCCTTTTCAACAATAAAAAGATTTGCTAAAATGGGTAATGGTATTTCCGGTGTTTTGGGCAATAATACATTAAACGGTGTTCAGCTTGATGAAATCCTCAATATAGTTGAAGATGGAGCGACCGGAGAGGTCTTCAAGGTTGAAGCCGAAGATGGTACAATTGTTAAATTTATAATTGAATAAAAAATACATACATATACTCAATCATAATGGTTGAGTATATGTAAAAACTTCTTCACTATTCACTTTCCACTCTTAACTTGAGCGAAGCGAAATATGGGGATGAAAGGATTTCGACGGGGATTTTGAACCGTTATAAGCGAGCAGAGGCGTGGTACCGCTTTAAAAACCACACTTTTAAAAATAACTGACAATAATAAAACAGTTTTAGCAGCTGCTTAAGTCAGCTGCCGTTCCTACTGAGAGTACCGCGACTCAGATAGGAGCGTCATTTAGCGGTGCACGTGAACAAGGGAGAGCCTTGTACTTTGTCACGGTCTAAAGGGCTACTGAGGGTTAAAGCCTGTTTACCGGCGTTTTCCCAAGGGAATTTCAAAAGATAAACTACGCTCGTAGAAAGTTTCGGGAATAGATTTTCGGACGCGAGTTCAAATCTCGCCATCTCCACCAAAAAATAAGACAGTCGCTTGACTGTCTTATTTTTTATCCAATCTGCAGGATTGGTATGTAATCACGCTTCAGCGTGTATGTAATCGCTAAAGGCGTATGACATCACCTTTGTGTATGCAATCCTGCTGATTGATTACATACCGAAACAAATTTCGGATTACATACATTTTTATAAAATGATTACATACACGGCTTCGCCGTGATTTGACTTGCACCAACTATTTTATTATGCTATACTACCTTTATCAAACCAAAGGAGCAAAAGCTATGTCCATCGAAAAAGTAAGAACTTATTTTAAAAGCTACAGTATTGAAGATAAAATTTTAGAATTTCCTGTATCAAGTGCAACTGTTGAGTTGGCTGCAAAGGCATTGAATACGGAAGGATGCAGGATTGCGAAAACCCTTTCTTTTTCTGTTGATGACTCCCCTATTCTCATTGTTATGGCGGGAGATGCCAAAATTGATAACAAGAAATACAAAGCTTTTTTCGGTGCAAAGGCTAAAATGCTTTCATTTGCAGAGGTAGAAGAAAAAATCGGTCACGCTGTTGGCGGTGTTTGTCCTTTTGCTATAAATGACGGCGTTAAGGTTTACCTTGATGAAAGTTTAAAACGTTTTGATACCGTTTTCCCCGCCTGTGGTAGTAGTAACAGCGCTATTGAATTAACCCCCAATGAACTAGAAAAATACGCCTCTTTTTTTGTTCAATGGATTGATGTCTGCAAATTACCTGAATAAACAAAAAACATTAAGGAGCATTTCAAGTTTTTTAACTTGAAATGCTCCTTGTTTTATATATTATTTGAAAATTTTATCGTAGATTTTTGACCATTGCTTTACATTATCTTTATTATACTCTTTAGGAAGAGTAGCGCAAAGTGCCGTAATTTTACTTATATCTACTCCAACCTTTAACATTTTCTTTAAAAGGTCTTTATCCTTAACAATAGCCAATCCCCTTTTTGGCATATCAAGTGATGGGTGGATAAAATCTGTAATGCTTGTGGTATCTGCAGTAATCGTCATTTCGCGCCAGGTAAGAATACCTTTTTCAAATATGTAATCAAGCTGTTCGGGTGTAATTCTTGTTAATAATAGCTTTACCGCCGCAAGTGGTGCTAACCCTGCACCTAAAGTTTTATAGAATTTATACTGATACTGCCACAAGGTTTCTGCAGTATAGGTTTCAGTTAAATCATCCATTACTGTTTTTGCAAGAAGCGGTGCTGCTCTCAACGAATTTGCTATTCCCGAGCCAATAATTGGCACTGTCATAAATGCGCTGTCGCCTATTGCTACATAGCCATTGGCAACCATAACAGAAAGTGGCTGACGAACAGGAATTTCCACAAACTGACCACCACGAACAACCTCTGTGCCCAAGCTTTGGTTACGACTTCTAAAATATTCTACAGTTCTTTCTACCTCTGTCATATCAAAGGGTTCAAATCTCCCAATAAGTAAATCTGTATATTCTTCTTCCGTTGCAACCCAACCAATACCCAATTTACCCTCAGAAAGAAGGCAAACCTTATATTTATCTTCAACAGCTTTGTCTGTTCCCTTATTATAAAAAGCACGATAAACATAAAATTTCTCGTTCTTACCAGGGTGCTTTTCTATACTAAATTCTTCAGGTAAACTAATTCTGACAGGAGATTCGCATCCGCAGGCATCTATAATCAAATCGCCGAAAAATTCGCCCATAGATGTATTGATGCCCACTACACGGTTATCCTTTAAAATAGCACTTTCGATATTACAGTTATAAACAAACTCAACTCCGTTTTTCTCTGCAGCATCAATAAGAAGATTATAAATTTCTTTGCGCTCCATTTTAATTTCAAGTTCATTTTCAGGAACTTGTTGTTTAATCGGTGTTTTTTCATTAGGAGAATAAAAAGTCATATTCTCCTTATATTCAAATAAAGTTTTGGGAGGCATGGGAATATCTGCTTTAGCCAGAGCTTTTGGGTCAAAGATATCTGTCCAGTCATAGCCAATATTCTCTCTTGAATTTTTTTCATAAACTGTTACATCAAATCCGTTTCTGGAAAGAATTGAGGCTACTGCAATACCACCGTGGCCACCGCCTGCTACGACTATTTTTCTACTCATAAAACATCCCTCCTGAGTTTGTGTAACTTTAATATATCACAATATATGAATAAAAAGCAATAAAAAACAACGCCATAGTAACCTATGGCGTTGAATTGTTAATTATTTGAGGAATCAACCAAGACCAAGCAATTTAAGGAGTTCCTGGAAAAGACCGAAGATAAGGCTGAGAATTGTGTTGGGTCTTATAATTTCCTGCTCTTCTTCTGCAGTTGTGCCAACTGTGTATTCAAATGTTTTTTCGTCTGTTACACCTGTTGTAACCCATTCACCTGTTTCTGCATTATATTCTTCTTCAACATAGTTAATTGTGAGAGTGTAGTCACCAAAGAGAGTGTGAGTAAAAACTACTTCGTAGCCATTTTCAAACTCACCATTGAATTCATCATTAACATACCATGCAACAGGAACAAAGCGTTTACCAACAACACCTTCAGCATCGTCCATACCGCTACCATATGCTGTAAAGCGAACTGTTCTGTGATGGATATAAGAAGAAGCAATACCTACTGCATCGTTGTTGTCAGCAGAATAAGTTTTCATAGTACCTTCATCAACGATAGTATTATATGTTCCGCAATCATTTAAGCACTCCGCAGTCTTAGTTCCGTCAGCACTGTAAGTTGCATCGTTGTTTGACTTATATACGCCAAAGCTATGTTCAACAACTTTAAAGTTAACTGATAATTTAAGTTCTGCTTCTTTGATACCGCAAGAGAACACAAGTTCCTCTGCATATTTGCCGATAGCAAGATCATTTTTAGGAGTTACTGAGAATGTAACGCTACCACCATCAGCAGCTACAGAAAGAGAACCACTCTTTACTGCCACATCAAAATATGCGCTTGTGGGAAGAACTATATCAATATTTACGTTACTATTGTTTGTAATAGTAACATCCTGTGCTTCAAGTGAAGTATAGCCAACGCAAGATGAACCAAAATTTATAGTACCTTCAGAAATCGATGTTGAATATACATTCTTTTCCCAAACAGGATAATATGTAACATTGTCTAAAATTGCAGGTGTGTTACTATTCAAATCAAGTTCTACAACTGCAGAATTTTCTGTTGTTGCCCAACCTATTTGAGTATAACCGAGTCTGGTGAAGATTGCATCGGGTGCTTTAGTTGTTTTGTTATGTGCTACTTCAACTGTCTGTGCAGTACCAACACCATCAGCACCGCCAACGAATTCAACATTGTAAACAACAGGTGTCCAGTAAGGATAGAGGTTTACATCTCCGGTAATTGCCTTTGTATAAACAGAGTTCAAGTCATATTTTGTACCTGTACCATTGTTTGTTTTTGATACACTCCAGCCTGTCTGAACATAACCATCACGAGTGAACATTGCACCGGGAAGAGTAACCTGCTGAGCATCAGAACCATCTGTTTTAACAATAACTTCTTTGAGCTGAGTCATTGAAGCATCGGTATAGTTAGCGGGATCATTTGCATCATAGTTTGAACCTGCACCGAATGTAAATGTGAAAACGAGCTGTTTCCAGTGAGGATAGAACTTTGTGGAGTTATTTCTAACTGTCTGGGTTGAACCAAACTTAAGCAATGTACCACCACCGGAAGCGGTTTTTGTCCAACCATCCTGAATGTAGTCAGCTCTTTCATAATAAGCTTCGGAAGGAAGAGTTACCTTATTACTTGAGTTAGTTACAAGAGAAAGCATATCCTCTGTGATGGGGGTACCATCTTCCAACTCTGCTTTAAGTGTGCTGCCTTCAGCTGAACCTGCTTGAATTTTTGCAGTGTATGCTGCAAATGCTGTTACGCTGAATACAGAAGCAAGCATAAAAACAACAAGCAAGACAGCCATTGATTTTTTGAAGTTTGTCTTCATTGTGATTCCTCCAAATCAAATAGATATAATTATACGAATGCATTATACCACATTTGTCAAGAAATTCATATTAACATATTAACCAAACATACAACAAAAAAACTGTTAAAGTTAATGAGTGTTTACACAAATTTCTTGTTTTTACGAAATTTTTATAGTTCTGTTATAGGCATTGAAGCAACCGCATTTAAAGTTAAATCCGCCCTCTTACCTGCCATAAATTCATAATAACCCTGCGAAGCTATCATAGCTGCATTATCCCCACAATATTTCAACTCGGGTTTATAAAGCTCAACATCTATACAGTTGCATTTTTCTTCCATAACTCTTCTTAAGCGTGAGTTAGCTGACACACCACCTGCAAGGACAATTTTTTTTATTCCGAAATCTTTAACTGCTTCCATTGTGTGAGAAACAAGAAGATCTGTTACAGCTTTTATAAATGATGCACCCAAATCTTCTGCCTTAACCTCTTCGCCTTTTTGAGAAGCATTATGCACTAAATTCACCGCAAAGGTCTTAAGTCCCGAAAAACTGAAATCATATTTAGAATCAGCTACTTTGGGAACAGGGAACTTATATTTGTTTTCATCACCATTTACAGAAATCTTATCAAGATTCACCCCACCCGGGTAAGGAAGGCCCACAGTGCGCGCTGCTTTATCCATAGCCTCGCCTGCGGCATCATCTCGTGTTCTGCCGATTATTTCAAAATCCGTATAATCCTTCACATTGATAATGTGACTGTGACCGCCCGAAACCACCAAGGAAACAAAGGGCGGCTTCAAAGCCTCATTTGATATGTAGTTCGCCGCAATATGCCCTCTTAAATGGTGAACGGGCACAAGTGGTATTCCCGTTGAATATGAAAGACCTTTTGCGAAGTTTACACCAACAAGCAATGCGCCTATAAGTCCGGGAGCATAAGTGACTGCGATTGCATCAATATCATTTATAGTGCAACCCGCATCACACAAGGCTTTTTCCACTACTGAGCAAATCGCCTCGGTGTGCCTTCTTGAAGCAATTTCAGGCACAACTCCGCCGTATATTTTATGCTCCTCAACCTGAGAAGCGATAACATTTGAAAGCACTTTTCTGCCATCCTCAACAACTGATGCTGCAGTTTCATCGCAAGAGCTTTCAATTCCGAGAATTTTCATAAATTATCTCCAAATCACTTAATAAAATATGTCATTAAAACTCCATCTTCACGGGGTTTTTCATAAAAATCTTTTCTTTCGCCCACTTTTTGAAAACCGCATTTTTCATAGAGAGAAATCGCATTTGAATTGCTTTTCCTTACCTCAAGAGTAACAAAATCAGCACCTTCTGCTTTCATTTCACTAACAAGAAGCTCAACAATAGCTTTGCCGATACCATTTCTGCGAAATTCGGGAAGCACCGCAACATTTGTTATATAAACCTCACCCAAAACATTGTGTGAACCTATATAACCTACAATTTTTCCATTAGAAAAAGCAACAAAAAAACGGGCAAATTTATTATTTATTTCGCTTTTCAGACCATCTTCACTCCAAGGGGAAGAAAAGCATTCTTTTTCGAGCTTTGCTATTTCTCCAATATGAGAAGATGTCATTTTTTCAATTTTTAAACTCATCATTTTGTATCGTACCAGGTTTTGCCGTACTTTACATCAACAGTAAACGGAACTGCCATTTCACAAGCATTTTCCATTGTTTCTTTAAGAAGAACAGCAACCCTTTCCGCTTCATTTTCAGGAGCTTCAATAATCAATTCATCGTGCACCTGCATAATAAGCTTCGCCTCAGGAAACTCGTTTTTTAAACGGTCATAAACCTCAATCATTGCAATTTTTATTATATCCGCGGCTGTTCCCTGAATAGGCATATTCATTGCAACTCTTTCACCAAAGCCACGGCGAATTGCATTTTTCTCCTGCAATTCGGGAAGATACCTTCTTCTTCCGAAATAGGTTTCAGCATAGCCCTTTTCTTTGGCACTTATCTTTGCCTTTTCCATAAACGCAGCAACACCTGAATAGTTTGCAAGATAGCCCTTAATGTATCTGTCCGCCTCAACAATAGATGTGCCGATGTCATTTGAAAGAGAAAATGCACCGATACCATATACAATGCCAAAGTTAACTGCTTTAGCCTTTCTTCTGTCGTTTGGAGTAACATTTTCCAGAGGTATTCCCATTACCTGAGAAGCGGTAATAGAGTGAATATCCGCACCGCTTAAAAAGGCGTTTATCATATTTTCGTCATCTGCAAGAGATGCAAGCACCCTGAGCTCAATTTGTGAATAGTCAGCATCCACAAGAGCATAACCGTCTTTAGCAACAAAGAATTTTCTTAATTCCCTACCCTGCTCTGTTCTTACGGGAATATTCTGAAGGTTGGGCTCTGCAGATGAAATTCTTCCGGTTCTGGTTTCAGTCTGATTAAGAGTAGAATGGATTCTGCCGTCGTTATCAATAACCTTTAAAAGACCCTCACAATAGGTTGATTTAAGCTTTGTTAAACCTCTGTATTCAAGAATTTCATTGATAATCGGGTGTTTGTCTCTCAAAGATTCAAGAACCTCTGCATTGGTTGAATAACCACTTTTGGTTTTCTTTCCGTGAGGTAAATTAAGCTTATCCTCGTCAAAAAGAACCTCACTTAATTGCTTGGGTGAGTTAACGTTAAACTCAAATCCTGCCATATCATAGATATTTTTTAATTTTTCTTCTATTTTTGAAGCAATAATATCGTTATAATTTTCAATACCTTCTCTATCCACAAGGAATCCTTCTCGCTCCATTGAGGCGAGAACTCTTGCAAGAGGAATTTCTATTTCATAAAGAAGATTTTCCTGATTGTTTTCTTTTATCTCAGCAGAAAGCTTAACACTTAAAGCCTCGATATGCCCTGCACCATCAACAAACTCCTTCTCCGCGAGATAAAACTCACTTAATTCCCCTGCATCAATTCTCACGGGTGCAAGAGAATATGAGCCTGCAAGCATTTTAACGGAATAATCTGAAGAATTAGGGTTGAGAAGATATGCCGCAAGAGATGTATCGAGGGCAATATTTTTAAGCTCTATTCCGTTTGCATCACAGAACCCGTAAAGCTGTTTTGAATCATCGGTGTATTTTTCTATAGTTTCATCAGAGAAAAAACAACCGGCAAAGGACATAAAAAGGAAATTACTGTTTTCAATAAGAGCAATTCCCTCAACAGTTTTAAACAAAATGTATTCAATTCCGCCGTTATTATATTTAACAGTGAAATACGCTTTGCCTGACTTCTTTAATAAGCTTAAAAGCTCATCAGTATCAGTTATTTCATAGAGTTTTACCTCTTTTGAATTTTCCTGTTCAGCAATTTCTTCCTGCGAGAGATTAAGTCTATTTAAAAGTTTACTCATCTCCAAAGACATAAGAAGATTTGTAGCTTTAACGCTATCCGATGCTTTGATTTCATAATCATCCAAATCTGTGCTTACAGGTGCCTGAAGACAAATCCGACCTAAATCCTTGCTCAAGAAAGCATTTTCCTTTGACGCCTCAAGTTTTGCGCGTATTCCTGCCTTAACATCAATGGTTTCAAGATTCTCATAAATATATTCAATTGAACCAAAACGACCAATAAGGTCTTGAGCACCTTTTTCACCAATACCTGCAACACCGGGAATATTGTCAGAGCTATCGCCCTGAATTGCTTTGATATCAATAAGCTGCTCGGGTGTTACACCATAAACCTCTTTAATTTTATCAGTGTTATATAATACAGTTTCAGACTTGCCCATTTTTGTTGTTGCGAGAACAACATTAACATTATCTCTCACAAGCTGTAAACTATCCCTATCCCCTGTTGCAATATAGCAAAAATCATCCTTACCACAAGCAGCAGAAAGGGTTCCGAGAATATCATCCGCTTCGTAGCCGGGCATTTCAACAACTTTATAACCAAGATAACCTAACAATTCCTTCAGAGTCGGGAACTGCTCTACAAGCTCATTTGGAGCAGGCTTTCTTGTACCCTTATATGCATCATACATTTTATGACGAAATGTTGGCGCTTTAACATCAAAGGCAACCGCAACGCTATCAGGCTTATACTCTTCAAGAAGATGCAGAAAAATATTCATAAAGCCGAATATTCCGTTAGTAAATCTACCATCCTTGGTGCTCAAAAGACGAACACCATAAAAGGCACGATTCAATATTGAATTACCATCAATTACAAGAAGTTTCATTTATATTTTATACCTCATATATTCAAAGTTTCCAATGTAACAAAATGATATCCGTTAGAAGAAAGATAATTCTCCTCATTTAAAGCCCTAAGGCAACCTAATGCTGCAACATTTGTAGCATTACCCGGGATTTTAACCTTTATTCCTGTTGCAGCTTCTATATATTTATCAAGTCCGTAAAGTTTTGCCATACCACCACAAAGGAAAATACCATCATCGGTAATATCTCTAACAAGTTCCGGTGGCGTTACCTCAAGCACATCAGTTATAGCTTTGCAGATTTCATCAACACAATCACGTATTGCAAAATTAATTTCCTGCGCTGTAACCTCAAAAAACAAAGGCATACCATCCGCCATATCTTTACCCTTGGCAACAGCAGCAATGGTTTCTTCTCTCATTTTTGCACCACCAATGAGGGATTTCAATTCTTCTGCGGTAAGTCTTCCGATATCAACTCCGCGGTTATTTTTCAAATATGTTCTTATAACTCTGTCCATATCATCGCCACCTACTGTGGCGCTTTTGGCAACAGCAATACTACCCATTGTAATAACGCCAACGCCCGTTGTACCTGCGCCGACATTCACGACCATGGTTCCATAGGGCTTGTCCGTCATAATACCAATGCCCAACGCGGCTGCTAACGGTTCTTCTATAAGGGTTGCTCTACCTGCGCCTGCCCTTAAAACACAGCCTAAAATATTACGTTTTTCAAGATTAGTGATTCCTGCGGGCATTGTTGCAACAACCGTAGGCTTAAATATTTTATTTTTACAAATTCTTTCTAAAAAGCACCTTAAAAGCTTTTCGCTACTCTCAAGTTCAGAAATCCCTCCACACAAAAGCGGACGAACAAGTTTAATTGCATCAGGACATCTTCCGGTCATATCAAAGGCTTTCCTGCCTGCCTCTAAGACCTCGCCGGTTTCACGCTCAAGTGCCAAAACAGCAGGTTCAGAAAGGACTATACCTTTACTTTCAGTTGCGGCAACAACACTGCCTGTTCCTATATCGAGCCCAATTTTCAAACCAACCATCAAAGCACCTCACCTTCTTTTTCCAAACATAAATACTCATACTAATTATACACCTTTAATCAATTTTTGTAAATAATTTTCTACCTGTTTACAAATCTTTTTGTTTATATTATAATTAAGCATAGACCTATAAATCGTACAAGAGGTGCTGTTATGGCAGGCGTGCAAAAATCCAAATTAAAATTACTTTATCTTGCAGACATTTTAAAGAAAAAAACTGATGAAGAACATTTCATAGCCGCAACTGAAATTGTTGATGAACTCGCCAAATTAGATATTCCTGCTGAAAGAAAATCCATATATAAAGATATTGATGTATTGAAAGAATATGGATTTGACATCATTCATTCTGGCTCAAAAAATCGTGGCGGTTATTTTTTAGGCGCAAGAGATTTTGAACTTGCAGAAATTCGACTTCTTTCTGATGCTGTGCAAGCCGCAAATTTCATTTCCCAGAAAAAAACAAATCAATTAGTTGAAAAAATTGAAAGTTTTGCAAGTGAGAACCAAGCTAAAACATTGCATTCTCAGGTTTATGTTGACAACCGCCCAAAATGTAATAACGAAGAGATTTATTACACAATCAGCCTTCTTGACGAAGCTATCACAGAAGGCGTAAAAGTAAGCTTTACATACACAAGAAGAAAGATTACTGATGAATTTAAAACTGCAAAAGAAGAAAAATCATTTACAGTCAGCCCCTATGCACTTATTTGGTCAGACGATCACTATTACTTAGTTTGCAATAACGAAAAATATGATAATTTAATGCATCTGAGAATAGATAAAATAAAAAAATTGCAGAAGACTAAAGCTCCTGCAAGGCATTTTTCCGAGGTCTCCGATTACAGAAATAATTTCGACTCTGCGGACTATGCAACAAAACTTTTTAATATGTATAGCGGCGAACCCAAACCCGTTGAATTAATTTGCGACAATAAACTTCTTGAAGTTATTTTAGATAGATTCGGAGAAAATGTTAAGATTCAAAAATATGATGATCAACATTTCCTGTTGAAAACAAACGCTGTTGTTAGTGATGGGCTAACCAAGTGGGTTCTTCAATTCGGAGAACAAATTAAAGTTAAATCTCCAAATGATTTAATCTATTCAGTAAAAAAAATTGCCGAAGAAATAATAAAAAACTACCAAAACTGAATATTAAGAGAAGTGTAGAGATGCACTTCTCTTTTTTTACAAAAAAAGAGGACGGAAAACTTCCGTCCTCAAAAAAATTGAAAATTAAATTATTTAATTTCAACTTTTGCGCCAGCTTCTTCGAGCTTAGCTTTAGCTGCTTCAGCATCATCTTTGGAGATGCCTTCTTTAAGAGTTGCGGGAGCGCCATCAACTTTAGCTTTTGCTTCTGCAAGGCCAAGACCTGTGAGCTCACGAACAACTTTGATAACAGCGATTTTGTTTGCGCCAACTTCTGCAAGAACAACATCAAACTCTGTTTTCTCTTCAGCTGCAGCTGCTGCTTCTGCGGGAGCTGCTACTGGAACTGCTGCTCCAGCGGATACGCCGAATTCTTCTTCTACAGCGTGTACGAGTTCGGAGAGCTCGAGAACTGTAAGTACTTTTAATTCTTCAATAATAGCAGTAATCTTTTCAGATGCCATTTTATTTTCCTCCAATTATTAGCCATTAGGCTTTTGATTTTAGTTTTATTTTTAATTAACTTAATAGATACAGCAATTATTCAGCTGCTGCTTCTGCTGTGGGTTCGCCACTTTTGTCAACAATAGCCTGAACTGCACGAGCGAACGCAGAAATGGGAGCGTTGAACGCATTGCATACAGTAGCGAGCAATACTTCTCTTGAAGGAAGCTTTGCAAGGCTATCAATTTTTTCAAGAGAGATAACCTCGTTATCAAGGAAACCGCTCTTAACAGTGAAGTCTTTGTGAGTGTTAGCAAATTTGCAAAGAATTCTTGCAGCAGCAACGTAATCATCCTTGGATGTTGCGAGAGCTGTTGTACCTGCGAGGCAGTCTGAAAGACCTTCAAGCTCAGTACCTTTAATAGCAAGTTCGATCATTGTGTTCTTTGTAACTGTGTACTCAACACCTGCTTCACGGAGTTCCTTACGGAGAACAGTGTCGTCAGCAACGTTGATACCTTTGTAGTCAACGATAACACCTGCACATGCACCCTGAAGTCTCTCAGCGATTGCAGCAACTTCTGCTTTTTTTGCTTCTAAGATTTTAGCACTTGGCAAACTAATTCACCTCCGAATAAATTAATTAATTGCCTTTTTGCTTTTTGTTAAATACTAATGCCCTCCCCGCATAGCACGAGAAGGGCATAAAAACTCAATAAAATATCAAGAATTAATGCATTCCTCGGCAGGCGGACGGACCATTAAACAAAATTTGCACCTGCTGTCTTTAGAACAGCACAAGTAATATAACACACCTTTTAAAGTATGTCAAGTATTTTTTTATTCTTCTACAGTTGCACCTGTAGCAAGTTTTGCAGCGTTAACACGAACACCGGGGCCCATTGTTGTTGCTACAACGCATGAACGGATGTAAGTACCTTTTGTTGCTGCGGGTTTTGCCTTAATAACAGCATCGAGAAGAGCCATTGCGTTTTCAGTGAGCTTTTCGCCACCGAAGGAAGCCTTACCGATGGGGCAGTGAATAATGTTTGTTTTGTCAAGACGGTATTCAATTTTACCTGCTTTTGCTTCTTCAACAGCCTTTGCTGCATCAGGAGTAACAGTACCTGCCTTGGGAGAGGGCATAAGACCTCTAGGACCAAGAACTTTACCGAGACGACCAACAACACCCATCATATCGGGAGTTGCGATACAAACGTCAAAGTCCATAAAGCCGCCCTGAATCTTTTCAAGAAGATCCATATCACCAACAATGTCTGCACCTGCAGCTTCAGCAGCTTTAGCAGCATCGCCTTTTGCGAAAACAGCCACACGAACATTTTTACCTGTACCGTTGGGGAGAACAACCGCACCTCTAACCTGCTGGTCAGCGTGACGAGAGTCAACACCAAGACGAATATGCATTTCAACAGTTTCGTCAAATTTAGCACTTGCAGTTTTTGTTGCAAGTTCGAGAGCCTCTGCAACTTCGTAGAGCTTAGCTTTGTCTACGAGCTTTGCGCTCTCAACATATTTTTTACCATGTTTCATAATTACAATTCCTCCGTAATCAATCAACAACAGTAACGCCCATGCTACGTGCTGTACCTGCAATCATAGAGATAGCAGAATCAATATCAGCAGCATTAAGATCGGGCATTTTCTGCTCTGCGATTTTTCTTACTTGCTCTGCGGTAATTGTTGCAACCTTAGTTTTGTTAGGAACGCCTGAACCGCTTTCGATACCGCAAGCTTTCTTAATAAGAACTGCTGCGGGGGGAGTTTTAGTGATAAATGTGAAAGAACGGTCAGCGTAAACTGTGATTACAACAGGAATAATGAGACCCATATCATTTTTTGTTCTCTCATTGAATTCCTTTGTGAATGCCATAATGTTTACACCATGTTGACCTAAAGCAGGACCAACAGGGGGTGCCGGGGTTGCTTTACCGGCGGGAATTTGCAATTTGATGAAACCTACAACCTTTTGAGCCATTTTTTGCACCTCCAAAATTGTGGTAAGATGGCATTTTGCCATCAGGCGGAGCCAGTAATTAGTTTTTAGCTCCTCCCACTTTAGCAGATTTCATCTGCCATAAAACGCGTTATACGCAATCTTTGTTAAAACGCAGGAGTAACCTGGTCTAATTCCATCTCAGCAGGGATTTCCTGACCAAGCATAGAAATTTTCACGCTGACAACGTTGTTTGCTTCATCGATTGAAATTACAGAACCCTCCATACCTTTAAGAGGCCCTGCGATAATTTTAACCAAATCGCCAACCTTATAGCTAACTTCAACAGTACGTTTATCAACGCCTAATGCGGCAACCTCTGCATCAGACAGAGGAACGGGCTCGGAAGCGGGGCCTACAAAGCCTGTTACACCGCGGGTGTTACGAACAACATACCAAGAATCATCCGTAACAATCATTTTGATTAGAACATAACCGGGGAAAATTTTACGCTCTACTTCGCGTACCTTATCCTCTTTTACTTCCGTTACCGTTTCGGTAGGAATTTT
>JAZNYZ010000061.1:0-2513 GCA_045594685.1 Acutalibacteraceae bacterium | reverse complement strand
GCGTGCGTGCAATGAACTACATTTTCTATGTAAAAGATGTTGATACCTATTTTGTTGCAAGGTGCTTTTATTGTCGGAAGCGTACAGGCGACTTTACTTGGTGGCAGCAGGAGTATGTGGTTATGCCTATAAATGTTTTCAGAGAGAGAAAAAGCAGTAATGAGAATGGCGAAACCATTGAACTTAAATGCGTACCTGTATGGCTGGATAATGTAGAGGGCTATAATTGGGGTATATATCTCGACCTGCCGGAGTTTGATGCGTCAGCTTCTGAAGAGAACTATGAGCGCACGAATGACAATAACGGCTGGAACCCGTCAGGGCAACAGATGCCTGTTGTAAATAATCTGCTTGCCGGGGAGAGGGAGAGAAAGACGGAATTCTTCGATAAGATATATCTTGGTTTTTGGACGGGAAATGCACTTACAACATACCTTATGCCGTGTCCGATTATTGATTACATTACAGTCGTCGGTGAGCGAACTTATCATATTAAAGATATGTCGCTTCGTCTTACGAATGGCTATAACAAACAGCAATTCTATACCCTTGAAGAAAATGTCAAATATACATTCTCGTTTCTTGCAGATGATATACCTAACCCTCGTGCCCTGTTCTATATAAAAGGGCAGAGGTATTTGTGTGAAAAAATAACTGCAACATTCACTGAAAATGGAATGTCGCAGTTATTGAAAGGGGTGTTTTATAAGGTCAGATGATTGCCTTTGATAGGTTGGTAGCGTGGTTCACAATACTTGATTTTAGGACTTTGGCATATATCTGCGTTGTCTTTATATTCTTGTGTCCTAACATTCGTGCAACTTTGTCTATGGGTATGTCGTGAGAAAGCGCGATTGTGGCAAACGAGTGCCGGGCAACGTGGAATGTCATGCACTTTTTTATATTAAGTCTGCTTTCTATCAAGTGCAGGTAGTCGTTTGCCTTTTCATTGCTGATTTTTGGCAAGTTGAAATTGTACTTTCTTAATACTTCCATTGCAGGAGATAGGATAGGGGTGAAGAAGTTTGTTCCTGTCTTTAGTCGAGAACTGTTAATGTAAAACAAGTCATCAATCTGCTCTGTCATAGTGAAGAAATCAAACTTTTGCGTATCACAGAATGCAAGTCCTGTATATGCTGCAAATATGAATAGGTCGCGAACTCTTGCTTCTTTGGTCGGAAGTTTTGCTTCTCTAATCAATTTTAACTCGTTTTCCGATAGTGGTGTGCGTTCTTTGCTCTTACCACGCGAAAAGCTAACCATTTCATAAGGGTTCTTTTCAATGATACCTTCTTCATATGCAAGGCGTGTGCAAACTTTCAATCGCTTATGGTAGTTGAATACGCATGCATCACTGCGTGTACCGTCGGCATGTAGCCAAACATCAAATTCTTTAATGTTCTTTACTGTCAGGTCGGCAAATGTTTCAATACCTCCCCAGCGTATGAGGGCATCTACTACCACTTGTTTCTGTCGTTTAGTGCTTTGACGGCTTTTCTCTATCTCAATGCAGTGCTTCATATAATCAATGAAATTACCGTTGAGAGGGCTTACCTTCTGTTCCTCTTTCTCTTTCCGCTTTTCAGCAGTCATCGTAACAACTCCGATATGCTTGTTGAAGTTATCTACAGTCATATCCTCGCCAAGCAGCTCCATTGCATTGACTATCTTCTCATAGTTCGCAACTTCCTTTTTCAAATAGGGCGCATCTTTGTAAACTTCCCATTCATCGGGAGTCATTGAGTCCACGATGATTTTCTTTACCGCAAGTCGGGATAGTTGAATTATGATTTCAACATTGCCCTTACCTGTCGCCTGAACTCTCTTTCTGCGGTCAAAGACCACTTTTACATTTGTTGCCATAGTCGTAATTTTTTGGGAGCAGTAGAGAAAAACCGAAAATTGTTAATCATTCTTAAAAATGCATTGACTCTACGATTATGGCTGAATTTTCGTGAAAGTTGGCAAACTTGGTTTGCATTTAGGGCAGGTTGGTTTGCACTTGGTTTGCATTTTTTGTCTTTTTCAGTCTTTTCTTGTCTTTCTCTGTCTGTTCAATAGTTAAACAAAAAACAATTTAATTATCGACTATCAAACAAATAAACTATTGAATTTCCTTTAATTAGCGTTCCTACATACGAAAAAAAGGAAAGTAAGTGTTTTTCTCTTACTTTCCTTTTTTGTGATCCCGACAGGGATATTAGTAGCCCCGGTGGGATTTTGTGATCCCGGCAGGATTCAAACCTGCAACCTTCTGATCCGTAGTCAGATGCTCTATTCAGTTGAGCTACGAGACCGATTTGTTGTCCTTTTTGTTTGACGATGCAAAGGTAGTGCTTTTTTTATAACCTGCAAAATTTTTCGAATCTTTTTTTAGATTTTTCTCACTTTTTTATTCGAAGAACCGTTCGTTGAACATAAACCAACCAAGCGTGAGGCGCACATTGAATCCGCTTTTGTCTGAACTATAATAATTTACGAATCCGCTAATGGTTATTGTGGATATTTTGCCT
>JAZNYZ010000060.1:0-3423 GCA_045594685.1 Acutalibacteraceae bacterium | reverse complement strand
GCGGTCAATCCCCACATAATCAGATAGAGCAATCCTGCAGTAATTAAGTAGGAAATACCAAACATAATAACGGTACAAGCAATATAGGACAGACGACCAACCTTCAAATTCATCATTCTTCCTCCATTTCTTTCCAAACTCTATAACATTGAATTTCTTCAATCAAAAAATCGCCCTCGTTAGGCTCTTCTATCATCTCAAGATCCTCTTCGCGCGCTTCAGCATAACTATCTGCTTCTACCTCAACAGTCTTACAAGCAGAGTAATACACATTTACTCTCCACTTAGGCATTTTCATTTCCTCCTATAATCATAACACTATTAAGTTTAAAATATGCAACAAAATGACAACCACATTCACATCGGTATTCAATCGGAGCTTCCTTACCATAAAAATTATTAGGTTGCCAAACGATTCTAACTTGTGCGGTACTGCCGCAATTCGGACAAGCAAATTTCATCTTTGTTCCCTCTCTTTCTAAATACATTATACCTCATAGGAACGGTTTGTCAAGCCTTTCCTCGCTTTTTGAAATACCATACATTGATTTTTTTATCTCGCGGTAACTCTAACATTCTCTTGATTCTCTGATAATGCCAAAGCGGTCTGCGGAGTAGTTCCCGCGCACGATATTCCGTATTTGGATACCATTCTGTTACTAATACATCATTTTTCAGATAAATATATTTATCCTCAAAATCTACTCGCACGTAAGTTACTCTTTCATCTTTATGATTCTCCATTGTGGTATCCTCCTTGCCTTGTTGTATTCATTATACCACCATCCACCACAAAAGTCAAGTTAAGAAAAAGAAAATTCTACTTCGCGCGATATACACTTTACACAATCTTAATAAAACAAAAGAGGGGCTTTCACCCCTCTTTCAACATTACTCGGCTTCGGCTTCCTTCTTTGCCTTGGCAGCGGCACGCTTTTCCGCATCCTTGGCAATCTTCTTTGCCTTCTCTGCGTCCTTCTCGGCTTTCTTCGCCGCCTTTTCAGCAAGCTTGTCGGCGTATTCCTGAACTTCAAAATGAAGCATTTCGGAAGCGGTCATTTCTTCGTCTACCTTGCGGACGATAGCCTTGACTTCGACCATGCGTTCAACGCCATTGTCATCGGTGAAAACTGCGGCGTAGGACTGGTTGGAAATGCGCTCAAACTGGGCGTTCTCGGGCATGTTAAGGGCGGCGAAAGCAGCGGTGCGGACGGTGTTCTCGGTGATTGCCTTAGAAATAGTAGCCATAATGTTTTCCTTTCTCTCGTGGGTTTATTAGGGTTTTCCTTCCCTTGATTACGTATTTATTATACCATGGATTCCGTGATTTGTCAAGTTAAGAGTTTGTTAAAGGGTTTAGCTTTTCTTTTTCGACTGCGCGCTCTGTCTACAACTGTGGGAGATTACATAGCCTATCCTACCCCAGAGGATTCACCCTTTAACACTTTTATTATACCACCGAATGTGGTATTTGTCAAGTTAAGGTTTCATTAAGTTTGCCAGAGGGGAATTGCTACGGATTGAGTCTCATAATAGCGACATGCATTCGACCCGGTTCAAATTCTTCTTCATCCGAATCATCGAAATAGCCATCAGCAAATTCATAATCGTCCGGCAATTCCTCATAATCTCCCAATTCGCGTTCCAATTCTTTTACGTCAATGGGAAAATCTCTTGCTTGTTTATAAGCCTCTTCAACGGCTTCATTGTAAGTTTCTGCTTCTACTTCAAAGTCTACGGAAGTAGAATAAACCATGGTCATAACCCATTTTCTCATTGTTTTAATTCCTTTCTACCAAATGCTTCGGTGTCTTGTTCCTCTTGACATATACAATTATATCACCGATTCCCTATTCCGTCAAGTTAAGATTATGTAAAACACAGATGGCGCGAAATGAATTACGCGGATTCTTAACAAAGGCGCGTCCGCATTTAACAAACACTTAACTTGCTTTTATACCCTACCTATGGTATAATAGGTTCATGAAGTGAGGCGTTAAACACTCAAAAACGCAGAAGGGAAATTCATTATGGCAAGAGAAAAAAATCGTTACATGGTAGTCGATACCGAAACCGCAACTTTACCCTTTGCGAATGAAATCGCAAACGATAACCCCGAACTGAAAAAGAAAATCGCAATCGCAAAGCCCCTTGTATATGATATCGGATGGGTTATCGCGCACCGTGACGGAACTATCGTAGACAAGAAACAATTCCTCATTGCTGAAACTTTCGCTGTTCCTTCCGTTTTCAATACCGCTTATTACAAAGAAAAACGTCCTCTGTATCTGGAAATGATTCGTAAAAGCGAAATCACGGTTCTTCCTTGGGAAGCGGTAATGAAAGAATTTATCGCAGACCTTGAAACGGTTGATTATGTCGGCGCATTCAACAGTATGTTCGATTTCTGCAAAGCCCTTCCATTTACTGAACTCTATATCAATAAACTGTATAACGACGACTATTACGACTGGGAAAAGACGCAACGCCGCATTTGTAGTAACATCATAAATAACCTTCCTTCTCGCCGTAACCCGAACTTTGATGAAAAATCTTTCCATTTTCGCGGCAGAGAATATCCCCTGTTCGATATTTGGGGTATGGCGTGTGACCGCCTTCTCAATCGTGTAGCATACAAGAATCTTTGTCTTGACCTTGGAATGATAACAAACAGCGGTGATTTTTTTAAGACTTCCGCAGAATCCTCCTATCGTTATTTGCGCGAAGAATACGATTTTGATGAAGCACATACCGCACTTGCGGACGCAGAAATCGAAACCTACATTCTTTCAAAGATTCTCCATTATGGCAAAATCGAAATCGGCATTGACTTTTTCCCCTTCCGCAAGTTAGGAACAACTACCAATTTTTTGACTGAAAGAAAGCGTCCGAAAATGGAAAGAGTAAAGGCAGTTTATACTGTAATGGAAAATTATGTTGGTGATGAAGCAACCACCAATTACAAGAAACAGATTCTTAACAAAATGGCAATCTTGAAAGAACTTATGGAAGAAGAAGGGGAATAATCCCCTTCTTTAAATTTGTGTAAAGCACAGGTCGCGCGAATACAATTTAACATAAACTTAAAGAAGAAGGCTTTACGCCTTCTTCATCCATATCGGTTTTTCACAATACAAGCACCGCGGGCGCAGATCTTCGGAAGAGTTCCAGTCTTCCTTAAAATTCTTATTGCCGCATAACGGGCACTTAAACAGATGGAAACCGAACGCATCTTCTTCAATCTTTGCCTTTACTTTATCAAAGGGATAGTATTCTTCGCGCGTGTGAACTGTTTCCAGACTTCTTCCTAACAGTTCGGTAAATCTTCCTACCACTTCTCCGATAAAAGCATCTTTATTTTCTTCTCTTATTATAATTTCTCCTTCATGTTCTTCATCGGCTTCGTCATACTTTGAACTAAAG
>JAZNYZ010000059.1:0-6165 GCA_045594685.1 Acutalibacteraceae bacterium | reverse complement strand
AGAAATACCGTCAACAACTTCTACTACACCCGCACCGCTACTAACAGTCAAAAAAACCTCAGAGTTTACATCTGAAAATGAGCCACCTGTAGGTGTTTGAAGAAGAATAATGCCTGCATCTACATATTCGGATTCTACATTCCCTCCGGCAACCGCCAAAAGATTTTTCTCTTCTATGAGATTGATAGCTTCATCTTTATCCAATAATTCAACATCCGGAACTTCTACAATACCATCAGGTATAACAATCTCATCAGAAAATAAAGAATCAAACTTAATAACATCAGTCGCAAGCAAAATACCAAAGGTCAAACACACAGCCAGAAGTGAAGGAATCAATATCTTTAACCATAACGGCCATGCAAAGACATCAATTTTCTTGATTTTCCCGTATTTTCTTTTAACAGGTGTTGATGATGTTAATTCGGCTATAAATGTTTCGATATCCGGAGTTCTATCTTCAATTCGAACATTCATGCCGTTTAATATGGCAGTTTCTACATTAATGGAAATATCTTTGTTAAATTTGTGGGGTTCAACGAGAATATCCTTGTTATTATTCTCGTATTTAGCACGCCTCTCCATTGCATCAGGAGGAGTAACTCCGGTAATCATTTTATACAATGTTGCAGCTAATGCATAAACATCTGTATATGGCCCCTGGTCTCCTCTGCTTCGATACTGCTCTTCCGGAGAATATCCGGGTTTAATGATAACGGTTAAACTTCTGCTGTGAGATGTGGTTGCATATCGAGAAGCACCAAAATCTATTAATTTTACGGTACCGTCATTGTTCAAGAAAATATTATCCGGTGCAATATCTCTGTGTAATATACCTTCCGCATGAACATTCTTTAAAGAATTCATAACAGGAAGCAACATTTCAATTGCTTCATCCTCAGAAAATGTTTGGACTTGTTTTAAACGAGAAGTCAATGTTTCTCCATCTAAAAACTCCATAATTATGTAGGCTGTCTCATTTTCGATAAAGCTATCAAAAACCTTAACAATTCCTATTTCATTTTGGAATTTTGCTAAATGCTTAGCTTCTTCGGTAAACTTATCTAAACCGGCATGGAACTGTTCACTTTTGTCACCGTTAAAAACCGTTACTCTTGATTGACCGGGCATTCTTGTAGAGAATTCGCTGGGCAAATACTCTTTAATAGCAACCTTTTGTTCAAGTTTGCCGTCCCATCCGATATATGTAACGCCAAAACCACCGAAACCTAAAGCTTTACCTACAATATATCTGTCGTGTAAAATTGTATTCGGCTGCATAAACAAAGCTTCTTCTGCGGGAGTTCCTTCTATGTACCCACAATGAGGACATACCTCAAATTCATCTTTATAGACCTCCATACAGCCCATACATCTTTTACTCATAAATACACCTTCTATTTTTCTTCAAATGATAAGTTATCGCTGATTTCTATTAAACTCTTTAAATATTTAGAATTACATTTTGTTTCAAAACATGTTTTGTTAATTGGAATTTGACCATCATTGCAATTACTAATCATTAACGATGTTTGATAAACATTACCAAGCATCCATTCAAGTAATCTTTCAGATGCAGCAATTTGATTTTCGCTACCTGAACCCATGCTCCACTCATAAATAAAATCACAATAAACTTCATCAGCATCAGAGAAAACAAAGTTTTTAGTATAGCTGGTTAATTCCTCATTTATTTCCCTGATAGACATAGTTGATGATAATAAAACAGCAGATGAGTTCTTTTTATTATTGAAGAACTTTTTCTCAGAAACAGCCTTTTCTAATATTGAATCATCAAAATTTTCAGAAACAATAGCCAATCTTTCTTCATCTATTGAATATTTCTTTGTATTAAAATCTGAAAAATCAGAATAAAAAGCTTCTTGATAATCAACATATACCGGACCGCGAGTAATTACAGCAACCATAGGAGCTTCAATAGCAAGAGGAAGTTGCTTTTTATCTGAATAACAATCACTATATTGGTCTAAGAATAAACAAGAAGCAGCTTGTTCAGAATTGAGCACATTATCTAAATCGCAAGCTTGATTTAAAACTTCTTCGGGAACATCAGAGCTTTCGAATAAATTTGGTAAATTACCTTCCTTAGCAGCATTAAGCAAAGCATCATTATACTCTTCTTCCGGAATTGCTTTTACCTCAATTTCTACATCAACAAATTTACTTGTGAAATCAGCAACAATATTATTAATTGCTACCTCTTCATTTGAATTCTCTTTTACAGAAAACCATAAACTAATTGAAGCTGGTTTAAGTATTTGAACCGCCTTTTTCTCGTTATATGTTTGAATAACCACGCTTGAAGCAATAATTACAGTTAAAAGAGCTGCAACTATACCTGAAAAACGTCTTCTTTTTCTTCTCTTTTTAACTTTTGTAATTGAAACAGCCTTTTTTTCTCCGTTTAATTCCTTTAAAAATTCAGTAATATTCTTATATCTGAGATGCTTCTCAATAGCCATGCATCTCATAATAATATTACTTAAATCTTCTGAAATACTACTATCAATTTCATTAGGAGGAAGAAGTTCGTCCTTAATTTTTCTGTTTGTTGACTCTTCGGGTTTTTTACCAGTCAACATAACATACAAGGTTGCTCCTAATGCATAGATATCACTCCAAGGACCTATATTTTTGCTATTATCATATTGCTCAGGTGGAGAATAACCGGGTTTGAGAACAATATCAACAACCTTTTCTTCTGCATCAGCAAGTTTAGCTGCACCTAAGTCAAGCAATTTAATGACATTGTTTTGGCAAATAAAAATATTATCCGGTGCGACATCACAATGGATAATTCCCTTTTCATGAAGAGAAGAAAGAGCCTTACCAACTTCATCAGCAACTGTTACCGCAGAATCAACATCCAATTTACCGCCACACTGCTTCAAGTATTCCCCCAATGCAATACCATCAAGAAGTTCCATTACAATGTAAGCTGTATTGTTTTCCTCAAAAAACTCAAAAACATTAACAAAACTTTTATGAGAACCTAATTTAGCCATATTTCTTGCTTCAGCAAGGAATCTGGCTTTTCTGTATTTAAACTCGGCTTGTCCGTCCTTTTTAGAGGTAACAATGATATCCTTTGTACCTGCAGCACGAGATGTTAATCTACCAACATAAAATTCTTTAATAGCTACAATTGTTTCAAGCTTTAAATCCCAAGCTTTATAAACAATTCCGAAACCACCCTCGCCTATTGATTTTCCTAATAAATATCTGTCAGCTAAAACAGTACCGGGATGTAAATGAATAGGTTCATTGGGAATTAAAGAATTAACATTGCCACAATAAGGACAAACCTCGAATTCATCTCTAAACTCTTTAAAGCATTCTAAACAACGACTCATAACATTACCTTCCTATGTATTCTTCCCATGAAAACTGTTCTCCACAAAGAGGGATAAAAATAAAAGAGCTTTTACCGAATCTAATTGAATCATAGATATTAATTTTTTGTGGAATTGTAACTAAATCATCATTTAAATATGTTAAACCATGACTGTCACCAGACTGAATCAAAAAATATCTTTTTTCAGGTTCATATATAATTATCGCGTGTTTATTTGAAGAAACGCTTGGTTCTTTGAAAAGAATCACATCGTTTGAATCACCACGTCCGATAGAGTTATTACCATCATAAATTTGAAAACTCTCACCCAAATGATTACCTTTGATACAAACTAACCAACCAACAACGGGGGCAGATTGTACTTGGTCTGGTGCAGGCTTTGTTTTAACTTCCGAAGAAGCTTTTTTCGATTCATTTGGAACTGATTTTGTTGATTCATCTGAATCACCCAAACTAAAGTAACTAAGAGTTCTTCCTGTGTTATTTTTTGTTATATTATTAATTTCTTCTGTTAAAGAATTATTCGGAGATGATACAAGTTCTTCAGAATCATCTTCTAATTCAGGCTCAACCTTCTCTTTCTTCTCTTTCTTTTCTTCCAAAATCTTTTCTGATGCATCAGAATCTTCTACAAAATTATCTGTTGTTTTATTTGATTCATCATAAGATTCTTCATGTTCATCAGAAGAATCTTCACTATTATAATAACCGGAACTAAAAGCACTAAGTGTTTTAGGATCAATATTGTTATTGGATTTTTCTTTTTTGATAAAGCGCTCTCTTATGGATTTTTTTGTATTTTCGGTATCTGATTTTTTTATGGTTTCAGAAACTGATTTTTTTTCAATTTGAGAATCAGCATCGCCCATACAATGAGGGCATGATGAAAATTTATCTGCATCATAAAATTTTCCGCATTTTGTACATTTAATAACATTCATAATATTCCTCCAAAATAACTACTTAATTTTAATTAAAGCAATGGTCATATTGTCTCTTTTCACATTTAATGATTTTGCTTTCTTTTTTGCTTTAATTTCAAGCGCCTGAGTTGCTTCTGATATGTTAGCGAAATTAAAAACTATTTTTCCTATTTCTTCATCGGAAAGAAGTTTGTAAAGCCCGTCAGTCATAAGTAAAAGCTTATCATTTTTTAATAAAGTAACAGGTTCCTTATTACTGTCTATTAAATTCAATTTGCCAACACCTAAAAAACTGATAAGAGCTTCGCCACGATGTAATTCTTGATTATACTTATCTTCGTTAATAACACCGGCATCAAAAGCTTCATCCAAAGCTAAGCGATAATTGTGGTCGGTAGTAGCCCGTACAGTTTCATCATTTCTAAATAAATATAATCTGCTATCACCAACAGATATCCAAAACAATTTATCTTTTTTTATAACAACAGATACAGTTGTTGTACCTGATTGCATTTTGGTTCCATCATTATGCTTCAAAGATGAAATAGCAGCATTTGCTTTTTTAGCAGCTTCAATAAGCAAATTGTGGATATCATCATAAGGATAAGTATCTGAATATGAAGTTAGCAAACAATCAACAGCAAGGTTGCTAACCATTTTACCGCCTTCATGACCGCCCATTCCATCACAAACACAGACTATTCCCTCGTTTTGATTCAATTCAAAACCAGCACTATCTTGTTGCTCATCTCTATCTCCTAAAACGGATAATAACGCAACTTGAAAGAACTCGTTTTCATCAAAGCACGAATAGTTATCGTTATAATTCTTCATCTTAACTATCCCTTCGTTACTTGTTCCATACAGCAATGGCAGAATAATTATCCATATCCTTATTCTCACCATTATGCTTTACAATTTCAGTCATATTATTAAGCCATTCTTCAGCAGATTTACTTTTCTTAAGCAAAGAACACATTGTTTTTTCGTCAATTAGCTCCCAAAACCCATCGGAACACAACAAAAAAGCCTGATATTTTTTAAGCGTTATAGGCTCATGCAATTCATACATCGGACTATCCCAATCAGTACCCATTACACGCAATAATAAATTTCTGTCAGGATGATAGCGTATTTCTTCTTCTTTTATTTGTCGAGATAAAGCTAACATCTGCGGAACGCTGTGGTCTATGGTTCTGAATTTAACCTTTCCTCTTGAAAAAGCATATAATCTGGAATCACCAATATGACCTATATATACAGTTTTACCATCTGTAGTTAATGAAACAGCGGTAGTCTTCATTTTTCTTTTTTCATTTCGTACAGTTTGTTCCGTCATCAGAACTTCCTGAGCAGCAGTGAGAGTTTCACCAGTAAAATTAACTATATCATCCGTTTTGGAAAAAAGATTTCCAAAAACATCTCTTACAATTCCGGAGGCAACATCTCCCATACCGTGACCACCTAAACCATCACAAACAATGAAACAAGCACCATATCCATTTTTGAAAACCCCGATAGAATCCTCATTAACTTTTCTATCGCCTACATTTGTTATTGTTGCATACGTTAACATTAAATCACTTCTCAATATAAAAATACATTTTCATTTTACATTTTTTGCAAAATAATGTCAATAATTATTAACATATTACTAACCAAGAATGCAACCCTTTTATCGAGTAACAAACAATCTTGCATAATATAAAAACCACCCACTGCAAGTGAACAAGTCCAGTAAAAACGGACAATAGAAAAAAGAACCCCTCCTATGGTAGAATAAACTATCATAGGAGGAATTTTTATGCCCAGAAGTTACCGACATATAAAAGAATACGAAAAAGAAATATTGGAATTAAAAGAACA
>JAZNYZ010000058.1:0-2068 GCA_045594685.1 Acutalibacteraceae bacterium | reverse complement strand
TGCAAACGAGCAAGAGATATGAAGCTTGCTTTGATATTTATAACCGTGAGTACAGCCTGTCTTAGAGGTTCACCTCAAAGATTATAAGCTATTTGCAAGTTTTTGCCGGGGAATTCT
Source organism: Acutalibacteraceae bacterium (assembly GCA_045594685.1). Taxonomy (GTDB): domain Bacteria; phylum Bacillota; class Clostridia; order Oscillospirales; family Acutalibacteraceae; genus DTU089. The sequence goes on along the minus strand of JAZNYZ010000058.1, from coordinate 1,951 downwards.
TCTCCCCTCGGTCACTCGCTTTGGTTATTTTTGAGATCTTTCCTCCTTTCAGTCGTCAAGATGACAAATAGGTTTGCGTTATTGTATAAAAACAGCACCCACCGTTGAAGTGAGTGCTGTGGGTTAAAGAACCCACCGGCAGTCTGCTTTTTTTATTCCTGCTTTTTTGTTGCGCCTTGTGGGGGCGCGGTTGCTGCCGGTGGGGGAGTGAAATTTTGTGGTTTTATAGTTCTTTGATTATATTGGCCACGACCATTGATTCCTGCATGACCGATTGCTTTTTTCTGCTATTCATTGCTCATTGTGGGGAAGCGGATTAAGAATATTGAATCATCAATTGTATTTAACAGAAGTGAATCGGCTGTTGCAATGTATGAATTTACACGTACTGTATTTGTTGTACCATAACATATAGTATCATTCGGTGCCCCATTACTATATTGATATAATATCATCCTATCGACCTCTATGTCATTTTCACCAGGTAGAAACCCTGTTAGAATATGTATCTTCTTGACAGATGTTTCTCCAGGAGCTATGTCTTTAAAAATACCGTGTTTAACTTCTTCGTATATTGGACTTGTAGTAAGTATAGTGTGATTTTTTATTCTACTGGTAATAATATATCCACTTGTGTCATTTTTTACCAAAATTAAATCATAAATAGAATCTGTTCTCGCAGGCCCAACCAATAACGTAGAGTCAATCTTTGACGTTGCAAGCAACGTTTGTAAGTCTGTAAAAAGTTTACTGTTTTTGTCTGTTAACTCAACAGTGTCTATACATTCTCCCGATTCAGACCTTCCAATAATATCGTTAGACATGAAAGAACCAATAGATGTGCATATGTTTGTGAAAATAGATATTTTTTCAAGTTTTTTGGATTTGTGTTTATATGGATATTGCTCACCTGTAATTATGAAATTATTACCAGTTCCATTATTATAGCTATGCTTATTGTAACTATTGCAACTTACAATAATCAATGAGATTGTTGTGTAGAATAATACTTTAAAATTAATTCCCATTTTACTGAATTTAATATTACGTTAAAATCTTCTCTGTTTTTTTCGGGTATTATACATGTTTCCAATAATAGACAAACTGTTATTTCTGGGATTATATAAGGTAAACCATAATGGTCTTCTCTTGTTACTTCATCTTCTCTAATATCTCCATGTTTCCTTGCAACAACTTGCTCTATACCTATTATAACCTCTTCTTCATTTTTATTTTTGTATTTATCAACTTTTATACCTTGACGTTTTATATATTCATCTGTTCCATATTTTAAATGTTGTAATGCATGTGCTCCTTCATGGGCAAGGAGTGTTGCTGGGAATGCATATGTTCCATTTTTATGTTTAGCAAAAGCATTGGGGCTCCAATATATAGTACTGTTCAGACAGTTATATCCAATATCATTGTCTTTATCTATTTTTTCAATATAATCTATATATACTATAAATTTTTCAGATTCTTCAAGTTCTTTAAATACAAGATCATATGTTCCTGTTTCTTTCATATATTCAATTGTCGCGTAGTAACGTTGTTTAACCCATTCAGGAACACCTTTTCTGAATTCAACCTTTCTCCCGTCCGGGTCCACTAAGTTCACCGGGTCACCGGCGCAGTAGGCGTAGGGTGAGAGGTGGTAATACTTCTCTGCCAGCGGGTCCATGGAGGTAAACCTTCCGTCGGTACCCATGAAACGCGCCTGCGAGTCATAAAGTTCACTAACACCGAGCTTGCTCTGCTGTTCCTTGCCGGTAAAGAGGTGGTCGGTGCCTGTGGCGGTGCTGTCCGTTGCCGCAAGCAGTTCACCGTAAGGTGTGTAGTCGAATGTGGCGAGTACGTTGCCGCTTGCATCGGTAACAGCCCTTACACTGCCAAGGTGGTCGGTTATGTAGTACTCGGTCTGCCAACTGCCATTGTCGTATTTTACTCTTCC
>JAZNYZ010000057.1:0-2616 GCA_045594685.1 Acutalibacteraceae bacterium | reverse complement strand
GCGTGGACTACCAGGGTATCTAATCCTGTTTGCTCCCCACGCTTTCGCGCCTCAGCGTCAGTTACAGTCCAGAAAGCCGCCTTCGCCACTGGTGTTCCTCCTAATATCTACGCATTTCACCGCTACACTAGGAATTCCGCTTTCCTCTCCTGCACTCAAGATGTTCAGTTTCAAATGCAGCCCCGAAGTTAAGCTTCGGTATTTCACATCTGACTTGATCACCCGCCTACACGCCCTTTACACCCAGTAATTCCGGACAACGCTTGCCACCTACGTATTACCGCGGCTGCTGGCACGTAGTTAGCCGTGGCTTCCTCCTTTGGTACCGTCATTATCTTCCCAAAAGACAAAAGTTTACAATCCGAAGACCTTCTTCCTTCACGCGGCGTTGCTGCGTCAGGGTTTCCCCCATTGCGCAATATCCCCCACTGCTGCCTCCCGTAGGAGTCTGGACCGTATCTCAGTTCCAATGTGGCCGTTCAACCTCTCAGTCCGGCTACCGATCGTAACCTTGGTGGGCCATTACCCCGCCAACTAGTTAATCGGACGCGAGCTCATCTTAAGGCACCGGAGTTTTGATATATCTATCATGCGAAAGATATATGTTATGCGGTATTAGCACAGATTTCTCTGTGTTATCCCCCTCCTTAAGGCAGATTACTCACGCGTTACTCACCCGTCCGCCGCTTTCCACTTACTCACTTGCCCGAAGGCTCGTTCATAAGCTTCTCGCTCGACTTGCATGTGTTAGGCACGCCGCCAGCGTTCGTCCTGAGCCAGGATCAAACTCTTAATAAAAATTTATTAATCGTTCATATTAATTCTGACTTAGTTCGCTAGCTTTTCGCTTAGCTTTTTCCTTTATTACCTTGGTTCGTTTTTTTCTCAAAAAAATCAAGGACCATCATATTGTTTAATTTTCAAAGACCGAGCTGAATTTCATCAGCAACTTTTATAATATAACATGTATTATTGTTATTGTCAAGATCTTTTTTAAATTTTTTTTATTTTTTTATTTTATATCACCTTTAATGTATAAAAACATAAATTATATTAGACTATCTTATCTGTGGAGGTGCTTTATGAACAAAAAAATTCTTATGCTTGGTGGAGATTTAAGACAGTTAACAGTTGGTGATGAATTCAGGGCCGAAGGATTTGATGTTTCTTTTTACGGAATGGATAATAAAACTATTTCTATACCTTATTATATATATAATACACTTGAGGAGGCTATTAAAGATAACGATATAATAATTGCAGGTATTCCTACTTCCCGTGATAATATTTATCTTAGTACCCCACTCTTTTCATCAGACATTAAATTAAGCGATATTGAAAATCTTATGGATTCTTCCAAAGTTTTCTTTAGTGGATTAATCTGTGAGCCGCTTAAAAAATCTCTTAAAAAGAATGGTGTTCTCTATTTTGATTACGGAACACGGGAAGAACTTACTGTAGAAAATATTATACCTACAGTTGAAGGAGCACTTTCCATAGCTATAAATGAGACTCCCTTTACACTTCATGGATGTAATGCACTGGTATGTGGCTTTGGCAGAATAGGAAAAATTCTTGCAAAGAATCTGGATTCACTAGGTGCAAAAGTTACTGCAAGTGCCAGGAAACTTGAAGACTTATCCTGGATTGATTGTTTTGGATTTGAAAAAATAGAAACAAAAAATATATATGAATACATTAACCGGTACGACATCATTTTCAATACGATTCCATTTCCGGTAATAGATGAAGAATGCTTGAAAAGAGTTAAAAAGAATTCCGTGATAATAGACCTTGCATCAAACCCGGGAGGAATTAATTTCAAGTACGCCAAGCTTCTTGGAATAAAAGTTATAAGAGCTCTTTCATTACCCGGAAAGGTTGCACCTGAAACTGCAGGAAAGATAATCAAAAATACAATCAGTAACATTTTAACTGAGTTGGGGGTTAAAATATGGGGAATTTAACCGTAGGATTTGCTCTTACAGGTTCTTACTGTACTTTTAAAAAAACTATACCACAGATAAAAAAACTAAAAGAATCCGGTTTTGAAATTGTTCCCATTGTTTCTGACAATGTATATAAAACTGATACCCGGTTTGGTCTGGCAGCTTCTTTTATCGAGGAAATCGAAGCTATTTGCAATAAAAAGGTTATAAAAACTATAAAAGAAGCTGAACCGATAGGTCCTAAAAATTTTCTTGATGCTTTGATTATAGCACCATGTACGGGAAATACTTTAGGCAAACTATCTTCAGGAATAACTGACACTTCAGTTACAATGGCAGCAAAAGCTATTTTACGAAACGAAAAACCGGTGATAATTGCTGTGTCCACAAACGACGGACTTGGCAATGCATGTAAAAACATTGGTAATCTTATGAATTATAAAGGTATATATTTTGTACCATTTAACCAGGATGCTCCGTTTGAGAAGCCTCGTTCCCTTGTAGCTGATATGGAAAAGATTCCGGATGCTTTGAATCTTGCACTCAGCGGAAAACAAATTCAACCTGTTATATATTAGTCATAGGATTAGTTTTAAGACACTATAAAAGGGATGTTTAAAAAGTTTGACTTTTTAAACATCCCCTAATATCGTTCTAAGGAGATTGG
>JAZNYZ010000056.1:0-29537 GCA_045594685.1 Acutalibacteraceae bacterium | reverse complement strand
AAGACCCCTCAAGGACTATGAGGTTGATAGGCTGCGTGTGTAAGCATGGTGACATGTTCAGCTAAGCAGTACTAATAGGTCGAGGGCTTGACCATTTCGTTTGTTTCTTCGCTTTCCCTTTATTCAGTTTTCAGGGTATATGCCTTGCAGGAGTTATTCGCACCTTTAGCTCAGTTGGTAGAGCACCTGACTCTTAATCAGGGTGTCCAGGGTTCGAGTCCCTGAAGGTGCACCATATTCCTTGAACGATTCACGAGATATGTGGCCCGTTGGTCAAGTGGCCTAAGACTCCGGCCTCTCACGCCGGCAACACGAGTTCGAATCTCGTACGGGTCACCAAATTTTTTAGGAATAAACGGTCTAAAAGCTGTTTATAATATATTAGTCGGTGTTGATGGCGTTGAGGGTCCACCCGTTCCCATCCCGAACACGGTAGTTAAGCTCAACAGCGCCGAAGATACTTAGTGGGAAGCCGCTTGGGAAAATAGGGCGATGCCGACATAAAATGCCTTAATAGCTCAGTCGGTAGAGCACTCGGCTGTTAACCGAGTTGTCGTAGGTTCGAGTCCTACTTGAGGCGCCAAAAAATACAGATACCATCCGGTATCTGTATTTTTTTACTTTAAAGAGAACTTAAATTCACGACAATTTGTTTACAACAGACGAGTCTGGCTGTTAACTGCTCGAAGCCTTGCCGCTGCCGGTGTCAGATGCAGGCAAGGTTTCGAGAGGAAGAAACAAGGAGATTTGTGAGTGAATAGCGAAGCAAATCGACTATGTTTCTGACCGTAGTTGTCGAATGTGTTAGTTGACTTTGTTTTTTATCTATGTTATAATTTTAGTATTAAATAATCGTTTGAGGTAAATATGGAAAATATTTTATATGAAATACCTACAAAATTTGAATTTGATTACTTTGATTTTGGTTTTCAATTAATTTTGTTGGCTTTTTTGCTGACAGTTTTTATAAAATGTAAAAATAAAGAATACAAAGATACACCTTATGAAGTTATAAAGGTGATTTCTGGTATTTGTTTGTGTTTTTTAGTGGTTTATAATGTTATTGATATAGCCTCTTCTTTAGATATGCATAAAAAAATAGCAGAGGAATATGAAAAGGGTAACTATGAAATTGTAGAAGGATTCGTAGAAGATTTTGTACCGATGCCGTATGAAGGTAAAAGTAAAGAATCTTTTGAAATTAACGGCGTTAAATTTTCTTATTCAGATTCTATTGAAATATGTGGTTATAATAATGCCAAATCACATGGGGGTGTTATTGAGGGGAATGGACAACATCTGAAAATAGGGTACATTTATTATGATTCATCTTACGGTAATATAATTGTTTATATAGAACAACTTGAATAAGGAACGATATTATGGTTTTAATCGAGAAAAATAATTACAAATTCTCTGTTGATATAGAAAAAACAAAAGAATATTATAATACTCATTCCTTGTGTGATTGTGTATGTTGCCGTAATTATTATAAACAGATAGCAAAAGAACTTCCTAAACTTAAAGAATTTTTAGTGGATTTTGGTGTTGACATTTCAAAGCCTGATGAAATAATGAGTGTTGAAAACGAAGGTTTTATTGATTATTTGAATGTAGATTATACGGTTTGCGGTAATGTAATTAATATGTCTGAGTATGAAATTGATATTTACGATAAATTATTTTTAAATGTCATAGTTACCGAAGGTTTTGCATCACCAAATGAACAAACCGGAGAGTATTTTACATTTTCTGTTACAAATATCAGATTACCATGGGTTTTAGAAGTGCCGAATCCCACACCTATTAAAATTAAAGCTATAAATAAAACTAAAAATAATGCTTTTAAAAGTTTAAAGGAAAAATTATTTAAAAAATAAAGGATACCATCCGGTATCCTTTATTTTTTTATCCTTGACACGAAAAGTATCACAATTGTTCTGCGAAAATTCTTTATATTCAGTCTTTTTTCTGTTAATTTTTAAATATAAATTGAAAAAAAGAAAGGAAAAAAGATATGAAAATAAAGGAAAGAAAATTATTGTTTTTGGGTATTGGTTTTATTATTGCATTTACTTTATTGACCTGGCTTATTCAGATAATAGATGTGAAACCTGAAGGAGTGAACTCAACAGAAATTGGATTTGCAACGATAAATACTTTCTTTCATTCAGTAACAGGAGTGAATATGACAATTTATAATATTACCGATTGGTTAGGTCTTGTACCAATATTTATTTGTATGTTTTTTGGCGGTGTGGGATTTATTCAATTGATAAAAAGAAAAAGTTTATTTAAGGTTGATTTTGACATTATAGCTTTAGGTATATATTATGTTATAGTAATAAGTGGGTATCTTATTTTTGAAATGATACCAATAAATTACAGACCAATTCTTATTAACGGTTTTATGGAAGCATCTTACCCATCATCAACAACGCTATTGGTTTTATCTGTTATGCCAACTCTTGTTTTTCAGGTAAATCGCAGATTAAAAAATACTAATTTTAAGAAAACAATTATAATTATTGCCGAAATATTTACTATATTTATGGTGGCGGGAAGATTAATTTCGGGCGTTCATTGGTTAACAGATATTATCGGTTCTGTTCTGTTGAGTGTAGGATTATTTTATATTTACAAAGGAATAACATTATGGAATTTAATGAAAAATTGCAGGAATTGAGAAAAAATAAAGGTTTTACGCAGGAAGAGCTTGCAGAAATTTTGTATGTTTCCAGAACTGCTATTTCAAAGTGGGAGTCGGGAAGAGGGTATCCCAACATAGAATCTTTAAAAGAATTATCGAAGTTCTTTGAGGTTTCAATTGATGATTTATTATCGGGAGAAAAACTGCTTTCAATAGCAGAAAAAGAAAACAAATCAAATATAAGGAATATATGCGATTTATTATTCGGAATTGTAGATTTATTTTCTTTTATTCTTGTTGTTTTGCCTCTCTACCCCAATACCATTGATGGTTTTGTTTATTCAGTGAACTTATTAAATTATACTCAGATATCGTCAATAAATCTGAATTTTTATTGGTTTATGTTTGTTTCCCTTTTTGCAGTAGGAGTTATAAAAATTATACTGACTAGAACAGAGGTGGAAAAAGGCAATAAAATTTTAATTACACTTTCAATTGCTTTAAATATTTTTATTGTGATTTTTCTAGCCTTAACAAGAGAGGTTTATGCAGTTATAGTTGTGTTTTTGTTGTTGCTGGCAAAAGGCGGCATACTTTTAAAGTATTTCAAACAATAAACTGCAGAAGAAGACTAACAAATTAGAAAATCATTCTTAAAAATATTGATTTAATAAAGAATAAAATATATAATATATAAAAACAATTCAAATTTTCAAACAAAAGAGGTGCTTCGGATGCAAGAAAAGGCAGTTAATATAAATGGCGTTAACATATATTCATTACTGAACCCGCATCTCAGGAGCTTTTGCTTATGTTTATATATCAGGGCGGGCAGTATATTTGAAACAGCATCTGATAATGGAATTAGCCATTTATTTGAGCATATTGTTTTCAGAAATATTAAATCAAAATATGAAAATTTTTATGAACAATTAGCTTTGCGCGGCATTGATATTCAAGGGACAACATATAAAGAGTTTATTCAGTTTGAAATAAACGGTCCTTATTATGAATTTCCTTTTGCAGCGGAAGTTTTATGTCATATTTTTGATGAAATAGAAATATCTAAAGAGGAGTTCCTGAAAGAGAAAAACAGAATTAAAGCAGAAGTCAGAGAAGATGACTATCGGGCATCATTGGATTGTTATTTTAACAAGATGGTCTGGAACGATACTGAAGTAGAGAAAAATATTTTAGGATATTGCAAAATACTGGACAGAATTTCTGTTAAAAAACTGAATGAATTCAGAAGAGAAGTTTTTTCTAAAGACAATTCGTTTATTTACATAACAGGTAATGTTTCTGAAAAAGAGATTGAGTTATTAAAAGAAAAGGTTGAAAAGCTTGATATTCAGCAGCACGAATCTAAAAGAACGAATACCGTTACAGTGAATAAAGAATTTTTTAACAGAAATGGCAATATAGAAGTAAAAAACGATTATTGGCATTATATAAAAATAGGATTTGATTTTGATAGTGCCAAATTTTCAGGTGGCGTATTAGATGTACTGTATTGTGTATTGTTCAGATGTGAGAATGCTTTGGTATATAATTATTTATCGGAAGATAATCCGATTATATATTCTTATGACAGCACTCGGGAGCAGTACGATAATATAGGAAATCTGAATTTTAAATTTGAAGTTTCAAAAGCAAAGCTTCTGGATGCAGTTAATATTGTTGTCAGACTGTTAAATGATGTTAAAGATGGTAAATTTAATTTTGAAGCAAGCTTTAAACTTGAAACAATTTCAGTAGAAATGGATTTAGATAAGCTCAGCAATCTTAATTGGATTATGGCTTATTACAACCACATATTAAAAACAACTCCCATAGACTATACAGATCAATTTTATGGAAGATTTAAGGATGTTTCCAAAGAGCAGGTGATGGCAGCTGCAAAGGAAATTTTCCAGACAAAAAATATGACAGTTGCCATTAAAGGTAACAAGAAAAAAATCAATATTGAAGAGATTGAAAATATTTTAAAAAATCTTGATGTGTAAAATGTGGGGTGATACAATGAACAAAGCAAAAATAATCATTTTAGCAGGTCAATCAAATGCGGTTGGAGTTGCTCATACAGAATATTTATCACGCCATTTCAGTGGTGAAAAGATAGAAAAATTCAAAGAGGGTTTTGATGGGATTTTAATGAATTATTATTCTCACGATATGAAGAGCAATGGCTTTGTTAAAACTACTCTCGGTTGTGCCGAAAAGGGAAAAGATACATTTGGTCCTGAGGTTGGCATTGCAGATTATTTAAGTGAGAAGTATCCTGAGGATAAGTTTTTTATTGTAAAATCTGCCGTTGGCGGAACAAATCTTTTTTATGATTGGTTACCGCCTTCTTGTGAAGGTGATTATCAAAAAGAATCCTTGGGTTTTGGTGATACTGAAAGCGAATTTTACCGCAAAGGCGGATGGTGTTTCAACGAGCTTGTAAAAGTTCTGAGTGAAAGCATTTCTATTTTGGAAAAACAAGGGTATGAGACTGAAATCTGTGCTTTTTGTTGGATGCAAGGTGAAAGCGATGCTCTTGAAGCAGATACTGTTGAAAAATATGGGGAGCGTTACGAGAATTTACTCAAAGATTTAAACGAAAAGTTTGGGCAATATATGAAGAAATGCATGTATATAGATGCAGGTATTTCAGATGTATGGAAACATTATAAAGAGATAAATCAGTGGAAAGAAAGCCACGCAAAGAAAACCCGAAACAGCATTTATATAGACACAATAGCAGAAGGTCTTGTTACCTCAAAGGAGCCTGAAGGTGAGGTTGATTTTGCCCATTATGATTCGGATTGCACCATTAAATTGGGTTATTTGTTTGCAGAGAATATAAACTATGAAAAATTCTAAAATAATTATTATAGTAGCAACAGGTATTGCCATTCTTATTGCAGGGATTTTATGCAAGCAGGAGTTTTTTCTGATGATACCATTGTTTGTTTCACTTTTTGTTATGGCTTTTCAGTCGGAGGCAAACAGGCTTGGTCCGTTGATTGGCTCAATAAATTCCCTTATTTATACGGTGGCTTATATTTATATGGGAGTTTATGCTTCTGCAGCATCGGCAATTCTATTCAGCTTCCCTGTTCAGTTGATGACATTTTTCCGCTGGAAGAAAAATGCCTATAAAAAAACTGCAATATTCCGAAAAATGACAACAAAAATGAGAATACTCTGGAGCGTTGCATTCCTTGTAGTATGGGGAATAATGGCGGCAGTATTTATGCGCCTTGACTACGAATATGCAATTCTCGACAGCTGTTTATTTTTATTCGGATTTGTAATACCCGTTTTAACAATGCTGGCTTATATTGAATATACATATCTTTGGATAATTCAATGTGTTGTTGGTGTGTTCCTTAATATACAAATGGTTATAAATGACTATAAGGAAACAACATATCTGATATATGGAATTTACGCTTTGTATTGTGTAATAGGTGCATACTTAAATGTTCATAAGTTTTATAAAGAACAGCAAAAGACATTAAGCGAGGTGTAATTATGGCAGATTGGTTTGGTATGGTTTTTGTGGTGATTTTAATTCCTGTTATAATGATTATCTGTGGAAAACACTATACAAACAAAGCACCAAAAACTATAAATCACTTTGTAGGTTACAGAACAGAGCGCTCTATGAAAAACAACGAAACATGGAAATTTGCTCATAATTATGTTGGTAAGTTATTGTTTAAAATGGGTTTGATATTGTTACCTGTTTCAGTATTACCTATGATTTTTGTAAGAGGTAGAATTGAAGAAATAGGAACATTAGGTGCAATAATAAGCACCATTCAAATTTTTCCTTTTTTAATTTCAATGCTTTTAACAGAAAAGGCATTGAAAGATAATTTTGATAAAGAGGGTAACAGAAAAAATGGAAAATCTGAAAAATGAGGATTTATTAGAAATAATTTTTATTCGCCATGCTGAAACTAATTATACCGATATCGGTGACCGTGATAATTGCGATGGTGAATTGACCCCATTCGGTGAAAAACAATGTGATATTTTGGGAGAAAAGCTGAAAGATGTGGAGATAGATGGCTTTATTTCAAGCTCACTTCTCAGAGCTTTCAAAACTGCAACAGGTGTTTGCAAGGCGAAAAATGATAACCCCGTTCTTCATATCTGCCCCGAGCTTATTGAATGCGGATGCACTCCCGGTTATTTTGGTTGCAGTGAAGAATATCTGCAGAAATATTATAAAAACACAAAAATGTGCGAAAAACTTTTCGGAACAGAGGAATATGAATTCGGTTGCGAAGCAATTGAAGATAATAATCTTCGCGCACAAAAGGTGATTGATTATATAAAAGATAACTATACATACGGCAACAGAGTTGCAGTTTTCAGTCACCACGGAATGCTTGAATATCTTATTCCTACAGCTTTAGGCTTGGAAACCCGAAAATTTTTCTTCTCCCTTGATAACATTTCAATGACTGTTGTTCAATATACCCGAGACGGTGCTTGTATATTAAAAGAAGTTAATAAATAAAAGAAAATGGCTACCTGTTTTTCAGGTAGCCAAAGTTTTTACTTGTGGTTTTTAATGTAGTATTTATAGAATTTTACGCAATCTGCAACTTCCTTAACGCCGATGCTTTCGTTAGCGGCATGCATAGCTGCAAGTTGAGCATTACTCATTTTGATTGGGCAGAAGCGCAAGCAGTTATCTGCAATTTCTTCATAGTGACGGCAGTCTGTACCACCTGTCATTAAGTAGGGGATAACGCCTGCATCGGGGTAGCATTCGTTAAGACATTTTTTAAGATAACCGAATTCTTCGCCCTTGTAGTCAACAGTGTTTGAAGCGTTTCTTGCGTGAATAATTTCAAACTCAAGATCATATTTATCTGCGTATTTCTTAAGAACTGCAAGAGACTCTTCAACATTCTGGTGAGGTGAGGTTCTTAAGTTACAAACGATATATGCTTCTGAGGGGATAACGTTGGGAGTTTGTGAGCCCTCTGCCATTGTGCAACAGAAAGTGGTTTTAACAAAAGCGTTGCACATTGGTGAAACCATTGGAAGAACCTTAGTGAGAAGACCCTTGAAAAGCCACATATTGCCGAGAACCATTCTGAGCGGAAAACCTAAGAATGGTGCAGCTTCGTCAAGCATTGCATAAACTGCGCCTGAAATTTCTGCTTTAAAGGGCTTGTCTTTTTCAATATCAGCAACGAATTTTGAAAGTCTTGCAAGGGGAGTATTGCTCTTGGGAGTAGAAGAGTGACCGCCTTTACCTTTAGCAATAACCTTAAGGTCTATGTAACCTTTTTCAAGAAGACCGATTGCCGCACACCAGCCTTTCATTGTGGGAAGCTGGTCTTTGAGAATTGCACCGCCCTCATCCATTGCAACATCAAGATGAACGCCTTTTTCTTTTAAGTAGTTAACAAGCTTTGGTGCACCATCCCCTGAAATTTCTTCATCAACTGCAGTTGCAAGGTAAATATCACAAGGCGGCTCGTAATCCTCTGCAAGAAGTTCTTCGATAGCCTGGAACTCTGAAAATACAGTTGATTTGCAGTCCATTGCACCTCTGCCGTGAATGTTGCCGTCTGCAATTTCACCTGAAAAGGGGTCTTTTTCCCAGTTGGGTTCATCTGCAGTAACAACATCCTGATGGCCCATAAGAAGAAGACCGTTTCTTTTGGGGTCTTTACCTTGCCAACGGAAAAGAAGGTTTCCTTCAATTTCAATGCATTCAAGCTTTGAGAATATAAGGGGGAAGTTATTTTTCATAACCTCGTGAAGCTTATAAAACTCGGTTAAATCTGTGTTTCCTCTTAATGAAACCGTGGGTACCTTAACCATTTCGGAAAGCTTTTTGGCGTAAATCTTTGCCTCCTCTTCCGTAGGGTTAATTGCAGGTGAATTTGTGTTGGGTTTTGCTTTGATTTTAACCGCTTTAATGGCGGCAACTATAATCAAAAGCACCAAAATTGCCAGAACAGCAAGTAACGCAAATCCGATGTACTTCATTCTATCAAATCCTTTCACACACATTGGAATAATTATACTACTATTTTTATAATAAGTAAATAGTAATAAACTTAAAGAAAAAAGTCGATTTTCTTGACAAAATGTGTTAGTATATTGTAGGATTAATAAAAGAAAATTTTGAAAGGAATGTACATATGAAAAAGTTACTTTCTGTTTTGTTGTCAATTGTAATGCTTTTTACAATTACAGTACCTGCTTTTGCAGCTCAAAAGACTGCAACTGCATCTGAAAATTATGACGGCAACCCGGTTATTATTGTAAGAGGTATTGATTTTGCAGGTCTTACTTATGAAAATGGTGAAAAGGCACTTAATGTCAGCGCATCAACTATTTTTTCTGCTTTGATGGATGGCTTTATGGGTATGCTTAAGCTTAAAACAGTAGATTCCGTTTTAGACGGTGCATTTTTGGCTGCAAAAGAAATTTTTGACCCGATTTCCTGCGATAAAGAAGGTAATTCAAAGTATTACAGTGTTTCTATGAAGCAGTACCCCGAATCAATGGCAAATTATCCTGAATTTGTTGCAAGTCTTCCGGATGGCGGAGAAGAGGGTATTGTTAAAACAGCAATTGATAAATATGGTGCAGAAAACACCTATTTCTTTACTTACGATTGGAGAAAAACTCCTGAGCAAATTGCAGATGAGCTTCATAGCTTAGTTGAAACTGCAAGAAGAAACAGCGGAAAAAATAAGGTTAATATTATTTGTGCATCAATGGGTGGTATGGTTACAACCGCTTATTTCTATTACTACGGCACATATAATGTTGAATCTGCAGTATTCCTTTCAGGTGCACAAAACGGAACCTATGTTTGCGGTGATGCTCTTAACGGAAGAATTGTTTTTGATGGCGATGTTCTTGTTAATTTTATAAACGGTGCAACAGGCGATAATGTTTTCCTTAAAATAATTATCGGTGTATTCGATATGTTAGGTGTTGTTGATTTTATTGCTGATGTTGCTAATGATATGGTTTCAGAGAGCTTTGACAGAGGAAATGATTTAATGCTTCGTGACAGCTTAGGTACATTCTGTGGCTTCTGGGCTCTTTGTCCCGATGGCGATTTTGAAAGCGGTGTGGAAAATATTTTCGGTGGTCATGAAGAGGAATACCCCGTACTTCTTGATAAAATTGATGGCGTTAAAGATTTCGTTTTCAGCACAGAGGACACACTTTTAGGTGCACAGGAAGACGGTGTTAAAATTTCATTCGTTTCAAACTACAATTCAGGCCTTGTTCCTGTTTATGAAAAAGCAAACTACAATGGTGATAATGTGCTTGAAGCGGAGCTTACTTCAAACTTTGCTACAATTGCACCCTTGGGCGAAACTCTTTCAAAAGCATATATTGAAAATGCAGACCCCAAATACATTTCTCCTGATAATGTAATTGATGCTTCAACTGCAGTTTTCAAGGATAACACATGGTTTGTTAAGGATGCGCCTCATGTTGCGGCGGATTACAGAACAGGCTTCAGTAAATTTACATTTACTCTTTTGGAAAGTGAAAAACAGCCAACAGTTGATATGTTTGAGGAATACCCTCAGTTTATGATAGCAGATGAATTCCTTTTCGTTTCACCACTTAAGTAATACAAAGGACACGTATTTATGGAAATTTTATCTTATATATTAAGCCTTTTAGGATTGGCCTCAATGATTACCGCTTCGCTTATTAAAGGTGAAAAAATGAAGAAAATTCTTTTCTTTGTTTTTTGTGCTAATGCCCTTATTGCAACAAGCTATCTTGTTGACGGAAGCGGTCTTAACGGTGCAGCATCCTGCTACATAGGAGCAATTCAGTCAATAATCAACTATTTCTTTGATTCAAAGAATAAGCCCTTGCCAAAGTGGTTGGTTGTAATTTATGCTCTTGCTTTTATTGTATGTAATCTTGTAGTTGGTGGATTTAATCCCCTTGGTATTCTTGCAATAGTTGCTTCACTTACCTTTGTTATGTGCATCGGTCAGTCAAGTGGTGCAAAATATAGATTCTGGACGCTTTTCAACATCACCTTATGGGGTGTGTATGATATTCTCTCAGAATCTTACAGTGCGCTTATTACTCACGTAGTTCTTCTTGTATTTACAATTGTTGGAATGATTGTTCACGACAGAAAGAAAAAAGTTAAGGAATAAAAAATACTCCTGCGAAATATTCGCGGGAGTTATTTTTTATGTGTTTCCTAAATGCTCTGTATTGTTTATGTAATCAAAAACTATATCACCGTAAGGGTTTGTGCCTTTTTTGTAAAAGATAACACGGGTTATACCAGTATTGGCAAAGTTTATATCATAAAAAGGTGTTTCTGTTTTAAAACCCATTATGGAGAAAACGATAAAAGTCAAGAACGCTGCATGGCAAATCAGGGCGATTTTTTCACCGTTTTGAAAACTTTCTTTGAGATGCTCCAAAATAAATCCGGCTCTTTTGAAAAGTCCGGCATCATCTTTATTGTCTGAGGGAATAAGAAGGGGTGTTTCAGGGTCAAGCTCGGGTGACAAAATTGCGGTTGGATTTATCTTATGAATCGTTTCTAATGTGGTTTTGTATTCAGCACTTAGGCCTGCCTCTGCTAAATGGGGGAAGATATATAAAGGTTTTTCTGAGGGCTGTTCTTTTAGAATTTCCGTTGCGGTTCTTACGGCTCTGAGAAGTCCGCTTGAATAAACCCTATCGAAATCAATTCCTGATAAATGCTTACCTGCAAGCTGTGCCTGTTTAACTCCTTTTTCGGTTAATATAGGGTCATGCTGTTCTTGCGGTGTTAAATTTTCCTTGTCATAGCCAACATTTCCCTGACTTTGCCCATGGCGTATAAGGTATAATTCAAGTTCAATTATCGGTTTTTGTTTTTCCATACTCAAGCCCTCCGAAAGAGATATTAATAAAAGTATAAATTTTTCGACACTATATGTCAAATTGTTTTTCGTTTTCATTGAAAAGAAAATGATAGAGTGGTATAATTAAAAAAATGTGTTTTCAGGTGATGAAATGGAAAATAAAGCAATAATTGCACTTTCAGGAAAGGGCGGAGTAGGAAAAACTTCAATTTCCGCGGCAATAGTTAAGCTTCTTGTTGAGGCTTACCCCGATAAAAGAATTCTTGCCATTGATGCGGACCCTGCGGTAGGTCTTTCAACTGCTTTGGGCATAGAGGTTAAAACAACAATTGATGATATTAGAAAAGAAATTGTTGAAACAGTTGAAGATGGCGAGGTTAAAGCGGCAATTGAGCTTTTAGGCGAAGCGAGATACAAGATTTTTGATGCCCTTGTTGAAACAGACGGTTTTGCATTTATTGCTGTGGGCAGACCTGAAAGTGCAGGCTGTTATTGTAAGATAAATACTTATCTCAAAGAGGTTATCAGCATACTTTCAAAAGAATTTGATTATGTTGTAATTGATGGGGAAGCCGGAATTGAGCAGATTAACAGAAGAGTTATGGAAAAAGTTTCGCACCTTCTTCTTATAAGTGATGCTTCTAAAAAGGGTACACAGGTTATTTCTACAATAAAAAGTGTTGCAGATGAGCTTGTTATGTATAAGAAAATCGGTGCAATTATAAACAGACTTCCTGATAAAAGCGTTATTGACC
The DNA here is from genome assembly GCA_045594685.1 of Acutalibacteraceae bacterium. GTDB lineage: Bacteria > Bacillota > Clostridia > Oscillospirales > Acutalibacteraceae > DTU089. The sequence goes on along the minus strand of JAZNYZ010000056.1, from coordinate 17,256 downwards.
ATATAAATACAAACGGAATTCCCGTTCTTTCATATATTGAAAACGACAGTAATTTAGCAATATATGATATTGAAGGTAAAAACATAATCGGGCTTCCAGATAACTCAAATGTGGTTGAAGGTGCAAAAAAAGCACTTGTGGAATTGGGCATTATTGAATAAGGAGTAGGCTATGAAAGACTTAAAACATCTTTATTATTTTGAAAATCTTTTGCAGGAAGCAAATAATGACCTTGTTAAAAAAGCAAAAGAAGATGGCGGAATTGCTTTAGGTTACACCTGTTATCATATTCCCGAGGTGCTTCTTAACTGCGGAAATTGTTTTTCCGTAAGGCTTCGCGCACCAAGAACAGGCTCAATGGATATTGCAACATACTATATGAGCAATTTCCTTTGCGGTTATTCAAAGGCTATTCTTGAAAGGGCTATTGAAGGCGGTTACAATTTTCTTAATGCGTTGCTTGCTTCTGAAACATGTTCTGAAATGAACAGAGCTGCAGAGCATTTTGAGCTTCTTGATTTAGTTTCCAATGATAAATTTTTCCTTACGTTCCTTGATGCCCCCTTTAAAATTGAGGAGCATACAATAAAACATTATGTTAAACAGACAAGAGTTAAAATTCTTGATATGTTAACCGAGGTTTATGGGGTTGACACCTCTGATGAAGCCCTTCTTAAAGCGGTTGAAGAGCATAACGAGGTTTGCCGACTTATGACTGAAATCGGCGATTACAGAAAAGAAGAAAATCCGAGAATTACAGGCTATGAATACCATATTTTAAATCTTATTACATATTGCTGCCCGAAAGCCTTGATTCTTCCCGCACTTCGCGAAACTGCAGAAGAGCTTAAAAGCAGAGAACCTGACCAAAAGAAGAATTACAGAGCAAAAATTGTTGTTGTAGGCTCTGAAATGGATGATCCTGATTTTACCTCTCTTATTGAAGATAGTGGCGCCCTTGTTGTTGCAGACAGATTCTGCTTCGGGGCATTACCCGGAAGACAGGAAATAATCATTGATAAAGAAAAAGATATTCTTACACAGATTTGTACTCATTATCTTAAAACAAGTCAGTGCCCTCGTTTTATGAGTCACGAAAAGGTTCAGGAACGAAGAGATTATGTTAAACACCTTGTTGACGAATATCATGCAGATGGTGTTATGTATGAGCAGCTTAAATTCTGCGAATATTGGGGTTATGAGAGGTCTCTCGCTTCCTATATAATGACTAATGATTACGGTGTGCCCACGGCAGCAGTTGACCGTCAATATACCGCTTCTGCTTCAGGTCAGCTTCGCACAAGGGTTCAGGCTTTTGTTGAAAGCCTTGAAATCAAGAAAATTCAGAAAGCAAAGGAGATGAGCAATAAATGAAAAACTACGGTAAGCTTTATAAAGAGCATACCGCCATACTCAAGCACAGAGAATGGCGCGGTTTAAAAGACACAATGTATGATTATTACAGATGGCTCGTCACCTGGAAGGATATGATAAAAATGGTGCTCAAAGCACCTATTTCCACAGTAAAGGGTATCTGGAAATATCGCTGGATGGCTTCATACCTTTCTGCTCCGTCCTTTGTTGACAGGCATGTTGCAGGTCTTCGCGGTCCTCAGCTTCGTATGGCTCACCTTCATTATAATATGATTGTTAAGCACACAACAAAGCTTATTAATATTTCATTGAGAGCAGATGAAAAAATTAACCCCGGTAATAAGCTTTCAAAGAAAATTGTGCTTATGGATGAGATTGTTCCCAATGAAATTTTTACAGGCTTCCCCAATTTAATTCCGATGCCATTGCAGACATTACCAATTTTCCTTTCTTCAATGGTTGACCAGCAGATTACACCGCCTTATCTTGAGGTAACAGAAAGCTTCGGTGTTCCTGCAGACGTTTGTCCTCTTCCAAGCGCAGAAGCAGGTGTTGCTATTGAGGACGATTACCCTAAAATGGGTTGCTGTATGATTGGTACTAACATGCCTTGCGATGGTTCAATTATGAACTCCTCTTTCCTTGACAGAAGACTTAATCTTCCTACTCATTGCTTTGGTATTCCTCTTCGTTATAACGGTGAGGATGTTCAGGAATATGCAGTCGATGAAATTAAAGCTCTTATTAAATTCATTGAAGACCAGACAGGCGAAAAGTTCGATTGGGATAATTATTTCAGACGAATGAAGGACTATAACAAGCAGCTTGAATATGAAAGACAGAAATGGGATATAAATAAAACTCCTTATCCTCAGATGACGGGTGCTTGCTTCTGGCTTTACAGAATCTTCTATTTCAACCTTTCGGGCGGTTCAAACGAAAAATTTCTTAAGGTTGATGAAAAAGTCAATAAAATTATGATGAAGGCCTACGAGAAGAAAACTCCCGTATCAAAGGAAATGCGTCATAGAGCAGTTGTCTGGTCCTGTCCTGCAAACTATTACACAAGCTTTGCAAACTGGCTTGAAAACTGCTGGGGTATGAATGTTGTTATGGATATGGAAACAATGATTTCCTATCTTGAAATTGATACGGAAGATAAAGAGCAATCTCTCAAGGATTTAGCAAAAACATATCAGCGCTCTATTATGCGTAAGCATACAAAGGGCGGATATCGTAATGTTGTCGACGAGCTTTGGAGAATTGTTGAAGAATATAATGCAGATACAGTTATTATGTATGACCAGATTTCCTGCAAAGGTATGGATGGTCTTGCAGGTATATTTGATGACCAGGCAAGAGAACGAGATATTAACTTTATCTGGGTTAAGCAGGACCTTATGGACCCCCGTACAATTTCAAGAAGAGATATGCGAGAGCAGGTTAATAAATATATGCAGACGGTTCTTCAGGAAGAGCCTCTTGATGAAACACTTCTTGATTTTGAAGACGATTTAGCTTGGTAAGGAGATAGAAACTTATGAAATATTTTGGCGGATGCGATGTAGGCTCTACATACACAAAATGCGTAATCCTTGATGAAAACGGCAAGATGGTTGCAAATGTTACAAACAGAAGTAAAATCAATCCCGTTGCAAGTGCAGAAATTGCGCTTGGAGATGCAATAGCTCAGGTTGAGGGACTTAATTCTGCAGAAGAATTAAGCTACCTTATCGGTACAGGCTACGGAAGAAACAAGGTTCCTTTCGCTGATGAAAATATATCTGAAATCAGTTGTCACGCTATGGGTGTTCACGTAACAAATCCCGAGGTTAAAGCGATTATTGATATCGGCGGTCAGGATGTTAAGGGTATTTCCATTGATACTGACGGTACAGTTAAAAACTTTGCTATGAATGATAAATGCGCCGCTGGTACGGGCAGATTTTATGAAGCAATGGCAAATGCTTTTGAAATGACTCTTCCCGAGTTTTCAAAGCTTTCATTGCAAGCAAAAAACACAATTCCGATTACTGCTCAGTGCACAGTTTTTGCAGAAAGCGAGGTTATTTCCCTTGTTGGTGAGGGTAAGCCTATGGATGAAATTGCCGCAGGAATTCAGCTTGCAGTTGCAAAGCGTTGCTTTGTTATGGCAAAAAAAGCAGGCGCAACAGACAGTATAACCCTTACAGGCGGATGTGCTAAAAATGACGGTCTTAAAAAGGCTATTGAAAAGGTTTTGAAAATCAAGGTTGTTGAGCTTTCAACTGACCCTCAGCTTATGGGTGCTTTAGGTGCGGCAGAATATGCCCGTCAAAAAGGTCTCGCAAAGGAGAATTAATATGGACATTGTTTTAATAATATTGGCAGTTATCGTTGCTCTTTTCCTTTTGACCTTTGCAATCTATTGGTTTAACCTTGATATGAAACTTGTTCGCAAGGTTTACGATTTATTGGGTAAGCATTACGACAATATGAAAAGAGATAAAAAGCTGTAATGGAAATTTTCGATTCTTTAATTAAAGAGGTTTCTGAAATAATAAAGCCATATTCCAAAAAAGAATACTCATACCAAAAGGAAAATTCTTGGGAAGACGTTGGGCATAATCAGGTGATTCTTCAGAAGGAAACACTTTTTGAGCTTGATGGTGTGGGATTTAACCTTTTGACTTCTTCAAATATTGACGATGGTGTTGTAGTTGTCGGAAAAGAATTGCAGGAATTAAAAGGAAACACCAAGTTTGCCCGAATTTGCTTTATTGAATTTGAGGAACAGGAAGAAATACAGAAAACGTATAACCTTATAAGAAAAATTGAATATACAAAATATCACTTTTTCCCCGACGGTTATATGATAAGAACCTCTTCAAAAGCCCATAAAGAAAGTGTTCGTGTTTCAAAAACTGCAGTTAAGAATGGCGTAGATTTTCAGAAAATCGGCAATCTTCTTATTAGTAAATATAAGGAAAATCTTGCAGTTAAAGGCGTTAAGGTTGTTTTTGTAACAGAAAATGCAGTCGATTTTTCGGCTCTTGAAGCCCTTTCAAGAAAAAATCACGAAATAACCGAAACTCTTAATCAGGTTATGAATAATCTTACATTTGACTGCGACACCTGTAACCTTAAAGCAATTTGCGACGAGGTTGAGGGTATGAGAGAACTACATTTTAAAAGCTCTATGGGAATGTAATATGGAAAAGAGAGATATTATAATTTTTTTCGATAATCTGGCAGAGGGTTGGGATGCAGAGCAAATTCCAAAGGATGCAATTATTGAAAAAATTCTTAATAATGGGGGAGTAGAAGCGGGCAAAGATATTCTTGATATCGCCTGCGGAACGGGTACATTATTCCCTTTTTATTCAGATAGGAATGTAAAGTCCGTTACGGGAATTGACATTTCGCCCGAAATGGTGAGAATCGCAAAGAGTAAATTCCCCGAAACAGAAATAATCTGCGGTGATGCAGAAGAATATATCTTTGATAAAAAATTTGATATTATAATGATTTATAATGCTTTTCCCCATTTCCCTAATCCCGAAAAGCTTATAAAATATCTTGCAGATTATCTTAATGATGGTGGCAGAATTACTATTGCTCATTCAATGAGCAGAGAGGAAATACAAAGTCGTCACAAAAAAAGAGCGGCAAATGTTTCCCTTGAACTGCCCACCGCAGAAGATTTATCAGAAATGCTCAAGCCATATTTTGAAATTGATATAATGATTTCTGATAATGAAATGTATCAGGTGTCAGGAATTAAGAAATAATAAAGAAAAGCCCTTTCCATTAATTGACAAGGTCAAGTGCTTGTGTTAATATAAAAACTGTAATTTTATTGCAAAAACCAATTAAGAAAGGTTGTTTTTTATGCAGAAAAAAATCGAAAACATCATCAACCTTATTAAAGAAAAAGACATTAAAATGGTTGACTTTAAAATGGTTGATATTAACGGTCAATACCGCCACGTTACAATCCCTGCAGAAAATTTTTCTGAAGAAACAATGAAAAGCGGTATAGGCTTTGATGCTTCAAACTACGGTTATGCTGTTGTTGAAAAAAGCGATATGGTGTTTATTCCCGACCCCGATACTGCTGTTATTGACCCATTCTGCTCTATTCCCACATTATCAATGACAGGTAATGCGATGATTATTGATAACCCTCAGAACAGACCCTTGGCTCAATACCCCAGAAATATTGTTCTTGCAGCAGAAAAATATATGGCAGATTGCGGCGTTGCAGATACAATGCTCGTTCTTCCCGAATTTGAATTCTATCTCTTTGACCAGGTGGGCTGGAATGTTTCTCCTGACAATATCAGCGCAAGCGTTGATGCTAAGCAGTCTTATTGGAATAGTGATATTTCAGGTGACGGTGTTATTGTTCCCAAGCAGAAAAACTATCACATCGCAAAGCCCTTTGACGTTACTTACGAATGCCGTAGCGAGATGTGTATGCACATGGCAGATGCTGGTATTGAAATCAACTACCATCATCCCGAGGTTGCTGCATCAGGTCAGTTTGAAATTGAGCCTCAGCTTGGCAAAATGTCAAAAATGGCAGATGCTACAATGTGGATAAAATACATTATCCGTAATACTGCGCTTAAATACGGCAAAACTGCTACATTTATGCCTAAACCCATTTACGGTGAAGCAGGTAGCGGTATGCACGTGCATATGCTTCTTCTTAAAGACGGTAAGCCTGTTTTCTCTGACGATAACGGTTATGCAAATCTTAGCGAAACCGCACATTATTTTATGGGTGGTCTTCTTAAGCATATTGCTTCACTCTGTGCTCTCACAAACCCCAGCACAAACTCTTTCAAACGTTTGATTCCCGGTTTTGAGGCACCTGTAACAGTTGGTTATGCAACATCAAACAGAAGTGCGGTTATCCGTATTCCTGCATACGCTAAAGCTCCCGAGAAACGTCGTTTCGAGCTTCGTAACCCCGATGCTACCTGCAACCCCTATTTCTGCTTTGCGGCTATTCTTATGGCAGGTCTTGACGGTGTAAAAAATAAAATCGATCCTCACGCAAACGGTTGGGGCCCCTATGACTTTAACCTTTTCAATCTTCCCGAAGAAGAAAAGGCAAAGCTTCAGGGTCTTCCCACAACTCTTGATGAGGCTCTCAATGCTCTTGAAGCAGACCACGATTACCTTACTGCAGGTGGCGTATTCCCCGAAGAGCTTATTAAAAACTTTATCAAATCAAAACGTGCTGAGCTTGCTGAAATGGCAAAAATCCCAACACCAGCTGAGTTTGAAAAATATTATAATCTTTAATTAAAATAAATTTTTATTAAACAGTGGAGAGAAATCCCCACTGTTTATTTTATTAGAAAATATTGCTTTTTAGGTATTATTTTGCTATATTTAGCTTAAAATTATGAAAAACTCTTGACATTTACCTTGGGTGAAACATTAAAATCACTGAAAAGGAGTGATTTAGTTTTGAAAATTAAAGAAGTAATTGAGAAAACAGAGCTTACCGACAGAGCAATCCGATTATATATGGAAAACGGTCTAATTGACCCATATTGCAAAGAAGCTTATAACGGAAGAAAAAACATTGATTTTTCCGAAGAGGATGTTGAGAAACTTAAAAATATCGCATTATTAAGAAAAGCAGGCTTTTCTATTGCAGAAATAAAAGAACTGCAATATGGTGGAGAAAATGCTAAAATCGCTTTTAAAGATTTTATTGAAAAAACCAAGGAGAACATCGAAAAAAACAAAAACGTATTACAGCTACTTGAATCTTTGGAAGACGAAGAGAGTATAAACATAAAAAATATATGTGAAAGACTTTCAGCGGGTCGCTTGTGTGTAGGTGTTCCAAACGAAGATTTAAAATCAACCCCATTAGAACGAGCAATAAAAATAATATGTTACACAATCGGTATAGTGGGAACAATTTGGTCTGTTCTGAATATAGTTATTATCATAGAATATTATAAATCAGAATTTATGTATACAACTTTTTATGAATTCGAGCCAGCTCATGTGTTGCTGATACCAATAAGATGTTTTTTTGAAATTCAGCTTGTATTGTCTTTGTTAATTATTTTACTAAACAAAAAACCTAAAAAGCTTGTTAAAAACATAAAACGAAAAAGAATAATAAGTATAATAGTAGTTGGATTATGGGTGGTTACTTGGTTTTTTGTACCAATGGCAGGCGTTATGACAGCTTTTGCACCACCGGTTTATTCTTACACCGAAAATCCCGAAGATTATCTGGTTTTAGATGAGTTTGTAGGTAGGGTGAGCGGTGAAAGCATTAGTGAAATATTTCCTGATAATATACCAAGAAGTGCAGTTTCTGAAAATTCTTCCTGGTACCCACCTACTCAATTTCCCGAAACCACAAAGTATTATTATAAATACGAAGATTTGGTCGATGAAAGCTTCGATATAGTGGCAGAGTGGAAATTACCTAAAAAAGAATATGAAACAACCAAAGAAGCCATACTTGACAAAGACGGAATAAAAGCACAAAAGCAAAAAGGCGAGTGGCAATGTATTTATTTTGAGGATTGTGAAGATGACGATAATATAAAACACAGTTTTTATTTTCTCATCTTTGCCTATAATGACAAAACAAATACAGTAAGATATATATCTTCTTATTGTCTTGATGCGGCTAACGGAGCATACACACCATATTATTTTGAGTTGGATTGGTAAATAAGGAAAACAGCTCTTGTCTTTTAAAATTAAAAGGGTATAATATTAAAGATTCTAAACGAAAGGCAGAGAAGTTCTCGCAACTATGATTATAGATTTTCATACCCATGTATTTCCTGAAAAAATTGCAGAAAAAACAATTGAAAAATTAAGCTTTGTTTCAGGTGGTCTTATTCCCCAAACTAACGGAACATTAAATAGTCTTAAGCTGTTAATGGGAAAAGATGGTGTTGATAAAAGCGTTGTTTTATCAATCGCTACCAATGAAAAACAGCAGACTGCAGTTAACGACTACATTAAATCCTGCGAAAGTGCAGATATTATTCCTTTCGGCTCTGTTTTTCCTCATGCAGAAAATGCTCTGGAAGAATTAGATCGTATAAAGGAAATGGGTCTTAAAGGGATTAAGCTTCATCCCGAATATCAGCAGTTTTTTGTTGATGACCCCAAAATGAAACCTCTTTATAAAAAGATTTCGGAGCTTGGTCTTATTGTGGTTTTCCACGCAGGTGTGGATTTCGGTTACCCTGCACCCTATCACGCTACGCCTGAAAGGTTGCGTGAAGCGGCAAAATGGATTGACACACCAATGATTTGCGCTCATTGGGGTTCGGCAGGAATGGGTGAGGATGTTTTAAAATATCTTTGTGATGTTCCCGTATATTTCGATACCGCTTTCGGTTATGCCTCAATGCCGAAAATAACCGCTCAACGTATTTTAGAGAAAAAGGGTGTTGATAAAATTGTTTTCGGCTCCGATGCCCCCTGGCACGCTCCATCCTGGGACATAGGAATGATTAAAACTCTTGAGCTTACTGCTGATGAAGAAGATAAGATTTTCTCAGGTAATGCAATTAAATTGCTGAACCTGTGATTATTAAGTATTTATTAAAATAAAATCCGCCATATTGACATTGTTTTTTATGAGTGTTACAATTTTTGTAGAACATAAACATTTCTAAAAGAAAAGAGTGATAATATGAACGGAAAAAGATTATATAAAAAAGAGGACGGCAAGAAAATCGCAGGTGTTTGTGGCGGTATAGCGGAATATCTCAATATTGACCCAACCCTTATTCGTCTTGCCTGGGCACTTTTCTGCTTAGCAGGCGGTAGCGGACTGATTATCTACATTGTAGCGGCATTTGTTATGCCAAATGAAAGCGATGTAAAAGAATAAAGACTGTTGCTTTTAGCGCAGAACAAAAAGCAGGCACAAGCCTGCTTTTTTAACTGTTTTTCGCCCACTCGGAGTATCTGTATACACCTTCGGGTCGAGAAAACAGTTTCTGCATCTAAAATCAAAAGTCTTTTGAATACTATCCCTCTTTTTTGCTTGCAAAAAGGAGGGGGACCGCGTCAGCGGTGGGTGGTACAAAATGAAAACAAGATTACAAATAGAACTATTTAGTTTACAAGATATAAAATACAAAGAATTTCATCAAAAATTGATGCCTACTGTGAATCCCGATAAGGTTATTGGTATTCGCACACCTGTTTTGCGGAAATTTGCAAAGGAATTCGGGAAAAGGGAAGAGGCGGAAGAATTTATAAAAAATCTCCCTCATAAATACTATGAGGAAGATAATTTACACGCTTTTTTATTGGAAGAAATAAAGGATTATGATAAGCTAATCGAAGAATTGAACAAATTTCTTCCCTTTGTAGATAACTGGGCAACCTGCGATATGATGCGCCCCAGGCTTTTAAAAAAACATAAGGAAGAGCTTTTGGGAGATATAAAAGAGTGGCTTGCTTCAAAGGATACTTATACAATTCGCTTTGCAGTAAATTGCTTGATGAATTATTATCTTGAAGAAGATTTTAAACCTGAATATTTGAATTGGGTTAAAGAGGTTCAAAGTGAAGAATATTACATAAATATGGTAAGAGCCTGGTATTTTGCAACGGCACTTGCAAAGCAGTATGATGAAACAATAAGAATTTTAAAGCAAAACTCTCTTGATAAATGGACTCATAACAAAACAATCCAAAAAGCCGTTGAAAGTTACAGAATAACAAAGGAACAAAAAGAATATTTAAAAACATTGAAAAGATAAAGATTACATCCCCACATATATTCTTAAAAATATGTGGGGATGTATATTGTTTTATTAGTCAGCTTCTTTTTCGCTGTCAATGATTTTACCTGTTACGGCATTGATTTCATAAGAGTATTCAAAGCCTTTGTGTTCGAATTCGATATCATAAACCTTTAAGCCGTCATCAATATCATATTCGCAAGAATAACCGCGAACTTCATTTGCAGGAACACCTGCGTGCTTCAATGCAATATTTTTAGCTTTATCTTTTCCGATAAGAGTTTCGTTAACGGGAGCATTGGTTGTGGGTTCGGGATTTACGGGTTTGTAATCATCATCGTCGTCGTAGTCGACAAGTTCTTTGTCGAAGTCAAGAACTTTACCTGTAACAGCGTGAACATCAACATCGAATTCGTATTTTTCTGTTTTGAAGCTTACTTCATAAGAAGCAACTCCATCGTCAAAATCAAACTCTGCATAGTAATTTGTGATTTCGCTTTCTTTAACACCAGCTTTTTCAAGAGCGATTGTTTTTATTTTAGCAGTGGAAAGATAAGTTACGGCACTTGCGGTTGTGCCAACGGGAGCTGTATTTTCAACAGGTTTTTCAGTAACTTCGGGAGCGGGTTTGTAATCATCCGCTTCTTTTTCAAATTTTAAAACTTTTCCGTTTTCTGCGTGAATATCAACATCATATTCGTAAGGGGGAACGGTAAATTCGATTTCATAAACCATTATACCATCATCACTGTCAAGCTCGGTTTTGATTATTTTAGCATCTGCCTTTTTAACATTTGCCTTGTTTAGTGCTATTTCGAGAGCTTTTTCCTCTCCGATATAGGCTTTCTTACTTGCAGTTCCGTTCGACTTTACATTTTCTGCTTTTTCAGCAAGAATATTAAGCTCGTTAATTGAGAGCTCTGCAAGCTCATCAGCGGTGTGATTTTTAAGTTCTTTTGAAAGCTTGAGAGCAAGCTGGGCTTTACCTTCGGAAATTCCGTATTTTTCTGCAAGAGCAAGAATTTCATCGTTTGCTTCGTTTTCCTGAATTAATACTGCGCCCTCAAGATTTTTACCACCGAGAACCTCATTTATAGCAGTATCAATTTTATTCTGGAGCTCTGCATTTTTAGCGTGATCCTTGCCATCAACTGTAACAAGGATTGAGTTTGTAATATCAGTGAGGTAGCCATTGCGAAGCATCGAGCCTACCAGGGCGTTAACAGTTACGGTTAAATCACTGTTTTTAAAATCCATTGTGCCGATTATTATTTCGGCTTCTTTATTGAGAGGAACAACCTCTACAACCTTTTCCTTAGCGTTGAGCTTGATTTCTACGCTGGGGTTAACATCAAGAGACACAACGGCTTTCACTGCGGAGTTGTATTCATAAACTCCGAATACACCTAAACCTGCAACCACTAAAACTATAGCAGCGGCGATTGATACGAATTTCTTTAAATTATTGCGTTTATTTGTTGTCATAATAACGGCACTTCCTTTCTGTTCGTTACATTTTGCGCGAATAGAGTCAAAAATGTCAGGAGTAATATCGGAAAAAGCTTTTTTGATTTTTTTGTTCATATCATCAGTCATTTCTTCCGCCCTCCTTTTCGATTTCGGTTTTCAGCTTCTTTAACGCTCTGTTGTATTTTGAGAGAACTGTGGGAAGGTGCATATCAAGAATGTGTGCAATTTCTTTGTGTTTAAAACCTGCCACTGCATGAAGAATAACAATTTGCCTTTCATCATCTGAAAGAATATTCATACAAGCAGAAACAATCATTTTGTCCTCAACTGAAATGCTTTCCTTTGAGTCAAGATAGCGTTCCCAGTCTTCTTCGGGAATGTCAGAGATTTTTGCATTTTTGCGAAGCCTTTGGTAACAAAGGTTTCTTGTTATGGTAAGAATCCACGCCATTGGTTTACCATCGGAGCGGTAATTGGGAGCGGCGTTAAAGATACTTATGTAACAATCCTGCAAAACATCTTCTGCATCGTGTGTGTTTTTTAAAACCGAAAGAGCGAAACCATAAACTGCGTCACTTGTTAATTTATAAAGCTTTGCAAAAGCGATATCACTCTTTTGCGCAACTTGGTATATACAAGTATCGAGAGTTTCAGCATCTGTATGTTCAATTTCTGTTTGAATTGCCAGATGAAGGAGAAACATTTTTCCACCTCTTTCATATAGTTAATGCACGAGAATGCCATTTTATTGCAACAAAATAAAAAATTTTTCAAAAATATTTTAACAATTTATTTTATATATGTAAAGAAAAAATTCTCTTGCATTTCTGCAAGAGAATTTTTATTGCTATTTTTATTCAGCCTTAGGAGCGTAGAGAGCCTGAAGTCTTGTAAGATGTTCATATCTCTCAAGTGCTGTCTGCTCGGACTGTGCGAAGAGAGCTTCTGCTCTTTCGGGGAAAGAACGAGTAAGTGCTGAGTAACGTGCCTCGTTAAGAAGGAATGCTTTGTAATCGCCTGTAGCAGGTTTGGAATCGATTGTGAAGGGATTCTTGCCTTCTGCTTTGAGAGCGGGGTTGTAACGGAACATATTCCAGTAACCGCATTCAACAGCTTTCTTCATTTCGTTCTGGCAGTTAATCATACCACCCTTAATGGAGTGCATTTCGCAGGGTGAGTAAGCAATGATAAGAGAAGGACCATTGTAAGCTTCTGCTTCTTTGATTGCTTTAAGAGTCTGGTTCTGGTCTGCGCCCATTGCAATCTGAGCAACGTAAACGTAGCCGTAGCTCATTGCGATTTCAGCAAGGCTCTTCTTAGCGATAGCCTTACCTGCAGCAGCAAACTGTGCAACCTGACCGATGTTGGAAGCTTTGGAAGCCTGACCACCTGTGTTGGAGTAAACTTCAGTATCGAATACCATGATGTTTACATCTTCACCGGAAGCAAGAACATGGTCAACACCGCCGAAGCCGATGTCATAAGCCCAACCGTCACCACCGAAGATCCATACGGATTTCTTGGAGAGGAATTCTTTATTATCAACGATTGATTTGCAAAGGTCGCAGCAAGCACCGTCGCCGATAGCAGCAACAAGAGCTTCTGTAGCAGCGCCGTTCTTTTCACCGTCGTTAACAGTTGCAAGATATTCTTTAGCAGCAGCTTTAACTGCATCGGAAGCCTTGTCGGATTCTGCAATCTGTTCAACCTTAGCAATAAGGCTGTTACGAAGAGCGTTCTGACCGAGAAGCATACCGAAGCCGTGCTCTGCATTATCTTCAAAGAGTGAGTTAGCCCAAGCAGGACCCTGACCCTTAGCATTTACTGTGTAGGGAGATGTTGCAGCGGGACCACCCCAGATTGAAGAACAACCTGTTGCGTTAGAGATATACATTCTGTCACCGAAGAGCTGAGTAACAAGACGAGCATAAGCAGTTTCTGCACAACCTGCGCAAGAACCTGAGAACTCAAGGAGAGGCTTCTTATACTGGCTGGAGATGATGTTTGCAGGACCTGCAACACCTTCTTTTTCTGTTACGTTAGCTACGCAGTAATCAAATGCTGCCTGCTGAGCATCCTGGCTCTCACGAGATACCATTTTAAGAGAGTTTGTGGGACATACGCCTACGCAAACACCGCAACCCATACAATCGAGGGGAGAAACAGCAAGTGTGTAAACATAGTCTGTTTTAACAACGGGCTTGGGAGCCTTTTTAAGAACTTCGGGAGCGTTTGCAACTTCGTCTGCATCAAGAGCGAAGGGACGGATTGTTGCATGAGGACATACATAAGAGCACTTGTTACATTTTGCACAAGTTGTGGGATCCCATTCAGGAACCATAACTGCAACACCGCGTTTTTCGTATGCGGAAGCACCCTGCTCAAAAGTACCGTCAGCGTGGTCTGTGAATACGGAAACGGGAAGAGCGTCACCGTTCATAGCGCCAACGGGTTTCATGATATTGTCAACCATCTTAACAAGCTTTGCGGGACCTTCGGAAGCAACAGCGTTTACATCGTCAGTTGCATTTGCCCAGTCAGCAGGAACATCAAATTTCTTGAATGCACCGAAACCTGCGTCGATAGCCTTGTGGTTCATATCAACGATTTCCTGACCTTTTTTGAGGAACTTCAATGCAGCGTTCTTCATATAGCCGATTGCTTCATCCTTAGGAAGAACGTTAGCAAGAGCGAAGAAGGATGCCTGAAGAATTGTGTTTGTTCTCTTACCGAGACCGATTTCAGCAGCAAGGTCAATAGCGTTAACTGTGTAAAGCTGAATATTGTTTTTAGCGATATACTGCTTTGTTTCAGCGTTGAGCTTGGAAGCAAGCTCTTCGTCACTCCACTGGCAGTTGATAAGGAATACACCGCCGGGTTTAACGTCGTTAACAATCTTGAAGCCTTTTTCGATGTAAGCAGGTGTATGACATGCAACGAAGTCAGCCTTGTTTACATAGTAGGGGCTCTTGATGGGCTTGTCACCGAAACGAAGGTGAGAAATTGTAACACCACCGGTTTTCTTTGAGTCATACTGGAAGTATGCCTGAACATATTTGTCAGTGTGGTCACCGATGATTTTGATAGAGTCTTTGTTAGCACCAACTGTACCGTCACCGCCAAGACCCCAGAATTTGCACTCGATTGTGCCTTCAGCAGCTGTGTTGGGAGCTTCTTCTTCGGGGAGTGAAAGGTAGGTAACGTCGTCGTTAATACCGAGAGTGAAGTGCTTTTTGGAATCTGCTTTTGCAAGGTCTGCAAAAATTGCAAAGATTGAAGCAGGGGGAGTATCCTTTGAACCGAGACCGTAACGACCGCCGGAAACAAAGATACCGGATTTGTTGCAAGCGTCAAGAGCAGCAACAACGTCAAGGTAGAGGGGTTCACCAATTGAACCGGGTTCTTTTGTTCTGTCAAGAACTGCAATTTTCTTAACTGTTGCAGGAAGAGCTGCAACGAATTTTTCTGATGCGAAGGGTCTGTAAAGACGAACTTTAAGAAGACCAACCTTTTCGCCTTTAGCAAGAAGGTAATCAATAACTTCTTCAGCAACGTCACAAATTGAACCCATAGCAACGATAACATTTTCTGCATCAGTAGCACCATAGTAGTTGAAGAGCTGATAATCTGTGCCAAGTTTTGCGTTAACCTTGCCCATATATTCTTCAACGATAGCGGGAACTGCATCGTAATATGTGTTACATGCTTCTCTGTGCTGGAAGAAGATGTCGCCGTTTTCGTGAGAACCGCGCATTACGGGACGGTCGGGGTTGAGAGCTCTCTTTCTGAAAGCATCAACTGCGTCCATATCGCACATTTCTTTAAGATCTTCATAATCCCAGATAGCGATTTTCTGGATTTCGTGAGAAGTACGGAAACCATCGAAGAAGTTAATAAAGGGAACTCTGCTCTTGATTGTTGCAAGGTGAGCAACTGCACCGAGGTCCATAACTTCCTGAGTGTTTGTTTCAGCAAGCATAGCGAAACCTGTCTGACGGCAAGCATATACGTCTGAGTGGTCGCCGAAGATGTTGAGAGCATGTGATGCTACGCAACGAGCTGATACGTGGAAAACTGAGGGAAGAAGTTCACCTGCAATCTTATACATGTTGGGGATCATGAGAAGAAGACCCTGAGAAGCAGTATAAGTTGTTGTGAGAGCACCTGCGTTAAGTGAACCGTGAACTGTACCTGCAGCACCTGCTTCAGACTGCATTTCTGCAACCTTTACTGTTGTGCCGAAGATGTTCTTCTGTCCCTGTGCAGACCACTGGTCAACATAGTCAGCCATGGGGCTTGAGGGAGTGATGGGGTAAATACCTGCAACTTCTGTGAACGCATAGGACACATAAGCGGCAGCGTTGTTACCATCCATTGTCTTGGTTTTTCTTGCCATTATGAATTTCCTCCTTATAAAATGGAAAATTAATAACTTATACATATTAAATATGTCACCCAAAATTATAACACCTTTGAACAAAAAAGTAAATAAGAAATTAAGGCATAATTCGTCATAATTTTTGGATATATTGACAAAATTTTATCACTATATTTCAGTTTTGGAAATTTAAACCTTTTTAAAAAGTCAGGTTGACTATTTCGCGATAAAATTGTATTATTAAAAGGTAAAAAAGGAGAGTGGGTACTTTGAAGAAAAAAGTGGGAATTGCAACATTACACAGTGCAATAAATTACGGCGTTTATCTGCAGGCTTACGCTATGCAGAAAAAGGTCGAGGATTTCGGATATGATGCTGAAATTATACATTACGTCAAGAGGACGGAAAGTGTTTCCTCGTCCGGCAAAAAATCAAAAATAAAAAGACTTCTCATGCATCCGGTCAAGACGAAGAAAATTATTGACAACAAGGTTATGAAATCAGGAAGCAATTTTAAAAGAAGAAGCTTTGCTTTTTCTAAATTTGCATCAAAGAATTTCAATCTTACAAGGCTTTGTAACGATATGGACGATGCAGAAGAAATTGCTAAAAAATATGATGCATGTGTATGCGGAAGCGACCAGATATGGAATCCCGTTCACACCGACTGCAACCCCTACTACTTTTTACAATTTGTTCCCGCTGAAAAACGTATAGCCTATGCCCCCAGCATTGCGTGTGAAGAAATTCCTGAAAAATATCTTGAAGACTTTAAAAACTATATTTCTTCTTTTTCTTCAATTTCAGTAAGGGAATCCTCAGGTGCAGAATTGGTTGAAAAAATTACAGGCAGAAAATGTGAAAACACAGTTGACCCCACACTTCTTTATGACAAAAAATTCTGGAATGAATTTGCTTTGCCGGAGAGGATTGTGAAAGAGCCGTATATTTTCTGTTATTTTCTTGGCGGCACAGAAATCCACAAAAAAGCAATTGACAGAATTGAAAAAGAAACAGGCAAAAAAGTTGTACTTTCTCCATTCGATTCAGAAATAAACAACCTTAAAAAAGGTGAGAAAATTTATGCTGACATCACAGAGTTTCTCACACTTGTGAGAGATGCGGATTTTGTTCTTACCGATTCATTCCACGGTGTGGCATTCTCTGTCAATTTCAGAAAAAGCTTTGCCGCAGTTAAGAGGGCTGACATTGACGCGGGCAAGCATACAAGGGTAAATGATTTTCTTTCAAAAATCGGCCTAAGTCGGATCGTAGCCATGTCGTTCTGTGAGC
>JAZNYZ010000055.1:0-5536 GCA_045594685.1 Acutalibacteraceae bacterium | reverse complement strand
CTTGTGGTTGTTGTTTCACTTCCTATTCCCATAGGAGAAGTAACTGATTCTAAAATACCATTGAGAGTGTTGTAATCGTATGTTGTTTCATTTCCTCTTTCATCAGTATATGTAGCTAAGTAGTTACCATCTGTTGTGTATAATGAAAGTGTTTCAATATATTTTATGCCATCAGTTGACTTGTTAGACAATATATTTCCGAAAGCATCTTCCGTTGTTGTTTCTTTTCTTAAACATTCAGCACATTGGCAATCATTGTTTATTGCACCAGTACATGGACAATTTTCGCCATATGCACAATCTTCGCAACCGCAGGTGCAAGTTTCGCCATCTGACTCTTCAGATTCATTTTCCTCTACGAGCTCACCTAATTCATTTTTAGTAAGTGAAATATTTGTTGTATAGGAATCTGAGATTATATTTTTAGCGATAACTGTAACATCAACTGTAGTAACATCAGCTTTTAGTGCAAAAGAATCTACTGCATACTGCCAACCATTATTATTGGGAGAAAATTCAACAGTAAAATTTTCTGTTACACTTTGAGTTATTTCATCACCATTTTCATTGGTTGTTGTCTGGTCATATTTGTAGCTTACTTTAATCTGTGCATTACTTTTAGTCAAGTTAGGTAATTCTAACTCCATATCATCAGTTAAAAGATTATCATCAAAAAGACCTTTAAACCAACCACCAACTGAATAAATATCGCCTTTTTTACCATTAATTTTAACTGTTTGAGTGATCGCAGAAATACTGTCGTTAAGGGTTTCGCCGTCATATTCTGGCAAACCACCCTGTAATTTCACAGCACTAACTGATTCACCGTTAATTGAATCGTTAACTACTGTTGAAGTTGACCATCTTTCAGGAACACCATTATCTAATAGTGTAAAAGTACCATTTTCAATATAGTTAAATTCAGCAGTGCCGTTACCTCTTTCGAGTTGTGCATTATTTACTAAGTAATCACCTGTTTTTTTCTTCAAACCGAATTCCACAGTTACATAATCTGTTTCCGTAGTAGTGGATACAGAAACACTGTATTGCTCAAATTCATTTGTAGGATTGATTTGAACAGATTTGCTCGTTTCGTTTTCATCCTCATCAACTGCGGTAATACGAATATAAAGTTTATCTGTCGCTTTTAGTTCTTCGTCATTGTTCTTAGCATACAAAGAAAAGGTAAAGTTTTTTCCACCATCGACATCAACAGTTTGACTTTGCAACTTTGTTGTTTCTTCTGTACTAAACACCTTACAGGAGTTATCATAGACATTGGTAACATCAGTAAAATCAATAGTAAATGCATTCTCCCAGTCTTTCGGTAAATTATCTGTAGCCGTATCGAATGACCCATTTTTTAAAAGATTTTCAGATTCAACTTCCCACCCATTTGCCAATAACACATCTTCATTAGCAGGTGCGTAATCTGATTTACATAAGTTGCCGTTATCATCAAAGGTGTAGTGAAGTCTACCATCTTTGCCGAATTGCTGTATTTCCACACCGGTGTAAGCATCGGTAATTTTCACCTGTCGATTATTTAATTCTTCAAGGGTGATAAAATTACCTTGTGTATCTCCGGATTTTTCTGTAATCTTAGTTACCTTGCCTAAGGCATCATATGTATATTGAATACTGTAATTATCAATATTCTGAGCTTTAACTAAGTTATCCCCTGAATATGTGTATGAAACTGTTTTTCCATCAGGGAATGTTACACCTGTAAGATTTTTACTCTCATCGTAGGTATATGTAACACACAAATCTTCATCTGTTGTTCCTGCTTTAATTTGTGTTCCATCTGATGAAATACAATTAACTTTAGTAACAAGTCCATTAGAATATTCAAAAACAAATTGTCTTCCTATACCATCGGTAATTTGTGTTATTTTTGTTGGATTATTTGAACTATAAGAGTATCGTATTGCATCAGTAGACTCAGTAAGTTCATCTTCACTATCACATATAGCATATACAAAACCGATATCATTAAAATATGCGGCACTACCATCAGGTGATATTAGTCTTAAGTTTGCATTATTTATGGATTTAGACTCATCAATAATTTCTAAAGAATATCCTGAATCACTGGTCCCATTTGGTTTAAATACATTTTGAGTTGTGGTTATTGTATTGCCATTAGAGTCGGTTTCTTCAACTGTTTCCATAGTTCTGGTAAAGGTAACAAGCGTTCCTTCACCGGTAAAAGCTTGCCATTGGTCCTCTGTAACCTCAATTAGACCTTGAAGATTCATAGGCAACCAATTATTACCGTATGGAAAAAATATATCTGTTTCTGTTGAAGACATATAGTAATCAAGAAAGTTTTTGAGTGCAGGATTAAATGAAAAGCCTATATTTGCGGGACTGCGAAGTCCATCTATTGCAATATCGCTTCGCATCATTGTAAGACTTCTACTAAAAGTATTTACACTTGCCGAGCCCGCTCTGCCTATTTCCTGAGTAAGATATTCATATGAATCGTTAGAACCACTTGTATCAGCATAATCAATCGTGAAATAAGAGTGGAAATTAGTTGAACCAATACTTCCATCAATAAATAATAAAGCTGCTGTATTTTCTTCAGCTACAAGTGCAAATCCATTGTTTGTACCATGCAACCATTTTCTGAACAAATCAGTAACATTGAATATTAATGTTGTAAGTCCGCTATCACCAAGTTCACCGGGAACTCCTGTAAAATAATCGATAGCATTTTGAGCATATGTAATTACAGGTTGTGAGCCATCAGTAGGATATACATCCCTATAGGTTATATCTGCTGAATCCCATTCTCCGATTATTTCTTTTGCAAGAATATTATCACCAGAAACATATCCTGAAACTAAATAGTTTACATTAGTCACTTCAATTTCAGGATTATTTAGCCCTTCGAAACTTGTCATATTTAATTTTAATAATAATTCAGCTTCTGTTATATTAAGACCACTGTTTTCTGCATTCTTAGCAATAACACCTACATTTTCATTATTAAAGTTTTGGTTTTCGTAACTTATGTCTTCTGAATGATAAAGAAGCATTGCGGTTTCAATAAAATAATTATCTAAATCCTCTGTATTTATAACAGGGTCAATAGTAATCGGATAAACCCTATCTCTGCTATTAAGCCATTCTTTTGATGGGGTATATGTTAATGTGAGTACTGATTTATCAGCATTTTCTACTTTCACATCAATGTCATAAGAAACTGCATTGTTTGCATCTGTCATCACAGGTGCAGGAATTGTAAATACAATTTCTTTTCTGTCGTTTTTGAAGCTAAGATTGTTACTGTCATCAAGTGTAGCAGTAAGGTTACCTTTTTCAATATCAAAGGAATATGTATCTTTAAGACCTGATTTATCATTGACTATAATATTTTCCTTAACTGAGTTTGAGGAAACTATATACTGCACATCGGTATTTTCACCAACATTTTCGTAAGTGATTTCTGAAATTGTTTTTCCCAAATCTTTTTCAACTATATCACTATTTTCCTCTTTTGAAACAACCTCTGCAACACTTTCACCAATATCATTAATTGAAAAAGATATGTTTTCGCCCTGATTTTCGATAGTAATTTTGTCGTTTGAAGACAAAATCTCCGGAAATTCAACATTAAACTTACCATTTGTATTTTCAATTACATTACCATTTAAATTTAGAGTGTTGTCAATGTCTTCCCAAACACCATTTTCATATGAATGAAGCGGTATTTGTGAGAAGATTTTGGTAAAAGAACCATCTGCTCGTTTATATGTCTTTGAATATTCTTCTCGTTTTTCTTCGACCTCACAGACTATTTCTGCCTTTTCACTTTCTGAATCAACTGTTTCTGTCAGTAATTTTTCTTCATATGCTTTTGTTTCAACATATTCGTTATATTCTTCTGCCCAAACTGTTGTAGCACACGAGAAAATACCGACTACTGTTAATACAGTAAGTAAAACAGCCAATATCTTTTTACTTTTTTTCATAACTAACATCCTTTCTTTGTAATTTATAAGTAAAAAAAAAGTTGCACTCCCCCCTATCTTAATCTGAATTACATTGCCAATTTCATAATACCTTATTTGTTTTTCCTTTGTTATCCTTTTCCCAAACTGCATTCTTTTTTATCCCAAACTGCACAAAAACACCGATATTGACCTAAGCCAATATCGGTATTTCGTGTAGTATAAACTAGGATGTTTTTAATTCAGCTTATTTTCGTGTATCATTTTGATCATTAAGATCTATTTAAACATAATTTTAAAGTCGTTTAGGCCGTCCCAGATTGGTCAATATTAGTCTCAATCATCTAATTGTTCATTTACTACTCTAAAGTTGTTTTTTAGTATTATTTCAGAAATAGTTTTTGAAAAACTTCTTTTTTTAAAGAAAAATAGAAATAGTACTAAAAAAACAGCGCCTAATGAAATAAGAAAGAGGCTCATATTACTATTTTTTAATGACACACAAACAAGTAATGCAAAAATTATTACAGGTATAGAAACTAAAACTTTTAATGAATTTGTATATTCCTTTAATTGTAATTTAATATCTGAACTTAAAACTACTGGAATTCTTTTTAATAATGAGTCATCATCAGATATAACAGTAAATTTTTCCAACTCAGAATCACTAATAACTATACTACACTGTGGATTGGTTGAGCAATCCAATTTGAAAATAGGTGAAAATGTGATATCATCCTCCGATGATTTTAAATCAATACAATCGAGCAAACATAAAGGTATTGATATTAGGAAAGCTATAACATAACCTAAAATTTTTTCTTTAGTTTTCATAGCACCTATATTTTCTTTTACAAAAAATTCAATTCCTTCTTCTGTTTCTAAAAGTTTCTCTTCACCACATCTAATTAATAAGAAATCATTATTTTTGATACCAATTAACACATCATGTGTTGACACATTTTTAAAACAAATTACATTCATTACTAAAACACCCAAATAACATCGTTAAGTTTACGATCAGCTGCCAAATCAAAAATACCTGATATCAATCCACCTAATGAAAGTATAACATCCACATTCTTAATAAGTAAATCCAAAAGCTTGTATGTGGGTGTTTTTATAATCACAAATCCCATAAGACTACCCGATAATTTTGTAGCAGACAAATTTTTTATAAATTTAAATCCCCCAATATATTTATTGACTTTTAATTTGCTTACAATTTTACCCATATACTTTAACAAATTTGAACTTAACCAATTAAGAACTTTAAAAAACTGAGATGAAAATTGTTTTTTTACAATTGATGTTCCTACTCTCTTTGCTGCTGCTTTTATGGGTGCATATAAAGCTCCTAAAGGCGTTGTCATAAAGAGCATATCCAATGGTGCAGAAATCATCCAACGTCTAACAGTGAAATAACCAGTTTTATCCACAAAATTGACGGGATCATTTTCACAATAAGCGAAGAGATTACAACCAAGAACAGTACCTGTTGCATTGAGGTAGTTGGTATCGTCTGCATTGATGAAACGACCTGTGTTGGGGTCGTAGTATCTTGACTGAAGATA
>JAZNYZ010000054.1:0-2275 GCA_045594685.1 Acutalibacteraceae bacterium | reverse complement strand
TATTGGTTTTAGAAATTAAAGTAAAAAACACAACCTATAAGTTGTATTTTATAAATTTGTTTATTATATTTGCAGTGAAAATATATGCAGGTATGAATTTTGACAAGATAACAGAGGATGGCAGACTATGGGCTGTAAGATATGACGGAGAACCGGACAACGAACTTTTCCGTTTGTTTGAACAATGGAATGATGTTGTTTGGTTGCGTAAATTCTTCAAAGAGAATTGGCAGGACTTGACATCATATTTTAAGATTACCGACATCAATCAGGCAATTACCGATACCATTGATGACAGCGAAATTCTTGAAGGTGTGATTATGGATATATCTCCTGATGCTAATCTTGAAGAGTTGTTCCGTCCTCTCAGTAACAATAGTTCTGTTGCGGATTTTCTTGACAAGATGAAAGCAAGGGGAGGCAGAACAAACAGACACGCTTCGTGGTTGAGAATTTATGCGATAAGGCTCTCTGAAGGTATATACATCATTACGGGTGGAGCTATTAAACTTACAGAGAAGATGCAAGACCGCCCACATACAATGATAGAACTTGAAAAGATTGAAAAGGTTCGTCGCTTCTTGATTGCGGAAGGTATTGTAGATAACGAAGGATTTATAGATTATATTAGTGAACTTTAATTTATATGGCTATGAGCGAAATTGTAAAAAAACTCGAACAGCATCAATCGGCAACACCGAGCCGTTGGAGAGAGGCTGCACAAGCGAGAAAGGCGAATAAGGAATGGTTGAGATATTCGCAGAAGATAGCTATGCGAATGCTCGATAAAATGGAAGAGCAGGATATTACACAAAAGCAGTTAGCGGAGCGTATGGGCTGTAGCCAGCAATATGTCTCTAAAATTCTCAAAGGTTGTGAAAACCTATCTCTTGAGACCCTTTCAAAAATTGAAAGTGCATTGAATATTACTGTTATGCAAACTGAATTTGCATAAATGATGGAGTCAAGAACGGGGCTGTCTTATCCAAAGATAAGTCTGCATCGTTATTAAAAACCAAACCCGATAGCTTGACGAATCAGGGGCTACCGGGAATAAACAGTGCAAATATAAGGGTATTTTTATTATATAGCAATAGTTTAGGCTGATTTTCTTTGGATTATTTGCAGAATTGCACCTTTTTAACACATTTTATAACACTTCAATCTTTTTGACAATCTTATCTATATGGTCCAATCCATACAGGAGTGATGCACTATCAATATTCATCCATTGAAGGAGCCATATCATCCTACGATGTCTATTCTTAACATAAGTCAAATCAATATTTTGATTTTTGTTGAAACATATAGGTTCGTGATGCGCTATGCGGTTTCTTAATTTGTTTATGTAATCTAATTCTCTAAAAACATATGAATTGTCAAATTGAATATTTACTGTTGTTTTAGGTTTATTAGGAAAAACATCAAGTAGCACATTTCCAGTTAGGGCGTATTGAGGTGCTGCATACATATATTTCCATATACCAAACTCCATTTCCGCAAGTAATTTATGATGCGAATATTTACCGTCTCTCAGTAATCCATTATATGCTTTTTTTATGATTTTTTTGGTATTGGCTACTCTTGTGTCTACATTGAAGATACCACCTCTTAAGATGCTATCTTTTAACCATTCGTTGCCCAAATGGTTTACAAGGACATTATCTATTCTGTTTCTTAAAGCGACCTCAAAGCAAGATATTACAGTAAACATTTCTTTGGAAAGTTCCAAATTGTAGCGATATAAGGTCATTGCTTTCTTTGTGTCTCCCCCACACGCAACGAGATATTTACGCATTCGTTGGGCTGATATGATATTTTCAAATTCTTTATATTTCATAGTCTTTAATTATTTTACAAAGGTAGTTCATTTCTATCTCTTATCAAATATTTATGAAGTATTGATTACAATCTCCTTGTCTTTTACCCCATAATTAGGTTGCTCTACCTTTGAGGTGAAGCAACCTAATTTTTTTATGCAGACAATCAACATCACCGTGCCGCAAGGTTGGCACGAACTATCACAGAAACAGCTCCGTTACCTCTTCTTCCTTATATCTGAAGGGTACAGCAGTACAGCAATCAAGACACTTTGCCTCTTCCGTTGGTCGGGGCTTCGTGTCATCAGCCAAAGGCAAGGGCAGTTCTACCTGCGCCTGAACAAAACAGAGTTTTTTGTTACGGCCCTGCAAATAGCCGAGGCTGTAACATCACTCGCTTGGACTGACCGCTTCCCCCAAATGCCTGTACGCTTCGAGCGTATAGGCCGGCACCG
>JAZNYZ010000053.1:0-2477 GCA_045594685.1 Acutalibacteraceae bacterium | reverse complement strand
CGGCCGAAGAATGTTGCCTGCAACTTGTGAGCAGAAGGCTGTTGTGACTAATTTTTACGCGTGACGGGCGTTTTTTGATTACTTTTTCACGAGAGAAAAAGTAATGATAGAAAGCTCTTCGTTCGGTAACAACCTACAGTTTAAGGTTGAGAACTGCATAAGAATATAATGACGAGAGATAGCGAGATTTGAAAACCTTAGTTTTATAAACTTCTTCTCAACCCACACCTTTTTGCCGGGAGAGGAGGTTATTGACACATATATATGCAAAAAGACGAGTCCTTTTGGAACTCGTCTTTTCATAAAAAGTGGCGATGACCGACTCTCCCACAAATCTTTGCAGTACCATCGGCCCAAGCTGAATGAGGGGGGATTAATATCGTATATATAATTATCCGACAATGAAAAGCGGATAAGAGATACAAGTTTTTCTGTCAATGTCTGTCTTTTGTCCAATACATTCAATATGAATGACTGTAGTCCATATTCTTCCACCAATGCATCATTGCCTGTCTGGCGGAAAAACTGTGCAATAAAGCAATCTATACTTTTTGAGACGTATGGATAGGGATTGGCAAACGAATTTATCTCAACCAATAACTGCCCGATATTGATGGTTTCTTTAATCGCTTTGCCAAGAACATTTGGATACGAATACATAGCTTTATAGTAACGAGAGCCCTTGCTTGTAACTCCCGGTACTACTACCTCCTCCAATCCCGATGTCATTTCTTTGGCTATCTTTTTAATCAACATCTTCAATTGGTTGCCCGTTAAAGTATCTGCATCAGATATGGCTATATCAATGTCTTCCGAAAAGCGATTTCCAATTTTATAAGCCTTTGATAAAGATGTACCACCCTTAAAAATGGCCTTCTCCGCATTGGAGTTCTGCACCATCAATTTAAGGGAACGGGTTATCCAATAATCCTTCTCGATATAGACCGGGCGTATATCCATATACTCAGATGCTGCAAGAACGGCATCTGTAAACAGTTTTTTATTTTCGTGAAGGTTCATATATTCTCCAATTTTGCTTAGTTGGTAAAACAGAATCTGATATTGGTAATTTGTATTCAGTTACCCCGTTTAGAGTTTTGCGTATAGATTCCAAAAGATTAACATTACACCCTATATCCTCTAAAATTGCACCACACAACGCACGAACATAGTTCGTGTATTTTGCCACGCATTTAACAAGCATTTCCCTTTGCTCTTCGCTCAAATCCCGAACAATCTCTTTTAGTCTTATACAAGCATCGTTAGGAGTTGTTGCAGGAATTTCACGAATAAATCTTATGGCATCCAATATTCGTAAGATTTCAATATTCTTTTTGGTTATCCGATTCTGCTGCAAGATAAAAGAAATAGTATATTTATCACGTTTGACAGAACGGCGGCTTTTGTTTGTGCCGATTTGAATATAAGACGATATTTGTGTGGTAAGCCCTAATGCATTATATGCAGAATACCCAGTTATATAGCCTATGAGTTTACCATCACGCTCAATGTAGTCTTTAGCAATCTGATAAGCGGAAGGCTTTAATTCCCCAAATTGAGTCTTTCGTGGTTTATAGAATCTTCCTTTTGCCAATTTAGAGATTTCGCCGGACTTGACCATGCGATTTAACGCTTTTACAACAGCTGATTGATTCTGTGTATCCATCTCAAAATCAGATGCTGTAAAAACGTAATCTTCGGAAAATCCGGATACTTTTCTTTTTATTTCTTTTGCGATATTCATAATTATTTAATTATCACGATGCGAAGATAACAAAATGTCCCGTTTATTACGCAAAAAACGGGACAAAATTGCGAAAATATTATTAGGATTCCTTGTTTAACTCCAGCTCATCCTCTATACCTGTACATAAAATCGGTATTCCGGCAAATTGGAAGAATGAACCACTTTGGAGGTAAACAGCAAGTCTATCATGGACGAACTTGTAAATAGACCTGTAAAAAGGTTCTCATAGAGCTTGGAAAAACTCAAACCCAAACAAACAGAACCCGTCAGCATCCCGTAGAACTGCTGGCGGGTCGCTTTATTATTGTTGTTCTCCATTTTATTGCGATTATAGAAAACCGACAATGTTATCTATCATTCAAACTAAGCTGTGAGAAATCTCCTGAAACGTTATTGGGTGCTTGATGCTATAACCTAATTATAAGTCGGGAGAGTTAAATAACCCCTTGACATATATATTCTTCTCCGAAGAAATAATATTCCAATTGAGCATTGATTGTAAAAAAATGTATATATTTGCCAGAGCGAAAATAGGCAGCACTCGCTGTGAAACGTTCAAATTAATTTGAGTTTCGCTCGTTTGCACTATTTTGCCAATGTTGATGGGAGAAATCCATCGGCGCAAGAAAGCATTTTGTTTTAAGTCCAAAACTGAAATTTCGCCAAAATTAACGGAGGACCGAAGCAATCAATGCTCATTCTGTGTATATGCTGGTTACGTGCGTTCTGC
>JAZNYZ010000052.1:0-7199 GCA_045594685.1 Acutalibacteraceae bacterium | reverse complement strand
CAAGAGCACTGAAGAGCAGGCTAAGCGTGACGCTAAGAAGGCACGTTTGGAGGCAGAGAAAGAGGTAAATGCAGCTATTGCAAAGAAGGTAGCAGACAAGAAGGCTGCCGAGGCTCTTGCAAAGGCTGAGGCTGAGGCAGCAGCTGCTGCTGAAGCAACAGAGGCTCCTGCAGAGGAGGCTGTTGAAACTCCGGCTGAGGCATAAGGAACTCTTTGCAGTAATGCTCAGGATAAGAGGTTGCACTAGTGCGACCTCTTTTATTTTTTGATAAAGCATTAAGAAGCTGTTTTTTAGAATTTGCTATTCTCCAACTTAAGCAATATCTTCTTCTTGTCTATTCCTGCTGCAAAGCCTGTAAGTTTTCCGTTGCTACCCACTACCCTGTGGCATGGAACAACAATAAGAATAGGATTTCTGTTGCATGCCATTCCTACTGCCCGTGAAGCCTTAGGGTTTACTATGCGGGCTGCAATCTCGCCATAGGTGGCAGTGCTTCCGTAAGGAATCTGTTGCAGTTCTTTCCATACGGCCATTTGGAACGGGCTCCCTTTCGGCTTGATAGGGAAAGAAAAATCCCTTCTTTCCCCATTGAAGTACTCTTCCAATTCTTGAACAATCTGCTTTTCGAAATCAGTGCTTGGCATTGTCGGGCATGGGTGGTTCTCATCCGCCATTGCGATAGAAATCACCTTGCTCTCTTCGATGCCGACAAGAAGCCGACCGATAGGTGTGTCGAGTGTGATGTGTTTCATAATTCGAGACACAGTATATGTTGTTTCTCGCTGAAAACAAACGATTTACAGAACTTGAATTTATAACAGGTAACGATTTAGAAACAAGCAAAGTTCCCATATCTGTCTTATTCTGCATTATTGAAAAGAACGCTTTATCTTAATGCAAAGATAGTATTAATTTTGTAAACATTAAAATAACAATCTATATTTTATCTTTACGAATAAGCCATTCTTTACCATTCATAGGAAACTACAAGCTCAGGTTTTAATAGTTTAAGTTCTTCAAATATCTCTTTAGCTGTTAATCCTGCGTAAAATGGGACTACCTGTGGAATCATATTGATTTGGTCACAAAGAGATTGAATTTGCTCTTCTACGGACTTCCCCTTATCAACTATAACAGTATTAGTAGTTGTTTTCCTTTCAAGATGCTCAGTTACCATTCCTACAAAATAACCTTTATCCGAAAATATTGGACCACCACTATTTCCTGGTCGTACAACGGAAGAGTATATTAAACATTTATCACCATTATAGTTTGTTGAAATAGCATTAATTTCACCTTTTTGTACGATTAGAGGAGTTTCCCTAATTCTGGAAATAGGCGGATATCCATAAGTGAGAATTGTGTCCAAGACATGTCCGCCACTAAATACTACATCATTTTCAGGATTTAAAGAGCAGTCCAAAATTTCAATAATAGCAATATCCTTTGATCCCGATTTATATATATCTTTAACAGCGTATTGCGCCTCTTTAATCAACACCTCCTTAATTTCCACTCCATCAACAACATGCAAGCATGTTAATATATGATTTGTTGATATGAGCAGACCGCTACCAATATGGTTATCTCCTTTATCATCACAAACAACTATAATGGCGGTATAAGGAGAAATCCTTTCTCTGATATAATCAAGGCCTAAATATTCTGCATAAGATGTAATTTTTAGCCATTCCTCCTCTGATGAAGGCATATTAAGAGATACGTACATATCACCTAATATTGGTAAGCCACCTAAAGACGAGACTTTATTTACAACTGACTTTTCAACTAACTTTTGTAACAAGTGGTTTATATGATACAAATAAGTAAATGCACTTTTACCTAAGCTATTTTTCTTTGTATTATAATCTATAAAATCTTGTACAGAAAGTCCTATTGTATTAGCCTTTTCATCAGATAAGTTATGGAGTTCCTTTTTAATTTGGGCCGCATTTATCAAGGAGAAATCCTCTATAATCCGTCTTATGAGTAATTCTAATTCTATAAACGTGATGGGAGCATCCGTTGCAGTTTCAAGTTCTGCCATAGCATTATTCAATTAATCTATCTACAATACTTATTTTATTAACATCTGTCAAACTATATTCATATATTGATGCAATGATAATTTGGTTATTTGCAAAATCTCTTTTTAATATTTCAACCATTGCTTCTATATTTTGCTTATCAATCTCTTTCCCACTTGGAGAATCAAGAATTATCGGGAATTTAATGTTCAAATGCTTTTCAACCTCTAACAAGCAAGCAAGCCTAAAAGCAAAAACCGTTTTATGCAAAATGGCTCCTGACAATTCTTTTAGATTTGAGGTAAATAAATACTTTTCGGTATTATGACTTTCATCAATTCCTAATTCTTGAAGATATTTTTTAGTGGTATTAAATATCGAAGAGATTACAGTATTAGCACTTCGTGTTAATTCTCTAATTTTTAGATTAATGTCCGCTATTTCTTTTTCTAATTTCGCAATTCCTTTTTTGACAGCAACTTCATTTATAGGTATACTTGAAATTCTTTTATCAAAAATCTCGGAAATCGTTTCAACATTGTCAAAGAAGGACAACTGTTGCTCTTCTGTTTTACGCTCTTTCTCAAGCTCAGCAATTTCTGACTGTATTTGATTATATTGTGAAGCTATCAGTTTGCGTTTTGCTACGAGAAAATCAATAGTGTCATTAAGACCTATAATATTATCCTCTGTAACGGCAAAGATTTCTTTATTAGGAGCTTGAACTAATAGTCCTATTTCTGCTATGAAATTTCTAAAATGTTTATTTTCCTTTAGGACCTTGTCTATTCTGCATAATTCTTTCTTTAACATATTATGCTGTATCTTACATTGATTGATTTTGCTATCAATCAAAGAATTGTATGATTCTCCTGCAAGATTGTTAGATTCGGCATCAATAGTTTCTTGGTACTTAGAAACACTAAACATCTGTTTGTATTTCAATAAATCTTGTCTCTTCGCTTCCTTTTGTCTGTATAATTCAGAACAATCAATCTCTGCGATTCCCCTGATTAGTTCCTCAATATTAAAACGAATACTTCCAATGACAACCCCTCGATTAAGTAAGGTCCAACCCTTCTCCTGATCAAAATAGAATATTCCTAAAAGATTATTTATCAGTTCAGGGTAGTTGGCTTTAAAAATAATTTTATGAAGAGCTGCTTCATCACTTGGCAAGACATAAGTCGTTACAGAATCATTCTGTTTCAATTCAATATAATCCCTCGATTCTCGGCATAATAATAGAATCTCTCCATTATCAAGAGTTATTTTACTTTCGACCTTGCAGTTCTCAAATTTGATATGCTTAGTATTGGGTACGCTATATCCGATTGAATATAACATAAGTCTTAGTAAAGTAGTTTTGCCCTTACTGTTTGCAAGACTATGTATAAGGTTGTTTCCATCAGAGAAAACAATCAAGCGTTTATTACCAGCCTCTTCGATATAGATTGAATTGAAAATCATAGGTTCACAGCATTCTTAATATTGTCTATTTGAATACGTTTGTTCAAAATATTGCGAACAATAATTTGTAGAAGTTTTTCTTGTAAAGTACTAGGCAAAAACACACTCTCTCCTTCAAAAATATATGCGAATTTACAACTCTCTGTTTCTATAAATTTTCGTTTCCTTTCACCTTGTTTTGCTTCTTTATAGAAACTATTATATGCACATAGCACCTTAGTTACAAATTCGTATTTTTCCGAGCAGGTATTTATAATTGTTTCGTAACTTCTCGATAGTTCATATATCTCAGAGTCATCAAAGTCATCTTCATCATAATTTTCATTTTGAGTTACAAGAACTATTAAAGGCCATATAATATCCTTTTTAGTTAGTTTTATGTCAGATGTCCTTTTCGTTCCACTTCTAAAAATATCTTTTATCCAAATTCCATGTAAATTGTCTTTAGCTATAGATATATTTCCTAATTTGGGAATGAAATCACCAATAGCATTCATTACACATTTATATCTTTCATTGTCGTTTTCTGTTTCAAAAGGTAAAATCTGTATTTTGAACTTACTCGTGTCAAGAGGATCTTCAATCTCAGAAATAATCTTATTAATTTTATCTTTTAAAGGTTCTGGCAATGAACTGTAATCTCTTTGAGCAACACCATAGAATATCGGATTCAATTGTTTCTCTTTGAATGGGTTTGGAGTATTTGTTATATATATAAGTTCTTTAACTTTTCCAGATTTATGCTCTGCTTCTGACAATGATGTTATAGACTTCTTAAGATTCGATAGTACATTAGAAAAATCTGTACTGCTATTTACAACAGCTTTTGCTTGTGCCAATAAACAACTTCCATCATTTAGATTGATTTCTATATCTTCAGCTCCTTCTAAACGAATACTGGTCATATCTTTAATATTCTCAAGCATCAACACTATTGCTGCGTTTGCTTGAAAATCAAATCCAAATAACACTGATGTTGCCGTTCTATTCGCCATTATAATACCCCATTTTACGAATTCTTTTGCAAAATTAGTGATTATTTGTCAACTACTTCGCTACCAAGTAATAAAATTGTAATTTTGTATCGTTCAATCAATGTTTGAAGGTTATGAAGATAAGAAAGGTTAAATGGGCAAATCATCCGATATTAGGCAACTTAGAATTAGATTTTGTAAATCCAGTTACTAATAAGCCATATTCTACTATTGTTTTAGCTGGCGAGAATGGTACGGGAAAGACTACTATATTGGAAACACTGAATACTTTCTTGAGTATTGGAAGTTTTGAGCCTTTTGATGGAATTGAGTATGAAGTTGAAGATAAACGATACATTTTGACTCCATCAAACATACCGGGTTTGCTTAAAACATTTTTCACAAGATATGATGTGGAAAATGATACTTCAGAAAACATTCATAGTGACCGGAATAATAATTCAAGTTCTATTCAATCAGATAATAAAGACCCTAGATCTTATGGAAGTGTGTTTTCAAGACCAAGGGCAGATTATAAAACCAACAAAATAGAATCTGTAAAAACAAACGAACTTGATAATAACAAGTATGACTCGGATAATGATGATAATTTCACATCATTAAAGCAACTAATTGTAGATGTTCAGAACCAAGATAATGAGCAATATCGCGATATAAATGATAATAGGAGTCAACAAGGCCTATCACCAATGTCAACTGCCGATTTTGAACCAATATCAAAAATCTATAGATTTAAAAGTGCTTTTAATGGATTTTTTGAAACCATTAAATACAAGAAGGTCGGTAATGCTTCAGGGGAAAAGGTCGTGATTTTTGAAAAGCATGGCATAGAAATTCCTATAGATGTTTTAAGTACCGGGGAAAAACAAGTTGTTTTTAGAGGGGCATATTTGCTTAGAAACATCAATGTTCTTCAAAACTCGACAATAATGATTGATGAGCCTGAATTAAGCATGCATCCACTATGGCAGAAAAAGATATTACAATATTACAAGAATTTATTCACTGATGCCAATTCTAATCAAACAGCACAACTGTTTTTTGCAAGCCATTCAGAAGCGGTCATAAGCGAAGCTCTAAAAGATTTAGATAAAACAAAGGTAATAGTATTGAAAAGAGATGGCAATGGACAAGTTTCAGCTAATTGTATAGGTATTCCTGCCGTACTTCCATATACTATGGCTGCCGAGGTAAATTATCAAGCTTTTGAATTAGTATCAACAGATTACCATAATGCTTTATATGGTTATATTGAAGCTGAGGGTTGGAAGAATAATTTTGATGCTCAATATCCCACAGTGAGCTATAATAGAGAAAGAAATGGCACTGTAATAACACAACGGATTACACTAACTGAAAAAATACGCCATATAATTCATCACCCGGAGAATCGTAATAATAGTTACACAGAGGGAGATTTAAAAGAATCTATAGAACGAATGAGAAGTTTCATCATGGCACAACCATAATAATTTCGGCGTTCACCTTCAACAAGTGAACGCCGAAATTATATCAGCTTATCGCATTTATACCATCTATCAAGTCTTGGTAGGTAGCAATTTTATAGTACTTCACATTGGCAGTGGAGATGGAGTTAAAGAGTTTCTCGGCACAGACGATTTGGGCTCTTTCTATGGCAGACAAGTCCATTGATGACATTGAGCCTTTGGTTTTCGGCTAAGAAGATATGCTTGCCCCCTTTCTTCATGACGATAGACTAATTGGGAATAAAGCAGCTTACAAAGAATGGGAATATCGAGATAGAATAACCTATCACACTATTAGTTACTCTTAACTATCATAATCTATATTTGCAATATGTAGGATATATACTTTTGAGACATACTTATTCTATACTTTTAAACTTAGTTTTAAGTTGATTGTAATCCAACACTAGAATTTTTAAATCTGAATCAATTGTATTGTAGTATTCTTGGATTTTTTTACTACTCCTATCAGTGAATTTCTCCAATACAAACACGAGAATTATATGTGGATTCTTTTGTAATATATTCTCTTTCAACTCCAAAACTTGATGATATGTCAAGAGAAGTCTATTGACAGAAATTACATCTCGTATATACTTACACTCAACAATGTGCGTATTGCCATCAATTACACCTATTGCGTCATAAGTATATCTTCCAATTTTTACTTCCTCGGCAAACTTTGTATTGTATATTGTATTCAATTCCTGTATTGCTAAATGAGCAGAGTTTTCTGCAGAATAAGCCAATGCACAAATATTTGATTTTTCGTTTTTAATCACTTCAGACGAATCATCTATATTTATGGGCTTTGTATCCTCGTAAATTGAATTCTCTGTGGCTTCTCTTATATATTTCGTCTTGCGTTCTGTATTTGTAAGTTTAATAAAATTAGCTTCATCTTTAAAATCTGTAGGACCGTATAATTTTTCATGGTGAAAACAAACTAATAATACAAAAACAACGAAAATTATTACAGGGAAGATAATAATAAACCAAATAAACGGAAGTCGTTCTTCAGCTCCATTCAGTTTATCTAATCCGATGGAAAATACAAGTCCTGCAATCAAATAACATATCGTGACAAATAACGCAATTACTCCAAGAGGGTTTCTTAAGAAATTCTTTATATTGTCCTTGTTTAGCATAGTTTCTATATTCATTATTTTTTATGTTTTCTGCAAAATTACTTATAATTTCTCAAATCTGTTATTATCAA
>JAZNYZ010000051.1:0-42867 GCA_045594685.1 Acutalibacteraceae bacterium | reverse complement strand
GGTAGCGATGGCGAAAATGCGGTTGGCCTTGCGCTTTTTCAGCTCCTGGCACAGATCCAGCATGGAATCGCCGGAGGAGATCATATCATCCACCACAATGACGTCTTTGCCTTTTACACTTTTACCTAAATATTCATGGGCTTCAATGGGGTTTTTGCCGTTGACGAGGATTGTGTAATTACGGCGTTTATAGAACATACCAAGGTCAATTCCCATAACTGCGGAATAGTAGATGCAACGACCCATACCGCCTTCATCGGGGGAGATAACCATAAGATGATCGTGGTCGATTTTAAGGTCTTTAAAGTTTTTGGTAAGTGCTTTTACCATCTGATATGTAGGTGCAACGTTTTCAAAGCCCTTAAGGGGGATTGCATTCTGCACTCTGGGGTCGTGAGCATCAAAGGTGATGATGTTTTCAACGCCCATATCAATGCAAAGCTCCTGAAGAGCAATTGCGCAGTCAAGAGATTCTCTTCTTGAGCGTTTATGCTGCCTGCCTTCATAGAGCATAGGCATAATAACATTGATTCTTCTTGCTTTACCTTCAACTGCAGAAATTGCACGCTTAAGGTTTGCATAATGCTCATCGGGGGAGTAGTGGTTTTCGTAGCCATACATATTGTAGGTCAAGCCGTGGTTAAAGCAATCGCAGATAATATAAATATCGTAACCGCGAACAGTTTCGTGAAGAACGCATTTACCCTCACCTGAACCGAATCTTGTGAAATCTGCATCAACGATAAATGTATCTCTCTGATAACCATAGAAAGCGATTGTACCTTTATGCTCACTTTCACGCTCTTCTCTCCAGGAAGTAAGATAATTGTTGATTTTTTCTGCAAGCTCCTCACAACCGGGAGTTGCAATAATTCCCAAAGGACCTACGGGAATAGTGTTTGGAATACCGAATGCATCTGCCATCGCCTGAACCTCCGTATTTTTAATATATTTTATATTGTACTAATTATTTCTTCTCTTTTCAAGTGAATTCGGCAAAATATAACATTAAAAAATATTGGCATAATCTACCCTCATTTTGTGAGATGTTACAAAAAACAAAAATACGACAGCACCTATATAAGATGCTATCGTTACAGACTGAAATCTTCTTTTGAAAAATCACCTTTAAAAGAGATAACTTTTGGTTCTCTTTTAAAAGGGTCATATTTGAATTTTTTGCATTTTGAAAAGGACTGCATAACTCCGCCAACCTTACGGCAGAGAACAGTTTCACCATCACCGACGGGAGAGCCGTGCTCACAGAAAGCGCATTGAGGCTCGGTTGTTTTATTAAAAATTTTAAGAGCCATAGCACTGCCTCCTTGCACGGATTGATTTTACTCCGTAATTCTAACACATTTTTTTACGGTTATCAACCTCTAAAATCAAAAGAGCACACATCAAAATCAAAATTATTGAGGCACCGATGCTGTGATAAAGGGTAAAGGTTGTGGTGCTTGTGCCTATAACCACGCTTACATTTTCGCATTGAGGGAAAATTTTTAATAAAGCAGAGCAATAAATACCGCTTAAAGCGGAGTTTATAAGACGGGAGCAGATTAAATGCTTCATTTCTACGTTGCAGACCGAAGAATAAGAGGCGCATTGGCATATAACCGCAAAACCGCCAAAGCCCCCGATTCCTGCAATAACAGGGAGAGAAAGCCCCGAAGAAACGGCATTTTTGCAGCCTGTTGTGACCTCGCCAACGGATTTTATTATATAGGAAAGTGAATAGGGCAGATTCAAGGCATCGCAAAGAGAGGCAAGAACGCAGAAGGTGAGAACCCAACCGCAAATTGAAAGCATTCCTTCGCTACCTTTTGAAACGGATTTTACAAATATACTTTCCGCGGGCATTTTTGGGTGGCTTTCTATAGGATGTACCTCATCGCTTGAAAGAAAACGGCAGAAAAAGCCCACTGTGAGAGAAGAAAGCAAGCAGGAAAAATAAAGCAGTAAACCGCTTTTGGTGTTTCCTAACATAAAAGTCCCCACAGATGTTATCAAAAAAGCAGGGCTTGGGTTTATGCACCAATAAAGGAGCCGTTGAGCATCGTTTTTTGAGATTTTTTTGCTTTCATAAAACTCACAGACGGTTTTTGCACCAACGGGGTAGCCCCCAAGAGAACCTAAAATAAAGGGAATAACTCCGTAACCGCTTGTTTTGAAAATGAAATTAAAAGGCTTTTCAAAGAATTTGCTTATCATTTCTGCAATACTGCTTCCCGATATGTAAGAGGAAAGCACCATAAAAGGAAAAAGGGCGGGGATTAAATTATTTCCTAAAAGAAGAAAACCGTTTTTTATGCCCTCGACAGTATTTTTCGGGTGAATTATCAGGCAAACCCCAATTGCAGACACAATCACCAAGGTTAATACATTTTTTAAAAGTAGTGAAGAAAATCGTTTCATTAGTTAACACCCCAAAATATTTTATGATTATAAATCATAGAAATATAACAGAGGAGTGTGATGACTTTGGGATTTAATCCTTTAAAAAATATTTCGGAAGATACGGAAAATGCAGGAATTGAGCTTTTTGGTAACAAAAGAATGATTGTGCTTGATTGTAAATATGTGGTGGATTTTTCCGAGGATTGCGTTGTGCTGAATCTGGATAATCTTAATATGAAAGTGAGAGGGGAGAATCTGGTGATTTCTTCTTTTTGCTTCGGTCAGACGGATATTACGGGAGAATTTGTCAGTATTGAGTTTGAGAGGGCTTCGGAATGATACAGATTTTAAGGCTTTTAAAGGGGTATGTTGAGTTCTGTGCAGAGGGTGGATTTCCCGAAAGATTTATAAATCTTTGCAATATAAGAGGAATTAATCTGTGGAATGTCAGAAATGATGGTGTGAA
Organism: Acutalibacteraceae bacterium; assembly: GCA_045594685.1. GTDB lineage: Bacteria > Bacillota > Clostridia > Oscillospirales > Acutalibacteraceae > DTU089. The sequence continues at coordinate 40,001 of JAZNYZ010000051.1, read as the reverse complement.
GGTAGTTGCCTTTACAACCGAACGGGAGTTTGAAGAACTGAAAATTCCTGCGGAAAACTCGGGAATGACTTTGAAAATTATAAAATTTCGTGGTTTGAAAACTTTTGCGAAGCGCCATAAATGGCGGTGTGGCACGGTTTTGGGCATTGCTTTGGCATTTTGCTTCTGGATTTTTATGTCGGGATATATATGGGAAATTGAAATTTTAGAAACAGATGGTGTAAATGTTGAAGCCTTTACAGAAAGCCTTGCGGATTTAGGTGTGAAAATAGGTGCGAGAAAGTCAAAAATTGATGTGATTCAGGTGCAGAATCAGTTAATGAATGAGTATAACGAATTACTTTGGGTTTCTCTTAATATTTTCGGTGGCAAGGTTCAGGTGGAAATGAGCGAATTTATAGAGCAAAAGGAAATAATTGACACAAAGTCACCTGTTAATATTGTGGCAAGTAAAAAAGGCGAAATTGTGCTTGTAAAAGGCTATAAAGGTGTGAATGCGGTTAAAGAGGGGGATAATGTAACTAAGGGAGCACTTCTTATATCGGGCGTGGTAAAAAATTTTGACGGCTCTGAATATTTCACCCACGCTAAAGGTGAGGTTTTTGCAAAAACAAAAAACAATGAAAAAATAATTTACACATACAAAAATAAGGCTTTGACAACAACTCAGAAGGAAAGCAGATATTATCTTTATGTTTTTTCTCTGAAGCTACCCTTGGGTTTTAAAACGAAAGGCGAATTTTTGACAGAAAGCAGAAAGTTTTTAGAAAGCGGTGAAACACTTTTACCTTTTGGCATAATAAGAGAAGATGATTTTATGAGTCTTGAAAAAAATATTGAATATTCACCCCAACAGGCAAGGCTTTCAGGTCTTCTTGACGGGGTTGAGGCAAAGAGAGAAAAGTATAACAAAAGTGATTTGATAAGCGTGAAATATGACTTTGTTGATAAGAAAAGCAGCGGTGAAATCAATGTTAAAATCAACTGCATTGAAGATATTGCAAAAGAAAGAAAAATATTAACCGAATAATAAAAAACTGTGACTTATTCATATAATTTTTTAGAGTTTTTAGTAGACATTTACAAAAAATGTGTTATACTCTATATGTATAAATATGTCTAAACTAATATAAAAAGAAGGTAATCAAGACGGAACAGATAATTAATGTTGACCGAATGGAGCAGGCGGTAAGCCTTTTCGGCAGTTTTGATGAAAATATTTTAATAATCGAAAAATCCTTTAATGTGGATGTAATCAGCCGTGGTTCAGATATAAAAGTTAATGGTGAGCCTGAAAATGTGAGCAAGGCGGTTAAGGCTATTAACGGGCTTTTAATGCTTCTCAACCGAGGGGAAACTCTTAACGAGCAAAATGTCAGATACGTCATCTCTCTTGTGGATGACGGCAACGAGGACAAGCTTGTTACAATGAGCGGTGACTGCGTTTGCATCACAAGTAAGGGCAAACCCGTTAAGCCCAAAACTCTCGGTCAGAAAAAATATGTTGAATCCATAAAAAATAATACAATTGTCATCGGTGTTGGCCCTGCAGGTACCGGTAAAACCTACCTTGCAGTTGCTATGGCAGTTAATGCCTTCAGGGCAAAAGAGGTTAACAGAATTATTCTTACACGCCCTGCTGTTGAAGCAGGTGAAAAGCTTGGATTTCTGCCCGGTGACTTGCAGAGCAAGGTTGACCCGTATCTGCGCCCTCTTTATGATGCACTTTTTGATATGCTCGGGGCAGAGAACTTCAATAAATATCTCGAAAGAGGAAATATTGAGGTTGCGCCCTTGGCATATATGAGAGGCCGTACTCTTGATGACAGCTTCATAATTCTTGATGAAGCCCAGAACACAACCCCCGAGCAAATGAAAATGTTTTTAACCCGAATGGGCTTTAATTCAAAGGTGGTTGTAACCGGTGACGTTACTCAGATTGACTTGCCTGACGGCAAACGCTCAGGTCTTGTGGAGGTAACAAAAATCCTTAAGAATATGGAGCAGATTGATATTGTTCGCTTTACGGGACAAGATGTTGTAAGGCACAAGCTTGTTCAGGATATAATCAGAGCCTATGAAAAATATGAGGAGGCAAAGAAAAGAAAATGAAAGAGAAGATTAAAGTAATTATCACAAATGACCAGAAAGAAGTTAAAATTCCCACAGGCGTGAGAATGCTTGTTAGGCGTTGCTGTAACGCAGTTCTCACATTTGAGGATTTTTCCGAGCCTGCAGAAATCAGCGTAACCTTTGTTGACGACGAGAGAATTCACGAAATAAATAAAGAGCATCGCAATATTGACAGCAGTACCGATGTTTTATCCTTCCCCTTGGGTGAAAATGGTGAGTATGACAGAAACCTTGATACAGGCGCTTGCCTTTTGGGTGATATTGTTATTTCCGTTCCCACTGCAGTTCGTCAGGCAAAAACCTATGGTCACAGTCTTCAGCGTGAAATCGGCTTCCTTACAGTCCATTCAATGCTTCACCTTTTAGGCTATGACCATGTGAATGGTGGTATTGAAGCGGTACATATGCGTGAAAAGGAAGAGCATGTTTTGACAGAGTTGGGGCTTAAACGCAACGAATCCTACTATATCGAGGAGGAATAATAATGAATGATGTTCTGAGCCTGTTTAAAAGCTTCATCTATGCTTTTAAGGGCTTCGGATGGATGGTGACTCACGAAAGAAATTTCAGAGTTCACCTGACCTGCCTCACATATATGTTCTATTATCTGTTGAGATATGATTTCTTTACGGTTTCAAGAACGGAGTTTGCAATATTGTTTTTAGCTTCAGGACTTGTTATCGGCGGAGAAATGATTAATTCAGGTATTGAAAAGGCGGATGACTCTGTTTCCAAAGAGAGAAAGCATACCATTGAGGTTTCAAAGGATGTTTCCGCAGGTGCGGTTTTAGTGTTTGCTATTTTCGCTGTGCTTTGCGGTGTTTCAATTCTCTGGCAGCCTGAGGCTTTTGAATTGTTATTCAACCATTACTCAAAAAATCCGATTTATATAGTTTGGTTTGTTTTAAGTGTAATTGCATTCACTTTATTTATATTCAAATTTGATTTTAGTAAAAAGAAAAAAGGAAATGACTGATGACAGAAAGAAAAACTGCTTTTATAGCAATTGTTGGCAGACCCAATGTGGGTAAATCTTCAATTCTTAATAATCTTTTAGGGCAAAAGGTGGCAATTGTTTCATCAAAGCCTCAGACAACAAGAACAAAAATTATGGGCGTTTTAACGGAAGACAATGTTCAGCTTGTTTTCACAGATACTCCCGGTTTCCACAAGCCTAAAACAAAATTAGGCGAAAAAATGATTAAAGCCGTTGATGACAGTATCGGCGGTGTTGACTCCTGCCTTTTTGTTACAGAGGCAAAGGGGGAGATAAGAGAAGCGGAGCTTGACCTTCTTAAAAAGCTTAAGTCGGAGAGAATTCCCGTTGTTCTTGCTATCAACAAAATTGATATGCTTTCTGATAAGCAGGAGCTTATGGGCAGAATTCTTGAGCTTACAAATCTTCTTGATTTTGAGGCGGTTATCCCTGTAAGTGCCCGTGAAAATGACGGTATGGATGAGCTTAAAGAGGAATTATTCAAGCTTGCTGCGCCTTCGGAATTTTTCTTCCCCGAGGATACTCTCACAGACCAGCCTGAAAGAGTTTTAGCGGCGGAAATGATAAGAGAAAAGCTTCTTCATAAATTAAGCGATGAAATTCCCCACGGTATTGCAGTTTCCATTGAGAGAATGAAGGAGCGTGAGGATAAGCCCATTATTGATATTGAAGCGGTTATTTACTGCGAAAGAGAAAGCCACAAGGGTATCGTTATAGGTAAAAAAGGTGCGATGCTCAAGGAAATTTCAACCAATGCCCGTCACGAATTGGAGCAGTTTTTTGAGTGCAAAATCAATCTTCAGTGCTGGGTAAAGGTTAAGGAAGATTGGCGAAATCGAGAGGGCTTGATTCATAATTTCGGCTTGGATTGATTTGGCAAAAACTATATATTTTTTTACAGAATAAAGAATCCTCTGAGGAATAAAATATTACTCGGAGTGATAAAAATGAACGAAAATGAGCTTTGGGAAAAGTTTTATAAAGGCGGAAAAATTGCGGATTACATTGAATACCGCAATTGTGTAAATATGAAAAATTCGGAGTTGGGAAAAAGTGGTGAAAATAACTGCACCGGGTCTTGTAATCAGGGAACAGAATATCGGTGAAGCCGATAAGCTTATAACCGTGCTTACTGCAAAGCACGGGCTTGTTCGCGCATTTTCAAGAGGCGCAAAAAAGACCAAAAGCAAAAAGCTTGCTGCCACATCTCTTCTTTCTTATGCGGATTTCACTTTCACAAAAACAAGGGACGCTTTTTCCGTTGAAGAAGCACTTGTCAAAGAGGTGTTTTTTGAACTGCGCAATGATGTTCAGAAAATGGCTCTTGCTCAGTATTTCTGCGAGCTTGCCTACGAATTCTGCGAGGAGGATTTCGAGTCGGAGGAGATTCTCCGACTTTTTCTTAACGCCTTGTGGCTGTTAAAGGAAAATAAAAAATCCCCTGAATTTATAAAGGCGGTAACTGAACTCAGGTTAATGTCATTGAGCGGTTATATGCCCGATTTGGTTGCCTGCGAAAAATGCGGTGCTTATGAAACGGAATATATGTTCCTGAACATTGAAAGCGGTAAGCTTTACTGCAAGGATTGCGTTCCTGCGGATTTTTGTAAATGCTTAAGCTTATCCGTTATAACGGCAATGCGATTTGTTTCGTTATCAGATTTTGAAAAGATTTTTTCTTTTTCCTTAAGTGATGAAGCTCTTGCCGTTTTCAATAGAATCATCGAGGACTATTTACTTAACAAAACCCAAAGAAAATTCAAAACCCTTGAATTTTATAATGTGATTAAGGATTAATTATTAATTATGAGCGAGTTAAACAGACATTTAAAAGCACTTGAATATGACAAGGTTCTGGAAATGGCGATGAAAAGGGCTTGCAACGATGATGCCCGTGATATCATTGCTTCCATAAGACCAGAAACAAGTGTTAATATGGCGCAGAACCATATTGATATGACAGAAAATGCCTACATATTATTGGCAAAATACGGTGGTCCGTCATTTGGTGGGCTGAAGAATGTTAATAATTCTCTTGCCCGTGCTGTTGCAGGGGGCGTTCTTTCAATGAAAGAGCTTCTTGACATCGGTTCAACTGTCAGAACTGTTCGTGGTATAAGAGAGTGGCGTGATAATAGTGGCGGTCAGGATGAATTGAAAATTGACTTATATTTCAATTCCCTGATGCCCAATAAATATCTTGAAGATAAAATCTTTTCTGCAATTCTTACAGAAGATGAAATGAGCGATAATGCTTCTGCTGAGCTTGCATCAATCCGCAGGCAAATAAAAAATAAAGAAAACAGCGTCCGTGACCAGCTGGAAAAGCTTATTCGTTCACAGAAGCTGAAAACTGTTTTGCAGGATGCAATAATTACTCAGAGAAACGGCAGATATGTTGTTCCTGTTAAAAGTGAGCACAGAGCATCGGTTTCGGGTCTTGTTCACGATACATCTTCAACAGGTGCAACGGTTTTCGTTGAGCCTGCAGGGGTTGTTGAGGCTAACAACGATATTCGTGTTTTGAGAGGCAAGGAAGCTCAGGAAATTGAGAGAATTCTCTATGAGCTTTCTGTTGAAGCAGGGGGCTTTATTGAAGAAATAAAGGGTAGCTATGAGTGTGCGGTGGAAATAAATGTTATTTTCTGCAAGGCTCACCTTGCCTACGATATGAAAGCCACAATGCCCATTCTTAATGACAAGGGCGTTACAGATTTAAATAAAGCAAGGCATCCTTTGATTGATCCGAAAAAAGTTGTTGCAACTGATATCCGTTTAGGCTCAGATTTTGATACACTTGTTATTACGGGTCCCAATACGGGCGGTAAAACAGTTGCAATTAAAACAATCGGTCTTCTTTCTGCAATGGCGTCAAGCGGATTTATGATTCCTGCAGGTGATGAAAGCAAAGTCAGCGTTTATGAAAATATTCTCGTTGATATAGGTGACGAGCAGAGCATCGAGCAGTCCTTGTCAACCTTCTCATCACATATGGTGAATATTGTTAATATTCTTAAAATCGCAGGGGAAAAGTCCTTGGTTCTTATTGACGAATTGGGTGCAGGTACTGACCCTGTTGAGGGTGCGGCACTTGCAATGGCGATTCTTGAAGAGCTGAATGCTAAAGGTGCCAAAATTGCTGCCACAACTCACTATGCAGAGCTTAAAGCCTATGCTTTGCAGACTTCGAGAGTTGAAAACGGCTCTTGTGAATTTGATGTAAACAGCTTAAGACCTACTTACCGACTTCTTATCGGTATTCCCGGTCGTTCAAATGCTTTTGCAATTTCCGAAAGGCTTGGTATTGATAAAAGCATTATTGACAGGGCAGGGGAGCTTGTTTCTTCGGAAAATACCCGATTTGAAGATGTTGTTGATATGCTTGAAAAGAGCCGTCTTGAAATGGAGGACGAGCATTCAAAGGCAAAGAAAATTACAGAATCTGCCAAGGCAGACAGAGAAAAGGCGGAAAAGCTTCTTAAGGATGCTCAGTTCAGGCGTGACAGAGAGCTGGAAAATGCTCAGGGCGAGGCTCTGCGTATTGTTGAAAAAGCAAAAAGAGAGGCAAATGCACTTCTTAATGAGGTTGAAAAGCTGAAAAAAGAAGCAAAGCAGACTAAGGATGCGGCAGATCTGGCAAGAAGAGCAAAAAGTGCCGTTAATGCCCACCTTGATGCTATAAACAGTGCGGTTAATCCTGTTTTCAATTCCATTGAAGATGATGAGGATTACACTCTTCCCCGACCTCTTGAAATCGGTGATACCGTTTTCTGCAAAACTATCGGCAAAAATGCAAATGTTACCGCCCTTAAGGATAAAAAGGGCAATGTGGAAATTGCCGCAGGTATGCTTAAAATGAGGGTTAAGGAAGATTCTCTTCGTCTTGTTGAAAAGCCCAAGCAGAAGGAAACTAAAAAAAGACAGGTTTCCACCACAAGAGTTACGGGCGAAAGCAAGTCCACAATGGCAATTAACAACCGTTGTGATTTGAGAGGTCTTATGGTTGATGAGGCGATTATTGTTCTTGACCGCTTCCTTGACGATTTGCTTCGCTCAGGTCTTACGGAATGCACAATTATTCACGGCAAGGGAACAGGTGCTTTAAGGGCAGGCGTTACCCAATACCTTAAAGGTGACCCGAGAATACGCACTTTCCGTCTGGGTACATTCGGTGAGGGTGAGAATGGGGTTACGATAGCGGAAATAAAATAAAAAAAGCTCCCTGAGGGGAGCTTTTTTTAGATGCCAGATGCCAGATGCCAGATGCCAGTGTTGGGTGCTGCGCACGGCAATTGTAATTATTCTATTGTAAAACTTACATTTGAAAAATCGAGATTTTTGAGGTCTGATAAAGACATTTTGAAATATGCAATTTTTTCGGTGTCTTGGAGGAATTCGGGCATTCCGTCATCAAGGGGGTCATACTGTAAAAGTGTGATTTCTTCACCGTTTTCTACGAAAATTCTTGTACCGTCCTCGGTATCATTTGTGTCAAAAAAGTCTATTGAAAACTCTGTTTCAACATCGCCTAAAAACTCAAAGCCTGCATTGAAATCGTCGATTAAGGTATCGGGCTCGCTTTCACAATAGCGGATATTGGGGATGAAATCTCCCTCGTTTTCAGTTAAGAAAATATAGATAAAGCCTTTGTGGTCGATAATATTTTCTTTATCGTAGCTTTTGAATTCAGCTAATTTTAACTGGCAGAAGAAGAAATCTTCATCACCGATTGTGCCATCTGAAAGCCATTCCTCAGGCATAGTTGGTGAGCCGAAAAATTTACTTGTTCCGGGGTCGTATTCCCCGTGTGCTTTTTCTACTTTTATTCCAATCATTTTACGCTACTCCCATATACTCTTCAAGAACCAAACCGCTGTCTTTAAGCTCTTTTGCTAACTCAACACCAACATATCTCCAGTGCCAAGGCTCATAAATAACCTTTGTTATATCCTGCTTGTCCTTGGGATATCTCATAATAAAGCCGTAATCGGCGGCATTTTCCGTAAGCCACTTGAACTCTGCGGTATCTTCAAACCATTCGTCAACGCAGACAATATCCATTGCATAGCCTAAATTATGCTCGGATGAGCCGGGTGGCATAATAATTGTTGCAGCTTTTACTTTTGCATCCTGATGTGAATAGCCCTGACTTTCATAGAAGCTGACTTTATTGTTATAGTTTCTTTCCTGCAATTCATATGAACGATAGCCTGAGCAGGGGGTAAGATTGACTCCGTCTTTAAGGGCGGCATTATACATTTTCTCATAATGCTCGGCAACCTTTCTGTCAAGGCGTTCGCCACTACCGCAAACATATACTAAGTCAGGCTCGTAGTCATCGGGGATTCTGTAGCTTGAGTTGACGAGAGTTAAATACCATTTTTCTTCGTCGATGGTGATGATTGTGGGATTGTCCATAGTGCCCGGTTGAGCAACTGCCGCTGTAACAGGTTGAGTTGTTTCAGGGACGGTGGTATCGCTCCCTTCTTCTGAAGTGGTCGCGGTGGTATCTGGTGCTTCGGGCGCATTGCCTTTTTCAGTTGCTTCGGGCTTTTTATTATCGCCTTTTTTTGTTGTTTGAGGGGTTTGAGAAACTGCTGTTTCTTTTTCTCTTAAAGCATCGTTCTTTTTATCAACGGAAGTACAGACAACCGCAACAAAAATAACCACAAAAGCCATCATTATGCAAAGGAAATTAAGAGCTTTCTGATTTTTTGTGCGTTTGTGTTTCTTTTTTGTTTTTTCAACTGCCATAGCTTAACCTCTTTATTTTCTATTTATAGGCATATTATATTGTCATATTTATGAATTGTCAAATAGTAATTACTGAGAAAAATAATATAAATTAGTTGTAAACTACAAAGTGACGTTGCGGATTTTGTGCTTTTTATACAAATATAAAAAAATATAAAAAACTACTGTTGTTATATGAATTTTTGTGCTATAATTGTTTGGTGAATAAGTCGAAGTATCGACAGATGCAAAAAATCGAAAGGGGTCAAACCTTAATGAAACGTATTTTTACTATTGCAACAGCTATTTTGCTTGTCAGCGCACTTTTAATGACTTTAACTTCCTGCGGTTCTTCTGATACTGCTGATGAAACTGTTGAAGTTTATTCAACAGAAGAGGCAGAATACACTCAGAGTGCTGTTACTGTCGGCAAAACAAGCGAGGAGGTTCTTGCATATTTTAACAGCCTTGTTAACGGCGTTAAAGCAGATAAACCCGTTGTTAACTACAACATTGAGAAAAATGTTCCCGATGATAGCCTTAAGGTTACAAAGCAGGGTGCAGAGGATGCTGAAGAAATTGATGATTCTCTCAAAGCAATCAATGATGCGGCTAAAGGTATAAAAGACCTTATTCTTGAAGATATCAGAGGCAATTCCGGCACAATCAATTTCGGTGACGATAACTCTGAAATGCTTTTAGTTAAAGGTGAATCATGGGCTTCCCAGCTCACTACCGAAGATATTGACTATGCTGAGATTAAAGAAATCGGCGACCAGTATTTCATTACAATCGCTTTCAACGACCTTACAACTGCCGAAGCTCAGGATGTTCTCACAAAAGCATTTGACCTTCGTGATAAAGAAGAAATTCTTGCTTCAGAAGAATTTGCTAAAACTAAAGAATATCTTGTTCTTAACGATTATGATGTAGTTTACAGCGGCTGCAAAATTACTGCAACAGTTAACCGCCTCACAAACGAAATCACAAACATCAACTTCTACAAGGCAGCAAATGTTACTGCTTATATGACAGGTGCAGGCACTCTTGAAAGCTATGGCGATGTTAGTGTTATGTTCACTCTTGAGGATAAAGCAAACTATGACATCACCTGGGAAAGCGGTTTGCCCACAAGTCCCGTTGAAACTGCAGAAGTTTCAGAATAAACGGAGGTTATTCCATTGAGCAAAAAAATAATTGCAATTTTAACTATTGCAACAATTCTTTTCGTTTGCATTTTTGCATCTTGCGAGAAAGATGAAAATAATATTTATATTGATGATAAAGAATTTGAGTTCGTTACCGATGAGAACGGCAATAAGGTTCTTTCTGATGACGGTCGCTTGATTGTTTATGATACTGATAAAAACGGAAAAATCATAAAGGATGAAAACGGCGAGCCTGTTACATCAATTAAGCAGTTCCAACCTATTCAGAATGGCAATCTTGTTGAAGATTACGGCTTTAAGCTTTCTCTTCCCGAGGGTTGGAAATCCACTGCAAAATACAATGAATTCATTAATCCCGATAAGGATTATAAATGTGAATTAACCGTTGTTAAGTATTTCTATGACGACTATTATGAAACTAATAAGAATGTTTATGATTTACTTGTGAAAGACGGTTTAGAAGCAACTTGGGAAGAGGATATTGATTTTTCCGATGATTACAAAGGCGTTTGCCGTATGGTTCTTGTTAATGTGGACAGTACAAGCGTTATGTATTTCTTTGAAAATGCAGATAATGTTTATAAGCTTCTCTTTACAGGCTCGGGCGATACTTTAGTTGCAGATACCGAAGAGTTCTGCAAGGCTATGGACTTCAAGCCCTTTGCTTATTATGATGATATTACAAAGAAGCCCGAAACAACAGAAGCTCAGACACAGAAGCCTGAAGCAACAAAAGCTGAATAATTTATAAATAAAAAACTGCTCGGATAATTGCATCCGGGCAGTTAATTTTTTATTTATATTCAGAAAAACAGGTTGTTTAATTTATATTTTATTCTTTAAATATTTTTCAGTTGCAGTATAAATTGCGGGGACTAAAATCACTGCGGCAACAACTTCGATAATACCGTTAACACCGATTAAGGTTGTGATGATGCTGTTCAAGGTTGTTGTAACACCTAATGTGATGGTTTCAAAGCCGTTGAAAACATTTAATGCGGTTATAACTAAAACTGTGTTTGTTAAAGTTCCTGCAAATGCGCCTATGCCTACGGCAATCGGCTTTTTAATTTTGGTTTTTAGAAGTGCTTTTACTACCAATGCAGTAACAATACCTACAAAGATTCTCGGAACAACGGAAATCATAGGATTCTGGAAGGGAATGTTTGCAGGGATGGGCTCTTGGAATGCTTTTATAACACACAAGATGCCCCAGAATGCACCTAAAAATGCACCTTCTTTAATTCCGAGGATTGAAGCGCCCAATATTGTTACCAGATGAATTGTGGTAATTGCAATACCGGGACCGATGATTATGTAGCCAAGTGGTGTGAATGTGAGAACCACTATCAATGCCGCAAATAAGCCACATAAAACAAGGCGTGTTAATTTTTGTTTTTTCTTCATAATAAAACTCCTTTTGCTATTATTCTCACGAGAGATATAATGCTTTTTAGTTTCGGTTTTTATTACCTGTTTTTCTTATATATTACCAAAAGCCCTTGAAGAACAAGGTCTTTATTGAAAACAATTTCTTTTTCACAGCAAGCGATAATTTCTTTAGCAAGACCGCCTGTTGCCACCATTGTTTTAATGGGTTTGCCCAATTCTTTTTCTAATCGTTCTGCCATACCGTCAAGCATTGCGGCATTGCCCAGAACTGTTCCTGAGCGGATGCACTCAATTGTGTTTGTGCCGATAGCGTGTTCGGGAGCAGAAAGCTCAATGGCAGGAAGCTGAGATGTTCTTAAAGAAAGGGCATCAAGGGAAATTCCGATACCGGGGGCGATAGTGCAGCCTGCGAAAACTCCGCCTTCATCAATAACGGAGATTTTTGTTGCGGTGCCTAAATCCATAACTAAGCAGGGGAGCTCATACTGAGCGATTGCACCCACTGCACCTGCAACTAAATCTGCGCCTAATTCTTTAGGGTTGTCAGTTGTGATTTTTAAGCCGTTTTTTATTCCTGCGGCAACAACCAAAGCATCACAACCGATAACTTTTTTTATTGCTTCTTTAAAAACTCGGGTTAACTCGGGTACAACGGAGCTGATTATTGCGCCTTCAAAATTGTTGCAGATTTTTTCAAGCTCAAATACTGCTTTAAGCTCTATTGCATATTGCTCAGATGTTCTGTGACGCTGGGTGGCTAAACGGGATATACATATAACCTCATCATCTTTGAAAACACCTAAAGTGATGTTTGTGTTGCCTATATCAGCAGTCAGAATCATAAAAACACCTCCGAAGAACCTTCAATTGAAATTTTAACACCTGAATTATACAACATAACTATAAATAACGCAAGAATTTTGTAAAAAGTATTTGAAAAAATGGATTTATATGATATACTGTTTTCGATATTTTTTATCATAAATATTTATGAAAAGAGGTTTTTCTCGTGAAAGAAAACAAAGCTGTTCAGAAAACAACAGGATTTTTTAAAGATTTCAAGGCATTTATTTCCAGAGGTAATGTAATTGACCTTGCAGTCGGCGTTATTATCGGCGGTGCCTTCACAGGTATAGTTAATAACCTTGTAACCAACATCGTTACTCCCGCAATTACTCTTTTAACGGGTAAGGTTTCATTTACAGATTTGTTTATTGCTCTTGACGGTGGCGAATATGCAACACTTGCTGCTGCTCAGGAAGCAGGTGCTTCAACATTAAATTATGGCCTTTTTATTCAGGCAGTTATTGATTTTATTATCACAGCCTTTGTTATATTCCTTCTTGTTAAGGGAATTAATAAGCTCAGAGATATGGGCAAAAAAGAGGAAGAGGTTGTAGAAGCAGCTCCCACAACAAAGGTGTGCCCCTTCTGCAAAACTGAAATTAATATTGAAGCAACTCGTTGCCCCAACTGTACCTCGGAGGTTGAATAATTCCAATGGGAATTTTAAGATATTTTATTGCCCTTTGGGCATCTAAAGCAGTTTTTGTTTTGTTGCGCCTTCTTAAGAGAAATGCAACAATGTATCCCGGCTTTATTGCTTTGAAAATCTGCCCCGATTACCTCAAAAGAACAAAAAAATCCCCCAATGTTCTTTGCGTTACGGGTACAAACGGCAAAACTACCACAACAAATATGGTGGCGGATATTCTTTCTCAAAGCGGTATGAAGGTTGTTTCCAACAGATACGGCTCAAATATCAATACAGGCGTTGCAACCGCTCTTACTCACAGCGTCAATATTTTCGGAAAGCCCAAAATTGATGCTCTTGTTTTAGAGGTGGATGAAAGATTTTCAAGACTTATTATGCCGTTTATTAAGCCTGATTATCTTATTGTTACAAACCTTTTCAGAGATTCTATTAAGAGAAATGCTCACCCTGAATATATTTTCAGCATTCTTGATACTTATGTGCCGGAAGAAACCAAGCTTGTTCTTAATGCAGATTGCCTGCAGTCTTCCCAGCTTTTAAAGAATAACAAAAGGGTTTATTTCGGGATTGATAAACTAGATACCGATGTAACGGAATGCGTTAACCTTATTAATGACTTTTCAATCTGCCCTGTTTGCGATGAAAAGCTTAAATTCAATTATTTGAGATACCACCATATAGGTAATGCTTACTGCCCCAAATGCGATTTTAAATCCTTTGATGCGGATTACAGATTGACAAATATTGATTATGATAATAAGACAATAACTGTTTTGCACAACGGTCAGGAAGATGTTTACCCAATGGTGAACAGGGCTCTTTATAATATTTATAACGAGCTTGCGGCAATCAGCCTTATGTCTGAATTTGGCGTTGACCTTAATAAAGTTAAGGAATATATGGCAAAAATCAGCGTTACCCAGACTCGCTATAATGAGGCAAAGGCAGGAAAAACCGAAATTATCAGAACTATGGCAAAGGGGCAGAACTCTGTTTCCTGCTCCCGTACCTTTGATTTTGTTGGTCACGAAAAGGGTGCGAGAACAGTTTTCATTATGATTGATGACTTGTTTGAGCGCAGGGATTCTTCCGAATTCGTTGGCTGGATTTATGATGTGGATTTTGAATTCCTTAACACTCCCGATGTGAAGCAGATTGTTCTTGCAGGACCTCGTTGCTATGATTATAAGCTTCGTTGCCTTATTGCAGGTATTCCTGAAGACAGAATTCTTTGCGAACAGGATGAATTCAAAGCCGTTGATATTATGGATAAGGATATTGATAAGCTTTATCTTCTTCACGATACTTCCACCTATGACCTGGCTTGTCAGGTTGAGGCGAAAATCAAAAGTGAATTTTCAAAGGCGTATAAAGGTGGTGAGCAAGCATGAAAATAGAAGTTCTTTACCCCGAAATCTGTTGCTTGTTCGGTGACAAGGCGAATATGCGTTATTTTGAAATGTGCTTGCCTGAGGCGGAGTTTATTAAAACTCCCGTCAGCGAAATGCCCCGTTTCTTAACAGAAGATGTTGATATGGTTTATTTTGGTTCCTGCAGTGAATCAAATCAGGAAAGAATTCTCTCAAGACTTAAAGCCCATAAAGGCAGAATTGAAGAGTTGATTAAAAAAGGCGTGATTTTCCTTATGACAGGTAATGCCTTTGAAATAATGGGCAATTACATCGAAAAGCCTGACGGAGAAAAGATTGAGGCTCTCGGTATAGTAGATTTTTATGCAAAGAGAACTATTCCTAAAAGAAACAACTCCTTATTTATCGGCAAATTCGGTGAAACTGAAATTGTTGGTTACACAAGCCGTTTCTCCCACGCTTATGATATAAAAGAAAGCGATGCTTTTATTAATGTTACCAAGGGTTACGGCTCCTCTATTGATGCTAAAACAGAGGGCATAAGAAGGAATAATCTTTACGGAACATATCTCTTAGGTCCTTTCTTAATTCAGAATCCTTTGTTTACAAAACATCTTATGAGTAAGTTGGGTGTAGAAAACCCGAAGCTCGCCTTTGAAGAAGATATTATGAAGGCATATGATGTAAGGCTTAAGGAGTTTAAAACCGATATTGAGTTTATTGGTTGAATTTTTAACAGTCTGCGAAAAAAATCGCAGACTGTTTTTTGTGGTCGGTTGACAAATTATTCCTAATGTAATATAATTAATGTGTAATACAATAGAATATATAGAGGGTGAAAAAATGAAAACTCCAAAGGTTTTTGAAAGTGAATACAGATTTTGTCTTATTTTATGGGAAAATGAACCCATTACTTGCGCAAAAATTTCTGATATCTGTAAGGAAAAATTAGGTTGGGCAAGAACAACCACCTATACAGTTATCAAAAGATTGGGAGACAGAGGCGTTCTTAAAAAAGAAGGCTCAACAATTACTTCCCTTGTTTCTAAAGAGGAGATTCAGCTTGCTGAAATGAACGAATTGTTTGAGGAAAGATTTGAAGGCTCTCTTCCTGCATTCATTGCCGCATTTGCAAAAAAACAAAAGCTTTCCGATAAGGAATACGAAGAGCTTAAAAAGCTCCTTGGAGAATAATTTAATGGAAAAGATTTTCAGTGAAATACTTTCGATGTCTGTTGATTCCGCGTGGCTTATAATTGCGGTTATTGTTGTTCGCTCCCTTTTGCAGAAATCACCTATGTATTTCCGTAAAATATTATGGAGCTTGGTTGGGCTAAGGCTTTTGATTCCTTTTTCATTTGAAAGTGCTCTCAGCCTTGTGCCTCATAATGTGCCTCAGACTGCTGACATAGTTGCAGGGCAGGTGGTTGCTGCAACTGCTTCGCAAGGCTTGTCTTTTGAGGATGTTGTGCCGGCTTTGTGGATTGCTGTGGGTGTTGCTTTCCTGATTTACGGAATTATCAGTTACATAAGGTTAAGATTGAAGATTATTGATGGTGTTCTGGTAAAAGATAATATTTATCAGAGCGATAAAATTCAATCTCCCTTTGTTTGTGGTTTCATAAAACCCAGAATTTATGTGCCCTATGGCTTGGATGAAGCAACACAGGATTGCGTTTTAAAACACGAAGAAACACATATTAAATATGCAGACCATATTATAAAAGCTTTTGGCTTTGTTATTTTGTGCATTCACTGGTTTAATCCGTTGGTTTGGTTTTCATATTTCTTGCTTTGCAAGGATATTGAGCTTTCTTGCGATGAAAGCGTTATAAAAAAATATGATGATACTCAATGTAAGCAATACGCAAAAGCTTTATTGGATTTAGGTGTTAATAAGGTGAAATTATCTGCTTGCCCCATTGCTTTTGGTGAAGTAAGCATTAAAAAAAGAATTAAAAGCGTTATTAACTATAAAAAAGCCAGTAAATTTCTTGTTATTGCATCTGTTTGCTTGTGCGTTGGTGTTTCACTTTGCTTTATGACAGAGCCTGAGACGCCTTTAAAGGAAAAAGTTGAAGAGGTTGAAGTTTTAGAAGAAACAACAGAGCCTGCAACAGAAAAGGTTACTGAGCCTACAACCGAACCTTCCACAGAAGCTACAACAGAACCTACAACCGAACCTGTAACAGAGCCGGAAACCGAACCGGTAGCGGAGGTTTATGAAGTTGTTGAAGAGACTCCGACAGTTGATTATGAAGAGTTGAATTCAATAATCGAAAGCCAAAAGGAACGAGCGAGGGAGGAAGCCATAAGACGTAATGAAATTATTATGTCAGAGGCAAATAAAAACAGTCAAAGTAATTTAGGTTCAAATTCGAGTGTAATAGGAACAAAGCCAAGCAATACAGTTACATTACCATCTTTTAATTGGGATCCTGCTGTTACGGTGCAGGGAGGTCACAATTATCATCACACCAGACCCTATAATCCTAATGATCCCAATGGTCAATTTTATATGTGGTAAAATATTAACCCCTTACAGTCAATGACTTGCAAGGGGTTAAGGTTTTTTATGTATTAGTTTTGCTCTTTTCTTTGCTTCTTAAAGCCTTTATTTGTTATGGCGTTAAGCACAACATTAAGTGCGAAAAGACCTATACCAACAAATATTCCGTATTGAACAGAGCCTGTGATAAAGTTTATTGTGGTATTGCCTACCTGTGAAACGCACAGTGTAAAAAGAATTGCGGAAACTGCAAAACAAAGGGTTGATAATACACACATTGTGATATTGAAGCCTGCTTTGAGCTTTGGTGCTCTTAAGAGAACGAAAATAAAGTTTAAAACACCAAAAACAACTGCAAGGTAAAGCAATAATATTGAAATCATCAGCATTCCTGCAGGTGCACCGATAAAGCCCGATGATATAAGGCTTATAAGAGAGCCCCAATTAAGAGATAACAGGGTGTTCAAAGTGAAATCAACCAAGGTCATATTAACAGAATCTGCATACACAAACGGCAGGTTGATGCTGTAATTGGCTAAAGGCAAAATCAAAGCAACTAAGGGAACGAAGGTGAAAATAAATCTTATTACTCTCAATTTGTTTCCGAATAATGCGCTTTTAAAATTACCTGTGAATATATTGAATTTTGACCAGGCGATTGCTGCTTTTTCGGCATCTTCATTTAAACGGCCCTCCCAATCATAGTTGGGAATATTAACGCCGCAGGTTGGACATTCGGCTTTTATATGCCAAATGTTAAGGTGCCTTCCGCATTTAGGACAAAAAGCCATAAATGTTCCTCCGTTAAAAAATTAAAAATCAATAATCAATAATCAAGAACACGAAGAATTGATTTTACATCAATGGGAAGCTTTGCAATTGCGTTGCGAGCTTCTTTTTCACGAATTGCAGGTGTTACAAATGCAATTTCGTTTTTCTCTGCATTATCTCTGTGAAGAATGAGAGGAGAGTCAAAGGTTTTGTTGATTTCATTGAATGCGGTTATGTAATCTTCGGTTTGGGCTCTTACATAAAGAGCGGTGCTCTGAAGAACAGGGTCAATAACATAGTTCTCTTCTGTTGGCCCCCAACCGAATGCTTTTCTTTTTGCGGTGTGCTTTGCGCAGTCAATAACATCTGCAACAACTGCACTTGCTGTGGGGAGCTTACCTGCGCCTTTGCCGTAGAAAACAACATCGCCGATAGCATCACCACGAACAAGGATTGCATTGAAAACATCGTCTACTGATGCAAGCTGACTGTGGTTCTGAATAAGGCAAGGACCAACAGTTGCACTTATGCTGTTATCATCAAGCTTCTGGGCACGACCGATAAGCTTGATAACTCCGCCCCAGTTTTTAGCATATTCAACATCTTCGGGAGTTATGTTTGTAATACCCTCAGTTTCAACAAAATCGGGGTAAACATGCTTGCCGAAGCAAAGGGAAGCAAGAATGCAGATTTTTCTTGCAGCATCGTGACCTAAAATATCTGCAGAGGGGTCACGCTCTGCATAGCCGTTATCCTGAGCTAATTTGAGGGCATCCTCAAAAGCCATTCCGTCAACAATCATTTTTGTGAGAATGAAGTTTGTTGTGCCGTTGAGAATACCTGCGATTTCGCCGATTTCGTTTGCAGCGAGGCATTGGCTTATGGGTCTGATAATGGGAATACCGCCACCAACACTTGCTTCAAAAAGGAAGTTTACATTATTCTCCTTTGCCATTTCAAGAAGCTCATAGCCCTTTGCGGCAACAAGCTCTTTATTGGAGGAAACAACGCTCTTTCCTGCCATAAGGCTTTTCGAAACATATTCATAGGCGGGATCGGTTCCACCCATACATTCAACAACTATGCTGACAGCAGGGTCATTGAGAATATCGTTGAAATCTTTAGTAAAATATTTTTCTAATTCGTGGCCCTTGAAATCTCTGATGTCAAGAATGTGCTTGATTTCAAGAGAAGCTTGTCCGCTTTTTGCCACAATGCTTTTCTGATTTTTAAGTAAGAGCTCCGCAACACCTGAACCGATTGTGCCGAAACCCATAATTGCGATTTGCATTCGGATACCTCCGTATATGTAAGAATGAGTATATTCCTAAACATTTTAACACAATATTTCAGGATAATAAAGAGTAAAATTGAAATTTTATAAAAAATATTAAAATTTTATGAAAATAATAATCTTTTTGTTGTATTATTAATCTTAATAGTTTAAAATAAAAATGATTATACGGAGTTTTTGTAGCATTGGAGGTTTTGTTATGGATGCTATTGTTCAAAAACGGAAGGCTTTTATTATCAACTTTATTTATGTTGCAATTTTTATCGGGTTATATTATTTCATAATGAACTATGCTTTCGGCTATATTTTTCCGTTTGTTTTTGCAACGGCACTTTCTGTTTTTCTGCAAAGGCCAATTAAAGCAATAACAAAAAAACTCCATGTTAAAGCTCATAGTGCAGTTTCAATTATTTTGGTTTTGCTCATTGTTATGGTAATTCTCGGCTCTGCAACGGGTTTACTGTTTGTTTTGGGTAATGAATTAAAGGAATTCTTTACTTATATGTTCAGCAATATTTCATCTCTTCCCGAATTGATTGAAACAGCGGAAGTTTTTGTTATGGATTTGCTTGCCAAGCTTCCCAAAGGTATCGGAGATGCTTTAGGTGATTATGTTGTTGGTTTCTTTGATAAAATCGGAACAAAGAGTATGGGGATTGATATGTCCGTATTATCGGCTCCCCTCAGTGGTGCGTGGCACGTTGTTAAGGGTATTCCCTCTCTCTTCCTTACTTTTCTTGTTACTGTTGTTTCCAGCGTTTTTATGACCGCGGAGTATGAAATTATCAAGAATATGTTTCTTGGCTTTTTCAAAGAAGAAAATCGTAACAAAATTATTAACGCTAAAAGAACAATTACAAAGGGCGTTTCAAAGCTTTTCAAGGCTTATGCCACAATAATGCTTATAACCTTCGTTGAAATGTTTATCGGTCTTTCCTTTATGAAGCTTATTGGCGTTTATAAAGGTGGATATATTGCAATTATTGCTTTTGTTACCTGCATTGTTGATATTATTCCCGTTTTAGGAACAGGTACGGTTCTTCTTCCCTGGGCTGTATATAGCTTTATTACAGGTAATGTTGGTTTGGGCATCGGTCTTGTTGTTATGTATGCAGTTGTTACAGTGTTAAGGCAGATAATCGAACCAAAGCTTGTTGCAAATCAGGTTGGTCTTCCTGCTATTGTTACAATTGCCGCAATGTTTCTGGGTGCCAGAATTTTTGGTGCGTTCGGAATTATTCTTTTACCCCTCACGGTTATTATTCTTAAACTGATGTATGACGAAGGGGTTATCGGCAACAAGGCGTTGGTTGAGCAAGAAAGTGCCGAAGCAGATTTGGCAGAAAAAGGTGAGAATGATGGAAAATAAAATATTCGATATACATTCTCATGTTTTATGGGGGATGGATGACGGCTCTCAGGATTTGCAGACTACCGTTGAATTATGCGATATGGCATCAGAATCGGGTACGGGAACTCTTTTCCTTACACCTCATCTGATGTATTGGGAGGCCTCTGAAAAGCTCTATGATAAAAGAGAACAAAAATTTGAGGGGCTTTCTGAAATTCTTGAAGAAGAGGGTATTTCTCTTAAAATAGAAAAGGGCTTTGAAATTCTTTGCGATGATGATATTTTTGATATAAAATATTTTAAACCTTACACCTTATGTGGTTCAAAATATATTCTCATAGAATTTGATTTCTTTAAACCCGATTATGAGGACGTTAACGCTTGGTGCGATTATCTTAAATCCTTTGGTCTTGTTCCTGTTATAGCTCATCCCGAAAGATATGAGTTTTTCCTTAATGATTATTCGGCTATTGATAAGCTTTCACAAAAAGGAAACCTTTTCCAGATAAACAGTGGCTCTGCGGCGGGGATGTTTGGTGAAGAGGTTCAGGACTTTGCCGTGAGAATGATTAACTGTGGCTTTGCAGACTTTTTCGGCTCTGATGCTCATGATTTGCGCTTCAGAAACACGGATATATCCTTCTGTCTGGAAAATTATCCCTTCGGTTTGAATGAAGCGGTAATGGAAAAAGCTCTTTTTATGAATCCTCAAAAAATAATTCAGGATGAACAAATCAAGGTGAACAGGTTAGGTTATTTTGCTGAAAAGTAAAAAAATGCAACTATATTTCTAAAAAAGAAAAATAAAAGCGTATGTATATGATAAAATATCGACGATAATAGTATGAAAGGAGGCAAAATCAATGTTAGATTCTATTTGGCAGCTTCTCGCTAACTATGGTCTTGATGTTCAGGAAATTGCAGACGGCATCAACTCTCTCTTCACAGTTATTGAAACAACTGATGCAGAAGGTAACGTAGTTACTGAATACGGCGGAACATTAGGTGCTCTTGCAGAATTCCCCCTTGTTGGTATGGTTCTTCAGGCATTCGCAAGCTTCGCTCCCGCAGTTGAAGAAACAATAGCATAAGTTTTCTTACATACACTAATGGTTAGTGTGAATTATTGCAATAGTTTTCACAGAGAAAGTGCGGTTTTCCGCACTTTCTTTTTTTTGGGGATGTTAAAAAAGCGCAGACCGCATAAAACAATATAAATCAAGGGGTTTTTTACAGGAAAAATACACCTGTAAGGACCCCTTAAACAATAAAAAATACAAGTAATATAAGAATTTTAAGTTTTATGCTACGAACAAACCTCGCCACTCGACGTACCTTTGTACGTCTTCGGGTAACCAAAAACAAGCCTTTCGCCTTGTTTTTGCTCGGTTTGTCCGTTCTGCATCTTTTTTTCCTATCCCCTCATCATTTTTGAGGGATGTTAAAAAAGCCCACTTTCTTTTTTGTTCACATATTTGCTATTGCAATTATGAACTGAAATCTGTATAATATTATATACTATTATAATATATAGGCGTGTGAGGTCTGTTATGGATAAAACTTCAAAGAAAAAAGGTATGTGGGCAGTTATTGCTCTCGCAGTTGTAATTCTTATTGGTGTGATTATCATAACTGTTGTTATTGCAGATATGATAAAAGAGAATGGCGGTTTAGGGTCTAAAGAAGATACCAGCTTATATTCCCGTTCGGAAATTACTACCACAGAAAAAACAACTATGTTTAACTGGGATGATGAAACAGCCGGTGAAACCGAAGTCGGAAATCAGCATTCAAACACTCCTGCTCCTGATGTTCAGGCAGGGGAGGTAGTTACCACTCCCTCTACAACAAGAAAATTAGAGGGCTATGACCCTGTTGCCGAATATGAGAAATTAACAAAGGGTGGAGATAACATTCTTTCCGACCACCACAACAATAAATATATCAAGCTTGTTTCATCAAAATACAATGTTGACAATGAACTTCTTGTGGCTATTTACTCCGAACCTGATACAGGTAACAACTTTGTTCTTGAATTCAGCGGTGAAAGAGATGAAGATGGTAATATTATAAAAAGCCCCGATACTCTTGCAAAGGTTTATTCAATTGACAAAAACAAAAATATTGCTGTTGCAACAGGTAAAACAACAGGTAATATCGGTGTATCATACGCAGAGGGAACTCTTTGCTTTAATATGATAAAATCAATTGTTATGCCTCAATATCCCGAATACTTTACAGGTGTAGAGGGGTAGGTAAAAGATTTTATTATACGCTCCTGCGGAGCTAGAACCCTCCACCACACAAAACGAGTTTTGTGCGGTCCCAGCCCTCTTGCGGTACCCAAAATTCTTTGTTCGCTATCCGCTTCACAGAATTTTGACCGCTACGCCAACACACGCTCCTTGTATCGCCCACTGGGCGCAGTCGTGTGTGTTGCCCCCTTCGCTAGGGAGGCTTGGGTAACGAAAAAACCTTAGTATATTCTAACAAAAAAACTTTAAAAAATTCTTAAAAAAATACCAAAAAACTCTTGCATTATTGAATAAGTTGTGATATTATGATAGGGCGCGCGTAGGGCGTGTCCCTATCTTTTTATGCCCTGACGCGAGCAGATATGCGATGACGCGGGAGGTGGCTGCCCTCTGAGGCAGGGAATTTCCGCCGAGTATGTCCGATTTTAAACCGGGCGATTAAATACCGAATACAAACACGTTTGCCGTCCTTAACTGAGGCTACGGGTCTGTTTCGGAGCGTGAGTTCATCCCGGAATGCCTATTCCGGTTTTTAAACGGGGAAGGCGATAAGCCCGGGAGAGTTGTTGAAACTTACGCAGCCCGCCAATAATTTTAGGAGGCGTTAAAAATGGCAGTTAAGGAAAAAATCAGAATCAGACTCAAAGGTTACGATCACAACCTCGTTGACAAGGCAGCAGAAAAGATCGTTGAAACAGCAAAGCGTACAGGCGCTCAGGTTTCCGGTCCTATCCCGCTCCCCACAGAAAAAGAGGTTATCACAGTGCTTCGCGCAGTTCACAAGTACAAAGATTCTCGTGAGCAGTTCGAGCAGCACACTCACAAGAGACTCATCGACATTCTCAGACCCTCAAACAAAACTGTTGAGGCTCTCACAGGTCTTGAGCTCCCCGCTGGTGTTGATTTTGAGATTAAGCTTTAATCCGATATAAAGCTTGATTTTGAATATACCTAATAATATACCTATTATATTATATAGGTCACAGGTCATGTTGAGGAAACTCAACCAATAATCTGAAGGAGGAAAACAAAATGAAAAAAGGTCTTATCGGAAAAAAGATCGGCATGACTCAGATTTTCGATGAAAACGGAAACATGGTTCCCGTAACAGTAATCGAAGCTGGTCCTTGCGTAGTTGTCCAGAAGAAGACAACTGAAAACGACGGCTATGAAGCTGTTCAGGTTGGCTACGGTGACGTTAAAGCCAACAAAGTGACAAAACCCATGGGTGGTCACTTCAAAAAAGCGGACGTTGCTCCCAAGAAGGTACTCAAAGAGTTCAGACTCGCTGATACTTCTGCAGTGAACGTTGGCGACATTCTCAAAGCAGATATCTTTGCTGCAGGCGAGTATGTTGACGTTGTAGGCAAGAGCAAAGGTAAAGGTACAGCAGGTGTTATCAAGCGCTGGAACTTCGCAAGACTCAGAGAGTCTCACGGTACAGGTCCTGTTGCAAGACACGGCGGTTCTTTAGGTGTTATTGACCCCGCTCGTATTTTCAAAGGTAAAAAGATGGCAGGTCACCTCGGTTCAGAGCGTGTAACTGTTCAAAACCTCAGCGTAGTTAAGGTTGATGTTGAAAACAACCTTATTGCTATCAAAGGCTCCGTTCCCGGTCCTAAAGGTGGCATCGTTGTTATCGCTGACAGTGTAAAGAAAGCTTAAGGAAGGAGTGTAACAGATGAGTAAATTATCAGTACTTGATATGGCAGGTAAAAAAGCAGGCAGCATCGAGCTTAACGATTCTATCTTCGCTATTGAGCCCAATATGTCCGCTATGCACCTGGTTGTAGTTGGTTACTTAGCAAATCAGCGTCAGGGCACTCAGTCCACAAAAACTCGTTCCGAAGTTAGCGGCGGCGGTAAGAAACCGTGGCGTCAGAAAGGAACAGGTCGTGCAAGACAGGGTTCAACAAGAGCTCCCCAGTGGTATCACGGTGGTATTGCTCTCGGTCCCAAGCCTCGCACATACGGCATCTCCATCAACAAGAAAGTTAGAAGACTCGCTATGAAGTCTGCTCTCTCTTCTAAGGTTGCTGCTGATGAAATGATCGTTCTTGATTCCATCAAGCTTGATGCAATCAAAACAAAAGCAATGGCAGAAATGCTTGCTGCTATTAAAGCAGGTAAGAAGGTTCTCGTAGTTCTTCCCGAAAATAACGAAGTAATCTACAAGAGCATCAGAAACATTGAGGGTGCAAAGGTTTCCACCGTTAATACTCTTAATGTATATGACATCCTTAACTGCGATTCACTCGTAGTTCTTAAGGACTCCGTTACTAAGATTGAGGAGGTATATGCATAATGAAACTCGCACAGGACATTATCATTAAGCCTATTATCACAGAAGCTTCTATGATGGGCGTTGCTTTCAAGAAATATACCTTTAAAGTTGCAGCAGACGCAAACAAAGTTGAAATTGCAAAAGCAGTTGAAGAGCTTTTCGGCGTTAAGGTTGCTAAGGTAAACACACTTACCGTTAACGGTAAGATGAGAAGATACGGTAGATTTGAAGGCTACAAGGCTTCCTGGAAAAAAGCTATCGTAACTCTTACAGAAGATTCAAAAACAATTGAATTCTTCGACGGTATTATGTAATCTGATTTAAACTATTTATAACTTATACCCGATGGTATAGTATGGAGTTGACATTCTCCGCAAAACCATTATAGGAGTGTGAATAATATGTCTATAAAAATGTTTAAGCCGACAACAAACGCAAGACGTAATATGTCGGTAACAGATTACTCCGAACTTTCAAAGGTTGCACCTGAAAAGAGCCTCTTAAAGCCTCTTAAAAAGAATTCAGGTCGTAATAGCTATGGTAGAATCACTGTTCGTCATCGTGGCGGCGGAAACCGTAGAAAGTACAGAGTAATCGACTTCAAGAGAACTAAGTTCGATGTTAAAGCAACTGTTAAAACTCTTGAATACGATCCCAACCGTTCAGCGCACATCGCTCTTATTGAGTATGCAGACGGCGAGAAAGCTTATATCCTTGCTCCCGTTGGTCTCAAAGTAGGCGATACAGTTGTTGCAGGTCCCACAGCGGATATCAAGCCCGGTAACGCGCTTCCCCTTACAAATATCCCTGTTGGTACATTCATTCACAACGTAGAACTTTACCCCGGTAAAGGCGGTCAGCTTGCAAGAGCAGCAGGTAATGCAGCTCAGCTTATGGCTAAAGAAGGCGTTTATGCTCTTCTCAGACTTCCCTCCGGTGAACTTCGTAACGTTCCCGTACAGTGCATGGCTACTATAGGTCAGGTTGGTAACCTTGACCATGAAAACGTTAAAATCGGTAAAGCAGGTCGTACACGTCACATGGGTATCCGTCCCACAGTTCGTGGTTCTGTTATGAACCCCAATGACCACCCCCACGGTGGTGGTGAAGGTAAATCACCCATCGGTCGTCCCGGTCCTGTTACTCCTTGGGGTAAACCCGCTCTCGGTTATAAGACAAGAGCTAAGAAGAACCGCTCCGATAAGCTTATCGTGAAGCGTCGTAACGGCAAATAAGCCGGAAAGGAGCATTACTAATGAGCAGAAGCATTAAAAAAGGACCTTTCGTTCAGCCCAAGCTCTACGAAAGAGTTCAGAAAATGAATGAAAACGGTGAAAAAATCGTTCTCAAAACATGGAGCAGAAGTTCAACAATCTTCCCTGATTTCGTTGGTCATACTTTTGCAGTTCATGATGGCCGTAAGCATGTTCCGGTTTATGTAACTGAGGATATGATTGGTCACAAACTTGGTGAATTCGCTCCCACAAGAACCTTCAAAGGTCACGCGGGATCAAAAACTTCAAATAACGGTAAATAATAGGTCGAAAGGAGTGTGTTAAAAATGGAGGCAACAGCAAAAGCTACTTATTTAAGAATAGCTCCCCGTAAGGTTCAGATTGTTCTTGACCTTATCCGCAACAAGCCTGCAGACGAAGCAATGGCAATTCTCAAGCACACACCGAAGGCCGCTTGTGAGCCGCTTGAGAAGCTTCTTAAATCCGCTATTGCAAATGCGGAAAATAAAAATATGGACGTAAATTCACTTTACGTTGCACAGTGCTGGGTATGCCAGGGTCCCACTCTCAAGAGAATCAGACCCCGCGCAAGAGGCAGCGCTAACAGAATTAACAAAAAGACATCACATATCACCCTTGTTCTCAAGGATGCAGAATAAGCGAGAGGAGGAAATATAATGGGCCAGAAAATCAATCCTACAGGATTAAGAATAGGCGTTATCAAAGATTGGGAATCTCGCTGGTTTGCTAAGAAGGGTGAGTTCGGTGATATTCTTGTTGAAGACAACAAGATTCGTGAATTCCTTCTTGAACTCCTTGCTCCCGCAGGTGTTCCTAAGGTTGAAATCGAGCGCGATCCTAAGAGAATCCGCATTAACATTTTCTGCGCAAAACCCGGTATCGTAATCGGCCGTGGCGGTGCAGAAATCGAAAAACTTAAAGAAACAGTTAAGAAAATGCTTGGCGGTGACAAGGATGTATTCATCAACATCACTGAAATCAAGCAGCCCGACCTCAACGCTCAGCTCGTTGCTGAAGGCATTGCAGCTCAGCTTGAGAAACGTGTATCTTTCCGCCGTGCTCTTAAGCAGTCAATCGGCCGCACAATGAAAGCAGGCGCAAAGGGTATCAAAGCTCAGGTTTCCGGTAGACTTGGCGGTGCTGAAATCGCTCGTACAGAGCAGTACCACGAAGGAACTATTCCGCTTCAGACAATTCGTGCTGACATCGACTATGGTTTTGCAGAAGCAAAAACAACTTACGGTCGTATCGGCGTTAAGATTTGGATTTACAAAGGCGAAGTTCTCCACGAGTCCCGCAAAACCAAAAGGGAAGGAGGAGCCAAATAATGTTATTACCTAAAAGAGTTAAATACCGTAGAGTTCAGAGAGGCCGTCTTAAAGGCGTTGCTCACAGAGGTAACAAGGTTAACTATGGTGATTTCGGTCTTCAGGCTCTCGAACCCGCATGGATTACTTCAAACCAGATTGAAGCAGCCCGTATTGCTATGACAAGATATATCAAGCGTGGCGGTAAAGTTTGGATTAAGATTTTCCCCGATAAGCCCATCACAGAGAAGCCTGCTGAAACCCGAATGGGTTCAGGTAAAGGTTCTCCCGAATATTGGGTAGCTGTGGTTAAACCCGGCAGAGTTATGTTTGAAATTGCAGGTGTTGCAGAAGATGTTGCTCGCGAGGCTATGCGTCTTGCAGCTAACAAACTTCCCATCAAATGCAAGTTTGTTACTAAAGCAGAACAGGATGGTGAGGCAGAATGAAAGCAAGTGAATTAAGAACTCTCTCTCAGGCGGAGTTGGATGCTAAGCTCCTTGAATTGAAGAAAGAACTCTTTAACCTCCGCTTCCAACAAGCCATCAATCAGCTTGATAACCCAATGAGAATCAGCGCCGTAAGAAAAGATATCGCTCGCGTTATGACAGTAATCCGCGATATGCAGCTCAACGGCAAAAATTCTTAATCACGGAGGGCAATTAAATGAGTGAAAGAAATTTAAGAAAAACTCGTGTCGGCATCGTTACAAGCGATAAGATGGACAAGACAATCGTTGTTTCCATCAAAGACAAGGTTAAACATCCCCTTTATGGAAAGATTGTTAACCGTACACTTAAGGTTAAAGCTCATGACGAGAATAACCAGTGCGGTATCGGCGACCGTGTAATGATTATGGAAACACGCCCCCTTTCAAAAGATAAAAGATGGCGTGTATGTGAAATAATTGAAAAGGCTAAATAATTTAGCACTTAAAAGGAGGCACACACTGTGATACAGCAGCAGAGTTACCTCAAGGTAGCCGACAACACGGGCGCAAAAGAAATTATGTGCATCCGCGTTTTAGGCGGTACCGGTAAGAGGTATGCCAATATCGGTGATGTTATCGTGGCTTCTGTCAAGAAAGCAGCACCCGGTGGCGTTGTAAAAAAAGGTGAAGTTGTTAAAGCCGTTGTTGTTCGTTCAGCAAGCGGTGTTCGTCGTGAAGATGGTACTTACATCCGTTTCGACGAAAATGCAGCTGTTATAATCAAAGAAGATAAGAACCCGAAGGGTACCCGTATTTTCGGACCCGTTGCAAGAGAACTTCGTGAGAAAGAATATCTCAAGATTCTCTCTCTTGCTCCGGAAGTACTTTAATGGGAGGTACGACTAATGAGTAAAGTTCATGTCAAAACAGGCGACGAGGTTATCGTTATTCAAGGTAAAGACCGCGGCAAAAAAGGCAAGGTACTTCAGGTAGCTCCCTCAGAAGGCAAGGTTATCGTTGAAAACGTTAACATCATCTCTAAACACGTTAAACCCCGTAAGATGGGCGAAGCAGGCGGCATTATCAAAGCTGAAAGCGCTCTCTATGCGGACAAAGTTCAGCTTGTTTGCCCCAAATGTGGTGCTGCTACAAGAGTAGGCCACGAAGGCACAGGCAAAGATAAAAAGCGCGTATGCAAAAAATGCGGCGCTAAGTTTGAATAAGGGAGGGACTTACAATGGCAGCAAGACTTAAAGAAGTTTATATTTCCGAAATTACTCCTCAGCTTATGAAGAAATTCGGTTACAAGAGCGTCATGCAGGTTCCCAAACTTGATAAAATCGTTGTTAGTGTTACATCAGGTGAAATCAAGGATAATTCCAAGATTCTCGATGCAATCATCAGCGATCTCAAGCAGATTACCGGTCAGACTCCCGTAGTTTGTAAAGCAAGAAAATCAGTTGCTAACTTCAAACTTCGTGAGGGTATGGACATCGGCGCAAAGGTTACTCTTCGTGGTGACCGTATGTATGAATTCCTTGATAGATTCTTCAATCTCGCTCTTCCCAGAGTTAGAGACTTCAGAGGTATCAACCCCAACTCATTCGATGGTAGAGGTAACTACTCCATCGGTATCAAGGAACAGCTTATTTTCCCCGAAATTGAATACGACAAAATCGACAAGGTTCGCGGTATGGATATCAGCTTTATCACAACCGCTAACACAGACGAAGAAGGCCGCGAGTTGCTTACACTTCTCGGCGCTCCGTTTGCTAAATAAGGAGGGTTATCGTGGCTAAGACATCTATGAAAGTTAAGCAGGCGAGACCTGCTAAATATTCCACAAGACAGTACAACAGATGCAAAATCTGTGGCAGACCCCACGCTTACCTTCGCAAATACGGTGTTTGCCGTATCTGCTTCAGGGAACTTGCTCACGCAGGTCAGATCCCCGGCGTTAAGAAGGCTAGCTGGTAAGAGCAATTGATAAAGGAGGAAACACGGCATGCAGATTACTGATTCAATTGCTGATATGCTTACAAGAATCCGTAATGCTAATTCAGCAAAGCACGACACAGTGCTCATTCCCGCATCTAACATCAAGAAATCAATTGCTCAGATTCTTGTAGATGAGGGTTATATTAAGAGTTTTAAAGTAATCGAAGACGGTAAACAGGGCGTTATTGAGATTGCTCTCAAATACGGTCCTAACAAGTCTCAGGTTATTACAGGACTTCGCAGAGTTTCTAAACCCGGACTCCGCATTTACTCAAATTGTGAGGATATGCCCAAGGTTCAGAACGGACTTGGTATCGTTATCCTTTCAACATCAAAGGGTATTATGACAGATAAGGACGCTCGCAAAGCTAATGTTGGCGGCGAAGTTCTTGCATACATTTGGTAAGGAGGTACAGTTCTATGTCACGTATAGGCAGAATGCCCATTGCAGTTCCTGCAGGCGTAGATGTCAAGATTGACGGCAGCACTGTTACCGTAAAGGGCCCCAAGGGTACTCTTACCAGAACAGTCAGCAGCAACATTACAGTTACTCTTGACAATGGCGTGATTACAGTTACACGCCCCAACGATTTGAAAGAAAATCGTGCACTTCACGGTCTTACCCGTACACTCATTGCCAATATGGTTCAGGGTGTTAACGAAGGCTTCAAGAAAGAGCTTGAAATCAATGGTATCGGTTACCGTGCAGCAAAACAGGGTAAGGACCTTGTTCTTAACATCGGTTATTCTCACGATGTTATTATGCCCGAGAAAGACGGCATTACAGTAGAAGTTCCTGCTCCCAACAAAATCATTATTTCCGGTCCTGACAAGCAAAAGGTTGGTCAGTTTGCAGCAGAAGTCAGAGGAAAGAGACCTCCGGAACCTTACAAGGGTAAAGGTATCAAGTACATTGATGAAGTTATCCGTCGTAAGGAAGGTAAGGCAGGTAAGGGTAAATAATCCCTGAATTCTAAAAAGAGGTGAAGAAATAATGGTACAAAGACCGAACACTAATAAAGCAAGGGTTCAGCGTCATAAAAGAGTACGTGGCAAAATCAGCGGTACTGCTGAATGCCCCCGTCTCGATGTATTCCGTTCTCTTCAGCATATCTATGCTCAGTTGATTGACGACGTTAACGGTGTTACACTCGTTTCTGCATCAACTGTTGAAAAGGACTTCAAGGATTACGGCGGAAACAAAGACGCAGCCTTTAAAGTAGGTAAGTTATTAGCAGAGCGTGCAGCGGCAAAGGACATTAAAGATGTTGTTTTCGACCGCGGCGGTTACATTTATCACGGCCGTGTAGAGAGCTTGGCCGAAGGCGCCCGTGAGGGCGGCCTCAACTTCTAAGAAAGGGAGGAATTAACTTTGGCTAAATTCGATGCAGCTCGCAAAGACTCTGAACTCCAGGAAAGAGTTGTTGCTATTAACCGTGTATCTAAAACGGTTAAGGGTGGTAGAATTATGAAGTTCTCTGCTCTTGTTGTTGTAGGTGACGGCGAAGGCACAGTAGGTTTTGGCTTAGGTAAGTCAAACGAAGTTCCCGATGCTATCCGTAAAGGTATCGAGGACGCAAAGAAAAATCTCGTAAAGGTTGCTCTTAAAGGAACAACTATTCCTCACGAGGTTATCGGTAAATTCGGCGCAGGTGAAGTACTTCTCAAGCCCGCAGCACCCGGTACCGGCGTTATCGCAGGTGGTCCCGTTCGTGCAGTTGTTGAGACAGTTGGTATTAAGGACATTCGTGGTAAATCACTTCGTTCTAATAACCCCTGCAACGTAGTTAGAGCTACTATGAACGGACTTATGCAGCTCCGCAACGTTGAAGAAGTTGCTAACATTCGCGGCAAATCCGTTAAACATTTTAAAGATTAAGGAGGGTGGTAAGAATGGCTAACATTAAAGTTAAGCTCGTAAAGAGCCTTATCGGTTCAAAGAAAGATCAGATTGCCACCGCCCATGCGTTAGGTCTTCGTAAAATCGGTGATGTAGCAGTACAGCCCGATAATCCCCAGACCAAAGGCAAAATCAGAAAAATCGCCCATCTTATTGAGGCTACTGAAGAATAAGCAAGGAGGTGCAATTTATGAAGCTTCACGAGCTTTCACCCGCAGCTGGCTCCAAAAAGGAAGTTAAGCGTATCGGTAGAGGTCCCGGTTCAGGCCAGGGTAAAACAGCCGGTAAGGGTCACAAAGGTCAAAAGGCACGTGCCGGCCGTGGTTTACAGGTTGGTTTTGAAGGCGGCCAGATGCCTTTGCAGAGACGTCTCCCCAAAAGAGGTTTCGTTAATATTTTCGGTAAAGAGTTCGCTATCGTTAACGTAGCTGCTCTTGAAGACAGATTTGAGGATGGTGCAGTTATTGATATCGATGCACTTAAATCAGCAGGTCTTGTTAATAAAACACTTGACGGTGTTAAGGTGCTTGCACATGGTGACATCACTAAGAAATTCACTGTTAAGGTTAATGCTTATTCTGATGCAGCTAAGGCAAAAATTGAAGCTGCCGGAGGAAAGGCAGAGGTGATTTAACATGTTTCAAACATTAGTTAATGCATGGAAAATCCCCGATTTAAGAAAGAAGATTCTCTTTACAGCATTCATTATTGTTATCTACAGAATCGGTGCTAATATTCCCGTTCCCTTCGTTGATATCATCGAAGGCGGTCTTCTTGGCGGCACTGAAGGAACAACCTTCCTCAGCTATTTAAGTATGATGACAGGTGATGCTTTCAACTACGGTACAATTTTCGCTCTTTCTATCACACCCTACATCAACAGCTCAATTATTATTCAGCTTTTGACAGTAGCTATCCCCGCTCTTGAGAGACTTTCAAAAGAGGGTGAAGAGGGTAGAAAGAAAATTGCTACCATCACTCGTTATATGACTCTCGGTCTTGGTCTTCTTCAGAGTATTGCATATTTCATCTACCTTAATGCAAAGGATTATCTCCTTTACACAGGTGATGGTTTTGCAAAAGTATTTGAAGCAATTGTAGTTATTCTTGTTCTTACAGCAGGTACAACACTTGTTATGTGGCTTGGCGAACAGATTAACGACAAGGGTATTGGTAACGGTATCTCAATTATTCTTTTTGCAGGTATCATTTCCCGTATTCCCACAGAAGCAGCAAGACTTTTCAGTACTGACCCTCAGGTTGGTTACATCGCACATGGCGGTATTTACTACTTCCTTGCTCCCTTCGTAGTTGTTTGCTATCTTCTTATGATTGCATACATCGTTTGGATGGACAATGCAGAACGTAGAATTCCCGTTCAGTATGCTAAGAGAGTTGTAGGCCGTAAAATGTACGGCGGTCAGAGCACACACATTCCGATTAAAGTTAATATGAGTGGTGTTATGCCTGTTATCTTTGCAAGCTCTATCCTCTCTCTTCCTCCCACAATTGAACTTTTTGTGGCTAACAAGATTGAAGAAGGCAGCTTCTGGGAAACATTCTTTGGTTGGTTTGCACCTACAAGCGTAGTTTACAACGTGCTCTACTTCCTTATGATAATCTTCTTTGCATATTTCTATGCAGCAATTCAGTACAATCCCACTGAAATGGCTAACAATATCCGTAACAACAGCGGTACAATTCCCGGTATCAGACCCGGTAAGCCCACCGCTAAGTATATCGAGAAAATTATCTCCAGAATAATTCTTCTTGGCGCATTGCTTCTCAGCGTAGTTGCATTGTTCCCAACAATATTCACAATGATAACTGAACTCGTTACAAAAGAGGGTATGAACATTTCTCTCGGTGGTACATCACTCATCATTATGGTTGGTGTTGCCCTTGAGACTGTTAAACAGCTTGAAAGCCAGATGATGCTCCGCCATTACAAAGGCTTCCTTGATTAATTAAGGAGGAGTTAAGTAATGAAACTTATATTTCTCGGTGCACCCGGTGCGGGTAAAGGCACTCAGGCAGAGATTATCGCCGGAAAGCTTAATATTCCCACTATTTCCACAGGCAACATCATTCGTGAGGCGCTTGCCAACGGAACAGAAATGGGTCTTAAAGCGAAATCATTCATTGAAGCCGGTAAGCTTGTTCCTGATGATGTTGTAATCGGCATCATCAAGGAAAGGTTAGCTAACGAGGATTGCAAGGGCGGATTCATCCTTGATGGATTCCCCAGAACAATTCCTCAGGCTGAGGCTCTTGATAATATGGGCATCATTATTGATAAGGTTGTTGATATTGATGTTCCCGATGAAAACATTGTAAACAGAATGTCAGGCAGACGCGTTTGCAAGTCTTGTGGTTCTTCTTATCACATTGAAAATAAGAAGCCTAAGGTTGAAGGCGTATGCGATGCTTGTGGCGGTGAGCTTCAGATTCGTAAGGACGATGCTCCCGAAACAGTTCTTGACAGACTCAATGTTTATCACGAACAGACCGAACCGTTAAAGGATTTCTACGCTAAATGCGGCAAGCTCCGTAGCGTTACAGGTACTGCTCCCATTACAGAGATTACCGAAGCAATCCTTAAGGTATTGGAGGATTAAGCATGATAGTGCTTAAAAGCGAAAAGGAAATTAAGCAGATGCTTGAAGCCTGCAGAATTTCCGCAGAAGCACTTAAAGTAGCAGGTGAGGCAGTTGAACCGGGGGTTTCAACCTGGGAAATTGACCGAGTAGCCCGTAAGTTCATTGAAAGCAAAGGCGCAAGACCTACTTTCCTTAACTATAACGGCTTTCCTGCTGCCGCATGCATTTCCATAAATGATGAGGTTATTCACGGTATTCCTAACAAAAACCGCATTATACGGGCAGGCGACATAGTAAGTATCGACCTCGGAGCCTGCATCAACGGTTTTACCGGTGATAATGCCGCCACTTTCGCCTGCGGAGATGTTTCTGCAGAAGCGAAGCGGCTGATGGAAACTACCGAACAGAGCCTTTACGAAGGCATCAGAAAGGCAGTTCCGGGCGGCAGACTTGGTGATGTTGGTTTTGCCATTCAAAGCTATTGCGAAGAGCGTGGCTACGGCGTTGTTAAAGAATATACAGGGCACGGAATAGGTTCCGCGCTCCACGAAGACCCCTCGGTGCCAAACTACGGCACTCAAGGTAGAGGTGTCCGTTTGGTTCCCGGCATGACAATTGCCATTGAACCCATGATTAATGAGGGTAAGGCATCTGTTAAAACATTGTCTGACGGCTGGACGGTAAAAACAACCGACGGCAAATTGTCCGCACACTTTGAGCATACAATTGCAATAACAAGCAGCGGTCCGTTAATTATGACAAAGATATAAATTGAATATCAGGAAATCAGGAGGTAGTTGTTATGTCTAAAGACGATATGATCGAAGTTGAAGGTACTGTTCTGGAAGCGTTACCCAACACAACTTTCCAGGTAGAACTTGAAAACGGTCACAAAATTCTCGCCCACATTTCCGGCAAGCTCAGAATGAACTACATTCGAATTCTTCCGGGTGATAAGGTTACAGTAGAAATGTCGCCATACGACCTTACACGTGGACGTATCACATGGCGCTCAAAATAAGTAAAAAGGCAAAAGCTGAATTTTAGGAGGTATTCTAATGAAAGTCAGACCTTCTGTCAAGAAAATTTGCGAAAAATGCAAAGTTATTAAACGTAAGGGTAAAATCATGGTTATCTGTGAGAACCCTAAGCACAAACAGCGTCAGGGTTAATTCCCACGCGTAAACCATATTTGGAGGTGCAACTGACAAATGGCTCGTATTTCAGGTGTTGATTTACCAAGAGATAAGAGAGTAGAAATCGGTCTTACCTATATTTTTGGTATCGGCCGTAAAACTGCTAGCGAAATTATTGCTGCAACAGGCATAAATCCTGACACAAGAGTTAAGGATCTTACTGAAGACGATGTTGCAAAATTACGTGAGTATATTGATCACAATGTTAAGGTTGAAGGTGACCTTCGTCGTGAAACAGCATTCGATATCAAGAGACTTGTAGAAATCGGTTGCTATCGTGGTGTTCGCCATCGTAAAGGTCTTCCCGTAAGAGGTCAGCGTTCCAAAACAAACGCTCGTACTCGTAAGGGTCCCAAGAAGACTATAGCTAACAAGAAGAAATAAGTCGGAGGAGGTATTAGAATGGCTACAAAAGCTACCGGCAAAAAAGGTGCCGGAACACGCAAGCGTCGTGAACGTAAAAATATTGAACGCGGTGCGGCTCATATCCAATCCACCTTCAATAACACAATTGTTACTATTACTGATACTCAAGGTAACGCAGTTTCATGGGCAAGTGCTGGTGAAATGGGCTTCAGAGGTTCTCGTAAGTCCACTCCTTTCGCAGCACAGACTGCTGCTGAAACAGCAGCTAAGGTTGCTATTGAGCACGGTATGAAAACTGTTGAAGTTTATGTTAAAGGCCCCGGTTCAGGAAGAGAAGCTGCAATCAGAGCATTACAGGTTGCAGGTCTTGATGTTACACTTATTAAAGACGTAACACCTATTCCTCACAACGGATGCCGTCCGCCTAAAAGAAGACGTGTATAACATTATAGGAGGAAACGAATTATGGCAAGATATACCGGTGCGGTATGTAAGCTTTGCCGCCGCGAGGGTCAGAAACTCTTTTTAAAGGGTGGCAGATGCTATACCAATAAATGCGCTCTTGAGCGCCGTTCCTATGCTCCCGGCCAGCATGGTCAGGGTCGTAAAAAGATTTCCGAATACGGAATGCAGCTTCGTGAAAAACAGAAAGCAAGACGTTATTACGGAGTTCTTGAGGGACAGTTCCACAAATATTTCCTTATGGCTGAAAAAATGCCCGGCCAGGCAGGTGAAAACCTCCTCAAGCTTTGCGAAAGCCGTTTGGATAATATTGTTTACCTTCTCGGTTGGGCAGATTCCCGCGCTGAAGGCAGACAGCTTGTTACACACGGTCACTTCTGTGTTAACGGCAAAAAAGTTGATATTCCTTCATACCTTTGCAAAGCAGGGGATGTAGTTTCTATTAAGGAAAAATCAGCACAGACCGACGCATTCAAGAATATTATCGAAGCTAACGGCAGCCGTCCTGTTCCCGCTTGGCTCGATATCAATCGTGAAGCTCTTACAGGTAAGGTTATCAATCTTCCCGAAAGAGATCAGATTGAAGCTCCTGTTGCTGAGCATCTTATCGTCGAGTTCTATTCGAAATAATGCTCTTTAGCCTCGAGCCTATAAAGGCTAAACAAAAAACGCAGATATTCTGTGTAATTTTTAAGGAGGGTTTGGTATGATTGGTATTGAGAAACCCGAAGTAAGATTTACCGGTTCAGCAGAAGATTCAGCATTCGGCACATTTGTTGTTGAGCCTCTTGAAAGAGGTTTTGGTACAACACTTGGTAACAGCCTTCGCAGAGTTCTTCTTTCATCGCTCCCCGGTTATGCAATTACTTCTGTAAAGATTGATAATGTTCTTCACGAATTCTCAACGATCCCGAACGTAAAAGAGGATGTAACTGAGATTGTTCTTAACCTTAAGGGCGTTATTCTCAAAATACACGGAGACGGCCCCAAGATTATGTATATCGAGGCAAACGGCTCCGGTGAAATCACCGCAGGTGACATTAAAGCCGATTCTGAGGTTGAAATTCTCAACCCCGACCATCACATTGCTACTCTTGATGCTGATGCACATGTAACAATGGAGCTTACTGCAGATAAGGGCAGAGGTTATGTTTCTTCTGACAGAAACAAGCAGATTCTCGAACCCGCTATCGGCGTAATTGCAATCGACTCTATCTACACACCTGTTTTAAAGGTGAACTACACAGTTGACAACACTCGTGTAGGTCAGATTACCGACTATGACAAGCTCACTATCGATGTTTGGACAGACGGAACAATTTCTGCTAAAGAAGCTGTTTCTTTCGCTGCTAAAATCCTTACTGAGCATCTCAATCTCTTTGTTGAGCTTTCTGATGAGGTTTCAAACACAGAGATTATGGTTGTTAAAGACGATACTTCTATGGGCAAGGTTCTCGAAATGACTATTGAAGAGCTTGACCTTTCAGTTCGTTCATTTAACTGCCTCAAGAGAGCCGGTATCAATACTGTTGAAGATTTAATCAATAAAACTGAAGACGATATGATGAAGGTTAGAAACCTTGGCAGAAAATCTCTTGACGAGGTTGTTGCTAAATTGGCTTCTCTCGACCTTTCTCTTCGTGATGAAGACGAATAAGAAATTCGTATTTTCTACAAAGGAGTGATTTAGATGGCCGGAACCAGAAAACTCGGCAGAGCAACTGATCATCGTAACGCAATGCTTCGTAACATGGTTACATCTTTACTTGAAAACGGTAAGATGACAACTACAGTTACAAGAGCTAAAGAAGTTCGCGCTATGACTGAAAAAATGATTACTCTTGCTAAAGTTGACAGTCTCCACAATAAGAGACAGGCAATGGCATATATTACTAAGGAAGATGTCGTTAAAAAGCTTTTTGACGAGATCGCTCCCAAGTACAAAGATGTTAACGGCGGTTACTGCCGTATTATCAAGACTGAAGCTCGCCGCGGTGACGCAGCAGAGATGTGCATTCTTGAATTAATCTAATTTTGTTTTAAAATCCCGTTCGTTTTTTGCGAATGGGATTTTTTAAATTAGGGTGGACAATAAAATGAACAAAAAGAAAGTTAAACTCATTTCAATTCTTATTGTTATTGCAATAATAATTGGTGGTGGGGTGTATGTAGCAGATTTGTTTTTAGGCTATGAAGCACCAGAAATTAAAAAACTAAGTGATAGTAATTTAGAAAATATTGAAGATGTTAAACTCACGGCACATCGTGGGTTTTCTGGTATTGCACCTGAGAATACTTTAGCAGCTTTCGAGAAGGCGGCAGAATATAATTTTTATGCTACAGAATGTGATGTTCACTTAACAAAAGATGGCGTATGGGTGATTTATCACGATGATAATATATTCAGATTAACAAATGGCTATAAAAATATTGAAGAGGCAACATACGAAGAATTACAGGAATACGTAATAGATAACGGCGTAAACGTTGACTATTACCCTAATCAGAAAATTCCAACCTTAGAAGAATACCTTATTATCTGTAAAGATATGAAAATTATTCCACAGATAGAAATTAAAAATGGAAGTAAAGAAAAACTACAAGAAATTTTGGATTTATTAGAGAAATATGAGTTGAAAGAGAATGCAATTATTATTTCTTTTAAAAGTGAAATGATAAAAAAAGTCAGAGAACTTGATGAGAATATAGAACTCTGGTATCTTGTTGAAGAAATCACAGAAGAAAACATAAAGACAAGTAAAGACAATAACTATAAATTAGCATTTAACCATAAAAAGAACGATGAAGAAATAATAAAAACAGCAATTAATCAGGGTCTTACTCTTTGTGCGTGGACGGTAGACGATTTAGCTTCATTAGAAGAGCTGTATAATTTGGGTGTGAATTACATAACTACTAATGCAATTATTCCACAATAATTTTAAGGCGACGGTTAGTTCTCGTCGTCTTGTTTTTTTGAATAAAAAAGAAAATTTTGTATATTGATTACAAAAAAAGACCTTAATTTTATAATATTTACTACTTTTATTCACCTAATTTACTCTTTTATTTTGTACTTAAAAGTGTTATAATAATAAACGCGATTTTGTGTGTCATTTTGTAATTTTACTTTGAATTTTACTTATTATTGATATATAAAAATAAATTGATTGGGGTGCCGCACGTGGAAAGATTTGTAATCCGTGGTGGTAATAAGCTTCACGGCGAAATTAAAATCAGCGGTGCAAAGAATGCAGTTTTAGGAATTATGCCTGCTGCAATTCTTGCTGATGGTCCTTGTAGAATTGAAAATATTCCTGATATCAGCGATGTCAGAATGATGATAAAAATTTTACGTCACATTGGTGCAGAGGTTGATACATCTGAAGAAGGCGTAGTTATAATTGATGGTAAAAATGTTGATGCTTCTCAGAATATTCCTGATAAAATGACACGTAAATTAAGAGCTTCTTATTATCTTTTAGGTGCTCTTTTAGGCAAGTTTGGTGAAGCAAGTGTTTCAATGCCAGGTGGTTGTTATTTTGGTGAAAGACCAATTGACCAGCACATAAAAGGCTTTGAAGCGTTAGGTGCTACTGTGAGTACTGAAAGTGCTGTTGTAAGCGCTGCTGCAGATGATTTAATGGGTTCATCTGTTTATATGGACGTTGTTTCTGTTGGTGCTACAATTAACGTAATGTTAGCAGCAGTAAGAGCAAAAGGACTTACTGTT
>JAZNYZ010000050.1:0-1614 GCA_045594685.1 Acutalibacteraceae bacterium | reverse complement strand
AATGTGAGCACTAATACCGATGTTACGGGTAAATTTTAGTTCGTTTGCCATCTTCGTATTGACTATTATCTAATTAGAAACGGAAATGTGCGAATGCGCGGTTAGCCTCAGCCATGCGGTGCATATCCTCCTTACGCTTGTAAGCACCACCCTGGTTGTTGTATGCATCCATAATCTCATTGCAGAGCTTCTCTGACATTGACTTGCCGCCACGCTTGCGAGCGAACAGAATCATGTTCTTCATAGAGATTGACTCCTTGCGGTCTGCGCGAATTTCAGTAGGAACCTGGAATGTTGCACCACCGATACGGCGAGACTTAACCTCTACCTTAGGAGTGATGTTCTCCAATGCCTGCTTCCAAATCTCAAGTGGAGTCTTTTCCTCGCTCTTCATCTTATTGCCAACGAGCTCAAGAGCGCCATAGAAAATAGTGTACGAAATGTTCTTCTTTCCGTCATACATCAGGTGGTTAACGAATTTAGAAACCATCTGGTCGCCGAAAACTGGGTCTGGAAGAACCAGACGCTTTTTTGGTTTTGCTTTTCTCATTTTCTCTTACGAAAATTAATGTTTTGTTTGGCTGCGTTATTGCAAATTCTTCAACGCCTCCACCGAGGCATTTACTCAACCTTTATAACTTCCAACAAACCAAAACTTGTTAAAAAAAATCTTTTAGAGAGTCTTGTCCGCAGTTTTACAAGCCCGGACCACTCAGCTCCGCTTGCCTTAGCTTTGAATTACTTCTTAGCCTTAGGACGTTTTGCACCGTACTTTGAACGACGCTGTGTGCGGTTTGCAACACCTGCTGTATCAAGAGTACCGCGAACGATGTGGTAGCGTACACCCGGAAGGTCCTTAACACGACCACCACGAACCAAAACGATTGAGTGCTCCTGCAAGTTGTGGCCCTCACCTGGGATGTAAGAGTTTACCTCCTTCTGGTTGGTCAAACGCACACGAGCAACCTTTCTCATAGCAGAGTTAGGTTTCTTTGGAGTTGTAGTGTAAACACGTACACACACACCACGACGCTGCGGACAGTTGTCGAGTGCGGGTGACTTGCTCTTCTCTACAATCACCTCTCTGCCTTTTCTTACTAATTGCTGAATTGTAGGCATTTTGTTTAAATTTTAATTATTATATATTGTTTTTAAATATTTCTTCACGAGTGAACGCTATAGTCCATTTTGGACTGCAAAGGTAAAAATTATTTTTCTAATAAAAAAGGGTTTGGGTTATTTTTAGCAGAAACCATGTGACAAAAACCACTTTTTGTGCAAAAACCACGAAGAAACGCGGTTCAAAAAGCATTTTTCAATGTTAAAAAACATTAAAAATCACAGAAATAACACGACCTTTACGAAAAAGAACAGAAAATACTGAAAAAATGGGAGCGTCAGCAGGGCTACAGGAACATAAAAAAACAGCAGCCGCGATATTACCGCAGCTGCTATACCTTATTATATATATACTCACTCTTCGTCAAAGTCAAACTCCTCGTAACCTAAATCTTCTTCATCATTCTCTATAGGTTCATCCTCATAATCGGGCTCCCAATCGGCAAAGTCATCAGCCAGCATCTTCCTGTCATAGTTGCGATGCACGAGTTCTTC
>JAZNYZ010000049.1:0-1589 GCA_045594685.1 Acutalibacteraceae bacterium | reverse complement strand
ATAATGACACTTTTATATTGCCATCACCCGATTCGTATAGTATAATATCTTGTTTTACCATAGTTCAACTTTATAATGTATTCTGTGTACTTTTAGTATAATGCAAACTCTTTGAGTTATTTTGTCAGCCTCTTTAAAGGCTGCATGATACGCAAAAATAATAAATCACGAAGCCTTTGTCAA
Source organism: Acutalibacteraceae bacterium (assembly GCA_045594685.1). GTDB lineage: Bacteria > Bacillota > Clostridia > Oscillospirales > Acutalibacteraceae > DTU089. The sequence goes on along the minus strand of JAZNYZ010000049.1, from coordinate 1,406 downwards.
GCAAACACAAACAAAAAAGAGTCCCAAAATTTCTTTGGAACTCTTTTGCGGTGCGTACGGGACTACTGCCCCGTAAATAAACCCCTTCCTCAATAAGGCAAGAGAGTGATTTTATCAGTTAGTTTTGTCTAGGTTCCAATTTTGGTAACAAAGATGTATCTTTGTTTATATTATTCTATCTCCTTTTTTGGAGGTGGTAAAAAGTCGCTTGCTTTTGATGACGATATAACAGAACGTCCCAGTTTTTCTTCCAACTGCTTGCGTGCGACTTTGGCAACGCTTCCACCTTCTCTAGCAACTTTTACGTTCTGTTTGAATCCGTGAGGATTCTTCTGTTTTGAAATTTCAGCAGTAGAAGCTTCGGCAAGGATGTTAAGAGCAAGTTCTACGTTAGTCATATTATCACGCAGATTCTCTTTTTTAAGTCCTTTTAGTTGCTTGTATTCCTTTGTGTGCATATCACTCCATTCTCTTGTTATAATGTCTGTGAGTGTAGCAAACTCAACGCCTTCCTTTACGCCTGTACGTTTCCATTCATCAGTGAGTTCCTTGCGTACCTCAATGCTTTTCAGTCGTTGGTTAATCCAAGCATCAGAATATCCCAAACGCTTGTAATCTACCATTGCTTGTTCAATGGATAGTTCAGGGTCCTGCATTTGGTCAATACGCACACTTGCAACGTGCGCCATCCACTGCTTGAAGGGTTCTGCTTTTGGCGAAGGGATAGACTGAATCAGACGGAAAAGTTGCTCAGTATCAGCAACATCAGTCAAACGCATTTTGCCATCAATGGCACGCATTTTGAAAGCGTGACAGTTTGTCACGGTTTCATTCCCCTCTGCTTTAAGACGCTGTTTTAACTTTCTCCAATATGCTGTTGCGTCTTTGGATTCTGTTAGTATCTCAACCGTATCTACAATAGAGAAATACCACTTTTCTTGCTCATCATCCCATACGGTGCGAATCTTTCTATCTTCAAATATCTGTAAAGATTGTTTTTGTGTCATAGTTTAACTTTATGGTATGTTTCTGACAGAAATTGGTAAATGTGATTTCTTAACAGAAATGTACTACTACAAAAATAATAAATCACGAAGCCTTTGTCAAGCAAACACAAACAAAAAGAGTCCCAAATTTCTTTGGAACTCTTTTGCGGTGCGTACGGGATTATAGTACTCGGTTGTGTATCAATACCTTATCACTAGTTTTGAAAGCGGTAGCGCATTCTGGTAGCGCGCTTAACTTATTTCAGTTCCTGCTTGAGGTTGTATGTTAATGAACTCTGATATATTACAAATTAATAGTTTCACATTCCAGTTGGCTATGATAATATGTATCTGAGCTATTGGTTATCCGATATTTTGTACATGGCGCTGTTTAATGGTATTATCGCCTACGATATACGC
>JAZNYZ010000048.1:0-27472 GCA_045594685.1 Acutalibacteraceae bacterium | reverse complement strand
ATTCTTTTCAAGCCATAGGTGTACTCTGCGGTAACCATATGTTTTACCGCATTCTTCCTGACATTCCCTTATCTTTTCTGCAAGTGGCAAATCCTTCGCAGGTATATCCATCCGCTTTACAAAGTCATAATATCCGCTTCTTGATACTTCAAAAAATCTGCACATTTCGCTGATGGCATACTTCTCCCTGTTGCGATAGATTACAAGATATTTTACTGACGTTCTCACTTCCTTCCTGTTAGCGAGAGAAAATCCCGCATCAATTCATTTTCCATTTCTAATGATTTAATCTTGGCATCCTTGCGCGCAAGGATGTATCTGAGTTCTGAAATTTTCGATTCTTCGGTAACTACATAATCTTTCGGTGGTCTGCCTTTGCGTTTGAGTGAGATTCCTGCCTGATTTTTCCTGTCTGTTACATTTTTACGGTAGAAGTAGTTACGCATTTGTTTGTAACTAAAACCTAATTTGTTTCCTATTTCTCTGCTTGTGTATCCTTCTTTTCGTAATTCTTCTATTTCGTATTCATAATCTTTTATGTGACGATAACTTCTTGCCATAACAAAAGCCTCCTACGGTAGTTTCTTTAATTCTACCATAGGAGGCCTCTTTTTTCTATTGTCCGTTTTTACTGGACTTGTTCAAAATGTATCAGTTCTTTATTTTTATGCCTGCTCGGCAATTTCGTAAATAAGTCTTTCTGTTTTTTCCCAACCAAGACAGGGGTCGGTAATGGATTTTCCGTAGATACCGTCACCGATTTTCTGGCAACCATCTTCAATATAGCTTTCAATCATAATACCCTTAACGAGCTTTTTGATATCATCATTATGAGCTCTGCTGTAAAGAACGTCTTTTGTTATACGGATTTGCTCAAGATATTTTTTACCTGAGTTTGCGTGGTTAGCATCAACTATGCAAGATGGATTCTTAAGCCCTGACTTTGCATAAGCTTCGCTGAGATTAAGAAGGTCTTCGTAATGATAGTTAGAGATGTTATGCCCGTCTCTGTCAACAAAGCCTCTCATAATAGCGTGTGCATAAGGGTTACCGTCACTTTCAACCTCCCATCCTCTGTAAAGGAAGGTGTGACTGCTCTGAGCGGCTGTAATGGCATTCATCATAACGGAAATATCACCGCCTGTGGGGTTTTTCATACCAACGGGAATATCAAAACCGCTTGAAGCAAGTCTGTGCTCCTGATTTTCAACGGAACGGGCACCGATTGCAACATAGGAAAGCAAGTCAGAAAGGTAACGGAAGTTTGCGGGGTAAAGCATTTCATCCGCACAAGAGAAGCCATAATCACGAAGTGCGCACATATGAAGTTCACGAATTGAAATAATACCATGGAGCATATCAGGCTTTTCGTTGGGGTCGGGCTGATGAAGCATACCTTTGTAGCCTGCTCCTGTTGTTCGAGGTTTACCTGTATAAATTCGGGGTACAATTACAACTCTGTCTTTTACTTTTTCTCTAACCTCTGCAAGTCTTGAAATATAATCAAGAACAGGCTCTTTGGAATCCGCTGAGCAAGGACCGATCACAAGAATAAGCTTATCAGATTCACCTGTGAAAACCTTTTTTATTTCAATATCGTTTTTATCCTTCTGCTCTGCCATTTTAGCAGTAAGAGGAAACTGCTCTTTAATCTCCATTGGAATCGGAAGCTTTCTTTTGAAATTCATACTCATTTTAATTATCTCCTTTGATATCTATTTGTATGCCCAGGGTTTTGATATCGTCAAAGAACTCGGGGTAACTTTTATTAACACATTGGGCGTTTTCTAAAGTACCGCCCACCTTACTGCACAAAATCGCAAGTGACATTGCAATTCTGTGGTCATTATGGCAGTTAAGGTTTTCTTTGGGTGTTTTTATTTCTGCTTTAGGGATGATTATTTCATCCTCATTAACAATTATATCAACACCAAATTTTGAAAGCTCGGTCACCATTGCAACACCGCGATCACTTTCTTTAATTTTAAGTCTTTTTGTTCCTAGAAGCTTTGCTCCGTTGCAAAGAGCCGAACAAGCTATAAGAACCGGTCCTAAATCAGGACAATCTGAAATATCAAGAGTTGGTGTGCCACTCTTAATTTGTTTATAAAACGCTTTATATATTTTATCGCCTTGAAAACTTTTCTCGTTCATTCCGAGAACAGTAACATCACCGCCGATTAAATTGAAAGCATCAAGAAATGCGGAATTTGACCAATCCCCTTCAACAGTAAGGTTTTGGGGTAAATACTTTTGATTGCCTTTTATGTAAAATTTGTTGTTTCCTTTTTCAATTTTTACACCGAATTTTAACAAAACATCAATTGTTATATCAACATAAGGTGAACTTTGCAGAGATGTTGTTAAAACAATCTCACTATCACCATCTAAGAGAGGCAAAGTGAATAAAAGACCTGTTAAAAACTGACTGCTCACATCACCGCGTATTTTATAAGTGCCGCTTTTAAGCTCTCCGCCTGCCACAAGAGTGTTTTTATCTTTTTTGAGGTAACAACCTTTTTCGCTGAAAAGCTCTTCATAAACGCTTTGAGGCCGTTCTAAAAGCCTGTTACTTCCACCAAATGAAACTGAGTTTGAAAAAACAAGGCTTAAAGGAATTAAAAATCTTAAGGTGCTTCCGCTTTCGTTGCAAAAGAGATTGAGTGTCTCTTTTTTATTATTTTGCTTTATTCCCTCAATTATTGCTTTATTGCCAATAAGCTCTATTTTTGAACCTAATTCTTTCAGACAATTAACAGTTGCAATAATATCATCATTTGTTCCGATGTTTTCTATAACACTTTTACCTTCGGCTAAAGCAGCACATATAAGTAAACGGTGGGCACAGCTTTTTGATGGCGGTGCGTTAATTTCTCCGCAAGCCACTGATGGCTTTATTGTTACATTCATTCTGTCGCCTTCTTTATTAAAGCATCTATCGCTAAAAGGTAACCATCCGTACCCTTTCCGCTTATAGTTTCAAAACAAGCTTGTCTTACATAGCTTATTTTTCTGAACGATTCTCTGGAATCCACATCAGAAATGTGAACCTCAACCGCAGGAATGCTAACAGCTTTAAGTGCATCAAGAATGGCAATGCTTGTGTGAGTGTAAGCGCCCGGATTTATAACAATTCCGTCATAAAGTCCGTAAGCAAACTGAATAATATCAACTAAATCACCTTCATGATTAGATTGAAAACATCTTATTCCAACATTTTTATCATTTGCATAGTTTTCAATTTTTTCTACAAGAGAATTATATGTTTCTCTGCCGTAAATATCGGGCTCTCTTATGCCAAGCATATTGAGATTTGGTCCGTTAATCACAAGAATATTCATAAAAATCCTCCTCTATAAGTTTTGCAACCTCTTCCACCGTACCTGAGCCGTCAATTATAACATCTGCTGATGATTTATAAAGCTCATATCTTTCATTATAACGCTTTTCTAAATCGCTTCTGTTACTTGAAAGCGGTCTGTCGGAAGTGGTTATAAGCATATCTAAAGGTCTGTCAAGAAAATAAACTCTTGAATTCCCCTTTAAATTTTCAATATTTTCAGGATTTAAAATTACTCCCCCGCCGGTTGAAAGCACTTGAGAATTCAACATTGAAAGCTCTCTAATAACACGTTTTTCAACATTTCTGAAATAATATTCGCCAGATTCTTGAAAAATTTCAGGAATGGTTTTATTTTCGGCTTTTACTATCTCGTTATCGCTGTCAATAAAGGTTTTCTTAAGTTTTTCAGAGAGAAATTTGCCGACAGAGGTTTTACCGCTTGCAGGCATACCAATAAGAGCGATATTCATTTTCTGTTTATAAAGATTTCTAAAAATCAGCTCAACTTTATCATTATCAACAGGGGTATCAATAAACTTTTCAACAGCAAAAGCCGCCTGAGAAACAAGCATATAAAGTCCGCCTACAGCAGTGATATTTTTAGATTTTGCATCTAAAACAAGCTTGGATTTTAAAGGATTGTAAACTGCATCAAAAACCGCTTCAACCTTTTGAAGCTTTTCCAAATCAACTGCCGAAACACCTGTTTTAGGAAACATTCCGCAAGGGGTTGTGTTTATAATAATTTCATAATCACTATATTTTTCATAAAGCTCATCGTATGTAATATATCCATCCTTTTTATTACGTGAAACCTTTAATACTACGCTCGCGCCCATACTGTTTGCAACAGCAAAAGCGGTATTTGATGTTCCGCCACTACCGAGAATTACAACCCTTTTGCCTTTTAATGAAACATTTTCTCTTTCAATAAGGGCTTTAAGCCCGTAAAAATCCGTATTATATCCGTAGAGCTTACCATTTTTATTAACAATTGTGTTGACTGCATTTATTTTTTTTGCTTCATCTGAAATCCAATCAAGATATTCTATAACATCCTGTTTATAGGGAATTGTTACATTTATGGCTTTAAAGTCCTTATTTTTGAAAAACTCGGGTAGCTCTTCTCTTTTTAATTCTTTTAGTGAATATTCATAGCTTGCCAGAGCATTATGAATTTCTTTTGAAAAGCTATGACCTAATTTTTCACCGATACAACCATATTCCATCAGATAACACCCAGCCAATCGGTACCGAATTTTTGTGATAATAAATCGCATAAAGTAAGTGCAGTTATGCTATCAACAACAACTCTTGCTCTGTGAACAATGCAAGGGTCGTGCCTACCTTTAACAGAAAGAACGGTATTTTCATTGTTTATAAAATCAACTGTTTCCTGCTCTTTAGAAATAGATGGAGTAGGCTTTATAGCACATTTGAAAATGACAGGCATACCATTAGTTATACCTCCGTTAATACCGCCGTTATTATTTGTTTTAGTTGTCACTTTTCCGTTTTTCAAAGTGAAACTATCATTCATTTCACTGCCGAGCATATCTGCACAAGAGAAACCCGCACCAAACTCAACGCCCTTAACTGCAGGAATTGAGAAAAGAGCGTGTGAAAGCATACTTTCAACAGAATCAAACCAAGGCTCGCCAACACCAACGGGTAAACCTATTACAGCGGTTTCAAGAACTCCGCCTACGCTATCACCTTCACCGGCACTTTTTTCAATATTTTCAATAATTTCTTCCCCTTTTTCATCATTTAAAACAGGGAAAATTTTATCTGAAAGTGAATTAATATCATTTTCATAATCTGTGAATTTGTTATCTTCAACACCTGCACATTTTGAAATATGAGTACCGATTTTAATACCCTTTTCGGAAAGCAAATCAATAGCAATTGCACCTGCAGCAACAATACCTGCAGTAATTCTTCCGCTGAAATGACCGCCGCCGCGATAATCCTCGTTGCCGTTATATTTGCAAAAGGCAGTATAATCTGCATGACCCGGTCTTGCTTTACCATAAGTTTTTGAATAATCTTTTGATTGTGTATTTTCGTTAGGAATTACAATACAAATGGGCGTACCTGTTGTTTTACCATCAAAAACACCGCTTACAATAGTGAATTTATCCGCTTCTTTACGAGGGGTTGAAATTTTACCCACAGGTCTTCTTAAATCAAGCTGGTGGGAAATAAACTCTTCATTTACCTTAACCCCTGCGGGTAAACCGTCAACAACTGCACCAATAGCAGTTCCGTGACTCTCACCAAAGAGAGTAATACTAACATTATTACCGAAAGTATTTTTCATTTGGAGTACGCCTCCTTTACTAAAACATCTAAATCATCAAATGTAAAAAACTTAAAATCAAAGCTACCGATTTCATTTACAAAAACTACATTCACTCCGTCACCTTTAGCTTTTTTATCGTGGCGAAGTGCAGAAAGTATTTCATCGGGTGAGAAAGTAAGTTTTACAGGTAAATTATATTTTTTAAGAACTTTAATAAGCCTTTCTCTGACTTCGGGTGACGAAAATGCCAACATTCCTAAGGATACACATTCACCATGAAGAAGCTCTGAAAGTCCTGCAGTTGTTTCTATAGCATGACCTGCGGTATGACCGAAATTAAGTACCTTGCGAAGACCTAATTCTTTTTCATCTTCTTCAACAACTGCTTTTTTGATTTTTAAAGAACGCTCAATAACTGTATCAATAATCTCTTCTGCGTTATTGTTTTCAATCATTTCAAAAAGCTCTTTATCGGATGTCGCTGCCATTTTAATACTTTCAGCTAAACCATTATTAAACTGTCTTTCGGTAAGTGTTTTTAAAACATCGGGGTCAATTATAACCGCTTTTGGTTGATAAAATGCACCAACAGTATTTTTATAACCACCAAAATCAATAGCAGTTTTTCCGCCAATAGAAGAATCCACCTGAGAAAGCAATGTTGTTGGAATATTATAAAAGTCAATTCCTCGCATATAGGTTGCTGCGGTAAAACCCGAAAGGTCACCTACAACACCACCGCCAACTGCAACAATACAATCTGCTCTTGTAAATGCATTCTCATTTAAAACCTCAAGGAGTGCTCTGTATGTATCAAAGGATTTGCTTTTTTCTCCTTGGGGGATAACCTTGATAATATTATTTTTAAACTGCTTAGAAACTGCTTCGGCATATTGGAATGGTACACCGCTATCGGTTACAATGAGAGCTTTTTTCTCAGTGTTACAATACTCTGAAAGTTGATCAATTGAACCTCTTTCAATTGTGATATTATAATCACCCATTGATGTTTTAACTGTTAATTTCATAAGTGTAATTCACCTTATATCATTTGCTCTTTTGAATATCTGCCAACAAGGCGCACATTAGTGCAGACCTTTGAAAGCTTTTCGAGCATATTTTTTTCATCTTCCTTTGAAAGCTTACCCTCGCCCTCAAGGAAGAAATAATAGTTCCATATAACATCCTTTGAGGGACGACTCTTTAAGGCTTTAAGGTTATAACCGCAATCACCGAAAACAGAAATTGCTTTGCTTAAAGAACCTGCTTCATCACGCACTGTGAAGAGCACAATAAAGTTTTCATCACCCATTGATTCTCCACGGGGTATTCTTGAAAAAACTGCAAAACGAGTAGTATTTTTACTGTCTTTGTTTATCTTTCTGTCTATAAGCTTTAGACCATATTCATGACCTGCTTCAAGACTGCATATAACGCCAACTGAATTATCAGCAGCTTTTGCAACTTTTTCTGCAGCAACGGCAGTATTAACCTCTTCCTGTGTTTCAAGACCTCTTTCAGCAATATATTCTGCACATTGACCTAATGCCTGAGGGTGACTTATAACCTTCTTTATGGTATTCCTGTGGGAGTCAGGTGTGCCGAAAAGGTGTTGCTCAACTGCCATATCGTAAACACCATTAATATAAAGAGAACCAAAATAGGTTAAATCCATAACTCTGGCAACATCGCCCTCGTAGCTATTCTCAATAGGCAAAACCGCACATTCGCATTCTCCTTTTTCCACTGCCTTATAGGCAGATTTAAAATCAGGAAATGCAACAGGTTTTCCATCAGGGAAAATTCGCTTAACGGCAATTTCTGCAAAAGCACCTTTAACTCCCGAAAAAGCAATTCTTGTTCCGTCAAGAATTTTATGCTGAAAATCCTTAGACAAATTCATTGTTGTTTTCTGGAAATTTATGTAATATGAGCGAATTTCATCATCTGAAATCAATGCACTGTTTTTTTCAAGAAGTGCCGCTTCTCTTACCGTATCTTCAACAGGAACGCCATTAACTTTTTTATATTCGGCAACATCCTTTACAGCTTCCATTCTTTTTTCAAAAAGAGTGGCAATTTCTTTATCAATTTCGCCGATTGTAATTCTTGCTTCCTGAAACTTTTTTTCGTAATCAGTCATTTTTATAATCCTCATAAAGTGCTTTAAAAGCAGGTATTGACCTTTCAATAAGCTCTGTATCCACGCAATAAGAAATTCTTACAAAGCCTTCGCAACCGAAAGAATCACTCGGCACAAGAAGAAGTTCAAATTTCTTTGCTCTTTCGTAAAATTTGTTTGCATCCTCTTCAAGAGATTTAACAAACATATAGAATGCACCATCCGGTTTTATAACTGAATAACCAATTTCGGTAAGTGCATCATAAAGAATTTTTCTGTTTCTTTCATAAATTGAAATATCAGCAGTATCTTCCAGGCACTGTGCAATAGTGTACTGCATAAGAGCAGGTGCGCAAACATATCCTAAAGCTCTACCTGAACCGCAAATTGCCGCATATATATCTCCTGCATCCTTCATATCAGGTGAAACAAATATGTAACCGATACGTTCACCCGGTAACGAAAGCGCTTTACTATAAGAATAGCAAACGAAGGTGTTATCATAATAGCAAGGAATGTAAGGAACAGCTTCACCTGTGAAAACAAGCTCTCTGTAAGGTTCATCGGAAATTATGAAAATTTCTTTGCTGTATTCGTTCTGCTTATTTTTAAGTAAATCAGTTAACTTGATTATATCACTTTCAGGAATAATAACACCTGAAGGGTTGTTGGGTGAGTTAACAATAATCGCTTTAGTGTTAGGTGTTATTGCCTTTTCAAGAGCATCAAAATCAATTTGTAAATCTTCTTTTTTGCAAGATACTGTTACAAGCTTTGCACCTGCCTGCTCTGTGAAAACTCTGTATTCGGGGAAAAATGGCGCTAAAGCAATAACCTCATCACCCTCTTCAACAATAGCATTTAGAGTAATTGTAAGTGATGCCGCCGCACCGCAGGTCATATAAATCAAACCGGCATTTGCTTTAACTCCGAACTTATTATTAATATAATCAGCAATTGCATTTCTCACATTCATATCACCCGGTGCGGAAGTGTAGCCGTGAAGCACTTCTGCAGGGATTTCGGCTATAAGCTTATTCATAACATCCGTAACCTTTTGAGGTGCAGGAACACTCGGATTACCAAGACTGAAATCAAAAACATTTTCTGCTCCGATTTCTGCTTTTCTCTTTTTGCCATATTCAAATATCTCACGGATAATTGAACTTTTTTTACCTAATTGCATCATTTTTTCTGAAATCATAATTAATCTCCTGTAACACATTTTTAAAATGAAAAATCCGCAAACCGTTATGTTTAAAAACATAGCAGAATGCGGACTGTCTATACACTTTTAATTGCAATTACTTGCAATTTCGAGCGGAGCACAGACAATCCAAGCTGTTATAATAAAATCGATAATAACTAAAACCTTGGAACATCCGTAACACCTCTCTAATAAAATTATGTTTTGTATTTTACTCTTGCATTTTTTATTTGTCAAGAGAAAAACGAACATTTTTCGAGAATTATTTATTTATTTTCGTATTTTTCAACGATTTCGGCAAAGCCATAAATCAAAGCAGAAATCAAACGGGCAACCAGCACAAAAATTGCAACAACACAAAGAATCGGAACAAGAAGAAGTGACATCATCTGAGTGCCGATATAAACACCGATTAATACTACACCTACAACTGCCGCAACAATTGTTACAAACAAATTAACAACAAACATAATAACGGAAAACCTCTTCAATGTTGCAGAGCAACATTTAAAGAACTTAAAATCCAAAGAAACTTTTCCGTTTTCAACAGTTAAATCTGTGTTTTCTACAATATTTTTTCTGTTTTTTCTCATTGTTTTACCTCTTAATACCAACCTTCATTGGGGTTACCTGTTTCAAGAACAACGCCATTATTTTTGTTTGGTGCTGTAGTTGTTGTATTAGCAGGTTTCTTTGCGCTTGTAGTTGTTTTGTTATCATTTGAATTCTTTTTGGTTGTTTCCTTATTACCATTATCTGAAGATGTAGTTTTATCTGAACCGATGGCATTGTTGCTTGCTGCATTTGTTACTTCTTCAGGAATACCGCCGTTTTCATCACTATAATCAGTATCAAGAAGCAACTGACCATCAACCCATTTATAAGAGAAAATGTGGTCTTCGCCATCAACCTTAACGCTTGAAAGAACTCTGTGATTATCTGCATCAATTGAAATATTCTTTAAAGCTGAAAGTATAACCGAATAATCAAACTGCTTTGAAGTTGCGTTATATAACCAGCAATAATAGTTAATAACACCATTTTCTGCGCTTATTGCAATATAAAAATCAGGTTCGCCGTCAAAGTTCATATCAAGGAAAGCGTGATTTTTTGTTGCATAAGCTAAATCAAACTTCATACCTGCATTTATGGGGTATTTTAAAGTTTGGAAATCTTCACCATCTTTTTTTACAACTGCCTGAGTTTCTTCAATTTTAACTGAAAAACCATTTTTCTCAACGGAAGTAGCCTCAGTTGTAGTTGTTGTGTTATCTTCAGTTTTATCTCCACAAGCTGTAAATGCTGTTACAATAATTGCAAGTGAAAGAACAACCAAACATAAAGAAATAATTTTTTTCATAATTAAACTCCTTTTAAAAAATTACGCCTTCGGCATTAAGACTTTCTTCTAAATTTTTTATATCAGAGGCTTTGAAAACAAAGCCTTTCATACCATAATTTTTAGCACCCTCAATATTCTGAGGTAAATCATCAATAAAGAAGCATTCCTCAGGTTTTAATGAAAACTTTTTGCAAAACGCTTCATAAATTTCCCTTTGTGGCTTAAGCATTTTATATAACGCAGAAATAAAGAACCCATCCATTAATGTAAGTGCGGGAATATTTAAATAATTATCAAAAAAACGAGGGGTTGCATTAGAAAGCAGATAAACTTTATACCCTGCTTTTTTTATTCTCTTTATAAAATCATACATTTCGGGAAATGGTGGCATATAGGGATAAAAATCCATCAGCATTTCTTTAATAAGCGGTCTTGTTGCTTCAGGTATCCGTGGCAAAACTATTGCCACCGCTTCATCGTGGCGAAGAAAGCCACCATCTAACTTTTGCCAGAGCTCGCTACCGAAAACCTCTTTCATAAGCACATCGTGATATTCTTCGTGAAAATATGTAGTGATGGTCTTTTTGGAATTATAATCAATAAGAACTCCACCCATATCAAAAACGATATTTTTTATCAAAATACAACCACCTGCTCTTTTATCCTTTTCATTATACCATTTATTAAAAAAAATTCAATATTTATTGAAAAAATCAAGAATTTCCCTTTAATTTTTTCATAAATATGTTATACTGTGATAGTAATACTTATATTGAGGGTGATTTTATGAAAGTAAATATTTTTAAAACTGCTGAGGAAATCGGTGCTGCAGTAGCAAGAATTTTTGTTGATGAGGTTAAAAACAACCCAAATTGTGTTTTAGGTCTTGCAACAGGTGCTTCCCCTATTCCTACATACGATAATATAAAAAAAATGCACAAGGATGAAAACGTTTCATTCAAAGGTGTAAAAACTTACAACCTTGATGAATACTGCGACCTTCCTAAATCTGACAAAAACAGTTATTATACTTTTATGCATGAGCAGCTTTTCAACGGTCTTGATATTCTTGAAGAGAATGTTCACTTCCTTGATGGTAATGCAGTTGACTGCGATTCAGAATGCAAAAGATACGATAACGAAATCAATGAAGCAGGCGGAATTGATATTCAGCTTTTAGGTATCGGCAATAATGCTCATATCGGCTTTAATGAACCTGCAGAAAGCTTTACTGATGGTTCTTTCAAGGTTAAGCTTACCGATAGCACAATTGAGGCTAACAAAATCTATTTTGACGAAAACCCCATGCCCCACTATGCACTTACAATGGGCGTTAAGCAGATTATGGCTGCAAAGAAAATTATTCTTATTGCTACAGGTCCTAAAAAGGCTGAAGCAATCAAAAATATGGTTAAAGGTGAGGTTACTCCCCTCGTGCCTGCTTCTGTTCTTCAGGAGCATGATGATGTTCTTATTTTCCTTGATGAAGCTGCTGCTTCTCTTCTTTAATAGCAACAACAAAAAAACAGTTCACATTCCCGTCGGGATTTGTGAACTGTTATTTTATTTCCATTGAATAAAATTTATTGTCGTTAGTTTCATAGCATTCCAAAGTGATAAAATAGCCATTTATACCTCTTTTTACAAAGTAACATTCACGCTCTTTATTATAAGAATCCAATATAATTTCATCTTGAAAGGAAAAAACAAAATCATAAATAACACAAGGTAAAAAAGATGTTGCCAAGTCAGAATTTTCGCCTTCAAAAACCATATCTTTATAGGTTATTTTATAAGTCTTTTCTGTTATGCTGACATACGCACCATTCATTAAATCTTTTTCATCAATAAAATTCATTTCAAGCGTTGAATCATTTAAAACAATTGTAGTGTCATAAATATGCTCATTAAAAGAAACCTGCACCTTTTGAGGTATTAAGAAATCAACTTCCGAAGAACTTTGCAAAATATTTTCGGGAATTTTGCAAGAATTAAAATTCAGGCAAAACAGTAATAAAAATATAAAACAAAGTCTTTGTATTTTAGCCTTTTTCATTCTCAAGAAGAGAATAAACCTTCCCTAATTTTTTAGCACAATCGGATGGTAAAATTGCATATTCCGACATTTCTTTTTTTAATAAATCTGCGCTCAATCCGTGAACAAAAGCACCAAGCACAGCAGAATTAAAGAGATTTCCTTTCATAGCAGGAGTAAGACCGGCAATTATACCTGAAAGCAAATCCCCTGCTCCGCCTTTGGAGAGCCCTGTGTTTCCGGTTTTATTTACATAAAGGTTTTCTGCATTTGAATCACAAATCAATGTTTCATGACCTTTGAGAAGAACATTTACTTTATAGGTTTTACAAAAATCGATGATTATTTCCTCTCTGTTTTCTTCAACATCCGAAACACTCAAACCGCAAAGTCTAGCCATTTCACCGGGATGAGGGGTTAAAAGAATTTCACAGTTTTTATTTAATAAAATATCATTAAACTCTGAAAGGCAATTAAGCGCATCGGCATCCATTATTAAAGGCTTTTCGCAATTTTTAATTAGAACTTTAACAAGCTCTTTTATACTGTTGCTTGTGCCTAATCCGCAACCAAGCATCACAGCATCGCTTTCATTGCAAGCAACTAAAATTGTATTTATACTATCATAACTTATAGACCCTTCTTCGTTTGTCGACAACGGAAGGAATAAATTTTCTGTAAGTCTTGATGTAAGAGATGTATAAAGGCAATCGGGAAAAGCAAGTGTTACAAGCCCTGCGCCACTTCTTAAAGCACCTTCTGTTGCAAGAGCACAACAACCAACCATATTTTTACTTCCGCAAATAAGTAAAGCCCTACCAAAAGAACCTTTGTGGGAAAAAGGTTCTCTTTTTGGTAAGAGCTTTGATGCAGTTTTTATATCAAGGGAGTTTTTATTAAGCAAAAGAAACACTCCTATAAAAAATTATCTTTGAACTTCCCTTATATTATACCCTTTTATATAACCATAGTCAATAAATCAGGATGCAATCTGAAAATCAACAACCTTTGAATTTTTATTTAAGGATTCAAGCATTTCTTCAAATTCTGTATTAACAATAGGTGTTATATTTTCTACTTTCTTTTCAGTTGCTAATTTATCTTGAAGAGAAAAATAAACAGCCTTGAAAAAAGCTTTAGTATATTTCCAGACTTTTCTTTCAAATTTGATCAAATCTTTTTCGCGATAAATTGCATAACAAACAAGACCAACTGCTGCACATTCAAGAAAAAATCTTATAAATACGAAAACTGACATATATATACCTCCAAACATTTTACGAACATTTGTTTTATGACTCTATTATAGCACCATTTTATCATTTGTCAACACAAATGTTCATTTTTCTTGCTTTTTCAAGTACCTTTTTAGGTTCTTTCAAGCATTTTTCAACACAAAAAGTTAATTTTTAGCAATTATATTAAAACACATCATTCCATTTTGTTCGTCATTTGTTCGAATACCGCTCCAAAACAATAAACAAAAAATCAAGTTTTTTCGTAAATAAGTATTTGATTTTTATAATATATATTGTATAATAAATAAGATTATACTTAAACATTAATAGAAGGAACAAAAGCTATGTTTGTTGATAAAGCTAAAATTAAAATTATTGCGGGTAACGGTGGTAACGGAGCTGTTGCTTTTCATCGTGAAAAGTTTGTTAATGCAGGCGGTCCTGATGGTGGCGATGGTGGTCGTGGCGGTAACATTGTTTTTCAGGTTGATGACAATCTCTCCACCCTATCCGATTTCCGCTATAAAAGAAAATATAAAGCTCAGAATGGTGAAAACGGTCGTGGTTCTCGTTGTAACGGCAAACGCGGTGAGGATTTAATCATTAAAGTGCCCAGAGGTACTGTTATTCGCGAAGAAGAAACAGGTCTTGTTATGGCTGATATGAGCATTGAAGAAACCTTTATTGCCGCTAAAGGCGGTAATGGCGGTTGGGGTAATCCTCATTTTGCTACTCCTACAAGGCAGGTTCCTCGTTTTGCTAAGGATGGTGCACCCGGTGAAGAGTGGGATGTAACTCTGGAATTAAAGCTCCTTGCTGATGTAGGATTGATTGGTTTTCCCAATGTTGGTAAATCTACTCTCATTTCCGTTGTAAGTGAGGCAAAGCCCATTGTTGCAAACTACCACTTCACAACTCTCACTCCCGTTCCCGGTGTTGTCAGAATGGGACCAGAAAGCAGCTTTGTTATGGCAGATATTCCAGGCATCATTGAGGGTGCAAGTGACGGCGTTGGTTTGGGTCACGAATTTCTTCGTCACATTGAGCGTTGCAGACTTCTTGTTCATGTTGTTGATGTTTCAGGCAGCGAGGGCAGAGACCCCATTGCAGACTTTGAAGCAATTAACGCTGAGCTTGCTAAATATAATGAAGAACTAACAAAATATCCGCAGATTGTTGCAGGTAATAAAATTGACCTTGCAACCGATGAACAGAGAGAAACCTTCAAAGAATATATATGCTCTAAAGGTCTCGATTATTACGAAATAATTGCACCTATCGCAGAGGGCACTCAGGAGCTTGTAAATAAAGTTGCAGCAGAACTTCAAAAACTCCCCCCTGTTAAGATTTATGAAAAGCAGGAAATCACAGCTAAAGACATTTTAAAGACCTCTAAACGCGATTTCAAAATTCGTGTTGAGGGTGATGTTTTTATTGTTGAAGCTCCCTGGCTTGCAAAAATCCTTATGAAAACCGACCTTAATGACTACTCATCACTTCAGTATTTCCAGAATGTCTTGCAAACAAGTGGAATTATTCAAGGTCTTATTGACCGCGGAATTACCGAGGGTGACACAGTAAGTATTTACGATTTGGAGTTTGACTATGTGCCCTGATGATATTTTAAGCGGTATCTGCTCACCATTAGAAGAGCATAAAGCGAGAATGTATAGCCCTCTTACATTGGCTTTTTTAGGTGATGCGGTTTACAGTTTGCTTGTCAGAAATATGCTTTCTCTTCAGGAAAACAAACCTGCAGGAAAGCTACATAAAGAGTCCGTTAAATATGTTAATGCAGCTTTTCAGGCTCAAATGATAAAAGAGCTGCTTCCGTTCTTAACCGAAAACGAAACATCAGTTTTCAAAAGAGGCAGAAACGCCCATAGCGGTCACTCCCCTAAAAATCAGGAGGCAGGAGATTATCGCTATGCAACAGGACTTGAAACGCTTTACGGCTATCTTTATTTATGCGGTGATTCAAAACGTATAAAAGAGATATTTGATTTAAGTACATATAAATTTTTTACTGAACAAACCAACCGAAAGGAAACAGATTAATGTCCCTTATAAAGAAAGAACATATCAGAAACTTCTCTATAATCGCACATATCGACCACGGCAAATCAACTCTTGCAGACCGTTTGCTTGAGCTTACAGACACAGTTGCAAAGCGAGATATGTCTGCTCAGATTCTTGACGATATGGATTTGGAGAAGGAAAGAGGAATAACAATTAAAGCCCATGCGGTAAGGCTTGACTATACTGCTAAAGACGGCAACACTTATCAATTAAACCTTATTGATACTCCCGGTCACGTTGACTTTAATTACGAGGTTTCCCGTTCACTTGCAGCTTGCGAAGGTGCAATACTCATTATCGACGCATCTCAGGGTATCGAGGCGCAGACTTTGGGCAACACCTATCTTGCTCTTGACCACAATCTTGAGCTTGTTCCCGTTATCAATAAAATTGACTTGCCCTCAGCAGACCCTGACAGAGTTGCGGCAGATGTTGAAGATATTATCGGTCTCCCCTGCGACACTGCTCCGAGAGTTTCTGCAAAAACAGGTCAGAATGTTGAACAGGTTCTTGAACAGATTGTTGAACTTGTTCCACCACCCGAGGGTGATGACGATGCTCCTTTGAGAGCATTGATTTTTGACTCGGTTTATGATAACTACAAAGGCGTTATAGTTTACGTTCGCGTTGTTGACGGCACAATTAAGGTTGGCGACACAATGAAAATGATGGCAACAGGTGCAGAGTTCAATGTTGTTGAAGTTGGCACAATGAAAGCGACTTCTCTTGAACCCTGCGGTAAGCTTTGCTCAGGTGAAGTTGGTTACATTACAGGTTCAATCAAAACTGTCAGAGATGCGGTTGTTGGTGATACTGTTACTCTTGCAACCAATCCTGCAAATGAAGCTCTTCCCGGTTATCGCAAAGCAACACCAATGGTTTACTGCGGTATTTATCCTGCTGATGGTGCGGACTA
Organism: Acutalibacteraceae bacterium; assembly: GCA_045594685.1. GTDB lineage: Bacteria > Bacillota > Clostridia > Oscillospirales > Acutalibacteraceae > DTU089. Next base: position 10,885 of record JAZNYZ010000048.1, on the reverse strand, counting down.
TGAAAACCTTCACGAAGCACTTGAAAAGCTTCAGTTAAACGATGCATCCCTTTCCTATGAGCCTGAAACATCGGGTGCTTTGGGATTTGGTTTCCGTTGCGGTTTCCTTGGTCTTTTGCACCTTGAAATCATTCAGGAAAGACTTGAAAGAGAATATGATTTAGACCTTGTAACTACTGTTCCAAGTGTTGTTTATAAAATACACCTAACAAACGGTGATGTGGTTGAAATTGACAACCCCACCCACTACCCTGACCCCGCAGTTATTGACTACTGCGAAGAGCCTGTTGCAGATGCACACATTTTTGCACCAAGCGAATATGTTGGCTCTGTTATGGAGCTTTGTCAGGAAAGACGCGGTACATTTAAAAATATGGATTACATTTCAGGCGACCGTGTTGAAATTAAATATGATTTACCACTTAACGAAATCATTTATGACTTTTTCGATGCTCTTAAGTCAAGAACCCGCGGTTACGCTTCTCTTGACTATGAAATTTCTGAATATCAGCGTTCAAACCTTGTAAAGCTTGACGTACTTCTTAACGGTGATATTGTTGATGCCCTTTCCTTTATTGTTCACTCCGATAAAGCTTATGGAAGAGCAAGAAGAATTGCCGAAAAGCTTAAAGACAACATCCCGAGACAGATGTTTGAAATTCCAATTCAGATGGCTATTGGTGGCAAAGTTATTGCAAGAGAAACTGTTAAGGCTATGAGAAAAGATGTTCTTGCAAAATGCTATGGTGGTGACATTACCCGTAAAAAAAAGCTTCTTGAAAAGCAAAAAGAAGGAAAAAAACGTATGCGCCAGTTAGGCTCTGTTGAGGTGCCGCAAGAAGCTTTTATGGCGGTTCTTAAGCTCGATGAATAGAAGAAAATCTATAATTTACACATCTATTTTCGTCTTGCTTTTTGCAGTAATACTATCTTCTGCTACTACGCTTAAGGGGTGCTTTTCTAAAACCTTATCCCGCACATTTTTTGCGGCGGACACGGTATGCACCATAACCCTTTATGATGGAAACGAAGATGATTTAGACGGTGCGGTGGGGCTTGTAAACACCTTAGCGAATAAGCTAAACTGCAAGGATGAAAATTCTGAAATCGGCAAACTTAACAAAACAAAAAAGGCTTTATCCCCCACTGCCGATTTGTTAGAGATTATTCAAAAAGGGGTATATTTTTCCAATATAAGTAACGGTGTTTTTGATATTACCGTAAAGCCACTCAGCGATTTATGGGATTTTAAAAACAAAAAAGCTCCTACGCAAACTGAAATTTTTACCGCTTTAAAAGCAATAGATTATAACAATATTGTTGTTTGTGAAAGTAGCGGTGAGATAACCCTTAACGGTGGCGCCGAAATAGACTTAGGCGGTATCGCGAAAGGGTATATAGCTGATAAAGTTAGCGATTTTCTAACAAAAAATGGCGTAAAATCGGCAATTATTAACCTTGGCGGTAACGTTACCGTTATTGGCAAAAATCGTGATAATAATTTTAACGTTGGTATTCAAAAGCCGTTTGAAAACGGTAATTCGGCGCTTATTTCCTGCTCTGATAAATCTGTTGTAACAAGCGGGGTTTATCAACGCTATTTTGAAGAGAATGGCAAAATTTACCATCATCTTTTAAATACAAAAACAGGCTACCCCGAGCAAAACTCTCTTTATTCGGTAACAATAATTTCAAATTCTGCTACCACCGCAGACGCCCTTTCTACCCTTTGCTTTTTAAAGGGGCTAAAGGAGGGCTTAGCCTTTATTGAGCAAACCCCGAACACCGAAGCAGTTTTTATTGACCAAAATCAAAAACTTTATTTATCAACGGGGCTTAAAATGAATAATAATTTAATTGAAATAAAATAAAAAATATCGGAGGTCTTTTTTATGGATTGCAAACAGTTTTTCAACAGTATAGCCGATAAGCGCATTGCTCTTTGCGGAATTGGTATAAGCAACACACCGCTCATTTTGAAGTTTTTAAAATTAGGCGCCAGAGTTTTTGCCTGTGACCGTCGCGACCGCAAGGCAATAGGCGAGGTTGCCGACCGATTGGAAGCCGCAGGCGCAGAGCTTCGTCTTGGCGAAAACTACCTTAAAAATCTCGAAGTAGACGTTATCTTCCGTACCCCCGGTATGAACTTTAATCTTCCCGAGCTTGAGGAAGCACGTAGAAACGGTATTGCAGTGACTTCTGAAATGGAAGTCTTTTTTGACCTTTGTCCCGCAACTATTTTTGCAGTAACCGGCTCGGATGGCAAAACCACAACCACCACCCTTATTGCAAAAATGCTTGAAGCGGCAGGCAAAAAGGTTCACGTTGGCGGTAATATTGGCAGACCGCTTCTCCCCGAGCTTGATAACATCTCTCCTGAGGATTTTGTTGTGGTAGAGCTTTCCTCCTTCCAGCTTATTTCTATGAGAAAAAGTCCCGACGTTGCAGTTATTACCAACGTTGCCCCCAATCATTTAGACGTTCATAAGGATATGGATGAATACATTGGCGCAAAGAAAAACATTATGCTTCATCAGAACGCTTTTTCTCGCACAGTGCTTAATTTAGATGATGAAATTACCAAGGGCTTTACTAAAGACGTTAGAGGCCAGCTTCTTTATTCAAGTATGACCGAGCGCATTAAAAACGGCGCTTGGATAGACGGCGACGGTAACATCTTTATGAGCTACCGATCTATTAACGCTCCTATAATGAACAAAAAAGATATCGCCCTAATGGGTGAGCACAATGTTGCAAACTACCTTTCTGCAATTTCTGCAGTTTGGGGTTACGTTGGCGCGGAAGAAATTCGCAAGGTTGCAAAAGAATTTGCAGGCGTTGAGCATAGAATTGAATTTGTAAGAGAGCTTAATGGTGTTAAATACTACAACGATTCTATTGCAACAAGCCCAACTCGAACCATCGCAGGTCTTAAATCCTTTGAAAATAACGTTATTTTACTTGCCGGCGGATACGATAAGCACATTCCCTTTGAGCCTATGGTTCCATACATTATTGATAAAGTTAAGGTTTTAATACTGACAGGCCCCACCGCCGACAAAATTGAAGCCGCTGTTAAAAAGGATTCTAAATATATGGGCTACAACCCAAATATTATGCGCGCCGCCAATTTAGAGGAAGCGGTAAAGCTTGCCCACAAAAATGCTGTTGCAGGTGACATAGTAACCCTTTCCCCCGCCTGCGCAAGTTTTGACGTTTACCCCAACTTTGCAGTAAGAGGTGACAAATTTAAAGAGCTTGTAAACTCTCTTTAAGGATTGATTTTATGGATTTGAATAATCTTATAACCGACCTCGCCGCCGCAGACGGAATTGGTCATATTAATGAAGTTAAAGAGGTAGCAAAAAACTATCTTTCAAGCTTTTCTAAAATAACCGATACTGAAAATTATCTTTTAGCCGAAATCGGCGAAGGCGAAACACAGCTTATGCTTGAAGCCCATTTAGATGAAGTTGGTATGATTGTTACCGATATTTCGGATGACGGCTTTTTAACCGTTACAAACGTAGGCTCCATTGATGCTCGCTTTTTACCCTCAATGCCTGTTAAAATTTACGGCAAAGAGGTTATAAATGGCGTTTTCACAAGCGTACCTCCTCACATTAAAAAAGAGTCTTCCGTGCCTAGCTTTGACCATTGCAAAATTGATACGGGCAGAAAAGATATTAAAGATATTGTCTGCCTTGGGGATTACGTTTTGTTTGATTACGCCCCAACCGAGCTTTTAAACGGCAAAATAACCGCAAAAGCATTGGATAACCGCTCCGGTATGGCGGCGGTTATTGCGGCAGGCGAAAAAATTTCGCAAATTAACCTGCCCTTTAAGGTTAGTCTTTTATTCCCAAACGGTGAGGAGCTTGGTCTTCGCGGCGCAAGGGTTGGCGCCTTTGCAAACACTCCTGAAAAATGCATAGTAGTGGACGTTAGCTTTGGTGATTGTCCCGACGTTTCCCCCACTAAAACCCGAAAGCTTGGTAGCGGCGCTATGATAGGGATTTCGCCCATTCTTAACCGAGATATTTATAAAAAACTTGAAGCTGTAGCTAAGGAAAAAAATATTCCCTACACTCTGGAAATTATGGGCGGCTCCACCTCCACCGATGCTGACGTTATTTCTCTCACAAAAAGCGGTGTGCCTGCAGGGCTTGTTTCCATACCGCTTAGAAATATGCACACCCCCTGTGAAGTGGTTAGCGTAAGCGACGTTGAAGCCGTTGCAACCCTTCTTTTAGAATATGCAAAGGGGGAATTTGTAAATGAATAATCTTGCTTCGCTTTTAAAAAAGCTTTGTGAACTTAACGGCCCTTCGGGCAACGAGGCTCCCGTAAGAGATTTTATTTTTAGTGAAATTGCCCCGTTTTGTGATGCAAAAATCGACCCTATGGGCAATATCATTGCCTTTAAAAAGGGTGAAAACGCACCAAAATATAAGGTTATGCTTGACGCCCATATGGATGAGGTTGGATTTATTATAACCTCCATAACGGGCGACGGATTTTTAAAGTTTGAAGTAATTGGCGGTATTGAAACCGAAGCTCTTATCTGCAAAAAGGTGCGCTTTGGTGATATCGTCGGTGTTATCGGCGCAAAGCCCGTTCATCAGTCATCCCCCGATGAGCGCAAAAAGCTCCCTTCTACTGACAGCCTTTATATTGATATTGGCGCAAATAATAAAGAAGATGCTGAAAAATACATCTCCCTTGGAGATATTGGCACCTTTGAAAGCAAGTGGGCAGACCTAAGCGATGATGTTTTTCGCAGTAAAGCGGTTGATGACCGCATTGGCGTTGCCGTTTTAATAGAGCTTTTAAAGGCACCCTCTAAATATGACTTCTATGCAACCTTTACGGTTGGCGAAGAAATTGGTCTTAGAGGCGCTAAAACTGCAACCTACTCGGTTGACCCCGATTTTGCAATTGCGCTTGAGTGCACCACCGCCGCAGATATTGGAAAGACCGTCCAAAACCCTGTCACAAAGGTGGGAGAAGGCGTTGCGGTTTCATTTATGGACAGAGCCACCCTTTATGACCGCGAGCTTTATGATTTTGCAATAAAAACCGCAAACAAAAAGGGCATTCCCATTCAAACTAAAACTGCCGTTTCGGGCGGTAATAATGCAGGCGCAATTCATTTAACAAAGGGTGGAGTTCGCACCATTACCCTTTCCGTACCCGGTAGATACATTCATTCCTCGGCAACAGTAAGCAGTAAAAGCGACCTTGAGGCACAGTACACTCTTGCCTCCGCTTTGCTTGAAGCCCTGGCCGGTGGCAAATTGAATTAGCATGATTACCTTGAATTTTAATTCTAATTTGCCTTTTGAAAAATTTAATGATGATTTTTTGTTAGCAAAAATCAAGGCGAATTTGCTTTCATACGGTAGTGATTGCAGCTTTTTGCACCTATGGTGCCAAAGCGCAAATGATAACCCAACCGCAATTATTTGCAAATTTGAGCAAAGCATTATTATTGTTGCAGATGACTCTGCCGATTTTAACGAGCTTGAAGAATTTTTAAAGGTTGTGGGCTTTAATTCAATACAAGCGGCGCCCTTTATTTTTGAAAAGCTTTGTCTTGATTTTACGGAATATCAGGTGATGTTCAAAACTGCAAAATTAGGTGGCGCACTACCTGTAATGCCCAACTTAAATGAGGTTTACGGTATTCTTTTTGAAGAGGAAAATCCCCATATAAAAAAGGTTGCCTTTGAAGGCTTTTACGTAGACCTTTGCCACCGAATAAGGCATGGCACTGCCGCCGCTGTTTTAAAGGCTTCGGCTGTTTGCGTTGCTTCACATATAACAAATAATGCCGCAGTAATAAGCGGAGTTGCTACTAAAATCAGTTCTCGCAAAACAGGGCTTGGAAGCAATGCTTTAAACCTGCTTTGCGAAGGCTTGAACGGGCGAAAAATTTTCGCCGCCGCAGAGGATGGCGTCATTCCCTTTTACATAAAAAACGGGTTTAAAGTATGCGGCAAAACAGCAATTTATAATATAAAGGAATAATAAGTATGTTAGATTTTTTTAATATATCCGAACGGCTTTGTAAGCTCGATGAAAAGGCCACCAAATCCGTAAAAAGCACTTTTGAAAACATAGATAAAATTACCGAACATAATCAGCTTAAGGTACTTCGCGCTTTTATTAACGGTAGGGTAAGCGAAAGCAACTTTAACGTGACCACAGGCTACGGCTACGGTGATAAGGGCAGAGATGATTTAGACAAAATTTTAGCCGAAATTTTAGGTGCAGAGGACGCTTTAATTCGCCATTCCTTTGCAAGCGGCACCCACACCCTTACCGTTGCGCTTTTTGGTGTGCTTCGCCCCGGCGATAAAATGCTTTGTGTGACCGGCAGACCATACGACACCCTTATCGGAGTTCTTGGTTGTGATGAAAAGGTTGATGGCTCGCTTGCCGATTTTGGCGTAGAATATAAAGAGGTTGCCTTAAACGGTGACGGTATGCCTGATCTTTTAGCCATTGAAAAGGCGGTAAAGGCAGAAAATCCAAAAATGGTGTACATTCAGCGGTCACGCGGATATTCCCTTCGCCCAAGTCTTAAAATTAAAGATATTGAAGAAATTTGCAAAACCGTTCGCGCGGCAGGTAGTGATGCCATAATTATGGTGGATAACTGCTACGGCGAATTTGTAGAAAAAATAGAGCCCACCGCCGTTGGCGCCGATTTAATGGCAGGCTCACTTATAAAAAATCCGGGTGGCGGAATTGCCCCATCGGGCGGATATATTGCAGGTAGGGCAGACTTAGTAGAAAAATGCGCCTTTCGTATGACTGCACCAGGTGTTGGCCGTGAAGTTGGTGCATCTCTTGGTCACAACCGTGAGCTTTATATGGGAATTTTTAACGCGCCACACGTTACGGGTGAGGCTTTAAAGGCGGCGGTTTATGCATCGGCGCTATTTACCGAAATGGGATTTGGTGTTACTCCCGCTTTGAATGAAAGTCGTGCCGATATTATTCAGGCAATTTTGCTTGAAAGAAGTGACCGACTTATTGCTTTTTGCAAGGGACTTCAAAGCGGCGCCCCCGTTGACTCTCACCTTACCCCTGAGCCTTGGGATATGCCCGGCTATGATGATCAGGTTATTATGGCGGCAGGCGCCTTTACCTTAGGCTCCTCAATAGAGCTTTCGGCAGACGCCCCACTAAGAGAGCCTTTTGCCGTTTGGATGCAAGGCGGACTGAATTTTCATACCGCGAAAGCAGGAATTTTAATGGCGGCAGAAGAAGTTTTAAAATGCGATAATAAATAATAAAAACTTATTTGCACCACATAACTTCTTAAATGCATTAGTATACTTGCTATATTATCTTTGCTTTTTCGCTATTAAGTAAACGGACTATATAAAGTCAAAATATAATTTAAAAATAAAGAGGATACATAAAATGAAAAAATTATTGTCTATTCTTTTGGTTGCGGTTTTACTTGTAACCGCTATGCCACTAGGCGCGTTTGAATTTACTGCAAGTGCGGCAACAAGCGGCAAAACAGGTGATTGCACCTGGTCACTTGATGGTACCGTGCTTACCATTAGCGGCAATGGAGCTATGGAAAACCATTTCCATAGCAATCTGCCTTGGGGAACAAATATAACAGAAGCAATTATTAAAGAAGGAGTAACAAATATAGGTGATTATGCATTTTGTAGATGCTCTAACCTTACAAATGTAACCATTCCCACCAGTATTACTAATATAGGTAAATATGCATTTTATAGTTGCTTTAACCTTACAAACGTAACCATTCCCAATAACGTAACAAATATTGGTTATGGGGCATTTCTTGGATGTACTAAACTCGCAAGCATAACTATCCCAAATAGCGTAACAAGCATTGATGGTGAGGCATTTGCATCTTGTTATGATCTAACAAGTGTAACCCTCGCTAATGGAATACAAAATATAGGGCCTGCTGCGTTTGGTGGCTGTACCAAACTCGCAAACATAAACATACCCGACAGCGTTATTACTATTGATAATTTTGCATTTCGAAATTGCGGTGCCCTTACAAGCGTAACCATACCAGATAGTGTAAAAAACCTTGGTATCCGAGCTTTTTTTAATTGTTCTAACCTTACAAACGTAACTATCGGAAATGGTGTTACTAGTATTGTTGATGAGATGTTTCGTAATTGCAATAACCTCACAAGCATAACTATCGGAAATAGTGTTACTAGTATTGGTGAATATGCATTTAATAAATGTTATAACCTGCTAAATATAAACATACCTGATAGCGTTATTAACATTGGTGAATATGCATTTCATGATTGTAATGCCCTACCAAGTATAATCGTGCCAGATAGCGTTGTTACTATTGGTGAAAACGCGTTTGAAAATTGTTATAACCTTAAAAACGCAACTATTGGAAATGGTGTTACTAATATCCCCTGGGCTGCATTTTCGTATTGCGAAAAACTTGAAAATATAACTATTGGGAATAGCGTTACCAACATTAGCAATTATGCATTTTTGGGTTGCTTTAAACTAACAAATATAACCATACCAAATAGTGTTACTAGTATTGGCGCAGAAGCATTTAGAATGTGTGGAAACCTCAAAAACGTATATTATCGCGGAAGCGAAGAGGATAAAGCGAAAATTTCTATTGGTGAGGAAAATTTAGATTTTACTAATGCCACATGGTATTATAATAGTTGTATTGGTAGCGAAAATCATAGTTATGATAACGCTTGTGACAAAGCGTGCAACGTGTGCTTTGAATTTCGCGAGGTTTTAGATCATAACTTTAATGATAATAATATTTGCACTGAGTGCGGTAGAGGCCGTTATGTCCCCGGTGATGTTGACGGTATAGAAGGCGTTACCGATGCCGATGCCGAATACCTGCTAATGCACACCTTCTTCCCCGAGGATTATCCCGTAGACCAAAGCTGCGATTTCAACGGCGACGGATACGTTAATGACGCCGATGCCGAACACCTTTTAATGTTCACCTTCTTCCCCGAAGATTACCCATTACATTAAATACGAAAAAACGGTGGGCTTTCGCCCACCGTTTGCTTTTTATTTAAGCCTTAATTATTTAAGGTTTGCTTTAAGAGTGTTAAGCTGATTAACAAGCTCTTCGGGGAGTCTGTCGCCGAACTTCTTGTAATGCTCTTCAATCTCAGCAGCTTCTTTAATCCAAGTTTCTTTATCAACCTCAAGAATTGATTTCAAGGTTTCAATATCAAAATCAAGGTCGGTAAGGTCAATATCCTCAGCCTTGGGAACAAAGCCGATAGGAGTTTCAACTGCATCTACCTTGCCTTCGCAACGGTCGATAATCCAGTTGAGAACACGCATATTGTCACCGAAACCGGGCCAGATGAAGTGACCTTCATCATCAAGACGGAACCAGTTAACGTTAAAGATTTTAGGAGCCTTGTCACCAAGCTTTTTACCCATCTCTAACCAATGACGGAAATAGTCACCCATATGGTAACCGCAGAAAGGAAGCATAGCCATAGGATCGCGGCGAACAACACCAACTGCACCGGAAGCAGCAGCAGTAGTTTCAGAAGCCATTGCAGAGCCTACGAATACACCGTTCTCCCAGCTCTTTGATTGATATACAAGGGGAGCAGTTTTTGCACGACGACCACCGAAGATGATAGCAGAAATGGGAACGCCGCTCTGGCTTTCAAACTCGGAAGAAATGCAGGGGCAGTTAACTGCAGGGGCAGTAAAGCGGCTATTAGGATGTGCGCCCTTCTCTTCAGAGGTTTTGCCGTTCCATGGGTTGCCCTTCCACTCAATAGCGTTTTCGGGAGGATTTTTATCTAAGCCTTCCCACCAAACTGTGTTGTTATCTAAATTGTGAGCAACGTTGGTAAAGATAGTGCCCTTCTTAGTAGAAGCAAGAGCATTGTAATTGGATTTTTCGTTGGTACCGGGGGCAACACCGAAGAAGCCGTTTTCAGGGTTAATAGCCCAAAGTCTGCCGTCTTCACCTATTCTCATCCAAGAAATATCGTCACCAACAGTCCATACCTTGTAGCCCTTATCACGAAGGTACTTAGGAGGAATCATCATAGCGAGATTGGTTTTACCGCAAGCAGAGGGGAATGCAGCTGCAACGTACTTAACCTCACCCTTGGGATTTTCAATACCAAGGATAAGCATATGCTCAGCCATCCAGCCTTCCTTCCAGCCTTGGTAAGAAGCAATACGGAGTGCGAAGCACTTTTTGCCTAAAAGAACGTTTCCGCCGTAACCGGAGTTAACGGAAATAATGGTGTTATCCTCGGGGAACTGGCAGATGTATCTCTTTTCTTCGTCAATATCGCAACGGCAGTGTAAACCGCGAACCCAGTCATTGCTGTCGCCAAGAGCGGTCCAAACTTCGTTAGAAACACGGGTCATAATAACCATGTTAAGAACAACGTAGATAGAATCGGTAAGCTCTACACCGATTTTAGCTAAAGGAGAGCCAATAGGGCCCATTGAGAAAGGAATAACGTACATTGTACGACCTTTGTAGCTATTCTTAGCGATGCCATAAAGCATTTCGTATGCTTCTTTAGGATCCATCCAGTTATTTGTAGGGCCTGCATTTTCTTTTTCTCTTGCGCAAATAAAGGTTCTGCCCTCTACACGTGCAACGTCATTAACCTTAGTTCTGTGAAGATAGCAATCTGGTAAAAGCTCTTCATTAAGTTTTTCAAGCTCGCCACTGGCAACTGCCTCGGCACGAAGCTTTTCAATTTGTTCTTCGCTGCCATCAATGAAAACTACATTGTCAGGATTTACAAGAGCTTTCATCTCATCAATCCAGGCAAGAACGGTTTTGTTTGTTGTCATAATTAAGCACTCCTTTTTAAGGTTTTAGAAA
>JAZNYZ010000047.1:0-16413 GCA_045594685.1 Acutalibacteraceae bacterium | reverse complement strand
TTAAAATAAATTTAAAATAAGAAAGGGAGATTGTTGCTATGAAAATGTCATTCAGATGGTATGGAGAATCAGACCCTGTAACGCTTGAGAATATAAGACAGATACCCGGTATGAGAAGCGTCGTCAGCGCAATATACGACGTTAAACCCGGTGAGGTATGGCCCGAGGAGAGCCTTGCTAAGATGAAGGCGGACTGCGAGGCTGCCGGACTCCTTTTTGACGTTGTTGAATCGGTTCCGGTTCACGAGAATATTAAGCTTGGCCGCGGTGATGCTGACAGGCTCACGGAGGTATACTGTGAGAACATACGCCGCTGTGCAAAGTATGGTGTAAAATGCATTACCTACAATTTTATGCCGGTTTTTGACTGGACGAGGACACAGCTTGATAAGCCGGCAGAGGACGGCTCAACCTCGCTCGTTATGTATTGGGAGCAGATGAGGGGGCTTGATCCGCTTAAAGACGATATTCATCTTCCCGGTTGGGATTCAAGCTACTCTCAGGAAGAAGTTCGTGAGCTTATAACTGCCTACGGCGAAATCGGCGAAGAAGGCTTATGGGAAAATCTTGAGAAGTTTCTTAAAAAAGTTATTCCCGTTGCAGAGGAATGTGATGTGAGAATGGCAATTCACCCCGATGACCCGCCCTATCCCATTTTCGGACTTCCGAGAATTATCACTAACGAGGAAAATCTCGACAGAATGCTTTCCATCGTTGACAGTCCCGCAAACAGTCTTTGCCTTTGCACAGGCAGTCTTGGTTGCGCAAAGAGTAACGATATTCCGGCGATGGTTGAAAAATATGCTAAAGCAGACAGAATCGCCTTTATGCACATAAGAAACGTTAAGATTATGGAAGATGGCTCATTTGAAGAACGCGCTCATCTTTCCGATTGCGGTTCTCTTGATATGTTTAAAATTGTTAAAGCTCTTGCAGATAATAATTACGAGGGCTATGTTCGTCCTGATCACGGCAGAATGATTTGGGGCGAAACAGGTAAACCCGGCTACGGTCTTTTTGACAGAGCTTTAGGCGCTGCATATATTAACGGTCTTTTTGAGGCTTGTGAAAAGGAGTCAAAATAAAATGAACGAAATGAACACAAAAATTTCCAATATCGGCGTTGTTCCCGTTATTAAGCTTAATAACCCCGAAAGAGATGCCGCTCCTCTTGCAAAAGCTCTTTGCGAGGGTGGTGTGCCCGTTGCAGAGGTAACATTCCGAGCCGCAGGTGCAGATACTGCAATCAGACTTATGAAAGAAGCTTGTCCCGAAATGCTTGTTGGTGCAGGTACAGTTCTCACAACCGAGCACGTTGACAAGGCTATTGCCGCAGGAGCTCAGTTTATTGTGACCCCCGGCTTTGACCCCGAAATCGTTAAATACTGTGTGGAGAAAAATATGCCTATTTACCCCGGTTGCACAACCCCCACAGATTACCATGCTGCTCTTAAATTTGGTCTTGAGGTTCTCAAATTCTTTCCTGCAGAGCAGTCAGGTGGGCTTGCTAAAATCAAGGCTATGAGCGCTCCCTTCCCGATGTTCAAGGTAATGCCCACAGGAGGTATCGGTCTTAACAACCTTAAAGAGTACCTTTCTTGTCCTGTTATAGCGGCTTGTGGCGGTTCTTATATGGTTACGGCAGATCTCATTGATAATCAGAAATGGGATGAAATTATCGAGCTTTGTAAAAAGAGTGTTGAAATTGTTAAGGAGGCAAGGAAATAATGGCAAAAGTTGTTACATTTGGGGAAATAATGCTCCGTCTTGCACCGGAAGGTTATTATAGATTCTTCCAGAATGATAAAATGCAGGCTACCTTCGGTGGTGGCGAGGCAAATGTTTCTGTTTCTCTAGCAAATTACGGAATGGAAAGCGTTTTTGTTACAAAGCTTCCCGACCACGCGATTGGTCAGGCAGCAATTGACTCTCTTCGATATTTCGGTGTTGATACCTCAAAGGTTGTAAGAGGTGGCGAAAGAGTTGGTATTTACTATCTTGAAAAAGGCGCTTCTCAAAGAGGTTCTGTCTGCATTTATGACCGTAAATATTCTTCTATTCAGCAGGCTTCTGTTTCCGATTTTGATTGGGACGCTATCTTTGATGGTGCTGATTGGTTCCATTTCACAGGTATCACTCCCGCTTTAGGCGAAAACCTTGTTGATATCTGCCGTGAGGCTTGCAAAGCAGCAAAAGCAAAAGGCGTTAAGATTTCCTGTGACCTTAACTACAGAGGCAAACTCTGGACAAGAGAAGAAGCAAGAAAAGCGATGACAGACCTTTGTCAGTATGTTGATGTTTGCATTTCAAACGAGGAAGATGCAAAGGATGTTTTCGGTATTGAAGCAGAAGATACTGATATTTATGGTGGTAAGCTCAACCATGAAGGTTATAAATCAGTTGCGAAACAGCTTGCAGATAAATTTGGTTTTGAAAAGGTCGCAATCACTTTAAGAACATCAATTTCTGCAAGTGATAACGATTGGGCAGGTATGCTTTATGATGGCGAAAATTATTGCTTCTCAAAATCCTACCATCTCCATATCGTTGACCGTGTAGGCGGTGGCGACTCTTTCGGTGGCGGACTTATTTACGCTCTTCTTAATGGTAAATCCACTCAGGAAGCAATTGAATTTGCAGTTGCAGCATCTGCTCTTAAACACTCTGTTGAGGGCGACTTTAACCGTGTTGGTGTTAAAGAGGTTGAAAAACTTGCAGGTGGCGACGGTTCAGGCCGAGTTCAGAGATAATTGTGGTGGCATTTTACACATAAAAAAGCATTAAAATTTGTTAATAATTAAAGATTTAAAACACCTTTGGTTAATGTCAGTTTGCTTGACAACCAAGGGTGTTTATATTATAATTAGTCTATCTGTAAAGTTTACGGTAATCTATTTTTGAAGGGACGTTGTTTTATGACAGCATTTAAAAAACCCCTGTGCGGCATTTTAGCATTTATTCTTGTATTTGTTTTTGTTGCCGCCACTCCCATATCTGTTTTTGCAGAAGATGAAGAAGTTACTATTTCTGCAAAAGAAATTGAACTCAACAAAGAAACCGAAGACGGCTATGAATATATCAAAGTCGATGCAGGTTCTGCAGTTGAGCTCGTTAAGTATGTAGGTAATGAAACAGAAGTTAAGCTCCCCACTAAATTAGGTGGCTTGAGTGTAATTGCTGTTGGTGAAGGTTGCTTTGAAGGTAACTCAACTGTTGTAAGCGTTAAGTTCAACAGTGAAATCGTTACAGTTAAAGACAGAGCCTTTAAAGATTGTACTGCTCTTAAAGAGGTTACAAAAACAGAATCTCTCACATCTCTGGGTGCATCTGCTTTTGAAGGCTGTTCTGCTCTTGAAGAGTTTGAATATCCCGAATCAGTTACAGCAGTTCCCGAAAAATGTTTCGCAGGTTGTACTGCTCTTGCAGACGTCAAAGAGCATAAAAACCTTAAAAATGTAGCAGTAGATGCTTTTAAAGATACTGCTTGGGAAAATGCTCAGCCTGATGGTGCTCTTAGCTTCGGTCGTGTTACTTACGGCGTTAAGGGTCAGGTGAAAAATATTGAAATTCCCAAGGGTGTTTCTCTTATTGAAGATTATGTTTTCCTCGGTTGTGACTATATTGAAACCGTAACATTTGGTCCCGATGTTGAGGAAATCGGTCTTTATGCATTCCAGAACTGCACAAATCTTAAAGAAGTAAACTTTGATGACGCTATGGGTGTTCTTGATGCCGGTGCTTTCAAGGGTTGTTCTTCTCTTAAGGTTGCAGATTTCTCTGAAACAACTCTTGCAACAATTGGTTACGAAGCATTCGCAGGTTGCGTTGCTCTTGAAGAAATCAAAATCCCCGAAACCCTTTCTGATATTGGTGACTTTGCTTTTGCAAATACAAAATTCAAGGAAATTGAGTTCGGCAAAAATATCAATGCTGTAGGTGCAAATGCTTTCGTTGGCAACACAACACTTGAAACAATCAATGTTGTTGATAACAACAAAGAATTCTCTTCAATTGACGGTGTTCTATATAATAAAAAGGGTAGTGCACTTGTTACGTTCCCTGCGGGTAAAACAGGTACATATGAGCTTGCTCAGGGTGTTGAAGAAATCAGAGATTATGCATTTAAAAACGCAAAGATTTCTGCAGTGAAGCTTGCGGAAGAACCCGCTCTCAGATATATTGGTCTTAATGCTTTTGAAGACTCACAGCTTGAAGAAATAGAAATTTCCGCAAATGTTGAAAAAATCAACAGTAGCACATTTAAAAATGCAAAGAAACTCAGCAAAGTAACCTTTAATGAAGGTCTTAAATACATTGCAGCATCCGCTTTCGAAAATTGCGGTGCTCTTAAAGAAATCAAGCTTCCTGATACTCTTCACGACATCGCAAACTCCGCATTCAAAAATGCAGGTCTTAAGAGTGTTAACCTTGGCGATGGTGTTGCAAAGATTAACAGTGAAGCATTTGCAGGCAACAAAAAACTTACAGACCTTTACATTGGTAAAAATGTTGAAAAACTTGGCGACGGTGCTTTTGCAGATTGCGAAAAGCTTGTTGCAGTAAATCTTCCTGCGTCTCTTAAATCTTTCAGCGGTAATGCTTTCAGTGGATGTAACTCCCTTGTTAAGATTACAGTTGATAAAGATAGCAAAAATTTCAAAACGGTTGGTTCTGCTATTTATTCAGCAGACGGAAAAACACTTGTTCTTGCAGGAAACAAGAACACAACATCTCTCATCGTAGCAGATGGTACTGAAGTAATTAAAGCAAATGCTTTTGAGCTTGCAAAGAATGTTGCAGAAATCAGCCTTCCTGCTTCTCTTGCAGAAGTTCAAGGTAATGCTCTTGATAACACTGCTTGGTTCAAAAATGCAAATGGTTTGGTTTACGCAGGTAAAATCCTTTATAAGGTTAAAGGTTCTGTTTCAAATGTTGTTGTTGAAGAAGGAACAGTTGCTATTGCAGATAATGCAGTAAACAACGAAGCAGTTACAACAGTTCTTCTTCCTAAAACTCTTGTTAAGATTGGTGACAATGCTTTCGCAGGTTCATCAGTAGCTTCTGTAGCTATTCCCGAAAATGTTAAATATATCGGCGTTGGCGCATTTAAAGGTGTTAAAGCACTTAAAGCATTAACAATTGCAAATGGCGTTGAAACAATTGGTGCAGGTGCTTTTGAGGGTTGTTCCTCATTGAAAGCTGTAGCAATTCCCGAAAGCGTTAAACTTATTCCTTCCGATGCTTTTGCCGGTTGTAAGAAACTTTCCAAGGTTGAAATTGCAGGCGCAGAAAAAATCGGTAAATATGCTTTCAGCGGTTGTGAAAGCCTTAAATCTATCACTCTTCCTGCAACTCTTGCAGAGCTTGACCCTGTAAGCTTCGATGGTTGCACAGCTCTTAAATCAATTGATGTTGCAGAAGGCAATGCTTTCTATAAATCACTTGATGGTGTAGTTCTTGTTGCAAACGAAGAAAAAGCAGAGGATGGTTCATTAGTATTTGAAACTATCGCTCTTTACCCCGCAGGTAAAAAAGGCGAATATAAAGTTCCCGAAACTGTTAAGAATATTGCAAACAGAGCATTCTATAATTGTGACGCACTCACAGGAATCGTATTTGCAGAGGGCTTTGGTAACATCGGCGAAGAAGCTTTCTTTGATTGCGATAGCATAACAACAATCACAATGCCTGAAAGTGCAAGAGATATCGGTAGCTATGCATTCGCATCTTGCGATGAACTTCGTGAATTCATCGTTTACAGCAACCTTACAGACTATGCTGATAATGCTTTCGATGGTTGCTACTACATCAACTATGATGCAGTTACAATCAAAGTTGAAGACAGTTCATTCTCTCTTCTTATCATCATCGCGGCAATATTTGTTGTAATCGGTGTTGTTTGGTATCTTGTATATCAAAAGAAGCAGAAAAAACTTGAAAAAGAAATTCAGGAAAAAATTGCAAAAAGAGAAGCTTTAGAAGCTACTAAGGCTGAATAAAATGAACTGATTAAATATAAGTTGTGCAACCTCAAAAAACGGGGTTGCACTTTTTTATTTTTTGTATTGACTCTCAAAATTAAATGTGGTAGAATGCAAGTGTACTAATTCGGTAGAAATCTATCGTTTTGAAAGGAGTATTATTATGAAAATGGCAAAACGCGTACTTTCGGTTTTTATGGTAATTGTTACCCTTGTTTCTTTTATGGGTATCGTCGCCGAAGCTGCAAGTGTTTCAGTTAATGAATTAAATTTGGGCTATATGGCACCTACTAATGCAAAAGGTACCAAAACCCTCAGTAAAGTTACGCTTTACGGTGATTATGACTACATTAATTTTTATATTAATGCAAAGAAAAATAATGCGTATTTCGGTTATGAAATATATGCAGATGCCGATTATACAGAACTTGTTGACAGTGGTGCAACATATTGTGATAAAGGTAAATACAATATCCCTGCAAAAATCAAGTTAAAAGGAAATTTCAGCACAAAAACTTACTATTTATTCACATATGCCGCTAATGTGTATTCTGATGGTAGCGTGGATATTGATAAGAATTCTTTGCGTGAATATAAAATTTCCGTAAAAAGAAGTGCAAGTTATGATGATAAAGTGGTTGTTCTTAAAGAAACAAAGAACACAACAAAAGGTGTTTACATAACTTGGAGTAAGCTTAGCGGGACAAGTAAATATTATATTTATCGCAGAAGCATTACAGGAACAAAGTGGACAAGAGTAGGAACAGTAAGTAGTTCAAAATCAAGCTTCACAGATACATCTGTAAAAAATAAAAATGGTAATTATGTTTACTCTGTTAAAGGCGTAAACAAGAAAGGTACAGCATCAAGATACCTCTATTTTGGTCTTACTGCACTTTTTGCAAAAACACCCACTATGAAATCAATTGCTGTTGCATATAATAACGCAATTGAAGTTAAATGGAACAGCACCTCAAGCAAAGCAAAATATAACATTATGCGTAAAGAGGGCGACGGAAGCTGGAAAACGATTAAATCCAACTATTCCGGAACAAGTTATAAAGATACAACAGCAAAGAATGGCAAGAAATATACTTATTCAGTAAAAGCCGTTCTTTCCACAAGCTATGGTAAAGCAACAAGCTCTTATTATGCAAATTCTGATATGGCTGTAACCTATCTCAAAGCACCCACCCTTACCGGTATTACTCCTGCTGAAACAGGTATGACTATAACTTGGGATTCAGTAAGCGGTGCAAAGGGCTACACAATTCTCAGAAAGAACAGTGATGGCTCAACAGGTTGGTCTTCTGTTGGAAAGGTTGGCGCAGATGTTACAACATTTACCGATGAAACTGCCTTACCCGATGTTAGTTATATTTACAGCGTTCGTTCCGAAGCATCTAAAAATAAAGGTAGCTATGACAGATCCGGTATTGAATACATTATTCTTGATGCACCGGTGATAAATATTGTAGCAGATGATTATTATGGCGGTCCGGATTTATCCTGGGATGCTGTTAAAAACGCCACACACTATCAAGTATTTTATAGGTTTGGTAACGTTGAATGGAGATTAGCTTCTGAGAGTAGTAGTAGGAATTTCAGTTGTAATTGGCCGGGTGTAGAGCTTATGGAGTTCAGAGTTCGTGCAACAAGAGACAACAAAATTTTCAGTGATTATTCCGACTCTGTATTCTTTAATTTTGTGGAAAATAAGGTTGTGTATCCTGAAGTAACAGAACCTGATGTTACAGTTCCCGATGTTACAGTTCCCGATGTAACAAATCCTGATGTTACTGAATCTACAACAGAACCTGTAACAGAACCTGAAACAACAAATCCTGCAGCATAAAAAACATTATCGCTCCTTGGTTTCAAGGGGCGATATTTTTATTGACTATTTTTTATTA
This sequence comes from Acutalibacteraceae bacterium, assembly GCA_045594685.1. Classification (GTDB taxonomy): domain Bacteria; phylum Bacillota; class Clostridia; order Oscillospirales; family Acutalibacteraceae; genus DTU089. The sequence continues at coordinate 8,519 of JAZNYZ010000047.1, read as the reverse complement.
ATGTGGTAGAATTTAATTGCACTAATAAAATAGAATTACCGAAAGGAGTATTATTATGAAAACAATACAGCGAATATTGGCGGTTGCAATGATTGTGGTAATGTTGGTATCTGTTGTAAGTGTCACTGCTTATGCGGCAGATATAATATTTACAAGCAGTAGTTTTGGAGGAGCTTATTTAGTTCCCACTAACAGTAAATATAATAAGGAACTTGATACTGTTTATTTGTACGGTGATTATGATTATCTGTTCTTAAAAGGTAAGGCAGGTGCAAAAGGGATATATTTGTTCTATGAGATTTGTAGTGATGAAGAGGGAACCGATGTTATTGATTCCGGTTATGAGACCGTTTCTAACGGAGGATTTAAAGCACCTCGTAAAATTAAGTTAAAGGGTAAATATAGTTCTAAAACATATTATATGTTTACATATGCTGCATATTTTGATGAGGACGGGAATGCCATAGTGAGTGTAGAATCTTTCCGTCAGTTTAAAGTTAAAGTTGATAGAAATCCCTCTTTTAAAAAGAATGTTGTTGTTCTCAGATCAACAAGCAATACATGCAATGGTCCGCAGGTTAACTGGTATAAGGTAAATGGTGCAAGCAAATACTACATTTACCGTAGAGCAGAAACAAGCACAAAGTGGAAGAGAGTCGGAACAGTAAGCGGTTCAAAAACAAGCTTTACAGATACATCTTTAAAGAAAAAGAACGGAGATTATCGCTATACTGTTAAGGCGATAAACAAAAAGGGAGACACTACAAGATATCTTAATTCGGGTATTATAAACAATTTTGCAAGAACACCTGTAATGAAATCAATTGCGGTTAAGTATAACAATGGGATTGAAATTAAGTGGGGAAAAACCTCTTCAAAAGCTAAATATGATATTTACAGAAAAACTGGTAGCGGTGATTGGAAAAAAATAAAATCCAACTACACAGGCACAACCTATACAGATACATCTGTAAAGAGTGGCAAAAAATACACTTATACAGTAAGAGCTAAAGTTCCGGCATACTTTGGTACTGCAACAAGTGCATATTATTCAAACTCCGATAAGGCAGTAACTTATCTTAGAATGCCAACTCTCAAGGATGCGGTTGCAGTTGAAAACGGTATTAACATAAGCTGGTATATTGTAAGCGGTGCAAAGGGTTACACAATTCTCAGAAAGAACAGTGACGGTTCAACAGGATGGTCTTCTGTTGGCAAAGTTGGTGCAAATGCAACAAGCTTTATTGATACTTCTGCAAATATTGAAACAGGCTATGTTTATAGCGTGCGTTCTGAAGCTGCAAATAATAAAGGTAGCTATAACAGAACAGGTATCGAATATATTTATGTTGCACCCGAGATTCCTGATGTAACAGACCCTGATGTTACAGTTCCGGATGTAACAGACCCTGATGTTACAGTTCCTGATGTAACAAATCCTGATGTTACTGAATCTACAACAGAACCTGAAACAACAAATCCTGATATTACTGAATCTACAACAGAACCTGTAACAGAACCTGAAACAACAAATCCTGCAGCATAAGAAAAATTTATTTATTGCTCCTTGGTTTCCAAGGGGCGATATTTTTGTTTGTTTATGTTGACTACGAAAATATAGTATGATAAAATATAAGTGTACTAATCTGATAGAGAAATCTATTAAATTGAAAGGAGACTTTTTATGAAAATGACAAGACGAGTGATTTCAATTGTTTTGGTGCTTGTGACCCTTGTTTCCATTATGGGTATTGCCGCAGAAGCCGCAAGTCTTACTGTAAGTAAACTTAACTTGGGTTATATGGCGCCCACTAATGCAAAAGGCACAAAAACCGTACAATCCGTTAAGCTTTATGGCGATTATGACTACATTAATTTCTATATTAATTCCAAGAAGAACAACAGTTATTTCGCTTATGAAATTTATGCAGATAAAAAATATACCAAGCTTAAAGACAGCAATATTGTTTCCTGCGATAAAGGTACATATTCTTTTACAGAAAAAATCAAGTTAACAGGTAATTATTCCTCAAGAACCTATTATCTGGTAACATATGCCGCAAAGATTTATTCCGACGGTAGCGTGGATGTTGACCAGAATTCAATGTATGAATATAAAATTACCGTTAAAAGAAGCGCAGATTTTAAAAACAAGGTAGTAGTTCTTAAGGAAGCCAAGAATACCACCAAAGGTGCTTATGTTAAATGGAGTAAGCTCAGCGGCGCAAATAAATATTATATTTACCGCAGAAGCATTACAGGCACAAAATGGACAAGAGTCGGTTCAGTTAGTAGCTCAAAAACAAGCTTTACAGACACTTCCGTAAAGAACAAGAACGCAAACTATATTTATTCAGTTAAGGCTTTAAACAAAAAGGGTACTGCTTCAAGGTACCTTTATTCAGGTCTTACCTGCCTTTTTGCAAAAACTCCCAAAATCGAATCTGTTAATACAATTTATAATAACACTGTTGAAATAAAGTGGAATAAGACTTCAAGTAAAGCGAAATATAACATTTTGCGAAAAGAAGATGGTGGCGATTGGAAAACAATAAAAACCAATTGTTCAAGCACTACATATAAAGATAAAACTGCAAAAAACGGCAAGAATTATATGTATTCCGTAAAAGCGGTTATTTCAACAGACTACGGTAAAGCAACAAGCTCTTATTATACAGATACTAAGAATACCGTAACCTTCTTATCAGCACCTACACTTAATGATGTTGCAGTAGCAGAAACAGGTATTTCAGTTTCATGGAATGCAGTTGAAGGTGTTAGCGGATACTCTGTATTAAGAAGACCTCTCGATAAATCAGAAGGTTGGACTCAGGTTGGCACAGTAGATGCAGCTGCTGCTGAATTTACAGATACAACGGCAGACTTAGACAGTGCATATATTTATACAGTTCGTTCAGAAGGCGAAAACGGCAAAGGCAGTTATTATGCTGACGGTAAAGAGTTTGTTGTGCTTGGTGAACCGAAGGTTTCTCATAGATTTGTTTCTAATCAAGAGGGCGCAACTATAAGCTGGGAAACAGTCGATTTTGCTAATCAATATAACGTTTATATAGAAAACGAAGCGGGCGAATGGGAACTGTATAAAACTGTTAGCCACGAAAAAGCTGAGTCTGGTTTTACATTGAATTGTAGATTTGTAACAGAGAGAATGGGCACGATTAAATACACTGTTACAGCTCTTTACAACAATAGCTTTGAAACACCCATAAATACCGTTTATGAAATGGAATATTATCCATGGGTTGTAACCAAATCCGCAATAACTGTTAATGGTATGACGGTATGCTGGCAAGATAGTGGAGCACAGTCTTATAATGTCTACAGAAGAACTGGTGATGAAAATTCTGAATTCGTTTTGGTTGATACAATAGACGGTGTTGAAAAAGATGCACTAATTGAATATTTTGACGAGGATGTTGAAGATTATATTGCTTATACATATCTCGTAAAAGGTGTTTATAATGGTGTTGAGCAGACATCGTGCTATAAGGCGAGTCCCTCATATTCAAGATTGCCTGAATCCGAAATAACAAGAACCGAAAAAATAAAATTTGTTTCATTTGATTACAGAGGTGAAATATACTTTGAAATAGCTGACGAAGAAGCAACGGTTGAGCTATATGCATATGATTACGCTAATAAAAAATGGGCTCAAGTGAAACCGGAGAGTGACGAAGGCACTTCGCTTGTAGTAGATAGGAATAGTTTACCACGCTCAAATGAAAACGGAGAGTATACAGTTTCTGTGGTTTATGTTGTTGATGGTAACAGAACTGCTTTTGATGCCGCACCCGTTACTGCTCAGTTTCTTAAAGATGGATTTGAGGGCTTTTCAGCTGAATCAACAGCAGAAGGCGCAACTTTGAAATTTGATGCTGTTGAAGGTGCTGATAGGTATATATTTACCTATACTGATGGTACCGAGAGCGGAACAAAACAAATTGTTGTTGAAGAAACCGGTGAAAGCTCATATACAATTCAAATGGATTTTGATGTTTCGGCAAAGGATTATTATTTTTCTTACGTTATGGATGTTGTCCTTTCGGATTTGAACACCGTCAGACACTATGGTTGCGTAGATGTCGGGAAAAAACCTGAGATATATAAAGGTGTTCGCAATAGCGACGGAACAGTTACCTTGTATTGGGAGCACTATGATGATTGGTGCACAAATTATGTGGTATATCGTCAGGTTGAAGGTTCAACTAAATGGAGGAAATATGATAACGTTACCGGTAGCTTAACTACAATTAAGGGTAAAAAATATTTCCGATGGATAGATGAAAAAGCAAAGAAAGATTCGGTTTACACTTATAAGGTTATAGCTGAATGGAATTATACACCATCAGATACAGTGGATTTCTTTTTGCATCCTGATAGCTATTATGAAACTATTACCGTAAAATAAGAAATGCCCCTCAGATAAAAACTGAGGGGCATAACTTTATGCAGTCAAATCAAACACCTGAATAAGCTGAGAAACCGCCGTCAACGGGGATGATTACACCTGTTACGAATTTAGAATAGGTTTCATCACTTAAGAAAAGAAGAGTACCTGTAAGGTCTTCGGGAACACCAAATCTGCCGAGAGGGGTGTGGCCGAGGATTTTTTCACTTCTGGGAGTGAGAGAGCCGTCTTCGTTGTAAAGAAGAGCTTTGTTCTGATTTGTTGAGAAGAAACCGGGTGCAATAGCGTTAACTCTAAGACCAACCTCAGAGAAATGAACTGCCATAAACTGAGTGAAGTTTGAAATAGCCGCTTTTGCTGCAGAGTATGCAGGGATTTTTGTAAGAGGTTTGTAGGAGTTCATTGAAGAAATGTTAATGATTGTTGCATTTTCTTTGCCAACCATATCTTTAGCAAAAACCTGTGTAGTAAGGAGTGTGCCGAGGAAATTGAGATTGAAAACAAATTCAATGCCTTTAGGGTCAAGGTCGAAGAAGGTTTTAACATCTTCTGCCTTTTCTGTTAAATCGCAAAGCTCAAATTTTTCTTTTGTTGTGTTGCCGTTGGGGTGGTTACCACCTGCACCGTTAATAAGAATATCGCAAGTACCGATTTTTTCGTTAATAATATTTCTTGCATTTTCAAGACTTTCTTTATCAAGAACATTACAAGCAACGCCGATAGCATCAAAGCCTTCTGCTTTAATTTCTTCTGCTACAAGATTTGCAGATTCTTCTTTAAGGTCAAGAACTGCAACCTTAACACCCTGGCGAGCAAGGTCCTTTGCAAATCCACCGCAGAGAACACCGCCGCCACCTGTAACAACTGCAACTCTGCCTTTTAAATTTTCGTGATTAAACATATTAAAAACTCCTTACTGTTATATCTGTTAAATTCGCTTTTTCCAAGCAAACGTCAAGTGCATCTGCTGCCGCATCAAATGCTGCACGGTTGGTGGGGTAGGTGTAGTCGTCTTTTAGTTGGTCAGCAGTGCCACCCTCACCCTCTAAATCCTTAAGGCCCTCAAATACTTTAAGATGTGGCTCAAGAGTAAGGAAGTGCTCACCCTCTTTTTCTTTTGAAAATCTTGTGAGAAGCTCAACAATGTTGCCGTCACCAAGACCTGCAGGACGAACCTTGCCGCCATCATAAAGGCAATCTTTAATATGGAAATAGTCAATGTAATCTTTCAAAAGTTCATAAGCGGAGAGAATGTCAACACCGCATTGAATAAAGTTTGAAGGGTCGAAAATACCTTTAATTTTACCCTCAAAGGTTTTATATATTTCAAGGCAACGGGTTTCAATGTCGCCGTAAATATCTTTTTCGTTTTCGTGACAGCACCAGATCCCATTCTGAAGAGAATAAGTGCACATCTTGTCAAGTCTCTCAAAAACCTCGTCGTGATATTCTTCGAGACTCTGACCTTTAGTGAAGAAAAAGCTGAACATTCTTATTCTTTCAGTGCCGAGAATGTTTGCAACCTCAACGCAGTTTTTGAAATCCTCAAAATGAGGTGCAAAATCATCAGTGATTTCAATTTTACCGTAATGAGAACCGATAGCGGAAACACCGATACCATTGTCATCAAGGATTTTTTTTAGCTCTTTGGCCTGTTTGACTGTGTAGAGAGAAATGTTACCTTCATCAAGTCCGCGGGGCTCAATGTGGGTTATACCATGTGCCTTTAAAGCTGCAATTTGTTCTTTAATTCCGCCACCTGCTTCATCTGCAAAGGCAGAAAGATAAAATGTACAAGCCATTTTTAAAACTCCTTTATAGTTTTGGTTTTTTTAATTTAATTATGATAAAAATATTTCTTTATTTTTTAAAATATATTTTGCCGATAGCCTTAAAAGTTCATCGGAATTATAAAGAGAAGAAAATTCTTCATCTGCTTTACCGATAATATTATAATCAACGGAAACCTCACTATCAGGGTCATACATTGGTAAAAGCGTTGCATAATATTCAACATATTTCCCGGCACCGATTGCATTTAAAGCATCAGGAACCATAGAGATAAGCGGTTCGCCATTGTTTTTGAAAAAAGAAGAAAGGCTTTTCTTTGCATCCTCGTCAAAATATTCTAAAGCATAAACGAATTTCTTTTCGTTGGGTAAAGAATTGAAGCTTTCGGTCATATCTGTTGCTTTTTCAAGTTTTACTTGAATATTCATAGCAACTCCGTGAAGAAGCTCTGTTTCCTCTGTGGAGTTAAGCTTTTCTTCAGTAAGAATAGTAAAATTTTCTCTTAATTCATAATCTTTTTTCCATATAGCAGCTTCTTTTTTTAGTCTTTCTCTACGGTCTTTACCCGATTTAAGAGCCTTACCCCAAGCAAAAATTGCAATAATTATTGCAACTAAAAGTATTACCCAGTAATACCATTGAACACCAAAAAGCATTTAATCACCCATTCTGTAAAGATTTGTAAATATCGCTCTTTTTCAGTCCTGTTTCTTTGGCGATTTCTTTGGCTGCTTCGTTTTTGGAAAGACCGTCTTCAACAAGCTTTCTCGCCATTTCTACAGCTACTTCAATAGTGATTTCCTTTTCCTTTTCTTCGGGTTTTCCCTCAACAATGAGAACATATTCACCCTTTGCACTACCGTCTTTATATTTTTCTGCTGCATCAAAAAGGGTGGTGCGCTCAACATTTTCGTGGATTTTTGTGATTTCCTTAACGAGAGCAATGTTTCTGTTCCCCCAGAATTTTGCCATATCCGCAAGAGTGGAAGCAAGCTTGTGAGGTGCTTCGTAGAAAATCATTGTGCGCTTTTCGTTAACAAGGTCTTCAAGATGCTTTTTCCTATTTTGTTTTGAAACAGTCAAAAAACCCTCAAAGGTAAATCTGCCCGATGGCATACCTGAAATTGCAAGGGCAGTAACAAAAGCGCAAGGACCGGGCACAGCAAGAACCTGAATTCCGTTTTCGTGGCAAAGCTTTGTTAAATCTTCACCGGGGTCGGAAATTATTGGCATACCTGCATCGGAAACAAGAGCGCAGTTTTCACCATTTAAAAGACGGTCAATTATAACACCGCCTCTTTGAGCACGGTTATGCTCATAGTAGCTCACCATGGGCTTTTTAATGCCAAAATGGTTAAGCAGCTTTATTGTTACTCTTGTGTCTTCCGCGGCAATAAAATCACATTCGGAAAGCACCTGCACCGCACGTGGAGAGAAATCTCCGAGATTTCCGATAGGTGTCCCCACAACATAAAGTATTCCTGCCATTATAAAACATTACCTTCCGCATCAAAAAGAGGAAGCTTTTCAAGATAAATAATGTCATCTCTGTCTGCAGCTTCACCCTCTGCAAGAACTGCCAAAGCACCTGCATAGTTAACTTCCGCCATTTCAATAAGTTTTTCAACTGCTTTGAGAGATTCGCCTGTTGAAATAACATCGTCAACAATTATAACCTTTTTACCCTTCATCTGCTCTGCTTCTGCCGTGTCAAGGTAAAGGTGTTGTTCGCCCTCTGTTGTAATTGAGTTAACAACAACATCAAAAACACCTGTCATATAGAGCTTGGGTTTCTTTCTTGCAACAAAATATTTTTTACCGCTCTGGCGTGACATTTCGTGTGCAAGGGGAATTCCCTTTGCTTCAGCGGTGATTATGTAATCAAATTCGGGTGCTTTTTTAAGAAGTGCATCTGCACAAGCAACCGTAAGCTCTGCATCACCAAACATAACGAAAGCACCAATCTGAAGCTTTTCGTTAAGTGGGCAGAGAGGAAGATTTCTGTCAAGTCCTGCAATTTTCATTGAATGATACATATCTATTCTCCTTTAGGGTGAAAGGATTTATCCGAACCGTGTTTTCTGCAGGCGGATTTCCGTTCATCCAGTGTTAAAATACTCGCCAATCCGAAAGGATTAGCTGCGTTTTTGCCTTGTCCGACCAAAAATCCGCACTGTATAAAATCTACGACCTAAAAGCGAAAGATTTTTATTGGATTTTTGGTGTTGAGGGCGAAGATAGGCTGGCGCCTTTCAAGACCGAAACGCCGAAAAGACTTGAAAATACTCGCTTTTAGGCA
>JAZNYZ010000046.1:0-33649 GCA_045594685.1 Acutalibacteraceae bacterium | reverse complement strand
GAAAAGGTGAATTTTAAAAAGCCTTATGATGCTGTTAAAAATGGTATTTGTTATCTTTCAGAAGACAGAAAGCGCTTTTGCTTATTGCTTGAAAAATCAGTTGCAGAAAATACGGTTCTATCATCTTTAGAAAACTATATAAAACACGGATTTATTAATGATAAGAAAATCATTAGTGATGCAAAAGAACAAAATCAAAGATTAAAAACTAAAACAACAAATATAAATGAAAAAATCAAGAATCTTTCAGGTGGAAATCAACAAAAGGTAATAATTGCGCGTTGGCTTTTAAAAAACAGCGATATTTTTATATTTGATGAGCCAACAAGAGGTATTGATATTGGTGCTAAAAGTGATATATATTCTCTCATAAAAAAATTAGCTGAGCAAAATAAATCCGTTATAGTTATATCATCAGAATTCAACGAAATTAAAAATCTTGCTGACAGAGTTCTCGTTATGAGTGAGGGTGAAATTACAAAAGAACTGAATATTCACGAAATAACACAGGAAAATATAATTAAGTATTCAATGAAAAGAGCGTGAAATATTTGAGAGATTTTTTAAAATCAAGGTTTAATCAAAATATAATTGTTCTTTTTTCACTTTTTCTGCTTGCTTTGGTATTTTTTCTATTGAATCCCAACTTTTTAAACAAATATAACATTATAACTATGGTGCAGTCTTTTACACCTTATGCAATTATGGGGCTTGGTGTAACATTTGTAATTGCTACAGGGGGTATAGACCTTTCAATAGGTACAGTTTGTATCGCATCCTCTGTAATAGCCGGAAAACTCTATACAGAAGGGGTTATTCCACTATGGGCTACTGTGTTTGTAATGATATTAACAGGGGCACTGTTTGGTTTTATAAATGGTCTGCTTGTAGCAAAGCTTAAGCTACCAAGCTTTATTGCTACTTTGGGTACTATGATGCTTTCACGTGGTCTTTCTGCAATCCTGGTTAATGCACCTAATGTGTTTTATCCTACAGGGACTTTTTTTAATAAACTTTTTTCAAATTTCAATTCCTTGCCAACTGGCTTTATTTGGGTTCTTGGTTTTACTCTTCTTTCAATGTATCTTATGTATAAGAATAAAATTGGAAGATATATTCTTGCAATTGGTTCAAACGAAGAAGCAACATATCTTTCTGGTATTGATACAGAAAAATATAAAATGCTCGCTTATTTAATTAGTGGTATAGGTGCTGGTTTTGCAGCAGTTTTCTGGTCTGCATCATTTGTAACTGTAGCAACTGCTACCGGTAATGGAATGGAGCTTGATGCAATAGCAGGAGTGTATATAGGCGGCACAGCTGCCACAGGTGGAGTGGCATCTGTTACAGGTTCAGTTATAGGGGCACTTATGCTTGTTGTAATACGTTCTGGGTTAAATTTTGTTTTAGCACTTTTAAATGTAACAGTAAATTCAACTTATGTAACTTATGTTCTGACTGGTATAATAGTCGTGCTATCAGTATTAATCGAAGTTGCAAAACAAAACAAAATGTTGAAAAAAGGTTGAAAAACAAAAAGAAATGGTATATTATGGAAGTAATAGTATTCTAAGGGGCGTTTTTATGAAAACGAAAAAAATATTAGCTGTGTTGTTATCGGTTTCTTTACTTGCAATGAGTTTTGTAGGTTGTGGCAAAAATGAAACCAATGGTGGCAACGATGAAATGAAAACAATTGCAATTATTGCTAAAGGTGAATCACACGCTTTCTGGCAATCCGTAAAACAAGGTGCAGAGGATGCGGCGAAAAAACACGGTGGTTATAAAATAACCTTCCGCGGACCTGCTTCTGAAACATCAGTAGAATTACCTGCCCAAAAAGAAATGGTGCAGACAGCACTTATTAATAATCCGTCAGGTCTTGTAATTGCAACAATTGGTGAGGGCTTCACAGATATATTAGAACAAGCTTACGATAAAAAAATCCCAGTTGTTCAGTTTGATAGTGGTGTGTGGGAAGCAGATATTGAGGCATTGAACGAAAAAGGTAAAAACCCAATAGTTTCAACTGTTTCTACCTCAAACGAAACTGCAGCAGGTCTTGCAGCTTGTAACTTGTTTAATGCAATAAAAACAGATGTTGCAGCAAGTAATGGTGGTTATGTTGTTGGTGTTATTCAGCACGACCAGACAGATACTGGTATAGACAGAGCAAAAGGCTTTATAGACGAGTTTAATTCACTTGCAGACGGCGACCTTATGACAAAGGGTAAATATAGAATAGAAAAGATTGTAAAAGATGGCGATAGCAATAATGCTTATGTTGATGCACTTAATGCACTTGTCGAAAAAGGGGCAGATGCTATCTTTATGACAAATGAAGGTGTTGTAAAACAAGTGAGCGATGCTATTGCGGCAAATAGCGGTAAATATGACCACATCAAATTCTGTGGGTTTGATGCAGGTACAAAGCAAATAGAGTGGATGAAATCAGGAAGTAAAGCAGAGCTTGTTGGTTCAGTAGCACAGGATTCATACAGAATAGGCTATGATGCAGTTGAACAATGTATTTATGCTATTGAAGGTGGCAAGGTAGCAGAAAATGTACCGGTATTAGGTAAGTGGTACGATTTAGAGAATATTGATGAAATGATTGAAAGTAAATTAGTTTACGAAGGATAATTACAAAAGACCGCCAATGCGTTTTGCATTGGTGGTCTTTTTCGTTTACTTACCGCAACCACAAGAGCCTTTACTGTAAGTGATAGGGGTTTCACAGCTACAATCTCTTTCTTTTTGGTTTGGTGGGAAGAATTCATCCACAGGGAAAGATATTTTTCTGAAAATATCGCATGGGTCTTCGGTTTCGCATCTACATTCTTTTGTTGGTACGCAGAAGTCATAAGCTGGAATGAGCATCTGAACATCGCGTTCAAGCTGAATGATAGTGAATACACCAAGAGTAACCTTAAGAGCTCTTTCGCAATTGCAGTTATTGTTGAAGCTACCATCAAAGCAACAACAAATATGCTTTGGAATATTGCCGTCACAGCAATCAGGAAGAGTGTTACAACAATCACAAACTCGGCAGATTTCAGCGTTAAGACAAATTGGTTCAACAGTTTGAACCTTTGCTCTTGGGTTTGCGTTGCAAATAGCGTTTTGTTCATCAAATGCATTTTCAATATAGTTAGAAGAGAAGATTTTTACGTTTCCATCGCTACCATAAAGAATACACTTTTTATTAAAGGTAACAAGACCTTCAATTAAATCAGGGTGTGCAGTAGGGCAGGTGTAAGCATCAACCGCTACTTTAACAAAGAACGTTAAATCTACTGAATAAAAACCTTTGTTAAATGGAACTTTTTCAACTTCAACAAGACAATTTAAAATCTCTGCACCTCTGCATTTTACAGAAGAAGCATTGTCAAGAATACATTGACCACGGTCAGTTAAGTAAACTCTTAAATCTTTAAGACATTCTTTATCTGCACAGGAGTCATAAACTCTGTTAGTGTCAATGCAGATAGCTTCTTTAATGTGATTAAGGTTTGTGTCAGGACAATTTCTGTTATTATCAGCCATACATTTTCCTCCTTATATGTTTGAAGTCAGGGAGGGGAAGGAATTATTACCCCAAAACTTCATTAACAGTATATGAAGGAGTTTTTAGAATGTTACTGATTAGGGATTAGGAACTAGGGATTAGGAACTAGGATTTATTTTGTGGTAAAGTTTTTAAATCTTTAAGAATGAATGACGGCATAATGTTGAAAATGTTACATATACGAATGATAATATTGACACTCATTCTTTTGGGTATATATCCATTTTCTAAAATAGTTAAACTTTTTGTGCTTATACCTAAAAGTTTTGACATTGATTTTTTTGAAATTCCGTAAAATTCTCGTAAATCTTTTATGTTTTGGCATAACTCAATTGAATTTTTATTATTCATGTAATAAACCACCTTTCATTCAGCAACACAATGATAACACTTTGTTTGTATAATTTCAAGAGTTTTTTGATATAATGTTAGTAAAATGTTTTCGAGGTGTTATTATGTCAACTAAAAAAATACAAACTGGAATAAGATTTCAACCAGAATTATTATACAAAATTACACAAATCGCCAAAGAAAATAAACGCTCACTAAATGCACAATTGGAGTATTTAGCTGAAAGTTGTGTGAAAGAATATGAAAAAGAAAATGGCGTAATTGAAATAGATGAAAATATACTCTATTCTAAGTGAACGAATATAAAAAAATAAAAGCTCTATCATTCCAAAGACTGAAATGATAGAGCTTTGTTGTTTTTATAACACTAACAACTGACCACTGACAACTAGCAACTAAAAACCTCACAAAGCAAAAGCTTTGTGAGGTTTTTTACTAATTAAAGTTCTGCGAAGTATTTAATTGTTCTAACCATCTGGCTTGTGTAGCTGTTTTCATTGTCGTACCAAGAAACAACCTGAACTTCGTAAAGGTCATCAGCAACTTTAGAAACCATTGTCTGAGTTGCATCGAAGAGTGAACCGTATTTCATACCGATAACATCGGAAGAAACGATTTCATCAGTGTTGTAACCGAAAGATTCAGAAGCAGCAGCCTTCATAGCAGCGTTGATGCCTTCTTTTGTAACGTCTGCGCCTTTAACAACAGCTGTAAGGATTGTTGTTGAACCTGTGGGAACAGGAACACGCTGTGCAGAACCGATGAGCTTGCCGTTAAGCTCGGGGATAACAAGACCGATAGCTTTAGCAGCACCTGTTGAGTTGGGAACGATGTTTGCAGCACCTGCACGAGCTCTTCTCATATCGCCTTTTCTGTGAGGACCGACAAGAATCATCTGGTCGCCTGTGTAAGCGTGGATTGTGCTCATGATACCGCTCTGGATGGGAGCATAATCGTTAAGAGCTTTTGCCATGGGAGCAAGGCAGTTTGTTGTGCAAGATGCAGCAGAGATGATCTGGTCATCAGCTGTAAGAGTATCTTCGTTTACAGAGAAAACGATTGTTTTGAGGTCATTACCTGCGGGAGCAGAAATAACAACTTTCTTTGCACCTGCATTGATGTGAGCCATGCTCTTATCTTTTGAGCAGTAGAAACCTGTGCATTCAAGAACAACGTCAACACCGATTTCGCCCCAAGGAAGTTCAGCAGCGTTTGCCATTGCGTAGATTTTAAGAGTTTTGCCGTCAACTGTGATTGTACCTGCTTCGTCGTCTGCTTCAACAGTGTGAAGATTTTCGCCGATTCTACCGCAGTAACCGCCCTGAGCTGTGTCATACTTAAGAAGCTGAGCAAGCATTGAGGGTTTTGTAAGGTCGTTGATAGCTACTACTTCGTAGCCTTCAGCACCGAACATCTGACGGAATGCGAGACGGCCAATACGACCGAAACCGTTAATTGCAACTTTAACTGACATTTGAATTACCTCCAAATATTTTTTGTTAGTTTATTTTTAACCTTGTCTATTTTACCATAAAAATGAATAAATGCAAGAACTTTGACATAATTTTAACTTATATTTTTAAGTTTTGGCATTATGCAAAAAAATATAACAATAAAATTGAAAAATATGGTTTAATTTCCAATATAATTTTATTAGTTAACAACATTGATGGGATTGCCTTCAAGAAACGCTTCTACATTCCTCTCAAGAATACCCATAAGGCGAAGTCTTGTTTCATAAGCTGCCCATGCAATATGAGGAGTGATAAAGCAATTAGGCGCAGTAAGAAGCGGGTTGTTACTTTTGGGTGGTTCTGTTGACAAAACATCTGCACAATAACAAGAGAGTTTACCTGCTTTTAAGGCGTTTGCAATATCTTCTTCATTGGCAACACCGCCACGGGCTGTGTTGATTACACAAGCACCGTCCTTGAGTTTAGCGATGAATTCGTTGTTTATAAGTCCGGCGGTTTTATTAGTAAGAGGGCAATGAACAGTTATAAAATCAGAATTTTTGAGCACTGTATCTATATCAGTGAATTCAATATCGGGAGCATCGTCTTTTTTGCCGGATGGAGTATAAACCATAACCTTCATGCCGAATGCCTTTGCAATTTCCGATACTCTTCTGCCGATTTTACCGAAGCCGATAATGCCGAGAGTTTTGCCGTCAAGCTCAAACAACGGCATATTCCAATAGCAGAAATCCTTGCAGCTTTCCCAATCACCATTTTTTACGGAGACGGTGTATTCACTAACTCTGTTAACAGATTCAAGAATGTAAGCAAACACCATTTGTGCTACTGCATTTGTGGAGTAGGAGGGAATGTTTGAAAGGGGAATATTCCTTTTCCTCAATGCAACCCCATCAATCTGATTGTAACCTGTTGCAAGGGTGCCGACAAATTTAAGTTTTGGCAATTGATAGATTATTTCTTCTGTAAGCTTAACTTTGTTTACAATAAGAATTTCCGCGTTTTTGGCTCTTTCAATAACAAGGTCTTCAGGAGTTCTGTCGTAAACTGTAAGATCTGTTAAATTGCCGATGGAATCCCAGGATAAATCACCGGGGTTTTCAGTGTAGCCGTCAAGGATAACGGCTCTAAGTTTTTTATTCATAAAATCACCGAGAATATTATACACATAAATCACTTTTCTTTCAATGTTTATTTTATATTCTCTTGACCTTAAGGGAATATTGTTATAAAATATCAAATATGTATTTGGAATCGGAGTGAGGATTTGAGTTTAAAAAAAGTAACTCGGAATGAAAAACGAAGCAGAAATCTTCGCCTTTTGAGTGTTGGCTGTTTTGTTGGTGCGGTTTTAGCGGTAATAGTTATGCTGGTTGTCCCTTTGCCTCAATTTCAAAAACAACTGGCAGAAATCAATGCCTGGTTTACTAATATAGAGCTTTTTATTGCAAGATTTGATAAGCTTGCTGCTGTGGCAGTCATCTTGTTTTTCTTCTTTGTTAAAACAGTTGTTGGTTTTATTCCTTTTTCCGTTCTTTTTATCGGAACAGGTCTTGTGTTTTCGCCACCAATTGCTGTTGCGGTTAATGTTTTGGGCTTTTGTCTGCTTATTGGAATAAAGTTTCTTTGGGGGCGTAAATTCGGTGGAGGCAGCTTTCATAAATTGCTTTTAAAATCTGAGTCTTTATCAGATTTTATGGATTTTCACGGAAAAGGTAATAAATGGATGCTTGTGGTGCTTCGTTTTGTACCCGTAGCTCCGGTGGGGACGCTAAGCAGAGCATACGGTGCAACAGATATGAGAATAATACCGTTTATTATTTTATCGGTGGTTGGTTTTCTTCCCCGTTTGATTTCATGGAGTATTATCGGTTGCAATGTTTTTGACCCGTTTACTCCGGCTCTTCTTACACCAATTGCGATTTTGTTGGTGATCAGCGGTATTTCATTATTGCTTTTAGATATATTATTTAAACTAATCCGAAAGGACGATAAAAATGAAAAAGAATGATATTTTAACAAAAGCTTTTCTTGAAAGACTCGTTGCAGTATATGGCAACGATGAAGCAGCTTTTCAACAGGAAAGATATGTAAAGCTTGCAGAAAGCTTTGAAAAGGATTTTTCTGAAAATGCAGATTTAAGATTTTTCTCCGCACCCGGTAGAACTGAGGTTGGCGGAAACCATACCGACCATAATAACGGTAAGGTTCTCGCAGCAGCAATTAACCTTGATGCAGTTGCAGCAGTTTCAGCTCGTGATGATAGCATTATCTGTGTTAACTCTGAGGGCTATTCTCCCATTTCTGTTGACTCTGCAGATTTAGAGATTAAAGACGAAGAAGCAGGTAAATCAACTGCTCTTATCAGAGGTATCTGTGCTCGTTTCGGTCAGTTGGGCTATAAATACGGTGGCTTCAACGCTTCTGTGACCTCTCGTGTTCTTTCAGGCTCAGGACTTTCATCATCTGCAGCCTATGAAGTACTTATCGGAACAATTCTTAACTACTTATATAATGACGGCAAAATCAGCGCGGTTGAAATAGCACAGATTTCTCAGTATGCTGAAAATGTATATTTCAAAAAGCCTTGCGGTCTTATGGATCAGACGGCATGTTCAGTTGGTGGCTTTGTTCAGATTGACTTTGAAGATACCGCAAAACCCGTAATCAACAAGGTTGATTTTGATATTGCAAAGCACGGCTATAACCTTTGCATCGTTGATACAGGTGGAGACCACGCTGACCTTACAGATGACTATGCCGCAATCCGGCTTGAAATGAATTCTGTTGCCGAGTTCTTTGATAAAAAGGTTCTTCGCCAGGTTCCTGAAAAGGATGTTTTTGATAATATGGGTGAAATTCGCAAGAAAACAGGCGACAGAGCAATAGAAAGAGCAATTCATTTTTATAATGAAAACAAGAGAGTTGAAAGACTTGCAAACGCTCTCGCAAATGGTGATTTTGAAGCTTTCAAAGCAACAATAATTGAAAGCGGTAAATCATCATATATGTATAATCAAAACTGCTTTACTCTTTCCAATCCCGATTCTCAGCCCGTAGCACTTGCTCTTTGCCTTACAGAAGAGCTCCTTAAAGGTAAAGGAGCATATCGTGTTCATGGTGGCGGTTTTGCAGGCACAATTCAGGCGTTTGTTCCCGTCACTGAAACAGAAAAATATGTTACCTCAATGAAAAAAGTTTTCGGTGAAAATTCTTGCTATATTCTTAAAGTAAGAAGTTACGGCGGCTGCGAAATATGATTAAAAAAATGTATCAAGCTACAGACATAAATGGCGGGTTTCCGCCGTTTATGTCTGTTATCAATACAGATTTTAACTTTGCCCAAGGTGCTTCTAACGGAGTGTATTTTCAGGAAATCAATGGTGAAAGAACACTTCTTTTTTCTTTTAGAGGAGTAACTGCAACAATATGCAGATTAAGTGAAAACGCAGATACACTGGAGCTTTCTTCTTTTTTGGAGTTCCAAGGTATAAAAAATGTTTTATCAGATTTCTTTTTCGAGGAAATTTCTCTTGTAGAAAGAGCAGTTTTAAAAACAACACCTGAATACAATGAGTTTGATGATGCTGTAGTAATTACACCGACATCAAATTTAAGTGATTACGAAAATGTTTTTAATTTGCTTTCTCGTAACGGCTCCTTTGAAAATTGGTATCCCTTGTTTTCTGCGAAGATAAATAAGTTTTCTGCGTGTGGCGTTTATATGATGGATGACGGTGTTCCCGTCAGCTGCGCAGTCTCACCTTTTATCTTTGGGAATTCGGGTGTGGTTGCGGGCGTTTTTACAAGTGAAGATCATAGAAATAAAGGTTATGCCACAAGGTGCGTAAAGGTTCTTTTAAGTGAATTGAAAAAGAAAAATATTGAAGACGTTTATCTTTGGTGCGAAGATAAAAATATAAAATTATATGAAAATATAGGCTTTTCGTTATACGGAAGGATATACATAAAGAAGGAAGAATGAAATGTCATTTTTTAATTTTAGTGATGAAATGAAAGTTATTTCTGATAAAGCACTTTTAAAATGCTGCAATAAATTTTCGGAGATTGATAAAATAACTGAATTTAATCAACAAAGGGTTTTAAAGGCTTTTATTGATAACGGAGTCAGTGAATCTCATTTTGCAGGTTCAACAGGTTATGGCTATGGTGACAGAGGGCGTGAAGTGCTTGATGAGGTAACTGCACAGATTTTTGGTGCTGAGGATGCTCTTATCCGCCATAGTTTTGCAAGCGGTACTCATACATTAAGTGTTATGCTTTTTGGTGTTCTTCGTCCCGGTGATACTGTTCTTTGTGCAACAGGCACTCCTTATGACACAATTCACTCTGTTATCGGTTTATCCGGCGAGGGAATGGGTTCTTTAAAGGATTTCGGCATAGGCTTTGAAATTATTGAACTCAAAGAAGATGGTACAGTTGACCTTGATGCAGTAAAACTGAAGCTGACAGAAAAAGAGTATAAAGTTGTTTATATTCAGCGTTCAAGAGGTTATTCATTAAGACCTACATTGACCTCAAAAGAAATTAAAGAGATTACGGATATTGTTAAAGCAAGCAGTAAAGCAATAACAATGCTTGATAACTGCTATGGTGAATTTACAGAATATGAAACGCCCGTAGATGCAGGTGTTGATATTTTTGCGGGTTCGCTTATTAAAAACCCCGGTGGCGGTATTGCCAAATGCGGTGGTTATATTGCAGGTAAAAAAGAACTTGTTGAGCTTTGCTCTTATCGTCTTACAACACCCGGTATAGGTAAAGAGGTTGGCGCAACGCTCGGTAATACAAGAGATATTTTTATGGGGTTGTTTCACGCTCCCCATGTTACAGGAGAAGCCCTTAAAACTGCGGTGTTTACTGCAGCTGTTTTTGAAGAAATGGGGTATTGGGTGTCACCTACAAGTACCGAAATTCGCGCAGATATAATCCAATGTATTAAGCTTGGCAATAGCGAAAAGCTTATTGCATTCTGCCAAGGTCTTCAGAGTGGTTCAGTTGTTGATAGCTTTGTTGTGCCTGAACCATGGGCAATGCCCGGCTATGATAACGATGTTATTATGGCGGCAGGTGCATTCACTAACGGTTCTTCAATCGAGCTTTCTGCAGATGCACCTTTAAGAGAACCCTTTGCAGTCTGGCTTCAGGGCGGTCTTAATTTCCACAGTGCAAAAATCGGTGTTCTTTTAGGAGCCCAAAGAGTTTTAGACATTAATAATTAAGTTCATCAATATAAATATTTTCACTTATTTCTTTGAAAACGGGTGCTCCGTCTGTTCCGCCGGAGTTTCCGTTTTCTTTTAATATGCAGATAACATAACGGGGTTTTTCAATAGGAAAAAAGCCCACAAACCAGCAATATTTTATTTCAATACCGTTTTCATCATATTGTCCGCTTTGTGCAGTAGCAGTTTTGGTGCAGGAGTTAAATAAGGAAGTGAAAGCGGCTTTACCGGTTCCTTCAGTTGTGGTATTTGCCATAGCTTTCTTTATTGTTTCGCAAGTGCTTTCTGATAATGCTCTTTTGCTATTTTTTTGTATTGTCGGGGTCAAATTGCCGTTTCTGTCAACCGCGCCTTTATAAATATAAGGTTCGTTATAAACTCCGCCATTTGCAATTGTGGCAAAGCAGGCTGCAATTTGAAGAGGTGAGGAGGTAAGTTTGCCTTGTCCGAAGCCTAAATTACCAACAGCTGCAGAGCTGTTCAATTCTTTGATATCTGGCAAATTACCTGATGAAGTCAGTAAACCGTTTCCTAAATCAATAGCTTTCCCGAAGCCTAATTTTTTAGCGGTTTTTAATAGTTTTTTAGCACCTGTTTGCGTGCTCAGTTCAATAAAATACGGGTTGCAGGACATAGCAATAGCAGTATCAAAATCAATGATTCCGTGACCTTCTGTTTTATTACAGTTAAATTTGTTTCCGCTTTTTTCAATATAACCTTTGCAGGTGTATTCAGTAAGTTTAATGCTGTTTTCTAAAGCTGCGGCGGCAGTAACAGGCTTGAAAACCGAGCCAACGGGAAAACTCTCAAATGCTCTGTTGAGGAAAGGGGAGTCGGCGGAATTTAAATATTTTTCTATGTCATCTCTTTCGTAAACAGGAGTTGAAGCACAGGCTAAAATAGCAGAATTTCTAATATCAAGTACAACTGCTGCACCTTTGTCAATCTTTCCTTTTTTTAGAGCATTTTCAACTATAACCTGAATATCTCTATCAATAGTCAGCATAACTCCACCTTGTGAATAATAATTGTTGTTTCTTATCTCGACATTTTCACCAGTAAGCATTCTGCCTAAAGCATCTGCCGAGTAAGCAACAGAAAGAGTACCTATGTGTGCATCAATTTCATTTTGATAATGTTTTTCAATTCCTGTTACACCATTACCATCAATATCGGTGTAGCCGATTAAATGAAGTGCAACACTATCCACATATCTTTGGAAAATATCAAATTTTTTAATATCTCCACTTTCGCTAATATAATTGCTTTTGGGAGTAGAAAAGCTTGTGAATAATCCTTTTGAAATCGTATTTTGGGTGAAAATTTTTCCTTTTAATTTACTGATTAACACCATATTTTCAGCGGTGGGTTTAGCACATATTATTGTTTTTGTTTTTCTGTTGGTTATTGGTATACCGTTTCTATCGTAAATGGTACCTTTTTTATTTCCTAATACCCGAATCCTTATGTGCGGTTGAGCAGAAACAAGCTCAGCGTTTGATGAAATAGAATATAATCTGCCCGAAAGAGCTAAAAAAGAAATGATTATAACAAGCAATGCAGAAATAACTCTTTTTTTCAAAATTAACACCATCCCGAAAACAAATCTCAACTTTAATTGTTGACAATATTTTCAACTATATTATATAATTAATATATATTATTTAAAGGAGTAACAAATGGACGAAAGATTTTCCCGTTCAAGCCGTATTTTAGGCGAACAAAAGATGGAAAAACTCAATAAATCTTCGGTTGTTGTTTTCGGCATTGGCGGAGTTGGCGGAGCAGTTCTTGAAGCACTTGTAAGAGGTGGGGTAGGAACTGTTGCGGTTGTTGATAAAGATACAGTTGATATAACAAACATTAATCGTCAGATTATCGCAACAAATGATAATATCGGTGAAAAGAAGGTTGATGTGGCAGAGAAAAGAGCTTTATGTATAAATCCTGATATTAACTTTATAAAACACGATTTGTTTTATCTTCCTGAAACTGCAGAAAAAATCGACCTTACACAATATGATTTTATAGTTGATGCAATAGATAATGTAACCGCAAAGCTTGAACTTATTGAAAGAGCCAATGAATTAAATATCCCGATTATTTCTTCAATGGGAACAGGCAATAAGCTTCATCCCGAGCTTTTTGAAATAACAGATATAAACAAAACAAGCGTTTGTCCTTTAGCACGTGTAATGAGGCGAGAACTCAAAAACAGAGGGGTTAAAAAATTAACAGTTGTTTATTCTAAAGAAGAACCAATAAAAATAGAAGATTCTGTTCCCGGTTCAGTTTCCTTTACCCCACCTGTAGCAGGGTATTTAATGGCATCGTATGTGATTAACAAATTAACAGAAGAGGTATAAATATGAATTTTACAGAATGTGAAAAAGCAGGCTTGGTTGAAGGATTTGCCCTTGTTAAAGCTTGTGATAAGAAAAGTGCAAAAAACGGCACATTTTATCTTGATATTAAATTAGGCGATAAAGATAGCGAAATGGTTGCAAAGCTCTGGGATTTCAGAGAGGATATGCACACACTTCCCGAGGTTAATACAGTTATAAAAATTCGCGGTACTATTCAGCAATATAACGGAAATGACCAGTTTATTATTCAGAGATTGCGTCCCGCAACCGAGGATGAATTTGATATGGCAGATTTCGTCAAGACCTCCGATTATAGCGGAAATGATATGCTTGACAGTATCATAAGACTTGTTAATGATTTTGAGGATGAAGAGCTTAAAATGGTTGTTCTTTCAATGCTCAGAGATAATCAGGAAAGAATTTTAACCTTCCCTGCGGCAGAAAAGCTTCACCACGCTATGACCGGCGGACTTTTGTACCATACTCTTTCAATCGTTCGTCTTGCAGAATGTGTTTGCGGTATTTACCCCTGCATTGACAGAGAGCTTCTTCTTTCAGGTGCAATTCTTCACGATATTGCAAAAATGCGTGAATATACAATTAATGGTGCCGGTATAGTTGATGGTCACACTGTTGAAGGTATGCTTTTGGGCCATCTTGTTATGGGTGCAGAGGATGTGGGCAGAAAATGCGATGAATTGGAAATTACACCCGAAAAGAAATATCTTCTTCAGCATATGCTTATTTCACATCACGGTAAATTAGAGTTTGGTGCAGCAGTAAGACCGGCTTTTATTGAGGCTGAGGTTCTTTCACAGCTCGACCTTTTTGATGCTAATATGTATGAAATGGCAGAAGCAATCGGCGGCATTAAAGCAGGAGAGTTTACAGGCCGACTCTGGATGCTTGATAACAGAAAGCTTTATAACCATGGCAGAATTGACGTACAGCCACAAGCAAACATTATGGACGGGGAAGAATAATGGAATATACTGAAGTTAAAATATATGTAAAAACAGAAGATACCGAAAGAGCATCAAATATAGCAGTTATGGCTGTTCCTTACGGTATATATATTGAGGATTACAGCGACCTTGAAGAAGCTGCTTGGGAAATTGCTCATATTGATTTGATTGATGAGGATTTGCTTCATAAGGACAGAGCAGAAAGCATTGTTCATATCTATATAGAAGAGGGTAATAACCCTGCTGAAGCAGTTTCTTTTATTTCTGACAGACTTAATGCGGAAAAAATAGATTTCAGAATAGAAACCGATGGTTGTTCCGAAGAGGATTGGGCAGATAAATGGAAAGCATTTTTCAAACCCACTCCCGTTGGAGAGCGTCTTTTTGTCCGTCCTATATGGATTGACGATTATGATGCAGGCAATAGAGCGGTTCTTAATATTGAACCCGGTGCCGCATTCGGTACAGGAACTCACGATACAACCCGCCTTTGCCTTGAAACTCTTGATAAAATAATTAAAGACGGCGATACAGTTCTTGATATCGGTTGCGGAAGCGGTATTCTTGCAATTGCTTCAATGCTATTAGGTGCAACCGAAGGTTTTGGCGTTGATATAGACGAATTAGCTGTTAAAACCGCAAAGGAAAACGGCAAAATGAATGGTTTGGATGAACCTGAACTCAAATTCGTTTGTGGCGATTTAGCAGATAAGGTCACAAAGCAGTATGATGTTGTTGTTGCAAATATTGTTGCAGATGTAATCATACTTTTCAGTACACAAGTAAGAGCATTTATGAAACCGGGCGCAAAGTTTATTGCATCGGGTATTATTGATACAAGAGCCGATGAGGTGGTTACCTCTCTTCAGAATGCAGGACTTAAATTAGCAGAACGCATCGAACAAGGCGGATGGGTTTGCCTTGTTTGTGAATAAAATAAAATCGGAGGGGCGTTTATGAAAAGGTTGTTAAGTGTTCTTTTGGCTTTTTCAATGGCTTTCGGTGTTTTGAATTGCTTTAATGTTGAAGTCAAAGCATACAATGAATCTGATGGTTTGCGATTTTTTATAAATGAACGCACAGATTATGAAACTTATTATGTAGATGTTGATTGCTATAAAATTACTTCTGATGAAGTTGTTATTCCGTCAGAATATAATACTGTACCTGTAACCCGAATAGAAACATTCAATGGGAGCTGTAATAACAATTTTTCTGTTTATATACCTGAAACCATAAATTATATTGAGAATATGGCTTTTGGTGATTGTACATCTGTTACCGCTTTTTATGTTGCAGAGGAAAATGAGCATTATAAATCTGTTGACGGTGTTTTATATAGTAAAGACGGAACAGTTTTAATAAGATACCCTCAGGCGAAGGAAGAGGATAGCTTTACAGTGCCTGATGGCGTTGAAATTATATCTGACCATGCTTTTACTAATTGCACGAATCTGACTGATATTTACCTTTCTGATAGTGTTAAAAGTGTAGGGAGTTGGAGTTTTGATAACACACCCTATTATGAGAATAATGAAAACTGGACCGGTGGAGTCCTTTATAACAACGGGCATCTTATTGCTGTGAAATCATCTGTAGGAGGAAACTTTACAGTCAAAGATGGTACTAAAAATATCGCTAAGGGTGCTTTTTCTTCTAATGATAATTTAATGTCTGTTTTTCTTCCGGAAAGTGTTGTAAGTATTCAAGAAGGTGCTTTTTCCGGTTGCGATAATCTTATGGAAGTATCTCTTTTAAATGGATTGAAATTTATAGGAGACCATGCTTTTTCCGGTTGTGATTCGCTTCCTTCAATCTGGCTCCCTGAAAGCTTAGAGTTTATTGATGTAAACGCATTCTATCAGTGTAATACCTTGCAAACTGTTACTTTTTCTGAATCTCCTCTAACTATAGCGGAACAAGCCTTTTGGTGTTGTAACGCATTAACAGAAATCGAAATACCCGAAAGCGTAATCAGCGTTGGAGATGCAGCGTTTGCTGATTGTGAGAATTTAGCAACCATTACTATAGCTGATGGTGTAGATGAAATAGGTTACCTCGCTTTCAATAACACCGCTTATTATAATAACGAAGGTAATTGGGAGAATGGTGCACTTTATATAGATAACCACCTTATATCTGTTAAAGAAGATTATACCGGAGCGTTCTCAGTTAAAGAGGGTGTCAAAACAATAGCTTCTTACGCTTTCGGTTGGTGTGAAGCAGTTGAATCAATTGTGATTCCCGAAAGTGTTGTTGAAATCAGCGATTATGCTTTCTGGTGTTGTGAAAATTTAACATCAATAAACTTGCCGTCAGCATTAACTGTTTTGAAAAAAAGTGTTTTCGGTCATTGTAAAAAACTTCCTTTTGTAATAATTCCTGAAAGCGTAACTGTTATTGAGGACGAAGCCTTCTGGAATTGCAATGCTTTATCAGATTTTGTAATTCCTGAAAATGTTGAGTATATAGGTGAAAGTGCTTTTGTTTCCTGCTCTTCGCTAAAAGAAATAAGCATTTCAGAAAATGTTGAGTATATTGGTCAGGAAGCTTTTAGTGGCGGTAAGAAACTCGAAAACATCGTTGTTGACGAAAATAACCCATATTACGCATCTGTTGATGGGGTTTTGTTCGATAAAAAGAAGGAAACATTGATTCAGTATCCAGGCAGATGTGAAGGGCAACACAAATGGTATGAAACCATCTATGAAATTCCCGATACCGTAACCAAAATTGATAACTATGCCTTCGCTTACTGTTATGAACTTGATAATGTGATAATACCGGATAGTGTTACTGAAATTGGTGCGTTTGCATTTGCTTGTTGCAGAAGTTTCAAAGAATTAGTAATACCCGATAGTGTTGTCAGAATTGGTTGGAGAGCATTTGATAATTGCATAAGTCTTGAAGAAATTTTATTGTCAGAAAATATTACTTATTTAAGTTATGGTATGTTACAGGATTGTGATGCTCTTGAAACTGTTGAAATACCTTTGAACATTAAGGCGATTTTACCTTACACTTTTTATTATTGTGATAGTTTGAAGAATATTGTTATACCCTATGGCATAACACAAATTGACTATAGGGTTTTCTACCAATGTCCTGCTCTTGAATCTGTAACAATACCCAAAACAGTAAAAAGTATAACAAATTTTGTTTTTTACAAATGTGAAAGTCTTAAGTTCGTTTTCTATGGCGGTACACAAGAAGAATGGAACTCGATTGAGTTGCAGGAGAGCGGTAATCAATGGTTGATTGATGCCAAAGTTCATTTTGGTGCTGATGGTCACACATTAAGCAAATGGATTACTGATAAAAAAGCAACTGTTTACAGCGCAGGTTCAAAGCATAGAGAGTGTAATGAGTGTGGTGAAGTGCTTGAAATTGCTGAAATTCCTCAGCTTAAAGCATCAAAGCCGAAGCTTAAAACAATTGCCAACACTGAATATGGCGTAAAAATCACATGGGGGAAAGTTAAAGGTGCGGATACTTACAGAGTATATCGCAAAACAAGTAAAACTGATTGGGAATATATCGGTTCTACAAGTAAAACCTATTACACCGATAAAACTGCAAAATCAGGCACTAAATATTACTATGCGGTAAGAGCAAGAAATGAAGCCGGAAACTCTTCACTTTCAAGCTCACTTTCAAAATATTACCTTGCAGACCCCACAATGAAAACACCAAGTAGCACAAAGAACGGTGTTAAGCTTACCTGGACAAAAATAAGTGGCTCAGAAGGATATATGGTTTACCGCAAAACAGGTAGCGGCTCTTATTCAAAAATTGCAACTGTAAAGGGTTCAACAAAGGTTACTTATACCGATAAATCTGCAAAGAAAGGTAAAACCTATACTTACAAAGTGAAAGCATATAAGAGCAAAACCTATAGTGCTTATTCAAATACAAAGACAATTAAAGACAAGTATTAAAAGAATTCGGTCAGTTACAAATTTGTTTAAATTTGTAACTGACCACAGTTATTTTATTAGTTAGCTTTTCATAAACTCTTTAAGAGGAGTGTGAATTATGAAAAGGTTTATT
Source organism: Acutalibacteraceae bacterium (assembly GCA_045594685.1). Lineage (GTDB taxonomy): Bacteria > Bacillota > Clostridia > Oscillospirales > Acutalibacteraceae > DTU089. The sequence continues at coordinate 15,628 of JAZNYZ010000046.1, read as the reverse complement.
TGTTTTTTCCTTTCAATTGTTTTAGTTTTTTCAATGTTAATAACTTCATTTGCAACCAGTAAAACAATAACGAAAGAGATAGAGGATATTCAGGTTGTGAAAACGGTTTTATCAGCGGAAGATAAGAAAAAACTTGATAATCTACCCGTTGAAATCAAAGCAAAAGCGGCGGTTTTAATGGAAGTGACAAGTGGCAAGGTTTTGATGGAATATAACCCTGATACCAAGCTTTTTCCTGCATCTGTTACGAAAATTATGACAATGCTTTTGGTGGCTGAGGCTATAAACAGTAAAAAAATTACTCTTGCGGATAAAGTAACTTGTTCAGCCAATGCTGCAACAAAAGGTGGTTCGCAAATCTGGCTTGAAGAAGGTGAGCGTATGACAGTTGACGAACTCCTTCGTGCAACGGCAATCGGTAGCGCAAATGATGCGGCAACCCTTTTGGGTGAGTATGTTGCAGGTAGTGAAACTGCCTTTATTGATATGATGAATACCCGAGCCAAAGAGCTAAAAATGAATAACACCCATTTTGAAAACGCAACAGGTCTTGATGACACAACCGACACGCATTTAACAACTGCAAAAGATATAGGGATTATGTCTTGCGAACTTCTGAAATATGACTTTATACAAGATTACACAACCGTCTGGATGGATTCATTGAGAGATGGAAAAACAGAGCTTGTTAACACCAATAAGCTTGTTCGCTTTTATAGCGGAACAACGGGTCTGAAAACGGGTACAACTGCAAAAGCAGGTTGCTGTGTAAGTGCCTCTGCCGAGCGTGACGGACTTAATCTGGTTGCAGTTGTAATGGGTAGTGATAACAGTAATGACCGCTTTAATACTGCTAAAGCAATGCTTGATTGGGGCTTTTCAAACTATTCTTGTGTAACTCCAAAAATCAGTAAAAAGTATGCAAGAAAGGTAGAAGTTGTGGGGGGACAAGAGAGTTTCGTTAAACCCGAAATGCCGTCAATTTCACCTGTAATAATCAAAAAAGGCGAGGAAGAAAAAATTGAAATAAAGGTAAAAATGGAGGAGTTGCTTGAAGCGCCTGTTGTTGAAAAACAAACAATAGGAAATGTTAAAATTATGATTGATGGTAAAAAAACGGCAGAGTATAAAATTACTGCAAAAAATTCCGTATCTGAATTAGGCTTCTGGGGTTATATGAAAAAACTTGCAAATTTTATTGCGACGGGGGAAAAAGAATACCCGAAAACCATTGATAATACTTGACAATTTCACATCCCTTTGTTAAAATCAATTGATATTAAATAAAATGGGTTAATATGTAATTAGATTTTAATAAGGGATGTGTTTTTATGTTATATACATCAACAAGAGATAATAATGTAAGGGTAACGGCTTCAAAGGCAATTACTGATGGTATTTCTCCCGATGGCGGACTTTATATTCCTGTTGAAATTCCTGCTTTATCTGCTGAAGAGCTTAAAGCACTTTGCTCTGCAGATTATAAAGAACGTGCTAAAAAGGTTCTCGGACTTTATCTTTCTGATTTCTCAAAGGAAGAGCTTGATTATTGCGTTGAAGGTGCCTATGCAGACGGTAAATTCTCCTCAAAGGATGTTGCTCCTGTTGTAAAGCTTCACGATAATGTTAATATTCTTGAGCTTTTCAAAGGACCAACTTGTGCATTCAAGGATATGGCGCTTCAGATTCTTCCTTATCTTCTCACAGTTTCTTCAAAGAAAAACCTTAAGGATAAAGAAATCGTTATTCTCGTTGCAACATCAGGTGACACAGGTAAAGCTGCTCTTGAAGGCTTTAAGGATGTTGAGGGTACAAAAATTCTTGTTTTCTATCCCAATGATGGTGTCAGCCCCATGCAGAAGCTCCAGATGACAACTCAAGAAGGCAATAATGTTGGTGTTTGCGCTATCTACGGCAACTTTGACGATGCTCAGACAGGCGTTAAGTCTATCTTCACAAATAAAGAAATTCTTAAAAGGTTTGAAGAAAATAACCTTGTTTTCTCATCTGCTAACTCAATTAACTGGGGCAGACTTGCTCCTCAGATTGTTTACTATGTTTCCGCTTATTGCGATATGGTAAACAGTGGTGCAGTTAAATTCGGTGATAAAATTAACGTTGTTGTTCCAACAGGTAACTTCGGTAACATTCTTGCAGCATATTTTGCAAAAGAAATGGGCTTACCCGTTAATAAACTTATCTGTGCTTCCAACGCAAACAATGTTCTCACAGATTTCATTGAGAACGGAGTTTATGACAGAAACCGTGATTTCTACACAACAGTTTCACCTTCAATGGATATTCTCATTTCAAGTAACCTTGAAAGACTTCTTTATATCCTTTGTGGCAGAAATTCCGATACAATTAATGAATGGTTTGGTGCTCTTAAGGAGTGCGGTAAATATACAGTAAGCGAAGATGTTAAAGCTAAAATCAACGAGCTTTTTGCTGCAGGTTGCTGTGATGATGATATGACAAAAGCAACAATCAGCGAAACATATTCAGCTTACAACTACCTTGCAGATACTCATACTGCAGTTGCAATTAATGTTTGCAATTCTTATGAAGAAAAAACAGGAGATAAAACTCCCGTTGTTATCGCTTCAACCGCTTCCCCCTTTAAATTCTCCAAAGCGGTTCTTTCGGCAGTTGATAAAGAGAATAAAGAGTATGACGATGAATTCGCAACTGTTGCTGCTCTTGAGAATATTTCCTCTCTTAAAGCACCTGAGCAACTTGCCGCTCTTAAGGGTAAAGAGGTTCGCTTTAATAAAGTAACCTCAAAAGAAGATATGGCGCAGGTTGTTTTCGATATGCTTGGCATTTGAGGTGACGGGCTTTGTCATTGTTCGTAATTGGTGACACGCATTTGTCACTTTCCGTTGATAAGCCAATGGATGTATTCAGAGGCTGGACGGATTATATCGACAGGATTCAAAATAATTGGAATAAGGTTGTTTCTCCGGATGACAGCGTTGTAATCCCCGGTGATATTTCCTGGGCAATGAATTTCAATGAGGTTGTTAAGGATTTTTCTTTCCTTAATTCACTTAATGGCAAAAAATACATTCTCAAGGGAAATCATGATTATTGGTGGAATACAATGTCAAAAATGAATAAGTTTCTTGTTGAGAATGAATTTGATACAATCAAGATAATTCATAACAATGCCTATTCTGTTGAGGGCTTTTCTATTGCAGGTTCTCGGGGTTGGTTTTATGATGATACTGCCGAGGCAGATAAAAAAGTTATTCTTCGTGAAGCAGGCAGACTTCGTACCTCTTTGCAGGAGGCGAGTAAGCTGGAAGGGGAGTTAATTGCTTTCCTTCATTATCCGCCCATAAGCGCGAATCAGGAATGTGAAGAAATACTTTCGGTTTTGAAAGAGTTTCCCGTTAAGCGTTGCTATTTCGGGCATCTTCACGGCTTTATTGCTCCCGAAAATGCTAAAATTGAGTGGGAAGGCATCGAGTTCAATCTCATATCTGCCGATTATTTAGGCTTTGTTCCTCGTCTTATTGCTCATAGCAGTGAACAAAATCCCTGAAAATTGATATAAAATCAATAAATTTTACATATAAATGGAAATTTATTGGAAAAATAGTGGAAATTTGCAAATTATTATGATATAATTTCGCAGTTAATATATGTTCGCAAATGAAAGGATGTTTACAATGAGTTTAAAGTCTTGCGAAAAAGTTGAAACAAACGTATATGCTCTTGAAATTTCAATTGAAAGCGATGCTTTCAAAGCGGCAGTTACAAAAGCTTATACAAAAAACAGAGGTAAATACAACGTACCCGGTTTCCGCAAGGGTAAAGCTCCCAAGCACATTATCGAAACTTACTATGGTAAAGAGGTTTTCTGGTACGATGCAATTGACGCAGAGTATCCTGCTCTCTTCGAAGAGGCAGTTAAAGAAGCAGGTATCGTTCCCGTTTCTGCTCCCTTTGAAGATGAAATCGTTTCTCTTGATGAAAACGGCTTCACAGTAAAACTTAAAGTTACTGTTAAACCTGAAGTTGAGCTTAAAGCTTATAAGGGTATTAAAGCAGAAAAAGAGAAGGTTACTGTTAAAAAATCAGAAATCAAAGAAGAGGTTGACAGAGCTCTTGAAAAAGATGCAAAGCTTGTTGCTGTTGAAGGTAAAGCAGCAAAGAAAGGCGATATTGCAACAATTGACTTTGAAGGCTTTGTTGATGGTGTTGCTTTTGAAGGCGGCAAAGGTGAAAACTATGACCTTGAACTTGGTTCAGGCAGCTTCATCCCCGGTTTTGAAGAACAGGTTATCGGCCACAAGGTTGACGAGGAATTTGATGTGAATGTTACATTCCCCGAAGAATACACAGAAGAACTTGCAGGGAAAGCTGCAGTATTCAAAATCAAGCTTCATAAGATTATGAAGAAAGAGCTTCCTAAATATGATGATGAATTCGTTAAAGATGTCAGCGAATTTGATACAATCGCTGATTACGAAAAGAGCCTTGAAGAAGAAATCAAAGCTCGTAAGGAAGCTGCTGCAGACCGTGCTTTTGAAAGTGCAGTTATGGATACTCTTTGCGACAATGTTATCGCAGAAATCCCTGCAGTTATGATTGAAAAAGAAATTGATAATCAGATCAATGAATTTGATTACAGACTTCGCGCTCAGGGTATGAGCATGGATATGTACCTTCAGTATCTTGGTATGGATGTTGCTGCTCTTCGTGACAGCTACAAAGAAGGCGCAGAGAAACAGGTTAAACTCCGTCTTGCTCTTGAAAAAGTTGCAGAGCTTGAAAAAATTGAGATTTCTGAAGAAGATATCGAAACAGAGCTTAAAACTTATGCAGATGCATATAATATGTCTCTTGACAAGATTAAAACACTTGTTGCTGCAGAAGATGTTAAAGCAGACCTTGCTTGCAGAAAAGCTATGGACCTTGTAAAAGACACAGCTGTTGCAACTGCAAAGAAGAAAGCTGCTGCTAAGACTGCAGACGCAGAAGCAGAAGAAAAACCTGCAAAGAAAGCTCCTGCTAAGAAAAAAGCTGATGCTGACAAGGCTGAAAAGAAGCCCGCAGCAAAGAAAGCTCCTGCTAAGAAAAAAGCAGACGCTGAAGAGGCTTAACAATTAATATTTTTGCCGCCTCAGTAAATCTCTGGGGCGGTATTGTGTTTTTATTGATTAAAGTGCAAAGTTTAACCAATAATCAATATTATCAAATTTATTCAGGAGGTTGTGTTTATGGCACTTATTCCTTATGTTGTGGAGCAAACCAATCGTGGTGAGCGTTCCTACGATATTTTTTCCCGTCTTTTAAACGATAGAATTATCGTTCTTTCTGATGAAGTTAATGATGCAACTGCAAGTATTATAGTTGCTCAACTTCTTTACCTTGAAGGTCAAGACCCTGAAAAAGACATCAGCTTCTATATCAATAGCCCCGGTGGTAGCGTAACTGCAGGTCTTGCAATTTATGATACAATGAAATATATCAAATGCGATGTTTCAACAATTTGTATGGGTATGGCAGCTTCAATGGGTGCATTTCTTTTCTCGTCAGGCACAAAGGGTAAGAGATACATTCTTCCCAATGCAGAGGTTATGATTCATCAGCCTCTCGGCGGAGCAAAGGGTCAGGCAACTGAAATTCTTATTGCCGCAGACCATATCAAGAGAACTAAAGACCGTTTAAATAAAATTCTTGCTGAAAACACAGGCAAGAGCGTTGAAGAGATTTTCAACGATACTGAAAGAGATAACTGGCTCACTGCAGAAGAAGCCGTAGCTTATGGTCTTGCAGATAAGATTATCGAAAAGAGGTAAAATCCTTTGGCACGTGACGATAATAAAGGAACAAATGATAAAATCCGCTGCTCGTTCTGCGGAAAACCGCAGGCGCAGGTAGGGCAGATGATTTCAGGTCCCGGAGTTTATATTTGCGATGGGTGTGTTGAACTTTGTATGGATATCGTTGAGGGTATCCAGAGTCAGCCTGAAGCAAAACAAGTGAAAAAAGCTATAAAGAAGCTTCCGAAACCTCAGGAAATCAAAGCGATTCTTGATGAATATGTTATTGGTCAGGACGATGCTAAAATAGTTTTGAGCGTTGCGGTTTATAACCATTATAAGCGTATTTTCCGTTCTTCTCCCGATGATGTTGAAATTAATAAAAGTAACGTTCTTCTTTTAGGACCAACAGGTGTTGGTAAAACTCTCCTTGCATCTACTCTTGCAAAGATACTTGATGTTCCCTTTGCAATTGCTGATGCTACCACACTTACCGAAGCAGGTTATGTTGGCGAAGACGTTGAAAATATTCTTCTCCGCCTTATTCAAGCTGCAGATTTTGATATTGAAAAAGCCGAGCAGGGTATTATTTATGTTGACGAAATTGATAAGATTTCAAGAAAATCCGAAAATGCGTCAATTACCCGTGATGTAAGCGGTGAGGGTGTTCAGCAGGCACTTCTTAAAATTATTGAAGGTACTGTTGCCAATGTTCCGCCCCAAGGTGGAAGAAAGCATCCTCAGCAGGAATTCATTCAGATTGATACTTCAAAAATCCTTTTCATATGTGGCGGTGCTTTCGCAGGAATGGAAAAGATTATTGAGGACAGACTTGGTAAAAGTGTTCTTGGCTTTGGTGCGGAAATTCATTCTAAATCTGAACTCAAGGATATGGACTTGTTCTCTAAGGTTATTCCTCAGGACCTTGTGAAGTTTGGTCTTATTCCCGAGCTTGTTGGTCGAATTCCTGTTATAACATCTCTTCAGAATCTTGATGCAGATGCTCTCATCAATATTATAACAAAGCCGAAAAACGCTTTGCTTAAGCAGTATCAGAGCCTTTTCAAAATGGATAAGGTAACACTTGATTTTACTGAGGATGCCGTAAGAAGAGTTGCAGAGCTTACTATTGAAAAGGAAACAGGTGCTCGCGGACTTCGTGCAATAATGGAAAAAACATTGATGCCCATAATGTATTCAGTTCCATCTGACCCAACTATTGAGGTGGTTAAAATCACTGCTGATGTTGTTGACGGAAAAGGGGAGCCCACATACGTTAAAAAGCCAAAAGGCACAGCAGAACAAACTGCATAATTAAAAAACTTCAATGGAGAATGAGGATTTTTATATTCTTTGTTCTCCATTGTGCATTATTTAAATTCATATTTTATAGGTACATATATGGTAAAAGAAACTTACGAAAACAGAGCATTACCGGTTATGGCTCTTCGGAACCTTGTTGTTTTTCCCGAGCAAACAGTGTGTTTTGAGGTTGGCAGACCGAAATCAATAAAAGCAATAAGAACTGCCGTTGATTCAACTGACAGACTTATTTTTCTTGTAACCCAAAAGGATGCAACTGTTGAAGACCCAAAATTCGAAGAGCTTTATGATGTTGGCGTTGTTGCGGAAATCAAGCAAATCAGCGGTGACGGAAAGAACTTTGAAATTGTTGTTGAAGGTCTATACAGAGCGAAAATAACAGAGGTTCTCAAAGAAAGATTTTCTATGAGAGCCATTGTTGAGCAATGCCCTGAAATTCTTCCTGATACAGAGGATTTAAAAACAGTTGCAACTCTTCGTCTTCTAAAAGAAAGAGTAGAGGAGTACGTAAGTGCAAGTCCGAGAATTGCTCCCGAGGTTTTTCTTGCAGTATTGGAAGAAGCTGATATTGCAACTGCAACTGATGGTGTAGCAGGGCATTTCCACCTTGAAATGGAGGATAAACAAGCACTTCTTTCAGAGCTTGATATTCTCAAAAGGACAGAGGCTCTTTGCACTATTCTTTCAAGAGAAACAGAAATTCTCAAAATTGAGATGGAGTTGAACGATAAAGTTCAGGAAAGAATGGATAAAAACCAAAGAGAATATTATCTCCGTGAACAGATTAAAGCCGCTTCGGTTGAACTTGGTGAGGACGATTCTCCTTTAGCAGAAGCCGCAAGTTATAAAGAAAAGATTTCTACTCTTCCTATTGACGAAAGGTCAAAGAAAAAGCTTTTTGACGAGTGTGAAAGACTTATTAAAACCACACCCGGTAGTCCCGAAGCAAATGTTGCAAGAACATATCTTGAAAGAGTTACTTCTCTTCCTTGGGGTGTTTATACAGAAGATAACCTTGATGTTATTTCTGCTCGTAAAACTCTTGAAAAAGACCATTATGGTCTTGAAGAGGTTAAAGAGCGCATATTGGAGCTTGTTGCAGTTAAAAAGCTTGCTCCTGATGCTAATGCACAGATTCTTTGCCTTGTTGGTCCTCCCGGTGTTGGTAAAACATCTATCGCTCGTTCTTTGGCAGAAGCTATGGGCAGAAAATATGTGAGAATTTCTCTTGGTGGTGTTCGTGACGAAGCAGAAATCAGAGGCCACAGAAGAACCTATATCGGTTCAATGCCCGGTAGAATTATCACCGCAATTGAACAGGCAGGAACATCTAATCCTTTAATTCTTCTTGATGAAATTGATAAATTAGGCAGCGATTTTAAAGGCGACCCATCATCCGCACTTTTAGAGGTGCTTGATGGTGAACAGAACGGCACATTCAATGACCATTATATTGATGTTCCCTTTGATTTGAGTAAGGTTCTTTTCATTACAACTGCAAACGATGCTTCTCAGATTCCTGCTCCGCTCTTTGACAGAATGGAGATTATTGAGCTTTACAGCTACACCGCAGAAGATAAATTCCTGATTGCTAAAAAACACCTTGTACCAAAGCAGGTTAAAAACTTCGGTATGAATTCTAAAATGATTAGATTTACCGATGCTGCTCTTCGTGAGATTATCGGTAGCTACACTAAAGAAGCAGGTGTCCGTACTCTTGACAGAACAATTACTAAAATTATAAGGAAAGCCGCAGTTAAATTTGCAGAAGGCTTTGATGGAAAAATTACAATTTCACCTGCAAATCTTCCCGATTTTCTCGGTGCATCCAAATATAAGCTTTCAAAGCTTGATTTTGAAAAGATGATAGGTGCGGCAAACGGTCTTGCCTGGACTTCCGTTGGTGGCGAAATGATGCAGATTGAGGTTGCGGTTTTAGATGGTAACGGTAAATTAGAGCTTACAGGCTCTTTGGGTGATGTTATGAAGGAATCTGCAAAAGCCGCTGTTAGTTATATTCGTGCAAACTGTGAAAAACTCGGCGTTGAAAGTGATTTCTATAAAACTAAGGATATTCACATTCACGTTCCCGAGGGGGCAGTTCCCAAGGATGGACCATCTGCAGGTGTAACAATGACAACTGCTCTTGTTTCTGCATTAACAGAAACTCCCGTTGTAAAAACAGTTGCAATGACAGGTGAAATTACTTTAAGGGGCAAGGTTCTTGCAATTGGCGGTCTTCGTGAAAAATCTACCGCCGCATTCAAAAACGGAATGAAGACTGTTCTTATTCCTGCAGAAAACGAACCAGACCTTGAAAAAGTGAATGAAAGCATTAAGAATGCAATTGAGTTTATTCCCGTTTCAAGTCTTGATGAGGTTTTAAGCATTGCTCTTGAAAGTAAGAAAAAACTTAAACCTGAAACAAAAAAGAGCGAGAATACTAAAGCAAACCCCATAAATAACGGAAAAGATAATAAATCAACCGGTGTTTATTGTAAGGAGTTTTGATTATGAACTATAACAAAGTTGAATTTGAAGCCGCATTCGGCACTTTAAAGCAGATACCCGAATCCGATTTACCTGAAATAGTTTTTGCAGGCCGTTCAAATGTTGGTAAATCATCAATGCTTAACCGAATTTTTAACAGAAAAAACCTTGCAAGAGTTTCTTCAATGCCAGGTAAAACGATTACAATTAACTTTTTCAAGGTTGAAAATGTTAGAATTGTTGACTTGCCCGGTTATGGCTATGCAAAGGTTGCAAAAGGAGAAAAACGCCGTTGGGCAGAAATGATGGAAGGGTATTTCCAAAGTCCTCGTAATATCAAGCTTGTTGTTCAACTTGTTGATATGCGTCATAAACCCTCGGAAGATGATTACATTATGATGCGCTTTTTGCAGGATGCAGGTCTTCCTTTCATAGTTGCCGCAACAAAGAGTGATAAGCTTAACAAAACACAGTATAATGAGCGTAAAAACGCCCTCAGAGAAGAGTTAGCCGAGTTTGGAGACAATCTCACTATTCTTCCTTTCTCCTCTGAAAAAGGCGAAGGAGCGGAAGAACTTAAAAAAATAATTGAAAGTGTATTATAAAAAGTTTCATCCCTACATACTTTTTTGAAAGTATGTGGGGATGATTGTTTATACACTTTCATATAAAACAAGCTCGGAAGAAAGTGAAGCGTTAATATCAACTGTAATTCCGTTTCGTTTTAATTTTTCTCCAGATATGATGTAGCTGAAGCTATCATTATCTAAAGTAACCTGATATTCCTTTGAAATATCAATACCTTTGGGTTTAACCATTATAGTCTTTTCGTTTGTACCGCAAAGGGTTATAACAGTTATAGCACCTTTTGATTTATCGGGTGCAGATATTTCAAGAACCGAATAATCACTCTCGTTCAAATCGGGGGTGTGGTGATATATTTTAGATTCTGCTAAAAACGGTCTTATAAACTCTTTGTAAATATCTGTTGAATGCTTGATAAATGCCATTTGCTTTTCGTTGATTTTGGCATCGGCAGGGGAGATTACATTAAGAGAAATGTGACCGAGCATTGTATTTCTTAGATGTGCATCAAATGAACCGATAGTGTGGCAACCCATACCTGCGAAAAGTCTGTCAACTCTTTCGGGTGGTAAAGCCATTGTCATTCCGTTTGTTATGGCAATTGAACGGGGCATTTTCTGCCAATCGGAAACCCATGTATGATTAAAGCTTTTCATCATACCAAGGTCAGTTCTTCCTCCACCACCTGCACAGTTTTCAAAAATTACATTAGGAAAACGCTTTTTGAGTTTTTCATACATTTTGTATACAGCTTCATTGTGCTTGATACAAACACATTCGGGAATACCGAAGCTAGTATCACGAATACCGAAATATTCAGTAAAATCAACATTATGGTCAACTCTTAAAAGATCAAGCTTATATTCTTCAATAATTCTTGTAAGCTCGTCTTCTGCCCATTTGCTGACCTCGGGAATGGACATATCAAGGAATTTAGGTGAGCGTTCACCCAAGGCACTTACAGTACGCCATTCAGGGTGTTCTTCATTGATTTTGCAGTATTTACCAACACATTCAATATCAACCCATAAACCGAATTTTAAACCTTTAGAATGAGCATAATCCCGAAGCTCCTTGATACCATTGGGATATCTGTCTTTATCGGGAATGTTTCTGCCGTTATATGCACCCCACTCCATTTGCTCATCAGGGGGACATTCCCAACCTGCATCAATGGTGAATATTTCTCCGCCCATTTGAGCAAATTGGTCTATAAACGCTTTGCTCTCTTCCACGCTCATATCGTGCTCTGCACCCATACCACAGTTGATAAGAGCTTCAGAGCAGTCAGCTTCGGGCATATTTAAAATGGATTTTCTTATGTGTGAGTGCATTTCGTTTACTGCATCGTCAAGGTTGCCGTGAACAAGACCCATATATACAGCAGGGGAAACAAACTTGCCTTTTGGAGCTATAACATAAATAGGATTGTGACCTGTAATTTCTGCTTTAAAGGAAAGATGTGTGTTGCATTTATCAGGTCGTGCGTGATAATCAACTGTATAACGATAACCACCGCTGAAGCCAATCTGTGAGAACCAGATTTTGCCTGTAAGGTTGTTTCTTATAAATAAAAGTGGGTGACGAAACCTATCTCTACCAAATCTACCTTCAATAGAAGTGCAGTTTGGTATAAGCTTCTCCCATTTGAACTGACCTTCGTTACCCCATGCATCATTTTCAAAATATCCTATTGAATAAATATCGTCAATGCTTTTGGCATGGTCTAAAGCATCATCGTCAAGAGATTCAAGACCACCGCTTATAACAGAAAGTCTGCTGAGTTTTATTGGTTCATCTGAAAGGTTTTCAATCTCAATCCAACGTGAAAGCATCTGTGAACCGTCAATTAAAGTGTGTACTTTAATAGTAGCAGGAACTATATCGCTTTTTAATGTTAAAACAGATGTTTCATTTTCTTCGGTTTTTTCTGTCTTGAAATCAACAAATTCTAAAGAAAAATCAACACTTTGTCCGTCAATTCCAATATTAAAGGAAAAAGGCTCTGCATATCTTTTAGGATTAAGGTATGTAGGGCAGTTTTTTAATACATTGAGAGGGTAACCCGAAGCATTCCAACCTGCTGAAAGCAGAGCACCATTGTTAAAAACCTCTTCATATACCATTTCACCGCTTCTGTAACAGAAACGGTGATTTTTTTCAAAATGGTAATAAATATCAAAGTAATTGTTATTCATTAATATCAACTCTTTTGAATTATTTGTCATCATCAAGCTTGAGAATAGCCATAAAAGCTTCCTGAGGAACTTCAACAGTACCAAAGGTACGCATTCTCTTTTTACCTTCTTTTTGCTTTTCAAGAAGTTTTCGCTTTCGGGTAATGTCCCCTCCATAACATTTTGCCAAAACGTCTTTACGAAGAGCGCTAACAGTTTCCCGAGCAATAACTTGGCTACCAATTGCTCCTTGAATTGCAATCTTAAACTGTTGGCGAGAAATTTCTTCTTTTAGCATTTCACAAACGTGTCGAGCTCTTTCTACAGCATTTCCACGATAGGAAAGTTGAGCCAAAGCATCCACAACTTTTCCATTAAGCAAAATATCAATTTTTACAAGATCAGTTTCACGTAAATCAATAAGCTCGTAATCAAAAGAAGCATAACCACGGCTATAACTTTTTAGACGGTCGTAAAAATCAAACAAAACTTCAGAAAGAGGCATTTCATAAATGATTTCAACCCGCTTTTCATCAAGATATTGCATATTAGTCTGCACGCCACGTTTTTCTGTGCACAAAGACATAATAGACCCAAGATAAGTTGCAGGAGTGATGATAGAAGCTTTGATGTAAGGTTCCCTTGCTCCTTTTAGTTTTCCTTGATCAGGATAATCTGCAGGGTTATCTACAAACATCACTTCTCCATTTGTTAAAGTTACTTCGTAGCGAACAGATGGAGCTGTAAAAATTACTGCTTGATTAAAATCCCGCTCAAGACGTTCTTGAATAACTTCCAAGTGCAAAAGTCCCAAAAATCCACAGCGGAAACCATGCCCCAAAGCAATGGAAGAGTCTTTTTCGTAAACAAGACTTGCATCATTTAGGGTAAGTTTTTCCATACTATCTTTTAATTCTTCGTAATCGTTAGAATCTATTGGATAAATTGATGAGAAAACAACTGGTTTAACTTCTTTAAAACCTGGAAGTGGCTCTTCAGCAGGATTGTCTGATAAAGTGATTGTATCACCTACTTTTACGTCAGAAACAGTTTTTACACCAGCAATAATATAACCAACATCTCCAGCAGTTAGAACACCAGTTTCCTCTAGCTTAATTCTGAAAATTCCAGCCTTTTCCACTTTGTATTCCATGCCAGATGCCATAAACCGAATAGTGTCTCCAGTTTTTATGGTGCCGTCTTTCATACGGATATGCACAACAACTCCCCGATATGGGTCGTAGTGGCAGTCAAAAATCAAAGCACGAACTTTTCCGTCGTTTACAGTGGTTGGGCATGGAATGCGAGTAACAATGGCTTCCATCAAATCATCAATTCCAATACCATTTTTGGCAGAAACAAGAGCGGCAGACTCTGGATCCAAACCTAAATCGTGATCAATTTGATGTTTAACATTTGGAATATCCGCAGCTGGTAAGTCAATTTTGTTGATAACAGGCACAATCTCCAAATCTTGTTCCATTGCCAAATACATATTGGAAAGAGTTTGAGATTCTACACCCTGAGAAGCGTCTACCAAAAGCAAAGCTCCTTCACAAGAGGCAATGGCACGGCTAACTTCGTAAGAAAAGTCTACGTGGCCAGGAGTATCAACAAAGTTTAGTTCGTAGGTTTTACCGTCTTTTGCTGTGTAGGGAATTGTTACAGCCTGACTTTTAATAGTAATTCCTCGCTCCCGCTCAATATCCATATTATCCAAAATTTGATTTTGGAATTGTCTATCATCAATAATTTTAGCTTTTTGAATTAAGCGGTCAGAAAGAGTTGATTTTCCGTGGTCAATGTGGGCAACGATACAAAAGTTTCGTTTTAGTGATAAATCTGTCATAGTTCTCCAAAATAAACTTGGCAAAGCCTAAGTCAACAAAATATAGGCTCTATTTTATTAGAAAATATTACTACTGTCCATAGGAGCAGTTAAAGCCATAGTAGCTTCTAAATATCCATTTTTACGTTTTTTTCCAAAAACTTCAGCATAAAAATACTTATCATCTTCAATCACTTTTGTTTTTACAATTTTGATTGGATCATTTTCTGAAAAACCTGCATTATCAGCCACACTTCCCTTCACAACTTTTGTAACAAGAAATTCTTTTTTGAATTTAGAAGATGTTGGCACAATTTCCATTCCAAAAAGTGGTAAAAAAGCTCCGTATTCATTTGTAGAAGCAACTACTATTTCCCCAGGATATTCAGGACGTTTTTCTAAAAATGCAAGTTCAGTTTTTTCTTCATTGGTTTTCAAATCTAAAAAGGTGATTTCAGCAATTCTATTGCTTCCAGAACCAATTAAAATATCTTGAAGTTGATTTTCATTTTCTATTGATTTTCCATCTATCCCAATAATTAAATTTCCAGCTTCCATTCCACAAAGAGTACCTGAAGTTCCAGGAATTACATACAAAACTTCCAGGCCCATTTCTTCTTGAGTTTCTGGATTTTTGTAAGTTTTGCCGTAAATTCCAAGCCAAGGATGAAAAACTTCTCCTCCATTGTACAAGGCAAAAAGCTCATTTTTAAGATATTCCACAGGAATAGCAAAGTTTAATCCCTGACTCCCAGTAATTCCTGCAAAAACAACTCCTTGAACCAAGCCCTCTTTTGAAACAGCAGGTCCACCAGAGTTTCCAGCGTTTACAGAAGCGTCAAGCTGCATAACAGTTCCAAGAGTGGTGATTTTTCTGTCTGTGGTAGAAATTATTCCAGAAGTTATAGTTTTTTCTAAGCCTAAAGGACTACCAATTGCATAAATCTGGTCTCCAATTTCAAGATTTTCAGAAGAACCTAACTGAAACACAAAATCTGGGGTAATTTCTGTTTTTAGCAAAGCTAAATCCATTACAGAATCGTAGCCAATTACTTTGGCAGGAACCTTTGTTTCAGAATTTTTGCTAGTTTTTATGTAAAGCCGAGAATAACCTTCGTATTCTGGGTCAACTTCGCTTTCAATTACGTGATAATTTGTTACGATATAACCTCGTTCATCAATAAAAAATCCAGAACCAATAGAAATATCAGAATATCCAAGACCCTTTTCAATGCGAAGACCTTTATCCACCCAAACAGTAACAGTTCCAGTAATCATTTCTGGCACTGTTGGATTTTTCTCTTGGTTTTTTACTAAAAAAGCCTCAATTTCAGAAGCAATCCAAGTATCAATTTGATTTTTAACTTCTTCCATCCAAGAAAGTTGATTTTCAAATTGGATTCCAAAATCTAAAACAGTTTGCAAACTTTCCACATTGATTTTTGCCTGAT
>JAZNYZ010000045.1:0-1601 GCA_045594685.1 Acutalibacteraceae bacterium | reverse complement strand
GCTGACCGATTCTCCCGAAGAGGCGGAGCGTGTTATAATGCGGTTTGTCAGAAATCGAGTATGAATGTGAATTCGATATAACTCAGGTAATCAGATTATTATATCGAACTCCTGTTAAAAAATAGAAATGCAGAGTGGCTTGAACTGAACCACTCTGCATTTCTATTTTTTAACAGCTTCTTATTTTATAAATATCTTTTTGCCATTGACAATGTATATACCTCTGGTCGGGGTTTCTACTTTTCGGCCTTGCAGGTCGTATGTACCTTTGCTCTTTGCTCTTTGCTCTGTTATCTCTTCTATCCCTGTCTCTACTTCAACAGCCGATTTCTCCAGTGTCCATACGCTTGCACCCCATGTATAAGGCTTTGTGAGTATGTAGCCCCATGCGTCGGGGTTGGTGTACCAGCCGTGCTCGCCGTCGCCTGCAATAATTGCAATTCCTTTGTTGCCGGTATCGGTTGTGGTCTCCTTTAGAGTCCATGCATAATCCTTACCGATATACAGAACTTGTTCAACAGCATCGCTGCTGATGTATGCAGCCTGGCCGTTAGCCTTGTATATGTATCCGGTCTTTTATATCTTTGCCTTGATTGCTGAAAAGCAGTCAGTTTTGATGGCATTTAGGCTATTGTTTCTTGCAAAGAAAACGACCAATTATTTAACACGAGCAAACAATAAGCACAATGAATGTCCACGTTTAGCGTGGGCGTGCTTATGTTCGTGTGGGTGCTTGGTCATACCTCTTTGCAGTAAGTACGCCTGCGTTTCTCTTTTGGTTAAACGTCTGCCGTCATGGCTACCGAATTTTGTTTAACTAATAATATTGTAACAATGAAAAGATTTTTTTACTTGATGCTGTTAGTCGCATCATTTTCATTCTTATCTTTTGAATCGGCTAATGCACAGTTTGCCATTAAAGAGAGACGTAAAATCAAAAAAGAGAGACGTGAAATCAAAATTTCTAAAGCTGAGAAGACTCTTAAAAACATTCAATTAAATTGTAATGTTGAAGGTGTAAAAGTTTATCTTAACGGAAAAGAAATAACCTCAAGTGCTCCCGGTACTGTAATGGTTGAACTTGATGATTTTGTGAAGTTGAATAAGAAGATGGCTAAATATGTAGTTGATAATTTTTCTACAATCAGTAGCTCGTGGATTCAAAGCAATACTTTGGTGTTTCAGTTTGTGAAAAAAGGTTATGAATCAAAATCAGTGATAGTTAAGCCTAAATTGGAATTTATTGCCGATAAGGAATCAGGTGTGTCAGGCTTGTTGGGAAAAAAAGATTATGGCGTAGATTTTATCTGGCCGGATGCTGTTTTTTGCGAGTTGAAAAGAGATAGGGCATATATAGATGATCCTACAATTGTTGATGGCGGTGCCGATGAGCGTGTGTCACGCGATAATGCAGGTGAGACATCTCTTGAGCGTACAATTCTTCGTTGGACTATAGACAGTGACCCACGTGGTGCACGTATCTTCTACCGTGTAATATCAAGTGTTCCGTCTGAGGTTAAGAACACAAACGAGAATTACCTTACAACAACTCCTTATGAGGAGACACGTTCCTTTAACATTCTTGGTCTTACTTATGCAAA
>JAZNYZ010000044.1:0-56270 GCA_045594685.1 Acutalibacteraceae bacterium | reverse complement strand
TTCTTCGAATTTAACCTTGGTCGGATATCTACTTTCGTTCATTTCAGACTTGATTTTAATTACCTGTTCTATATCGATATCATATACATTTGCAATAGCTAAAGAATAATAAATAACATCCCATAATTCTTCATCTATTGTTTCGTTTAATTCGTTAGGTGTATCAGCTTTAACGCCTTTTCTTATAGCTCGTGAAAGCTCACCAACTTCTTCTGATAATTTCAGAAAATAGTCTTTTACCAATTCTGGGTGATAATCATTTTCTTTAATATATGTTTGCAAGTATTTAATAGTTGTTTTGCCGTCCATAAGTTTATGACCTCACTAATATTTTTACTTATCTTTCCGATTTCAACAATGCATAATATGAAGCATCGCAAATGCCCTGATTATTCCAATCTGAACTGCGTAAAGTTCCTTCGTATTTCATACCGCATTTCTGCATTACTTTACCTGAATTCGGATTTCTTGGGTCGTGTCTTGCTTCAATACGGTTTACTTCTACTACATCAAATAAGAAATCCATGACCGCCTTTAGTGCCTCTGACATTATTCCTTGATGCCACCAGTTTCTGCCTATACAGTAACTGATTTGCATTGAGGAAACTTCCTCATTCATAAACCCTACGGCTATAGCGCCAATCGGTTCATCACCGTTTTCTTTCAAAACAATACCCCAATGATAATATTTTTCATCAGAATATTGCTTTACCCAATCATTTATAATAGTTTGGCTTTCTTCTTGATTTGAATGAGTTTTCCACATCAAAAATTTAGTGACCTCAGAATCAGACGCCCAATTTTTATTCATTGCAGGAGCATCTTCGCTCACATATCTTCTTAAAATTAATCTATCTGTTTCTAACCTTTGTGTTCCACAATGTTTCATAGTTTCTGTTCCATTTCAAATTACAATATCTTTGTTTTTAGCACTAAATTGGATGCATCTTTATAGCCGAGTTTTCCGTAAAAATGGTTATGCAAATCATCGTTGACAGCTTGTAATTGAATGAGCATAGCACCTTCATTTTTTACACAAGATTCCAATTCTTTCATAAATCTTGAACCGTAACCTTTATTTTGTAACTGTGTTGTAACAACAATTTCAACCAAGTCATAAGCAAAACAATCATCATATTGCTCAAAATAACCAATCGCAAATGCAACAATATCATTCTTGTTTTCCCAAACTAAACAGTACGCATCCTCACGACTCCATACCTGATGAATGCGTTTATATGTAGTTTCCGTTGTCCATTCAGCATCTTCATTATTGTTATAGTATTCAATATAAAGAGGAACAATTTTTTCAATATCTTCCTCGGTCATTCTTCTGAATTCTGTTTTTATTTTTCCAAACATTTTATTTACTCCTGGGTTTTAACTACCTCGTAAAAATCTTTTTTATATTCTTTTGTAATTTTGTTACTTCATAACCTTGTGATTGATAAAACTGATGAGCTTTTTCTCGTTCAACCCCTGAACAAAGGCGAATTCCGACAGCACCATTTTCTTTTGCCCAGATTTCAGCCTGTTTAAGCAAAGCGGATCCGATACCATTTCTTTTGTAATCATTATCAACCGCTAACCCCAAACAGTTTTTGAAATTATCAGCATAAATAACATCGTAGTTTACAAGATGAATATAGCCAACAACCTTGTTATTGGTTTCAGCTACAAAAATCACTTGTGTGCTGTCATTTAACACAGCTTGGATTTTAGCTTTTTGTTTCTCCAAATCATAATCATAGCCAAGGCTCGTTTTGTTGATATAATAAATATCTTTTGCATCAGAGATTACGGCTTGTCTCACAATAAAATTTTTATTCAAATTCAAGCACCACCATTTTTATCTATGAATTAAAATACCTTTCATAAACTGTGTTTTATTATGTGTTTCGTATACTATCCTTTTTTCTTCATCTGTGCATCCAATCAATATTTTAATTTCCGAATCCTTCTTCAGCAAATCAACAATGCACATTATTGCATCAACCTTTTTCTCGCCACTACCTACCCACACATCTATTCCTGCACCATCCATAGAAGTTGTATCTTTCAAATACCCATAATCAACACGATAGATGAAATCAGAATACTTGGGATGTGAAGTTCCTTTTGGTCTGTCGATTACAATTTCTGAATTATTCACCAATTCATCTAATGCGTTCCAAAATTCTATATTATATTGCATGTTAAGATTCTCCATTTAATCTTCCTTCTCTTCGTAGGCGTATCCAAAATCGATCGGTGGTGAAGTAACAGAAATGTATACAAATTCAGTTTCACCATCATTCATCAATCCGTGTATATCATTTCTTGCAAATCTGACAACATCGCCTGCTTTGAAAATCATTTCTTTATCATCTGCAAGAAGTAATTTTCCGCTACCTTTAATAGCATACCAAATCTGTTCTGATGTATCGTGTTTATGTCTTGGCTGACTTGCACCAACTTCAAGATGAACTTCCGTTATTGTAACTCGTTCACTTTTTGAATTTTCAGGATTTATAAGTTGCCTTGAAACAACACCGGGATTTGAAAGTTCTTTTATATTTTCGCTATTTATAAATTCCATATTACACCTTCAACAATCATCAATATCAAAACAACAAATAAACATCGCCGTTGATTTTACTGTCAAAATACTCTTTTAACTCTAATATAGCCTTCCATTTATTTGCGGTAGTATCTTTAAAGCCGAATTTTAGAACACTGTTTACCATTTTCTTTTCAGCATAACAATAGCCATTTGCTAATGATAAAGCATCACACAACTGAATTAGCTTATCATAGTCATCGTATGTAACATTATCAAGATAGTTTCTTATAAACTGTTTTTCATCTGTAGAGCAATCCCATGAATCGTAAATAGCATCAACATCCTTATATTGGAAAGTATGTGTCATGCAAATTCTTGCACCATCTTCAAACCCAATACTTGTTAAATAATTGTAGCCTTCCAAAGCATGACGGGCTTGCATTGTGCCGTTTCTTCTTCCTATATCATGAAGAAGTCCGACAATATAAGCCTTTTCGCTATCCATATTTGCTTTGCTTGCAATCTTTTCTGCTAAGTTAGCAACATTATACGAATGATTAATCCATACTCCGTCGTTTAACTCTTTTGCTTCTGTAATCAGTTTTTCAGCATACTGTCTGTTCATATTAAACCTCTTTTTCTAATGTGCCGGCATAAGCGACTGTCTGATTTTCGATTTTCACAATACCGTCGATTTCAAACTCATCAAAAATCTTTTCTATTTCTTCTATGTATACGTCAAAATTGCTGTCGTCTTTTTTCAAAGAATATGACCCTGAAAGACTACGGTTTATAAACTTTTCCCTATCAAAATATAAAGGATTGTCAAAAGTTATATATTCATAATTGTTATTAAAGAAATCTTTAATACGATCATCATGTGGTTTCGTGCCGCCACTGAAACCTTTGAAGTCAGGGCAATATTTAGAATAAACTCTATGTAATTCCTGATTTATCAAAGCTTCATTATTTCTGGTGTTCCAAATTAGAAATGCTTTTCCGTTCGGCTTGATTATACGAGAACATTCTGCTTTAAAACTTTTTGTATCAAACCAATGAAATGCTTGCGCTGTGGTTATAAAATCAACAGAATTATCAGGGAGCATTGTGTTCTCGGCACTACCTGAAACAGAATTGAAATTAGGATATTCACATAATTCCTTTTCAGCCACAAGTCGCATATCAGTGTTCGGCTCAACACAAATAACATTGCTACCTTTATCAAGAAGCTGTTTTGCAAACTTGCCTGTACCTGAACCAATATCGGCAACAACAGATGAAGCAGAAAAGCCGTATTTACCAAATAAGCACTCAATAAATTCTGCCGCATAACTTGGTCTGCTTTGTGTGTATTCATTTGCAATGCCGTCGAATTTTTTAGTATTATCCATAACTTCACCTATGTTTTACTGTAACGGAATTAATATAATATGTTTTTCGCCTTTGAAATCACCGATTATCTTTCCGCCGTTTTTCATCATTATTTTTATAGTTGCTTCGTTTGTTTTTAATGGAAATAACTTAATCTCTTTATATCCGTGTCCTTTGCATTTCTTCAACAATTCTTTAAACAGGATATTTCCATAACCTTTACCACGGTATTCTTTTGAAATACCGTATCCGAGGTTTCCTGCACCAACTACATTTTCTAAATATTCAGAGGATGAATGTCGTACTCTTCCATATCCTACAGGAATATCATCAATATACAAAAAATATGTAGTATAGGGTATCCAATCATCAGGCAGATTTAGTCCTTTGGAATGATTATCTGCATCTTGTAGCCAGTTCTTATATTCTTTATAAGACAAGTTATACGCAGGATTCGTAAAACCGTTTTCTATATCAAGAATACCCTGTAACATCGCATATTCTCGTTCTGCCATATTAACATTTGCTTGTTTTAATTCTACTTTCATAAGAGTTTTTCCAATTCTGCAAGAAGTTTTGTTTTCATATCTTCTAATTCGTCAGGAGAAGGCTTATTATCTTCAGCCCACATTATTTCTTTAGGCAACCACCATACAGGACCTTTACCATTGTTGCCATAGCCCAACAAATCTCCGCTTTTTCTCGGAAAGATATGCCAGTGCAAATGAACATCACCGTTACCAAGACACTCATAATTCATCTTTTCTGCACCGAAGGCATTTTTTACAGCCTCTGCAACTATTGTCATTTCAAGTAAATATTTAGCTCTGAAATCAACTTCCAAATCGAATAATTCAACAACATGCTGTTTGCAGATAAATAATGAATAGCCATAAAAATGCTGATTCCAGCCTAATATAACATATCCTGTTTCAAGCTCTTTCACAAACCAAGGATTTTCACCATTTTTGATTTGCTCAATAACCTTGCACATATCACAATTCATTTTTGTTCACCTTTATATCTCTCAAAAGTTCTTCGTGTTGCTTACAAAACAGTTCGGGCATATCGTCTAATGGGAAGTATTTGAGTTCTAAAGTTTCGTCCTTATCACAGACCAAACTGCCACCGACAACAGTCATTTCATATCCGATACAGATACTCTGAACTTGGTCACCATTTGCACAAACAACGTCACAATCGGTATAAACACCAATGAGCTTGCCGACTTCAACATCTAAGCCTGTTTCTTCTTTAACCTCTCGTTTGGCTGCCATTTGAGGCGTTTCACCAAGCTCGAGAGCACCACCGGGAAATCCCCATTTATTGCAGTCGGCTCGTTTTTGAAGAAGCACTTCACCGCTTTCATTAAAAATGCATCCGCCTGCATAAACAATTATAATTTTCTCGTGACCAACCTTGCCACGAATCCATTTTATGTAATCCATCTTCTCCAACCGAATCACCACCAAACTATACTACCACAATTTTACCATTGATATAAAAGAAATGCAACCCGAGAGATTTCGGGTTGCATTAAACTATTTTTAATTATTAACATTTGAATCGCTATTCATAATTTCATAAAATTCTAAAAACTTTTAAAATGGGGTTGAAATCTTCAAAAACTTGTGTTACAATACCGCTAACAGAACAAATGTTCTGTTGCAAATATTTAAAAGGAGATGATAAAAATTATAAATATTCACGGAGAAAGTTCAAAATGGAAAAACAGGTTAAGTGAGGATGATGCAAAAGTTTGTGTACGTTGTGATGAAGAACATGGGCACATATACCCACTATCGTTTTCTGACAAAGTTATTCAAATCAGTGTATGGCATCCTTTTTGCCGTTGCTTCATCAAAAAAGTTAAAACTATATTGCACGGAAAAGCAACTGATAAAAAACAAGATGGTGCTGATTTTTTCCTATTTAATTTTAAAACCTTGCCAGATTATTACATCAGTCTTCAAGAAGCCGCCTCTTTAGGATGGCGTTCTGGCAAAAAACTATCTAAATACGCACCAAACAAAATGCTTGCAAAAGGTATTTATAAAAATTATAATGGGCACTTACCTACTGGTA
Organism: Acutalibacteraceae bacterium; assembly: GCA_045594685.1. Classification (GTDB taxonomy): domain Bacteria; phylum Bacillota; class Clostridia; order Oscillospirales; family Acutalibacteraceae; genus DTU089. Next base: position 50,272 of record JAZNYZ010000044.1, on the reverse strand, counting down.
GAACTTGGTACGAAGCAGATATCAATTATGTTTCCGGCAAAAGAAATGAAGAACGGATTTTATATTCTGATGATGGTTTGATTTTTGTTACATATGATCATTACAGAGAATTTCACGAAATAGTATAACGAGGAGATACTTTAAATGGATGAATTAAGAGAAATAACTTTAGATTTATGTGATTGTGAATATATCCGAGATTTTCACGAGAGAGTACGAGTGGCTTTTGATTTCCCTGAATGGTATGGAAAAAATCTAGATGCCTTGTGGGATTTATTGAGCGAACCATTGTCAGCAAAAGTAACTGTAATTGGTGTCGATACTATGACAAAGGAATTACGAGAATATTTTCTTAAAGTGATTCAAGTATTTGAAGATGTTAAAACAGCCCAAAGAGAATTAGGGTTGACTTTTGATTATGAAATATTATAACACTAACGAATTTATATCTGAACATCCTATCCAAAGCACAAAAGCAACGCCTTCAGGAAATCTGCATCGTTTTGTTCGGTGCGTTTTTTCGGGCCTTTTGTTCTGTTGCCTTGCATACGCTCCTTTTTGCCTATAAAACGGGTGAAAAGGAGATTTTCTATATTGCTGTCGGTGTAAATAAGTCCGTTCTGGTTAAGTGCCTTACCGCCCTTTCCAAGCACAAGAGCTGCAAGACCGTAGTCCTGTGTGATAATCACATCACCCTTTTCGGTAAGATTTGCTATACAACAGTCGGCAGAATCTGCACCCTTATCAACGACAATAGTTTTTGCACCATCTTTTTCAATGGAGTGGGTATTGTCGCAGACAATGATACACGGGAGCCCTCGCTCTCTGGCTGTATTCACGGTAATATCTACAACGGGACATGCGTCGGCATCAATTATTATTTTCATTAAATCAACACCCCATCACAATGGTCGATTTCGTGTTGGATAATTTGTGCAGTCCAGCCGGTGAAGGTTTTGATTCGGGTTTGGAATTCGGCTGTTTGCCACTGCACTTTTATACTCTTAAAACGCTTACATTTACGAGGACCACCAAGGAGAGAAAGGCAACCCTCTTCTGTCTGGTATGGGTCTGATTTTTTGATAATTTCAGGGTTATACATAGTCATATATGTACCCTCATTATCAAAACAGATAATGCGCTTGTGCACACCAATCATATTGGCAGCCATACCAACACAACCATCCTTATTGGCGATAAGCGTATCCAACAAATCCTCTGCCACCTGCAAATCTTCAATCGTAGCCTTTTCCGATTTTATTGCCAACAAAATCGGGTCGTGTATTACTTCTTTAACCATATATTTCACCTTAGTTCCGCGATCAATTGAGTTAATTATACCACCCTCACAAACAAAAAAGCAACAGTGAAAATACTGTTGCTTGTGTTCGATAAATTGGAATTTGTTTATTTGTATTTTTCATACAACAAGGGAAGGATTTCGCAGAGATTGCGGTATTCTACACAACAATGCTCTGCCATGTCTTTTGCCATAGCTTTTGTAATAATGAGCTTTTTCAGCAAAGGATTTTTCATTGTTTTGCCAAGCCAGAAACGGCTGAACATAAACAAACCGTCTTCTGTTTGTTTGAAAATATGAGCCATTTCCGTGTGCATAACCAAACCTTTCAATGCACCTACATGACCACACACAATTAAAGGAATATCGTTTTCTTGCATAACGGATTTGGAAAATCCGAATTCTTCAGGAGTAACAAAATCTATTTTTAACGGAAGCTTTATTTTGCCGATTTTCTCAACAGGATAATGTGTGTTGTTCTGAAATTCAGGACAAGATTCCTGACTGAAATATTTTTTCTGCTTATTTGAATATCCGATACCCAAATGCTCGCCAGGGAACCACACCTGATAACGCTCATTTGCCTGAGGATGCCACCAAAACCACCATTTAATCATTTCGGGTGTAATATTGGGCATAGGGCAATACATGGAAACAAGATAACTGCCATCATCCATTTCCTTGTAACCAACCTCTTTTTGCAAGTTCTGATTTTTTAATATATCGTTCATTTGGTTAAATTGTGTTGGTGTTATATTACTGCTTCTTAAAGCTGTTTTAATTTCATCAGGAATCTGAGGCAATTCCTTTTTCATCAAGTTCTTTATACTCACAACACACCTCTATGAATTGGATTTTTATTTATCATTTCATAAAGCATAGCTTTATCGGATGCTTTGGGTTAGTTTGTATTGTGTTTTTATTAAAAACAACATTTTCTGCATTTATCTCAACCTCAGGATAAATGATTTTATCCGCTTGCGGTACGATATCAAAACAAAGCTTTGAGTTTTTGAAATCTATATTTTTCAGTGTTATATTTTCAGTGGGATAATTTGAATGAAACAGAATATCAACATCATTTTCTAAAATGATATTTTCGAGAGTGATTTCACTTTGAGGAACGCACACACAACCGGGATAGAAACTTCGTGCATATGTGTCATAATTAAGACTTACAGCAATTCCTATATTACGCTTTTTCTGAAGTCTGCAATTTCGTATTATTATATTGCGACAACCGCAGTCAAACTCTTCCGTATTGCGCACAACGACCCAATTTATACCGTCATATTCCATAATTCCTTTTTCATGGCAAGGCGGTGTATTGGAGGTATATAATTTTCCATCCTTCGGATTCATCAGAACACGATATGTTTTACCATTAACCGCAACGGTATCCGAGTGCTGAACCTGCATTCCTTTGTGCCATCTGCACCAGGCACCACCAAGAATCCTACAGAAAAAGCCGGTTGTTGAGTTATCATCCAAATCAATACAGTTTTCGATTATACCGTTTTCAATCCAACCTATATGAGTATTTGAGGTTGCGTAATCAAAGGCGTTGAGTGCTATTGGGTCATCAAATGTGCGGAACCTGCCGTTTCTTATAACAAATCCGTCGCCCCAACCAAGATGAACACCATCTTTATTTCCTGTTATATATAAATCATTAAGACTAATATTTTTAAACGCACTTATCTGAATTGCATAATCCTTTTCAAGTAATCCATGGCACTCAAAACCATGGATTTTTAAATTTTCAACATAAATCATTGCAACCTGTGCCCGTAATCCCGCAATCCGACTGTTCACGCCAAAGTCGTTGCTTTCAATACCGTTACATTCAAGATGCAATCCGATAATTTCAATATTACGATTATATTCTCCCTTAAGCGCACCTTTATTTATAAAAGCATTACCATTAACGCCACTAAGACATTCTTCCCGTTGAAGAATCACACCTTCACAGAACACAAGCTTTGTATTATCACCGATTTCAATTTGCCGGGAAATTTTATAAATACCGGGAACAGTAACTTGAACTATTCCGCCCTTATCAACCGCTTTTTGAAAAGCTTCGGAGTTTTTATGTGGGTTATTTTCAGGCAAAAAACCATATTCATCTGCACTGATTACTACATTTTTCAAGTTGTCCACCCCACAAATTCAAGTTTATAGAACTCATTATACCACACATTTATAAAAAATTCCATCATAACAAAAGGAGTGCCACCGAAGTGACACCCCATAGCAAACATACTCAGTTCACTAAATTGAATTTGTTACATCACCCTAATTTTTTCAATAAATTTTCTACTTCTGCTACCTTCAAAACCTTGCCCATAACTACAACATTCTCGTTTACAACGAGTGCTGGCATACTCATAACACCGTACTCCATAACCTTCTTCATATCGGTAATGTACTCAACCTCAATGTCGAGGCCCATATTTTTTACGGCTTCTTTTGCATTTTCGTACTGCTGATGGCAAGATGGACAACCTGCACCTAATACCTTAATGCAACAGATTCCGTTTACCGCTTCGCCACAACACACGTTTGCAATTTCTGTAGTTTCACTCATAGGGCAACCACAGTTGCAAGCACAAGCAGGAGCTTTCTTTTCTTCTTTTTTCTTTCCAAAATTAAATAATGACATGACTATACCTCCAAATATTTTATTAAGATTAAAATGCGAGCCAAAACATATAGAAACCGATGAGCAGGATCGCTATACCCATTACAATTTTTAAGACCTTTGAGGCAGTCTTGTACCTTTCACTGTTATTTAGCTTCTGCACGAAACCTATTGATGTTCCAGCAACCAGTACAAGAGCACTATGACCGGTAGAGTAAAACAGCATTAGCAGGATACCCCACAACAGATTACCTTCTTCTGCAACAATAGCAAGTAAAACAATAAGAACAGGTGTTGAACAAGGTGAGGAAAACACACCACCAAGTATTCCTGCAATAAATGCACCGATAAAACCACGCTTTTTGCTTTTAGACAGTAAATTGGTCGAAGGAATAAAATTGAATATTTCCCAAGTCTGCAACGCCATCAGCACCATAAGAACACCGAGAATGATATACCATAAGGATGATGATGTTCCTAACAGTTTACCTGCCGATGTTGCAATAATACCGAGTGTTACAAAAGTAACAGCAGTACCAAAAGAAAACACTGCAGAATAAGCAAAGGCTTTCTTTGTGTTTTTCTCACCGACACCACCAACATAACCGACAATCAACGGAACACTTGAAAGTGAGCAAGGCGTAACTGATGTGATAACTCCGGCAAGGAGAGCGAGAAGCGGTGCAAGCCACATATTATTTCCGATTGTTTCGGCTATTTGTGAGAGCCAAGTATTTATCATTTACTCCACTCCCATCTCTTTTAGTATAGTCCTCATCTGTTCCTCTGTCAGCCCACCCTGATGAACAGTAAAGATATGTTTTCCGCTTTCTTTATCGGAGTACATATCGAACTGAATTTCTTTTGCAAGTTCATCACTTGGAACAAACGGTGTTCCATCCGCATTAAAAAACACTTGTGTAGGAATGACTTGGACGGGAACATTGGCTGCGACTTCGTTATGTTGCCACACATCCACGAATTTAATAAAGGCTTTACCTTTCATTTCTGCATTCAGTGTTTTCAGTATCGGAGCCATCTGTTTACAAGGGATACAAGAATCTGCACCATAGTCTGCTATAATAGGCAGCCCGTATTCAGAGAGTGCTTCAAAATCGATTTGCTTTGTGGCATTAAGGCTAAAATCTATATCTTCAAGGTTATTCGGTAAATCCGTTGCACTTTTTGAGGTTAACGGTTCTTCCACAGGTTTTTCAGATACAGTTTTATATACCCAAATGCCACCAATAACGACAACAATTAAAATAGGAACAAGTATCTTTACCCATAACACTGTTTTCTTTTTCATTAGTTTTCTCCTTTCAGACAATCAAAGATTGAATAAGGTTAAAGAAATAACCTACAAGTATAATCCCTACCGTACAAATTGTTACAAAAATACCAAGCAACTTCGGCTTTACTGCCTTGCGAAGCATAATCATAGACGGCAAGGACAGTGTAGTTACACCCATCATAAATGAAAGCACAACACCAAGTAACGCACCCTTTGTAAGCAATGCTTCAGCAATCGGAATTGTTCCGAAAATATCGGCATACATGGGAACACCCGCAATCGTTGCAAGGATAACACCAAATGGATTATTATCACCAAGTGCCTTAACAATGAAATCTTCGGGTATCCAGTTATGGATAATAGCACCAATACCGACACCGATTAACACATACGGAAATACCTTTTTGGCAGTAGAAATCACTTGCTCGACAGCGTATTTCATACGGTCTTTGAAATGTAATTCCTCTTGTGGAACGTCAAGCGTTTTGCCGTTTCGTATATATTCTTCCACTTGATTTTCAAGGTGTAACTTCTCAATAATTGTTCCGCCAACTACTGCAATAACTAACCCAAGAATTACATAAACAATTGCAACCTTCCATCCGAAAATGCTCATAAGCAGAACAAGACTACCTAGGTCAACCATAGGTGAAGAAATGAGGAAAGAAAAAGTTACTCCGAGCGGAAGACCTGCACTTGTAAAACCGATAAATAACGGAATAGACGAGCACGAGCAGAATGGGGTTACCGTGCCGAGCAAAGCGGCTACAATGTTTGCTCCAACACCGTGAAACCTACCGAGTATCTTCTTAGTTCTTTCCGGTGGGAAATAGCTTTGAATATATGAGATAATCAAAATCAGCACACCAAGAAGTACCATGATCTTGATTGTGTCATAAATAAAGAATTGCACACTTCCACCGATTCTGCTTGTAGTGTCAAATCCACAAGCGTTTAGAATAGTTTGAATGAACCTATTAAGCCAACTCATGCCAAGGATTTCATTTTGAAAGAAATCCCACGCAGTTTTTATTGTTTCCATCTAAAAAGCTCCTTTCATATATAAACATATAGAAATGTATCTATATATAACCTTTAAAGGAAGTCGTGCGGAAAAGATTTTACACGACTTACTTTTCACAACACGACTTATTTTCGCATCCGTAGTTTAGGGAAGTTAGTACCTTTAAGCAGTCTGACGCAACCTTTGCACCCTCTGCTGAAATGGAATAGTGCATCCATTTACCTTCCTTACGACCAACTACAATACCAGAATCGCAAAGTATCTTCATATGGTGGGAAAGCGTTGGTTGCGTAACATTAAGTTCTTCAAGTATCTTGCACGCGCACTTTTCACCATTTTTCAGCATTTTCAAAATTCTAATTCGGTTTTCATCGCAAAAAGCTTTGAATATAATTGCTGTTTGTCTTTCGTCCACTTGCACACCTCCTATAGATGTTTATCTATGTATCATTATATGCAACATATAGATATTTGTCAATAGATTTGTGATTTTAAGACTATAGAGCAAATTATATCACCCACTTGCAAAAACAAAGGAGTGCCACCCAAGTGACACCCCATAGCAAACATACTCAGTTCGCTAAATTGAATTTGTTTATTTCTTCGTTTTTATTAACTCACCTATCATTGCACCGCCGATGATACAAATTGCACCAACAATCTGAACTACAGTCATTTTTTCGCCAAGCAAGATAGAAGCAAAAACAACCGCTGACAAAGGTTCCAAATAACCGCACACTGCTACTGTTTGCACAGGTAGTTTTGCGAGTGGCGAAAAATAGAGATAACAACCAATTCCTGTGTTTATAATACCAAGTATCAAAATCCAAACCCAAGCGTTTGCAGGTGCATTGATAATAATTCCTTGCTTAAAACCCGTGAATATAGCCACAGTCAAGAAACTAACCACAAGTTGTATTACAGAGTTTTCCATTCCGCTTATATTTTTTGATTGCTTGTTAAGTGTTACCATAAAGAAATACATTACAGCTGACATTGCACCACAGAACAGACCCCAAGGGTTGCTCTTGCCAACTGCATTACCGTTTACAAGAAAAATACCAACAAACACCGTTGTAAAGCCTAATAATTTAGGGGTAGTCAGTTTTTCACTAAAGATAATCGGTGATAATATCATCACAATAACAGGACCACAATAATAAAGTAACGACGATAAGCTTACACCTATCTGCTGATACGCTTCATATAGGAACATCCAACTTGTTCCCATTGCAATACCTGACAAGGCAATAAAAGCTGTGTCTTTCTTATATTCTTTTATATGAAATTTACCCTTACCAATTAAGAAGAGGATAATCAAAAGTATACTGCCGATTAGTGTTCGTAAAAATACAATTTCATAACTGTTCAGAGGAATATGGCTTGCTACTATGCCATTTAAACCAAACAACAGTAATGCAGATATATATTTTAAAAATGCTTTTCTATCCATATTATACTCCTTGATTTCAGGTTAGAAATATTGTATCATAAACCATAATATAACAAAAACGAATATTTGTTATACTAAAAATCACATTTTGTAATGGTGAGCATATGGATATGAATTTACAAAAATATCTTTCGTTTGTTAAAACTGTAGAATACGGAAGTTTTACAAAGGCTGCAGAAATACTAAACTATACCCAATCAGGAATCAGTAGAATGATTGCTGACCTTGAAAAAGAATGGGGCGTAACACTGCTTGAAAGAAGTAAGAATGGTGTAAAGCCTACAAGTGATGGAGTAAAGTTATTGCCGTATGCACAGAATCTTTGTATCGATTTTGATAAACTGAAAATGCAGGTCGATGAATTAAACGGTCTGCAGTCAGGACTAATTCGTATCGGCACATTTTCGAGTGTAGCTACCCATTGGCTTCCTAATATTATCAAGGAATTTCAAAAAGATTATCCGAACATTGACTATGAACTTCTGTTGGGTGATTACACCGAAATTGAGGAATGGATACATACAGGTAGAGTTGATTGTGGATTTTTAAGATTGCCCACCCACCCTGAATTTGAAACAATATTTCTCCAAAAAGACAAGCTTATGGCAATAATCCCTGAAAATCATTCATTGAAAGATTGCAATAAGTTCCCTGTAACTGCTCTTTGCAATGAACCTTTTATGCTTCTTGAGAAAGGTGCAAAAGCAGAAATTTCGGAAATATTTGAGCGTAACAATTTAACACCAAATGTAAAATTTACTACTTGGGACGATTACGCTGTAATGTCTATGGTAGAAAGCGGACTTGGCATAGCGATTCTTCCTGAGTTAATTTTAAAGCGTGTTCCATATAGAATTATAGCAAAAGAACTTGATGTTCCCGCGTATCGAAACATAGGACTCGCACTGCGAGATAAGAAAACTGCTTCTCTTGCAGTAAAACGGTTTATTGACTATTTACAATACAGATAAAATATACCAACTCCCACCTACATTTCAGTAAGTGGGAGTTGCTGTTTTTATTTAAATTTTAGTTATCAATCACTTCATACAGCGTTTCCTGAAATGCTGGAAGCCACCACTCTTTGTAGCCTGCTTTTGTGGGATGGATATGGTCAATAAGATATATTGCTTTTTGCTCGTCGGTGATATTATTGATTTCTTCATCGTTCCATAAATCAATAACAGTAATATCCCATTTCTTTTGAATTTCCAACAGCAAATCTACCCTCGTAATCCACTAATTGTATATTATAGGTTTATATGATAACATAAATAAAAAACGTCTTCAACACGATAAATAAAAAACTTCTTCAACACAACCTTCTTGTTATTTAACTGTGCCTATGTTATACTGATTTTATGCTAAATATAGAATCAGAGGTGCAGAAATGACAACTCAGGAATATTTAAAACTCATTGATAATGTTAACGAAAATGGTAAATACAAAGCAGATTGGGCCTCCCTTTCTCACCACAAGGTTCCCGCTTGGTTCATGCGCGATAAGCTTGGAATTTTCATTCATTGGGGTATTTACAGCGTACCTGCACACGGCTGTGAATGGTATTCCAGAGGTATGTATGACCCTAACTGCGGAGATTTTGAATACCACAGAAAAACCTATGGCGATCAAAAGGATTTTGGTTATAAAGACTTTATTCCAATGTTCAAGGCAGAAAAATTTGATGCAGAAAAATGGATTTCACTTTTCAAAAAAGCGGGTATCAAATATGTTATGCCTGTTGCAGAGCATCACGATGGCTTTGCAATGTATGATACAGAATTCAACCGCTGGAATTCAAAGGAAATGGGACCTTGCCGTGATGTTGTTGGCGAATTGAAAGCCGAATGTGAAAAGCAAGGACTTACCCTTTGCGCATCAACTCACAGAGCCGAGCACTATTTCTTTATGAATATGGGCAGAACTTTTGACAGCGATGTAAATGATGAAAATTATAGTGATTTTTATGGTCCTGCCGTTTACTGCAAAGAGTTTCATTCAGGTGATTTACACAAATACACCGCTGATACATATTCTCTCGGAGCAAGCAAGGAATGGCTGGAAGACTGGCTTGTTCGTACCTGTGAGCTTATTGATAAATACAAACCTGCAGTCCTCTATTTTGATTGGTGGATTCACAATCATTCTTTCAAGCCTTATCTCAAAAAGCTTGCGGCATATTACTACAACCGCGCAGAAGAATGGGGCAAGGAAGTAACCATTAACTATAAGCACGAGGCTTTCCCACCAAATGTGGCAACATTTGATGTTGAAAGAGGTGCATTAACAGGAATTTCACCGACTTATTGGCAGACAGATACAGCAATAGGTAAATGCTCCTGGGGTTATACAACGGACAACAAATTCAAAAGTTCCCGTCAAGTTATCTGTGACCTTGTTGATATAGTTTCTAAAAACGGAAACCTGCTCATAAACATCGGTCCAAAACCTGATGGCACAATTACAGATGAAGAAACTAAAGTTTTGCTTGATTTGGGCGAATGGCTTAAAACCAATGGCGAAGGTATTTATGGTACAACTTTTTGGAAACAGTTCGGTGAAGGCAAAATAAATACCGCAGGCGGTTATTTCTCCGATGGCGATGAGCAACAATTCACTGACAAGGATTTCAGATTCACATACAAAAACGGATATCTTTATGTATTCCAGATGCGCCCGACGAAGACAGTTGAAATAAAAACTCTCAAAAAACATAATCCGCACGATTATCTTATTGAAAGCATTGAATTGCTGGGTAGCGATGAGAAAATCAATTTCACAAGAGATGAAAATTCGCTTAAAATAAATATCAATGGTGAAATTAAAAATGATTTACCCGTCTGCTTTAAAATTGAGATAAGTTAAAAATCAATAAATGATAACAAGACCGAACCCCTTGATAACCAAAGGTGATTCGGTCTTGTTTATATATCTACAAATTGGAATTGGTCAAATTGAAATTATTGCTTTCACAAACTGGTTTGCCTTTTCTGTATGAATACCGTGTCCACAATCAAATTGCTTGATTTTCATATTTTCAATCAAGGCATTGACTCTCTGCAAATCTTCATCAGACAATGCGCCTTGCAACAAACCATTCTCACCAATCGTTGTCTTTGCTTTCATAAACAGAGTGTTGCATTTGATTTTAGAAAGAAGGTCATTGTAATCAACAGTGTCATTGAACGAATCGTTATAAAAGGCTTCTCCAAAATGAGGGTCATAATATTGCAGGCCATTAAAACCTTCTAAAAACTTTTTAGGCCAAAACAGAACTTTCAGATTTTTGTCGGGATGTTTGGTTCGGTATTTCAATGCGAAACCACTCAGTTTTTCTCTGACAGTTTCTCTGGATTCATCGGGAAAGAAATTCCAGCAATATTGATTCTTGAAATAATAATAGACGAAATCCTTTTCCACATCCTGTAAAAGGAAATTATGGCAGACAGAGGATAAATCCTTGTAATTGTATGTATTATATCTTCTTTCGCCCCAGCTTGAGAAGAACGGAGGGTCTTCCAATATTAGTTTGGTGCATCTGGGAGATTGTGCTGCAATGTATGCTGCAATCAGTCCACCTGACGAATGACCCAACACGGCAACAGAATCACAAATCACATTTTCAATAAAGTCCATGATGTCGTTGCCGATACTGACCAGATTGTATTTTTCTGGATTATGGGAACTCTTTCCGTGTCCGTAATAATCTACCATGTACACATGGTAGTACTTTGCAAGTTTTGTAACAACATTATCGAAGCTACAAGAGTTTGTCCCCTGGGCATGAAGCAGTAATAATTTGTTTTTTGCGGTTCCAACCTCATAGTAGTTCAAAATACTGCTATCATCAATTTTATACTGTGCATTATGAATCTTCATGTTGTATACTCACCTCGTCAAATTCCATATATTGTTCTCTGCCAAATTCAAGTTTGTCTCTCTCACTTAAGCTTTGCAATTTTTTCTTCAAGCTTCTGAACGAACTGACCGACAAAACATCCGTCAATAAAACGATGGTTCACATCAAGTGTCATATTGATGATATATTTACCGTTTTGCTCGGTGTATTTTCCCCATACAAGTATAGGGGCAGTATCGTCTTTGAGTTTCGGGTCTGTGTAATCACGCTCGTTTGAGCACATTGTGATATCCGCCCAAGGAATACAGGAAAATACAATCTGCGACTCTCTCAAGCCACCAAGAGAATATACCGATAAAGGATTGTTTTCGCTTTCCTCACGGGCGTTAGTTGCAAATTCAATAATATTACCATCACAAGGAAGGGACACCATATGAAAGCTTGTTGCACCTTTTTTCAAATCCGTAAAGCAAGGCACACGGCGGTCAATCTTATAAACCTTGTTATCCTCAGTTTCAAGTAAAAACTCGTCAATTTCATTAATCGACTGTGTGCAAAGATATATAAGCGAATAATAGAAAGATATTTTGTTCTTTCTTGTAAACCCAAGAAGGTTTGTTATATCAATATTGAATGCAATGCAGTAATGGGGTGTTGCAATATCAGAATAAAATTCAAAGTGTTCTTTTCTGTCCCAAGTGTTTATATCAATTTCTTTTCTCATAAAGCACCTCTGCAAATTCAAGTTTATCAAAAATTCCGGTAGGCTTACTCATAACCGTTTATATCTTTATAAACACGGACATAATCTATCAGCCATTCTATCGGATATTCATTTTCAGGTTCATCCCAACCGCTGAAATCTGAGTTGATATACATAGACAGAATCATACACATTCTGTATTGAGGTGATTCTTCGGTCTGTGCCACTTTTTTTCCGTCCACATAAAAGGTTATCCCTTCAGGTCTCCAGTCCATTGCATAAGTATGGAATTCATCAACATAATTTTTTGAAAAGCCCTTAAGATTAACCTCGCTTGACCATTCATTGAGATTCGGATCATCCCAGGCGTGAACCTTTGGGTGAAATACTCCCGGGTTATCAAAGAATGTTTCCAATACATCTATTTCACCATTCTGCTTTGTCTTTGTTCCGTCAGGAGTGGCATCATCCTCAGTACCAATAAGCCACCAGGCTGCATATCCCCCGCCCTTGGTGTCGGGCATCTTCATTCGTATCTCAAAATAACCATACTGAGTGGCATAGCCTTCGAAGGGCTCTACTTCCATCTGTTGTGCACCACCGGGATGCAAATTATTCTTTTCCCATGTCTGAATACCATTAGCTATCCATAAAAGGTTATCGGGATCTACCGAACCCGGCTGACCGCCGAAGTAATCAGGAGAATCTTTTGTAATATAAAGATTCAGGCAACCATCCTCAACCTTATATCTTGCAGATGAGCCTGCTGTGTTTGTAGTACAGTGAGGCAGATACTGTGGCAACCAGGATTCTGCATCTAATTTACCATCATTAAATTCGGTGCTGAAATCAAGAACATAGCCTTCTTTTTCGGGAACGCCATTCTCAAGGTCACTTTCTTCTGCAGAACTGACACCACAGCCACCCAGCAACGAACCGATCAAAATAGTTAATGCAAGTAACAAGGATATTTTCTTTCTGTTCATACTACACCATCCTCTAATAAAAACTCTTATTTATCGGTTAGATTGTATCACATAGTAACATCAATAAACAATATAAATCGGTGAGTTGCTTACTGCGATTTTCCCACTGATTTCAATGGGGTTGCCGTACATATCAAAGGCTTCGTATTCACCCTCGGGTGCAGGAATTTTGGTTTTATCACCAAGGCTGTAATACACTTCTATTTTCTTTCCGTTTTGATTGTATTCATCAATCACAAGGTCTTTTTCATTTGAAATATTCTTCACAAAATCTGCATTACCGAGAAAACGGATAACCGTTGCATAGGAAATAACGGCTTCGGTAGGTTGCAGGTATTCGTTGAAATATGCAAAGTCATTGATATCATTTTCAGGTGTAACGGTCTTTCTGAATGCGAAGGAAACAAAGCCTTTAGCACCTGTTGAACGACTGTAAAGTGCCTTACAGGCAATTGTTGAGGCATCCGCACCACCAACACCGCTTTCGCTGTTGAATCCGCCATCCGTAAGACCCGCTTTATTTGTAAGACGGAGCATCTGAGTCATATAGTCGTAATAGTTATCAAGTCCATCGTGATTGTGATAACCGAAGCTGTCAAGCAAGCCTTTGTTTATAAGCTCTGCAGATTTCTGATAATATTCTGAATTGGTTTCTTTCTCTGCAACTGCAAGTCCACCGGAATAAACACAAGCTGACTTGTTTTTTGATTTTAAAGTTTTTGAGGTATCTTCAAGAAGTTTAAAATATTCTTCGGAAGTTCCTGCAAAAAAATGCCAGTTAGGTTCATTCCATATTTCCCATAGAATATCCGTATTATCTGCATAATGGTCGGCAACCTTATTTGTAAAATCATTCCAGAGCTTAATATCAGGAGGATAAGTCCACCCGATTGATTCATCGTAATTCTTTTTAAATTTTTCAGAAGCTGACCACTCCCCTGCATTGTAGCCGAGAAGCCAGTTATATTTCATACCGTGCCTATTAACCTGTTTAACAAGGTAATCCTGAACCGAATAATTCATATCTCCGTAAGGCTCGCTCTGCATTGCTCCCCAGCCTACACTGTCTTCGCGGACAAGGTTAACACCAAGATATTCTGCCACATCGAGAATTTTATTAACGGATTCTTCTGCATTGTAACCGGGAACACAAAAGCCTTCGCCCCAGGTATATGCACGTGTGATATATGGCTGAACTCCGTAGTAAAAATCGTCGCTTGCCTGCTCATTTTTCGGAAGAACGCCAACAGTAAAGCTATGCTCTTCTTTACCGAATTGTTTAATCTTAATGGTAGAAATACCGTTCTCCTGTGAAGCAAAGCTTAAAATGCTATAAGGAGAGTTATAATCAAATGTAACATACCCCCATTTATTGAAACCTGTTTGCTCACTTGTAATAAAAACTATTGCTTTAGTTCCACTCGAAGCTTCATCAAGACACTCGAGAACAATATTGATTTTTTCATTTGGTTCAAAAAGGTTATCGTCACCCTCTACTCCAAAACGCAATAACTCGCTTTCGCCGTTTATGTAATATTGAACGCTTTCCTCAGTATTTGAAACATTTATTTTATTGTTGTGAAGAATGATGCCAAAAACTATACCAACCACAAGCAAAACAGCGATTATAATCAATATAATTTTCAAGACAGTTTTTTTCATAATCATACCTCGTTAAATTCAAGTTTAACAGATTATTCAGATATAGCCGAAAATAATTGAACCCCGTACGCCTAAAATTCAAATCTTTCGGCACATCACAGCGTTTTTCGCCTTAATATACGCCATATTTCAAACTTTTTGACGCAGTTAGTGCGGAAATTTGCCTTAAGAAACCGTGCGGTGTTCAACTCTTTTCGGCTATTTCATAAGTGTTATTATCCAGATCGATTATAACCGAAGTACCGTCGGAATATGTAGTTTTTTGCTTGCGATAGCTTCCGAGAAATTCGTGCTTAACCATCTCTTTGTTGTAAAGCTTAGCCTGAAGCTTGCAAAGCGGTTTAATGCGTTCCAATTCCTTTATCAGTTTTTCGTCGCTCATCATTTCAACATCAGCGGTTCGGTTATCCGTACCTATTTTTCGCAGTTCGTTGCCATAAGGATGAATATACGGCATACCTGCATTGAGTGCTCCGTATAAATCGCCGTCATCACCTTTGGGAATACCCCAGTTATTGAACCAATTCCAAGGCACCATTATGCAGTCATGATAAACCAAATTGCCGAGAGGAACGGGAATACCCACTGCTTTTCCGTTTTCTTGCGGAATAAGTGCGTGAGGACCGTGATGTACAAGCGCAAGATGATTGAGCATCTGCATTCCCGGCTCTTCTGAAGACATAATAAAGCCTTTTTCATTAAGGTAATCGAAGCATTCTCCTCGCAGCTTCATGCTTTCTTCTCTTGTGATTCTGTGGTCCTTGTGGAAGCACTCGTCACCGGGCATAATTGAAAAAACATCAAGATATGCACCTTGAACATCTATCCCGTTTTCTTCAAGCTCAGAATATGTTTTCCTGACCGCATCAAGAGCAAAGCAGGAACAAAGATAAGTGTGTTCACCGCCATCCCAGATTGAACAGTAAGGATTTGAGCCGTCAATATTCGTTACGGCTTTATTTTTATCAAAAACGGGACTGTCATAATAATAATCTCTGTATTGGTCATGGAGTGCAAAAACATAGCCGAGCTCACGGCTGACACGGGAAAATTCTTTAAAGCCTTTCCATCCGCCTGCCTGCTCACAGGGTGGAAGAATATAGGGATGATTGTTATCATATCCGTCCTTACCCCAACCATCAGTATGTATATACAGCTTATCAAGACCGAGAGACTTCAGCTTTTTGATTTGTTCAGCTCTTTCGGTGAATGTGGCACAAAGAATTTCGTTAGAGCCATTTTTATCATAAAACTGGGATTTCTCATTTATTTTAGAGAAAATTTTGTGATGAAGAACAGGTGCACCGATAATGTTTTTTATGTTGGGATTCTTTGAGATTTTCTCATCGATTGTAACAAGCTGATCGTTTTCAATCAGATAATTGCGGTAATCCTTTGCAACGGTGTTGTAATCACCGTTTTCGTGGAATATAAAACGGATTTTTCTTTCGTAAGATAAATTACCTAAAGATGAAAGCCAATAAACAGAGTTAATGAATGCTCCGTGTCTTCCGAAAGAGGAATACATTGAAGCATCAAAGGGCGTTTCAACAATGGCAGTAAAGCAGTGAGAATCGCACACCCTGCCCCAGACAGGCATATACACATCTCCTGAATTTATCTGACGTTTCATGTGTGTATAGCCAATCATTGGTATAATGTGTTTTATCTGACCGTCAGGCAAAATAAATCCCTGACGCATCGAGTCAACGTGATACGAATTCTTACCTTTACGTTTTGAATTAAATGGTGCAGGGAAATACACAGCCTGAATATCATAACCTGTTTCGTTTTCAGCCTTCAATGAAAACTCAACTGTGTTTTCATTTATAATTTCAGCGGTACATATAAGGCGAAACGGAAGAATCTTCCCGAATGCAACAAAATCCGAATAAACAGTAACTGTTTTGCTTTCAGTTGTCTCTGTTTCTTTTTTCCTTGCAGATTGCAAAGAACAAACCTTGCTGATATATTTACCTTTTTTATTTTTTCCGCGGATAGTTATTTGCGGTTTTCTACCGTCACTTACCCATGAAAAACCGTTGTGAATAATTTCATAATTTCCGTTAAACTCGTTAAAATTGAGTTTCATTATATACACCACCAGATTCTTGTTTTTTTGTTAAATCTTACTTTTTAATAACTTCATACAGCTTTTCCTGAAATGCAGGTAGCCACCATTCTTTGTAGCATCATCGGTGGAAAGCTGACAAACAAATGCATCTGCCACCTGCAAATCTTCAATTGTAGCCTTCTCCGATTTCATTGCCAACAAAATCGGGGCGTGTATTACTTCTTTAACCATATTTCCACCTTAGTTCACAATCAATTAAGTTGATTATACCACTCTCACAGAGCAAAAAGCAACCCTGCTTAATATTACAATAATCAAACATTATACTCTTGTTTTTATCGACCCTAGGTGTTAAAATCGTAATATAAAATATCTTTTTGAAGAGCGTGATAGTATGAGTTTATTTAGGTCAATAAAAAAGATAAGTTGTGTTTTAGTTGCGGTGATGATTTTGAGTTTAAGTGCTTTACCTGTTTTTGCCGCAACCACTATTGAAGTTAAGCACGTAACTGATATTTCTGTTTCTGAAGATAACTGGTGGGACAGAGGCGTTCAGTATGGACGAATTCTCGTCTTGAATAATCAACCTGAAGAAGAAAACAACGTTCTTCTTGCCACTCATTGTGAGCTTAATTCAGGGCTTACAGAGAATGCACCCGGTTATCCAATTTACCGAAGCACTGATAACGGAAAGACTTGGAAGGTTATCACCCGTGTTACCGATACTCTGACAGGTGCAAATTCCGAATGGAACCCTACCCTTTTTGAGCTTTCCAAGCCTTGCGGTGATTACCCTGCAGGAACAATAATTCTTGCGGCTTGTTCCATTGATCCGGAGCACAATAAAGAATCTCACATCAGACTTTATTTCAGTCTTGATGGCGGTTACACCTTTGACCAGGGTGTTGTGGTTGCGAGTGCAGGTGGTCTTGAAGAAGGTGTATGGGAGCCGTTTTTAACTCAGCTTGATAATGGCAGTCTTGTGTGCTTCTATTCCGATGATTCAGACCCTAAACACGCACAGACAATCGTTTATAAGCAATCAAAAGATGGTATAAATTGGGGCAAAGCAGTAACTGTTGTAGCAAGTGAAAATCCTGAAGAAAGACCCGGTATGCCAATCGTTACAAGGCTCTCTGACGGCTCATATTTTATGGTTTATGAGATATTTAATAAAGCAGATATTGAAGGTGAACCCATTTTTTGCCGTTTTTCAAAAGATGGTCTTGACTGGGGTGAGCCATCATATCTTGGTGAAGAGGTTGCAACTGCAAATGGTAAGAAAGCCTTGGGTGCTGCCCCCTATTGTGCATGGACACCTGTTGGCGGTGAATACGGTACATTGATTGTAAGCGGAACTCATATGAGAAAAGGCAAAAGCAAAACGGGTTCCGATTATTTTATAAGCTATGACAACGGAAAAACCTGGGAAACTGTTCCCCATATAATTCCCTACACTTCCGATGACCATGTTGGTTATAGCAACTCTTTCACCTTTTCAAAAGACGGCAAAACAATGTATGCCATCAACAATCCACAAAAGGATAATAACCCCGAAAAATCAAAAATGGTTGTTGCTGTTGCAGAGCTTCAGGAAACAAGCCATACTCAACCCAACACCACTGTTATTTTGATAATCTCAATTATTGTTTTACTCGGTGCAGTTGTTGGCATTGGAGTTAAGAAAAAGAAGCAATAAAATATAAAATGAGCCACTCTGATTAGTCGTTAGAGTGGCTCGTTTTAAATAATCTATTCGGGTCAAATATTAAATTAATTCTCCTGACAGAATACAGCAATCGCTTCTGCTACAAAATCGGCTGTTATACCGCTCATACCCAAACACAAGAAAAGCTTTATTTTTCTTTGATAAGCACCATGCTGTAAAGCTCCAGTTCAAATGAAAGGTTATCTGTAACTGCTACAAGCTCGCCGTTGTGCTCGTTATCAACCTTATATATCTCATACGTTGCATTTTCATCTAAATCCAACGAAATCTCTTTATTGGGCAAAGCGTCATTATCGCTATAATAAGTAAGTATAATTGTTGCTTTCCCGTTTTCATCCACACCGCAAAGAGAGTAGATGTTTTCAACCTCATTTTTTGAAGCTATTTCCTTTTCGCAATCATAAAGGAAGCCGTACCAATAAAAAGCATAGTAACCCTTTAATTTTTCATAAGTGTAAAAATCAAAAACACCGTTAAAAGCCGAGGGACGAGTGTCATAATACATAAGCATATCAATGGGAGAACGCTGAGAAGCGCACATACAAGCCAATGTGAACGATGCGCCCTTAATTCCGTGGATTGCTTTAAGAGAGTAAACGAACTCTTCTTCCCACCCTTTTACATAATTCCATTCATTGAGTATGCTTTCTGAATTTTCATAGCCGTATTTGTTTAAAAGAGCTTTTATTCTTTCTGCTTTCTGAGCCATGTGTGCAGGCTCTGTGCAATAAATATGCCAAGAAAAGAAATCAAGCGGTATTTTTCTGCTTTCCATTTCCTGAAGGAAATCCTCTGCCCATTTTTCGTTATGTGCAAGTGCAGGACCACCTATTTTCAAATCAGGAAAGCATTTTTTAAGATGCATTGCGGTAATTTCATACAAATCAAAAAATTCTGCTTTTGTTCCGCCCCAGGTGCGCTTGTTGGATGAATCATCAGGGTCAAGGTCTGCCTCGTTCCAGATTTCCCAATATTTAATATTGAGCTTATATCCATCTGCCCAACCCTCGTTATAATGACGAATAATGTGTTCACAGATAACAGCCCACTTTTTAAAATCCTTAGGTGGAATAGTGCCATGCTTTTTTATTTGATGCTCAATTGTCTGACCTAATCTGAAAAAGGTTTCGGTTCCGGCATCAAGACAAACTAAAATGCTTTCATCCGTACACGCGAAATCATAGGACTCAGCATCATATGGGTCAGCATCAAAGTTCGGGAAAATATATGTAATATCATGGCTATACGGCCCACCATAAATACCGCAAACTGCAGAATCGTGATTTCTGCTATATGGAATACGAGCAGACTTATAGTCCGCAAAATTACTGCGGAATTGGTCATTTGCATAGCGTCTGTGCCAAGGTCCGCCATTTGTGGCATTAAGAATTTTAAATTTGCTTCCTGAACTATTCAAATCAAATTTTAATATTTCCATTGGAGCCTCCACATCCACCTACACTAACAAAGCCATGGTGTAAATGATATTCTGATTATATTATTTCACCTGACAGAATACAGAAATAGCTTCTGCTACAAAATCTGCTGTTCCTTCACCGTATTTATCAATATTGTTCTTAAATCGCTCGTCGGCAACATACATTTTCCCAAGACCAGCGAGAATCTCGTCAGTACAAGTGTAGTAATTGTCGGTAATGTATGTCTGAAGCTTTGACACAAGCTCCTGTGCTTCGGCAGAATCCGCACTCGCCCCGTTATTCTTACACACAGCAAACTCCTCAAAAATTGCCATCAATCCATCATTGGCCCCAGTCCAATCTTCCTTTGTGTAATTCTTAGTTTTTTGTTTATGCTCATGATATGCAGCGGTGTTTCCCCATCGCTCACGAGCTTCATTTTCATAGTTTTTCATTTGTGCACCTCACAATGAATTAATTATACACCATTTTTGTGTGCATATCAATCGTCTGGAAAATATTTGAAATTCAATGTGCCATATAGAACAATCACAACTCCCACCTACTGTTTTCTGACATAGTAAGTGGGAGTTGGAATTTAATATGTTTTATATCATAGATATGATACTGAAACCAGGGTGAAGTTTTCTTCTACAGGCTCGTATGATTCAAGTGTTTCATAGGTGATTGAACGCTTGTCCGATTTGCCTGAAAACGAAATTTGAAGCTCAAAAATGGACCCTTTCGTGTCGTAAGTAGGTTGGACAACCGCCAGATATTTGACTTGATTATAGAGCATTTACTACCATTTCAGAACATCTGTTATAGGGCACTTGTAATATCTATGCAACGTTTGATGTTTTATTAGTCATTGCTGTTTAATAAAAAATATATCAACAAACTAATTAAACTTATAAAACAAGAGAGCTGAAGTGTCTTTTACTTCAGTTCTCTTGTTTATTTATACAATATTTTGGACATCAAAAAGGTAGGTCATCGAGTTTTTCGGGGTCGAATTTGATATTATTGATTTTGCACCATTTTTCTATTGCTCTGCACAAATCCGAATCGGGTTCTATTGATTTGTTCCTGCATTGTTTAGCCTGTACCAAAACACCATTCAAAAATTCAACTGCAGCAACTATTTTATCGCCTTTATAAACAATAACAACAGGATTAGAATAGGAATCCCAATTCACAAGGCAATTTTTCATTTTCTCGCCTGCTATAACACATTCTTGCTTGGTTCTTAAGTGCTTAAAGCGGTATTTATCCACCACCATATCCTTTTCACCTGAACCTCTGAAGCTAACAGATATATTATTCTCCCTCCTAAATGAAAGAATTTTTGAGCAATCAAAAAACTTATCTCCTGTATACCATTTGTGATGTTCCTTTTTTCTTACATAGAGGCTTAAAGAACCATAAAATATTGCATATTCTATGTAAATATCAACAGGCAAAAATGTATTCTTAAACCTTGCCTGACCCAACACATTTAAATAATCTTTCAAAAATATTTTTACAGGATAATCGTAATAATGCATCATTGACAGGAAGTGAAATATAAACGGTTTTTTCAGATAAGTGCATAATAGATTCACGTCATTTACCAAGCTATACAAAAACTCGCATTCCTTGAGATAGAAAAACAGACCGCTTTTTTTTGCGAACAATCTTTTAACCGACTTACAAAATGGTAGCGATGATTTTTCAAGAAGTTTCATTGCATCTTTGGGAGTTCTAAGATTGTCGGTTATATCTTTAAAACTCTCGTCCAAAACCCTTATTCCACCCCAGAAGGGTATTGCTTCATAAAAATCTTTAGGAAAGCCAACAAATCGCACAAAATCCACAAACTTATCAATATCAACCTCATTTGTAGCAAATGGTATTTGGTAACCGGTAATCTCTTCAAGACAATTTTTGATTTTGCGTTTTACAATACTGTTTTTTGATAATAGAGCAATAAGCATATCTCCTGAAAAATCAGCTTCAGAATCGGTTATTGCTGTGCTACATATAATGTTATTCTCGTTTAAAATTTGCACATAGGTTTTTCCGCTTTCAAAGTCGAAAACGACCTGCTCATACAAAGGGAACTCAATAGCGGTAGTACCGCTAAGCCATTTAAGAGAGACTAATTCAGAAAGATTGTTTATTGACTTTTTTACCAATAGCTTTCCGTAAATATAATCAATATTAAGTTCAGTATATTCATTTGATTTATTGGAGCTATATCCACATTTGGGACATATATACTCCCCTGAAAAATCTTTAAATTCCTGTATTTGCAATTCAACATCAGGCTCAGATTCTAAAGACGGTTGAACATCAGACCATTCAAATATTGTAGCTTTACTTTTTTTCGGGTAAGCAACAACATTTTTATTATGATAATGAGCATATGCATACACCTTATTACTACAATGAGGACATTTTATGTAATGGGTTACCAATTCTGCTTTATACCCGGTTCGCCTTGCGACTGTTATATGCATTTGCTTCTTACTTCTTAAAATTTCATAAGCAGTATATAAATCCACAATTTTTGTTCTTTGAACAATTTCATAACCCAAAGGCATTTTCAAGGAAAAAGACTTATTATTCATAGTGCACCTCACAGCTGATTTTCTATGATATAAAAATACCAAAAACAATGCACTGAAAATGGTGCATAGATTTGTTTAGTATAATAGATGCAAAATCTGTCATATTATGGTATAATGTAATCACTGAGGTGATTTTATGCTGAAATATGAACAATTATCTCCTGAAATTACAGAGAAAATGGAAAGCGACAGAGCAAATAATACTCTGCCGCAGTTAGCTTTTGATGAAAATAAAGTTTTAAGAAGAGACAACGAAAGGGACAAGGCGACAATTATCAGACCGCCTTTTATACGTGATATTGATAAAATAATGCACTGCCCTTTTTACAATCGTTATGCAGACAAAACTCAGGTGCTTTCATTTTATAAAAATGATGATATAACAAGACGAGCTTTGCACGTTCAGTTGGTGTCACGAATTGCAAGAACTATCGGCAAGGCGTTAAACCTTAACCTTGATTTGATTGAAGCTATTGCTCTTGGTCATGATATTGGTCACACCCCTTTCGGCCACGCCGGTGAAGACTTTTTAGACCAGCTTTATTTTGAACATACAGGCAGACATTTCAGCCATAACATACATTCTGTTCGTGTACTTGATAAGATTTTTCCGTATAACATCAGTTTGCAGACCCTTAACGGAATTGCTGCTCATGATGGTGAAATGGAGTTATGTGAATATCACCCGAAAACACTTGATAATTTCACAGACTTTGATGAGCAGATCGAAGCCTGCTATATAGATAAGAACAATGTAAAAAAGCTGTTAGCTCCTGCAACCCTCGAAGGTTGTGTAATGCGAATATCAGATATAATCGCATACTTAGGCAAAGACAGACAAGACGCAGACCGAGCAAAAATCATCTGCAATAAGGATTTTGAGGATAGCACAATAGGAATTTATAACGCTCAGATTATAAACAATCTTATTGTAAACATTGTTGAAAACAGTTACGGCAAGGATTACATCAAAATGGACGAAGAGCATTTCGAGGCATTAAAAAAAGCAAAAAATGATAACTACGCTCTTATTTACAAACAGGAAACTGTTGGTGAAGCATATAAAACCGTAAAACCGATGATGGCAGAGTTGTATGAAAAGTTACTTGAAGATTTAATAAACGAAAACAAAGCTTCACCTATCTTCACTCACCATATAAACTATATAAATCAGGCTCATTACAAAAGAGAAATATCATACGAGGAAACCGAGCCTAACCAGATAGTTGTTGACTATATTGCCAGCATGACCGACGATTATTTCGTTGATATTTATAACTACTTATTCCCCAATAGCAAAAAGAAAATTGATTATAAAGGGTATTTTGGGTAATGCACCAAATTTGGTGCTTGGTATTTGTTAAAATACTGATACCATAAAATAAAGGAGAATTAGAATGAATATGAATTTTTACGAACTCGAATGTAAATGGAGGGATAAAGTTGATTTAAGAAACCCCTATGTTTTCGGAGAAGAACTAATAAATCTTAAAGAGTTTGCTGAACTATTCAAAGAAACCTTTGAAACAATCAAAGAAACCAAGCACAACTACATTAACGGCATATTTCCTGAAGATAAATTGGAAATTTTCGAGTACATAGGGGTGTTATGCGAATTATCAAAATACACAATATATGACTGTTTACAAGACGAAAGTGAAGAAAACCTTTTTACTGTTACATGCCTGGTAGCGCAACAACTTTTGGGATACGCTAACGACTTTGATTGTTATCAATACACTGAAAAAGGAAGAATTTGTTCTGATAACGAAGATACCGAAAAAGGCATTTTAAAGTTCTTCATATATCCCGAAATGGATGAAGATAATGAACACCCAACGCTTGATTCAGAAGAACCTACAATATTTACTTACGATATTTACAAATGTGATTTCACCGAAATTATTAAATTTGTTTCATTAAGTGTATGAATAGTATTTTAACAAGGAGGAATCTTAATGGATAACAAAACGATTTCTGCATATTTTCTTCAAAGCCAGGATGATTACATTTATGGGCACGATGAAGACGATATTTCATATATTTTCGACACAAAGCTCGGCGGTATGCCCTATGTTCCCAAAAGACAATCTGTTCCAAAAGATGAAAACGGTCAATCAATGGTTTTATTATTTCAAATTAATTATGATGAATTACCCGACTGTGTTGATTTCCCACAAAAGGGCATGATGCAGATTTTCATAGCAAACAGAGACTTTAATTGTACAAGCGGTATCTACGATTCCTATGATATAGCCGTTAGATTTCATGACATGCTAGATTACTCTATTACTACCGAGGATATTGATGAAAATAATTATCCTGCAAATATGACTTATCTTGGATTTGATGAGGCAAGATATAGCGGAAATGGAGCTACCCTTAAAATTCAGGGTGAAGAAAATGTTTCAATCCCTTTAGGTTCAACCGAGTTTAACGGAATTATCGTTGGCGGTAGTATTGAAATAGATAAATTAGAAAAAGAATTTCAGGAGCTTATTGCTACATACCCCGAACACACTTTTCCTTTACTCAGAATAAACAGTTCCGAATTATTTCAAGATGATTGTGACTTTAGTGCAAACTATCAACTGTTAGTTTCAAAAAAAGAACTCAAAGACAAAAAGATAAACCGTATTATATTGTTATTAGAATATCCTGAAGATTAGGATACAGAGGAGAAAACATGTTCAATTTTTCCAAGTCCAAATATTGCGGTCTGTGGCAATGCCCTAAAATTGCATGGCTGAGAAAATACAAGCCCGATGAGATTACCGTTGATGGTAGTGTATTAGCACGAATGGAAGCCGGTAATATTGTCGGCGATTTGGCAATGGGGCTTTTCGGCGATTTCGTTGAGGTTACCGCTTACGATGGCGAAAAAATCGACCTTTCCAAAATGATTGAGAATACAAAAGCTGAAATGGCAAAGGGCACACCCGTTATATGTGAAGCATCATTTGATTTTAACGGACTTTACTGTGCTGTTGATATTCTCAAAAAAGATGGCGATGGCTGGGCAATTTACGAAGTAAAAAGCTCAACCCATGAGGATAAACAGGTTTATGCCGCAGACGTTGCGTATCAGAAATACGTTCTTGAAAGTTGTGGTGTTAACGTTACGGGTACATATCTTATCTGCATAAATAACGAATACGTTTTCGATGGAACTCTCGATATTCACCAGCTTTTCAAAATTGCGGATATCGGCGAAGGTGTGTTCTTTGAAAGCGCAAATATCAAAACCAACCTTAATGTTGCAGAATTGATACTTAAATCAGAAGATGAACCGCCTATTGATTTGTCAACTGCCTGCAACAACCCTTACCGTTGCAGCTTCTGGAGCTATTGCTCAAGGCATATTCCCTACCCTTCTGTTTTTGACCTTTACAGACTCAGCTTCAGCAAGAAAATAGACCTTTACAAAAAAGGTAAAATCAAATTTGAGGATTTAATTCTTGAAGAAACAATCACTAACGAAAAGCAATTAAGACAAATGTCTTTTTACTTAAAAGACCAAGGAACACACATTGATATAGCAGGTATAGGCGAGTTTCTTGACACACTCTCCTATCCCCTTTACTTCCTTGATTTTGAAACGGTACAGCCTGTTATACCTGAATACATAGGTACTAAGCCATACTCACAGATACCATTCCAATATTCTCTGCATTACATAGAAAAAGAGGGCGGAGAATTAAAGCACAAAGAGTTCCTTGCAGAATCGGGCACAGATCCAAGACGAGCTTTGGCAGAAAGACTTTGCGAAGATATACCAATGAATGTATGTGTTACTGCATACAACAAAGCCTTTGAATGCACAAGAATAAAAGAGTTGGCAGAAACCTTCCCCGATTTATCGGAACATTTATTGAACATTGAAAGAAACATTAAAGACTTGCTTGTGCCTTTCCAAAGTGGCTATTATTACAACAAGGCTATGGGCGGAAGCTTTTCAATCAAGAGCGTTTTACCTGCTATTTTCCCCGATGACCCTGCACTTGATTATCACAACCTTGAGCAGATACACAACGGTGGCGAAGCTATGAGCATATTCCCGAAAATCAAGGATATGCCAAAAAAAGAACAAGAAACCACCCGACACAATCTTCTCAAATATTGCGAGCTTGACACCTACGCAATGGTTAAGATTTGGGAAGAATTAAGACGAGTGGTGGAGTGAAGGAGAATTGAAATGAGTAATGAAGATATCTATGAGTCATTAACTTTGCTTTTCAAACAATATTGTAATGAGTACGCCAAAATTTTTAAGTATATGGATCCGAGAATTGAAGCTAACAGATTTAACGAAGAAAATCAAACAGTCAACTTCTGTCGTTCCATACAAAGCATTTTTAATGATGCAATTGTTTGGTATGAATATCCTTGGAAAACAAAAGACATTGCAAAGGGCAACACAAAAAACAGTTGTTATCGTTTTGATGCCGTTATATATATTCCAAGCAAACAGTCTTTATTCGTTATTGAAGCTAAGTGTTTAAGAAAAAAAACAAAATATGAAGCAATGAACAAAGACTTAGAACGACTTTGTGGTAAATTAACTGAATTGGATAATGGCGAAAAAGTTCTAATAAACATTCCAAATCCGAAAAATATTTATGCTGTTATTCTTGCCGACTATTGGCTACACCCTAATGCAAGAAGTTTCAAAGCAACGAATACGGAATGGTGTAAAAACAAGTCTGCGTCCGATATTGAATTTAAAACATTCAAAGATAATATTAATAATTGGCTTTGTGATCCTGAATGGTATGTTTCAGATACAGAAAATTTCGCCGATTACAAAAACTATTATTTAATGGCCATAATTGGTCAAATAAAAAACCCAAAAGGCATTTACACTTTTGAACGTGAGGAATAATTGTCATGAATATAAGTAAAGAAGCATTTGAATTCGTAATGAATTTTTACGAAGAAGAAGCAAAAAAAGATTATGAAGCTTTATATCGTAATGCCAATAATAACGACTGCAATAATTACACCTTAGAAAAAGCAATTTGCCAATGGGCTTCTGACAAAGCCTATCGTGACGTTTGCAGAACCATATCATTTAAAGAAACTGGAGAAAGCGTTGAAATACAAAAAAGCAGAATGCAAAAGCGTATTAAAGTTACCAATATCATATATGACAGAATTAAGCAAATCGATAACTATGACACATGGCACGAAGATACTTGCAATCTGATTAAAGATGAGTACAATGATTTCATTTCACATGAAGGAACTACTACTTTGTACATAGGTCAAGTCCAAAAATGGCTTAACATGACACTCAAATGGTTGTGGCTTTATGATGCAACAAATCCTCATGATTATTTTAAAGCAATATCCGAGCATAAAAATGATTTACATATCCCTCTTGACAGTTTTATAATTAAATATTTGAAAAAAGAGTATAATATAAATATATCAGCACCTGAATGGAGTAGGATAAAAAACTATACTGAATATTTTGAATACCAAAAACAATTAAAAGATAAACTTACTGATATCTCCCCTATCGAATGGGAATTAATACATTGGAAAAAAGCACTAAATTATAAAAAATAATAAATGACACCCCGACTATTGAAATCGAATCAATAGTCGGGGTTGTTTCGCTAATTTACAATATTCTATAAGCAATTAATTAACATAACAATTGAAATTAATACACTCGGATTTCTGTTACGATTTTATTAAAATCATCAACTGCATTCCTTATTGAATTTATTGCATCTTCATATGTATTAATTTTTGCTTTATAGACAGCTAATGTAACTGTTTTTCCACTTCCATAACGCTGAGGTTTGGTAAATGCATACTTTCTTGGTACATCAACCCATTCTCCATCAATATATTTCCATATCAATGCCTCTCTATTTTCTTTTTTTATTTTCACTGTCTTTGAACTGGCTTTGTAACATATATTGAATTTACCATTTGCAAATTCACATTGTAAATAGACCTCGCATTCAAGTCCATCAGCTGTAATGTATTCAGGTTTCCACAGCCACATACCATAAAACCCACCTGATTGATTATGAACATATCCAAAACCTATATTAAAGCCGGTATCAGTCAAATTGTCCTGACAATATTTGTAAAAACCATTTATTTGTTCCCATTCCCAATATTCAACAGGAAGTGAAGAAAACATATTTGCTTTAGTATTGAACTCATTTAAATATTGGTAGTAATTCTTAAATATAGCATTTAATGTAGATGTTATATATTGGCTTAATATTGATAATATCTTTTCTCTGTCGCAAACAATATACTCAGCTTCCTTAACATTACTTAAATCACTTTGAAACCCTATTTTGTAATAAACACCAACGCATTTATATTCTGGAAAATCAGCTTCAATAATTTCACGATACCTCATAAGCTGATTATCGTGGTCTGATGTATGAGTTTTATCTTCTATTATTACCTTAAATTTATCATTGACCGTAATTAAAACATCAATAGATTTATATTGTCTTTGAGGTGGTTCTGAAAGATAAACGGGTTCGTCCTTAAGTTCCGGAATAAAAAAACGCAAAAATTCTTTTGCACATTCCGTTAACGCTTTATCTTTATCACAATCTTTAATTGCATATGATAAAAGCCAGCAAATAAAAGCATCCTGTGATAATTCGCTTGTTGCATATTGAAATAAGTTGTTATTCATATCTCTTCCTCCGACCTTGCTTTCTGACAATTATACCATTGTTTTATTGATAAATCAATAATTGACAAAATTGCCTTTTTCGTATTATTGCATCACATGTACAGTTTTTTCAAGCCATCACTTTGAACTACAAAATTCACTTCCAATTCATTTTGCCGAAGAAATTTTCCGATTGTTTCAATGACGTTTGAGACTGTATCTTCGTGGGTAAAGTCATAAGAACCTGTGCCAAGTGGGGGAACAAGAATCGTTTTAAAACAACATTCAACCGCTTTTTGCAGTATATTTTCATAGGTTTTCAATAGCGAAGATAATGCGAGCTGATAATCATCAAAATCATATAATCTTGGACCTTGCGCAAATATTATTTGGCAAGGCAAGGCAAATCCCGGTGTAACTCTGACCTCAGTCGGTTTCATTTCATTCTTTCGCGTTTCGTCGTAATAACTGATACCAAAAGTTTTCTCAGTATATTCTTCTAAATCATCAACACCCGCTTTTCGGAATATCGCTCCGCTAACACCTGCACCGCAACGCATCATAGGATTAGTCGGAAGTACAACTGCATCTGCAAGATTAAGCAGATAAACATCTGTAATATCACCAACAACAATATTCAATTCACCCTTATTTTCCATAAAATCATACACCCCATCTATATTTTTGTACTTCATTATCACATTATCTTAAGATGAAAAACATCCTGTCCATTCCTTTGGTTCTCTCAATAATGCAACCAACTTCTATATCACAGTTATCAGGCAACTTTATAACAATAGGTGTTTTTTCAGTATTAACATCCCGAATTTCATTAAACTCATCCCAGAATCTAACAAGGTTCAGAAAGCATAGTAAGTTATATACAAACAAATCTTTTAAGTTTAACTCTTTGGTTTCTTCGCCTGTACTACCCTTCGTTACAACAAATTCACCGTTATCTTTTAAAGAAAGCCACAAATCTTTTTCTTTATTAATTAATTCAGGCTTATAGCTTTTTATAAATTCATTCAGATAAGCTCTGAATGAACGGGTTTCACCTATTCCGTTTGTACGGGCTGAAAATTCACCTTTATAGAAATATTTATTATCCTTATAATATGTCAATCTCAATGGATAGTTTTGCTTTTCAAAATCATCAAAACACATAAGAGAACGCTCTTCAGGTGACATATTTAGTAACGCACTCATACTAAAAACCAATTCTGCAGGTTTGTTGCGGTTTGGCTTTCTCCGGTATTACAATATCACTTTCTGTAAGAGTTGAAATCACTTCAGAAGTAACATCTTCATACTCCATATTAACTAACCTGTTTGCCTGCTCCATTTTGGCCTTTTCAAATACGTTTCTTACAAATCTGCCGTTACCGAAATCGGCAGATTTTTTGCTTTCAATAAATAAATCCTTAAGCTTAACCTTTGCTTCATCCGTAAACTGCATATTAGATTTTTGGGCAGTAAGCTCAGCAATCTGCAAAAGCTCGTCCTCATTATAATCATCAAAAGGAATGTTAAAGGCAATTCGCGAGCGAAGACCCGGGTTTTTATCTAAAAAACCTTCCATCTTATCGGGATAACCTGCGAAAATAACTACTGTATCTTCACGGTTGTTTTCCATTTCCTGAACGATGGTATTTATTGCTTCATCACCATAAAGACCGTCACGGTCATCCACAAGGGAATACGCCTCATCAACAAACAGAACACTACCCTTTGCTTTTCTGAACATAGCTTTTACAATTGGTGCAGTCTGACCAACATATTGACCTACAATATCAGCCCTACCCACCTCATACAAATCCCCCTTTGATAAAAGTCCGTTATCCTTCATAATCTGTGCAAAAAGTCTTGCAACAGTTGTTTTAGCTGTTCCGGGATTACCCGTGAAAATCATATGCATAGCCGGTCTGTCGGCAGAAACACCCTTCTCCGCATAAAGCTTTTGAACCTTATAAAAATTAATAGCCTGAGTTATAACTTTTTTTGCGTTATTAAGACCTATAAGCTGCTCAAGCTCTTTTACTGCATCGCCCTTTGGTGCCTCTTTCAACTGCGTAGCTTTAACTGTTTTTATATCTTTATATTGAGGATAAATTTTTGTTTTGAGCTTATGTGAAAGCCATTCATCAAACATATTCTGAAGATTTGATTGATTATAGAAGGTGTTTTCCTGTAATTTATTAAACAAGCTTTTATCTGCCGAAATATTATTCTTTCTTGCAAGCATTTTAAGATACGTTTTAGCTTTTTCACCTGTAACCTTATCCTCCGAAATTTCAACAAAGGAAACTGATTTAAGATTTTCCATAAAAGCATCCTTCATTTTTTCACTTTCTGCAGGCAAGCAGAGAATAGAAAGAACATTATTTTTATACTTCTCTATCATTTCGCAAACTTCTATAATACTATCCTTGTTTCTTCTGGCAAAGCTACCGTTTCTTCCATCCGTTCCTGAAAACTGAATAACAACAGTACCACCTGTGCAGGACTTATATACAGTTTCCAAAGAATCATCATACAAGCTGGTATCATTATCAAAAAACAATTTGCAAAATCTTTTATTAGTAATCCGATTATTGTTATATAACGAGCATATCAAACTATTGTATGCTGTTACACGAGAATCATTGTTGTCTGTTTTTATGAGATAATGCACAGGATGACTTTTTATTTTTCCGCAGGCTTTACCCATATAAATACGCTCAATTTCAGGCACAAGAGAATCCTCAAACAACATTTCACGAGCATCATTAATAAAAGCGTCTTTGTTCTGTTCTATGGTAATAATATTTTCTACATATTTAACATCACAGCGTCTGTCAAAGTTGTCTAATTCCATACCCTCAAGAATATCATAAGTGGAAGAAATGAAAGAATTTCTGTCGGCTTTACGCAAAAGCATAATCAAAGTTTTAACAGTAATTTCTTCAATTTCAAATGATGTGATCTTTATACCGACAAGCTGAAGATATTTTTTCAGAACATCTTCAATTCTCTCACCACCCTTTAAAACTGCACCGATAGTAATTTTTTTCGGATTAACCATTGTTACGAACAAATAACTATGTTTATGGCTTTTCTGATAAAACATTTCATTCAATCCGGGAAAGGATGCCGCATAATCCTCATACGCTTCTCTGTCTCTTGGGTTCGGAACACCCTCATTTTTCTCCATAGTTGCAGTAATCTTATAAAAAAGCATTTTTTGCACCTCCTTGTTGTTATGGTAATATAATACGATATTTTATGTACCGGTTTTGGGGCACAGTTTTATACGATTGACCCGTGATAATACACCTTTCTTATTTCTCACTCAACTTATTTTCAAGTGCCTCGAAAGCTGCGTCCATTGCTTCTTCGCGCGTATTATACACCTCAACACAGAACACATTATCCAAAGAATATTTCCAGTTATCGTATTTTTTATTGTAATACAAAACTATCAGATGGTCTTTGATTTTTAAAAAGCTGTTGTTGTTTTTTGAAGTTTTCCACTTACGGGTTTTAAAATTCTCACGGCGCTTTTCTTTATTCTTAAAGTCATTTTCACGCTGTTTTGCTTTTTCTATATTCCCCTCCATTTTACCTGCACAAATACAACCCACATTAAGGCGTCCGTATTCATTATGCACCATATGATGAACGTAGCGTATAATTTGATGACCGCACATCTGACAAACACCAACGGGTGCCCCTAAGTCCGTAACACCCGTACATATCCATCCATTCTTGGGCACATCAGGGTTATTCCATAAATTTTCATAACCGTTCATATCCGGTGTTTTATATTCCTTCCGTTCTTCATAACTCTTAATTTGTTTTTCATCTTTCACTTCCTTCATTTCGCTTACAACCTTCTCATCCGTCTTTTCATACCCATCGGGTATTTTTTTAGTAGGAATGGTCGTTTTTTCTTTTTCGGAATGCAAAACAGGAGTTACCTTTTCTTCTTTCGGTTCTTTCTTATAATCATAAAAGCTTTCGTGCTTCTCTATTTGCTTTTTATTCTCAATATGAGGCAACCGGTGTTTCTGATTAAAATACTGTGCAGACATAACCCTTTCACTAGAAAGCTTTTGAAACTTGATTCTGTAACTGCCTTTGTTCTTCTCTATTCCTACTATCTCCCCTTCACCGAATGCTGGGTGGTACACCTTATCACCAATATTTTTCACAGTATCCTTATCAGTCTCAGTAATATTTGCCTGATCTACGATTCTGTCTGTGGCATCCTGCAGTTCTTTAGGTATTGCTCCAATTCTAATATAATTGTCCTCACCGATTTCCTTAAGAAATCTTGAAGGTAACTTCTGGCTACCATTTTGCGAATAGCCCTCACTATCAAGAAGAAAAAGTCTTTTTTCGGCTCGAGTTATGGCAACATAACAAAGCCTTCGTTCTTCTTCAAGACCCAATTGTTTTCGCTCTTCAATTGTTTTAGAAGAGGGAAAAATCCCCTCTGAAAAACCCAAAACAAAAACGTTGGGAAATTCAAGTCCTTTTGCTGAATGAATGGTCATAAGCTTAACCATGTCGGTATTTTCCTCTCCGTCATCCTCACTCTGCAAAGATATATGGTTAATAAATTCCATAAGTGTAATATCCTCACCCAGATTCCTCTCGTACTCGGTGGCGATACGCTTAAACTCCGAAAGATTTTCAAACCTTTCCATATCACCAAGCTCGCGTATATATTTTTCATATCCGCTTTTGTCACATAATATTTCAACCACATCGGAAACTGTCATATAATCAAGATTTTCTTTTATATTTTCTATAGCATTAACAAAATCCTGAATTCCGCTATTTTTAAATGCAGGGTTATCAATATTACCTTTCAGAGTATCGTATAAAGAAGAATCATCCGTCTGCATCATCTGCAGACTTTGCAACTTAACCCGACCAAAACGACGACGGGGTTTATTGATTATACGTTTGAATGCCAAATCGTCATTAAATGCAACAAGTCGCAGATATGCCATAATATCTTGAATTTCCATACGCTGATAAAATTTAACACCACCAAAAATCTCGTATGGTATGCCACTCTCCGTAAATTTCTTCTCCACGATACGCGAAAGAAAGCCTGATCTGTAAAGCACTGCAAAATCCGAGAAACCACAATGAGTTTTCTTGCGTATATCCAGAATTATCTGTACAATTTTCTCTGCCTCGTCATACTCGTTTTTGGTGTGATAGTGGTACACGTCAGCCCCTAAATCACTTTTTGTAAACAAATCCTTCTTTAACCTGAACTCGTTTTTTTCAATCAACGTATTGGCACATTTCAAAATCTGTGGGGTTGAACGGTAATTTTGATTAAGAAAAACCGTTTTTGTAGGGATATGTGTTTTATCAAAATCCACAAGCAAATTAACGTTTGAGCCACGCCATTCATAGATATTTTGGTCGGGATCTCCCACTATCATAAGGTTTTTGTGTTTTTGGGAAAGCATATTTATCAGTTGCATTTCAGTTTTTGAGCTATCTTGAAACTCGTCAACCTGAATATAATTAAGCCTATCTTGCCATTTCACCAAAACATCCTCACAGCGCGAAAAAACATCAATGGTAAAATACAATAAATCATTAAAATCCATTGCGTAAATCTGCTTTTGGTGTTGTAAATATGCCTCTATAATCTGGTCGTCAAGGGTGTTGATTTCTTCAAGAATCTGCATCTTATCGGTGTAACACATTTTGGCAACATAATTCCGATTAAGTGTTTTGTAACGGGATATCTGCCTCACTATTTTTTCAAAACTGCCATGGTCAAGCTTAAGTTCAAATTTCTGATAAATCTCACCCAAAATTGCTTTTTGCTGTGTGTTATCAATAATCTGAAATTCTTTTGGGAAAAATATTTTTTCAACATCCTCCCTAAGTACCCTGACACAAAAGCCGTGATAAGTACATATAAGTGATGTATCATATTCCCCACCGATAAGTGCCCTGATTCTTCGTTTCATTTCCCCTGCGGCTTTATTGGTAAAAGTAACACAAAGTATATTGGATGAATCAATGCCGTACTCTTTCACAAGGTATGCATAACGCGAAACAAGAAGTTTTGTTTTTCCGCTTCCGGCACCTGCAATAACCCTGAGATATCCTTCTGTGCTTGTAACGGCTTCAAGCTGTTTTTCGTTCAATTTAAGCAAATAATCCATTGCACCTTTCACCTCAGGAGTATTTTATCACACCGCAAGTACCTAAAATGGTACATCAAACAACAAACCGACTTGCTAAAGAGTAAATCTCAAACAAGTCGGTTTTATTTATTTATATTTTTCAATAGCTTCGGTTAATGACTCTTTTATTTTTTCACGAAGTTCCAAAGGCTTCGTTATTTCAACAAAACCTAAATACTGCTTTGCCCAATGCTCCATAGCAAGAACACTTGCTGTTAACTCTACCTTAACATTTACCTCATCAATTTCTGTAATTTTTATATCTCTTCCGAACCAATCAACTATGTGGTCAATAATATTCTTATCTGCAATAAATTCAATCGGTTGTGGTTTATCAGTAAACATATACGGAAGGCCTGTAGCAATTTCCTTATAATCAATTCCGTTTTCATAGCCCTCTACTGTACGGATATTTGTTAATGGTCTATCCTCAACAAGCGTCATATTACTGATTCTGTCGAGCCTGTAAAAGCCCATATTGTGCCATTTCTCGTTAAGAGCCATTAAATAGTAGCGTTGATTATGAAGAATAAGCTGATAGGGACTTGCCTTGTGAGAAGCAGACTTGTGCAATTTTTTATCCACACCGAACTTGTTGTAATCAAAAGCAATCTGCACGCCCTTTTCAATAGCCAAATCTATCATATCTATATTATAGAAAAGAGCAATATTATCAGTTTTGTTCCAGTCATTTACAGAATAAATATTCTTAATGTGAGATTTAAAATAAACATTGGAAAGACCGCAAAGTCTTTCGATTAAATCCTTTGAATATTTGGGTGCTATATGACTACTTGAAAGAACACCGTCAATAAGCATACGAAGTTCTGAATCCTCAAAGCTCCTTGCTTCAAGAAAAGAGCCTGCACGAGTTTGTTCAATATCATACCCCGCCTCTTTAAGAAGGGATATATTTCTGCCTATCGCCTTTCGCTCAATAACAATTCCGTAATCTTCTTCGAGATAGTTTGCGATATCGTCCTGCTTTAAAGGATGGTCAAAATCACTGTATTTTTCAAAAATCTGCAAAATACGAATAAGCGCCAATTTTTTAGGTTCAAGCTCGGACATAATAACACTCCTGACACAAACATATTAACAATACCATTGTACCATATTCGCACCATAACACAAGTGTTATATGTACCAAAAAAGACACATTATTTTCATTCATTTGACCAAAGGAAAAAGCAATCGAACTGATTGCTTTAATTCATAATATGTACATTCTATTTTTATATTCATCGTCTGTAATATAAGTGCCGTTCTTTTTAACGATTGACGGATGATATTCAGTGAAATAAATGTCTATATCAGGGAAACGCCTTTTTATGTCTTCATAAATGATATCTTTAAGTTCTTTTGATGCTATCAAGATTTTTTGAGGTTTTATTATTTCTATTTCTTCAAATATATACCCCTTATAATCTTTAAAATAATTTTCTATAACTTTATTGTCAGAATTCCCGAAACCTCCGCGTTTGTTTATATTCATATATGCACATTTATTGTAATCACACCCTATCACTTCAGTGCATTTCCTAAGTCTACGGGGAATTTTGTGTCTATACTTTTTGTGAACATCCTTGAACCAAAATTTATTTTCTTCAGCCTTATAGCCCATTAAATTAGATTCTTTCATTACAAAAAGAATGCTGACACCATATTCACAATTCTCACCAACGAAACCATCAACACAAAAACTATCTTTGCTAATGTATTTTCCTTTATGTTTTTTTGTATTGTTGCGATAATTTGTATCATTAATCTGTTCTAATCTCCATCGATCAAATAATTCTTTCAACCTTTCAGCCATAAAATCACTCTTTCGTATTATAATTCTTCAAGCCAAACTTACTTATTGATACAACATTAATTTATATTCATATCCCCAAAGTTTCTTCCAACATTTCTCTTAATGCGATTAATGTATCTTCATCTTCACTATCTTTAAGCTGTGCATATAAAGATATAGGGTCTATATACTTACCCTTGCTTAACCAGCTCGGATTATATTTAAACACTTCTACAACTACGTATTTAGACTTTTCATCCAAGTTGCTTTCATCTATTAAAAAACTTTCTGGAATCCTGCAAAGATTTTCTTCCGCAATTCCATAGTAACGTGTATTATTGATACGGCTATCGGGATTAACAATTTTATATAGTGCATATTTATTTGAATACAGCTCGTGATACGATACTTGTTCAGAATATAAAACTTTCGAAACAGGATTAAACAGAAATACTTTTCCTTTTTTCCAAAACTCGATTCTTGAATTCATTTTATAGAGTTTTCGTGTATTATTACCTACTGTTTCAAGCAGCCCTCTATCTACTAATTCTTTTAGTGCTCTATTTATCGTTGCAACGGAAAGCAACAATCTTTTATCCAATTGTCGAGCATTCGTCTCCCTGATATTGTTCAATAAGATAAAGATATAAACTATCTGCGCAGAAACAGAAAAATATTCACTATACGTTTTTTTAGTAATATCCTTTTCAATTAAACTGATTATTGTATTCGGAATATAAATCTGATATTGTGGAACAACAAAGGCAATACCTGATTCAACTAACACATTCCTCTGGTTTATGCGCAATTCATTAAATATTAAAACAGGGATTGCATCAACTTCTTTTCTTATGTCTGATATAAGCTTTTGGATTGTTTTTGTTCTTATATCAAACTTTTTCTCAAAACGGACTAATACATATTGATTTAAACCATCTCTTAATTTGAAAGTCAGAAGTTCGCAATCTATATTATCAATGGTTAAACTCTTGACCAATTGCTCTTCCTCAATAAAAGTAATGGCTTTTCCAAATACAGTTTTTAAATATTTTTTTACGTTATCCATCTCACACCTCATTATATCATCATTGTATCACGGTGTGTGAGATAATGCAAGTTTTATGATTTAATATTTTTGTTAAACAAACAAAAATGCAGAGAAAACCATGTTAACGATAAACTGATTTTCTCTACATTTATTTACACTCTATAAAGTCTATCAGGTGGCTTCAGCCCATATATATCGGGGTTTTCGGCTTTGCATAAATTACTTTCACTCGTACAGGAACAGGTTCAAAGGGCTTGTCCGGGTCTGTGTCCTCAGGTACATATTTTCTATTGAATTTGAGATTATCAAGCTCTAATTCACCTATCAAAAAGGACACTTCCGTGTTGCTTGTAGGTACAGAGGAATTGGGACACCTCGAAATGATTGGTGCAATTGTTTATCAGCTTACGAGAAATCTTACTCTTGAAGAAATCAAGAAAAGTGGTTTTGACACCTACTTTGTTGACCATACAACAGGCATTTACCCTGTTGCCGCAAGCGGTTATCCCTATACTGCTGCTCAATTCCAGTCTAAAGGTGATGTAATCACCGACCTTCACGAAGACCTTGCTGCTGAGCAAAAGGCAAGAACAACTTACGACAATATCCTTCGCCTTGTTGATGATCCCGATGTTCGCGATCCAATCAAATTCCTTCGCGAACGCGAAATCGTGCACTATCAAAGGTTTGGGGACCCAAAGCGTTCAAATGGAAAAAATTTTCCTTTATTTACTGGGCAGAACGGCTATTCTGCCCAGTATTTTCGTTATATGTTCCAGATTATGTCGAGTTTGTCTTTTGACACATAAATCTTCTTTATGATGGCATTTGCAACTGCTCTTTTTTGTTCAAACGAGAGTTCATTGAACCTCTCAAAGTCACATATAACCTTTTCTTTAATTGCGAAACTTTTCTCGCTTAACCTTTGAATTTCAGCTTCCGTTTGCCTTTTCTCATCTTCTAATCTTTCAACATTTTCGTTTATGTATCTCATAACTGTTGGACTTGCATCTTTAACACCTTTGACTGTTTCAAGAATTTCAGTTTCTATTTCACTTACTCTTGATTTCAGTTCTTCAACTCTTGGGTCTATTGGTGGTGCAACGCCATGCTCAATAACTTTGTAGTCTGCCAATTTCTCTTTCATTTTTTCGTAAATTGCATTCTCAAAATCATCTGCATGAATCGTTCTTCCTGCACCCGTACACAATCTGTCATTCATTTTCCTTGAGCATAAGAAGTAACTTACATTCTTTGCTTCATAGGTTTTCTTGATGATTGCGTAACCACAATTACCACATTTGATAAGACCTGCAAGCCATGTATTTTTTGCTCTTGGATTGCGTTTTATCTGTTGCTGAGATAACGCTCTTTCACGACACGCAATCCATAGTTCAGAATCAATGAAACCTTCATGAGGTGCTATAACCAACACCGTATTTGATAAATCAGTCTGTTTTCTTGTTCCCTTATCACCTGTGTATAAGTAGCAACCGTTTGTACCGATAAAATCCTCAGGCGGATTAACAATCTTTGCACCTTTCGACTTGAAAAAGTTATAGATATTCATATCAGCTTTTACATAAATCGGATTCTTAACAAAATCCTGTATTCTTGCTCGGGTTACAATTCTTTCTCTCACTGCTGCACTGTGCTTATTGCGAACAGCCTCGGCAATAGCCGAATTAGAGTTATTGACATCTGCATACATTTCGAAAATCATTTTAACCACTTCAACCTCTTCCGGAATCTGTTCATACATTCCGGTCTTGATTCCGTCTATGGTTAAATCAACTTTTCTGAAACCTACAGGTATCTTGCCACCCATATAAAAGCCTTTTTGCGAACGTGCCGCATAAGTATCACGAACACGTTGCTGAGTTGTTTCTCTTTCAAGCTGAGCAAAGGTTATGCAGATATTCAGCATTGCTCTGCCCATAGGTGTGCTTGTATCAAATCTTTCTGTTGCTGAAGAAAACTCAACTTTCATTTTACTGAAGGTATCCATCATAGTTGAAAAGTCAAGGATACTTCTGCTGATTCTGTCAAGCCTGTAAACTATTACTTTTGTAATACCTTTTCTTCCCGATTTTATATCACTCATCATTCTTTGAAACTCGGGGCGGTTGGTATTTTTACCGCTGAAACCTTTATCCGAATATACTAAATAAGCCTCACCACGCGCTTCGTACTCACACATTTCAATCTGTGATTCGATTGAGATGCTGTCTTCTTTTTCTACCGATTGACGGGCATAAATTGCTATCATAGAACTATCACCTTTCTATGACACATTAAGCCAAACACACAATACTCCAATCGGCTTTCAAAGTCCAGACTATTCTTCATCATTTCCGAATGCCTTTACCAATGAATTTTTTATTTTTATTTCAGCGATTTCTTTTTGGTCTTTGGTGAGGTTGGGGGCATACTCGTTAACTATGATTAAACAATTTCCTAATTTCAATTCAGAAGTCTTAACAAGCTTCTCGGTTATAATAGGTTTATTCATAGCGCCACCCCCTAAACTTATTTATATTATAGGGACAAGGCTTTATATTCTTTTTTATAAACCGGCGTGACATAATGCCACACCCTTGGTTTCATATCACTATCCTTTCGTGTTTAATTTTTACTTATGTTATTATTAATTGACTCTTCACAGTTGATAAATTCAACCGTGATTTTGCTTTTGACAGATGACAAGCTGTCTCTCGGTTTATAACCTTTCATTGCACATTCACCTCCTCTTTTTATAAATTTTCACATTTCACAATGCTTGCCTGCGATAAAATATTTGCAAGACTTACTTTGAAATGTTTTAACCTATATAACAATACACTCACAAAATTTGTTGTAAGTGTATCGCATAGATATCTGAACCAACGCCAAATCACAAACAAATGTTCGTTGCTAATAGTAAATTTTTTTACATACTCAGCCCAAAGTACTCTTCTTCATCTTCGTCATCAGCAAAGGAAACATTAATTTTAAGACCTTGAGCAAGCTTCTTCTCGTTGATTTTTTCTCTGAGCTTGCTATCAATTTTTGAATTGAGTTTGCTACTTTTGTTCTGATAACTGCTTTCAAACAATTTGAAAAATGCTTTTGCAATGTTTGTAAAAGCATAATCACTTGCAAAGTTTTTTGATATATACTCTTTGTGTTCTGCTTCGCCATAGTCTTTTGCAAACTTAATAATCATATTTTTAAGACTGCGAAACTCTTTGTTATCCTCAATAGGAATGTCAGGTTTCACTTTAGCATCATAGTAGAGCGATAGCTTTTCTCTGTTGATGTCATTCCATTTCTCATACATCTCGGAGAGGTTATCATCCTTGAACAACTCAACAAGAATTATATCAACCAACGCTTTAATATCTTTCGGCAAGTAACCATATTGTTTCTTACCATCTATAGAAGAAAGCTTCTCAGATAACTCCACGAACATATTTTGCAACTCCGGTGTGGAATTAAAATGATAACCTTTATCTTCAAGCATCTGACGAAGAAGAGATTTGACCTCGTCACGCTGATGAGTTTCTTCCTGAAAGAGTTTGAATTGTTCGTTACGGAATATGTCATTACCGAACCTGCTACGAAGATTTTCTATGCCTTTGTTGGTGAGATAACCTTCCTTAACATCCTGAGAATACACAAGCAAATGTATATGAGGATGATGAGTTGTATCATGAAAGGCTGCATACATTTTCAGGTTGCTCGGCTTGATTTTATGAGCTTGGGCTATATCAAAAATATTTCTCTGTAACAAACTTTTCCAAGCGTTTGCATTGTTGTAACCAAGTCTTTCTGCATCTTCTCGTTTGAGACTTACAACATGAGTCCAGACCAATCCTTCGTGATTAGAAACCTCATCAGCAACAGAATCTAAATCGATTTTCTCATCATCGAAACTGAACAGACCATGTGAACCTAACTTTTCAACGCCAGGTCTTTCTGCCATATACTGAACCAACTTTTTGCTGTCCTCAACTCTGTCAGCATTTCTTTCGATGACTGCATCAATAAACTCTGTTGCAAAATATTTTGATTGTTCTGTTTCATAATCTTCGTATTCAAGATAGTTTTTCGTTTCGGGAAAGGTTTTAATGATTTGGTTTATCAACCTTTGCTGACGAACTGTTGCAGGCGAATGGTCTTCACCGTCAGGCAGTTTTTCAACACCTTCACGTGTTCCCATGTACTTAACCAGCTTACCTAAGTTTGAACCTTTAGGATTCCGAAAGTATCTGCTTGTAAATATTATCTTTGCCATGCCTTATCCTTTACCTTGTGATTGAATTTCATATGCATCTTCAAACAAAACTACACCATTGTTACGAGCAACTATTCCACAACAAGCTTTATTCAATCCATCTAAATTTTCTTCATCAACATTGAACGCATACGCTATGACATGGTTCTGCTTTGCCGACTCAACAGCGAGCTTGAAGAGCATTTCACTGATATTCTTTTCCGAGCTTTCAATCTCTTTTCGTACTGCAGTTGAAATTAACGGAGCGAGATAATCCATGTTCTTTTCGCTTCTTAAATAGCCCATATAGAACTCAACAGCTTCACGCACAAACTCACCTTTTGATGAAGAAAACCCTTCATCAACGAAGCTTTGAATTTCAGCTATCATTGTAGGTGTCATCCAATATGCAATTTTCTTCTTATTTTCGCTCATAATCTGATAGACCCCTCTCGTTTTTTCTCAGAACCCTCGAAACAGTCGGCTCTGCCGTCTGATGTGATTTGTGAGGCAGACGCCTCACTTTAACCTGCTTCCTTTTATGACGACAAAACGCAGCTCAATTTCATCTATTTCAACCTCAAAACAACAAGAACAAATGTTCTGTTTGGGTGAATAAATTATAACATATAGCATTAAAATGTCAACAACTTTCCGGAAGAATTTCTTGATGAGCGGTACATTAAAACGTACTTTGAAGAGTGATTTTCAATAGCGAAGTCCTGATTTAGGTTTTCAGATTTCTGCCATTTCTCCGGCAAAAAAATAAAGTTACTATCAATAAAGCCTGACTTGCTTTTGCAAGATTTTTTTACTTTTTTTGATTATTATATATTTTCTTCGCTTTTTTGTTTGGCGAAAAATGACGAATAAATAAATATTTTTGAAAACTTCATCGTATTTAACAGAACATAGCATGGCATTTTAGTAAAAAAATCACATCCAAAACTAATCTCCCTATTCTTTGATTTATGCAGTAAAATTTTTAACATCAGCTCAACACCATTTTTCGATTATTGCGTAACAGATTTTGAGCATATACAAAAACTGAGAACAGATGTCGTTTAATTCTGTTCTCAGTTTTATTTATTAAATGAAATTTTTATTTTCTGAACACAAACAAATACTCATGTGCAATCAACAAGAAATTGTATTTAACACTATTGGTTTTCCAATAACCTGTTGCTTTGCAGTTGTGTTGCTCTTTAATTATAAGTTCTTTAAGCCTGAACCCTGCATCTTCAAAGATACGCATCACTTCAAATGACATAGGTATCATATGACCTTTTTGACGGGTATCTCCCATAAGGATTG
Source organism: Acutalibacteraceae bacterium (assembly GCA_045594685.1). Classification (GTDB taxonomy): domain Bacteria; phylum Bacillota; class Clostridia; order Oscillospirales; family Acutalibacteraceae; genus DTU089. The sequence goes on along the minus strand of JAZNYZ010000044.1, from coordinate 6,243 downwards.
CACAGAATTTATCATCTTTAAGAACTCGATAACTCTCTTTAGCAACCTTTTTCATTTCTTCAAGAAAATCTTTAACTTTCAGTAAAGACAAGTCTTCAGGGATGTCTTCACTGTACTTAATTATATCTGCATAAGGAGGATGAGTACAAATTAAATCTATGCTTTCGTCAGGTATGAAATCAAGATTTCTTGCATCTCCTTTACGGATATAAACCTTACCGTCAGCACCCTCGTGTTCAAAGTTAATTTTGTCTTTACATCGTTCTAACGCTACATCATTAACATCAACACCAACGATATTTCTGTTAAGAAGCTTTGCTTCAACAAGAGTTGTTCCGCCACCTGCGAACTGATCAAGAACTAAATCATTTTCCTGAGAGTATCTCAGGATTATGTTGCGAGGAATATATGGCGACCAGTTACCACGCCATTTTGCATCGTGAGTAGCCCAGTTCCCCCTGTTAGGAAATGACCAATGAGTAGTCATTTCTAATTCAAAGTTTTCGGGTTCCCATTTAGTAATTTTCTTTGTCATACTCTTATCTGCATTCCTTACACCATGATTGGTTTCTAATTTTTTCATTGCCCATATTTCTGAATCCAAAATCACTTAATGGTTTTTCTTTTCCACAATGAGGACAAACTCGTGTTGGTTCACTACCATTGTAACCACTAGCTTGTATGATAGGTTTATTGGTGTTTCTATCATTATTATTCATAAAAATTATCCTTTACTTATTAATCATTTTTCTTATTTCATCGGGTGTATAAGCTGGTTTTCTACTATGTGCTATCATATGACAGTTTGGACAAACAGGAAGCAAATCTTTTATTGCATCTACTTCGTATTCCTCTCCGATAGTAGCAATTTCAACTACATGATGAATATGAATTTTATCTGCAAACTCTTCGCCATATACAGATGCAAAATCAAAGCCACATATTTCACATTTCAAGACACCATTATTTATCTTCTTGTAGTGATTTATGCATCGGTTTCTTGCTACATTATTTCTTTCATATGCATTAACAGTTATTTGTTTTTTAGCACCTTCTTTGAGAGTTTGTGCATCTTCTGCATCTATTTCTTCGGGGAGATTATCTTTTTCTTTTGCCTTAATGCAACCAGCTCCACCATTGATTAATTGAAATATTGCAGGAAGAAAACCTGCTGGCTTTTTCAATGGTGCCATTCCAAAACCTTTGAAAGTAGAATCAATACTAATAATATCTTCTTTAGTCAAAGGTGTTTTTAATATTGTTACTGTACCCGAAGCGAACTGATAATAGCCATTGTAAAAATCATCTTCATCCAGTTCAACAGGTTTGTCATATGCAATAGCTTTAAGATAAACTGCATATCCTATTAACCGACCTTCATACTGAAATAAAACGAATGTATTTTCAGGGCAATTCATTTTCTTTGTTTTGAAGTAATATGTACAACCTCTGTTTGGCATGGTGTTCAAAATGAATTCTTTTGCATCTTCATATGTGGGGAAAATACTATTACTCATAGGAAGAAAACGGATTTCATTTATTACATAACCATTTTCTTTTTTTGCATCAGCACAAAGCAAAGCATCCTTGTGTGGACCTTTTTTATTTGAACGGCATGGAGAACAATGACTTTGTAAACCCATAGGGTTTTGACTAGTTACTCGTTTAGGTGTAACACCAAATGAGTCAGGGCATTTATAAAACACATGTTCGTTACGTTGTTTTGAACAATCAGGACAAGATTTGTAAACGGTATTTTTGACTAAAAGATATTGTGCATCGGCAATCGGATGTTCGCAATAATTACAGTTTGCCATTTACATACCTCCTCACTTATTGTACATATCCAAAATATCAAAGACAAACTGCCTTTGGAAATAGAATGCGTGATTTTTGTTTGATACATATCTTCCATAAGTAGAAGAGTATATAGGGTGATACGGTTTAGAATCCTTACTTCTGATTTGAATATGACGACCATTAGAAGTGTGAATAAAGCCATCAGCACTTGTTTCTATATGAGCCTTAAGTTGTTTACAGATGCTGTAATAATCATCTCTCCAAATAGCTAAAAGAGAAGAAAACCTATCGTCTGAAAGATCAATATGTATAGCATCCAAAAACATCCAGTCGTGAGGATCGCCTACCTTACAAACAGGAACATAAAGCATATTACTGATTTTCTCATATAAATGAGTTTCTTCAAATTTTTTCTCTTCAAGCAATTCATCAATAACACTTGAAATCTGTGTGATAAACACAGTTTCTAAAGGTGTTCCATTTTGATCGCATTTATTACTCTTTAACTCTCCATCTTCAAAATCAATGTTAAAGCTATCTAATTTTTTGCCAAGTGCTAATTCAAGCAATTGTCCTGTTTTACCTTTATTTCTTTTAATTGTCTCGAAATCTGCTTCGTTAAATATTTCTGAGAAAGGTATATTACACAATTGAATAATTTTCTCTTGAGCTTCTTTTAGTTTCATAGTAAACCTTCTTTCAAAGAGTAACACCGTAGCGAATGCTACGGCTTGAAATTATATTCGATTTTTGTTCGGATTTAGTAGTTTGTTATCAACAGTTCGTGGATTTTTCCTCGGTTGTTACCATTACTGTTGATTGCTCTGTTTGCAGACACTCGATTTATATTTAATCCTAAATATAAGTCATCAAAGAAATTATCTGTTTCATCAACGTTCTTTGGGTCTGAGTTGCTTGCCATAACTTTCGATTGATTTATTGATTTAATAAACTCTGCTAACTTAGTTTGATGTTCGTCATTAAAGTCATCTGCATTGTATGAAGTAAACTCTGCAGTTTTTGTTAATGGTCTATATGGTGGATCAAAGTATATGAATGTTCTTTCATCCAATTTATCTGCAATGCAAGTGTAGTCGCCTGTCAATATAGTAACTTCTTGCAAGAGCTCGGATGCCTTTCTTAAGTTATCTATATCGCATACTGTTGGGTTTTTATATGAACCCATAGGCACATTGAAAGCACCTTTTCGATTTACTCTATATAATCCATTGAAGCAAGTTTTGTTAAGGTATATGAATAAGGCTGCTCTTAATAAAGAATTAGCAGAATCAGATTTTTGGATTTCTGCATTGTACTTTTCTCTTTGTTGATAGTAGTATTCTTTTCTTTCCTCATCATTTTTAGATAAATGACCGAATTCAAGTTTAAGAAGCAATTCGATAAGTCCATCGACGTTGTCACGAACCACGCTATACACATTCATTAATTGAATATTTGTATCGCAGATATATACCTCATCCATCTCGTAAGTGTTTAAGATATCAAACAATACTGCACCTGCACCAACCATAGGTTCGATGTATTTCGTTATAGTTGTTCCTAAACTTGCAGGATAGAATTTTCTGATGGTAGGAAGGAGTTGTCCTTTTCCACCTGCCCATTTTATAAATGGTTTGGTTGGATTTTTCTTATCATATCTGATTGTTCTACCATCAACTGGCTTTGTAGCATCTTTAGGAATTATCCACATATTTCCTAATATCGCTGCATTAGGAACACGGTTTTCCTGGCAGAGCGTAATAACTCGTCTGTGAGAAATATTCCATTTTTCAGCTGCCTCACCAGCAGTCATATATGCAAGCATCTAATCACCTCACACTTTATTGGCTTTATTATATTCCAAATCGAGAACAATAGCAATACCATTTTTAGTACAAAAACAATGTTTTGAACTGTGTAATTCTTACAACGGTTTCTTGACTCCTTATTCTTTGATTTAAGCAGTAAAGTTTTTGACACATGGCAAAGGAAAGAAAAAATAAGAGCAGGGATTAGTTTCCCTGCTCTCTCGTTAACTCTTCTCAAATCGCCCTACACCGCTTAGTAAAGACGTTTAAATGTCGTGGTTATATTTTTTACTCATTTCGTTTTCACAGTACAAATCAAAACATTCACTAACAAAAGTTTTTAACTCAAAACCTAATTTATCAGCCAATTCAGCCATAATATAAATTACGTCTGGTGAAAAGTGACTTTCGTTGTAGCACTCTTCATATTCTTCGATATAATCATAGTATGGGCTATCGACATCATGTTCCTCCATTGCTGCTATACACTTGTATAATGGATGTTCTGAACTTGAAGTATCAAATGGATAAATAAGTTTATTGTCTTCTATAACGATATTCTTCTTACGTATTTCTGTTGCTGAATAACCGAATAAGCGCTTGAATTTTTGGCAAAAAGCATCTGAACTATAATATTTAAGTTCTAGTATATTTTTAATTGATTTTTGAGGATTCTCTTTTATTAGTTTATACAATTCATAGAGTAATCTGTTTTCAATGTAGGTATGTATTGTTATCCCGCCTGACATTGATTGAAATACGGGATTAGCTTTTGCTAAACTTATACCCAAAAAGTTTAATACTATTTGCTGTATTTCGTTCGTTTCCTTAAATATTAAACCGCCCTCTTCATACAAATTCTCATCAATAAGTTGAATAAAACCTTCAAAAGTTTTTTTATCTAAAAGATTTTTCATTTTATTCACACCTTTCTATAAAGTGTTTGTATGATAACAGATATTTTAATGGCGTATTTGACAATAAATTATTATTTTTTGTCAGTTTAACATTTATTTGTATCCTCAACAAACTTTTTAATATAACCAATTTGTGTCGGCATAATATTTTCAGGGAGCTTATTTAAATCAAAGAATCTCAACTCTGTGCTTTCACCATCAGGTTTTAGGTCGCCCCAGAACTCGTTTATTACATACACAACATCGGTATAATAAACTTCATCCTTATTAGGATAAACCATATGAACGTTTGCTTTAATATCAAAGAGCTTGGGGTTAGAAAAATCAAGATTTGTTTCTTCCTTGATTTCTCTTTTAAGTGCATCCTCTAAAGATTCACCAAGCTCTATTGCACCACCGGGAGTACACCACTCTCCTGTGTCGGTCCTCTTTTCAAGAAGCATACCCTTTTCTTCATTATAAAGAATAGCCATTGCAGCAACAGCCATAATAGGTGCGTGTCCTACAAATTTTCTCATATCACCAATGTAGCTCATAATATTTCTCCTATCAATTTTCGTTTTATTATTCACCCAACAACTTCTTTTGTTTATATTTAGGAAGTTTGCCAACTACAGTAGCGTAACTGTGGTCTGTCATTTCAATAATAAGTTCATCAGGAACACTTTCAAGCGGAAAAGTATTAAAATATGGTTGTTGAACGGGAGGACAATGATAACCTCTCACGATAACTCCGGGATACATCTGCCTGTAAAAATCCCCTGTCATACACTCACATTTCAGAGTTACAGTTTCTTTACCTTTAAGAACGAACAACTGTGCAAAGATTTTACCTTCAACCTTAATTATATCACTTTCAGGACCAAAGGGATGGTCGATATATGCACCTTTTTTTGAAAGGCAATAATCGAGCAATTCTGAATATTTCATTAGAAACCACCTCTGCAATCAACGATAGTTATAACATCTTTCGCATAATAGCCTGTCCATTTTCCCTTGCTACTTCAACAAAGCCGGCTTTTTTGTAAAGATGAACAGGACCTTGAAAATCAAAATCATCTCTTTCCTCGGAAAGTTTGGCATAACCCTCGACAGCTACATAACCTTTTTCTTTTGAATCGTTGCATACTCTTTCAATAAAAGCTGAGGCGATTCCCTTGCCTCTGTACTCGGGTGCTATTTCAAAGCAAACAATAGAAACTGTCTTTCCGCATTTGTTTTCTTTTGCAAATTGAGGAACAAAGCCTGAATAACTTTCAATATCTGCTGCATTGCACCAACCGATAGATATATCTCCATCAAAAGCTAAATAACCTTGAATTTTGTTTTCTTCAAGCATTTTCACTGCATACTTACGAAGTGTTTTCTTAACACCAAATATTTTAAATTTCTTAACCATCTTTTTGATAGTTTCTTCATCCTGATTCGGAGATGTACAATAACAAGGTCCATTAGGATTGCCGTCAGTAAAGGCACGATTATCAAAAAAGTCAAGATAATCCTTATTAAATTCAGGAGTTAAAGGTTTTATTATAATACTGCTCATTAAGAAATTCTCCTATGTGTAGAACGCTAAATTATCTTCCTTCTTCGAATTTAACCTTGGTCGGATATCTACTTTCGTTCATTTCAGACTTGATTTTAATTACCTGTTCTATATCGATATCATATACATTTGCAATAGCTAAAGAATAATAAATAACATCCCATAATTCTTC
>JAZNYZ010000043.1:0-28685 GCA_045594685.1 Acutalibacteraceae bacterium | reverse complement strand
TGCCTAAAAGCGAGTATTTTCAAGTCTTTTCGGCGTTTCGGTCTTGAAAGGCGCCAGCCTATCTTCGCCCTCAACACCAAAAATCCAATAAAAATCTTTCGCTTTTAGGTCGTAGATTTTATACAGTGCGGATTTTTGGTCAGACAAGGCAAAAACGCAGCTAATCCTTTCGGATTGGCGAGTATTTTAACACAGGATGAACGGAAATCCGCCTGTATAAAACACGGTTCGGATAATTCCTTTCACCCTAAACATAATTTTTTCATAAATTTTATGTTTTTTATATTCTTTAAGGGGTTCTACAGGCTTTATTCACCTGCAGAACCCCTTGCTATAGCTGGTTTTATACGGTCTGCGCTTTTTTTACATCCCCATTTTTTACATTTTATTTGCCGTATTCACTTTTAAGAGCGGTTCTTGTGCCTGAGCCAACAAGGCCATCCACATCCAGATTATTATCAGTCTGGAATTTCCGGACTGCAGAAAGAGTTGTGGGACCGAAAGAGCCGTCAATATCGCTTTCATTAAGGTAGCCTAATTTATAAAGATACCATTGAAGCCATCTTACCACTTCCCCGCTGTCACCTTGGCGAAGAGTTACTTCAGGTTCTGTGTATGGGCAGGTTTCTTTCTCAGGTTCTTCAGGTTCGTCTGCGCTACCCGTATATGTTCCAAGTTTTATGTAATCCTTATGACCGTAGCCTGTTATGCTTTCGCCATTAAGGGTAAAGCTCACCTTATACCAATCCCCCGTTGAACTGTGAATTGTGAGGGCATAGCCATTTTCAAGCTGAGCTAAAACAGTGCCGTCAGTACTTGCAGAGCTTCTTATATTAAGATAGCCATCTGTTATATTAACATAACCTTTTTTGGTGGTAGCTTCGCCTGTTGTGGTAACAGAAAGCACTGAGGTATAGTCCGCCGAATAGAACGTTCTGCTATCAGTTTTCACATAAGCACGGACTTTATATTTATAGGCTGTTCCGCTATCAACTGTGGAATCAGTGTATGATGTGGAGGTAGTCGAACCAACCTTCTCATAGCTACCTGAGAGAGCATCATAACGATAAACAAGATAGCCTGTGCAATCAACACCCGTCCACTTGATTTTAACAGAATTATCGCCCTTTGAAACAAGGGTTAAAGCTGTTGGGGTATCAGGGGTAGTTGCGCCATAGAAAACAGAGCTGAATGAAGAATAAACATTATCTCCATCATCATCCACATAATACGCCCTTACCTTGTATTTTGGCAAAGCACCTTTTGAAAGAGCAGAATCCGTGTATGTGGTAGAAGATGTGGTTTTAATCCGCTCATACTTGGCAGTTTCTTCATTATATTTATAAATCTGATATTTCTCTGCCCCATCTATGCTTGTCCAGCTAAGAGTTACAGATGTGGACGTATATTCAGGAACTGTTACGGTGGGCTTGGAGTTTTTAAAAGCATCCTCTTTGGTTGTATCTGCACCGGGCATATTTTTGAAAACAGGAATCGAGAAAACCTTTTTATTTTCAAGAATACCTGCAGATACATAAGCATTATAGGTTTTCTTTGATTCTGCTGCCGCCGCTCTTACATTAGCCATATATTCGTGACCATAAAGAGTATCAGATTCGGGGTTAACATTGAATTTCTGCAAATAGCCCGTATACTGAGTTTCAGAGAAGGAATCGTAAATATACTGTGCCCCGTAATAAATGGTTTTATAGGGATTAGTCCAGGGTCTGCCATAAGAGGTATAAGCAGAAATATCACTCTTTTTAACATAGCCTTTATAGGTTGTTCCGCCCACAATGGTGCTCACTCTGTAAAAATCACCGCTTGTGGAGATATAATAAACCTCTGTGTTAGATGGGATTGTTACAACCTTTGAAGAAGAGGTATCAGCGGATTTATACATAGATATGCTTTTTGCAGCCTTCATAAATCCGTTTGCCCATTCAAGACCATCACGAACACCGGTGTATGCACCGATGTTATAGTAGTTATAAATGCCATAAAATGGGGCATTTTTACCACTTGCGCCACCTGCATTTGAGGCTGAGCCTGAACCAACCTCCTGAACAATTTTAGAGGCGATATAATATGCACTCAAGCCGCTATCCTTTGCAGATTTGAGAATAACATCGGAATATTTAACCGCAACGCCATCCTCTTTATAGGTTTTTTCTGTACCTAAGGCGTTAAGATAGGTAATAGTAGAATCGTGCATCCAGGTATTTTTGAGAATCGCCTCAACACCTGCTTTGGTATGGGTGCTGTCATAAGCGGTGCTTTCAAACTGGAAAATATACTGCTCATTAAGGAAATTTCTCGGGTCCATATAATATTTAACTGCTTCTTCGGAAGCACTTACCCAGTTAGATGCCTCTTGAATTACACCCTTGCAGGAACTGCAGGAGCACATATATGAAGACTGAACATTGTTTTCAATAAGCTGTTTTTTATGGGGGCTTCGCTCACCATCAACACTCTTTTGCCAATCAAGACCCGTAACCATCGGAACAAATTCCCATTGGGGATATTTCTTGTGAAGCTCCACAAGATATTCAACATAGGATTTCGGAAAGCCTTGGCGCAAAAGGCTTTCTTCATAGGTTTCAATATCAAGAGCATCAGTTAAAATAAGCTTTACATCTTCAAGAGTGATTTTGCCGTCATCATCCATATCGGCAGAGTCTTTTTGGGCTGTGGTTGGTTTTACCATACCTGCAGAAAAGCGCAAGGCAAGACGAGCGTCTTCAGAGGTGATATAACCATCACTGTTAACATCGCCCAAGATACTCGCCGCCCTAACAACGGGAACTATTAAATTAAGAGAAAGAAACGAAAGTAATAATGCAATCAACTTTAAACTTCTTTTCATAGTAACCTCTTTATTTAACTCTTAAAATCAATATTTTGACATTTTTACCTATTATATATGTTTATTCTACCATATATAGCAAGCTTTTTATTTCTTTTTTGGAAATTTCAGTCACATTCTCTCCGAAACAATAAGAGTATGAAAACAGTGAAAAGCCTTGCCACACGGGGCTTTTCAGCAGTTGTTCATATTGGCGTGACAAAATGTTTACATTTTCATTCCACTCATTTATACCCTCTCCTGCAAATTCATCAGGCTTTCCGCATTTATAAGCAGCAAGCCCACAAACAAGCTTATTATTTCCTTGCGAAGTAAGATTTTCCCATTCACCCAAAACTTCCGCAAAAGGCATTTTTTCGTTTTCAAAGCCGTAATAAATCTGAGGTATTAATAAATCAACAAACCCCTCCTCCCTACTCCATTTTTCCACATCTGCATAAAAAACATTTTTACATTTATCTATATCTGCAGAGGGGCTTACAGAAAAAATCAAACCCTCACTTTTGGATTTCACAAGTGAATAAACGGAGCTTATGAGAGCATTAACATTTTCTCTGCGCCACTCAGTCAGAGAAAGTGTTCCTTCTTGATTTTTATATTCTTTATATAATTTTTCATCATCAATTTCTTTTGCTTCCGGATAAAAATAATCATCAAAATGAATGCCGTTAACCTTGTATTTATCGAGAATTTCCTTTATACCTGACAGTACAAGTCTTCGACTTTGCGTATGAGCAGGGTTAAGAAAAATCCCCTCTTCACATATTATGAGAGTAGTTTTATCTTCCTTATAAAGCGTTCTTGCAGGTGAATTTTCCGGCAGATTTTTAAAATCACTGTTATAAGAAATTCTATAGGGATTAACCCAACAATGAACTGCGATACCCTTTTCTTTCCCTTTCTCCGTAAATATTTCAAAAGGGTCAAAGGATGGTGATTTACTATCTGCAGTAATATATTTTGAAACAGGAAAAATTTCCGATTCATAAAAGCTATCGCAAAAGGCACGGCACTGATAGAAAACAGTGTTGATTTTATTATTCTTCAAATTCTCAAAAACTGCTTCAAGGGATTCTCTATATTCACTTTCACTTTTACCTTTAACAAGTGAACCTATTTCGGAATATGTAAGCCATACGGCGTATATTTTGGTTTCTGTTGTTTTTGGCTCTTTTTGAGTAACATTTACTGTTGTGGTTTTGGGTTTTATTTGGTTTTCTTCGGTTTTTTCAAAAAGTAAAAAGAGGCAAAATACCACAACCAATATAATGATTAGAAAAACAAGAAATTTTTTCATAAAACCTCCTTGAACAATGTAGGGAACAGATTCATCCGTTCCGCAATATTATTCGCAACTCGGCGGTACGCATAAATGCGTACCCTACATTATTTTCTCTTGCGAAGCATCATTACGGATTCCGCACTATTTTGTCGATATAAAAGCAAGCTTGTGCGATATATTTTGCTTTCACAAAATACGATATATTACGCTACGCTCAATGCGATATGATATAAATCCTTATTTTATCGTGCCGTCAGGCACATATCGCACCGTAGGTATATCGAATCGTCAGATATATCGCAAATCCATCAGGATTTATATCGCTGTGGCTTCGCCACAAAAAACCGCCTGTATAATTTATACAGACGGTTGAGTTTATTTATTCTTATATTCAGTTTTCCGGTGTTAAAAAATCATCCTCAAAGGTATCTATTCCGAAGCCCTCTTCCTTTAAAACGTTTCTTGCTTTTTTCAGTTCCTTAGTGTTTTTATCAAGAATTTTTTGCTCATTCTCACCTTTTTTTGAATAGTAAAGAGCAACACAAACAAGCATAATCAAATTGAAAAGGAACTGAAATATACACAAAATCTGAGAAATTGCATTTTGAGAAAAAATTGCGGTAAAGCTTTCACCAAAAGCTGTAATTTCATATTTTCCAACGGCATAATTGAAAAATTTGAAAATATTATAAAGTACGCTTATCATCAAAGAAATAAGCTCAGGGAAAAAGAGTTTTGCGTTTTCTTTATCCCTGATTAAATACCAAAGGGAAACCGCACCGAACAGGAAACCGAAAGAGCCAACAGTTGAAAGCAGGCTGACACCCAAACGGGCAAAAATTCCGCCCAAGCTCTGAGCAGGTATTGCCATAGCAAGATTCTCAGGCACAACCTTTATATATCTTAAAATAAAGCACAAAAGAAGAAGCCATTTAAAAAAGCCTAAAAGCTTTTTCTTTTTTCTTTCTCTGTTTCTTTTGTGGCAGACTGCCTCACCATTAAAGGCTACATAGCCCATAATTAAAACAACATAAACACACAAATTGGAAAAGCTCGTTGCAAGCTTGGCAACATCGGGCAAATTGCCTATTGAACCAACTGCTACAAGAATATTAGCCAAAAGAAGCAGTCCCGACAAAGCCGCTAATATTTTCGCTGAATTAGATAAATAAGTTGATTTTGCCATAGGATACTCCTTTCTGTTTTTTTAAAAAATCGGCGACACAACCGTGTCGCCGAATATTTTTCATTAGAGATTCTTATTCTGTGAACCAACTGATAACTGCTCTTTAGCAAGTTTTTCAATAGCCTCTTTATCACCGGACATTGCAATTTTTGCATCTTCTTCACGACGAGCAAGAAGCTCAGCGTACATACGCTCTCTCTTTTCACCGCTAAGGTCATAGAAGAGAATGGGAATGATACCAAGAAGACCTGTAACTGTGGGGATAATTGTTGCCATTGCGAAAAGACCAAACTTAGTGTTATCTGTCTGAGCTTCGCCTCTTGTATAAGAAGAAATATCGTAACCGATAAGCTTCTTAAGCTGGAGGGAAAGAGCAGAGTTTGCGATACTTGCAAGTTTCTTTGTAAGGTCACGGGCAACAGAGGTCATAGCCTCTGTACGATAACCGTTTTTCCATTCACAGTAGTCCATAGATTCGTTATACATTTCACTGGGAATAACTCTACGAACGCCCCAGAATACCATATAAATGGCTTCCTTGATTGCCATAACGAAGAACATTGGCAATACCTTCTTATAGATACCGTTGTGCTTACCACCTATCATACCGATAAGGAATACGGGAATATCAAGCAACGGCTGGCTCTTTGTACCGAGGAGGTAGAGAGTCTTTGTGGAGAACTTTCTTCTGAACCAAGGAACAAGAGAGAATGAGAAGGGGTTGATAATAGCGCCGGGAATACCTGCAACCATTGTCATTGATGCGAAGTTAAGAACGTCGATATAGTAGTCGTTGATGCTACCGCCAACGCTGAAGTTTGAAAGAGTTTCCGAAAGTGTAAGCAACAAGATGGGCTTGTTGTTAACAACGGATTTCAAGCTCTGCACAATGCTGGGGGTTTCAACTGACTGAAGAACACGCTCACGGGTCATAACGCAGAAGATAAGGGATGCAACACCACTTACGATTGCGGTAAAGTTACCCATAAACATAAAGGTTGAGGTATACGAAAGGTTAATAACCTTGTTACCGATAAGGTCGATTAAAACAGTCAAAATCTGTTGAGGAAGCTTTTCACCCAAAAGACCCGAGAAGAACTCGGCAACCGTAATCAGTCGGGTTCGGTCAACAGGGTGTGGCGTGATGGTAGCCAGCATACCTGTTTTTGCAATTGCACGGAATGTACCTGCACCTTCACGGACAATAGCAAGAATGAAATATGTAAGGAACTTGGTCATATCTCTTGCGCCTTTTCCCTTGAAGAACATGGGAAGAAGCCAATAGAAGCAAGTACCCAATGTACCGGGAATACCCAAACCTACGAGATATGGTTTGAATTTACCCCAACGAGTACGGGTCTTTTCAACGATTGCCGCTGTGAAGATATCGTTGATAACATCCCAGAAACCGTTGAAAACACTAACGATTGTCTGGTAGTCAAGGTCGATTTGAAGAATACTTGTGATGAAACGGTCGTTAAAAGAGTCGATATTAAAGCTCTGGCACATATCGTAAACAACATACCAGATTGTTTCTTTCATACCAACATATCTTCTGTTTTCATAGACATACTCACGAGAAGCAGCGTCTATTTCCGGCGTTTCAACAACAGTGGTTTTTTCGTCTGCCAAAAGATACACCTCCGTAGATTTTGCAATAAAGCGCAATAACATACTTTATCACACTACTAATAGAGCAAGTATAACATAATTACTTTTATTTTTCAACCGATTATGCAATTTTAATGATTGTAATAAATATCAAAATAAGCAGGGCTTTGTTGTGCAAAATGACCGATATGTAAAAGTAATGCAATTATTATCATCCCTGTCCGCTTCAGCGGATAGGGAGGAGGACCATTCTTCAATATGATTATTCTTTGAATGAGTACATTTCGGGTGCTATGCTTTTGCTTGAATAATGTTCAGGCGGAATGGTGGTGGGTTGCCACGCTCCCTCTTTACATCGTTGATGAGGGGAGTATTTTTATTACAATTGTTCGTTATTGCGATACTTTTACAAAGGGTAATCTTTACGGGGCAACCCACCACCATTCCGTCCGAACAAAAAATAAAGGTGAGTATATTTACCCGAAATACACTCACCAAAATAATATAACTTATTCAAGAATGGTCCCCCTCCCTATTCGGCAAAGCCGAACAGGGATGATAACAATTGCTCTAATCAACCGGAACTAAAAAGAGGACGGATAACTCCGTCCCCTACAATTATAAAATTTTTCCTAAAAACGATTTAAGTCTTTCGCATTTGGGGTTGTCGAAAATTTCTTCGGGAGTGCCGTCCTCCTGAATAATACCCTCATCCATAAAGATTACTCGGGTTGCAACCTCTCTTGCAAAGCCCATTTCGTGAGTAACAACAACCATTGTCATACCCTCTGCGGCAAGCTCTTTCATAACATCAAGAACCTCGCCTACCATTTCAGGGTCAAGTGCGGATGTGGGCTCATCAAAGAGCATAACATCGGGCTCCATGCAAAGAGCACGGACAATTGCAACTCTCTGCTTCTGACCGCCTGAAAGCTGACTGGGGTAAGCATCTGCTCTGTCCTTAAGACCAACTCTGTCGAGAAGCTCAAGAGCTTTTTTCTCTGCTTCCTCTTTTGACTTTTTGAGGATTGTAACAGGTGCACTTGTCATATTTTTCAGAACAGTCATATTGGGAAAAAGATTGAAATGCTGGAAAACCATTCCCATTTTCTGACGATGCTTATTAATATTTGTTTTAGGAGCAGTAATATCTGTTCCGTTAAAGATAATTTCACCATTGGTGGGGATTTCAAGAAGGTTAAGAGAGCGTAAAAATGTACTTTTACCGCTACCTGAGGGTCCGATTATAACAACAACCTCGCCTTTATTAATCTCGCAGTTAACACCATCGAGAGCCTTAACCTCACCGCCGTTATAATGCTTTTTAAGGTCAGTTACTTTAATGAATGCATTATCGCTCACTCTTCCTCAACCTCCTCTCAAGCTTTCCTACAAGGGATGAAAGAATCATAACCATTACAAGATAAATAATTGCAACTGTGAAAAGCGGAATGAAGTATTCAAAGGTTCTGCCCGCAACAATATTACCTGATTTTGTAAGGTCCATAACACCAACATAACCTGCGACCGAGGTTTCTTTCAAAAGGGCTATAAATTCATTACAGAGGGTGGGAAGAACAGCTTTAAATACCTGGGGAATGATTATGTAGCGCATTGTCTGGAAATAGTTGAAGCCAAGACTTCTACCTGCTTCAAACTGACCGTGGTCAATGGACATAATACCTGCACGAAAGATTTCCGCAACATAAGCACCTGAATTAATACCGAAAGCAAAAATTGCAACGGGAACACCGTCTTCAGAAGCAACGAATATAACAAAATAGCAAATCATCAACTGAACAACAACCGGTGTGCCACGGATTACAGTCAGATAGACTTTTGAAATTGCATTGAGAATTGAAAGAATAATGTAACCCGCACCACCGTGGAGCTTCATTGATTCTTTATTTTTGTCAAAGGATGAACGAACGGCGGCAATAAGAACACCGATTACAATACCAACAACCAAAGCGCCTGCAGTGATTTTAAGCGTATTTAAAAAACCATCAACGATAAGCTCCCAACGGGCATCGCCGAAAACGAATTTAAATTCGTCAATTAAATTCCAGAACCAGTCGAACATACTTTAACACCCCTTTCTACCAAAAAACAAGGGCGGAGAAAACCGCCCTCATCAGAGTTCAAAATATTTTAATTATTCAGCAGGAATGTATTTTTCGATAACTTCTTTAACAGAACCGTCAGCGATGAGTTCTTTAAGAGCACCATCAACCTTTTCCTGAAGCTCTGTGTTTTCTTTTGCGAAGCAGATAGCGTAATCTTCTTTAGTGTATTCTGTATCAAGTACTTTAAGACCTTCGTTAGCTGCTACATAAGATTTAGCGGGTTCATTATCAATGATAACGCAGTCAACCTTGTCTGCAAGAAGAGCCTGAACTGCAACTGCACCGTTGTCATAACGAGTGATAGCATCCTCGCCATAGTCATCTGTTGCATAGATGTCACCTGTTGTAGATGTCTGAACACCGATTTTCTTGCCTTCAAGGTCATCAATTGATTTGATATCGCTACCATCTTTAACAATAACAGCCTGAATACCTGTTGCATAAGAAGTTGAGAAGTTAACTTTTTCAAGTCTTTCATCGTTAACAGTAAGACCAGCCATACCCATATCATACTTACCGCTCTGAACACCGGGGATGATAGAATCGAAAGCAACGTCAACGATTTCAAGCTCCATACCGAGCTTTTCTGCAATAAGTCCTGCAATTTCAGCATCGATACCTACGATTTTGCCGTCTTCAACATATTCATAGGGGGGGAATTCTGCGTTTGTAGCCATAACGAGCTTTTCTTTTTCGCCGCCGTTACCGCCGCAAGCTGCAAAGCATGCAATCATAGCAATAACAAGAACTATGGAAGCAACTTTTAAAAACTTTTTCATTTTAAAAACCTCACATTTAATATATTTCGGAAGACTTATGTAACACCTCTTCCGTTTGTGAGTGAATTATACAACTAATAAAAGGAAATTGCAACTGTTTTTGAAAAATAATTCACATTATACAGTTTTCAATGTATATTTTTGCGAATATGCAGTTTATTAAAGAAAAATATACATTTGGGGTATATACAAAAGTTCGGAAATAGTGTATAATAATCAAGCGCAAAGTGTTAAACGCAAAGCGCAAAGTGTCGGGTCTGCGACGCAATTTATAATGTTTGGAAGCAAAGCTTCCCCTTCATTTTGCATTTTGCACTTTGCATTTTGCATTTATATATAGGAGAAAACTATGAAAAAGATTTTATCTTTAGCATTTGCTTTAATTTTAATAATATCAACCATCCCCATTGCAACCGCTTTAAACTACAACGGCTTTGTTTACGTTGATAATGGCGACGGAACCTGTAACATTACGGGTTACAATGATTTTTATGCAGAGGATGTTGTTATACCCTCAACCATTAATGATTTGACCGTTGTATCTGTCACAGGCTTCCGCCAGAAGAATTCCATAAGATATGTCAGCATTCCTTCAACTGTTGAAACAATCGGTGCAAATGCTTTTTCAAACTGCAAAAAGCTTTATTCCGTTGCAATAGGAACAGGAGTTAAAGTCATAGGCAAAAGCGCTTTCAGCGGTTGCGTTGAGCTTACAAGCGTTAACATCAGGAACACAGAAATTCTTGGTGATATGGCGTTTTACGGTTGCACAAAGCTTGATTGGTTCAACTGCGGAACGGCCTTGAAAACTATCGGTACCCGCGCTTTCTGGAATGCAAAAAATCTTAATTATTTAAAATTCTCTGAAACCCTTGAAACTATTGGTGACTATGCTTTTGCAAACTGTGAGGCTCTCCCCTCGCCCACTTTCCCCGACAGCTTGAAAACCATCGGCTTAAGCGCATTCAGCAACTGCAAGGCAATTGAAACAATTACATTCGGCACAGGCGAGCTTGTTATTGGAGCTTACGCTTTTGAAAACTGCACACTTTTAACAGAGGTAACAATACCCGAAAATGTTGTTTCAATCGGTAAAAATGCCTTTGCTTTCCGCGAAACAGACAGCACCGAAACTACACATACAGTTAAAATCAACTGCCATTTAGGCTCTGCAGGTGTGGATTACAGCATCAGAAACAATGCCCCCGTTTACATTATCGAGCTTGACAGAACCCTTTCCTTCGGTGATATTGATAATGACGGTGCTGTTACAACCCTTGACGCAAGAAAAGCTTTAAGAATTGCATCGGGAATGGATATTGATGTAACCGATGATATGCTTCTTATAGGCGACCTTAACCGTAACGACCGTTTGGACCTTGAGGATGCACACACAATTCTTCAAAGAGCAACGGGTATTTAAACTTTTTTTACAATAAAGCCTTTAAACCCTGCTTTATTTAATTTTTCAACATAGTTTTCTGCATTCTTTTTATTGCGGAAAGCACCAACCTGAACACTATACAACGTTTCGTCCTTGGACGGAGCGTTGTTTTGTTTTTCTGCGGGAGGGATTAATCCGTCCCCTACATTTTTGTCATCCACATTCACACCATAGTAATCACAAACACCTTTGGCAATTGCCTCGCCGATTTTCTTTGTATTTTTTATTATAAAATCCGAGCCCTCTTTTGTATCGTGAAATTCACACTCACAATAAACGGTTATACCCTTTGCGGAATTAATTTCATAGAAATCGGGCTTTTCAATAAGCCTCTCGGCACTTTTTCCGGGGGTTATTGGTGCAAGGCGGTCAAGCACCGCCTGACCAACCTTTTTTCGTTCACCATTCAAATTATAAAGAAGAATTTGTGTGCCACCGGTTACATTGTGCTTTGTGGTTGCATTTGTGTGAATTGCAATATGTAAATCGGCACCGAAAAGGTTACTTTCTCTCACCCTTTCGTACATATCATCATTATATGTGCATTTAACAGAGAATTCCTTTTTCTTGAGATAATCCACACATGCTTTTGCAATTTTGTGGCATTGTTCTTTTTCGTTAGTGCCACCTGTGGCATAAACATTGCCTGCCTGATTGCTTGGTGAAATATAAATTCTTTTGTTCATTCAGTCACCTCTTCGTTTTTTCTTACATCATAAGCCTCGCAATAGGTCATCGCTCTTTCACTGTCGTTGATACCCTCAGTTGTCGGGTCAACAAGCACCCCGAAGAATGCGAGAATATTAACAAGCATTGCAATCAATTCAGAAACCTCACTTTCACTTATGGGTGCCACAATATCAAATGCACTTAACAATTGATAAACGAATGTGATTATCAACGCTGATGCAGACAAAACGAACAATTTATTTTCAAGTCTTGCTTTAATATTAATTTTCATAATTCCACACTCCCGTTATTTATATTATTTTCGTTTGGTAAAAAAGTTAAAAGCTCTTCATATTTATGCTTGACCTCTCCGTTACCACCGTATTGTATATATTTCTCCCCTGCAGAAATCCTCTCGGATAAAGGCATTTCGTGAGACATGATTGTAAGCCGTTTGATAGAAAGATAGTTATCAAGGTTATGTTCGCTCTGCTCTTCAACCCACTTTTCCCATTTTCTAATAAATTTATATATTTTAACCGATGTGGCTATTATCACCCCGAGGGCAGTAAGCAAAGATGCAACAAAAAGTATTTTATCACCCATTTATACCACCTTCCCTATTTGTGTATCTCCCTATAAACTCGCCTCTACCTTCATTATAGAAATAGTTTTTTGTTATATTGTCGTAAAAGCAAAAAACACCGTTTTCGTCAACCGCAGGAACAAAATCTCTCATAAGTGTTTCACCCTCATATATACGGAAATAATAAATTCTTGCTTTACAGCAACTTGCCGATTCATATACTGAGGGATTTTTATAATAGCGATTACAAAACAATAATAGTGAATACGGAGAAGTAAATTCTGTGTTTGCACCAATAGTCTGTGTAGTTGTAACGCCGTTTTGGGTAAATGCAAATGTTCCGTTGCTTATTTCTAAAGCAGTAATATCAGAAGCAGGTATAATACTGCCAAATGCAGAGTGTTCTCCGCCCCATTTTACAACTTGAGTTTTGCTATCATATATATGAGAATACTGAACATTGGTAAAATCGGAGAATAATGTATCATAAGCACCGTAGATTCCCGTTATCTTATACTCACATATTATTTTGGTGTTTTGATTAGCAATATACCCTGTATCAATATACTGTGTGCCCGTACTTTCTATATATTCAACAACTAATTCACTACCAACACTCTTAATATCTCTTATAGCTTGTGGCATATCAACCAACGGAATTAGCTCCGTTGAGCCGTTTTTTTCACGAATGGCGTTGCCTATATCTGTCAATATATCAGTAAGAGCCATTTTCAATCACTCCTAACTGTTCATTAACATAGTCTTTAGTTGCACAATCTTTTAATATTTCTTCCAGACCGGCACCTATATCTTCAAGTATTTTATTAACTGCTTTTGCGGAATAATATTGGTGTTCTGTTGCATTTTCTTTATATTCGCCAAGTGTGTTTTCTCCAAAAAGCTCCCGCCAATAGCCCTGAAGCATTTGGCAATAGGTTTCATAAGAAAAAACCTCAGGTATAATTTCTTCATTTATTTCACGGCAAAAGGAGCCTTTACCAACAAAAAACATTGTGTGCTTTGGAGAATACATAATTTCTGTTTCCTCTCCATTTTTCCGGCAGGCATAAACACCTAAAACACAGTTGCCGTTAGGTAGAGAGGGAATAATACATTTCCCATCAGTTAAGGGAACGGGAATACCATTAAAAACTGCGGTTACCGAAAGCCCGTCAAACGTTTTCGGCAAGGTAAAATCGCATCTGTTGATGCCATATTCACCCTCATAAACCTCACTTATTTCTGTAATCATAACCTGTTTTTCAGTTACTTTAACCTTCATTCCCGACCTCCTTATTTATATTTTTTATACATAGCCTTAAGATATTTTTTATAAGTACCGTATTTTTCTTTAACCTTTTCGTGAGCATTATACTCAGTTTCAGTCATAATACCCGAATAGCCTGTTGCAGTGCAGAACTCCTTATAGGTTTCGGGATAGCTTATGGTGTCCGTTTTATTGGTATCTGAATTTGAACTGCGGGAAGAGTAAAGCCTTTGAAGAGCAAGCTCATACTCTCTGTCACTATTAGCCTGCTCTCTTTGAGCCTCGGCAATTTTGAATGCCATTTCCTTTTCAAACTCTGCTCTGTCAAGCTCATTCATATATTCTTTAAAAGCAAAGTCCCTATCATTTTCCCACGCTTCAACAGTATGAAGAAACTGCTCATATTCCGCATCAGACATAGCAGTTAGCTTATCCAAAAGATATTCACCATCTTTGTAGTAACGCTCAAGCTCGTTAAGATATTTATCATAATCATCCCCATCAAGAGAGCGAAGAAGCTTAATATCTTCAAAAAGCTTCTCAGTTTCATCACCATACTGCTCATAAGCCCTATCTCTTAAATCAATAGCAACATCATTAAGATTATTAAGATATTCATGGTACGCCTGGCTACCTGCTGTTACGGCATAAGAGTTGGAATAGCCTCCTGTTATGGCGGAAGCTTCACCAATGGTATCCATCATAGCCTTTTTGCCGTTCTGAGTGTAAAGCTCACGATATTGCTCATAAAGAGGGTCGGCGTTAAGGTTATAGGAAAACTCCTCTCTGTTGAGAATATCGCTGAGAAGCTGTTCGATTTCTGCAGAGTATTTGCTTTCATATTTATCAGGAGAATTCTTTTCCCAATTATCAAGCTTTTTCTCTGCTTCTTTCACCTGATCGCTTTTTTCATAAGTAGGTCTTTCCGGTTGTTTTTCCGTTTGGGGAGATTTATCAGGCTTGTTTGTGGTTACCTGAGATGATTCAAAAAGCTTGCCCCAGGTTTTATTGCCAACGATACCGTCAACCACCAAATTATTTTTCTTTTGATAATCTTTCACAGCTGATTGTGTCAACGAACCGAATTGACCGTCAACATCCAAATCATAGCCATATTTATTCAGCTCCTCCTGAAGTTTTTTTACCTCAGAACCCGAAGAGCCGTATTGAATTGTTGTATATGACATATATTCACTCCTTTGTAATGCTTATTCTCTATAAGCAAAATAAACTCCGCTTACATATATATAGTCTCCTTCATCAATGGTCTTATCTGAATTTATAACGAGCTGACCTGTTTCGGATTTTATGCCACCCTGCCCGATTTTTTCCGAGCCTGTGTTAATGCTTACTGTAACCGGGGTAAACAATGTTGGTGTTTTTTCCAATGTGGCAATAATATGGGAAGAGCCTGCAGATATAGCTTGCTTTGCAGTAAATCGAAGCCTGACGATAACTAATTCAAGGCAGGGAAAATATCTTATGATACCTCTTTTATCCGTAACCAGTGAAGAAATTTCAGTTGCAACATTCTCATAAACCAAATCCCCTTTAACATTCAGAT
Organism: Acutalibacteraceae bacterium; assembly: GCA_045594685.1. Taxonomy (GTDB): domain Bacteria; phylum Bacillota; class Clostridia; order Oscillospirales; family Acutalibacteraceae; genus DTU089. The sequence continues at coordinate 13,302 of JAZNYZ010000043.1, read as the reverse complement.
TCCAGGCAAGAGTCAGTTCGTTTTCTCTTTCCGCATAGCATCCGAATGAAGCACCCTTGCCACCTTTTCTGATATTAAAAGGAATATCTGCACTGGGCACAAGAACCTCAATGAAATCATTTTCTTCAGTTATGCTGTCGGTGATTTTAAAAGCAAGAATATAAGAGCTACTATTAAGAAATTCACCGTTGCCCAAAATTGAAACGCTTTCATTTATTGGTATTTCACCGGAAAACAAATCTGATTCTGCTTTTTTATATTTATAAGTAACCTCAGGAATATTTTTATCATTTAAGGAACTGAATTTAATGTTGAGATTGCACAGAAGATATGTGCCCGAGGTGGTTTTGTTTGCGTTTTCATCACAACGATAAAGGCTGTTAACGGAAACTGTTGGCGCAGAATAATTAAGAACATTAATTTTCTCGGTTTTTGTAACAGAAAAGCCTCTGCTGTCTTTAACTGTAACGCTTATGGTTATTTCTCCTGACTTAGTTAAATCAAAGGTTGCAGGAAGATATGTTTTTGAAGAAGAACCAACCTTAGCAGTATATGAAGAAGCCTTTGCACCATACTTTAAATTGAGATTTTCAACACCCAGCTTTATCTGACTTTTGCCCTTAACATATTCGCAGAATTCAGCGGGAACAGAATTATCAATCCGTTCGGTTGTAAAATTAAATTCAGGCAAAAACTCTTCAGTTGCAGGAATAATCAGTTTTAATGAATAAGTCTTTGAGCCTATTTTTTTAGTGCCCTTATATGTAGCAAGAGCAACGGAAATATTACCGCTTTTAGCGCTTGTGATTTCCTCTGCCCAGGAGAGAGGAACGGTAAAGGCATCCTTTGTAACACCTGCAGAAAGGCTGTGAGTAACCGAAGACTCTCCCAAGGACCATTTTATTTTATGGCTGAAGCCATCACTTGCAACGCTCAAGGTTGCCCCAACGCTTTCAAGGGGGTTAAGGCTTGTTTTGGAAAGAGTAAGAGTTGAAGCCCTCGGAATATCAGTGCAGTTAAAGCTGCCGCTGACAGAGCCACCCGAAAGACTTGTGCCACTCATAGTAAAGCTACCGTTTAAAGAAAGAGAAAGTGTGCCGTCTGTTTCGTGGGTAATATCACCCGTCCAGGTGGCAAGAGTAACTGTTACATTATTTCTCGTATCAATAGTTAAATTCTTATTTACCTTTTCCTTACCGCCAACCTTTAAAACAACAGCATTTGAGCTTTCCGTCAGATTATATGCAGAAGCTGAATAGCCGTCATTTCGTTTAAGAAGCAGTTTTACAGTAACATTGCTTTTGTTATCTTCAATGCTTTGGGAATTCTGCTTAACATTAAGCCATACATCATATTTATTGCCCGATGAACCCGAGCAAGAGCCGTAAATATTAATTGCCACCCGACCACATCACCTCCAAGCCGTTTTCTGAAACATCAAATGTAAAATAGCCGTCAGTTGAATTACCGATTTTAAGGTAATCAAGAATTTCCGCCCTTGTGATATAGAGATTGCTGCCCGAAATATATGCCACCTCAGAAAGCCCCTGAAAAAACGAAAGTCTGTCATTGGTAAATCGGGCTTTTATATTGCTGTCACTTCTGCCGATTTCAATTCCGTAAACGCCCTCTTCAAGCTCCCCACGGCGAATATAAACATCAAGAGAAGAAACAAGCTCTTTAACCTCACCACCAACGGTGCTTAAATCATCACTAAATGAGGAAAGCTTTTCCGAAAAGGTTTCCGTAATGCCCCTGGCAGTCTGGGAAATCTGTGAAGAAACCCTTTCTTCCAAATCTCCCAAATCTGTTTTAGAAGAATAAAGATTCTCCACTTGAGAAAGAATTTCTTGTGTCTGAATTGAAATCTGAGCATTGCTTGCCTTTTTATAATTTTCAAGGTCTGCAGTAATTTCTTCGGTGGTTTTGGCATTAGCACTTATACTCTCTGCCGTCTGCAAAAGCTCCGTATCCACCTGATTTTTATAATCTGAAAATTCTGTTTTTGTGGTGAATTCACCTTTTGCGGTCTGCAGAATCTCTTTTTCACTTTGAGAAATGGCGGTGGAATAATTCATCTCTATTTCCTCCGCCGTTCTTATAATCTGTTCCTTTAATTCTTCAAACCGCTTTTTACTGTCAGTTTTCAGGCGGATTATATTTTGCTTTTCTTCGTTTTTTTCGGTTTCAATTGTTTTTTGAAGCTTTCCTGCTTCAGTTTCAGATTTATCACCTAAAGCAAAAGAAAGTGTTTCATTAAGCTCGTATAAATAATTTTTAAGAAGCAAAAACTTGTTGTCGTTAGAATATTTGGGAGAAGTGAGGTTGGGCACTGATAAATTAAGGTCGTACATTCAGTTCGCTCCCCGTTTCAACAGTTCTGCTGATAAGATACACCTTACCTTTACCCTTACCTCTTATTCTTATGCGAAGGAAACGACAACGAGGCGTTGTAAACGGCAACACCGCAGAGCCAAGCTCATTTGCACTGAAGCTCATTTGCTTTTCCCATTTTCCGCTTTCATCAGTCTGAAAATCTATATGAATTCTTGTGCCCTTTTCTCCCGAAAGGCAAAGAGTAATATTTGAATAATATTTATTTTCGGGAATATCAAGACCCCAAAGCCCTGTTTCACAGCTCCAACTGAAATCCTGTTCAATAAACCAACCGGTCAGCTCACCCGAAAAATTGCCGTAAAGGTTTTCACCATCTGCAAGGCAAAGCCTCTTAACACCGTCAACAACACCGATAAAGTATAAATTCCCGTTATGATTGGCAAAATCAACGATATCAATATTATCTTCCTTGTGCCAGATATTTCGGCTTTCATCGTAGTTAAAAAGCACACGCTCACCGTTCTTATCACTCATACAAATGTAATATTTATTTCCGAGAACACCTGCAACTGCATCGGTATAATAAGCACCGCCTAAAGAACGGGAAATATCAAGGGGAACACCTCCCTCAAAGGCACAAATACCGTTAGGGCTTTTATAGTAAAGAGTTTCGTTAACAACCTGAAGGGATTTATGAGAGCCCTTCTGAACACCCCTTATATACGATGTATTAACGGTATAAGGCGGATTTTGTCCGTATATTTTATGTATGCAATGCTCTTTGAAGAAAATCACATATCCTCGAAAAGCCACCGCACCGGTAAACTCACCGTCTGTGCCAACAGTAACCGCATAGCTGTCTGTGGAGATACCCATAAAGCTTTCAAAGTTTTTCGGGTCGCCTAATTTTGAAGCATAGATTTCATTTTTCTCGGAATTGCAACCCCATATTCTGTTACCGCTTTCAACAACGAAATCCATCTCAGGTATCCTTCTTTCAACGCTGATAGATTCTGTCTGATTAATGGTATTGGGAATAATACCCGTAACAGTAATAAAATCATCGCCCTTGTCACGAATAATGTGAGAGCCGTTTAAATCTTCATTCAGGAAACCACTTAAAGTAACTCCGTCATATATTTCAAAGTTCTTGCCGATTCCTGCACAGGAAATTCTCACATAGGTTTGCGCCATTGGCACCCACATACCAAGATTTTCAGTATATTGCTTTAATTCATTTGGAGTAACCGAGGTATCAAGCCATAAATCTCCGTTTTTCACTTCTTCAGGTTCAGCAGAAGAAACAACATAATTTTCATATAAATCACCATCTCCTTTAGAAAGTGAGCAGGTAACGTTAGTTCCCTCTTCGGTAAAAAAACGTGCTTCAAGTGAACCGTAATCACTAAAATCTGCAGTGTTAAGATAAACTTTATCGGGAAAAATAAGCACCTTCGCCCCCATCGAAACAAACTGCCTTTGCCCCTGAATATCAGGGAATTTCAATCCCTCAACCGCTTCACCGCCATAGTAAAGCTGACCGTTATTGATATACATAATTTTGGATTTACTGAAAAGTCCGTTAAGACCTTCACCCTGAACATTAAAATACGCTCTTTTGCTTCGTGGAGAAAGCAAGGGGTAATCAACACTACCCATATTCATTTCATCCTGAAAGCAGTTATCAGGAATAACCGTGTTGCAGTCAAATCCGCCAAAAGCTGAAATCAATTCCTGTGTTTTATCCGTTTCATAAATCGCAGGGTTATACATCATAATCCCCTGCCTTTAAATCCGTATTAACGGAAATTTTTTCATTTCGATTAATGAAATCGTGCATTTCCTTATACATTCTGTTAAAAAGCATAGCAGAATTGTTGTAGCGACCAATTTCACCATTCATATAATCAAGCTTCATATTCATATAAAGTGTGTAAATCTCGGCATATTCCTCCGGTGCTTTAACAACTGCATCAAGAGGGATTTCCTTGCCGTAGCCGATATATTCTTTATCACCTCGGGGCTTTAAAATCTCGCCCCATATTTTTAAATCAAGCTGTGAAACCCAGCGTTTTTTAGTAATAATGGAAACATTGTTGGTTCTCTCACTGTCAAAGCTTTCAATAACATCTGCAAAAGTCATATAACAACTCCTTTCAAAATTACAAATTACGAATTAGAAATGAGAAATTTCGGGTCTGCGACGCATTATAATTTTGTTTGGAAGCAACGCTTCCCCTTAATTTCTCATTCCTCATTTATAATTTTTAATTCAAATAGAAATATTCGCATCAATATACTTCGCCGCCACCGCCGCCATAGCCTCGCTGTTTTTTATAACCTCTGCAAAGCGTTTAGGCACTTCAACGGCTTTACCTGTCTGAACGAGAATTCTCTCCCCGTTCACCGCCACAAAGCGTTCAGTGTCATTTCTACTCTGCTTGGGAATAAACACACTCACAAGCTCTTCATTTTTCTTATTTTCAATTTTCTTATTAGCCATAAATATAGTTCCTTTCGTAAATTAGATTCCAGATTCCAGATCCCAGATGCCAGTTTTTGTAACAGATACTTTATTTTTCTATTTTAATTTTGATATTAAATAATATGTAAATTTAGAATTATAGAGTTGCCTCCTCAATTCTGGCATCTGGTAACTGGCATCTGGCATCTTAAAATTTAGTTCGCCTCTGCTGTAGAACTAAATGTGCTACCGCTTTCGATTCTTACAAGGTATTCTTCAACAAGTCTTTTGGCAGTTTTGAGACCCTTCCATCCGATAGAAGAACGCTGGTTAAGAGGGTCGTTGCCGTAGCCCTTCTGCTTAACGATATGTTCAACACCGCCACCTGTAACGCTTGTTACACCGTAAGCATCTGCACCGATAATAAGAGTTGCAAATACTGCGGGAGAGTCACCATCTTTCCAGATTTTTGCCTCTGTGCTTTCAACAAAACGAACACCGCCGAGGCAACCGATTTCACCATTGAGCATATTTTCGGGAGTAGCATATTTCTGAACCTCCATCCACTGATTGCCTGCTTCCTGCATAAGGTCATAGGCAACATAGGGGTGAATAATACCCACATAATAGCCGTCAATTTTGGGAGCATTCATAGCTTTGAGCTCTGCAGCAGCCTTGAAAACATCCTTAACACGAAGAAGAGATGTGTTATCAATATCGCTTCTTGATGTAACCTCAGTTTCAACGCCGTTTGCTACCTTGGGGCAGTAAAGCACATTGGTACCACCAACAATTTCGTTACGTACGATTGTATCCATTGTAAGACCTGCCTGAGATGCAAGCTGCTTTGTTGCCTCAACAATAGTGTTGTCAACTGCAGTAAGCTCAAGCATATCAGTCTGCTCAATGTAATCACCATACTGCTCAACAGTTGCACTTACTGCAGAAACATTGAGCTTGTTGCCTGAAGGTGTAACGCCCTCTGTAAGAGGAGTGAGAGCCTTGGGAAGAGAAGAGAATTTTCTGAATTCAATAATCTTACCGCCGTTTTTGGGAATATCACGCTTCTGACCGAACTGGTCGTGAACAAGATAAGGTGAAGCGAGAGTAATAAGAGTTTTGTCATAAAAAGTTTTCATTTCTGCGGAAAGGTTTTCGGAAGTTGTGGAGTTCACCACATCACCTGCCGCAAAAAGCTGAATATTGAGTTTAAGTTCTTTCATTTAATCTTCCTTTCTGTATTCTTAAAATTTAATACTCGCACCGTTCTCAACCTGCTTGAGTATTTTGTGGATGTCCTTTGCCGTTAAAGCATTAACATCAATTGCAGTCATAACTGCACTTTCCGAGGAAATACCGTTTTCAAGGGGACGTCTGCCCTTGGTTTCAATATTTTTAACTACCTGCTCACGAACCTTATCGGCAGTGTAAGCCATAGCCCCCGAAATAATTTCATCCTTGTGCACAATTTCATAGCTTGCCTTTAATGGTGCACCGGATAATGCAAGCTGTGCAAAAAGCTTTGATGAGCGAAGCTCCTTTCTCAAATCGAAATCAGGATAGGTTTCCTTAATCTCCCCACTCTCTTTAAGCCAACCTGAAATACGATTTCTCAAACGCTCTTCCCTTTCACGAATGAATTCATACTCATCATCAGTTTCATCTTCTGTTTCTTCTTCGATAACATCTTCATCTTCAATACTTGCCTCATCCTCAAGAACATCAGATTCAACCTCTGCATTCATTTCATTTTTCTCTTCTTTTTTATCAAGAGCATCAGATTTTTCTTTTTCGCTCATTCCGCATTCCGCACTCTGCATTCCGCATTCTCCGTTCTCTCCTGCATCACCATTTCCGTCTTCTGCAAACAACTGAATATTTAAAATAAGTTTTTTATCAATCATAATTTCCCTTTCTGAATATGTAAAAGTATCGCAACGCCTATCATCCCTGTTCGGCTCTGCCGAATAGGGAGGGGGACCAAAAGCGTCAGCTTTTGGTGGTGGGTTGCCCCGTAAAGATTACCCTTTGTAAAAGTATCGCAACAAAATTAAGTTTACCCTTTCCTTTTAATTTTTCTTTCTTATATTTTCTATACCTTTTCAAAATGAAGTATTGCTATGCAATATGAAGTAATCCTTTAGGGATTATGAAGTATTTTGTATAACAAAATACGAAGTAAAATAAATCCTTTTCATACGCGTCAGCGTACTTCATAGCGATAGCTACTTCATATCCTTAGGATACTTCATAAATCTGCAAGGATTTATTTCATTGGGGCATTCACCCCTGCTATCTTATTAATAACACTCGCTTTCCCCTCAAACTCCATCATTGATAGTGCAGAAAGTGCCTGCGCTCTCATTTCGGGATTGAAAAATCCTGCATTATACAACTGCAAAGCAAGCTCATTCTGACTGATTTTTGTAAAAGGCGTTGCAGTCTGGGCGCTTACCTTAATATCAAATATGGGCTGGCGCATACCCATTTCAATACCGAATGTTGAGCCTTGATTTCTTGCTATAATCCCCGAATTATCATAAGAAATGAATTCCTGCTGACCATTTGGGGAAACAATTCTGAAAAATCTCGGCTCATCATAGAATTGGCGGATAAGCTCAACTGCAAGGCAGTTTATTTCAGAAAATGCTCTGTAACCGCCCTTAACCATATCACGAGTAAGCTTGCCTCCTGCTTCCTGCAAAGCCGCAATAGCAGAAGCTGCCGTAACACCGCTTGAAACACCGCCCTGAGAAAAATCTCTGTTACCGCTTGTTTCCTTAAGCTCATCAATTTTAGAATTGAGAATGCCGAGATAAATTTCAGGAATACCCGATATTTTAATTTCCCTGATGCTGTCCTCACCGAGATTAGAGCCCGAAACATGAACGAAGCTGTTGGACCAGTCTGCAAACTCATCTTCATTCACCGCACCTGCAGAATTAATGAAATATCTGGGGGTTGTAGCCATAGCCGCATTCTTAACAAGTGAGTTTGAAAGCACATCAATCTGCTTTTGGGCGTCCTTCATAATATCTATGTAACCGAAACCGCAGGGCGTGCCCTCTTCAACAAAAAGAGTGTCAAAAACGAATGGATATTTGCCGTGGTCGTAGAAGCCTCTCTCAGCGTATTCAGGGTCATTTTCCGAGGCATAGAGCAATTCACCGTTGCAGAATTTGCAATAATGCACAGTTTCAACACCGTTAAGAATTTTTTTATAGTAACGGTCAATTACCGCACTTTTATCCTTTGTGTCAACATTGTCATCATAAACATATTTAGCAATTTCAACTGTGGAATCGCCCAGCTTACCGCTTAATTCAGGGTACATAGCCACAAGTGTTTCGTTATCAATCAGCTCCACATGGAAGATATTTTTGCTTTTCTGAATATCTTTAATGCCCGGCTCCCAGAAAAGATTGAGAATATCAACCTGCTTGATTTCAATATCGCCCAAGCCATTGCTCTTCAACGGATTCCAGAATATGCCGTAAACTGCAGTACCTGCCTTAAGCTTGTACCACCATGCATCGCTGTAAATCCTTTCAAAGCCGTTGCGCTCAAAAATAACGGGCAGAATCTGTGAAAGAATTTCCGCAGAGCTTCTGTCGCTTTCCTCTCGGGGTAAGCAAGTAACCTGAGGGAAATTATCCATAGCATCTGCGTGCTTATTTGCAATTGAGTTAAAAAGCCATGCAGAAGCATTTTCATTACCCTTGCTACCATTTAAGGTATCCCAATGGCGAAGCCTGAACCATTGCTCATTTTCAACAATTCTTTGCTCAAGCACACTCTTCCCCTCTTTGTATTTCTTCAAAACTTCAAGAGCCTTTTCAACTTCATCAGAACCGATAATGCCAACTTTGCCCACATTATCAATTTTTCCTTCTTCTTTTTTTATCTTCTTTTCTTTTTTCAATTTTCCACTCCTTTTAATCAATGAAATATTGCTACGCAATATGAAGTAATCCTTTTAGGATTATGAAGTATTTTGCATTGCAAAATATGAAGTAAAATAAATCCTTTCATACGCGTCAGCGTACTTCATAGCGATAGCTACTTCATATCCTTCGGATACTTCATAACTCCTTTAAGGATTTATTTCATTTGCGAAGTTTTTAACTTCGCAACTCCAACGGGTCATCCCCCAACACCAGATTCTCCCTCTTCACCCTTGGCTTTATAGGCCTCGCCATACACATATACCTGACCTCGTCGGCAATATGGTCTTCCCCTGTTGTGTCAAGGTCTTCAGGGTTTGAAACACTGAAAGTCAATTCGGGCATAGTGCGAATAAAGCCTTTGCAGGTGTTAAAAACATACATCATAGGTATGCCGTTTTCGTCAAAGGAAAGTCTGTAATGCACCTGCATCCAACCGGGCAAACGCTTGTTATCTCCTTTATTGAAAAAAATGCCGTTTCTGTTTGCCGCCTCAATTATTGCTTCACCTCTTGAAGCATCCCATATAGATGGGTCCGCAACACCTAAAATCTGTTTACCCTTAAGCCATCGGTGCTCTCTTTCAATCCTTGCAATCTCGGAAAATATTTTTTCGGGTGGCCATTTAACACCCTCGTTGTGAGTTTTCGAGCAACCGTAAAGCTCCAATATTCTGTAAAGCCGTCCGTCATAATCAACCGCCCACCAGGCACAAGAAAAGGGCTTTGCATAGCCAAAGTCAAAGGAGCGGTAAAGCACCCAATCCTTCGGTATTTCAAAGGGCTCAATTACATGAGTAAATTCTCCATCCTTATAATGTGATGGCAAATCCCTGAATTCCTCAAAAAACTGACCGTCAAAAATATCCCAGTTACCAAAGCGGTGAGCTTGTCGGAGCTTTTCGGGAAGAGAGTCAAGAACCTTAACATATTCAGGGTTTGACTTCATAAGAACAGTGTTATCATCAATGGTGGCTGGAATGAACACATAGTCGTTGGGGTCCTCGTTTTCCTCATATCTGCCCTTAACAAAAAGCCTTTTGAACCAGTTGTGACCAACTCCGCCGGGGTTCCCCGTAAAATACATACGGGGCTTGAAATCCTCTCGGGTTGTTCTGTTACAAGTTGTTAAAAACTGTATCTGCGAAAAGGTGAAATGGGTGCATTCCTCAACACCAATCACATCATATTCCTGCCCCTGATACTGATAAATATCGTTTTCCGTGTCACAGTAGCCAAGGCGGATTCTTGAGCCATTGGGAAAAATAAATGCTCTTTCGTCACGCTTGTATCTTGCAATTCCATTTAATTGAGCCAACATCGGAAGCAAATGATTTTCGCGAAGCTCGGGAAGAGTCTTACGAAGAAGCAGTAGCTTCAAGCCACTGTATTCAAGAGCAAGTAATATAAACTTTGTTCTGAGTGCCCAGGACTTCCCCCCACCACGAGCACCCCCATAGCCAACAAACCTCTTCCGGCTTTCAAAAAACAGCTTCTGCTTTTCATTTGGGGGAGAAATAATTAATTCTTTCATAACCACTCCTTCAATATGTAAAAGTATCGCAACCCCTATCCCTCTTTTTTGCTTGCAAAAAGGAGGGGGGACCATTCTTCGACTTGTAAAATATTTGTATATGTAAATTTCGGGGAATATAGTTTTTATAAATTGCAGTTCGGGCGGAATGGTGGGTGGTACTCCTTTACACTTTCCATAGCTTTGTACCACCCACCACCCCGATGCAATATATTTATACAAAAACCATTTCACGCGAATTCTACTTATCAATAAACTTTATTACCATCAAGGGCGGTCCCCCCTCCTTTTTCGTTTCACGAAAAAAGAGGGATAGCATTTGTTCTTAATGCACTTTTGGCGAAGCTCATTCCGCATTCCGCATTCCGCATTACTTACAATATTTCTCCATTTCCCTCTCAAACCTGATTATAATCCCCTCATCACATCCGCCGAAGCCATCATATTCTGCTAAAAGCTCGTAAAGCTCTTTTAGCGCACCAACGCTTTCCTTAAGAAATTTTGCATCAACCTCAGGCTTACCCGTAGCTTTAAAATTCTTTCGTGCCTTTTTTATAATGTCATCAATCAACGCACTCATATTTTCAGTTGCAGACGAAACACATTTCAGCGTCTTATCTGAATTATTTTTCTTTCCTGCATCATTTTTCTCAGCCATCATTCCCTCCTTAAATAAGTAAAAGTATCGCAACATTATAATGTTCGGAAGCGAAGCTTCCCCAATAATTCTGCATTTTGCGCTTTGCGCTTTGCGTTTTGCACTTAACGCAAACCTTTCTCATAAAGCTCATTAACCCTTTTATAATGAATACATTTCCTGCCGCATTCAGAACTGCAAACGCTGTTTTCAAACATACCCTTTTCTTTAATGTTTTTAAAAAAGTGCTTGTCCACAGTTCCGTTTATAACACCCTCGCAGGCGATATAATCCTTTCCCTCGCCCTTATAAAACGGGCATTCAACAATAACATCAATAGCTTTCGGCATATCTTCCTCCTAAATAAATAATGTAAATTGCAACGTGTCTTTTCCGAACATTCGTTCGTTTCGTTTGTGCCCATTATATCCCCTTTTCCCATTCTTCGCAACCCACATTTAGAACATTTGTTCGTTTTTGTATACTTGCACAAAAGCAACATAATTCTTTAATGCCAATTTAACGAATTTCGAAAAACTTAAAATTTTTTGTGACTTTTTGCGATTTTTTGACATATATAGGTTTCCTCCCCTACACGCTCCGCACTTACCAATCGCTAGCGAACGGTAGCGATTGCAGGTAATATAAATATAAAATAAAAAAGATATTAATATAAAAATAGTAGTAAAAAAAATACGATAGAGGAATAAGTAAAGATATAGGAACGAAATAGTTTTTGTGCCGAAAATTTTGGCGTTTTTTGAGGGTGGTTTTGAACATTTAACTGACAAATTTTGCGGTTTAACTGACAATGGGTTGCATTCATTTTTCAGCTTTGATATAATCAACGCAAACAAATGTTCGAGGAGGTTTTATAATAAATAGAAAAAGCTTTTTAATATATTTTGATTGGGAAGCACCCTTACAGGAATTAACAGATGAAGAATTAGGTGAGCTTTTCAGAGCAATATTTATTTATGCAAAAAACGGTGAATTGATTGAATTTGAGCATCGTTCTCTTAAATTGGTTTTTGGATTTATTAAAAGTGCCATAGACCGGGATAAAGCTTCATATGAAGAAAAGTGCAGAAAAAATGCAGAAAATGGTAGCAAAGGCGGTAAAAAGAAAGCCGAAAACGGAAGACCTGTAGGCGCAAATATGGATTTCAAGGCTCTTCTTGAAACCGTCACCCCTTCTGAATAAAAGGGCATAAAAAAAGAGAATGGATTTCTCCATTCTCTGAATTAAATATTCTGACTATTAATTTTTAAAAGAGTAAATATAAGGCAATCTGTTTTTGCAGAATGTGGAAAACTCTAAAGCATTGGCATACCCCATATCTCTCTTCGGAAGATGATAAAGGTTAGACCTCTTTGTCATAAGCACAAAGCAATCGGGAGTTTCCACAATTTTTTTCAGAAATTCATATCTTATTGAATTCTCAGAAACCAGCAGATTGTTTTCAAATTTTTCATAGAAATATTCGTCATAAAGCCCAAAGGTCACATTAAAAGGGCAACCGACCTTGTTATTTTCAATAAAGCTTTTGGGTATTGTTTTGTTTTTAGATTTATAAACGATTAAAAAGCTAAGCAGGAAATAAACAGGACCAACAATGCAAAGACCGTAATTTTCAGTGGCAATACCTGTTATTAAGGATAAAGCTGCCACAATGCCCGCAAACACAAGCATCAGCTTATATTGTTTTTTCTGTTTATCTAAAAAATAATTAACATATAAATGAGCCAACTGCTGATTGATCGCTTCATCAAAAACTGTTTTGAACTCAATATTCATTTCCTCACCCCGAAAATATTGCACCTGATATATTAACATAATAACATATATAAACAGAAATAGCAAATAGCAAATAGCGATTAGCGATTAGTAAAGGTATCGCGAAGCCTAACTTTGCGTTTTGCACTTTGCGTTTTGCGTTTTGCGCTTTGCACTAAAAAAAAGCACCCAACCAAAACGGTCAGGTGCTTTGCACAATAAATTAAACTAATTCAAGAATGCACATCTCAGCTGCGTCACCGCGACGAGCCTCAGTCTTGATTATACGGCAGTAACCGCCGTTTACGTCTTTATACTTAGGAGCAATCTCGTCAAAAAGCTTCTTAACGACATCTTCCTTAGTAATATATGCCAAAGCCTGTCTCTTGTTGTGGAGACTATCGACCTTTGCGAGAGTAATCATCTTTTCAGCCATAGCACGAACTTCCTTCGCTCTTGTGACTGTGGTTGTCATTTTACCGTTTTCAAGTAAAGCTGTAACCATATTGCGAAGCATAGCATCACGGTGATCACTCGCTCTGCCGAGTTTTCTGGTTCCGGGCATCTAAATCACTCCTTTGCCGAAAATAGGGATAAATTCATTATTCAT
>JAZNYZ010000042.1:0-55448 GCA_045594685.1 Acutalibacteraceae bacterium | reverse complement strand
AAGGCTTCAGACTTGATTTTGTTTGCCCGAAGGCGTACAAAGATACGTCGAGTGGCGAAGTTTGTTCGTAGTATAAAACATATTTTTCATAAATTTTATGTTTTTATATTCTTTAAGGGGTTCTACAGGCTTTATTCACCTGCAGAACCCCTTGCTATAGCTGGTTTTATACGGTCTGCGCTTTTTTACATCCCCATTTTTATTATATTGACCAGAAGCTGTCTATAAATCTTGTTGCACGATGAGGAAATGCACGGAAAAAATCATTTGCATTGTTTTTCAGCCCAACACCGTCAATATAAACAGCGGTCTCGGCTGTGTGGCCCTCACCTGCAAGGAGAAGTCTTGCTGCTGCAGGGGGTGTGAGTGAAATATCATACTCTCCATCAGCTCTTTTTGAAACAGTTGCTTTGCCGTTTTGGTATTCAACATCAAATATGCCTTTGTTCTGTTCTAAATCATCAAGGCTTAATATGCTGAATTTGCCGTATTCTTTAGGATATACATTATTTTCAAGAAGCTTCTTCAGGTTATATATTCGCCCTGCATAGCCTTTATCGTATTCATAGTTGATGCCGTCTATTCTGTCAACAAGGCAAGCAAAAGGTGAACCGGGATACTGTTTTTTCACACGCAGAGTTTTTACAATGCCATCGTAATTTCGCAAAAAACCGATAATTCCCTTAAGGGCATCGGGAGTAAGCACAAATAACTCTTCTGCAATAAGCTCGTCGGGACGTTTTATACTAAAACGAACATATCCGTCTGCCTCGCCTGAAGAATTTCGGTGAATGTATGTATAATCTGCATTTTCAAGAGGCGTTTTGCAGAAATGCTTTTCATCCTCTCTCATAGTTATAAGATTTTCTTTGAAAACGCATTTATTATGAAGCTCGCAAAGCTCGGAGAGCTGTTCACCGGTATAAAGCTCAACATCGTTATTACGGGGAATGTGTTCAAGCTTATGAAAAGGTACACTTATTGCAAAAAGGCGGTTGAGATTTGCGAACCCAAATTTCTCATAATATGAAATTGAAAAGGCTGAAAGAAAGCCTGCTACAATATCATTTTCAACAGCAGTTCTCGAAACTTCATCAAAGAGTGCCCTTACGCCACCCATTCTGCGATTTTCGGGCTGACTGCATATTCCGCTGAGAACAAGAGTGTTTATAAGATTTCCGCAGTAGTTGCACTTGAAATCAAATAACTCCATACCTGCAATAAGCTTGCCATCATGGAATGCACCCATAACAGGCATTTCAACTTCCTTATCAACTTCTTTATCAAATTTCCAGATGAATGATGCAGCAGATATCTTAAGATAATCCACAGCCTCTTCAGGTTTTATCAATCTAACTTCCATAATACTTCTCCTGAATGTTTGATGGTAGGTTTATTTAATTATAACATTCATTACAAAAAATTCAATACAGGAGATTTTTAAGGGTTCAAGTCCCGTCTCTCGCCATAAATAATGGTTTTCTTTCAAAGAACAAAGTCCTGCCGAAAAGCAAAATAAATATTATTACAACCCCTCAAAATCCCAAAAACAATTCCCTAAAAATGCCCGGATTTAAAACGAAAATTTGCAATTTTTTATTGTGTTTTCTACACTTTTCTATGCGAGAGATGGGATGTGGAGAAGTGAGGGAATGTGGACAGGAAAAGACCCCACTCGGTTGGAGTGGGGTGAGATAAAGGTAGAGTTATTTCTTTTTCCCGAACAAGCCTTTCAGACTACCGCCTATATTAGTAATTCCACTTTGTATATTGGATGATATATTAGAGACATCAATGGAACTAACCTTTTCAACTCTTGATTTCTTTTTTTCAAGATAAAGCTTAGCCTCAGTAGCTTCGTCAATAGTAATTCCAAGATTAGGTTCAAGGAATTGAATGAACTTTTCATATTCACGTTCATACTCTGCAAGATTAGAAAATTTCAATCCTTTAGCATATTTTAATGCTCTATCCTTTGAGGCTTGTTCTCGGCTCACTGATGAGAAAAGTTGAGTTTTACAGAATTGTTTTTCAAATTTTTCTAAATAAGAGTTGATAATACCTAAATGTTTTTGTGAAACCTCAGATGAAAAAGTGTTTTCAAAAACTTCTTTCTTGCTTAACAAATCTCTTTCGTAGGGAAGCAAGGGTTCTCCTGTTAAAGGAGAAACTGATTTCATAAACTCCTGAATCGCAGGTAATTCTTCTCTTGAAAAATCTGCTGCTTCTCTTGTGGAGCATTCAACACCATCGACAGTACGATATTTTAAATCAAAATCAGCAATTAAATCATTTATATAAATAAAACATTCAAGATTATCTGATGTTTCGAGTTTTATGGAGTTACAGTAATCAATCAACAAGTTTTTTGCATTAGTTGCCTCTTCTTCTGTTTCACCCTGATTATCTTTTACGTATTGTAATGCGTATTTTCCCTTAATATCAAGTAATTCATCAACACAAAAATATGTTGCTAATTCTGTTAAGCTTCCATCATCACCGAATTTACCGAAAAGATATTCATAAAATTCAGCATTGTAGGGATTTAAAGTAACTATTTGGGTGCATATTTCTGCAATCTTTTCATCACCAATCGCACCACTTGTAAGGTTATTTAATAACCTTTGAGCTTTTAAAGCATCATCTTTTTCAACTTCATCCCAAGTGTATTCTTTTCCAGAGAGAATAATACAGGCATATTGCAATGCAAAAGCAGACGAGTAAACGCTATCTATTAAAGACTGACGAGTTTTAGGGTTTTTAAACAAAGACTTTAAACTTGCATTAGCTTCCATTTCGGAAATTAAATTTCCTGCTAAGTTTACAACTCCGTGAACTGCACCACTTGCTAAATTCATTGCCGCTAAATCCATTTGGTGGCTAACGGCTTTTACAGGAGTGCCTCCAAATGTACCGCCAACCCATTTGCCACGGGAATCTTTTCTTTGTTGTCTGTACGCTTTTTCGTATTCAAGATTATTATTGATGACAGCAACCTGATGAACAATATCATCCATTGCTTTGTCAAAATCTCTCAACATATCTGCTTTGATTACAAATTCATAAATAGAATCATAATCCCATTCGTATTGCTCTTGACTTATAAGAGTATTTTTTATTTCGTCTATAATGTTAGCAATACTTTTTTGAAAATCTGTCGGGGCATTAGTGATTATATCTTCACAGTTTTGATAAGACTCATATGATTGTGCAAAAGCTTCGGCAGAGTTGATAGCTAATACCTTGTATCTTCTTCTGATTTCATTATAGATACTTCTTTCTTTGGGGATAGTTATAGAGCCAAAAGGAGTATTAACGATTTTATCAATGTTTTCATTTTTTATAAATTCATTAAAGTTCATTGTCTTTCTCCTGATTTTCGTTAATGGTTGTATTTGGGTTACCGATAATATTGTTAATATCATTATCATCAATTTTTAGTGGTTTTTTGCTTTTGAAGATATACACTATCAAAGCAACAATTCCAGCTATAACACCAATAATCCAAGCAAACTGACAAAGTGTAATACCTGCTCCATAGCACAGTAAGAACACAAAAATTGTTGCTACAATTGACTTTTGAATTGCAGGGATTAAAGACCTGATAAGAAGGAAAGCAACTGTTCCCAACGCTAAACCTACAATCCAGGAAATGATTTCTACCATAATAAAAGCTCCTTTGAATCATTTTTTTCGCTATAAATAGAGATTTGTATTCTTACCCTATTTATATGGTGATTATAGAACAATTTGTTCTTGGTGTCAATAGAACATATTGTTCTTGCATATAATTTACATGGTGATTATATGAAATTTCAAAGAATAAGAGATTTACGAGAAGATGCAGATTTAACTCAGACAGAAATGGGCAAAGCAATAAATTTACCACAGAGGACTTATGCCTATTATGAAAGCGGAGAACGAACAGTGCCACCTGAGGTTTTGATTTCTCTTGCAAAATATCATAAAACGACAGTTGATTATATACTTGGGTTAACCGATAAAAGATAAAACCGCAACTCCTTATATATCAAGGAATTGCGGTTTAGTATTTTTAAATATGTTTTGCAAAATTCACTTCTTCACTATTCACTATTACCTCTTACCTGCACCAAAAATCGAGAGTATTAGTGAAGAGTGAATAGTTAATAGCGAAAAAGTAAAAATCGACATCCTTCTTTCGAAGAATGTCGATTTTTGGTGCGAGAGACGGGACTTGAACCCGTACGGGATTACCACACGCCCCTCAAACGTGCGCGTCTGCCGATTCCGCCACTCTCGCGAGTGCTTAGATACTATACCACCAAAGAACGGTTTTGTCAACTGTTTTTTCAAAAAAACTTAAAATTTTTTGTTGTAGTTTTTTTCTTGGTTTTTTTGTAAGATTTTTTCTGTTTTTGTTTTTATTTTCTTATTATAAACTTATCAGTTTCCTTTAAATCCAGAAGAGTGATTATATCTTCAAAATTCTCTTTTACATTTTTAAATGCTTCCAATTTATGAGAGTCACTTCCCAGATAGAATTTGCAGCCGCAGTCCTTTGCTATGAAATAGGGTCTTAAAAGAATATCCTTTTCCTCTTGGGAAAGGGCGAGAGTTTTCATATTCAGCTCAATTCCCACGCCTTTTTCTGAACATTTCTGAAACAAATTGTAGAGTGTTTCATCTTCAATAAGCTTTATAACCTCAGGAGATCTTCCTTTGAAAATATGACCGCAGGTAAGGTGGGCAATGCCTGTTTTATGCCAAGGTAACTCTTTTTTCAAAAGCTCTTCAAGGCGTTTTACCCAATGCTCTGCTGCTTCTTCGGGAGTTTGAATTTTTGTTTTCACTGTATTTCCAGCTAAATGCAAATGTGTTGTAGGAATTACAATAAAATCAAATTCATTATATCTTTCTTCACATACGCCCACATTAAATTCATAGTCCATATCCGCTTCTGCACCGAATAAAAATTCAATATTTTCATCTTGTGGTAATGGAAGAACATCTGCAAGGCTTTTAAAAGTCTGTTTAGGATGCCATTCAGCAGGGCTTTTCACCTTTTCATCCCATAAATGATTAGTCAGGCAAATTTTTTTCAAGCCGTTTTCTTTGGCATATTTCAAAATATTTTCGGGTGTTTGGTTTTCATCGTGGCAACAGGGTGAAATGGTTGAATGAATGTGAAAATCGTGGTCTGCAATATATCGCATAAATATATCCTTTCATTTTATATAAAACCGCAACTCCGAATTAACGGGGCTGCGGGAAAATTTGGCTTTATGCTACAACTTCAAAGGGGAAATCTTCCTCTGTAAAGCCGAGAATGTAAGCAATTCTTATGGGAATTTCGTAGTTATTGAGAACCTCTCCGTTCTGAATAAGCACGTCTGAACCGTAAACGAGAACGGGAACATTTGCTGCAGAGTGGGACCCGGATGTAAAGGAATATGTTCCGTCATCATTTGCAACAATAGCACCTGTTTCATGGTCAGCAGTGATAACAACGAGGGTTTCACCGTCTGCTTTTGCATAATTGAGCACATATTCAATAGTTTTGTCAAATTCCTGAAGAGCTTCGGTCATATTTTCATCCTCATTGCTATGAGAATGCTTATCAATATGAGCACCCTCTATCATAAGAAAGAAACCTTCATCAGTGTCGTCAAGAAGGTCAATAGCCTTCATTGTCATCATTTCGAGGTTAGGAGTATTGATATCTGAGGGTGTAAGTGTCCAAAGGGCATTTGTGAACTGTGCAAAGCTACGGCTACCCTCTTTAAGAGCCAACATTTCAGCGGAGGTTGTTACATAAGTAAATCCGTTTTCTTCTGCATTTTCCTTGGTTGCAACACCGTTCTGAGCACCCCAGATTAAATCAATATCTGATGTGAGCTGGTCTTCTGTAATATCTTCTGTATTTCCTCTGTCAGAAGAATGAGCAGAAAAAGAAGCAGGCGTTGCACCCGATGTTTCATCCGTTGTGATAACACCGGTCATCTTGCCGCTTTCAAGGCAGAGCTCTGTCAGGTTTTTTGGGTGAGAGAAAACATCCAGGGAATCCATAGGATAAACGCCGATTGCACCGTTGTATGTTCTGACACCTGTTGCAAGAGCTGTACCGCCTGCGGCACTGTCTGTAACAGCGTTTGTGAAAGAACGGGTCATAGATTCACCCTTAAACTCAAAGGTATCCATTGTGAGCTTAATGTTTCTTTCGTTTTTTGCTTTTTCCAAATGGTTAAAGCCCATACCATCACCGATAAGATAAATAACATTTTTGATGTTACTATCCAAATAATCCTCGGGAGCAGTTGTGGTTGCAGGAACAAAAATACCAAAGGTGGTTCCGAAGGACAGTATAAAGCTCATAATTACTGAGGCAAATTTAATCCAGATTGCACCAAATGTTGATAACATACTTAACACTCCTATGAAATTTGTTTTATGTTTTTATCTTATATCAACTATAACAGAAAATCAAGGAAAATATTGCATATATATAACTTGTTTTACTTACCGTAATATGCTAAACTGTTATCATACAATAATTATATAGGAGAATTCAAATGAAAAAATCTACTCTTCACTTCGGTGAATTCAGACAATATGATAAAGTTTTTCTCACTGCCGATAAAGGAATTGATGTTGAGAATGTTCTTGATGTAGCATTTGAAAGGGAAACACTTTATATAGCTCAACCTGACGGCCTTATTGAATATGCAGATGGTAAGATTAAGAAAGCAGCTGCAAAGGTTTCAAAGCTTTTCTCAAGAAATGGTAAGCTTTATGCTGCGGTTAACAATTCCCTTGCAGAAATTAAAAAGGGTAAGATTAAAAAAATTGCAGATTTTGAAGCACCCGTTGTTGATATTTCCGTAGCACTTGACGGTTCTTTCTGGCTTATAACAGAAAATGCACTTTTCCTTATGGAAAACGGTGAATTTAAAGAAATTGTTGATTTGCCCGAGGAAACAGTTTGCCTTGCAGCACTCCATAATAAATCAAAATATGGTGAAACAGTTTATGTTGGCTCACTTGTTGAGGGCCTTATGTCTATGAAGGGTAAGCGTCGCCACTGGGCAGAGCTTCTTCCCAATGTTACAGGTGTTTCAAGTCAGAAAATCAACTGTATTCAGATTGATGCCCTCGGTCATTTATGGGTTGGCTCAGATGAAGGTCTTAACATCTACGACGGCAAGAACTATTGGTTTAACGGTAACGAATTTTATTCAGTTCCCGACGGCTCATTCAATGATATGTTCTTTGCCGCAGATGGCAAAAAATATTTTGCAACCAACACAGGTGTTATTACCCTTATTGAGGGTAAAATTTCATATTTTTCATATGGTGCGTGGCTTATGCACCCCACAGTAACCAGGATTGCTGTTTCCGATAACGGTACTATTGCCGCAGTTACACCCCGCGGTATCAGTGTTATTACATCTAAATATATGACTCTCGAAGAAAAAGCGAGCCATTATGATGAAATGGCTGTAAAATATTTCACAAGAAATGAAGGCTATCAGGTAGATAGAGTTCTTCGTAAATATGGTGATTTGGAATCCGGTTGGCTTCCCAATTCCGATAATGACGGACTTTTCACAGGACTTTATTGCGCAAGCCAGTGCTTCCGTTACGCAGTAACAGGCGACGAAAAAGCAAAGGCTAATGCTAAGAGAGCAGTTGAAGCAATGATTAAGCTTACTGAGGTTACAGGTAAGCCCGGTTTCACCGCAAGAGCAACCAGATATTCTGATGAAGAGAATTTCGGTGACGGTAACAGAGAAGAATGGCATGCTTGCGAAAATAATCCCGATTGCGAATGGCTCGGTGAGACCTCAAGTGACGAAATGACAGGTCATTATTTTGCCTACGGTATTTATTTTGACCTTGTTGCAGATAAAAAAGAAAAGAAAAAAATTGCTCAGGTAGTAAAGACAATTACAGACCATATTCTTGAAAATAATTTCCACCTTTGCGATGTTGACGGCGTGCCTACAACCTGGGCAAACTGGGAACCCGAACTTCTCAATAATGACGACCGTTGGTTCTATGAAAGAGGAACAAACTCTCTTGAAATGCTTTCTTTCCTTAAAACTACATATCACGTAACAGGTGAAGAAAAATATAACGATGTTTATAAAATGCTTATTGAAAAGCATCACTATGCAATGAACTGCATACAGTATAAGGTTGAAGACGGTCACGTTGCTCATATTGATGACCAGCTTGACTTTACAAACATCTATCCTCTTATTGTTTATACAGATAACGAGGCAGAAAAAGAAATTTTCAAAATGGGTCTTACTCATCACTGGCAGTATGAAAGAGTTGAGCGTTCACCTATGTTCAATATGGTTTACGGTTCCTTGACAAACAATAATTGCGATGTTGAAAACGCTGCAAAATCTCTTTCGGAAATGAATCTTGACCTTGTTTGCTGGCCCATTTATAACAGCTACAGAAAAGATATTGTCTGGGATACGGAGCAGGAGGCTATGGGTATTCCTCCGCAGCTTAAATATCCTGTTGAATATTCCGCGAGAGCATTCTGCAACTATGATGGAAATCAGTTCGTATGCGACAGCGGTGCAGAAGAATTTGTTTATATAAACAACAAGGTTGTTAATCGTACTTCCACTCTTCCCGGTTCAGGTGATGGTGCAAGAGGTATGAGAGCAGTAATGCCCTATAACTTCCTTCTTCCTTATTGGATGGGTAGATTCCACGGTCTTTTGGGTGATTAATTTTAAAGGAGAAAAAACTATGAGTTACAACGGCTATAAATGGTACGTTGGCGTGCCTCATTGCCACACAGTTGCTTCTGATGGTGGTTTAACACTGGAGCAGGTTATTGAAAAGGCAAAAAAGAGCAAGTTGGATTTCCTTATAATTACCGACCACAATGTGAATTGCAAAGATTTCCCTGAAGTTGACGGGCTTACCCTTATTTACGGTGCAGAGCTTACAAAGCACGGCGGTCATTGTAATATGTGGGGTGTTAAGGATGTTATTGACAAAGAGGATTACGATACTTGCGAAACCTACGAGGATTTTTTGAGAGTTAAGACCAAAGCGGAAGAGCGTGGTGCGATAATTTGTATGAACCATCCCCATTGTAAGCAATGTCCTTGGAGATGGGAAAAGAATGCCTCAGATGTTGATGTTCTTGAGGTTTGGAATGCACCCACTCATTTTGACAACCTTGAATGTACTGAATGGTGGCATGAGCAGTTAAGAAACGGTCACAAGCTCCCCGTTGTTGGCGGAAGTGATTATCACAAGGATTATGTTGTTACCAATCTTCTGACCTGGCCCGTTACTTATGTTTATGCAAAGTCAAACTCTCCTGAAGATATACTTGATGCTATTGTTAAGGGTCACACAACAATTTGCTTTGATGTTGGAACAACTTTTATTGATATAACTTGCGGTGATGCGGTTTTAGGTGATACAGTAAAACTCGGTGAGAACACCGAAGTCACAATAAATGTTAAAAAGCTCAGAAAAAAACACAAGTTAATTGTGTTTGATAAAGATGGGGAATGTTTTACACATACTGCAAAGAAAACAGGAGATTATTCCGTTACTCTTCCTGTTAAAAAAGACGGTTTCTTGTGTGCTCATATTGTTTTTGAACCAGGATTCTTATACAGCAAAATCCACGATATTGCAATTGCATCAAGAATCCCTGAGCAAAAGGGTATGGATTTACCGCCCTTGATTTTTGCTCAAAGCGGTGCAATTTATTTTGAAAAATAGGAGATACGATATGGAAAACTTTTTTACAACAGCATTCAACAATATGGATGATGAGGCAAGAGAAAGCTTTTATAAAACTGTTTTTATGAATGATGATTCCGAATATGCCGCAAAGCTCCGAGTTGAATATTACAGAACAAAGTTCAGATCAATGGGCGAAAATGTTACAATCGGTAAAGGTGTTAACATTATTAATCCCGAATATATTACCGTAGGTAGCGATGTGCAGATTTCTGATGGTTGCACTCTTATTGCCCGCGGTGAAAAGGGTATAACTCTTGGTGATAATGTTCGCCTTCAGCACAGAGTTTATCTTGATACCGAAAGAAGTGAAGAAGGCTATATTAATGTGGGCAGAGGAACATATATCGGCACAGGCACAACTCTTTTCGGCCACAGAGGTCTTGAAATTGGTGAAGACTGCCTTCTCGCTCAGGGCATAAATCTTACTCCTTATTCACATATTTTTGATGACCCCAATGATATTATCTATCATCAGGGCGGTCATTGTGAAAAGGTTACAATCGGCAGAGATGTATATATCGGTATGGGCTGTAAGGTTATGTATTCAGGAAATATCGGTGAGGGCTCCGTTATCGGTTGCGGTTCAACTGTTGTTAAACCCATTCCACCATATTCAGTTGCAGTTGGTACACCTGCAAAGGTTATAAAAGAAAGAAAGTAAATTGAATTTTTGTACGACTTGAAATTTTTAAACAAATGGAGTACAATGATAAAAAATTTATACGGAGGGTAAATTATGGGAATTATTAAACTTATTCTTACTTACATCATGTGTCTTTCACAGATTCTTGCACCCCTTCAGATTACTCTTACACCCGGTGGAGAAGCATCATATTTCACACAGTGGTCTGTAAATGATACATTCGATGCAGCAGATTACATTGAACTCGAAAAACAGGAAGGCGAAGATTTTGTTATCCTTAACCTTGCAGATATTCAGCTTTCCGATGCAAAAGCGTATGGTGAATTAGGGGAATGTTCAGAAGACCTTATTACAAAACTTATTGCAGATAATGACCCCGACCTTATCACTCTTTCCGGTGACAATGCTTGGGACACAGCAGCGTATATGAGACTTATTGAATTTTTAGATAGCTTTGATATCCCTTGGGCACCTGTTATGGGTAACCACGATGGTGAAGGTTGTATCAGTGAGTTCTGGGTTGCGTATAATCTTATTCAGGCAGAAAACTGCCTTTTCCAGTTCGGTCCCGAGGATATGGGATATGGTAACTACATTATCAACATTACAGAGAATGGCAAATTTGTTCATACCTTGTTTATGATGGATACTCATGACCATGGTAGATTCGTTCTTGAAGATGGAACAATTGTTGAAGATTATGACCATCTCTGGAATAATCAGCAGGAATGGTATAAATGGGCAGTTAACGGTATTGCTGAAATGGCAGGCAGAACTGTAGAAAGCACAGTTATTATGCACATTCCTGTTCGTGAGTACATCGATGCTTGGGAAAGCGTTTGTATTGAAGCAGAAGGTTATGAATTCGGTATAATCGACCCGCAGTATTCCGATATTGCAGCGGGTAGAAGATTTGAATACGGTGGACCTTCTCCCATAAATAATGGTTTCTTCAGCCTTTGCAAAGAGCTTGGAAGTACAAAAACAATGCTTGTTGGTCACGACCATGTTAACGACTATTATGTTGAATATGAAGGTATTAAACTTGCATATGCAGTTAAGTCAGGCTTCGGTAGCTATTGGCAACCTGATATGATTGGCGGAACAACACTTACTGTTAACAGCGCAGGTAATGTTGACCTTGAACAACATTATTATGACCTTGCAGAAAATGGCTGGAACATTGAACCGTAAAAAAATGATTAGTACCCCATTTGATTTTTGAAAAATCAAATGGGGTACATTTTTATTTATTGTCTATTTTTTCAAATGTATTTCTTATTTCTGTTGTATCGCCTGTTGCAAGGTAATATTCATATTGGTATGGTTCAAAGCTTTTAAAGGTTCTGTTTTTTACAATTGCAATATAAGATGTAGGACCATCTCTTGACGGGTCTTCGTTTGTGGTTTTTTCACGCTCGAAAACACCTGCAAGGAAAGCTTCCTCATTATCAACATAAACACCAATTCCGAAGCTATCCTCAAATTCACCTGTAAATGCCGACCAATTTTCCTTTGAGTAAAAATTGGGATAGCCTGCATCAGGCCAGAAAATTAAATCGGGTTCGCTTGTGAGCTTACCATTTGTCCAAGGCTTATCGCCACCATAGTAAACGAAATTATTTAAAGGCTCAATGCAGTAAAAAGCAGGGATTTCCTGAGTTGCTTCTGCTTCAGGATAGCCTGAGAAATCAACAAATCTGCATTTAGCGTGAACGGCACCATTTTCTAAAGAATATGTTGCTTCCATATATGAGGGGGTAATATATTCTTTCTCTTTTGCCCAGTCAAGAGGACGGCATTTAACATAAATACTGTTTTCGGTTACCTTTAAATCAACAATTTTACTTGCATCATTAAACTGATTACCGCCCTGAACGGGGTTATAGCGCCAGTCGTTTTCCATATATACGCCGTGGTCATATTCAATGGTGCCGTAATAGGATTGCTGAACAAGGCGACCTGTGTCGTTGCGGTTTATAAGATTAACATTGTTGTTTACAGACTCTGCATTGTAGCGGTCACTTGCATTTGAATCGACTTTAATTTTTCCGTCAACTGAAACAGCCTGAACATTGGAGTCAAGGTCTTCAAGGTAGCTTAAAGCACCACCCCAAAGCAAATCAATTCCTAATTTGTGGGTATCATTCTGAATGAAAATTTCCTGTTCGGGAATTTCTCGGTTGAAAACTGAAAAACCATATATTTGTATGTTTTCATTGCCTTCGGTTAAGGTTTCAAAAGTGATTGAATTAACGCGGTTCCCTCTTTTCCCGCCTATAGCATCATCAACAAAGGAATAAAATGTGTTTTTTTCTTTTGAGGGCTCTAAAAAGAAATCTTCGCTTTTATTCTTTGTTCCTGCAGAATAATCGATGGTTGCTTTTATGTAGCAGTCAGATGAGTATTCAATACCATAGTAATTAAACCAATCACAATCGTTTTGGGTAAGGTCTAAAACAGTATTCGTCAAAGACCCTTTGTTGATAGCTATTTCAGTTTTTTCTTTCAAAATCACATCACCGTTTTCCAAATCAAAGCTTTCATCGGTTTTAACAAAACTAATTAAATAAGGCGAAAAAACTGCGGTTACCGCCACAACGAGAATTAACAAACCCAGAAAAATTCTTTTAAGTATCTTTTTCATAAGCAACCTCCTTTTAAACTCTGATATTAAGATACCATTTAAAATATTTTAAGTCAACATCTTGAACTTCATTTTATATTTGTTAAAATAAAAGAAGAATTTACCGAGAGGTGAGAAAAATGAAAATAAAACCTGATTACGCGAATATGGGAGAATGGGAATTCTACTGTAATGATATTGAACACGAATATAAGCAATGTTTTGACGAGGGTATGGATATTGAAAAATATAAAGATATTTTTTCTGCAGTGAAAAACTTACCCAAAACCGAAATAAGAAAAAAATTTGCCGATGTGCTTTTTGAGGCAGTTTGCAATGCACCAATTCGTGACGGCTATAAATACAATGAACCATCGGATTTAGAAGGAATAAAAGCTTTAAGGAAAAAGCATATTTTTGAAAGGAAGACACCTGACAGCAATACTTTAAAAAGTAAAATTGCAGGTGCCTGGATGGGTAGAGTCTGCGGTTGCCTTTTAGGTAAGCCCGTTGAGGGAATAAGGACTAATGAGTTTTACCCTTTACTTAAAGAAATGGGGAATTATCCCTTAACAAGATATATGCTCGCTTCCGATATTACGGAAGAAATGTATGAAAAATATGATTTTCATCTTCGCGATAAATGCTTTGCAGATACTGTTCATGGTATGCCCGTTGATGACGATACAAACTATGTTGTTTTAGCTCAAAAGATTATTGAGGATTACGGAAAAGATTTTAAACCACACGATGTTCTGAAAGCCTGGGTTAAGTACCAGAGCAGAGTAGCATATTTTACTGCAGAAAGAGTTGCCTTTGATAATTTTATAAAAGGCTATGAACCGCCATATTCTGCAATGTATAAAAATCCCTACAGAGAGTGGATTGGTGCTCAGATCCGTGGTGATTATTTTGGTTACATAAATCCCGGTGAACCCGAAAAGGCGGCAGAAATGGCATTCCGGGATGCTTCTATTTCTCATATTAAAAACGGAATTTACGGAGAAATGTGGGTTTCTGCAATGATTGCCTGTGCTGCGGTTACAGATACTATTGAAGATATTATTTTAGGCGGTTTAGGAGAAATACCTCATACATCAAGGCTTTTTGACGCTGTTACGGGAATTATGGAAGATTATAAAAAAGGCAAATCTTATGACGATTGCGTAAATAAAATTCACTCTCTTTATGATGAGCATACGGGTTACGGTTGGTGTCATACAATTCCAAATGCAATGATAGTTACAACTGCTCTTCTTTACGGCAATGGTGATTTCGGAAAATCAATTTGTATGGCAGTTCAGCCTGCTTTTGACACGGATTGCAACGGTGCAACTGTTGGTTCAATTATGGGTATGAGAAACGGAATATCTGCTATCGGGGAGGAATGGATAAAACCCGTTGACGATACTCTTCACACATCAATTTTTGGTGTTGGAACAGTTAAAATTTCAGATATGATAGAAAAAACTATAGAACACCTTAATTAAAAATTACCCCTTACAGTTTTTAAAAACAAACTGTAAGGGGTAATAATCATTTTTTCAGAATCCAGACAAGCATATCTGTTTCTCCACGGTTTTCGTAAGCAAAATAGGGTATCAATTTAATTTGAGTTTCAATATATTCTTCTGTTGATTCAAAATAAAGACTGTCGTTTTCAGGCTCTTTATATGCTTTAAGAAGAATATTGGGAATCAAGAATTCTTTTTCGGAAAGTTCGCCCTTTTCTTTAATATCAATTCTCAAAGAATTTAAATCTTTGCCGTTATCAACGCCCTCAAGGCAGTAAACAACAGGACCTCTCATAACCGCAACTCGTCCTGCACAATCGTGCACTTTTTTATTTGCAGATATGAATTTAACAGGCATTGAAAGCGTTAAAATAATTTCATCATTTTCTGCAATTTCTATATAAGCATAGCCGTCTTTAAGAGAATATTTTTTGTTTATTTCAAAATTTTTGCACCAAGCGGGTATTCTCAAAGCAAGATGTTTTTTATTGTTATTTTCCATTTTGATTTTTATTTCTTCTGTTGAGGGGTAATCGGTAATTTGTGAAACGGTCATACCATCAAATTCAGCATCAGAATTTATGTATTGATTAACAAAAATGGTATCGTCTGTATATGAATAAATATATTCACCAATCGAAGAAATAAATCTTATAACATTTGGGGGACAGCAGGAGCAGTCAAAAACCTCTTTTCGCTGTGTTATGGGGAAACGCTTTCCGCCATCGGTACATTTATTGACAGCATTAAAATATACATCAACCTCAAGGGGATTTTCATAGAAAAAGCCTTTTCCGTCCATTGAAACACCTGAAAGAGCGCCGTTATACATAACCTTTTCAACCGCATCGGCATATTTGCCGTTGGGGTAAAGCTTAATCATTCGGTTTGCAAAAAATGCAAGGGCAATTGAAGCACAGGTTTCAGCGTAAGCGTCACGGTTGGGTAAATCATAGTCAATTGTAAAGGATTCACCGTGGCAGGTGCTTCCTGTTGCACCGGTTATATACATTCTTTTGTCAATAATGTTCATAAAGCAGCGTTCTGCCGCTTCAAAAAGCTCTTTATCATCATAAATATCTGCAAGGTCTGCCATAGCGCAGAAAAGATACAGGGCTCTTACGCAATGTCCGTCTGCGGTGGTTCTTTCTCTTAAGGGCATTTCATCTTGGTTATAAATAAGGTTGCAGCCGGGATAAAGAGGTTTATCAACAGAGTTGTTTCCGTGGTTATCAACAAAGAATTTTGAAAGCTCAAGGTACCGCTTTTCACCCGTTACTTCATATAATTTAACAAGAGCAAGTTCGATTTCAGGGTGACCGGGTGTTACAAATTTAGCACTTTTTTCTGTTACGAAAACCTTTTCTATGTAGTCAGCGTATTTACACATAGCATCTAAAAAAGCTTTTTTGCCCGTTGCTTCGTAGTATGCAACTGCTGCTTCTATAAGATGACCTGCGCAGTAAAGCTCGTGCTCATTTCTTATTGTGAAACGCTCACCTGTAACAAGGAAATGGCTGTTGAAATAGCCGTTTTCATCACGGTTTTTTATTAATTTTGCAATTGCTTCATCTGCGAGTTTTTCAAGCTCTTCGTTTTCTGAATAATTAAGGCTGTAAGCAAGACCCTCAATCCATTTTGCAATATCGGAATCCCAGAAAACATGGGGCATATCAGGGGCGCCCTCTTTCCAGGTGCAGTCAAGAGCGTCAAAACGGTGAGTTTCTTTGAATCTGTCATAAACGGATTTAAGGGTAATATCACTTACCATATCCTGCTTTGCTTTCCAGAAGCCATCTGTGATTTTTATGTTTTTGCAATTAACTGTTTTCATATAAAAAACCTCATCTGTTTTCAAGTTTTTCTTTTACACATTCTTTCCATCGTCTTGCAATAAGCTCATGACCTATTGTTGTTGGATGAACACCGTCCCAAATGAGCTTATACATATCTGTTTTCCCTCTGTAAGAGTCAAATAAATCTTGGAGAGGAACAAAAACAGCGTTGTAATCCTCTGCAATCTTTTTAGCTTTTTCTTGGTAAGCGCTGATTCCTGATTTAAAGAATTTATCAAGGTCTTCTTCTTTTTTATCGCCAAAAAAGGGTTCCATTATAACAATGAAAGTATCGGGATTTTCTTCTAAAACCTCGTCAAGAAGAAGTCGGAAGATTTTTTCATATCTTTCCGGGTCAGAGCCTGAACTGTGTTCCCAATTAAAAATCATATCGTTAACACCGATAAGAATACTGAGAACTGTGGGCTTTAAATTGAGGCAATCCTCTTTCCATCTGCCGTAAAGGTCGGAAATTCTGTTTCCGCTTATACCTCTGTTTATAAATTCTACATTTTTATCTAAATTGTCAGTAGAAAGCTCCGCTGCTATCATATATTGATAGCTGTGGCCGTGAACGTGGTTAAGGTCAGAATTCCTTCCTCTGTTACCGTCAGTTATTGAATCTCCCTGAAAAAGAATAACATCATTTTCTTTAAGCGTAATCATATTTATCACCAAAAAAAGAATAACATATATTTTTTTAATATGCAATGAGCAAATTGTAGCCGCCAGTTGCCAGTTGCCATTTTCAATTTGCCACTTTTATCCTGCTTTTTCTTTTCAATTCTTGACAAACAAAATAATATATGCTACCTTTAAATAGCACTCCGTGTCGGTGCAAAAATTAACCCAAATAAAAGTTTTTAAGAAAGGAGCTGGACATGATGATGAAAATGGTAAGAAAAAAAAACAATCCGGTTATTGTGTCCGCTTCCTGCTGACAGTTGCATTGGTTATATGCCATTTCTCCGGAAAGTTAACGCTTTTCGGAGTTTTTTGTTTTTTATGCAATTTGTAATGCAGGAAACGAAAGGTTTTTTGAGTTCCTCTCACCTCAAAAATCTGCACACAACTTCCGGAAAAGGTTTTTATGAAACTGAAAAAGGTAAAATGTGTCGTTAGCATTTTATCGTAAATTAAAACGGAGGAAATATGAGAAAAAATAAGAAAGAAACGAAAAAGGTAAAATTTGAAACACTGAAAAATGTGCTTTATGCGGTAAAAATTATTAAAGAATGTTGCCCATGGTATATTACCGTTCAAATACTTGCAACGGGTGGTTTTTGGTTTTTTACAGCTTTTATTCAGGAAATTTTATTCTTGAGAGTAATTTTACAAGTGCTTGAACAAGAATTACCGTTTAAAGCCTTTGTTATTGCAGTAATTATGTTTGTTGCGGCAGGAATTCTCGCGAAAGCTATTCAGACCTATTCAAATTATGTGCTGAGTGTAAAATTCAAACAGTTTTATAAGGCTTTGAATGAGAAAATTTTTGAAAAAGCAGTCAGTGTAGATATGGCGTGCTTTGAAGATCCTGATTTCTTTGATAAGTATAAACGTGCAACAGAGATTGTCTCAGATTCTCACTATGATATGTTCATTTACTATTTTTCCAGCATATTCGTTGCCGCTTTTACAGGAATTTTTATAGTAGCTTATGTTGTTTCCATTGACCCGAAAATTTTGCTGATTCTTTTGTTTATGCTTCCTGTTGTTGCGGCGCAAGCATTAAAGGGAAAGGTTGAAGTAAAAAAAGATAAGGAAATGACAATTCATAAGCGTTCAAAGGCTTATGTTAAAAGAATTATCTATTTAAAAGAATATTCAAAGGATATAAGAACATCAGGTATATTCAATATTCTTCACAAACGCTTTTCTGATGCGGTAGCAAAAAACCGCGAAATAATTAAAAAATATGGTTGGAAAATTGCTTTTTATGAGGTAATCACCGGATTTTTCGGTCAGGCATTACCTGTTGCCACAACCTATGCTTATGCTACATACCGCTATGCGTTTAAAAGAAACCTTGCTCTTGCAGACTTTTCTGTTATTATGACGGCAATGAGCAATATCCGTGATATTATCAATGATATGGGTCAGGCAATTTCTGTTGTGAAAAACGAGTCACTTTATTTTGGTAATTTGAAAGAATTCTTTGAATATGAGTCCAAAGTTGTCAGCGGAACAGAAATACCTGACGAGCTTGAAACATTGGAGTTTAAAAATGTTTCATTTACATATCCTCACGCAAAAGAGCCAACCTTAAAAAATCTTAATTTGAAATTTGAAAAGGGCGAAACAACCGCTATTGTTGGTGAAAATGGTGCAGGCAAAACAACCTTTGTGAAACTTCTTTTAAGATTTTATGACCCCGATGAAGGCGAGATTCTTTATAACGGCAGAGATTTGCAGGATTATGATATTGAAGCTCTTCGCAAAAGATTCGGAACCGTTTTCCAGGACTATAAAGTCTTTGCTGTTTCTGTTGCAGAGAATATTCTTTGTAAAGAAATTGAAAATGATGGTGAACAGCAAAAGGTTTATGCATCTCTTAAAAACAGCGGAGCAGATACATTTGTGAACCGTTTACCGCAAAAGGAGAAAACAGTTATTACAAGGGAGTTTGACGAAACAGGCATAGGTCTTTCAGGCGGTGAGCAACAGAAAATTGCAACTGCAAGAATGTTTGCAAAAGATTTTGACCTTGCAATTCTTGATGAGCCTTCATCAGCACTTGACCCAATAGCAGAATATAATATGTATGAAAATCTTATTTCTGCAACAAAAGGAAAAACAGTTATTTATATTTCACACAGACTTTCAAGTGCTGTGCTTTCTGATAAAATCTATGTTTTCGGAGACGGAACAGTAAAAGAAAGCGGAACTCATAATGAGCTTATGGAATTGAACGGCAAATATGCTGAGATGTTTACACTCCAGGCTTCAAGCTACAGAGCAAAAGAAGGGAGTGTGGCTGCAGTATGAAAAAACAAAAGACAGAAAAAGGCGTATTTTCCAACCTTTTTTATATGACAAAGGTAATGTTTAAGCTTTCTCCCGGTCTTGTTATAGGTGAAATATTTTTCCATATTCTTTGCACATTGCCGGGCAGACTTGTTTCCGTAATAGGTCTTAAATTTGTTATTGATGAGGTAAGCACAGGCGGAAGTCCGCAAAAAATCATAATCGGTATTGGTCTTATAATTGCTTTGCTTGTTGGCGGAGATGTTCTCAATGCACTATTTTTTGAATTTTTTGCTCATAGAGAAAGAGAAAAATTGGATTTAGGATTGCAGTCCATGCTTTATAAAAAGGCAGCAACAATAGACCTTTCAAAATACGATAACCCCGAATATTATTCGGATTTTATCCTTGCAGTTGAAAACTCGTCAAATAGTATTCGTTACCTTATTCCGATGATTAAGGGTGTTGTTGAAGAGGTTATATCCTTTGCTCTTATTGGTACTCTTGTATTTACAATTGATCCCATAGCACTTCTGATTGTTGTAGTTTCCACGGTTATTTTCATTCCTGTTGGAAAATATACAGGAGACCTTATGATAGAGCGTAGGGAAAAAATAACTGAAGCTCACAGGGTTGGCGATTATTTTGCACGTATTTTCTATTTACAGGATTATGCAGGAGAGATTCGCACAAGCGGAATATTCCCTCTTTTGAAAAAACGTTTCAATACGGCAGCAGATGATGTTGTTGGTATTCAGAAAAAATATGCAGGAAAGACCAATGCACTTTTCTTTTTACAGGGTACATCAATAAATGTTATAGGCTTTATGCTTGTTTTAACTCTGTATATTGGTTACAAAACTATTGTTACAAAGGAAATGTCCGCAGGTGATTTTGTTGCAACATTTAATGGTGCGGTACAAATCGGCTCGGGAATAATCTACCTTACAGTAGGTTGTGTAAGAAACTTTACTGAACACTCAAAAATTATTGATAAATACCGCAAATTTTTAAAGGTTGAAAACGACATTAAAGACGGCACACATATTGCAGAATGCGGTAAGCCCGAAACGATTTCTGTTGAGAATATTACATTCTCTTACGAGGGAAATGAGAAAAATTCATTGGACGGAATTTCTTTTAAAATTAAGCCCTATGAAAAGGTGGCACTTGTTGGCTATAATGGTGCAGGAAAAACCACTCTTACAAATCTTCTTTTGCGCCTTTATGATGTGAAAGATGGTAGCATTAAAATCGGCGGAAGAGATATTCGTGAGGAAACAGTTGCTTCTCACCGTGACCGCTTTGCCGCAGTATTTCAGGATTTTCAGATTTTCTCTGCATCCGTTGGAGAAAATGTTGCTCTTTCAAAGGAGTATGACGAAGAAAGAGTGTGGCAAGCTCTTAAAGCAGGTGGCTTTGATAAAGAGCTTCCAAATGGTCTTGAAACAATTCTTTTAAGAGAATTTGATGAGGATGGCTTGATGCTTTCGGGCGGTGAGCAACAAAAAATTGCGATCGCAAGAGCATTTTATAAGGACTGCCCTTATGTTATTCTTGATGAGCCTTCTGCAAACCTTGACCCTGTTTCAGAATACGAGCTCAACCACGCTATGATGACGGGGGCTACCGATAAAACAGTTGTTTTTATTTCCCACAGACTTTCTACAACGCGCCACGCGGACAGAATTTTTATGATGGAAAAAGGAAAAATAATCGAAAGCGGAAGCCACGAGGAATTAATGAAATTAAACGGCAAATATGCCGAAATGTTCAATCTACAAGCAGAAAAGTATATGAATTAAAAATCAACCCATCGCAAAAGTCAAAACTTTTGTGATGGGTTGAAATACTTTTTAGAAGCCCTTGTACTCAAAAACTGTATTATATGTTCCGCTTTCGAATTCATATTCTTCATCATCAAGATAAAGGGTTGCGTGTGAGCCGTTTGGAATGGTGAAGCTGAATTTACATTCGTCACCATTTCCGGTGTATTCCCATGATGAAATTATTTCACCGTTTTCAGTAAGAATTCTTGCTTTAGCGTAGCCTAATTCCTTTGAGGGAAGAGGACGGAAAACAATGTGCTTGTAAGCAGGCTCGTTGAAATCACTGTCGATACCTGCAACAGTTGTGTAGAGCCAGTCACCAACGGAGCCGTAGGCATAGTGGTTAAAGGAGTTCATTTCGGGAGTTGCGAAGGAGCCATCCTCTTTCATTCCGTCCCAACGCTCCCACATTGTTGTTGCACCTCTTGTTACGGGGAAGAGCCATGAGGGGAAATCCTTTTTGAAAAGAAGCTTATACGCAAGGTCGGTTCTGCCGATTTTTGTTAATGTGTGAAGAAGATAGGGTGTACCTACGAAGCCCGTTTTAAGATGTCCGCAAGCTTCTATGTCTTTAACGAGCTTTTGAGCTTCTCTTTCAGGGTTATCTGTAAGGTTAAAGTAAAGAGCAAGAACATTTGCAGTCTGGGTTTCGTGTTCTGTTTTGCCTGTGTTAAGATATTTTTCTCTGTATTTTTTAATTGTAAGGTCATAGAGTTCTTCAAAATAGCTCATATCCTCGCCTATAACCTTACCCATTTCAATGAAAAGTGAGTTTGAATATGCAAGGTATGCTGTGCCGATAAGGTTTTTATCTGTTAAACCGCCTGTTGCTTCGTTACCTGCATCAAGAGAGAGCCAGTCACCGAAATGGTGAGGATGCTTGTCAAAAAGACCTCTTTCAGAGCCGTTTGCTTCCATAAAGAGAATCCATTTTTTCATAGCTTCAAACTGGTCTTTGATAACCTGTGTATCTCCGTAGGTTCTGTAAACCCAATAGGGAACAACAACAATTGCATCTGCCCAGGCAGAAGAGCCGTGGGACTCCCATCTTAAAAGGTCGGGGCAAACGTCAGTAATTGCTCCGTTTTCTCTCTGGTCGCAAGCAAGGTCGTGAAGCCATTTTTTAAAGAATTTAAGTGTTCTGTATGTAGTTGATGCAGTTCTTGCAAAAACCTGCGCGTCACCCGTCCAGCCAAGTCTTTCGTCACGCTGTGGGCAGTCTGTGGGAACATCAAGGAAATTGCCTCTCTGACCCCATACAATATTTTCATAAAGCTGCTGAATAAGGTCATTTCCGCAAGCGAAATAGCCTGTTCTCTTCATATTTGAGAAAACAACAACCGCTTTGAAATTGTCAAGGTTAATTTCGTCCTTGTTGAAGCCTTCAAGCTTAATATATCTGAAGCCCTGGAAAGAAAAATGAGGCTTATAAACTCTTTCGTTACCGTCAGAGGTTACGTGAATTTCAGCTTTTGCACCACGAAGGTTAGTTGTATAGAAATTGCCATCCTTATCAAGAATTTCTGCGTGGTAGAGAGTAAACTCCGCACCCTTTCTCTGAGGCACTACCCATTCAACATAGCCTGTAAGGTTCTGACCGAAGTCAATAACTGTTTCACCTTTTGGGGTAGTAATAAGCTCAATTGCATCAAGACGAGCCATTTCACGAACCTCTTCGCCCTCTGTGGAAAGAAGTATATCTTTATTGATATCATTAAGCTCTTTTACAGGGAAAGTTTCCTCTGTGTTAACAGTAAAATCAACAATTTCGCCGTTATAAACATGGGAATCAAGAATATTGCTTTTTGCACATTCCCAAGTAGAATCGGTAGGAATAAAAGCTTCTGTGCCGTCCTGATATTCTATTTTAAGCGCTGTAATAAGGGCAGTTTCCTTGCAAGTAATGCTTTCATAGTTTTCGTGAGGGTTACCATGGAAACGCATACCGTTACCAACTGCAATTTCAAGAACGTTGCACTCTTCCATCATTGAAGTTACATCATATTCCTGATACTGAAGCCTTTTTCCGTAGGTAGTCCAGCCGGGAGCAAAAATAAATTTGCCCACTCTCTGACTGTTGAGATATGCTTCATAATAACCTAAAGCAGAGCAGAAAAGGGTAGCTTTATTTATTTTTTTATCAAGCCAGATAACTTTTTTGAAAACGGGTACAACCGTTCCGAAATCAGCACTTTCTTTGATAAATTTTGCATCTTTAATAGTGTTCATTTAATCACCTGCATTTTTTCATTGACAATGAAAATTCAAATTGTATAATTATATTATCTTACTTAAACTCCTTTTTCAAGAGTTGGAGGCAAAAATGAGAAATCTTTCAGATATAAATGTTATAAAATCCGTAATGGGTAAGCACGGCGTAACCTTTAACAAGGGTTTAGGACAGAATTTCCTTGTTGACCCTGAGGTTTGCCCGGCTATGGCGAAGGCGGCAGGGCTTGATGAAAACACCTGCGCTATTGAAATTGGTCCCGGTGTTGGTGTCTTAACTGCAGAGCTTGCCAAAAGAGCAGGCAAAGTATTGAGCTTTGAGGTTGATAAAAGGCTTTTACCCGTACTTTATGAAACACTTTCGGATTTCAATAATGTTGAAATTATTAACGAAGATGTTATGAAAGCGGATTTACCGAAAATTATCGAGGCAAAATGCAATGGTATGGAAATTGCAGTTGTTGCAAATCTGCCTTATTACATAACATCTCCTATAATTATGCTTCTTTTAGAAAGCAAATTGCCCATTAAATCTATAACAGTTATGGTGCAAAAGGAAGCGGCAGACAGACTTTGCGCAGAGGTAGGCTCTCGTGACGGTGGCGCAGTTACAGTTGCAGTTTCCTATTATGCAGAAAGTGAAAAACTCTTTTTCGTTCCCAGAGATTCATTTTTACCCCCACCAAAAGTCAACAGCGAGGTTATTCAGCTTACTATAAGAAAAGAGCCACCTGTTAAGGTTGAAAACGAAGAATTTTTCTTTAAGCTTGTTAAAGCCGCATTCTCACAAAGAAGAAAAACCGCAGAAAATTCTATCAGCGCGGGTCTTGGCATTAACAAAACCATTGTTGCTGAAGCACTTGAAAGGGCAGGTCTTGAAAGAACAGTAAGAGCCGAAAAGCTTACGATGGAAGATTTTGCAACACTTGCAGAGTTGTTAGAAAATTAAAAATAAAAGGTAATATGGTATGACCAAGACTGAATTACTTAATAAATTAAATAAAGAAAATATACCGACAAATATAGTCAATTTCGATGATCCTATAAAAGATGGTTTATGTTTACGTAAGGTTTATTATCGTTGGGAAGTATTTTATAGAGAACGGGGACAAGAGTATAATGGTATAGGTTTTACATCAGAAAGTGAAGCTTCGCAATATATGTATGAAAAACTTTTAAGTTTATATAAAAAATAATTTATAAAGCACCGTTCAATTGAATGGTGTTTTTTGTTTTTGTAACTGTATAAAAAAGTTGTTTCTGTCAATAAATAATATAAAAACAGGAGGACATATTATGAGCGACAGAAACCGAAATGATAACGACAAAAATCCATTGGAAATTCCCGAAAACACACCATCGGGTCAGCCCAAACCTATAAGAGCCACAAAAAATGATAAAACAATGAAAAAGGTAAAATATGCCTATGCCTTTGCCTTGATTCTTGCTTTAGGTACTGCCCTTATTGCAAAAATCTCAACAGAAAATGCTCTCGGAAATCTTGCGCCAATTGAAAATGACTATGTCACAATAACTACCGAAAAAACAACAAGCAAAGATAGCGAATTTCTTACCACCGAGCCTGATTTTGAGGTAAGGCAAAATCTTACGGACGTTCCCGACACAAGAGAGGAAACAGAAGCATCCACAGAGAAAAAAACAGAAGAAACAAAAGAAGATACCACTCAAAGCAGTAAATACGCATCACCCTATCAGGACTATTATTCCTTGCCCTTGGGAACAGATATTTTAAAGGATTATTCTCCCGACAAGCCCTCATATAGTGCAACAATGGGAGATTGGCGAACTCATTCGGGTATTGATTTCAAAGCCGCCGAAGGAGAGCAGGTGAAAGCAATTTCCTATGGCACTGTTACAAAGGTTTATGATGATATCCTCTGGGGAACTGTTGTCATTATCGACCACGGAAACGGAGTAACTGCAAAATACTGCGGTTTCAATAAAGATACTCTTGAAGTTAAAAAGGGCTCAACGGTTGAAAGCGGTTCGCTTTTAGGTTACCTCGGCACAATCCCTTGCGAAAAATCAGACTTAAGCCACCTTCATTTTGAAGTCAGCTACAACGGAAAAAATGTTGAGCCACTTGAATTAATGGGGAAATAAAAAACGCCAAAAGTTTTTTATTTAATGCAAAACGCAAAGTGCAAAGTGCAAAATGGCGGGTCTGCGACGCTATTATAAAATATAAAAGAATTCAAGACACTGTTGTTGTCCTGAATTCTTTTTATTATTAATTATTTGAAGTGTTGCGAAGCTTATAATCGGCTTTGCCCCTATACTTTGCGTTTTGCACTTTGCGCTTTGCATTTATACCGTCTTTCTTATCCCATCAAAAAACTCATTATATCTATCCACCCATTTCTGCACGTCTTTTCTGTCATACTTGTTGGGTAAATAGGTTTCGGTTACCGCAAGCTTTCCCATCCATACTACAAAATCGGAGAATTTTTCTTTTAAGATAACATTCTCTCGTAACTGACGGATTTTTTCTTTTATTAATGCTCTGCCTGCCACACCGAAAAGATTATCGAGTTTGTTTGTCATAATCTGTGAAAGGTCTTCTGTTGTGAAAATACCCGCTTTCATAATATCATTTATTTCCTGAGCAGTGAAATATGTCATCAGGTTTTTCATAAGAGCGAGTCTGCCGGCAGAAAAACCGAATTCTTTGAAAAATCTTCGCTGATATTCCCAAAGAGTTTCTGTGTTATATAAAGCATTGGTATCATTTGCAATTGTTTCTGCAAGAATTGCCCCTGCTTTCATAGAGTAAGCAATACCCGAGCCTTTTGTGGGATAGGTCATAAATGCGCTGTCACCAACTGCCGCATAGCCGTCTGCAACTAAAACTCCGAGGGGCTGGCAAACGGGGATTTTGTTATACTGACCGCCACGAATGAAGTTTTTGCTGATATGAGGGTATTCTTCCGAAATTTTTCTCAATTCCGTTAAAACCTCTTCCTGTGTCAAAGGTTTAAAACGGCAAATTAAAATATCAACAAATTCATCCTCTGTTACCACCCAGGAAAAGCCTACGGTTCCATCTTCTTTAATGCGTATATCGTAATTGGTGTCCGGGTCAGGAACATCAGTATTTTTTTCAAAATGTGCGCGGTAGGTATAAATAATGTCAAAATCCTTGATTTCACGGTTGATATTCATAAATTTCGGTAAATTATTTCTCAAAGGGGAATCAACACCGCAAGCATCAATGATAATATCACCGTAAAAATCGCCCTCAAAGGTTTTAACTCCTGCAACTCTGCTTCCTAAAATAATAGGCTCAACCACAGGGCAGTTATAGTGGATTTTAACACCGCTTTTTTCTGCAAGGTTCAAAAGATGCTTTATAAGCATTTTTCTTTCCATAAAAATTGCTTCGTCTTCCGGCTGAGGCAGAGTAAGGGGTGTAATATTATTATCTAACGGTACAAGTGTTAATTGGTTTTTACATATTGTTATATTTTTCGGAGAGGGTAAATCGATATAAGTGAAGGTGTCCCTATCAAACACATCCTGCTGGGGTAAACCCATATCGCATTTTTGCGATTTTTCAAAAACTGTTACCGCATAACCTAAACGAGCAAGCTTTATTGCGGCAACCAAACCGCCGTGACCTGCACCTGCAACAATAATCTGTGCCATAAGAACACCTCGTTTCTTTCAATTATTTATATTACATTATTATACATTAAATATATCATATCATTCAGTTTGTTACAATTAAAATTCACAAAGTTCTTGTTCACAAAAATTTCAAAATGTAACAGTTTTTTGCAAAAAATCACGGTTTTTTGTGTACTATGGCACTAATTAACAAAACAACAGGCGTTTTATAGTGCAAATTTCACATTGAAAAAGGGCTTTTGTTATGTTATAATGCCCAATGTTGTTGCAAAAGGTTACAAATTTGTAATAATTAGTTACAAACTTGAAATATATATTAGTGATACAAAATATTACGAAAGGCAAAAAATATTCTATGACAAAAAGCAGAATCAAAAGAATTGCGGTTGTTCTTCTTACCACTGTTCTCATGGCAACTTCCGTTTTCAGCGTAAGTGCAGCTGCCAAAAGCGTCGAATACTCCGCCTCACACTCTTATAAAAACAGCGTTTACTACGAAAGATTAATGAATGTTAAGCTTACAGGTGACCAGGTTACTGACCTTTGCAATGTTGCGAAAAGTCAGGTTGGTTATCATGAAGCAAGCTTCTTTGACTATTCCGGAACATCTACCGGTAGCGGTAACATTACCGAATACGGCAGATGGTATGGTCGTCAGGGTTATTGGTGTAATGTTTTCGCATCCTGGTGCGGTTATGTTGCAGGAATTCCCTCTTCTATTTATCCAAAGCTTTCAAGTGTTGGTCCTTCTTATTATTCAACTCTTCCCGCTGCCGGTGCAGATTGCTTTTCTTTTTCATCAGGAAGAAAGCTTCAGGCAGGAGACCTTATTTTCTGTTGCACTTGCTCAGGCGGCTACGGTTGCATAGATCATGTTGGTCTTGTTGTTGATGTAGATGAAACAACAATTTACACTGTTGAGGGCAATATGTCTGACTATGTTCAGGCTTGTCAGTACCCTGCAAGCACAGGTTATTCTTCTCGCCTCCGTGCAAGAATCAACTATGTTGCAAGACCTCAGTATGAAAATAATGCAAAAACTGTTGCAAACATCACAGATGTGGCAACTGTAAAAACAGTTGGCAACAGCGTTTATGCAGTTTTTGATGTTGCAGTAAATTATGAGCAGGCAAAAGACCTTTCCAAAAAAATGGGTGGTTACCTTGTTGGCATCAGTTCAGAAAAAGAACTTGAAATGGTTTCTGAGCTTGCAGGTGAAAACGGTTTTGGCAGATATTTTGTTGGCAAAAGCTTTGAAAATAAAAAAGCTGAGTGCTCCGTTGTTACAGAGGATGGCGTTTCCGAATCCAGCGAAACAAGAAGCCTTACAGGTTTTATCTGTGAAATCAATGTTAAAAAGGTTGACGCAGTTAACGGTGCAGTTTTAAATGGTGTTAAATATGAAATTTATGATACACCTTTAAGCTATGAGCAGGCAAAAGCAGTCGCCGAAGCAAAAGGCGGTTCTCTTGCAGAAATTGATGAAGATAATTCTCAGATGCTTTCGCTTCTTCTTAAGGACAGCAAAAAGTATTTTGTTGAATCAGGAAAAGAGAATTCTGCAAAAGCACTTATTAACGATAGCTCTGCAGAAGTTAAAAAAGCAAAAACCTTTGATAAAAAGTATAACACCGGCTTTATTATTGAATATGATGAAGCAGAAAAATATACTGTAACTTATAATGCTAACGGTGGCGAAAACGCTCCTATTGAAAAATTTGCCGAACAGGGCGAAACAATCAGCGTTTCTTTCCACGCACCCGAAAAAAGCAACAAGATTTTTATGGGCTGGTCCTTTGACGAAAAGGCAAAAACCGCAGATGTTGATTTTGGTGACGAAATTAGAGTAACTGAAGATATTACCCTCTACGCTGTGTGGGGTTAAGAAAAAAGGCTTGCTTGAGGCAAGTCTTTTTTCAGTTAAGAGTGAAAAGTTAAGAGTGAAGAGTTTAGGGGAAGCTTCGCTTCCAAACATTATATTGGGCTCATTTTTGAGCCTTGAAGCTTTGCATTTTGCACTTTGCGTTTTGCATTTAAAAAAATACTTGCATTTTTATATATTATATGGTATATTACTAGCGTACGAATATGAACTTGAGTGAGAGCAGGGGAACCTGCTCTCATATTTATTGCCGAAAAGTTTGAGTGAAACGGAAAGTTTTCGACAATTTTGAAAAGTTTGTAGAAAAAAACAAAATAAAATTAAAAGAGGTGCTGATTTGGCAAAGAACACAGTTTCTCAGGTTTGGGAAATCGCAGAGCCCATCGCAGAAGAATTGGGGTTAATACTTTGGGATGTTTGCTTTGAAAAAGAAGGTGCAAACTATTATCTCAGAATTTTCATTGATAAGGAAGAAGGCGTTGGTATTGAAGATTGTGTCAATATGAGTCACGCTATGGACGCTCCCTTGGACGAAGCTGATTTAATTGACCGTCAGTATAACCTGCAGGTTTCCTCTCCCGGTATTGAAAGAAAGCTTACAAGAGATTTCCATTTCGATTATTTTATGGGAGAAAAGGTTACCTTAAGGCTTATTCGCCCCTTTGAAGGTCAGCGCGAATTTAAAGGAGTTCTTATTGATTACTCCGAGGATGGTGCAGTTACCATTGAGTTCGATGAGGAGAACACAATGACTGCCGAGAAGAAAGAAATCGCTTGGGTTAAGCTCGATGATTTTTCTTTCTGATTTAGTGTTTATTATTTGATTGATATATTGAAAGGAATGGTAGGAAAAATGGCAAGAAAATCAACTAAGAAAAATGAAAACAAAGAATTTTTCGAAGCAATACTTATGCTTGAACAGGAAAGAGGAATTCCCGCAGATTATCTTCTTGAAAAGGTTTGCGCAGCTATCGTAACATCCGTAAGAAAAGAATATGGTGGCGAGGATGTTGTATTTGTTGATTGCAACCCCGAGGAATATAAGCTTCGCGTATATCTCAGAAAACAGGTAGTTGAAGAGATTGAAAACGAATTTACAGATATTCTTCAGGAAGAAGCAGTTAAGTATAACAAAAAAGCACGTGTTGGTGATTTCGTTGAAATTCCTCTTGAAACAAAGCAGTTCGGCAGAATTG
The DNA here is from genome assembly GCA_045594685.1 of Acutalibacteraceae bacterium. GTDB lineage: Bacteria > Bacillota > Clostridia > Oscillospirales > Acutalibacteraceae > DTU089. The sequence continues at coordinate 25,311 of JAZNYZ010000042.1, read as the reverse complement.
CCGCAACAACTGCAAAAAATGTTATCAGAGGCGATATTCATGATGCGGAAAGAGGTCTTATGCTCCGTGAGTTTGAATCAAAACAGAAAGAGCTTGTAACAGGTAAAGTTCAGAGCATCGACCCTCAGTCAGGTAATGTTACTCTTGAAATTGGTAAAGCAACAATTGTTCTTCCTAAATCAAGACAGCTTCCCAACGAAACATTCACAGAAAATCAGCTTGTAAAGGTTTATATTGAAGGTGTTAAGGACACTCCCAAGGGTCCTAAAGCAATGATTTCAAGAACTCATTCAGGTCTTGTAAGAAGACTTTTTGAAACAGAGGTTCCCGAAATCTATGACGGAATTGTTGAAATCAAAGCAGTTTCCCGTGAAGCAGGAGCAAGAACGAAAATTGCTGTTATTTCCAAGGATGAAAATGTTGACCCCATCGGTGCTTGTATTGGCCCCAAGGGTGCTCGTGTCGGTACAATTGTTGAAGCACTTGGCGGCGAGAAAATCGACATCGTAATTTATGATGAAGACCCTGCAAAATTTATTGCTGCAGCTCTTGCTCCCGCAGATGTTCTTAAGGTTGAAATTGATGAAGAAAGAGAAAAAGCCTGTCATGTAACCGTTCCTGATACACAGCTTTCTCTCGCTATCGGTAACAAAGGTCAGAATGTAAGCCTTGCTGCGAGACTTACAGGTTGGAAAATAGATATTAAGCCCGAAAGCGGATTCTACATTCCGCAGAGCAAGTGAGGTTTTTATGGCTGAAAAAAAGATACCTATGAGGAAATGCCTTGGTTGCAACGAAATGAAGCCCAAAAGAGAGCTCATTCGTGCAGTCAAAAGTCCTGAGGGTGAAATAAGCCTTGACCTTACAGGCAAAAAGTCGGGCAGGGGTGCATATATATGCCCCGATAAAGCGTGTTTTCAGAAAGCAAGAAAAGGCAAACGCCTTGAAAGAGCTCTCGAAACCGCAATTCCCGACAGTGTTTATGACGCTATGGAAAACGAACTTAAGTAAATCCGAAAGGACTGGGCAAAATTTGAATAAAAAAGATACTATGGGTTTTCTTGGATTGTGCCGAAAAGCAGGAAAACTGTGTTGCGGTCACGATGTTGTGAAAGAGTCCATTGTAAAATCTACGGCGGAGCTTGTTTTTCTCTCATCGGATGCGTCTGAACGACTTGAGAGGGAAATGACCCACGCTTGTACCTATAACGATAAAAACATTCCTATTATACGTACTTCTTATTCTATGGCAGATTTTGCCGAGGCTATCGGCAAAGGTTCGGGTGTTTTTTCCGTAACAGACACCGGTTTTGCTAAAAAACTACATCAACAATTCGGGGAGGAATTAGATGATAACTAAATATAAAGTTAATGAGGTTGCAAAAGACCTCGGATTAAATAACAAAGAAATCATTGAGGTTCTCGGTAAATTCTATGAAGAACCCAAAAAGGCACAGACTGCCCTTGATACAAAAGAGCTTGACGTTCTTTTTGATGTTTTAACACAGGAAAACAGTGTTGAAAACTTCAACTCATATTTTGCAATGAAAAAGGTTGAAGAAAAGAAAGAAGAGAAGGCACAGAAGCCTGCTCCCAAGAAAGAGGAGAAAAAGGCAGAGCCCAAAAAAGAGGAAAAAGCTCAGAAAACTGCTCCTAAGAAAGAGGAGAAAAAAGCTGAAGCACCTCAGAAAAAGGACGAAAAGAAACCTGCTGAAAAAGCAGAAAAGAAGCCTCAGGGTCAGTCAAACGCAAATCCTTTCAAGAAAAACGAAAAGAAGAAAGATGGCCCTATGCAGTCCAGAACAAAGGGCGAAATGCGTACTATTGACACAAGAGCAGATAATGTTGAGCTTGAAAAGTACAACGAGAAATATGAAAATATTGCTCCTGTTCATTCTATTAATGATAATGTTCAGACAAAGCAGAAATTAAAACAGAAGAGCCAGCAGTACAGAAAACAGCAGGGTATGCGCTCAAAGCGTAAAGAGAGCGAAGCAGAAAGATTAAAGAGAATTGAAGCAGAACGTGCTAAAAAGACTCTTGTTATCACAGTGCCCGAAGAAATCACTGTTGGTGACCTTGCCGCAATGCTTAAGAGAACTGCCGCAGAGGTTATCAAAAAGCTCTTCTCTCTCGGTATGATGGCAACTGTTAACCAGGTTATTGATTACGATACAGCAGAAATCGTTGCAACAGAGCTTGGTGCAAAGGTTAAAAAAGAAGTTGTTATTACCATTGAAGAAAGAATTATTGACGACCATGAAGATAATGCAGAAGACCTTCTTCCCAGAAGCCCTGTTGTTTGCGTTATGGGTCACGTTGACCATGGTAAAACATCACTTCTTGATGCCATTAAAAACACTTCTGTTACAGAGACAGAAGCAGGTGGTATTACACAGCACCTTGGTGCATACAGAGTAAATCTCAACGGTCAGGAAATCACTTTCCTTGACACACCCGGTCATGCTGCTTTTACAGCTATGCGTGCAAGAGGTGCAATGGCAACAGATATTGCAATTCTTGTTGTTGCCGCAGACGATGGTATTATGCCCCAGACAGTTGAGGCTATTAACCACGCTAAAGCCGCAGGTGTTTCCATTGTTGTTGCTATTAACAAAATGGATAAGCTTGATGCTTCTCCCGATAGAATTATGCAGCAGTTAACAGAATATGAGCTCATTCCTGAGGAATGGGGCGGTGACGTTATCTGCGTTCCCGTTTCTGCAAAAACAAGAATGAATATTGACACTCTTCTTGAATCAGTTCTCCTTGTTGCAGAAATGAAAGAGCTTAAAGCTAACCCCAACCGTGCAGGTAAAGGTATTGTTATTGAAGCAAGACTTGATAAGGGTCGTGGTCCTGTTGCAACTCTTCTTGTTCAGAATGGTACTCTTAAATCAGGTGACATTATCGTTGCAGGTACAGCAGTTGGTAGAGTTCGTGTTATGACAGACGATAAAGGCAGAAAGGTTAACGAAGCAGGTCCGTCTGTTCCTGTTGAAATCACAGGTCTTGCAGAAGTTCCCGTTGGCGGTGATGCTTTTGACTGCGTAAGCGATGAAAGACTCGCAAGAGAGCTTGTTGAACAGAGAAAGAATTCACAGAAAGAGGAAGCATTCCGCTCAATGCAGAAGGTTACTCTTGATAACCTCTTTGATTCTATCAACGAAGGTTCACTTAAAGACCTTAACATTATTGTTAAAGCAGACGTTCAGGGTTCAGTTGAAGCTGTTCGCCAGAGCCTTGAAAAGCTTTCAAATGAAGAAGTTCGTGTTAAAGTTATTCATGGTGGTGTTGGTGCGGTTAACGAATCAGACGTTATGCTTGCAAACGCATCAAATGCTCTCATTGTCGGCTTTAATGTTCGTCCCGACCCTGTTGCAGAAGTAAACGCAGAGCGCGACAAGGTTGAAATGAGAATGTATCGTGTTATTTACGATTGTATCGAAGAAGTTGAAGCTGCTATCAAAGGTATGCTTGCACCCAAATTCCGTGATGTTGAAATGGGTAAAGCAGAGGTTAGAAGCGTATTCAAGCTTTCGAGTGCAGGTACAATTGCAGGTTGCTACATCATTGATGGTAAAATCACAAGAAACTGCAAAATCCGTGTTGTTCGTGACGGTATTGTTGTATTCGAGGATGAAATTTCCTCACTCAAACGTTTCAAAGATGACGTCAAAGAGGTTGCAACAGGTTACGAATGTGGTGTTGGTCTTGAGAAGTTTAACGATATCAAAGAGGGAGATATTCTTGAGGGCTATATCACCGAGGAATACAAAGACTAATAAAAATCCAAATCTTCAGGCACATTGCGGCATTTTTCTGATTTGAAATATTTCGTCAAAAGAAATGCCACACTGCACCTAAATCTTTGAATTTTAGATAAGTGTTTGAATTTTTGGTTTAAGTAATAATTTTTAACATTTAGGAGTTAAAATGGGAACCTATAAACAAAATCGTACAGCAGAGGATATTAAGCGCGAAATTGCCGCTATTGTTAGAGAGCTTAAAGACCCCAGAATTTCTGACCATCTTATAAGCGTTGCAAGAGCGGATGTTGCAGGCGATTTATCCTATGTTAAAGTATATGTAAGTGCTGTTGAGGGTATTGAGGTAGCAAAAGGTGCTACCAAAGCCCTTACAGGTGCTACGGGTCTTGTGCGCCGAGAGGTTGGTAAGCGTCTCGGACTTCGCAAAACTCCCGAAATTAAATTCGTTGCCGATGACTCTATTGAGTATGGTATGAATATTGTTAAAAAGCTTGAAGAAATTTCAGGTTCTAACGATGATTGAGGAAAATATATGGTAATTGATTTAAAACAATGTGCTGCTTTTTTCAGAGAACATAGTGAATTTGTTATTATTTCTCATGAGCATCCCGATGGTGATACTTTGGGTTCAGCCTTTGCTCTTGCAGAGATACTCAAGATAATGGGTAAAAAGCGTGTGGTTAAATGCAGTGACAAAATCCCGAAGGATTTCTACTATATGACAGATTCTTATATTGCCGATGATGTAACAGACCCTTTTATTGTTACTGTGGATGTTGCAGATGAAAAGCTTTTAGGTGATATGGTATCCTTGTATGGTGGAAAGGTGGATTTATGCATAGACCACCACTTATCAAACACCTATTATGCAAAAAACACCTTTGTTGAAGATAGAGCAGCAGCTTGCGGAATTATTTATGAGTTGGCTTTAGAATTAGGAATTGAACCCAATTTATATATAAGAGAATGTATATATACGGGTATTTCAACAGATACAGGTTGCTTCAGATATCAGAACACCACTCCGCAGACCCTCAGAATAGCTGCAGACCTTATGGAAAAAGGTATTGATTCCAAAAAAATCAATAAACTTATGTTTGAAACAAAAACAAAAAGCTTCTTGGAATTGGAATTACTTGCAAGAAAAACGCTTGAATATCATTTTGACGGGAAGTGCGCAATTATAACACTGACTCAGTCAATGTATAAACAAAGCGGTTCAAGCGAGCATGAATGCCATACAATAACTGCCCTTCCCCGTCAGATTGAGGGTGTTCTTATAGGTGCGGTTATTAAAGAAAAAGAGGATGGAACCTTTGGCATTTCAGTTCGCACCGAGGGTGATATTGATGCATCTGAAATTTGTTCAAAAATGAATGGTGGCGGTCATAAGGGCGCTGCAGGTGCAAGCTTTTCCTGTTCTTATGAAGAGGGTAAAGCACAGCTACTTAGTGTTATAAAAACTGCATTGGATGGATTAAATCAATGACTGGAATAATACCGCTCAAAAAAGGTGAGAATATTACATCCTTTTTTGCAGTAAATAAAGTCAGAAGAATAATTGGAGAGAAAAAGTGCGGCCACACAGGCACACTTGACCCCAATGCAACAGGAGTACTGCCCATAGCTGTGGGCGGAGCAACCCGTTTTATTGAGCTTCTGCCAACACACAAAAAAGCCTACAAAGCAACCTTTAAAACAGGTTTTTGCACTGATACTCTTGATATATGGGGCACGGTTACAGAAACTTTTGATAAAGATGTAAGCTTTGAGGAAATAGAGAAGGCCACCTCTGAATTTAAAGGGGAAATAATGCAGCTTCCCCCTATGTATTCAGCAATTAAAAGAGATGGAGTCCGTCTTTATGAGCTTGCCCGTCAAGGGATAGAAGTGGAAAGAGCTCCCCGAAAATGCGAAATTTATGAGCTTTCTGTAGAAAAAGCAGAAAATGGTGAATTTTCTCTTTATTGCACGTGTTCCGCAGGAACTTATATCAGAACTCTCATAAATGATATCGGTGAAAAATTAGGTTGCGGTGCAACTATGACATCTCTTTGCCGCACATTTGCTTGCGGAATTGAAATTTCAGAGTGCTTTACTCTTGAAGAAATAAATGAATTAAAAGAAAAGGGTGAAATTGAAAAAGCAATCATTCCTTTGGAAAAATTGCTTTTGGAATACCCCGAAATTCAAGTTACGGAAAATCAGGCAAAAAGGTTTTCTAACGGTGGAAGCCTTATGAGAGAAAGAGTTCGTAATTTAAAAGAAACCGGATTTTACCGAGTTTACGGTAATGGTGAGTTTTTAGGATTAGGTGAACTTACCGATACAGATTTATTGGTGAAAAGAGTTTATAATAATGTGTGATAAAAAGAAGGTGCTGGTGGCACTCGGTACTTTTGATGGTCTTCATTTGGGGCATAAAAAAGTGCTTTTAAGCGATACAACTGAATATAATGAGAAAATCGCTTTGATGTTTACTGAGCACCCTCAAAAAACTCTTTCGGGTGCTGTACCCGGTGAACTTATTACCGATACAAAGCGGAATAAACTTTTGAAGGAATGGGGTTATACTCCTGAATTTCTTGAGTTTGGGGCGATTTCAAATCTTTCTCCCGAAGAATTTGTTGATGATATTCTTATTAAAAAATTTAATGCAACTGCTCTTTGTTGCGGATTTAATTATCGTTTCGGTAAAGGTGCAAAAGGCGATGTTGCCCTTTTAAAACAGCTTTGCGCAGAAAGAGAAATTAAGCTTACAGTTTGTGAAGAGGTTGAATATGATGGTGCACCCGTCAGTTCAACAAGAATAAGAGAATGCCTGAAAAACGGCGATATAAGAACAGCTAATAAAATGCTCGGAAGATATTTTTCCTATGATTTTCGTGTTGTTCATGGTGATGCTCGTGGGCGAATTTTAGGCTCTCCGACAATCAATCAGTATTTTAGTGATAATTTTACCGTTGCAGAGTATGGCGTATATGCTTCTTTTACCATTGTAAACGGCAAAAAATATATTTCAGTTACAAATATTGGTATCCGACCCACAATAGAGGCTGTCAGCGAAAAGCGCAGTGAAACTAATATCGTTAATTTTGATGGCGATTTGTACGGAAAAAATATTGAAGTATTTCTTGTTGAAAAACTAAGAGGAGAAATGGCATTTAAATCACTTGATGAGTTAAGTGCAAGAATTTCTGCCGATAGAGAGAAAGCAACAGAAATTATAAAAAAGGAGTTCCGGAATGAATTTTAAAAACAAAATCAAAGTAGCTCCCTCAATTCTTTCTGCAGATTATGCAGATTTAAAAAATGAAATAGAAAAAGTTAGAGTTGCAGGGGCAGATATGCTCCATGTGGATGTTATGGATGGCCATTTTGTTCCTAATATTTCAATAGGTCCACCTGTTGTAAAATCTATAAGAAAAGCAACAGATATGTTTCTTGACTGCCACCTTATGATAAGCAAGCCTTATGACTATGTTGAAAGCTTTGCAAAATCGGGTGCAGATTTAATTTCTTTCCACATTGAAAGCGATAGTGGTGTGGAAAAAACTTTAGAAAAGATAATAAATGCAGGGGTTAAGCCTGCATTGGTAATAAAGCCAAAAACTCCCGCTGAGGCAGTTTTTCCCTATATAGAAAAACTTGCAATGGTTCTTGTTATGACAGTTGAGCCCGGTTTTGGCGGTCAGTCTTTTATGGCAGATACGCTCCCGAAAATCAAGGCAATAAGAGAAAAAGCAAATCAGGCAAATCCCGATTTGCTCATTCAGGTTGACGGTGGAATTGTTCCGGAAACTGCAAAATTATGTGTTGAAGCAGGTGCAGATGTGCTTGTTTCAGGCAGTTACATTTTCGGTGCAGAAAATATTGAAAATGCGGTCAATTCTTTAAGATAAAGAACGACCATATTCATAAATTTTTGAAATTTCCCATTCGGTGCTGATAGTGGCATTACCGAATTCGCATAAAATATGTAAGATTTTTTCCGTAAAGGTTAATTTGGGACGAAATATTATATAAAGGCTGTTCTTATATTTGTATGGTTCGGAAGCTTTTATAAAATCTTTCAGTTTGGGAATAATCTTCAAGCAGTCAATGAAAGAGTTTTCATCCCAAGGGCAAAAAAGAATAGGTTCCGCTTCTTTTTTCATAATAAGTCGCTTTTTGTTTTTGGAATCTGCAAGAGGTGAAGTTGTGAAATGAAGAATGCAACCGCCATCCACTGAAGGAGCAACCTCGATGAGTAGCTTCCCGTCTGTATCAACGGATTTGCCCAGAGTTTTTCGTGCCTTGTCAAGAATTGTCCATATAACACGGCGGGTTTCAATATTTGAGTAATCCATTTCATCATATGTAATGTCGAGGTCGCTCATATCCGTCTGTGATAATGTAACGGTTATTTTTTCTTCGCCGTTGGATTCAATTTTCATTTTTCTCCCCCCAAAACGAAAGTATTGCGATACCATTATCATAATACTCAAAGGGCTTGGTTACAATGATAAAATATTGGAAAGGAATTTTCTTATGAAATTTGCAGTCAGCAGTTACAGTTTAAGTTCTCTCGTTTCAAAAGGTGAGGCAACAGAGAAAGAATTAATTTCAATTGCCAAAGAGCTTGGTTTTGACGGAATTGAGTTTGCGGAAATTAATACTCCCTCCGGAATGTCAAAAATTGAATATGCCAAGGAACTTAAAGCTGAATGTGAAAAAGTCGGAATTGTTCCTGTTCAGTATTCGGTTGGTGCAGATTTTCTTTATGGTTCCGATGGGGATTTACAAAAAGAAATTGAAAGACTTAAAGGCGAAGTAGATATTGCCTGTGTTTTAGGTGTTCAGGGTATGCGCCACGATGCTACGGGCGGTTACCGCGACGAAGAAAAGAAATATAAAGGCTTCGAACAAGCACTTCCGAGAATAGTTGAGGGCTATAAAGCAGTTACGGAATATGCCGAAACAAAAGGCATTAAAACTATGATTGAAAACCACGGATATTTCTGTCAGGATAGCGACAGAGTTGAAAAAATTATAACAGGTGTTTCCCATAAAAATTTCGGTGCACTTATTGATATTGGTAATTTCCTTTGTGCAGATGAAAATCCTGTCACTGCTGTGGGGAAGCTTGCGCCTTTTGCTTCCTATGTTCATACAAAGGATTTCCATATTAAAAGCGGTAGTGAATTTGCTCCGCAGGATTGTTTCTTTAAAACACGTAGTGGTAACTATTTAAGAGGCGCAGTTTTAGGCCACGGAAATGTTCCTGTTTTGCAGACCTTGAGCATTTTGAAGGATAGTGGTTACGAAGGCTACATAACTCTTGAGTTTGAGGGTTGCGAGGAAGCAAAAAATGCTTGTAAATGGGGGCTTAATACCCTTAAAAATATTTGTAATTATTTGAATTGGTAATATATGATTATATTTGATAAAAAAGTAATTCTCGCTTCTGCTTCTCCAAGAAGACAAGAATTGATAAAGCTTATTTTTGAAAGCGTTGAGATATTACCTGCCGATTGCGATGAAACTCTTCCCCATGGAATTGGCGCTGGTGAAGCGGTAGAATATCTTTCTAAAATAAAAAATGAAGCATCCGCAAAATTAACGGAAAAAGAAAATTTAGTCATTTCTGCAGATACTGTTGTTGCAGTAGATGATGAAATTCTCGGTAAACCTATTGATAAAGAGGACGCACGCAGAATGATTTCCCTTTTAAGCGGAAAAGTGCATCAGGTGTATACAGGTGTAACTCTTTCTTTAAACGGAAAAACAAAAACCTTCAGCGAGAAAACGGATGTTGAGTTTTTTGATTTAACAGAAAATGAAATTGAAGAATATATAAACTCTTCCGAGCCTTATGACAAAGCAGGTGCTTACGGTATTCAGGGCAAAGCAGGCTTGCTTGTTAAAGGAATAAAGGGTGATTACTACAATGTTGTAGGTTTTCCCATTGCAAGGCTTAAAAGAGAAATTGAAGACTTTATAGTATAGAGGAGGGAATATCTTGGCAGAGAAAACAAAAGACGTATATGTTGAACCTCAAGTAACAGAGGAAGATATTGAAAAACAGAGAAGACAGCAGGAAAAGGAATACCTTGGTCCTCGCGAAATGGCTGCTTACATAATTTCGGGTATTGGTGATAAAAACTGGGAAACATTTAATGGTAATAACGAGTTTTTCTATACAACCACATTCCAGCATGTAAGCCCTATTACATTGAGCGTAGCACAGTCTTTCTGCAGTATTCTGGATACATTTGATAACGCTATATCAGGACCTATTCTTGACAGAACCCGTACTCGTTGGGGTCGTGTTCGTCCGTATCTTGTGTTAACTCTTCCTTTCTGGCTTTTTTCGGCAATAATGCCGTATATTTTGCCCGATGGACTTTCTCAGGCAACACTTTTAGGTCTTTTCCTTGTTATAAGATATGTTGGTTCAATTTCCAACTCATTCTATACTCCTGCTTATCAGGCAGTTCTTTATAACCTGACTCCCAATGTAAATGAACGAAATAAGCTTATTGCGGCGGATACCTATGTTGACCTTTTCGGTGTATGGTTGCCGTCATTGTTCCCGTTCTTTGTTGACTATTTGCCACGAACAATACCAACGAGAAACATATATCTTGTGGGGGCTATTATATTTATGGCGTTGGTTGTTGTTTTCCGTATATTCGGATTCTTCAGTCTTCGTGAAAGAGTGCCCCTTGCATCCCGTGAAGAGATGAACAGCACAAGCGTATGGAAATCCGTTAAGCAGGTTGCATCCTGCCGTCCCATGTGGGCTCTGCTTGCAAAGAACTTTTGCGGTATGGGTAAAGGTACAGGTCAGAGCGTTGCAAACTATTTCTGGCTTAACTGCACAGGTAAGCTTTCTAATGCGGCAATTTCAGGCTTGTTTACAGGACTTCCAAGTTATTTTGTTTTGCCCTTTGCCAATAAAATGGCAAAGAAAATCGGTGTTAAGAAGCTTTCTGTTTTAGCTTACGGCTATTGCGGTATAGTTTATCTTATAATGTATTTTATCGGCTATAACCCAACTGATAATAATATCATAAACTTAATTATTATTGTTGTTGGTCTTACATTTGCAGGTGCTATGAACTCTGTTCAGCGTTTCTGCGGTACCGCTCTTCAAGGTGATTTGTATGACTATGTTGAGTGGAAAACAGGTATTCGTAATGAGGGTATGATGAGTGCCGCTATGGGTTATATCACTCTTATTACAAACAATATTTCAACAATTCTCAGCGGTGTTATTATTGCCGCAATCAAATATGAACCCCTTATCAACTCTTACGGAGTTGTTATTCCTCAAACAGACCCTGGTATGCTTAAGGCAATCTGGGCAGTATTTACTCTTGCTCCCGCTTTCGGACGAATTGGCAAGGCAATTTCTCTTTCTTTCTTCAATGTAGATGGTAAGGTAAGAGAGCAGATGATGGAAGACCTTGCAGTTTCAAGAGCGGCAAAATTAAAGAGCAGAACAGGTGATTCATCAACAGAGTCAGCAGAAAATTAATTAGGAGAATGCTATTATGAGAATAGTAGTTAAAGTCGGCACATCAACTCTTGCTCACAGCACGGGTTGCCTCAATATTCGCCATATAGAAGAGCTTTGCAAGGTGCTTTCCGACCTTAAAAATGCAGGTCACGAAGTAATTCTTGTTTCTTCAGGCGCTATCGGAATGGGTATCGGTAAGCTTTCTCTTAAAGAGAAGCCATCTGATATGCCAACAAAACAGGCGGCAGCGGCAGTGGGACAGTGTGAATTAATGTATGCGTATGATAAGCTTTTTTCAGAATATAATCACACAGTTGCACAGATTCTTCTCACAGGACTTGATTTGGAAGACCCAACAAGATATCACAATATCAAGAACACTATGACAAGACTTCTTGAGCTTAATGTGCTTCCCATTATCAACGAGAATGATACTGTTAATACTGATGAAATTTCCGTTGGTGATAATGATACCTTAGGTGCAATTGTTGCAGTCAGCATGCACGCAGATTTACTTGTTATGCTTTCGGATATTGACGGACTTTATACCGCAGATCCCAGAGAAGACAAAAATGCAATTCTTCTTTCTGAGATTACTGAAATAACACCCGAAATTGAAGGTCTGGGTGGAAAAAGCGGAACGAATTTAGGCACAGGCGGTATGGCAACAAAGCTTTCTGCTGCAAAAAAATGTGTTGCAAGAGGAACAGATGTTGTTATTGCAAACGGTTCTTCACCTGCAGTCCTTTATGATATTATGGATGGCAAAAAGGTAGGAACAAGATTCATATCAAAGAAATAAGGTAATATTTATGAAATCAACATTAGATATATTAAAAGAGGCAAAGGCGGTAAAAAGAGTCCTTTTTTCACTTGATACCGAAACAAAAAATAACGCCCTTTTAAAAATGGCAGATGCCCTTATTGAAAATCAAAAAGAAATTCTCGAAGCAAATGCAAAGGATTTGGAAAATGCCAAAGGAACGATTTCTGAGGTTATGCTTGATAGATTGGCTCTTTCCGAAGATAGAATAGAGGGTATGGCAGAGGGTATTCGTCAGGTGGCAAAGCTTACTGATCCCGTTGGTACAGTTGTTGATAGCTTTTTTGCTGATAGAGGCTTTTTGGTTGAAAAAACAAGAGTACCTATGGGTGTTGTAGCAATTATCTATGAAAGCAGACCTAATGTAACTTCTGATGCGGCGGCACTTGCCCTTAAAAGCGGTAATGTATGTGTTCTTCGTGGTGGCAAAGAGGCGTTCCTTTCTGCAAATGCTATCGTCAATGCTATGAGAAAAGCGCTTAAAGAGGTTGGTCTCCCTGAGAATCTCATAAATCTCGTTCAGGATACTTCAAGAGAAAGTGCAAACGAGCTTATGGGTGCAGTAGGTTATGTAGATTTGCTTATTCCTCGTGGCGGGGCAGGTCTTATTAAAGCCGTAACAGAAAATGCAAAAGTGCCATGCATCCAGACCGGTACAGGTATTTGCCATATTTATGTTGATGTAAGCGCAGATTATGAAAATGTTCTTAATATAATTGAAAATGCTAAAACAAGCAGACCATCTGTTTGTAACGCTTGTGAGGTTGTTCTTATTCACGAGCGTATTTGCGACCAGATTCTTCCTCTTCTCAAAGGACGCCTTTGTGAATGGAGAGAGGCAATGGGTCTTCAGCCTGTTGAACTGCGTCTTGATGAAAAAGCTTTGGAGATTATTGACGGCACACCTGCAAAACCTGAAGATTATGACACTGAATTCCTTGATTATATATTGGCGATTAAAATAGTTGCTGATATAGATGAGGCAATTGAGCATATTGCTCTTCATTCTACGGGCCATAGTGAAGCTATTATTACAGAAAACAGAGCAAGAGCAAAGAGGTTTGTAACAGAGGTTGACAGCGCCGCAGTTTATATAAATGCTTCAACCCGTTTTACAGATGGCGGTGAATTCGGTCTGGGTTGCGAAATGGGTATTTCAACTCAGAAGCTTCACGCAAGAGGACCAATGGGACTTAAAGAATTAACCACATATAAATATATCGTTAAAGGTAACGGACAGATTCGCTGAAAGGGATGATTTCAATGAAAAAAATCGGCTTTATCGGTTGCGGAAATATGGGCGGTGCTCTTGCCAGAGCGGCAATTAAATCTGTTGGTGCTGAGAATATTTTCGTATTTGATATAGATACTCAAAAGGCAAAAGCGTTTTCTCAGTCAACAGATGTAAATATTGCGGATGCAGAATATATAGTTCTTAATTGTGATTATATTTTTCTCGGTGTTAAACCCCAGATGCTCAAAGGCCTTTTTGAAAAATTAGCGCCTGTAATTGAAGAAAGAACAACAGATTTTGTTATAGTTTCAATGGCAGCAGGAGTTTCTCTTTCATCCCTTAATGCTATGGCACAGGTTGACTGCCCGATTATAAGAATAATGCCCAATATGCCTGCAAGTGTGGGGGAAGGAATGATTCTCTACACCGCTAATGATTTCGTTTCAAAGGAAGACATTGATGGTTTTCTTGATACAATGAAATATGCAGGACTTCTTGATAAAATTGATGAAGATAAAATTGACGCGGCAAGCTGTGTTTCAGGTTGCGGACCCGCGTTCGTGTTTATGTTCTGCGAGGCTCTTGCAGATGGTGCGGTTGAATGCGGTCTTCCTCGAGATAAAGCAATTCTTTATGCTGCTCAGACTCTCATTGGTTCTGCCGAAATGCTTATAAAAACAGGGGAGCATCCGGGCAAGCTTAAGGATGCCGTTTGCAGTCCTGCAGGAAGCACCATTGAGGGTGTTAAGGCTCTTGAAAACGGTGCATTCAGAGCAAGCGCTATGGACGCGGTAAGAAAGGCATACGAAAGAACACTTGAATTAGGCAAATAAAATGAAAAAGACAAAGATAAAAAAGGTAGTAATTTCCGCTATGCTGGCATCCTTGACTTGTGTAGCAACAATGATTATAAAAGTCCCTACACCATTACATGGTTATGCAAATTTAGGTGATTGTATCGTTCTGTTATCGGCATTTCTTTTGCCTGTAAGTTACGGTTTTTGTGCAGCTGCAATCGGTTCTGCTCTGGCAGATGTTTTATCAGGGTACGCTATGTATGCTCCCGCTACTTTTGTTATTAAAGGTTTAATGGTAATTGTAGCTTGTTTCATATATAAGCAGTTTACAAAAAAAGATAAAAAGCTACTTCTCGGAAAAATAATCAGCGGTTTTATTGCAGAAATTGTGATGGTGGCAGGTTACTTTGTGTTCGAAGGCTTTTTGTATGGCTTTGAGACTTCGCTTGTGAATATTCCCGCAAATGCCGTGCAAGGTGTTGTATGCTTAGTGGTGGGTGTTCTTTTGATAAATATTTTTGACAAAAACAAAATTTTCACAAAGATTCAATAAATTAACATCAGATAGAGTAAGTTTAAATTATCTGTCTGATGTTTTTTGCTTGATAGGGTCAAATTTGTTGAAATCTGTTTGTTCTTATGGTAAGATTAAAATGTAGAAATTTTGGCTTTGGGGTGATTCTACATGATAAAAGCGGCGGTTTTTGACCTTGACCACACACTGTTTGATCGATATGGAACAATAAGAAAAATTGCACCCGACATAGTTGCATCCTTTGATGTTGCTGACGGAATAACACCGGAAATTTTTGCAGAGGAGCTTAGTTTTGCGGACAAGCAGTTTGTTCATAAAGGTTGGAGAAATATTCACGCCTATCTTGTTGAAAAAAACATTTTCAAAACAAATCCTACCTATGAGGAATATGCTCAGAATGTTTTAAAATGCTTTAAAACAACAACAGTAAAATACGATTTTGCAATTCCCGTTTTAAAAGAAATAAAAAGTATGGGAATAAAAACAGCGCTTATCACAAACGGAACCCCCGAATTACAATATTTTAAACTAAAATCCTTGGAATTAGACAGTTGCTTTGATGAGATTATCGTAAGCGGTGAAACACCCTACGAAAAGCCGGATAAAAGAATTTTTCAGCTTATGGCAGAAAAATTGGGCATTGAAGCAAATGAAATGCTTTATATCGGCGATCATCCCGTAAATGATATTGAAGGTTCAAGAAATGCAGGGTGCATTCCTGTTTGGGTAAAAACTACAGGCACATGGATTTTTCCAGAGGTTGAGAAACCCGAGTTGCAGGTTGAAACAGTAGAAAAAATCCCCGAATTAATCAGGAAAATAAACGAAAGGTAAGAAACTATGAAAGGTACAAGCTTTTTACCCATAAGCGCAAAAGAAGTGGAAGAGCGTGGATGGGCAGAAGTTGATTTTGTATATGTTTGCGGCGATGCCTATGTGGACCATCCGTCCTTTGGTGCGGCAATAATCACCCGTGTTCTTGAAGAGCAAGGGTTTAACGTGGCCTTTCTCGCTCAGCCTAAATTTCATAACACGGAAGATTTCAAGCGTTTCGGTAAGCCCCGTTTAGGCTTTCTTGTGAGCGCAGGTAATATAGATTCAATGGTAGCTCATTACACCGTTGCCAAAAGAAAAAGAAACTACGACTATTATTCTCCCGGCGGTAAAACGGGGCTTCGCCCTGATAGAGCAACAGAGGTTTACTGCCGTCTTATAAGAGAGGCTTACCCTGATACTGCAATTATTATCGGTGGACTTGAGGCATCTCTCAGAAGATTTGCTCATTATGATTATTGGAAAGATGAAGTTATCGAAAGTGTTCTCGTTTCATCGGGTGCTGATATTCTCACCTACGGAATGGGAGAAAATATCATAAGAAAAATAGCATCACTTCTTGATAAAGGTGTGCCTGTTTCCAAAATTCGTGATGTAAGAGGTACTGTTTGGCTCGGTTCTCGAAACGATAAAATTCATTTTGACTATGCTGGAGAATGGGATTTTAATAAACTTAAATCAGATAAAGAATATTATGCTCGAGCTTTTTCTGTTCAGTATAAAAACCAGGATAGTGCTTACGGAAAAGCCTTGATAGAATATTACGGGGATAAAATGCTTGTGCAAAATCCGCCTATGCCACCTCTTGAAAGGGAAGAGCTTGATGCGGTTTATGATTTACCTTTTATGAGAGATTATCACCCCTCTTATGAAAAGCAGGGAGGCGTTCCGGCCATCACAGAGGTGCAGTTTTCTCTGACTCATAACCGTGGTTGCTTTGGTGGTTGCAATTTCTGCGCTCTTGCTTTCCATCAAGGCAGAAGTGTCCGTTCAAGAAGCATTGAAAGCGTTGTAGAGGAAGCAAAGCTTTTAACAGAGCGCAAGGATTTTAAGGGCTATATAAATGATGTTGGCGGACCTACTGCAAACTTCCGCCATCCCGCTTGTGAAAAGCAGCTTAAAAGCGGTGTTTGTGCAGATAAAAAATGCCTTGCTCCCGAGCCCTGCAAAAATTTAAAAGCAGACCACAGCGAATATATTGAACTGCTTTCACAAATTGAAAGATTACCGAAAGTCAAAAAAGTGTTTATTCGCTCGGGTATAAGATATGATTATCTTAATGCAGATAAAACTCCATCCGGTAACGCATTTTTTAAAAAGCTTGTTAAAGACCATGTAAGCGGTCAGCTAAAGGTTGCTCCCGAGCATTGTTCGGGCAATGTTTTGCGCCTTATGGGTAAGCCCGATTTCAAAATATATGAGAAATTCAAGGACAGATATTTTGAATTAACAAAGAGCTTTGGTATGGAGCAGTATCTTGTTCCTTACCTTATGTCAAGTCACCCGGGAAGCACACTTTCTGATGCAGTGAAATTGGCAGAATATATTAAGAGATGGAACTATAATCCTGAACAGGTGCAGGATTTTTACCCCACCCCGGGTACAGCTTCAACAGTAATGTTTTATACAGGACTTGACCCCTTTACAATGAAAGAGGTTTATGTTCCTAAAACACCTGAAGAAAAGCGTATGCAAAGAGCACTTTTGCAATGCGCAGACCCGAAAAATGCAGATTTAGTTAGGATTGCTCTTAAAAAATGTCACAGAGAGGACCTTATCGGTTACGATAAAAAATGCCTTATAAAACCCTCGTATAAAGACAGAGTTGAACAGGCAAAGAAGCAGAATTCTTTAAGAAATAATAAAAACCAGAGCCGAAGAGGTAACGGCAGAAATACACCGAAAGGGAAACGAAGATAATATGCAACTTTTAAAAATAGACAAAGAGAATTATGTTGGCCAGGCAGATCCGTTTATTCTCAAGCATAATGATAAATATTATATTTACACCACTGGTGATGATGGAATTTATGCTCATTCCTGCGACAGTCTTTTAGGAGATTGGAATTTTGAGGGTAGAATTTTTACCATTGAGGGTAAAGACCATTTCTGGGCACCCTCTGCTATTTATCACGAGGGTAAATTCTATATTTATTTCTCTTTTGAGTTTTATGATGTTGAACCTGACCAAGGGGGACATCATCAGGCAATGCACGTTATAGAAAGTGAAAATCCCTTGGGACCGTTTTCCGAAGCAAAAAATATTCTAATGCCTTTTTCAATTGACTCTCACATTGTAAAAACCGATGCAGGGCTATTCCTTTTCTATTCGCCTAACACCTTTGAGGGTGAGAGAATAGGTACATATATCGTTGTTCAGAAAATGGCAGACCCTTATACTCCTATCGGTGAGCCCATTCCCGTTGTTAAGGCTTCCATCGATGAAGAAATTTTCTGCCGTAACCGCTATAAAGAGGGTCAGCATTGGCACACAATAGAGGGTGCTTACTGGTTCCAGGAGGGAGAATGGCAGTATCTTATGTATAGTGGCGGTCGTTATGAGGATGAAACCTATTTTGTAGGCTATGCGGCGGCAAAAACAACAGAACAGGATTTAACAAAGGTAAAATTCCAAAAAATGCCCGATGATAGTACTTATGCACCTCTTCTTCGCAGTAACGAGTGGGAAGAGGGCACAGGTCACAACAGCGTTATAAAGGAAGACGGACAGTATTATATTATTTATCACGCAAGAAATACCGAGGCAGACGGTCTTAACGGTGACAGAAGAAATGCAAGAATTGCAAAAATGCACGTTGAAGACGGTAAAATGTGGGTTGAAAGATACCCCGATCATATATAATTGAGGAGTAAATTATGATTATTGATGAACTTGTTGGCTTTTCCAACCTTTACGGCAGCAATGAAGAACTTGTTCTTGCAGGCGGCGGAAACACCTCTGCAAAGGATGGCGATGTTATGTATATTAAAGGCTCGGGAACTCGCCTTGCAGATATTACTGCAGAGGGTTTTGTTAAAATGAGCCGCAATAAAATTGCAGAGATTTTCACAAAAACCTACCCTGACAACGATAAAGAAAGAGAAGCACTTTCCCTTGCAGATTTAATGGCGGCAAAATTACCCGACCAGGAGAATAAAAGACCAAGCGTTGAAACCACACTTCATTCACTTTTCCCTCATACCTTCGTTTTGCATTTGCACCCTGCACTTGTTAACGGAATCACTTGTTCTCTTGATGGCGAAAAGGCGGCAAAAAAGCTTTTCGGTGACAGCGTTTTATGGATTGATCCCTGCAAACCGGGGTACACTCTTGCAAAAAAATGCTGTGACACATTAAAAGAATACAAAGAAAAATTCGGTAAGGATGCAGATTTCCTTCTTCTTGCAAACCACGGTATTTTTATTGCTGATAATACAGTGGATGGTTTGGGTGAAAAGCTTTATTCCGTAATGGCAAAAATCCGTTCGGTTGCAGAAAAGGAAGCTGATTTATCCGTCGGCGAGTTCGACGGTGACAAAGCACAAGAAATTTTCAACGAATTTTGTGATACCTTTGGTGAGGATAGCGTTGTTACATACGAACCTTCTGCAATTTCTCTTGAATATGCAAAGGATAAAGAAAGCTTCAATAAAATTTATGAGCCTTTTAATCCTGACCAGATAGTTTATTGTAAGCCTTACCCTGTATATATCGAAAATAAAGAAGATATAAAACCTGCGGTGGCGGAATACAAAAATAAGAATGGTTTCTTACCTAAGATTTTCTTTGTAAAAAATTGCGGCCTTTATGCAGTTGATTATTCCCAAAAGGGTAGTGAAACTGCTGCGGCACTTTTTAACGATGCTATGAAAATTGCGGTATATGCAGAGAATTTCGGCGGTGCAAGGCACCAAAGTCAGGATTTGACAGATTTTATTGTTAACTGGGAAGCAGAAAGCTATCGCAGTAAACAGTAATAAAAATTTCTCATAATAAAATAAACAAAAAAAGCCTGTGTTATTTATGGAATGTTCCAAAAAATAATATAGGTTCTTTATTTTATTGGCTTTTTGATAAATATATGTTAAAATTGATGGCGTATAAAGATGATTTCTCAGAAATCATAAAGGAGGAGAAAAAGTTGGCAGAAAAAAAGATGAAACTTAACTATAAGAAAACCATTCTTACAGGTTTCGGATTTCTTGCAACATCAATTGCATGGGCAATTTATGACCCATACATAACAAAAATACTTAATAAAATTCTTTCTGAAAGTGATTTTATTACCAGATTGAGTAACGCTATTGCTGAAGCAGTTCCGTGGATAGGTGAATTTTCAGAGGCACAGGGTAACGCTGTTTCTCTTGGTGGCGGATTTACACTTGTTCCCTTGTTTATCGGTATCATTATGACCTTCGACAACATTTTTGGTGTTATTTTCCAGCCCACATTCGGGAAGCTTTCCGATAACTGCCATTCAAAATTAGGTAAGCGCCGTCCCTTTATAGTAACTTGTGCACCTATTTCTGCACTTCTTTTTGCGCTTATTCCCATAGTTGCGCTTAACACATCAGGAACTATGCAGCTTCCTCTCACAATGATAACGGTTATTTTGTTTGTGTTCTCAATGTCATTGTGGCGTGCACCTGTTGTTGCTCTTATGCCCGACCTTACACCTCCTGAGCTTCGTTCAGAGGGTAATGCGGTTATCAACCTTATGGGCGGTATCGGTTCAGCTGTTGGTATGGTTGCAGGTACTCTCGGTATTATTCTCTGCACAATTTTCACAGGTCACAGCAAAGCAGAAATCACAGCGGACGAAACTCTTTCATTCCCCTATGTTTTCATTGTTGGTTCTGTTGTTATGATTATCGGTATGCTTGTTCTTCTTTTCTTTGTTAAAGAAGAGGATACAAGCATCAAGCTCAAAGGCGAATTGAACCAATATGCTGATGCAAAGGCTAAAAAGAAAGCTGCTAAAGCAGAAGCAAAAGCACAGAAAGCAGCCCTTAAAGCAATTAAGCTTTCAAAGGCAGAGAGAAAGAGCCTTATCTTTATGCTCGGAACTCTTTTCTTCCTTTTCTGCGCTGCAAACGCTATCACAACGTTCTTCTCATTGTTTGCTCAGGAAATCCTTCATATGATTACCTCAAAAGCAACAATTGTTATGCTTATTTTTGCAGTTTGTTCAGGTGCTGCTGCTCTTCCTGCAGGTAAAATGGGTAAAAAAGTCGGTAGAAAGAAAACTATTATGGCAGGTCTTGCAGTATTCCTTGCTGCCTTCGTTGTTTTCTTCGGTGTTTTCGTTGGTATGCTCGGAAGCAAAAACCTTACAATTAACAATTATGTTAAAGTAAACAACACTTATATAGCTATTGATGATAATATCAATGCATATAATGCAGAGGTAAGCGATCTTGCAGAAGCAGAGGGCAGAGAGCTTGCAGATGATGAAGTTCTCAATATGGCAGGCTATGTTGCATATAAGACAGAGGGCATAGATGTTGACGGACACTATGCAGAGTTTGATAAATATCTTGTTGAAAACGCAGGCGAAGGCATTTACGATGCAGTTATAACTGTTGCACAAGAGGTTCTTGTTAATGGAGAAACTGATTTTGCAAATGCTTTAACAGTAGTAACAGAAACTGTTGACAGTGTTACAAAGATTCTTCAGATTCTCATTTACCCCGTTCTTGTTCTTGCAGGTGCGGCAAATATGTTCATTACTGTTAATACTCTTCCCCTTGTTCTTGAAATCGGTGGTGTTGAAAAGGTTGGTACTTTCACAGGCTACTACTATACAGCAACATTCTCTGCTCAGATTGCATCTCCCATTATCTATGGTTTCATAAGAATGTTTGCAGGAACATATATGTCACTCTTCTATTACAGCCCCATTATGTTTGCAATTGCAATCATACTCATTATGTTCGTTAAGCACGGCGAAGCAGTGCCTGACGAAGTAATAAAAGAAGCACAAGATGCTGAATAAAGATTGTCATATTTTGTGCATAAGCCGTTATAAATTAAATACCCCGTATCAATTCATTTGAATTGATACGGGGTATCTGTATTATTTAATAATATCTCATCAAAGCAACAACCTTACCGAGAATTATAACCTCATCTGTGATAATGGGTTCAAATTCATCGTTTTCGGGTTGCAAACGGAAGTGGCCGTTTTCCTTGTAGAAACGCTTAACAGTTGCTTCATCTTCTATCATGGCAACAACAATTTCGCCGTTAGAAGCATAAGGGGTTTTCTCTGCGATAACAATATCGCCATTGAGAATACCTGCCCAAAGCATACTCTCGCCACGGACTTTTAAGGCAAAGAGTGGTTTATCACGGGAAACTCTTCCTGTATAGGGAATGTAACCCTCAATCTGCTCAACTGCAAGAATGGGCATACCTGCCGTAACAGTACCTAAAAGGGGAACATGAGTAACATTTTCTGCCTGACCGAGAATTCTGATTGACCTTTTAAGAAGAGGGTCACGCATAATGTAACCGGCTTTTTCCAGAGCATCAAGGTTAGCCTGAACAGAGGATGTGGATTTAAGACCAACTGCGGCACCGATTTCTCGAACTGATGGGGGAACGCCATCCTGAGAGCGTTCCACTAAAAATTCATATATTCTTTTTTGAGTTTCGTTAATAGGTTCCATAAAATCACCTTTCCGAACAAATTTTCTGTTTCCTTGTATATAATAACACATATATTCAAAAAAAGCAAACATTTGTTTGCAAAAAATCAAAAAATTTTCATATATTTTAATAAAAAGACGAATTTTTTGTGTGGGAGAGGTTATATGTTCAAGATTTTCACGTTCAAGCAAATAGCAATAATGTCATTTTTTCTGTGTTTAATTATGCTTTTAGGCTCATTTCTGAATACTTTATCGCCCTATGTAGATGTATTTTCTGAAATCGGAGAAGAAATCCCTATTATTATGTATCATCAGATAAGCGAAAATAAAGCTATATGGGGAGATTATGTAATCCCTCTTTCAGTTTTAGAAGAGGATTTCCGATATATGAAAAATCATAATATAAATCCCATATCCTTTGAACAGTTGAGCTTGTATGCAGAGAAAGGCGAAAAATTACCCCAAAACCCCATAATTATAACCTTTGATGACGGAGAACGAAGTTTTATTACAAAGGTTCTGCCACTTCTCGAAGAATATAAATACCCTGCAAATATGAATTTAGTTGGCTCTCTTGTGGAGTTATATACTAAAAATGGTGATACTGATGACAGATACGCTTATCTGAATGAAAAAGATGTAAAAGAACTGGCAAAAAAAGAATTGATTTCCTTAGGTTGTCACTCCTATAATCTTCATTCTTTAAGTGGTCGTAGAGGAATGGGGAAAATTTATGGAGAAGGTGAAGAAGAGTATAAAAAGCTTATATATAAAGATATAGAAAAATTTAATGCAGATTTCGAAAGAATAACAGGAAAGAAAACCTATATTATGGCTTATCCCTATGGAATTAAAAATGATACCTTGAAAACCATTGTAAGAGATGAAGGCTTTAAAATTACTCTCACTTGTCGTGAAGAAGTGAATAATATTACTGTGGGCGGTAGTTTAGAAAATTTAGGCAGATTTAACCGCCCTTATGGAAAAAGCAGTAAAAGCTTTTTTGAGAAAATTTACATGGAATAATCAGCTTTGCTACACTTGTAAAGAAAGGGCCTTTGTGATATTATGTTATAAAGGATGTAGATATTATGAAAATTTATAAAAACATAGATGAGTTGGTTGGGAAAACTCCCCTTATGGAGCTTTCTAATTTTTCAAAAGAGGAAAATTTACAAGCAAATATTTTTGCAAAATTAGAGTGTTTTAACCCTACGGGAAGCGCAAAGGACAGACCTGCGCTTCAGATGATTTTGAAGGCTGAAGAAGATGGAATTCTTAAAGAAAACAGTGTAATCATCGAACCCACAAGCGGTAACACGGGTATTGGTCTTGCGGCAATCGGAGCTTCAAAAGGCTATAAAGTGATAATTGTTATGCCAGATACTATGAGTAAAGAAAGAATTATGCTTATGAAAGCCTACGGAGCAGAAGTTGTGCTTACCGATGGCAAAAAAGGCATGCAGGGCTCTATTGAAGAAGCACAAAGACTTTCAGAAAAATATGAAAATTCGTTTATTCCTTCTCAGTTTGATAACTCCCAAAACCCCGAATCACATTATAGAACAACCGGCCCTGAAATTTGGAATGATACTGACGGAAAGGTTGATATTCTCGTTGCAGGAATTGGTACGGGCGGAACTCTTTCAGGTACAGGAAAATTTCTTAAAGAACAAAAAACAGATATTAAAGTTGTAGGAGTTGAACCTTTAAGTTCACCATTACTTACCAAAGGTGTTGCAGGTGCACACTCTATTCAGGGCATCGGAGCAAACTTTGTGCCTGAAAATCTTGACAGAGAAATATATGATGAAATAATTGATGTTTCAAATGAAGATGCTTTCTCTTATGCTTGCAAAATGGCGCAAAAAGAGGGAGTAGCAGTTGGTATTTCATCAGGAGCGGCTCTCTTTGGTGCAATTGAACTTGCAAAACGCCCTGAAAACAAAGGGAAAAATATAGTTGCTGTGTTGACAGATACAGGTGAGCGTTACCTTTCAACAGAGCTTTATAAATGAGGTAAAGGGTATGGAAAGATTTTTAGAATCGGTAGGATTGATAACAGGAACAGTTAAAAATCTTGAGGCAATAAACGGGGAATGCTTTCTTAAAAAAGATGCAGATAAAGAGCTTATCCCTAACAGAAAAGAAATTGTAAAAGTTATAAAGGATTTGCAATCACTTTTATTTCCTAACTATTTCAAGCATAGTGAGGGAAGTGAAAATGTTCTTTCTCAAACGGAATTGCTGCTTAATATTTATAACAGACTTATTGAGCAGATAAAGGGTGCTTATGCCTTCAACGGTACACCAATGGAAAAAACCCCCGAGGAGCTTTGCAACTCATTTATTGAAAGACTTCCGAAAATAAAACAGCTTCTTATTAAAGATATTGAAGCTATTTACGAGGGCGATCCTGCGGCAAAATGCCACGAGGAAGTACTTATCTGCTACCCGGGTTTCTATGCGATTTCAATTTTCCGTCTTGCTCATGAGCTTTATACTCTTAAGGTCCCGCTTATTCCCCGAGTTATGACTGAATATGCCCATGAAAAAACCGGTATTGATATTCACGCAGGTGCAACTGTTGGCGAATATTTCTTTATTGACCATGGTACAGGTATTGTTATCGGTGAAACCACCACAATAGGAAACCATGTTAAGATTTATCAGGGCGTTACCCTTGGTGCTAAAAGCTTTGAGCTTGATGAAAACGGCGCACCTGTTAAAGACATTAAGCGTCACCCCGATATTGGCAATAATGTTGTTATTTATGCTAATGCAACTATTCTTGGTGGTAACACTAAAATTGGTGATAACTGCGTTATCGGCGGTAACACTTGGCTTACCCATTCAGTAGAAGAGGGAAGTACCATTTATTACAATAAATAATTGAAAATGGCAAGTGGAAAGTGGAAAATTCAGGGGAAGCGTTGCTTCCAAACATTATAATTGGCTTTGCCCCGAAACTTGCAACTTCTCTCTTTAAACTTTCAACTAAAAAAGAATTCTTGCAGTGTGAACTGCCCCAATTTGTGCGGACAGTACAAAAAACACCCCCTATGGTGTTAAATATTAAAATTTAAGCAACAAACTGACTTCGATATTCCATTGGAGTCAGTTTTGTTTTTAATTGGATTCTTTCGTTGTTGTAGAAATG
>JAZNYZ010000041.1:0-32285 GCA_045594685.1 Acutalibacteraceae bacterium | reverse complement strand
GTTGCGTTTCCTATTACATTTACATCTTGAACTGTGAACAAGAAGTCTTGTTTAGTGAACTGTGTGTCAGCATCCAACAAAACTTTCTTGTTTGTTGTTAGGTTTGATGTAAGATTGTTATATACACCCTTTTGTAAATATACACCAGGAGCTGTTGGAACTTGAGATGTACCAACAGTAGCAACATAAGAAAGCAAAGCATTTATATTTGCTTCTCTTCCTGGGTATACACCATAATAAGTTGATGGGAGCCATTCACCATCAAACTTCAAAATCCAACGACCAGTGTCAATTCCATTTGCTTTTACGATATAGCCATTATCTGGGGTTTGAACGCAGTTCGCATCCCAAACATAAGTTCTTGCTTCACAGTCATAGTTATTCCAGTATCCAACAACCGTGATTGAACCAAGGTCGGGATTTGCGTTTTGTATTGAACTGAAACCATAAACTATAGTATCATTCTTTTGGTCGTTTTCGTGAAAAGAGCCATTCCATTCACGAACAAATTCCCAGTTATTAGTATCATCGTCAATCATTGGGTCGGAGAAGTTTCCAATGTATTTGTATAAACGACATAAGACTAACTGTGTTGAAAAGTAAGTGTGTTCTGGTCTTGAATTGACATCAAGATAAATTGGGTTTGTGGCAACAATGTAGTTGTCATTTGAACCATCATAAATGAAAATGTCAACTGGGTTGTTAGAGATTGGGTCTAAAACCTCAATCTTACCACCAACAAGTCTTTTCTGTTGGTTATCTAAAACCAAATCATCTTGCGAGATAAAAGGGATATATGTCATTATACGATACCTCTAATTTGTTCTTTTCTCAATTCAACAGCAGCTTTTTCAACTTCAAGATTTGCTTTTGTGATTTCGGCATCATCTTTCATAATTTCAACAGGGTCATTCTTGTCAAGTCTTGCTTCAAGAATTTTCATTTCTTTTTCTTGCTCAAATTTCTGTCTTGCCAAAAGCATTTCCCTTTCAAGACTATAAGCTTGAATTTGCTGTTGCTGTCTCAATTCAGCAATTTGTTTTTGAAGTTCCATAATTTGCTGGTCTCTTGTCTTGATTTCAGTATTTGCTTGTTCTACTAACTGTTGTGATTGAAGTTCGGCTTGTGTTGGAGCTGGTTGTAGAGATTGAGCAAAGTTTCTAATATAAGAATTGTCATCTTCAACAGCACATTGAGCCATAAGCAATTTCTGTTTTTCATCATCTGTCGTAACAAGATTAGCATAAGATTGTAGTTGAACTCTTGCTTCTTGTTTTTCCATAGCACCATCAGGTCCTTCAACAACTTTCACTTTGATTTTGCCATACAATGGTTGATGTAGGGTTTCTTCAGCGAAAATCATACCAAGCAACTGCATAGAGAATTTCAAGTGATAAAGATAGTTTCTTACATTGTTGTTGAAAGTCTTTTGGTTTGCCAAAACTTCTGTTGCTGTCTTTTCAACATCTGTTTCCAAACCAGTTGCTGGGATACCAATGATTGTATTGGTCAAACCTAAAGCATTCTGCATCAACTGTGAAACATCACCAAACTGAATTTCATTTGAAAGTCTTTGTGGTGGGTCTAATTTCTGTCCAGTCTTATGGTCATATTCATTATATGGTAAGTATCCACTCAAAGTTTTATATGAATTTCTCCATTCATTTTCAAAACCCTGGGTAGCAAGTGAACCCCCTACCCATGTATTTTTTGGTACGGTAGCACAACGAATCAAAAGTTGTCTATAACTATAGTTGATAAGTCTTTGGATTGCTCTCATTTGTGTAGTGATACCAGTCCAAGTCATCTTGTTTTCTTCTGTCCAAGATTGTTCGCCAAAAACTGGAACAACTGGGATATAGCTATATGGCAAGACGATTGGTTCTTCTAATAAAGTATCATTTACTAACTTATAAACTATAACTTGATTATCGTCTTTTACATAATATGTTACCAATGGGATTTGTTTCTTGGAATCATATTTTTCTGAAATGTTTATAAGTGGTTTTTCCACATTATGAACATCAAGACCATAATTGTTTTCAATCCATTCTTTTGATTTCAACTCAACGATAGCGGCTTTATTTGCGTCCGAAAAGTTTAGCTTTGTAGCATCTGGGTCAAGTCTAACATTGGTTACGTCAGGTATACTGTACATAATTGGTTTGATTGAGCCGTCAATGTCTTCTTCTGTTGAGAAAACGATTACACCCAAAGCAGTTCCAACAGCATTAGATAAAGCTTCAACTGAAGCCGTATAGTTGTCAACATCAGACAAAAACTGATTTGAAAGAGCATTCAAATCTTGATTATCATACTGCCATTTATATTGGTATGGAAGATAGGAATTTACAACTGTACGAATTGCGTTTTGGACAACATTCAATTTACAGTTTGGAACTTCATCACCAATCAAAGTATTATCAAGTTGGTCTGTTTGAGCACCAGCTATAAACTTTCTGTCTGCTTTGATTTGTTCGTATAAGTCTTTGAATCTTGCGTAAGAGCGTTTCTCAAATTCAGTGAAATCGTCTATTAGGGCTTGTATATCAAATTCTTCTTTCATTTTTTCTCCCTATTTTAGGTTATATGGTATTTATAAGTTTTGTGAGCTATATTTATTGAGCCAATTCTCATATTTTTCATTGGTTGAACGAGGGGATTGGCTATATCTTTTGTATTTTACATTCAATTTTTGAAGTGAAAAGTGAATTTGGCTATTCACTTTGGCGGGGTTTTGATTATATTTGTAAGCAAACTCTCTTACAAGAAAGTGGCATTCGCTTATTTCGTGGTTTTTATAGTATTTTGTTTCTATTATCCAAGTTATAAGTTTGGCTAAAGCTTTAGCAGCTGTTTCATCTTTTATGAACTTCATTTAGTTCCTCC
The DNA here is from genome assembly GCA_045594685.1 of Acutalibacteraceae bacterium. Lineage (GTDB taxonomy): Bacteria > Bacillota > Clostridia > Oscillospirales > Acutalibacteraceae > DTU089. The sequence continues at coordinate 29,396 of JAZNYZ010000041.1, read as the reverse complement.
ATTAGCTCTAAAATTTCAACAACTTTCTTTATTCTTGAACGCCAGTCTTTTCCGGCAAAAAAGTGTAACAAAAATCTATATTCACCAAGTTCTTCATCTTTTATATCATCTGGTAGATTTATATTTTTGAACTTTCCATTTTCATCTTTCCATGAGAATCGTCTAAACATTGGATTTTTTGAACCCATTTTTGATTCGGAAATATGTTTACACTCTTCTTCAGTTTTTACTCTTCCAGTCAATGTTTTAGAAATCGCATTTTTCCATCGGTCAACTTCTTCTTCTGTCATCCAATCTGTACATGAATGCCCTTTTATTGCTGTTGATTTTCCATACATTCCATTAGACGAACCAGCATTCTTACCCTTCATAGATTTACTTTTCTTTTGTGCTACTTCGGGTTTATTTTGTGATTCTTTTATATGTTTGTTCTTCAATTTTACTGCTTCAGGATTGTTTTTACTCCATTTCTTTATAGCATCACTTCTTGCTACAATGGCTTCTCGTCTCAATTCTTCATAGTCAAAAGCCATTTCTTCCATAGTAGCAGGACTTATTTGTTTAGATGGTGAACGAACCATAAGTTGAAAAGCCAAAGCCATTGGTTGTCTATAACCTTTATTAGCTAACAGATAGTAGTAGTAGTGGATTCTAAAATGGTCTGCTGGTGATAGACTTATCAAATTTTCTTCTGTATTATCAACTTCTTCCCCAAGCTTTTTACTAAATGAACGAGGAAACTTATGGTGTAGTTCTCGTCCTTTAGTTTTCTTCTTTGGGTAGGTTTCATTAGCAGCAAATATGTCTAAAACTCTTTGCCAGTATTCACTCTCTGTATCAAAAACTATACTAAAATCGTGAATCATTTATACCTCTGTCTTTTTCTTTGGATTTGTCTTTATTCTTCTTCTTCTCATTGTATATCTCCCATAATTTGTTTACACATGGGTTTTTGGTGTTTATATGAAAGAAAGTTTTTCTAAACCATTGTGCTGTTTTATCGGTTTGTAACCATTCAAGAAAATCTAATGGAAAATCTTTTGAAACTGTAGATCTTCCACCACCAGAAAAATTCATTTTAGCATCTGGGATTATACAAAAGTTATAGTTATAACGAGCATATAGATTATATCCACTTTTCGGTTGCCAAAACCAAGCTTTTTTCAAGCTCATATATTCGTTTATATTTCCCTTCATATCCATAATAAACAAATTTGGTGATTTACTATTGTAGTCTTTGAAAGGGTTTTCAACAAATTCAGCAATTTTATATGTGGTTGTTCTATATATTGGGTGTATAGTTATCCAATAGTTCATTTCTAATTTTTTCATTGCCATATCTATTTTTTGGCATAAACCATCGGATTTATTATCGTATGGTGGATTCATTATAAAACAATCTATTCTCATTTCTTGCTCCATTCTATAAAACCCCATATAGCTGTTATAGTTTGAACTGTGTCTAAAACGCATCGTCCATATTGTTGTGTATAGAAGTCCAAAATAAACCAAGCTATATTACAAATAAACCATATAAGAAAGCACCATTTGATTTTCTTACAATTTAGGATAGTTCCTATTATACAACTTATTGCTAAAATCCATCCTATCATTTTACAAACCTATCTCTCCATTTGCTATTGTATAATATGTTTGCTATACACCACATTGGTTTTGTTAGAGAAACGAACCAGTCTTTATATGGTGTATAGTTTTGTTTCAAAAACTCATTTATTTCTTTCATTTCTTCATCATTTTCAACATCTACATAGACTCTATTATTTTCACTCTTGTTTTTTGTTTTTATTTCAGGCGTAATAGTAGAAGTCAATTTTAGAAAGAAGTATTTTGATTTTTTCAATCTTTTCAAACAGTGAAAATCTTTATATAGATTTGGTTTATTGTCATTCATACACCAAATATAAGTATAGACTTTAGCATTTTCAAATACATAACAACCCTGTGCTTCAAATAAAGTGATTTTATGTTTCATTGAACTTGGGGCATTTAGTCCAGATATACAAACCACTCTTTGTTTTTCAAGTGTTTTCATTATTCTTGTAGCTAAGTTGTTACCTTTTCCATGAACCATTATGTTACAGCCATTATCAGTATAGGGTGGGTTCATTATAAAGCAGTCTATTTTCATTCAAAGAAACCCTCCAATGGAGCTTTATCTGGGTCATCAACTCTTTTTATGAAAACGAAAAAGTCTTCATTATAAAAGTTTTCTTTCCAACTTGTGTCTGATACATTATGAGCCAAAGCCCAATCTTCCAAATTTTTCATCAAAATGTCATAGCTATCTTTGAGCAATTCATTACCATACATTGTTTTCAAAGCAACTGTTGGGTCTATACCATGTTTTACACGATTGTCAAGCATTGGGATAATGATAGCACCAGTTCCACATGTTGGGTCACAAAATGTCTTTGTTGGGTCGCACCAAAACTCATCTTCAACCTTGGACATCATTTTCTCAACAATTTCAAGTGGTGTATAGATTGAACCAGTCTTTTTGATTGTGTCTTTGTCTAAATGATTATTGTCTGTTAGCATATTCATCTCTCTTTATGATATGTATTATGTGAAGTCTTTTTCTATTTCTTTCAATTTTCTGTTTACTATGATTTCTTTTATTTTTTCACCAAACAAGTCATCAACCTTTTGTGGTGAGACATCAGTACCTACTATGTGTGTTTTCATATATCTCCAACACCAAAAAATTTTTTCTTCATTTTCACTTTCTTCAGTAAGCAATCTTTTAGCTATAAACTCAAATGTATATGGTGGCTCAACTTGTCCAACTGCTATAGGTGTTTCAAATATAACATTCATATAAACATTGTATATCTTTCTCATTCTTATTCTCCCAAAAGCTCTTTTACTATTGCTTCACATTCTTCCAATCCATAAGGTGGTCTTGGTAGTTTCATATTGTTTATTTTGTTGCCATCGTATTCCACATCAAAGATGATTACATAGCGAGCTTTACGCTGAAAATACATTTTCTCATAAGTATTTTTGTCCATAATGTAAAAGTCTTTATCTTTCATATTGTAAACAACATAAGCAAAATTTTTCATATTTCAATCTCCATTTGTTTGAATCATTTATATGATATGTATAATTTTTATTTTACAAATTTCCATATATTTGAAACATTAGTAGAATCTATATCATTTGAAACTATACCATAAACATCTGTATTAGTATTATACCACATATTTTCATAAAAGTATCTATTTTCAAGATTTGGTTTTATTAGACTATTCTTTATAGTATCCCAAGCTTTTGGGTTTGCCATAAACATATTGAACCAAGTTTGTTTTTCTTTACCAGTTATAGGACAAACAACATCGTGTGTTTCTAATGCTTTTTCATATAGTGAAAGTTTAGTGGTTAGTTCTTTTTTCCAAAAATCTCGTATTGGTTTTTGGGCAGTATTATCATGTCCAGCACCTTTTGTGTGTATATAAAGTACTGGCTCATTTATGGAAAGTGATAGAGCACAAGCTGCATTTATACCTGGCCATTCCCATTCTTTTCCATTATGGTACACTTCTGTTATATCAAATAAAGGTTTTAGCCAAACTATCATTTCATTGGCTATTTTATTACCTAAAGGGCAATTCATTATAGAAAATATACACTTCATACAAAATCTCTCTCTAATTCTTTCATTTTCCATATATCCTATTCACATTGAAGGTTATATAAGCAAACAATTCATCTGTTACATCTGTTGGTTGAGCAAATTTGTAGTTATCTCTATAGTCATAAACATATATTTTTTGAAAATATGGTGTTATAAGTGGTATAAGTGGTATTACCATACTATCACAATTCAAACGCAAAATTCTATCTGTTTTTGCTGTATAGTTGTAAACTGTGGCTATTTGGTGTGGAGCAACAAATAAACGATGATATGCTGTAAGTTGTGTGCCATCCAAATCTCTCAATGAAAAATAAATTTTATCGGCTTGAACTTCTATATCCATTGGTTTATTATATTCGTGGAAAGATAGGTCTTGATTATCTTTATTGAACTGTACAAAATCATATTCGTCTAAAGACCATTCTAAACCAAAATCATCCATAAATTTTGGGAAAACATAAGTCCATATACTATTTGTTGTCAAGTGGTGCTCGTTTAGTTTATATGAGCTATAGTTTTCAAGTGGTAAATTTGAAAAATCAAAGAAACCATCCATAGTTCTATATGGATGATTTTCTTTTACATTTCTTACAGAAACTGGTGGATTTATTTTTGCCAAATATGGGAAAAGATAGTGTGCTATCATTTATTATCTCCTAATTTATTATATTTATTTATACACGAAAAAGCCCTACCACCTTTTGGGTGATAGGACTCATTCATTCATTTAGGAGATTGTCATTATGGATATGATAGATTACATCTTATTTATATAAAATCTTTTTCCAGTAACCATTTCTTATAGTTTACAAGACCCTTCTTATATTTCAGTTCGCAATCTATAATGGCTTCTTGGGTCTTTTCTATTTCTTTATCCCAATCTTTGGAATTTAGATAAGCAACTGTCTTGTCAACTTGGGTCTTTTCTTCGTCAGTAAGTTGTTTATATTGGTCAGTTTCTATAAACTCATTGGCATATTCTCTTTGCTGTTTCTTGGTTGTATTATCTTCTAAGATTCTCTTGAACAAGTTTACATTGTTTTCTAATTTTTGTAGCCAAGCTGGAATGTGTGACATATTATACCTCTACCAAATTCATCAATTTATGGAAAACTGTTATATAGTATTCATAAGATTCTGATAAATGTTCCAATTTTTGAAAATCATCTATTATATTAGTGTTTTTCATTTCAACTATAATATGTCTTATACTAATCGCAAGTTTTGCTATAGCAGAATCAACATTACCATTTTCACGAATTTCTATAATATGCTTTTCTATATCTTCTTTTTGTTCGTTTGTCAACATAACTCATCCTCTCTTATATTTTATGTATATTAGTATTTGGACAAGGCACTCCACCAATCTTTTGAGCCTGAATCAAGACCATCAAGTTCTTTTGGCATTTCCATATCTTTATATTGGTTTTCTATAACTGTTTCTTTGATAGTTTCTTCAACTATAGTGTCAAATAGGTCTTTCGTTTCTTTTTGTGTTTTTTCTTCAATGATTGGGCTTTCTTTTGGTTCTTCATCAACGAAAGAATCTTTATGTTTCAACAAAAGACCAGCAAAGTCATAGAAGAATTGTTTATCATTACAAACACCCTTTTCTTTGGAAAGATAACTCTTTATACTATTCCAATTTTCTTCAATTTCAAACATTTCGTCAATCAAGCAGTTATGTAAAAACTTTTTAGTTTCTTTTCCACCATTTTCTCTATAATATGTTGCTAAAAATTCTTTAGCTTTTCTTGGCATCCACAAGCAATACTCTTTGTTTTTAGATTGAACCGAAATCCATCTATCACTTCTTTTCGCACCATATTCATAAACTTCAATCCATTCTTCGTTTTTTACATATTTTACTGGGATTTTATATGATTTTTTATTGAAGTCATAGTATTTGTATTTTTCTGTTTCTTCAACTTTGATTTCAACTTTTGTTGATTTATCATTACGGCATTTATGAAGAATCCACTCATTTTCACCACCATAAATCCAATCAACTACAGCACTAACATTTGTAGCTTTATTTGCTATAGTTTTATAGTATTTTTCAAATCCATCAAAAGAATTTACAAATTCTTCAAGACTTTTCCACAATTCTTCATCAACTGGTACATTTGGATATCTTTTATTGAACCAGTATTTTATGGATTGTTTTATATCTTTATATGTTGGGATGAACTGTGTGTGTTTTGGCAAAATTGAGCAAATCATTTCATTCATCAAGACACTGTTTACTATATTACTATCCATTATAGTGATAGCAAGTCTATAAGCAAATCCTCCTTTTATTTTCTTTGCTTTATCAGCATTTGTCGTTCTATGAACATTCAAATGAATGTCAGGAAAGTGATGATTTTTTGCGTATTCTTTATAGTATTCTTCTAACTGTTTTCTAACTTCTATTTCTTTTGTGGATAGTTCATGAAGTGTTGCAATTTGTGCAATAGTATTCATTATATTATTTTTACTAATATATTCAATACTATTGCATAAATTGCAACGATTTTGAACTATGCTATAAGAGATTTCATTATAAGAAACCTCCACTGCTTCTTTTATTGTATAAAATAAAGAAGTTTCCATTCTTTTTGGTATAAAATGAACTGTCTTTTCAAAAGACCATTCGTTTTTGTTTATAATTGGTGTTTCTGTCTTTGATGTGTATTGCATAAAAAATACCCCTTATTGAGACTATCTATTACTAACCTGTTTGAAGCCCTGGTTTTCATAGACAATCTCAACAAGGGGCTTCATTCTCATTGAGGGTCTTTTTTATGATTTTGTTTCAATTGGGTAGCTATTCCAATCTCCACTATAACAAATTAGTAAGTAGCTATTTTACTAATTCATTACTACTATATGTATAATTTTTATTTTTCAAATTTTTACCCTTTTGGGTAATCACATATACAAATATAGTATATAATTTTCATTTGTCAAGACCTATTTTGATTATTTTTTTCTTACATGAACTGATATATTTATATTTTTGGCAAAAATATGGTGGATAGACCACCAAAAACGCCAGTATTTGCCGTTTTAGACCTCTTCCTGGGCGTTTTACCCCTTCCTAATAGGATTATAGCATTGAAACAAAACGGCATTTCTACGGCATTCTACGGCAAAATATGGGTTTTGTAAGCTTTTTGTAAGAAAACCCTAATTTTGCAGTTCTAAAATGAACAAAAAATCATAAAATAGGTCTTGACAAGCCACAAAAATATGCTATATTATAGTTATAAATAAAGCAAACAAAAGGATACAAAAATGAAGAAAATAAAGAAAATCGCAAAATATATCTATGAAGAAACTTGGCTCATTCCCGACCCAAGATTCGTATTGGTGGCTATTCCATTTGTATATGTGATTTTTATTAGATAGGAGACAAATATGAAATGGTATTATGATGACAACAAATTGGAACAGTTCTATAACTTCCAAGATAAACATTTTGCTGAAATATCACAAAAATTCTGGGATTTATTATCCCCAGAAGACTATGATGGATGTTATATTGGAACTGCTATGGATATAGATGAACAGACTATGGACATTCTAAAATATAGCTTTGAACATAATATAGACCCAAATGGTGAATTTGATAGAAGACAAAAGCTAAAACTTATAAAAGAAAAAGTTGATAGTATAAATGAAGAATTTGGAACTGTACCATCTTATTCTTGGAAAGATGAACTTTTTCGCAGTATTAGAGCTTATGAAGACCAAGAATATGAAATTTTTAGGTGTATTATTGAACATTACTATACAGAAAAGAAAAAGGGATAAAATTTAGAAAATAAAAGTTATATATACTATATAAATAAAATAAACAAAATGGAGAAATATATTATGGCATATTACAAGTACAAGTATTTGAAATCATTAGACCCAAAAGACACTGACCCTTATGTTCGTCATTTTCTTCTTCCTACTGTTCCAGGAACAAATTTCCTTCGTTGGGAAGACCAAAGTGATGATTTTGCTATCTATTTGGACAAAGTGAAGAAAAACTTTGAAAACTATTATCAAGACAAAGTTTGGACAAGTGTTATGACAAAATATACAGCTGAACTTCGTATTATGGGTGCTTATTCTTCTATAAAGAATTTGAGCAAGTCCAAGAATCGTCAATCTAAAATTCAAAATCGTTTGGTTAGATTACACACTATTATAGATTCTGCTGCTCGCTATTTGAACCAAATGGATGTTTTGGAAAGAATCAAGAAAAACAATTCCGAACTTGAAGGCTTTTTTGAGTAACATATAGGAGACAAATAAAATGGAAAAGACAATGAAACAAGAAGTTGAAGAATTGAAGAAAGAAATCGTAAGATTACAAGCAGTTATAGCTGAACTTGAAATAAAGACACGAACATACCCAACAGAAACTGAACTTTATACAGACGATTTATATAACCCAAATTCATATAAAACTTACCCAACCCACGCAACAAACTATGAAGAAAAGTAGGAGGATTTTCAATGAGAGAATTTACAGAAGAGCATAGAAAAAATATAAGTAAAGCAAGAAAAAAATGGTTTGCTGAACATCCCGAAGAAAAAGAAAAACTAAATAAAGCCGCAAAGAAATGGTGGAAAGAGCATAGACAAGAAATGATTACATCTGGTGTTGAAGTTTCACAACTTGACGATTATACAACTTACCAAAGAGAATTTCAAAAGCAATGGCGAAAGAAACATCCACACTATTATCGTGATTTACAAAGAAAAAGAAAAGCAAATAAAGAAAAAGAGAGCGATTAGCTCTCTTTTTTTTATTATAGACCATAAATGCGTTTTAGTTCTTCAGTTTTCTTTTCTTTTTTCGCTTTTTCTAAGTTATACACATCTGGTGGAACAAGATTCAGTATACTATTCATAAATCGTTGGCTTGCTCTTGGATTTGAACCAGGTATATTAGAAAGATAGTCACCAAGTATTCCTATATGAGCATTAGCCCAGTTTCCCCTGCTTTCCATAGTTGGAAGACCCAAGTATTTACTGGCACTTTCCATAGCTTCATAGTTATCTTGCCAATCTTTAGCAGTTGCTTTTCCACTTCTCAATTTATCAACTGCTTCTTGGAAGTTGTCATATTTCATTTTGGCAACTAAATCACCACCAGCAGCATTTGTATTTGGCTTTCGTGGTTCAGCAGTAACATCAGGTTTACTATTGGATTTCTTGAAAAAGTCTTTGCTTGTTCTCATAGAAAGTTCTGGTTCGTAAACATTTTCAACCAAGTCTTCTCTATCAACAACATTCGCTTTAGTTGGTATATCTTTCAAGTCTTTTACAACGAAACCTTCTTCTTCGGCAACTGCTTTTTCTACAACATCGTCAGTATAAGCAATGTTTTTATTATAGTCTTTATAGACACCAGGAGCTTCTTTGACAATGGATTTAGCTTCAATGTCAGCTTGTTTTCTTGCTTGATTTACAGCATCATCCAATGCCTCACGTGCTTTACCATAAACAGATTTTACAGTTGGAGTAGCTTGTCTTTGTCCACCAAAAACCCATCTACCAGCTGAAGTTATCATTTTAGGTGCGGCTTTATTAGCAGCATAACCAACCAAGGTTCCAACTGCCGCATCACGTGCTGTTTTGTCATTTACTATAGCATCACCAACAGAAGATATAATTGGAGCTGTAGTATTTGCGACAAAATCTTTCACTTTTGGATTATTGAACCATCCAGCTGCTTTTCCCGAACCTAACATAGCTGCATTAGTCAAAACATCAACTGTCAATGGTACTGCCATATCACCAACACCATTTATGTTTTCATAATTCTTTCTTGCGTATTCTTTAGCAACTGGTGTAGTAAAATTAGCAGCAAACATAGAGCCAGGAACTTCTTTATAGCCAAATGGTGTCCATTGTGGAGATGGTTCTTCACCACTCCAAATTTTATCAAGTTCTTTGTCTTGTTGTGTTTTTTGTACATCTTTCAAGAAGTCTTGGAAAATTGGGAATCTATCACTCTTTATAAAGTCTTTCCAACTTTCATCTGTGTGTTTGAAACCCATATCTTTAGCCACATCACGCAAGTCAATTTTATCGTCAACATCCCAAACTTGTGTATTTTTCCATTCATCAAGTTTTTGGACATCTTCGTCATCTTTGATTGGTTTATTATAGGCTTGTCTCCAGTTGAAGTTGAAACCTCCCTCTTTGTTGATTGGGATATATTTCCCAATCCACTTACCAGGAGCTGGTCTATAATTGGCAACCACAGCAGAAGCTTGGTCAATTTTATTTTGGTCATAGTCTTCTTTGTGGTCAAGTATAGCTCTTGCTTTTTCTATAGACATATCTACAGAAGCACTTTGGTTTGTGTCTATAAACTTTTGTGCTTCTTCAATCTGTTTTGAACTATAGTCTTCTTTATGAGCAAGTATTGCGTTGGCTTTTTGTAAAGTCATTGTTTTATTTGCCATTATCTACCTCGTGCTCTATCTCTGTATTTCTGTCTTGTTGTTTCGGAAACATCTTCCCAATCTTCACTTGGTCTTTCTTTTTGGAAAAGTGCTTTTGCGTCTTTTTCAAGTTTGGCTTTGGCTTTATCATCTTCTTTCTTTCCAGTTTTTATAGAAGCTTCACGAAGTTTATTATACTGCCCCCAAGTCAATTCGTCTTTGTGTTCTTCAGCATAGTTGTCAATTTCTTCTGCAGTATGTAAACCATTTTGAACTTCAACCAAGTAAGTTTCAAATTCACCAGTTTTATCTTCAGCAGCAGTTGTACCCTTACCACTAATTCTGTCAAGCAAAGATTGACGCACTTTTTCCAAACGAGATACATCAGCACCAATGTTCTTTCCCTCTTGGATAGCATTTTCAATGTTCCTTATTTCTTGACGAACTTCCATAGCAGTCATATTTGGGTCAAATTGTCTGTTTTCCCATTTGGAGATTTCATTGCCAAATTTATTTTTGGCTTCGGCTTTTCTCAAATCATTGGCTTCTTTAGTATCAACTCTTGCTTGGTTCCATCTCCAGAAAGAAGTTGGGTCATTGTTAGTTGGTTGTCTATTGAAACGGAAACCAATCTTGTCCATTTCCAACTGACCAAGTTGTTTGTTTACATCTTCATAAGATTTGCCAGTCAAAGCTCTCTTATTACGAGCAATTCTTTCTTCAACTTGAGCAATTTGAGATTCAAGTTTAGCAACTTGTTCGTTATAGATTTCTTGATTCAATTCGTTTACGGCTTCGTCTTTGTTGAAACCATAAACTTGAGCATCATTGAAATCTTGATAAAGTTGATTGGCATTTTCATTTGGGATAAACTGTGCTTTTTTAGTTGGAGCATAGTATTGGTCGGCTTCAAGCATTTGTGTATTATAAGCATTTCTTGTAGCATTACCAGCAATACCATCAACATCATTACCAGTAAAACCAAGAATTTCTTGCCCACGTTTGATTACATCTTTGTTTTTCTTGTCTATAGCATCTCTCCATTCTTTACTGGTGAGAAAATTGTAGTCATTATATCCTAACATATTAGAAATCCTCCGCTGGCATAAAATTCCAAAAAGATTTATTTTCGTCAGTTTTATTCGAAGCATCCATTGCCGACAGCATAGTTGGTGTCAAATTCTGTGGCATCATTTGTTCGCCACTTCTCATTTGAACTTCTTTTCCAGCTTTCAATTCAGCCAAATCATTCTTTAGCTTTACTAAAAGTCTTTCATCATTAGCAATGTTTTCTTTCAAAGTCTGTTGACGATTGTATTCATCTTCTATAATTTTCTTTTGTTTTTGTTTTACTGATTCATTTTGTAAGTCTAAAGCGAAATCAGCAGCACTTCTCAATGCTTTAGCAGCATTTTCATTCATATAAATTAGTTGCTGTGTAAAGTCTCTTGGTGTATAAACTCCGTGAAACAGTTGGACTAATGTTTGTGTTTATAGCCATATTTTATACCTCATTGTATTTATTTTGTAAGTGAACTCAAAAGACCTGAAATCTTTGAAGTACGACCAGGTGGATTTTTACCTCCACTAATTCTTGTCAAAGACATAGAATCGCCCTTCTTTATACGATTCATTTCTTTTCCCAATGAACCACTTTTCAAGAAAGTTTGGAATTGGCTTGGTGTGGCACTATATTGATACCACTTACCATTCATTTGTAGCCAAGCACTATTATCATCCGGGTCATAAGCTACCCCTTGGACAACAGAAGATTGAGCACCCAAATCAGTTCTTGGTTTTTCATCTTTTGAATTGAAATGCTTTGCTTTCTTTTCTTCTTCTTCACCCATTTCTTTCCATTGTGGATTAGTTGCTCTTTGAGCATAGTAAGTATTCAAAAGATTGTTATGTTCTTCTTGGGTTTGTGGTATGACATATTCAATGTCGGATATGCCCCAGTTACCTGGACCACTTGTGTGAGACACTGGGATGAACAATGTGGAAAAGTCGCCCAAGCGGTCATCCACCATTGGAACATCTTGTGTTAGTGTACTATATGTTTGTGCGACTGATGCCATATTACATACCTATTGTGTTTTTCTTCTTTTTCAATTCTTCGTCATCATCTGTCAAAGCATTGTAGATAGACGAAATTGAAGTTGAACTCATTTGTGGGTTTTGAACCATTGGTCTTTGCTGTTGTCCATTTACAATGGGTTGCTGTTGAGCATTGAATTGATTTATATTGTTATTTTCTGATTGTCCAATCTTTTGAGCAGCTTGGAGAGCTAGTAACCAAATAGGGAGCACTTATTTATCCTCCTTGGAAAACCATACACGTTTTCCATTTATTACTTTCCATGTCTTATCGTCTTTGCAGTAAGTTTCTATGTTTTTAGGTAACATAATTTATTATCCTCCATTTTATCCAAAAATACGACCAACCCAACCTTTTCTACTATTTTCATTAGCAGCAACTTGCTGTTGCCAATTAGCATAGTTTTGAGCATCTGTATTGTTTTGATTTGCCAAATTTGAAATATTTGAACCATAAGCATTCATCAAATTGTCTTGAGCATTTTGAGAAATGCCTAACAAATCTTTATTCTTATTATATTTGTTGTTATAAGCTTGCTGTCCAAGATTTGCGTTTGTGGAAAATTCTTGAAGTTTCTGATTTCTATCTTGCATATATCTATCGTAAGCTTTATCCCATTCTTCACTTGCCATAGCGGTCTGTTGAGCAGTCAAAGCTTTTAGATAGTCTGAACTAAACATATCACTCTGTTCTCTAATGAGACCCATAGCATCGTTTATTCTTTGATTTGCAGCTTTACTATAGAAATCATTGACATCACCAGTATAACTAAATTGTCCTGGGTCATAAACATCAAGGTCTTCAAGAGCCTTGATTCTTTCACCAACTTTGCTTGCTTGGTCGCCATATAAAGCATCAGCTTTGCTATAGTAGTCATTGAATAATTTTCTATTCTCATCACTCATATTCTGTGCATTGTTATATGCTTTTTCAGCGGCTTCATTAGCTTTAGCAATTCTTGATTCTTGTTTTGAACCAAAAAGGTCACCTGGGTCAAGAATATCACCTAAAATATCTGTAAAACTCATATTTTGTTCCTCATTTACTAAAATTGTAAGATTACTATAAGTTCGTTGTTTGTAGTTGAATCCAACTTTATAGCTGAATCTTGTAGTGTTATGATACCACCCTTTAGTCCGTCTTTTGTAAAACGAAAATATGGGGTGATTTCTGTTCGTTTGTCTATAAACTTTTGTGGAAGTGGGGTTGAGCAAGTATTACCCTCTCCGTGGCATAGCTTTTTGAAGATTCTAAACTTACCCATTTCAATCACTTTCCAGTCATCTTGTTCGGAGATATCCCACGTACCATTTATGGCTTGTAAGATTTCACCAAAAGTTGAAGAGTTATTCACCTCCATGTTTGTCCTCCTTGGAAAACCATACACGTTTTCCATTTACGATTTTCCAAGATTTCCCTTTTGCCGTAGAATGTTTCCCTTTATGAGAAATAGACATCTTTTTCTTTGTTTCTTCACTACGGATTATACCCTTATGTGATTCCGAAAGTTTAGTGCGATGTTCTTCAGACATCTTTTTACCATTCCAAAAACCTTGTCGCCCTTTATTTTTTTCGCTCATTTTCTTTTTAGCTTCATCAGTATGTTTCCATCCAGTAGCAGAAGGTTTCCCTTTACGACATTTGGAAAGTTTTTTCTTTGTTTCTTCTGTGTGATGTAAACCACTAAAATGCCCTTTTAGCAATCTATGTACTGCAAATCCCATCTTTGATTTCATTTCTGGTGTTGCAGCACATAATATAGCTAATTTGTGTACTAAAATATGGTCTTCATAAGAAAGTAAAACTAAGTTTTCTTCACTATTATCTATTTCAAGACCATTCATTTTATACCAACATTTTGGTATAATATGATGTTTATGACCCTTTGTTGGTGGGTTTAGTTTTGCGTTGTTTATCACATTCATCATAGCAACAAAGTGTTGGTTATATTCAAAAACATTGTTTATTTCCATATTTTCTCCATTAGATAGATGTATTCAATTCTTGAACTCTCATAGAAGAATCAGATATGACAAAGTCAGTTGGCTCACTATAAGAGATTCTCAAGACACATTCACGATTCATACCAAGATTTAGCCATCTCAATCTTGTTTGATATTGTCCTCGTCTACCACAACTTGCTTCTATTACATTTCCATAAGTATAGCCACCATCCCTTGAAATCTGTAACAAAGCTTTTGCTGGTCTACCATAGTCTTCTTTCGCACCAGTATTACATTCAGCACTCAACTCGTAAATGATAAATGGTTTATAGTTTGTGGTGATTACTGGGGTTTGACGCATTCTCAAAAGTGGTAAACGATTTACATTATCAAAATCTTCATAGTAGTAGTTTTCGTCAAGCTCAAATAAATGTCCATTTTCACTTGAACCAGTTATGATTTTATTGTTCCACCACACAGCATATAATGGCATATAGTTCTTTTGTTTACCAGTATAAAAGTTTCTTGAACTTCTTATGTGCCATTCGTTTGTGTCAATGTCATAAGCATAGCATTCGTTCTTGATAGAAAACAAATAAAAACTATGGTTGTTTTTACTATATGTCCATCCCTTCACTTCTTTTACATCATTTACAGCAAGAATTTTATCAAGCCATAATGGAGAGATTTTTGAAACTGTAGTTCCATCAATCATCAAGACACATTTAGCATTTGCTTTACCAGTTCCTATACAAAATTGTTTATGGTTTACAGAAGCCATAGAAAATGGAGCTTCAAGACCTTGTTCTTTGTTTATTGTATAAGAAGTTCTCTGCCAAGATTGGTAAGATTCAGCATTACCCTTTTGCCAGAATTCAATGGAACTTGGACCAAACATAGTCAAAAGTGGACCAACAGAAGATAGAGCAACGCATTTATCACTTGATGTGGAGCCATTGAAGTATTTTTGTGCTCCATAGTCATCTAAGAAGCAGTAGGTTCCACTATCAACATCTTGATAGTCTATAGTGATACCATCGGCAAGATACTGAACTTCTCCGTTTACAATCTTATAAACTTTTCTCAAAGCCGTATTCAATGGGAACTTGATACTATAGTAAGTATATGAACTACCCTTATCATTCAAGACAATTGTTCCATCAACAACAGCTATATGGGTTGGTTGGATGTATTCGTTTGTAGCATTGTAAGCTCTTTTTGGCAAAGTTATATCAACAGTTTCATCTGTCTTCAAGTTATAGCCATGTATATTGGTTCCATCAACCCACATCAAGATAGCTCTTTCACCACCACTTTCAGCAAAACAAACTGTATTTCCAAGAGCATAGTTTCCAATCTCATAATGGTTTCCAGTACTATCAACACGATAAACTGTACCATTATAAGCAACGAATAAACATTGCTCATAGTCCATTGTTTCAAGTCCAGTAGAAGGAACAAACAAACCATCACAATTTCCAGTATCACCAAAGCTATCAAAGTATTTTATACCTGGACAAGATTGAAGATATGTTCTCACATCGTTTTTACCATCCGTATTTGTTTCTGTGAACATATTTCTTGACACAGCTGAACCACTAATGTTAGCTGTTGCCAAGTTTAGGTCGGAACCCCCAACTAATGAGTAAGTAACAAGATTAGCCATTTATTACCTCACCAAAACTTACGACCAACCAAGACCACCAGCAAAGTTTGAGAAGTTTGTATCCCAACTCTTACCAAAGCCATTATAGATTACTGGTCTATTAGCATAGTTTATTCTCTGTATCTTATATTTTTGGTCTTCAAAATCTCTCTCAAAATCACCCTTGATGTCCATTAGCTTATATCTTTGACAAAGCTTTACACAAAGTCCATCTTCCAAAAGGGTCTCATATTTTGAAGAAAGATGTAAAGTATCTTGTAAATTGAATTTTGGCAAACCCTTCAAAACTGTAAGTCTAATTGGTGCAGCAACATTTGAATCCATTTCAACAACAAAGTATTCAACTGTATATGGTTTATATAAATCTTCGTCATCGTGTGGATAGCTTACATCTTTTATTTCTGTTTCACAAACATATTGTGTTGGCAAATGAGATTTTGTACAAGAATCTATAGTGATTTTATCACTTCTTACTAACTGTGAAAAAGCATTACCAATTTTACGAGCACAACCAATCACTCTGTCTGGGACTTCTTCAACCCAAACATTAGCCCAAAAGTCTTTCATATAGTCATTCCAACTCTGTTGGCTAAATGGTGAAAGTTGTCCAGGTGTCCATGAACGAACTGTATAAAATGTAAAACCATTGTTTGGTTCTTTTAGTTTATAGATGTCACCCATTTCAACTAAGTCTTGGTCAATGCGACTATTCAATTCCGCAAGATTTTGAATTTCAAACCATCTTTCTGGCTTTATAGCAAACTTGATTTTATTGGAAGCATAAACATCAAATGTTTCATAGTTTTCCAAAACATCATTTTCTGTATTCAACTCTGCTATAAGGGATTGTAAGTCTTTCAAACCAGCCATAGCTTGTGTACCAGTTGCGGATTCACCATCCCCAACAAGTGAACATCTTTGGAAAGCCGACTGGACGAGCTCATTGACGCTGATCATTATAAACCTCCTTTTTTATACATTCTTCTTATAGTGGACACACTTTCTTTCATATTATGAAATTTCTTATATTCTTCTAATGTCATACCAAATTCACTATAAAATTTTGAGTTTTTATGTTGTATATCTTTCATGCGTTGTACAGTTTCAAATGTATGTTTGAAGCCGGCATTAGATTTGTGTGTTTTTCCTTTTCTCATTTTTGACATTTTCTTTTTAGTTTCTTCACTATGTTTTTTACCTAATTTTATATTTCTCATTTTATCCAGCGTATTTTGGTCTCTATTTGAACTGTGTAGAGATTGGTGGTCAAAATTTGTAAGAAAGATAAGTTCGTTTGCTGGACAATCATAGTATCTTCCATTTTCTATAAGTTCTTCACGACTTCTTATAACTGTTATGCCACTTGGCAAAACTTTTATTTCATCACGATGGTGTATAGACCACCCAATGAAGTTATCGTTCTTCGCTTTGTCATAGTTTTCAATTTTGGATATATCTTCTTTACAGTATTTAGACTTCAAATTTTCAAAAGCTCTTTTTCTTGACATTTATATACCTCTATTGGTATTTATAAGAAAAAAGGGTATCCCTTTTGGAGATACCCTTCTATTATGAGAGGTGAAACTATTAGGCAATTTCAATGTAAGAAAGTACAGATTCACGTGGGTCAGGAAGACCAACAGCGAATGGAACAACAATTCTTACCATAGAAGTGAATGTAGAAATGTCACCGCCTTCATATACCTGGACTTCAATTGGAGAGTCAATTTCTTCAGTTGTAGACTTGGTACCTGGAAGTTCAGCGAACTTATAGGAATCAAAGCCAACAGCGGTTTCAAGACGGGTCTGTGTTACAGCATATTTCTTACCACTTTCCAACATTGGGGTAAGTGTGAGAGAATCTGTACCAGTAGCAACCCAAGCATTTGCGTTGTTGCAGGCTTTTCCTTCTAATTCAATTCTCAATTCTGGAATCTTGCCATTGTCATCTTCCAAGATGATTACATAGTCAGCATCGGTCTGTACGCCGTTCTTATCAACGAGCTTCAAACCTTCAACCTTGAATGGTGTACCCTTTGGAGCACTTGTGGTTACAGAATTTACAGCTTCAAAGCCGATTACTTCACCATTAGCACTTACAGCAGTCAAAGAGATTGTTGCGGAAGCAGCACTATCACCATTTACGATAGGCATATAAGATTCGGTTACGACACTTGATTCAGCATAGCGACCCAAGAATTTGTCTTTATACAAATCCTTAGCAATGTCTTGCTGGTTGAAAGCACCAAGAGCCTTCTTTGCTAAACGAGAGCCAACTGTTGGATAAATGAAAGTAACCTTTTCACCAACAGCACCAGTCAAGTCAAGAGCAGCAGAAGCATCACCAATTGCGTCTAAGTCAATGGTAGAAACAATTGCCTGAGAAGCACGATAAACGGTTGCGTCAATGGCTTCTTTTTCAACTGTACGAGCAACAGACTTACCACGTGGCTGAGCAATCTGTTTAGACCAAGATTCAACATCACCAATCTTGTTCCATTCAGTCAATTCGCAGTCATTCAAACCAGCCTTGGTTACGACTTCGTATTCAACTTCGTTGATTGGGTCAATCTGTGCCTGTAAACCAGCCTTGCCATCAGCACTTGAGACAATTCTTGTCTTGCCTGGGTCAGGGATATAAACCTTATACTTATTACCAAGTTTCTTATCCTTCATCTGTGATTCTGGGACATAAGAAACTGCTTTCTTCAAATATGGGGTGTTTGCGTAAACAACAGTCTTGATGATGTTGGTTTTTACGTTATTGCTAAAATTCTGATCGTTTGTAGCCATGATTTTATTCCTCAAAAAAATATGTTTGTTTTTATCTTACACCAGCTAATTTCATCAAACCTTCTTTAGTATCCCAAGGTCTCTTTGTTATATTTTGAGCCATTCCTGGTCTACCAACTGGTTTTTGAATTGTTGGTTGTATTGTTGGTTTGTTTACAATGTTATATGCTAACTCGTGGAGCTTCGTTTCTAAAACTTTTTCATTATAATTGTTTGAGAAAAGATTCTCACGGGCTTGTTTGTTTGTTGCTAATTCATAAAGCAATTTTGGTCCAGCTGGACTACGCAAAATGAAGTTGGCAACGACACTGTTCTTTTCATCGTCAAGTTCCGCACCCAATCCATCTTTGTTTATAGCAAATCTAACTTTTTCATTGAAGTCTTTACGAGCTTCGGGTGTAGTGAACAATTTGTTGATGTTTTGGTCAGCATATTCTCTAAGCTCTTTTTCTTCTTCAATGCGTTCTTGCTCGGCAGCCATATAACGATTATATTCTTCTTCTCTCTGCTGAAGAATTTGATTCATCTTTTCTCCAACGAGATAGTTGATATAAGCATCATCGCCACCCTTATCTAAACTAAAGTCTTCACGGGTCTTTGGTTTATATTTGAGCGGATTTTCTGCTCTGTCCTTCCACGAATCACGCTCTTTTTTCATTTCTTCAAGCATTCTTTCGTATTTGGACTTTTGACGATTGAATTGTTTGTGGAAGCTATACTGTGCTTTTTCTAAGTCAGTATATTCCCTTCGTGTACCGCCATTAGTATCACTCGTTTCACTATCAACAGTTGTTTCTAAACCTTCAGCTTTAGGTGTAGATTCTTCTGTAGTAGTGGTGGCAGAAGTCTCCAATGAGCCAGCTGTAGCATCATTTTCAACATTCATATTTTCTTGGTTTATTTCAGCCATTTTATTCCTCTCTTTTGTTGGGATACGCCCAATTCGTTTTTATTGTGTACATATTTATTTATAATAAAATTTTATTGACATAGTTATTTTGTGACACTTATTGTATATATTACCATTAGATATATTATATTAGTATATTATATTATAATTTAGTTATCTATACAATAAATGTCACAAAAATGAACTATTGACAAAATCTTCTTTGTCTTTGAACTCTTGCTGTCCAAGTTTCTTCTGGGATTATAGGTTTATAGTAAGTCAAAGCTAATGCGTCAGCCAAGTCGGGTGAACGTCCAATGTTTAGCTTTATTTCTTCTTTTGGAATTAGTTGTATTTTATTGGAATTGTTTAGGATATATTTTGTTGCTTGTAGTTCTCTAAACAATTCTTCATTTATACCACCCAATCCATTTGTTTCTATACCCTTTTTCAAATTCATATACATTTCAGCTCTGTTGTTCGCAAATGCTTTATTTGTTGGTGAACCGGCAAAGGGAACCAATGTTGGATATAAATCAAGTTCTCTCAATCTTTCATTCAAACCAAGTCCAAAAGCTTCGTCTATACAAATATGAGAAAGTTTATCTGCCCCTCTTGTATCAACTATGGATTTTACAAGATGAGCCATTTCATTTTCACTTATAGTTGTTCGTTCTATAATTTCCAAAATTTTTGATTGGTTTCTCACTATGATTACATTACTATCTTTTCCAAGTCCACTACAGTCAATTCCAATGCAGTATCCATCCACATCATTGAAACATTTTTGAGAAGCAGTTGTAAGTAAGTCCATACTAAAGATAGTTCCAGCATCACTATCATCAACCATTTCACCAAGCATTTCTTGTCTATACATTTTATCGTCTATACAAGTGGACTTGATTAGGTCAACAGTTTCTTGTGTGATGATGTCTTTTTCAAGCAAAGTTTTCATAGTTGCGTGTATAATTTCTATTTTATTTGGGTCAGCTTTCTTTATATACTGGTTCCACCAACTATTCATTCTTGGTGTGGTCATAGCATAAATCTTTGGTTTTATGTTTTTACCACGCATACAGAAAGTCATAATGGATAGAAAGTCAGCTGGAGCCATAGCAATCTCATCACAAATTGCTATTTCTATTTCAGTAAAACCACGACATTTTTCAACATTTTCATAAGAAAGTCCATATATTACACCAGTCTTTCCACAAGTGATTTTATGGGAATTTGCGTTATGTTTATATTTTATTCCCATTTCATCCAATCGTTTCATAATTTCAACGAACAAGTTTTCGGAAAGTGCTGCGAAGTCCTGAGCCCAAACGAAAATTCGTTTACCCTCTTTTAGTCTCAAAGCTGCTATCAAAGAAGCAATATACGATTTACCAGATGAACGACCACAATTCAAAACAACTGTGGGTTTGTTTGATAAAAAGAATTTCTTTTGATGTTCTACAAGTTTATATTCAACTTCCATTATGCGTCCGATATGATTACATTCAATTCTGTGTCAGTATTGACATTAGCATCAACTGTTTGTTCTGTTCTTTCACTCCACTCGTCTTTATATCTTCTTTTCAAGACTTCAATGTATTGTGGTTTCCCTTCTCTAAAGTATCTTGCTGAAACATGGTCTTCAATCTTTTTCTTCATATTTTCAAGCCAATCACACATATCATTGAGCAGTTCTTGTGTATCTTCTGCTATAACTTGTGTGTCATTTTGTTGGAACGAACGATAAGACCATAAACGATATGGATTTTGTTTTGTTTTCAAATTACTTGGAAGATAGTCTTGGATTGAAGCCATAAAGTTTGCGACTGAACCCCAAGATGGTGGTGTATTGGATTTATGTTCCCCACAACCAAAACCTTGGCTATTCAAAATTCGCCAAGTTATCCCAGCTGTATTCAATGTGTTATGGTCTGCCAAATTGAAAGTTCCACTCAATGTATCATTGGACTCAATCATAGCAAAGTTTGGCTCACTCATATTTTCCAAAATATATTTCATTTGCTTTTGTCTCAAAGCACAATTTCTTTGGAGATTATAACCATTTATTCCAGTTCCCATATTAGCCACCTATTCTTTCCACAATCTTTTCAAGCAACTCAATCATTATCTTGTTTTGTTCCAAGATTGTTTTCAAAACTGTAAGCTTTTCATCAGTTGGAATCTCAACTTCTTCCAACTTCTTTTCCAAAAGCCAATTTATTTTTTCTTCTTTTTTGGTAGTTTCTTTTTTCTTTGCCATTATATCCCCACTATTTTATCTGTAAAAAGCTCCAAGTATTTGTCTATATTGTTTTCAAGCCAGTTCTCATTTATATAATTGTATTGTTTGTCTAAAATTCTATTATAGTTATCTTTCTTACACAACTCAAATATATTATATTCAAGTTGTTTTGCTGTCATTGTCCAATTTATTTTTGCCATATCATCTAACATACTATATGGTGAAAATTCAAAAGACGAACCTATACAAACTGCTCCAACAGCACAACTCTCCAAGTATTTCAAGTTGGACTTACATTTATTGAAAACATTTTCTTTCAATGGAGCTATAATAAAGTCAGCTCCAATGCTATTCAATTTCAATGGATATTGAAGCAAATTTGTATATGGCAAAACTGTAAGTTTGTCTTTTACATCTTCCATAAAATATGGCAAGCCACCCAAGAAAACAAGATTAGCTTTGTCCACTATATTGTGTAAGCATTTTATAAGTTCTGGAGAAAAATCACCATTTTGTTTTGTCAAGTTGTTATAATGTTGTGCTCCACCAGCATATAAAATGGTTGGTTTTACTATATCTTTTTCTTTATGTGGTTTTCTATCAA
Source organism: Acutalibacteraceae bacterium (assembly GCA_045594685.1). Classification (GTDB taxonomy): domain Bacteria; phylum Bacillota; class Clostridia; order Oscillospirales; family Acutalibacteraceae; genus DTU089. The sequence goes on along the minus strand of JAZNYZ010000041.1, from coordinate 7,072 downwards.
AATGAAAAATAAATCTTGGCAACATATTTGGTATTACACGAACTCTATCAAAGTTATAGTTGTCAATGATAGCTTGTTTCAAAAATTCTGTAGAAACTGTTATTTCATCTATGAAAGAGCATAAGTCTTTCATTCCATCTGTATAGGCATCCAAGTCTATTTTTACATTGTTATAAGATGGCAATTTCTCACCATATAATGAGAAAAGCATATCATCAAAGTCAGCAACTTTCTTATATTTTACTGGTTTTACTATAGCATTGAACTTTTTGTCCAAACATCTTTGGATGATTACACCATCACTTGGCAAAGAAGGGATAAAGTTGCGACTGTTGTGTATTTGTAGAATTGAGCCGTTTTTTAGGACTTCTGCTGGCCAATTTATACGAATTTGCCCACACATTCCGGTAGTCGGCGTTTATGAGCTGTATTTGCTTACAATTTTTTATCATATTTCTCTCTCATTACGCAAAACTTACATTTTTCTTACAAAACAAGGGTGCGTTCCCATCGTTTTCTCATATATTTATTACATTTTCTATAGCCATAGTTCAAAATCGTTGCAATTTGTGCAATAGTATTCATTATATTATTTTTACTAATATATACAATACTATTGCACAAATTGCAACGATTTTGAACTATACCATAGAGATTAGGTCAAAATTGTCAAAGTCATCGTTACCCCAATGGGATTCACCCCCAGCAAACCATTCAACGGCTTTATCCGCACACCCTGCTTTGAAACGAGATATACCACTATCTCTCATTAGTCCACGCAAAACTGAATCACATTCTTCTCTTGAAAGCAAGTCAAACCCTTTTCGTGTATAAAGAGCATCGTGTATAATTCCGAGCAAGATTATATGTTGAGTTCTTATTATCCCATTGTGGCAAAAACCATTGGAAAACTTTAGGAACAGATAGTCCATCTGTCCTAAAGCCCTTATACAATGTTATGACAAAAATTTCATTATATTCGTCAGTTATAGTTGTCTTTATTGGTTTAGTAAGTTCCCAAAACTTGTCATATTTTTGCCATAGTTTATTGTCATTGTTTGAACTGAGCAAATAAAAACTATTTACCATAGGACATTACAATCTCCCAGGTTTATAACCATGCCACTTACTTATCATTCTTCATCTCCTTCTTCATTTCCTGCAATGTATTTGTCAAATTGTCTATCTTCTCAGTCAAAATAGCTAAATTTGTATTCAATATGTTTATTTGCTTATTTATGTCAGTCAACACGGTGTCATGTAGTTCTATACGACCTTTCAAATTAGTTACATCAAATTTCAATTTGAGTATATCATCATGTATATTTTGACTATCACTATCTCTTTGTTGCTTAGTAGTCATTCTATCTGATTCAACTTTCTTTAGTTGGAAATAGAAATATAGTCCTGCCACAATTACCACTACTAATGGTAAAGCCGCAGGTGATAATGATGTTATTATAGAAGTAATAATTTGTTCCATTACTTTATCTCCATAACTGCTATACTACTAATTCTAGTGTCCATTACTAATATAGAGGGATTACTAGAATTGAATCCAAAGTCTATATTACCAGCATTACTTACACGAAGAGTATCTAGTGACAAGTCCTGTGTAGGTGTGATTATAGCATCTGTTGGAGCGAATGAACCACGATAGACCCCATTTACTGGTGGGTATTGACCGATTGATGCTACATTATGATTAGCAATTTCTGCTTCACCTATTATTACTGCTGTCTCGTTGTATACCATAGTCTTACTAGAATCACATAACCAGATTCTCATTGAATATGCTACATTAGTTGTCTGTGATATAGTCTTCGTCTGTTCTATGTTACCATATAACCCTATAGGAGAGATTAGATACTTCTTACCAGCAGATAGTGGAATTGGTGTACTCAATGTAACATCGTTGATAGTTATACCTGAACTGATGGAACTGTCAAGTTGTCTCATAGTTGCCCACGAACCTCCGAAAGATGCATTATAAGTCGTAATCTTCAATACAGAATCATCCCAAGCATAAGTATTATTATTCCAAGTCAATACTTGACCATCTGAACCACCTATAGGAACTTCGTAAATACCAATGTTATGTACATTCTTCCATTGAGCTGTACCTTTAGCAGGAGAACCAGCATAATTGGCGACTAACACACTTCCAATATCAGATTGTCCTGGTTCGGATGGAATCACACCATTATACTTAGTATCAAATTTCGTTCTTCCATCATTGAAAATAGTCATTTGATTTACATTTGTTATAACTGGTGGTAGTGTATTACTATCATGAACGATAGTAGTATTGCTTGTTCCAGCACCAATGTTAGCTCTTGCTTGAGCTTTCTCTGCATCAGTGAAATCTTGTGCCAAATTTACTGCAACTTTATTCATCTTACTCATATATCCTCCTTAGATAACGTAATGATTATTCTGGTTATCATACAACTTATTATACATACCCATCTGATGGTCAATTCTCAATACATTAGTATCTACGACATACCAACCATTATTACCAACGTGGATTACATCTGTTGGGTCAAGCCATACCTTGAAATATGGTGAACCATTTGTACAACCACATAAGAATCTATAAGTGGTTCCAGCTGTCAATGTAAGTGGTGTAGTGAAAGTGATTCTATGAGCATAGCCAGGATATTCACCAGTAACAACTTGTCCTAAATCAACTACGGAATTAGAAACTCCAGAAAGATTATTGGCAAATCCACTATCATAGACACAGTTAGCAGCAGCCCAACCAGCAGCATTCTGCATCCCATCAATCCATTCAAAAGAAGTTATAGTAACATTCAACAATGGTGTAACATCTCTAAATGCTGAATTTGATTGAGAAGGGGTGAAAGAAGGGATATTGGATTGGTCAGCCGTTCCATAAGGAAGAGCATCACCCAAATCATTGAACGGAGCCGTTGGAACAACTGGTACATTATATTCACCATTACGAATCTGCATATAGAATCTTGGTGCAGTCTGTCTTTCATTATAACCACTCTGCCAAGGTCCGATATAGTATTGGTAGTATATTGGTTGTCCAGGTATTATAACTTCTTGATAGTGATTCAATGTAGTAGTTGGGTCACTCATATCAAGTTCTTGTCCATCCCAAGTGATATTTTCAACAGCACAAGAAAGTCTTGGTTCTGCTGGGATAGATTGGTTACCATAGTTTGGAGCACCAGCAAGCAACAATCCATTTACCCTTGCTGCGTTTGGTAAGTAAAGTGTAGCATAGTAAACTTTATCACTACGCAATTCTGTGATAGATGGATTACGATTCTTCAATGGGAATTCATTTACACCTTGAACAACAGTTACAGGACCAGTATCACCAACATAAGTTGAACTACCATGTTCTTCACCTTCAGCCGCATAAGTGTATTCATAAAGAGCAAGCATAATCTTATGAGCAAAGTTCTGTTGGGCATAAATTCCAAACAATGTTGGTGTGCTTGGGTCATCCGTTGTAGTTCTCAATTCGTGGTTGATTGGGATAGTGAAAGATTGACAAAGCATACAAGCACCATTAGCCAAAGTTGATACACTTGGGTCAGCAAAGTCATAAACTTGTGAAATGTTTGGCATATCAAAGTTTGTAGTGATTTGTGTATCCAAGTCTTTCTTCAACTTTTCAACGGTCTCAACGACATCACCAACTTCTGTGTCAATCATTACGACACCACTTACTGGGTCAATCATAAGACCTTCACCAACTTTCACTTCAAGCTCATTTGAACCATTTACAGTTAGACCATTACCATATTTGACGGAGATTTCATCGTTGGTTAGGTCAATGGCATCACCAGCTGTATATGCAGGACTTGTACCAGTTACTGATAATGGACTATTTTCAGTTCCATCACCACTTAGTGTAGTATCGTGATAGACTTTTTCCAATCCACCACCTCCACCACCTTGTCCAACAACGGCATCAAGCTTTACAATTTGTAGTTCGTGTAAACAAGCAAAATTTACACCATAAGGGAGATATGGAGCAATGTATAATGTATTGTTACCTTCTTCAGCTGTGATTCGTCTAATGAAAGAAACTGTGATTGAACATTCGTGTTCGTCTTGGTATTCAGAAGACCAATCTTTATATCGTGTTCCATCTTCCCAACCATTATGTGTACCAGTTGCGACTCTAATATAACCAGCATCATTTTTCTTTGATTGGCTTTCATTCATTTGGTACATGACAACGGCGTGGACCAAATATAGACCAGGTTTCAACACGAAAGAAACATTGTTTTCCGAAGAATCCCAATCATTTGTGATAAAATCACCATTATAAGTATATCTATCCCATTTACCAATTGGCATAGTATATGCGGCATGTGTATCCGAAGGTCTATATTCATATTGAGACTTTCCATAGTATCCAATGAAGGACTGCATTTGGTCATTGTTTACATCTATTGTAAAAGTCTTTGTATTAGTTTGAACATCAGTTGTGGACTGAACATCTATAGTACCATTTGGAGAAGTGATTTCAACATTTGGAACTTCTGGTGGCAAGTCAATGTCATCATAGGTTACGGTTATCACTCCATTTTCGTCTTGTGAAATGTTTGTGATAGTTTTAGTTTGTGAACCACTATAATACTTTTCTTCTTGTATATCTTTCTTATTGTCAAGTTGGTCTTGTATATTGGCAGAAACATTTTCAACCAATTCATTTGTTGCTATAATGTCCGTATTTACGGACAAGTCATACTGAACACCATTTGGCAAAGTAGTTGTATCAACTTGAACTGTGCCATCTGTTCCAAGTACTAAAACTTTTTCAGCTGTTTCTACAGCATCGTGTAAAGTTATGTCATAAGAGAAAAGTTCTTTTCCATAAGCATCACAAACAACAACTGTATATGCGTACATAGACGAGGCAAAACAAGCTGCTCGTCCATTGTTGTCTAATATGATTGGGTTTGGGTTTACAACGGTTCCATCTTCGTCACTATAAGTCGTAGCAAGAGCTGTACGACCACTATAATAAACATAGATTTTACCATGTGTAAGTATAGACCCATTCTTATTTTGGAATTGTTGGTCAAGAGACCATAAAGCTTGAATCATTTATTTACCTCGTTATATTTATCGTTTCATATATGGTGTTGGTTTGTATTTGGTCATATTTGGACCTGGCAACATACAGTACCATTTGTCATCTTCAAAGAAACCATCACCAGCATTGTTTGAGATTGCGTATCTGTTGTCAAAAGCATCACCATAAGTTGGGTCTGGATAGCAAGCGTCATTTCTATATTGTATTACAGAAGATACACCATATCCACCATCCATACCATAAGCATTTTCAATTTGTAAGTAGCCACGTGTTACAACTCTATCTTCGTGGTCTGGTCTTTGTCCAACATAGTTTCCACAAGCACCATAGTTTGCGTTTCCATATCTTAGAGACCACCAATCATCACCATATAAACGCCAACTTCTTGTTTGTGGTAGTTTATATATTTGTGAGACACCAAATGTTGGGTCTATACCATAGTTTCCATTACCATTATATGTGCTATCTGTAAGCCATTCGGATGGGCAATTTCCAGTATTGTTATGATAGTAGCAATGATAGCCAGTAACACTAAGTGGATTTTGTGCTATCAAGTATTTACTACCACTACCATAGTTGTTTACAGTATAAAGTGGCATATAGATTCCATAAGCATCATTTTGGTTGAAACAGTTGCTATCAAAGAAAATTCTTGGTATTACATTTTCAATGGCATTTTGAGTATTATATGAACCTTCATTCTGTGTAAAAATGATTTTAGCATTTGTCCAAAATCTGTTTTGGATATATTCTGTATCAAAATGATAGGTTCCACTTTCCAAATATGGATAGTGTTTCAATGGGATGTATATATCGCAAGACTTGGCAACGAACTCATTACAGAAATGGTTGTTTGCTGTCGCAGGTGTGGTATCCAAACAAACATTGAACAATTCTGTTTTTTTACCCTTGTCATAATTATAGTAACCCTTTGAAACAAAGTTTATATCACCCTTGATTGTTGAATCGTAAGCAACTAACTGGGTTTCATAAGTGTCTATATCGCGTGTGAAAGTAACTTCACTATCTTTTATCAAGATTACTTCAATTTCTTGTAAAGGTCTTGATGTGTGGGTATCATTTACATAGTTTATGAAAATGAGATTGGAGTTATAAATTCCATATCTTGAAGGGTTTGTACCTTGTGATGGCTCAAAGTATTCATTATATAGATGAGCACCACCCCAAGTTTGCCCTTCAGCAGCTGTTATACCATCAACTTCAAGTGCTCTCAAAGTATTAGTGATATAGCCATAGCTACCATCGGTCATTTGAGCATTACAAATTTTTGTGAACTTTGTATTACGGAAACCATATACTGGATAGTTTTCAAAGTCTATAGAAGATTGATTATAACATTCTCTAATTCGTCTATAAACAAATGAAGCATATTCACTCTTTGGAAAATCACTCATCTTCATAGTTTTATAGTTGTCTAAACCAATGTGGTGTGTTGGAACGCTACCAAAATCATAAGAAGCATCTTGGTATTGAGAAGTTGGTACAACAAACCATTCAAGTTTGAAGATTACATTTTGGAAGTTTATATAGTCACTAATGAAACGGAAAATGGATTGTCCTTCAATTTCGCAATCATTTATGTTTATATAAGCACTTGTGGCATAAGTATAGTCCAAAGTCTTATAGAAAGTGAGCTTTTGTTTATATAAAACTTTTGTACCAGTTATCTGTTTATTTGTAAAGTAGTCTGTTCTATCCCAAATCAAATGTTGTGCTGAACAATCAAAGAACTTATCTATAGTTCTAAACCAAGAGCTATGAGCAACTGTATTACTATAGTTGTATTGGTATGGAGCAAATTTGAAATCACAAATATAATGGGTTGCGTTTCCTATTACATTTACATCTTGAACTGTGAACAAGAAGTCTTGTTTAGTGAACTGTGTGTCAGCATCCAACAAAACTTTCTTGTTTGTTGTTAGGTTTGATGTAAGATTGTTATATACACCCTTTTGTAAATAT
>JAZNYZ010000040.1:0-93050 GCA_045594685.1 Acutalibacteraceae bacterium | reverse complement strand
TGCCAACGGTTTTTAAAAGTATCAAAATTCTTGAAACCTTTATTCCGCCACCGGTACTTCCTGCACAGGCGCCTATGAACATCAAAAGCACCAGAATTGTTTTTGAAAGCTCCGGCCATTTGTCAAAATCGGTGGTTGAATATCCCGTGGTGGTCATAACCGCACCGACCTGAAATGCCGCATGGCGGATTGTGTCCCATATACTTTGAAAAAGATTAAAGCAATTCAACGTGATAACTGTGATGGAAACTACTATTATTAAAAGATATGCTCTTAGCTCCTCGGATTTTAAAACATCCCTTGCTTTGCCTAAAAGAAGCAGATAATAAAGAGAGAAATCCACACCGAATAGGAACATAAATATTGTTATTACAACTTGCACATAAGGTGAATAGTCGGCACAACTGCTGTTTAGTATTCCAAAGCCACCAGTGCCGGCTGTGCCAAAGGACATAGTCAGCGCGGAGAACAAGTCAAGACCGCCTAAAAGCAGTAAAACAATTTCAGCAACAGTCAGCGCCAAGTACATTTCATATAAAATTTTTGCAGAAGAGCGTACCTTTGGTACAAGCTTTGAAACTGACGGTCCCGGGCTTTCTGCTTTTATAAGGTGGAGATTACTACCTCCTGATAGGGGAAGGATTGCAACTAAAAATACCAAAACTCCCATTCCGCCCAGCCAATGGGTAAAGCTTCGCCAGAAAAGCATTGATTTTGAAAGCGCTTCAACATCGGTTAAGATGCTTGAGCCCGTTGTGGTAAATCCCGAAACCGCTTCAAAAACTGCATCAAGGTAGCTTGGAATTTCTCCGCTGAAATAAAAGGGGAGAGCTCCGAAAAGACTCATTAAAATCCAACCAAGAGATACAATTACAAGTCCGTGACGGGCATAGATTGTTTTATCTTTGGGCTTCATTGCTATAAGCACTAACCCTGTTGCCGCAAGAAGCACTATTGTTGCGAGAAAGCTTGTTACCACTGCTTCACCATATATAAGTGAAACAATGGTGGGTAAAAGAAGCAATCCCGCCTCGCATAAAAGCAATATACCGAGTATATATGCTATCATTCTTTTATTCATTTTCTTTTTCCTTATTTCAAAATGTCATCAAGCTTGGTAAGGCGTTCAGAGGTTGTAACAACAACTACGGAGTCACCCTCTTGAAGCATATCTGTTCCTCGGGGAATTATAACCTCACCGTTTCGGGTAATTGAGCCTAAAAGAATATTCTTCCTTATGTCAAGATATTGAATCTGATGGCCTACCAATCTGCTTTCGGCAGTTACATTGAATTCAATAGCCTCGACCTTGTTGTTGATAATACGGGTCAGCTTGTTAACATTACTTTCATTGTTACCTGCTGAATAAGCACGGACATATTTTAGAATTATACTTGCTGTTGTGAATTTGGGATAAATAACACTGTCAATATCAAGAGTCTGAATAACCTCACGGAAAAGTGTGTGGTTTACCTTTGTTATAGTTTTTATTTCGGGAGCAGTATTCTTAGCAAAAAGGGAAAGAACAATATTTTCTTCATCTATACCCGTAAGGCAACAGAATGCATCTGCCTCAAGAAGCCCCTCTTCAAGAAGAAGTGAACGGTTTGTGCCGTCACCGTGAACAATATTGATGTTGTTAAGAGTGCTGCTCAGGTTGAGAGCAGTATCAAGGTCTTTTTCGATTATTGTTGTGCAAACATTAAGATGATTAAGGGCTTTTGCAAGGTAAAGAGCAATTTTACCGCCACCGATAATCATAATGTTTTTAATATCATTGGTTCTGTAGCCGATTTGCTTGAAAAAGTCGGGTGCGGTTTTGGCAGGAGTGAGGACCGCAACTGTATCATTCTCCTGAATAACAAAATCACCTGTAGGAATGAAAACCTCTTTGCCACGCTCAATAGCACAAACAAGGGCTTTTGTTTTGATTTTTGAGAAAGAATCTTTAATCGCTTTATTGGTTAAAAAGCAATTGTTATGTGCAACAAAGCTTAAAAGGTCAACCTTGCCGCGACCGAATATATCAACATTTCGGGCGGTGGGGAATTTTAAAATTCTCTGAATTTCTGCCGCTGCTTCTCTTTCGGGGTTGATGGCGAGAGCAAGTCCGAGACTGTCCTTTAAAAGACCAACATCCTTGCTGTATTCAGGGTCACGAACTCGGGCTATTGTGCTTTTTGCTCCAAGCCTCTTGCCTAAAAGACAGCAGTAAATATTAAGTTCATCGCTACCTGTGAGAGCAATAAGTAAATCGCAGTCTTCAATGCCTGCATTTTGCAAGCTTCTGCGAGTTGCACCATCACCGATTATGCCGATAACATCAATGTCCTGAAGCGTGTCATTTATAACATCTTCATCGGTGTCAATAATGGTAACATCATGCTCTTCCTGAGAAAGCTGTTCTGCAACAGTGTAACCAACCTTTCCCATACCAACTACAATAATGTTCAAGAAGAAAACTCCTTTCACCCCATTTTAATTCAATATACATTATAGTGAGTTTAGTCTGATAATGCAATAAATTTATACTATTATATATTACCGAAAATTAAATATAAAAACTGTGCAAAATTTTGTTTGGATGCCAGTTGCCAACTACCAGATGCCAGTATGTAGCGGTTAGCAAATAGCAAATAGCATGTAGCTTTTAGATTTTTACAAATTAGTATATTCAGAACAATTGTAGGGAACGGTCTTGCTTGTACCATAGAATAAAGTAAAAGTATTGCAAATCCTATCATCCCTGTTTGCTTTAGCAAATAGGGATGGGGCAAGGAGCACGACCGCGCCCTGTGGGCGATACAGGGAGTGTGAGTTGGCGTAGCGGTCAAAATTGTGCGAAGTAAATAACGAGCAAACAATTTTGGATACCGCAAGAGGACTTACCATTACTTATTGTTTGAATACAGTTTCAAGCGTGGAGTTATTGTACGATTGGCGGAATGGTGGTGGGTTGCCACGTAAAGAACACACTTTGTAGATGAACGCAAAAAATAGCGTTTAAAATAATGTATTCAAAACACTTGATTTTATTTGCCTAATAATGTATAATCCATTTTGCACTTTGCACTTTGCACTTTGCACTTATTTTCGGGGTGTGGCTCAGTTTGGTCGAGTGCGACCTTCGGGAAAACGCAGTTCCCACGGTTCGACCAAAACTCAAAAATCGCTACAAGCCTTGATACACTTGGGATTAAACCATTTCAGAATTTTTGAAAAACACTTCAAAAAACGAAATGACCACATAACATCCCACAAACAGAAAAAGAAAATTTAATAACGAGATGTGGCTCAATTTGGTAGAGCGCCACGTTCGGGACGTGGAGGTTGTGGGTTCAAATCCCGTCATCTCGACCAAAAACAAGAGATAGGCATCTGCCTATCTCTTGTTTTTTATGTCTTATTTGTTTCTCATCATATCAGCTAAAGCCTTATCCATTTCGGCTTGAGCGTGAGCGGCATTTTCTTTGTTTCCGCGACTTACAGCTCCTTTTTAAATTTGCTTTGACACTTTTTGCAACAGAACAGTAAATTTCTCAAAAACCTCTGCTTTTTCCCATATGCCGTGTGAGGTTGGGTGGTAGGCATCAATAATATAAAATTTATGGTTTTCAATCTCGGCAGGATACAAGCCCTGCTCATATGTACTGCATTTTTTTTCGTACTTTACAGTTGTAAAAAATCGTTCTATTGCGTGGGTATTGAATTTTTCCCAAAAGGTGGTGTAGCCCTTGCCTTGAAGAATAACAACATCCGGCTTAAGTATAGATATCTCCTTTAATAAAACCTCAAAACAGTTTTTTTCCATTGTTTCGGTGGTTTTTTTATCGCTTCTGCGTGTATTATCAGTAAAAACACACTTGTAATAATTAGTCATTGCAAAGCAATGGCGGAGGTTTTCATATTTTTCTGCTGCCATATCGTTTTTGTAAAATGATTTTGGTTGCTCATCATTATTCATAAGTAGCCTTGCAACAGTATAAAAGGTGCGTAAATAATGGTTGTTGTAGCCTGCATCCTTCATTGTGTGAGGCTCCTCGACCTGATATGTGATTTTTTCACCAGCATAATTTTTGGGGAAAACAGGCTCTTTTCCTACAATAAGTATTTTTATTTTTTGTTTTCCGTAATCCTCACCTACACGGCATCTGTAAAAATTAAGTGAATATTTGCATTCACGTTTGCATTGGTTGTGATACTGGCAAACTCCATTTGGGTATGCTTCCTCATACATTTCGTTGAGCTTGGTTGTGTAGTCGATACATTCCATAACAATAACACTCCTTCACTATCAGCAAATTGATTATATAATTTTTGTTTTGTATTGTCAAATTGGTGAGTAGGGTTGCATTCCTCTTTTTATATAATCGTTTCAGAATCAAAAGTTGGTCCGCTTTTTGAGTTTTTTTGAAATTTTTTTAACTTTTTTAAAAAAAGTGGACCAACTTCAAAGAAAAAAACGATTATATAAACAGACCCCTATAAAATGAAACAAAGGAGGATTTTTATGAGAAAATACAAAATGATAGCCCTTGCTTACAATGAAGCTAACAGAACTGATGATTCTTTTGATGAGGTGCTCGATAGAGAGTATGGTTTTTTGCAGGAGGGTGATAAATTTATATGGAGTAGAAAAACAAAATTGCTGTATGATTTGAAAGAATGTGCCGAAAATAACACAGAGCAAAACAGTTGTGTGTATGTGACCTGGTTGAGATATGACGTTAATCAACCATCAGAATATGACCAATTTTTGGGTGAGGTTTATAATATTATTAAGAATACGGGGATTGGAATTATTGTTTTTCTAGAGTGTCAGCAACACAAAAACCATTTCACCTTGCAGGATTTTCAATGTGAATATGGTACGGACGGTGGATTGGAAATGTTTTTTGACTTAATTATAGCAGAAGAAATAAAAGGAGAAGAAACCGAAGTTTGTATTTTGAAAAATAAAAATGGTGGACTATATACATTTCAAAAAACGAAAGAACGTGTAATGCCACATATAAATGATCTTTTCAGAATGTGCGATTTAAAAAATGTGGCCAAGAAAATTGTATTGTATGCACAAATGCCAGAAGAGAATTATGCTAAGGTTTTAGAGTGTTACACCATTCTTGTTGATGCTTATCTATCAAAAGATGATTTGGAGAGTTATGTAGATGGGATAGCTGTTGAAGCTTGGGGATATGAGTTTTTTGCTGCAAATATATTATATGATATTGTTTATTACCAACAGTATATGAATGTTGTAGATGATGAAAATGGTGAAATCCATAAATTGTTGCAATCCGAAGAGCTTACAAATGTAACACCGGCAGAATTTACGGAAAATTTTTTAAAGGAACGCAGAAAATTTAAAAATAAGGAATGATTAAAAGTAAAGTATGCTTTTGATAACACATAAGTAATCTATACTTAACAAAAGGAGCTGACTTTTTTAGTCAGCTCCCTTTCTTTGTATTATGCAGTAAAATTTTTTACATACTTTGCTCTTGTTTTATACGTTCTCTTTCTGCCTGAATTTCGGCTTTCATTTCCTTTATAAGCTCTGCAAGGAGTATTTCACATTCCTCTCTCGTTTTGGCGTAAATGTTCCTTGAAACTCGTTTACCGTTTGGCAGTCTTGGTGAATATCGTCCTTCGTAAAGGTTATCGTTAATTTTTGTTATGCAACCTGTTCCGGGCTTCCTGTATTTGCCCTTGGTTGGCTCAAATTTCGCCATTTCAGGCTTTTTAGAAGCCTGGTCGGATGTTTCCTCGTCTTCTTCCTTAATGCTCTCATTTCTGCCGATAGTCCGTTCAATTTTCTTGGCAGCATTCCGTTTCATTTCCTCGGTGCTGTGAGAGTATATGTCAAGAGTAGTCTGTGCGGAAACATGACCTATCATAGTGGAAAGAGTTTTAACATCCATTCCGTTTGCAAGTGCAGTTGTGGCGAATGTATGTCGCAAATCGTGGAACCTGACCTTCTTGCAACCTGCTCTTTCAAGTATCTGTTGCATCCGTTTATAAACCGTCTGTGGATTTCTCGGCATATCTTCATTAACAGGGGACGGGAATACCCATTTGGAATCTGTCTTTTCTTTTAACTCCGCCAGAACCTTTAGAACGGAATTCGGTAGTATTATTGTTCGCTTTGAGGTTTCTGTTTTCGGGTCGCTGATAACTAACTTTTCATCAACGCATTGAGCCTGCCGTTGTATATGCAGTTCGCCTGTTTTGAAGTTTATATCATCCCATTGCAAACCGAGAATTTCACCTCTTCGCATACCTGTTGTCAGAGCAACAAGGAGCAGTTCAAATAATCCGTCATACTTTGCTTGTATGAGAAATCTCTGAATTTCATCAGGTGTGAGCACCTGCATTTCTCGTTTGACCTTTGGCGGTATCTTGCATCCGTTTGCAGGATTTACAAGTATCAGGTTTTCCTGAACTGCCTTTTCAAGTGCCGACCTGCAGTTGCCGTGAATTGCTCTCACAAGCATATCCGAAACACCTTCGCCTTTAAGCTCGGTGTATTGCAATCTGCCTGATTTTTTCAGGTCTGCATAGAACTGCTGTAAGTCATTTTGAGTTAAGCTTTTAAGAGGTATCTTACCGATGGACGGAATTATATGCTGATAAATTCTTCGTTCATAACCTGCCTGAGTTGATGGCTTCAGCTGCATTTTACAATAGTTTTGATACCAGAAATCAATCCATTCACCGAAGAGCATATTTGAGTTTGTTGTCTTGTGGTTTGCAATGCCACATTCTAATTTCAGTTGCTCTAATTTCTCAAGGCATTTGTATCGTTCTTTAGCAGTAACGGATTTTGTGATTGCTCTGTTGTTTTCATCATAGCCAACAACAACTCTGCCTTCCCAACGTCCGTCTGCTCTTTTTCGGAGAGTTCCTTCTCCGCTTTTTCTTTTCTTAGCCAAGGTTTTCAAAATCCTTTCCGAACAGGTCTTCTATGAAATTATCAACAACCTCAGATGCTCGTTTCTGCATATCGGTTGTTACATGAGTGTATGTGTCAAGAGTGAAGGAAGCGTTTGTGTGACCCAGGATTCTCGATAGAGTTTTTGCATCAACACCACTTGTCAGGGCGTGAGTTGCGAAGGTGTGACGCAGGTCGTGGAAACGGATAATCGGTAAATCCTCATGTCGCAGGATAGTTTTTAATCTGTGGTATGCAGAGTAGGGAACCACAGGTAGCTTTGGGTCAAGTGGATTTTCAAATATCCATTCACTGTTTGAGCTTTGCTTTCTTTTTTTCAGAAGCTCTGCCGTACTTTCAGGCAGATATATTTTTCTTTTACCATCAGCAGTTTTTGGTTCACTCTGAACAACCTTACCGTCAGTTACGGTGGTCAGGCTTCTTTTAACAGTAACGGAGTTTTCGTTCTCATCAAAGTCTTCCCATTTTAGACCGCAGATTTCACCTCTGCGAAGTCCCGTTGTAAGCTCGGTGTAGAAGAAGTCATACCATATTTCATCCTGCTCAATGGCTTTCATGAATTTCTCAAGTTGCTCATCGTTAAGAACTTTCATTTCAGCTTTTTTCTTCTTCGGTGGGTTGGTATTGAGTGTTGGATTTTTAGGAATGAGACCTTCTTTTATGGCATCATCAAATGCTTTATGCAGCATAGTGTGAACTCGCAGAACCGAACCATTTGAAAGCTCTCTTTTGAACTCAGGGTGGTAATGCAATCTACCACTGTTTTTAAGTTTGACATAAAGCTTTTGCAAGTCGTTTGCAGTTATGAATGCAATAGGCTTGTCACCAATGTTAGGCTTCACATAGTTATTAACTATTCTTCGGTAACCGGTCAAGGTATTTTCTCGTAAGGTAAGGCTTGCATATTTCTCAAGCCATTTATCCAGCCATTCACCAACAGTCATATTACTGTCTTCGGTCAGCTCTATGCCGTGATACTCATTCTTTTTCTTAAGCAGTTTTTCATTAAGCTCTTTCTGAGTTTTAGCATATACATATCGGAAGATAGGTGAGCCGTCATTCTTATGACCAACAACAATTCGTGCTTCCCATTTGCCGTCCTTCTTACGAACCATACCGTCACCGCTCGGTCTTCGCTTTGCCATCATATCACTCCTTTCGTAACACAAACATATACCATAAGTTTTTTAGAATATCCAGAGAAATTTAATCGTATTTGTCGTTTTTCGTGTTAGTAGCACAAATCGGTGTTTTATGCGTTTTTAAGCCATTTTTTCTTAAAGTGGTATGAACGGCTCCACTAAAACCCTTGATTTACCTGCGTTTATGCAATTTATGGCTCCATATGTATGTATCGTGGCTCCATAAGTATGTATATCCCAAAAGTGCCACAACCCCTTACACAGTCGGCATCGCCGTCTGTTGTGAGTTTTGAAAAAGCGTAAATTGGCGCCTTTTCTTATTCCTGCTACGAAATCGGACGGGATTTTTGTGCTGAAAATCGCTCATTTTCCTGTATTTTCAGTAACCCATTTTATGAATGCTTCCTTTGAAACAACCTTTCTTCCGCCTACTCTTAATGTTGGAAAACCTTTTTCATCCATCAGCTCATAAGCAGATGCACGACCTATTCCAAGCACACTTGAAAGGTGTTGAGCATTCAAAAACAACGGCAGTTCATCGTAAGATTTGAATTGACTTTCTTTCATAATCTTTCTCACTTTCATATAAAATTTTTGATTTACAAATAAAAAAAGGCAGACACCAAGCCATAAAAAGAAAGCAGCAAGCTTTCAGTTCTGGACTTGATATCTACCCTGAGTTCTCGTTTTCACAGACGAGAGGATGTATCACTATGCCAATTCTTTTGAGTATTTTTTAGAACAGACAACACCGATTTTCTGTTTGCATTTCGGACAAATCAAAACGAAATCCACTTCACCAAAATCAGTTTCTCTTTGCAACAAAACGAGAGAGGACTGGTTTTTTATTTCAGAGCTGGGTGCAAACAATATCCGTTTACAATCGCAAATAGGATTCGGACAATCGAAAGAAGGAAGACTTCTTCTCGTATTTTCACGACCAACATTCACTCAAACCACTCCTGACTTTTCAAAAATAAAACACCAATCTACAAAGAACAAATGTTCTGTTCGTGAATAGATTATAACACACCCGATAGAATTGTCAACAGCTTTTTGGAAAAAACATCCTGTTTGAGTACATCAAACAGGACTTAAAAATAAATTTATTTAAATTTTTGGTAGTTTGTGATAACCCCATTCAAAATTTCTAAAATATTAACCTCTTGTTTTGAATCAAAAGAGTATTTAACCATTATTATGATTGCTCCAATTGTTTCTACAAAAACAGAAGTTATATAAGAGATAATGACAGTATCAGATAAATACATTTTTTCAACAAAGGTTTTTATATAAAGAAGAGAAATCAACACTAAATATTGAACGCTAATAAAAACAATAAAGAAAATAGTAAATATCTTTTTTAGTGAATTTTTAGATTCGTTTTGTTCTTTTAACTGCTCCTCTGATAGTTTAACGATATCAATTGCTATTTTTCGATAAGCGTCCTCGGATGCTTTTCTTAACGAATTGTCAATCGTATCAGCTTCGGAGTTGTCTTTCCATTCTACATCATCTGAAGGCAATTCAAAAGATGATTTGGATATTTTGCGTAAAGTTTCAATATATTTAGAATAATCACTACTATGCATTTATTACTTTTTGCGCATCTTCAAGCAAAAGCCTTGAAATTACAGCATTTTTCTCAACGCCGAAGAAATCAGCAACTTCCTCAATTGAATTAGAATCCTTTACAACATCGACTAAAATTTCAAATGGAAGCAATACTAACAAAGCAAAGATATTTGCAATTTGTTCATCAAGCAAAAATTTATTGTCTGTACTATCAAGAGCTTCATCCGGTATGCTCGTGATATCCATATCGATGTGAGTACTTACCTGACAATCTTTGAAAGAGGATAAAGGTTGAGTCATTAAATGACCTAACTCATGGACTAATGAAAACCTTTTCATTTTTGGTGTTTCGTCTTCATTGATTAGAATTGCAGCACGCTTTTCACCGTTATCTTCAAAAACACACATTGCCGCTCCATATTTTGAAACATCTAGGTTTTTTTTGTCCAAATTTATTTTTTTAAAGTCATAATCGGTGAAACGAATGTCAATTTCTAATGCATCTTCAACTGCATCCATAATAGCGGCCGTGCGAATCATAGCTTTAGAAGAATAGTTGATTCTTTTTAGGATTTCGTTAGCTTTTTCGTAAGCAATCTCAAACTCTTTTCGCATAATCCAACGCATCTCCTTCCTCCTGTCTTACAATCCGACAAAACAGTTCCTTGGTTAGACAGGTGATTAAACTATATCCTTTTCCAAATGTAGTTTATCATATTTTGTCGAAAAGTGCAATATTTTCATTGTATTTAAATATTTCTTAATTGTGAATTTTATAAGATTTTAGCATACATTCCTTGTCGCAATATGTTGCTTTATAGGTGTGATAAACAAACTGTTATCCATTACAACAAACAAAAAGGTTTATTGTTAAGTGGAGTTTTTTACGAAAAACCAAATCCCACGGTTTGCGCATACAAACATTTGTTCGGTGTTTTGATTGTATCATAAAAATTGTCAATGTCAATAACGTTTTTTTGTTTAGTACATCAAACGGTACTTTGACGAGATTTTTACTTACAACAACTGGTTTCTTTTCTTTGTATTATGCAGTAAAGTTTTTTACATCGGCAAAGGAAAAGAGAGCAGGTGCTGAACTGCTCTCTAAATAATGTTTTTGTATGTATCAGATATCTCCTGACTTATCGTAAACTGATTCTGCCATAAGCTGCATGCATAACCTAAACCCATCGATGAAGGCTTCTTTTTCAAGGATGTTGGTCATATCATCTATGCAGTCCTTGAAATCCCCAAAAATTGGTTATTTTGCATAAGGTAACAAAACAATTGATTTAAAACTCTTAGTTGCATCGTCGAACAATTTTTCTGTTTCGTTAAACAGAGAAAGTGTAATTTGAAGTTCTTGCTCAATTCTTTTATATACCTCTTCCAAAAATTCTTCGGGCTCAAACACATTTAATAAATTATAACCATTATTAGTTATAATTTATTTTGTTTGCTCAATGTATCGTAATTCCATTGGATGCGCTTTATCAATAAAGAAGCGAGAGATAAAGATGGTACAAAGCGATTAATATATAGAACTATTGAAAACCGGAAAGTTTTGTAGTATAATATATCCGTCAAATTATAATGATATGTGAAAATATAATGATATGTGAAAACCGAAAAACACTTTAACAGGGAGGAGTATACCCTTTTGTGCTTATGCCATGAATTTTATAAAAATGCAGATTTCATTGTTGTGAGTACATAGTGTTTTTTGCATCGATATAGTTTGGCGACCATCGGAGTTTGCGTTTTTTGTGCGGTTGCTTCGGTAGTCGCACCTTTTATTTTTTGAAATATATTTGGTGGTTTCAGTATGACCGAAGTTAAACGCCATGACGTTTTTCCGCAGCAACATATTCTCGACTTATATGCAAAAACACAGGACGGCAAATTAGCAATTACTTATTACCCTGAAAACGGTGAGAAACCATATGATTTAACTTACGATATGGATTGGACAGAAGAAATTGCTGAAAATCTGTCGGTGGAATGCGAGTCATTGGTCGCAACACTTAATCATTTAGCTCAACTGCATGACGAATTGCAGAATGAAAGTAAACGCAAAGAACTACTTAATGATGAGGAAATGAAAGTCTGGAATACTTTTGTGCGTTTGTTTAAGCCTTTTGAAGTACCCGAATCAGTTATAAATGAACTATATCTGCGCAGCGAATTTGATGAATTAACTGATGACGAAAACGAGCCGTTAGAGCGTCATTATGCTTGGCGAGAATCCGATTGTCTTGAGCGACTACCATACAACCGCTGTTCGCCTATAAATTTTATCACCAGTGCTATGCAATATGTCCTTTTGATAAAGTGGAGCGCTCCTGAAGCAGAAATCAAAAAAGAAGCACATTGTCTCGCAGAAGAAATGGTGCTTTATTATTGCATCAAGAAGAAAGATTGAACGGAGGTTTTGTTGTGGAATATAACGAAATGGAACAAATAACTAGCAGATGGGAAACAATGACTTATACAGTTTTAGATATAGAAAGATTTTCCCTTCTAGAAATGCAAAACCTTTTAAAAGATACATATCAAGTTTTAATTAAATATCACGAAAACAATTTTATACCTAAGGAAATCAGCAAAATACTTTTGAAAATGGACGGTTTTCTTTATTTTACATCCTTAATGGAAAACAAAGAGGTTGGTATTGATTTTTATCATTATCAGTACATTTCCTCCATCGTTACCGCGTTAAAAAAAGGTTTCTTTGAAGCGGAATATGATTGTGATTTTCCTCAACTTAAGATATTAGATGCCGACAAAAACGAAGTTGTAATAGATTTTGAAGCAGATATTTTTTCAAAATAATTTATATCAAATAGAATGGTTAACAATGTCAAAAGGGAAGTGACCACTTTGAGTGACTTTATTATCGATAATGAAGTATTGGTTAAATATGTTGGCCAAAGTGAAGAAGTGATTATTCCTAAAGGAATCACAACTATTGGTGCTTTGGCGTTTGCTGATTGCAAAATAACAAACAGTGTTAAAAGAAATGGTTATGGAACCTTTGAAAATTGTCATAATCTGATTAACACTTATTTGCCGAATCGCTTTAAAGAATACACAAACGAAATATTTGGCAAAGCGGTTACTGTATTACATTTCAAGTAATTAGTTACTGATATAAAAAACAGAGTTAGATAACTACTGACTAGTGTTGCTTAAAATTTTATCGAAGGAGAAGTTATATGTTTGATTTTGATTATGTACTCAACTTTATTAACGAGCTCAACAGAAAATGCGCGGATTTAACGGCTTTTAAAGAAAGAGCTGATTCCGAATATACTAGCGCAAAAAAAGCTTCTAAAAAAGAAGCAAAAAAATTGGTTGATGATATGAAATACTCATTAAGGAGATTTAAAAAGGGAAATATTTCTCCTTTGATAGATGAATTTGATAGAGTTATTAATCTTTTGGTTTTAGACTATATCGACGAATTTTCAGTAGTGGAAGTCAATCAATTTGAGTTTGATTGTCTATCTCTTGAAGAATCTAATGCAGCATTAACTGACATCGTTAATGAACTTAATGACAAAATTAATTCACTTAATGCGGTCGATTTTGATGCGTTGGTACCCCCAATTAAAATTAAAATGGATGGGGATGCTTTCTATACGTATACCGAGGAAACAGAAAAGCTCGAAACATATACACATGAAAGTAAAATTACAACTAATACAGTACATAACCCATTAACAGAAATCGCAAAGCAGATTTTTACACTTTGTGAAAGAGGCAAACTTTGTGTAAACAAAATAGAACGAGTTTACGAAGAAATGTTTGATATTGATGCATATAAATCATGTGTTGATAATGCTTTGGTCGAATGGGACAAAAAACTATTATCAGACAAGAATAACAGTTGCGAGACCGAGTTTTATAATTTGTTCGATTCTCCGGAAGCAGAAACTGAATATGTCACATTTTTTGATAATATGAAGGTAGTGATGCAACAAGCAGAAGTTAATCCCGAAACAGGTACACTCACAGATAGTGACAAGCTCCTGATTGGTCATAGTATTGTACAAGCTACTGCTAATACAGAAAATAATAATTTGATTTCTAAAAGCACCGTTTTAAGCAAATATCTTGATTTGGGATGTATTAAAGTTCCTGTAATTCTTGACTTGAAAAAATGTGGCAACATTGTATTGGAACTTGATGAAGATGATGAATACAGCAACACAACGAAGAAATTTATTGAACAAGTAATATTAAAGTTTTTATTAGCATTTCCTCCCAATAAGATTAAATTCCGTTTGATTGACACTGCGAGCAAGGTTGACTTTGGTCCATTTAATCAGCTTACAAAAATCAATCCCGATATTCTATTCGACGGAATTATCCATGACAGCAGAAAACTTGAAACTGCTGTAAAAGATATGAAAGAGTTAATGCACAGTATCATTGATAAGAAACTTAGTTTAAACAATGTTAACAATATATTTGAATACAATAATGCTTTTGAAGCAAATCAGCAGAATTTCCATCTGCTAGTTATTACAGATTTCCCGAATGGTATTAGAGAAGAGCTTGCACAAGATATCTTGGAGATTTTCAAAAATGGTAACAAAGCAGGCATCTTTACCCTTTTGGTACATAACCAGTCTGCAGAACCTGATAGTTACCAGGCAAAATATACATATGATAGAATTGTCGAGAATATTAAAAAGTACGCTTTGTGTGCAACTTATAGTTGGGGCTCGCTTACTTTGGATATTAACACAGATACGCCTTTTGAGATTGACCGCGATATTTCAATTGCTCTTTTACCTCAAATTGTCGAAGTTATGCAGAACAATGCTGAACAAACAAAGCAGAAAAATGTTCTGCTTGAGTTTTTGTTTGAAGAGACTGATCGTGTGGCTCTGTCTACAAAAGGAATTCCAATTGCTGCTGATGTTTTGGATATTCCTATTGGAGTGCGTGGCGGTGAAATTCAAACTCTTAAACTTGAGACGAATGGTGGTGTTTCTCCTCATGCGGTTGTTATCGGTGGTACTGGTTCCGGTAAATCGAATTTATTGCACACAATCATTTTGAACACTTGTTATAGATATAGTCCTGAAGATGTGAATTTGTATCTCATTGACTTCAAGGGTGGCAACGAGTTTAAGTTCTATGAAGCAAATAAAGTTGTTGAAAAACAAATCCCTCATATTAAACTTACAGGTCTTACAAGTGATGTGGAAGATGGTATTGCGATTTTGAACAATCTTCAGAATGTTCTTGCTGAAAGACAGGAACTTTTCCGTAAAGCCAATGTCTCCGATATCGTGCAATATTGTCAGGCAGGCTATAAGATGCCTAGGCTGTTTGTTATTGTTGATGAAATTCAGGAGCTGTTTGAGCAAGATGACAAACTTGGAGAAAAGGCAATTTCTATCCTTCGTGAATTGTTTAAGCTTGGTCGTGCGTATGGTATTACTATTCTTTGGGCATCCCAAAATATTCCCAATGCACACGGTCTGCGTGACAAAGTTCTTTCCCAGATTGGTAACAGAATCAGTTTGAAACTTAATGAACCTGACGATGCTATGGCCATCCAGATCGATCCTAAGATGGTAAGAGCACTTAATAGACCTGAAAAGGGATTGGGTATTATCAAGGATAGCCGTACAGGAAACAATAGTGTTGAGTTCCGTGTGGCATATGCCGAAAATGTTACTAATCGACAAAAATATACTGAGCAGATCATCGATAAATGGCAGTCTGTTACTCAACAGATGGTTGTTGAACCGTTGTTTATTGTTGGAGACGATGAAGTTCCTTCGCCTACAGCACGCAACTCTGTGTTCTCTGTAGCGCCTACAAAGAATAGTATTGTTTCTAAAGCGTTTGATACTTACTCTGTTCAGTTCGGTCAAAATTATATTACCGGCAACCCCTTAAATATTGCAATTAACTTACGCACCAATAAATCCAACATCGCATTTATGGGTGCTGATATCGAGACCGTCCGCGATATGATGGGCTTCAGCCTTATGTCTGTTGTTATGGAACATATGACTAATGCTGATTGTATGGCAGATCCCACCAGCATTTACTATGCTAACGGCGAAGGGATTATTCCAAAAAATGCGGCCGATTTGTTCAATGCGGTTAAACAGGATTTTGCTCATGTAGTTGAGAATGTTTCTTCTGTTGCTCGACTTAAAGAGACCGTAGTAAAGCTTTATAAGAGCTATAAAGCAAGACGTGAAGAATCTGAGCAATTGGATGAATCCAAGGCTTATGCACCTTATTTCTTTGTGATTCACTCTTTGCAGAGTTACATTGACCTCTTTGAATCTAATCCCACTCTTCAGCTGAATGAAGGCGATACTGCCGTTCAGGATAGTGGCTTTAGTTCTGGAGCTGGTAATGCTGCAAGTTTGATGGACATGCTGCAAAGCGTAAATACCACAAGTATGTCTTTGAACAATAGCAAGGCAGACTCTATTCCTTTTGTTGATGCGTTTAGAGAACTTATGGGACGTGCAGGCCAATATGGTATTCACTTTATTATTTCTTTGGACAACCCTGAAGCAATCCGTAGTATCCGTGATGAATTGTATAATATTACCTACAAAGTGTTTACAAAAGGTATCAATACAACTGTGATTTCTCAGGTTATTGGTGAATATGGCAATAATGCTATAAATAATCCTGAAATTGCATTGGTGGCAATTCAAGGTGAAAAATATAAGGTTCGTATGTATCGCTATGAGGACGAATCTGATGCGAAGTGGTACAAAGACTTAGTAGAGAAATATCTTGAGTTAAGGTGATGAGAGATGGCGCAGGATATTCTTAATCTTAACGAAGAATCATTTGAGCTAATTATTGAAGTTCTATCTCAGTTAGCTCCAGCGTTGCGAAAAGATTTTGATGTGGCGGTAAAACGAATTACCTCCCTATCTGGTGAGTGGAATGATGAAGATCATCGTAACTTTTTGGAATCCTTTAAGAGCATTGAAGTGGAGTTGGGTAGCATTGATGATGCAACCGCTCAAATGATTACGGAAGCAAGAAGAAAACTTGAAATGATTCAAGCACGTCGCAATATACAGTTGTGAGGTTATTATGGGAAAAGTTACTTTATCTAAAACAGCGGCACAAAAAGCAATCTCGTATTCTAAAGAAGCACACGAGAAGCTTACTGCTAATGCTAGAATTATGAATGAACACGTTAATCGTCGTTTTATAGGCTTGAAAGATCCAACTTATATAAGTTATTTGGAGCTTTCGGTTCAAATGCAAGATCTCCTTGGTCAGGTAGGACAAAAAATGGAGGCAATTACTCAATATTGCGAGAAAATTAGCCACTGGATCGATACATATAATGAGGGTTAGGAGGTTGTAAGTATGAATAATCAATTCGACGAGCTTATACTCGATGATAAAGCATTAGAAGAAATAGCTAATTTTATTATTATGTACTGCAACAACCAACAAGTAATTATTAATGACTATCTGCAGAAGATGAATAGTTTGTCTAATGAATGGCGTGATGACGAAACTATGGGCAAAGTTTTGCAGGAGGTTCGAGTTCTGACAAATAATGTTGAAAGAATTATGGATATCATTCGATTTAAGTATCCTCAATACTTTAGAGAACGAGCTGAACTTCAAAGAGCAAAAAACAATATAAAGCTTTGAGGTGCAAGTGATGAGTGAACAGCACGGAGAATTTGGTAAACTTATTACATTACTTGATACTGCACAAGAAGAAGTAAAAAGTGTATGGCGAGATGAAACTGCAAGAAGTTTTGATCCTATAAATGATAACATTAAATTGTGCACAGAAAGAATTTGGACTCTTTTTTGCGATTCCAAAGCAGGTGTAGAGGCAGTTAAAAAGAATTATGATTCAGATACTGTGGATAAAGATCTTGCCAGATTAGGTATGCAAATAGAGCAGGTGTAATATGAGTACAATAATTGCGAGTATTTCCTCTGTTAGCACATTTGCAAAAGAAACAGTTAATCAATATCGGCAGATAATCGAACTTGCCCAAACTATTTTAACTGCTATAGGACAAATGAGAGTTTATGTAGAGGATCAAAAAGAAAAACTGGAAAAACAAATAATGCAGCTCTCTCAGTTGGAAGATAACCTAAGAGTTAAAATTCTTAAGTTAGCAGAAGGTGTCACGCTATCGCAGGAAGAATGTGATCGTTGTTCTGAAGAATATCGAGTTTCAACTGATAGCGATGATACTTCCTATTGGAGAAATAGATTGGCATCAGCGCAAAAACAATTAAATACTTTGGCTGAATCATATGAAGTTTCTCTCCAGATACAGAAAGAGATTACACAAAGAAAACAACAATTCCAGTTGCTCTTACGTGCATTGACTCAAATGATTAATGCGTTACAAAAAAATGCTTTAGAAGTTAAGAGGCTTATTACCGCGCTAGCCGATGAAACAACATATAACACTCAATCGTTATCGACTACGTTGAGACAGTTGGAAAATTATGCTGCAACTACTCCGTTTGGTATTGCTGGTATATCCGCTTGCGCATCTAATGGTAGTTATACATATAGTAGTGGAACAGGAACAACTAAGATTCCAAGGAAGAGGAAAATATATAAACTAAAGAAAAATACCTTCGGTTACGATTTAGAAGGGAATCGGCATACATTTAAGCTCTATTTTCCACAAACCCAGCCTGTTAAAGGCATTTTGTATGAGCTTATGAAGGGTTTGCGTTATGATCTCCGGGAAGCTATTATGAAGCAATTAGAATTCGTAGAATTCCAGAGTGCAAGACACGGATTTATATACACCAATGGTGGTGGAAGAAGACTGAGAGTCATAGGTGTAGATATTTCAGATCCTTCGTTCAATCATCTCTTACTCCTTCATGTAGGACATGAGTTGTTTGAGTTAAGTAAGAAAGAGGAAAAACTAGCTTTCGAAAGCCATGTTAGTTATGATATGTCGCATAAAACCGAATTAGCTGACCGTAGGATGCGGGAAATGTCAATGGACTTTAGTCCGGTCGATACTGTAAAGCAATATGGTAAACATTCTGGGATTACGTTCAAGAGTGCAGGTTCAAAGTTCTTTTCTGAATGTTTTAAAGCGTATGTTGCCGAGGACTATGATTTTCTGAATGTTGTAAAAGAAAATTTTGGCGATAGCTATAACGCGTTCATGGAAATTATTAATCGATTACCGAATCGATAAGGGAGGGTACAAATGGATAATATTAAAACGAGTGTTAGTGCATTATCTAATGCAGAAGCAACGCTCAAAGAGTTAAGAGACAGCATTTGTACTATTGTATCGAAACATGAGGCGGCGATTAAGAAACAGTTTGATGGTATAGATGCAGATTTTCAAAATGTTTTATCGGAGTATCTTGAGGATTTGCTTTCTTTTAAAAATAGTGTGGTTGAATTTGAAGTAGAAAACAGTAAAGCAATCCGTGATCGTATGACTCGAATTGCTGAATATTCAGCAACAGTTTATAAGCCAAGGAATATAAAGTAAGAGGTGTAATGAAATGACTTTTTCTGATGCAATTAAAAATAACATAGATGAAAAGCATTTAAAGTTATTATCAGGTGAATTGAATTGTGCAATACCTAAAGTAGAGATTGCATCACTTGATGAATATGAGAAAAAACGTTCTGAATTCCAAGAACGCATCGAACAGGAAGAAACAGCGTTAAAAGATGCTATGCAGACATTAAAAGATAAAAAGCAAGCTGCTGATGAAAAGGAACGTCAAAAACAAGAAAAACAACATTTAGAAGAAGAGGCAAGGTTAGAAAAAGAACGTCGCGAAAAATGGGAAAGAGAAGCACCCCAACGAGAGGCAGCGCGAAAAAAAGCACAAAGAATAGATAAAATCAAAGACGTTATAATAATGATTACGATTAGTGCAGTAATCATTGCTATTATCTGTGGTGTTGGGCTTCTTTTCAAAAGTATAGCAGGAAGATATTCCGAGGATAATATAAACCTTACAATTACTGACAAAGCTTATCCTGATGATATACAGAACATCAATCCTTGTCATTTTATATTAGATGTAAATGTGGAAAACAAAGGCTCTGTGGCAATAAACAGAATCGATGGTGTTATACGTTTTTACAATGAAAAAAATGAGTTGTTAACTGAGTCAGATGCATGGTTAACCGGAATTATAGAATCTGATAATAATTACACTTATGAATTTGAGGTCAAAGAAAACGCCACAGAGGAAACATTTGAATTACATAATACACCTTTGCACAAATTAAAAATTACTTGGGAGTTTACCAAAGTGATATACGAAAATGGTAAAGAAAAAGAATATACATCAGGAAAAGAAATAGTAATTAATGAAATTACTGAATCTCCAGATAAGCTTTCTTCCCAAGAAATCGAAGATTCAAAACTCGATTCTGCTTTAAAAGTATTTGAAACTACAGAAGAAGATAATGCGAATGGTTTTTCTGTTGAACTCGAGGAAGCAAGAAACACTATCCTTTCATTGTTAGGTAACGATTGTACAGATAGTTATTTCGGTGAAAATTTCGAAAAAGTTTACGCTGCAGCGCAAAATTACGAAGAACAGGAGCTTTATGGAAAAGCCTATTGGCTCTATGATGTTCTTGGATACTATGGCTATGAAGAAACAGTTACCTTGGCGAACAAGTGCTATGATCTGTGGTTTGTAAAAAGTTCTTTGAAATCTATCGCAGAAAAAGATGATAACGACCCAAATTTCAGAATTAGTGTAAGCGGCTCATTGGATACAATTACACAGTCATATTATATGAGTGATTTTGCAGAATTAATCAAGGAAATTGTGTATAATGAAGCTGTCAAATTTAAGCAACAAGGGCAATACCATAAGGCATATTATCTCTTTGAAGAATTAACTAATGTAGGATATCAAGATTCTGCCAAACAACTTGAAATGTGCGAACAACAAATCCTAATTTCAGATGGGATAGATGACACTACATCACAAGAATACTAAAATCATAAAATTCAAAAACGTTCTTTCTGAATACACAAAGAACGTTTTTTGTATAGTAAAACCACGCGTTAGACGCGCGGTTCAGTAAAAATTACATAGATGAAACAATCCTAAAAAGAAAACTCCTTCGTGATATAATGAAGTTGCGGTCTGCCAACTGCAACAAAAAAGTACGAAACAAAACACCTAAAACAGAGATTTAATTTTTCTTTTGCTTAATTATATCACATTTTTGTTATTATTCAACAACCAACAATGAGTAAATTAAAATCATGCTCGTTTTCTTTGATTTATGCGTATCAATTTTTTACACATTCTGTTCTTGATTTATCATAGATTTATTGGCTTATAAGCTTTAAAATATGCTTGCTTTTGAAAATGCATTTTTGCTATCAAAGGAATCAAAAGGCGTATCTTGAAAATGGCAAAATGCTGATTGAGAAAGGTTTTTGAGGAATTTGCTGATGCTACGGCTTTTTTGATGCTTCGCTTGGTTTTACATCTCGGCAAGTTGAAAACAAGCAAAAGTATTGTATAATATTAATAATAAAATATAATTTGAAAGATGAAACTAAAGTGGCTTGCAATAGGCGGTAAATGAAGAATTGCATACAAAATTATATTGAAGTGTAAGTTTTTTATTATCGTCCAAATTTGTCCTAAATACAGTGTTATAATTAGCGTGTAAGGTGGATAACATTAAAAACGCCCTCTAAAATACAACATCACATAAGGAGAACTCAGAATTATGAAAAACAATGTTTTAAAAAGCTTTTTTAAGGAATACAAAGCCTATCTTGTAGAAACAGATCACACCACCAATGTTGCGAATCAATATTGTACATACATAAGAAAAGCATGTACATTGTTAGATCTTGGTGAGGGCTTTGTTGAGGCGATTGTTGCTATCACCGATGCCAATGTACAGGCTGCTCTTTGCGAGTATTTGATGGCGAAGCTCTCAAATGAGTTCGAGAACGCTAAGGATAAAAATTTTAAGAAACAGATTTCAAATTACAAATCTGCAGTTTCTGCAATGACTGAATTTGTTACACGAGAGGACGACGCAAGCGACACCGCATTGTCTCTCTTGCCTGTAGTAGAGCTGCCTTTTGAAAGTGTTTATGATCAGAAGACACTGATAAATAAATTCAATAGTCGCCTTATAACACAAGAGCGTTACTATTACGGTGATCCCGCTTCGTTCTCTGCAAGAGTGATAAACAGAATAGCTACAAAAATAAAAAGAAATAGCTTATATAAAGATTTAATATTGAACACCAGATTTTTATATGATGCGGATGAGAGTAAGTTTTTCCTTTTGAAGGACATTTCTAAGCTTACTATTAAAACAGATGGCTTAGTGAAGATAGAGGTTGACGGTAAAGAATATGACGTATACACTCAAGTTTTCTCAGAAGGAAAATTTATTGGATTTGAGCTTCTTCGTGTTAACTCTGTTGCTCATATCAGCTTGGATCATGTACGCTCTATGCATGAGCTTTATTCGCCATTTTTAACTACTCATCATGAGCTTTCCAAATTCTCAGAAAATGTTTTGAAGCATAGATTAGATAATCGTGACATGAGAATGGATAAATTTGCAACATATTATTACAATGAAATTTATCCCGAAATCAAGACCATTGATGGAGTTGATTTGGATGAAAAGCGTTTAATAGAAGATGTGGCTGAGTTTATCGACCAGCTTGAATTACTGATAATTCATAAGAAATATAACAGTAGTAAAAGTGATAGTATGTAATAGGAGATGAATAAAATGTTGATTTCATGGGAATATGATTTTAACAATTGGAAGGAAAGGTTTATAGAACATCTTGAAACCAATGGAATTAAGCCAAGTACAGCTAAGGATTATGGCAGACGAATTGAAAAATTTCTTGAAGAAGAGAATATAACAATTCAAGAATTATTCAGAGACTGTGATAGTTGGATTGAAGAATATAAAACAGGAAAACGTGTAAATGTAAACAAAGCAAGGCATTATGCCCCTTCAAGTGTACTGATAAAGTTTAAGGATTTTGCTCCTGTGCTACGCAAAATGCACACCAAAAAGCAAATGAATTTGATGGATATGCTTAGTAAAAATAATGGCACTGATATTCTATATTGATGTTGCTGTTTCCTTTTAATATAAAATGAAAGAAGGGAAAATTATGAAAAAATATCGTTATGTTGAATTTACTGATGGCTTTATGCGTGAAGGGATGCCGAAAACAGGACGCTTATATATAGTTGCTGAAAAGCCCGAATCCTATGTTGAAGAGTTTGAATTGACTAAAAATGGCTCGGGTTATTATACAACGCTTGAAAAAACAGGTGAGCTTGGGTGGGAGCTTGTTTCTGTCACCCCTTGTGGTAGTTTTTACGTTTCTGAAGGCAAAAATAATATGTTGTATAATGCATATATATTCAAGAAAGGTATAGAAGAATAATTATTGACTCAAGCTTAACTATGAAAGCGACCCGATTTGGGTCGCTTTGTTTTTTTGAAAAATATCAAAGGGGAGAAATTTTGTATATAGCCCAAAATTGTCCGAATTGGTTTTGTATAATATAAATGTAGTTCGGCTCAAGTATAAGCCGACAGCTTGAAAATAAAAACATTTTCGGAGGTTCATTATGGCTAAGACTAAAAAAGGTAACAAGATCGTTTGTGTAGGAGGTTATACAAAGTCTAACGGAACAAAGGTTAAAGGCCATCGCCGTTCTACTCCTAAAAAGAGATAAAACTGACAACGCAACATCAATGGGATAAAATCGTCCTATTGAGTATTATATAATACAGACATAACTTATTCACAGAAAGGACATACACTACTATGAAGATTGCAATTTTATTCGGTTCATTCAACCCACTTACTAACGCTCACATCACAGCACTTAGCTCTGCAGTTGATGCAATTGGCGCAGACAAGGGCTTGTTTGTTGCCACCAACGGACAGTACCTTAAGAGAAAGACTGTAAAAATTGACGACCCATTCTATCTCTCAGAAGACGAACGAAAAGCGATCATCGAGAAGGCTTGTGCTACTGAGCCTGACCTGGAGTTCTGGGGCTTTGAGCTGGGTGGCATCAACCCGAGCCGTTTTAAGACCTTGTGCAAGATACAGAAGCAGTATCCCGATGCTGAGCTTTATGAGATTCAGGGTGCAGATAAGGTGCATACACTTCTTAAGTCCAGCCATGGTGAAGAATATGTCAGTAAATTCCACTTCGTTGTCTTTGAGCGTTACGGCATTGACCTTGATGAGATATTCCGTGGAAATCTCTTACTCACCAAGCACAGGGACAACTTTGTTATACTTCCGCCTCTTGAAGAAATCAGCTCCACTGAGGTTCGTAACCGCTTCTATGAAGGCAAGGATTTTTCCGATCTTGTGCCCCATGCAGTTGTTGAAGCCCTGAGCAAGTACAAGCCCTCGGACTTCAGCATCTCCTTTGAAGAGCGCATGAAGGTCACCATGGCAAGTGGCAGATTCGGTCGCCAGAAGGCGCGTAAAGAGATTTATAAGCTCAATACACAGATGTTCCACGACTGGAAAAACGGCACAAACGACATTGACTTCGGCGACCACAAGACCTACCTTGACGGTGCCAAGCTCTATAAGAAACCCTATGATGTGACCGATATGGGCGAGACATACGATTCCACTCAGACCGGTTGCATCAACGCTGACTGCATTGACATTGCCGAGCATTTGATTGCTCAGGGCTATAATCCCGCCATTCTTAACCTTGCATCGGCTAAGCGTCCCTGTGGTGGCTGGGACGCGGGTATGGGCGCTCAGGAAGAATCTCTCTGCTTTGCTTCTACCCTCAGTCAGTCTCTGTACCAGTACGGCGACCCCAAGTATAAGAATGTCCGCGACAGTGGTGTGCCTTTGAAGGAAATCGGCTATCCCCACGACATGAACTACGGCGGCATTTACACACATAATGTTACCTTCTTCAGAAATAACATTTCTAAATTCTATACACTCAGAGAAAAGCCCTTTAGCTGCGACGTTATCACAGTAGCGGCACTTTGCTTTAACGGCAAGTCACACTATGCGGGCATTGACGAGCTTTCTTACAAGGCTGCTGACGGTGGCTTTACCCCCGAAGGTCGAGAGATTATGCTTAATAAGATCCGCACCATCTTCCGAATGGGCGTTGAGCATGGCAGAGATGCTCTTGTGCTTGGTGCTTTCGGCTGCGGCGCATACGATCTTCCGTCATCCGCGGTTGCGCCCTTGTTCCGTATCGTGATGGAAGAGCCCGAGTTTAAAAACAAATTCAAGCTCTTGGTCTTCGCTATCTTAGAGCGTCCTCGCAGACCACGTGGCCTCGATGGTCAGTTTGCACCCTTCTATCGCGAGTTCGGGGCATACGTTACTGAATAATTTTAACACCTTATCTACCTTCCGGGAAGTTGCTCTTCTCGGAAGGCTTTTGTCTAAGGACAAATTTGTCCTTGTTGATTTGGTATACTATATTTGTAAGATGTTTGAGTTGAGTTGTTGAAGAAAAATTATTAAAATTTTGATTGAAATATAATATAAAATTTCAATCAGTGTACCTTGATAATTAAATAATTTATATTTTACATATATCGCATTTTGTTGTAGAATTAAAATAGTCAGAGTTATTTTATTGGGTTCAAAGTGAAGTAGACAATATATTATAGTATACAAAAACACAGATAAAGAGGAGGAGTTTTATATGGCAGAGATTCATATTGGCGAGCGCGTCATAAACAAAAAGGGCGAAATCGGTACCATTACCGGTTTTGATGACTCGCGCGTTATGGTTGATTTTGAAAGCAGATCAACAAAATTCTTGAGCGATGCATTTGAAAATGGATTCCTCATTTATGCAAAAGCAGATTTGCAAAAAAAGGTTCAGGAGAGAATTGCTCAATTAAAATTAGAAGAAGAAAAGAAAAAAGCTGAAGAAGAGCGTATCGCAAAAAAGAAAGACGAAGCTGCGCAAAATGCAGTAACCCCAAGATCGTATGTAAGCAGTGACGGAGTTAAATTTGAATCCGTTGTGCGTTTTATAGATCCCGCGCCGGTGTCTCTTAGTTCTGTGAAGAAAAAAAAGGACAAGGAGTTTGTTCAGAATATATTTAACGAATGTGAAAAGGATACTGAAAATCTGTTTAAAAAATTCAAGCCATGGATGGTTTATCCTAACTATACATCTCGTTCAAGAAGTAAATATTGTGTTGGCTTTCTGAGCAAATATCTGGACAATTATGTTTTTCGCATTTTTTCGCGAAATGATGTTTACAAAAAAACTCAGAGAAATGGTGTTACCGTTATGGAAAGCAATACCGCTGAGGTTTTGCGTGTTATACAAATTAACGGAAAGCTATATTATTTCTCAAAGAATATATCGTATGCACTTGGATACTACAACAATACCGATAGCGCTAAAAAATGGCAAGGCTCACAAACTGGTACCAATGTTTTTCTTAACGAGATAATTTGCGACTGCGATTGTGGATATCTGAATGGTTATGTTTCTGACAAAAATATCAATATACAAGCATTTTTGTTTATCGATCTTTTGTTTCAGGCGCTTGTTAACAATAAAGCAGAGATTGTATTTAAAAACAAGGCCTTTGCATCAACATATAATATATCAAATCTTAGTGGTTACTTAGAGGAATTTACATCAAAGCAAGTTGATTTTGCAAGTAAGCATGATGTTATACATGCGCTCCCTTTTATGAAAGAGTTTGGAATTTCAGACATTGGACTTCTTCGTGATTTAGATAGCGTCAGGGATGGCGGATATACCAGCGCTTACAATCGTTTGAACATGCTGTGTGAGCGTCTGAATTATGATTGCCCCGATCTGGACAAGCGAATAATGAATTTTGTTAAAAATACCGAGAATTTCAATGCGGCGATGTATAAGGATTATCTTTGTGAGCTTTTCTTACTACCAGTTACAGATGTAACACCGCAGGACCTTTTTGATAGGAATTATATTGCGCACCACGATAGATTGATCCGTAATAGAATGGCAGGGTACGATGAAATAGATAGCCGAGAGGTAAACGAAGAATACACAAAAGCAGCAAAAGCGTTATCCTGGATTGACAGAAAGGAAAAAGGATATTTTATATCTGTGCCTAAGACGATTGCCGAATTTAAATCTGAGGGTAATGCACAGCATAATTGTGTATATACGAACAGGTACTACCGCAAGGTTGTTGAAAAACGCTCGATTATTGTATTCCTACGCAAGGAAAAGTATACTCCCTATGTTACAATTGAATACAATTATGAAACCTTCAGGGTTCTGCAGGCATTAGGCAAATACAACCAAAAAATCGATCCTGAGCTGTACGAGTATATTGTTAATCTTGGAAAAAAGTTATATTATGAAATGCATACACTTAATTGATAATACCGATAGAATCTATTGATTAAAAGTTGGAGGAAAAATTATGGGGGATTTTAAATTTGATCGTCATGTGGCTTTTCCGTATAAGGGGAATAATCCAAAAATTAAAGACCGTGTGGTTGTTATACCTGAAGGCATTCCGGCATTGGTACAACAGGCGTTTCAGTATAATTGCTATGTAGAGGAGGTGTATCTGCCGGATTCAGTGAAAAAAATACACTTCCAAGCATTTGAGCACTGCAAATCCCTGAGGGTGCTGTCATTTTCACATAATATGGATGAGCTTGGCTGCAATGCAATTAATGGCTGCGATGCATTGAAAACAATTATTTACAGAGGCACAATTTTTGAGTTCACTTTTTTGGAAACTCCCGGACAAACCCCTGATTTAGAGGTTGTTTATTGCACCGACGGAGAGATTCGATTCGGAAAAGACTGCGAGTATTATATTGAGACACTTTACTACCCTGGTACTCGTGCGGAGTGGGAGGTCCTGCATGGCCCTGATGATTGGCGTAGTAAAAGAAGTAAGAAAATTATCTGTGCAGACGAGCTGTAATATATAAGCAAAGGGACAAATTTGTCCCTTTGCTTGTTGTATAATATATTTATAAAATTTATTTTTTGTGAGGTAATTGTTATGAATGAAAAAATGCGCAACGATTTAACACCCCAGGGATACATACGCCACATGTTTGCAGAAACCGAGAATGGTAAATTGAAAATCAGATACGCTGATTTTAATGAAGAAATAACCTACGATTTGAATTGGACAGAGGATGACGTTGAGGAAACTGTGCAGCGTTACAATCTGTTGACTTCTGCATTGGCTCGCATCGGCAGAATTCACGATGAGCTTGAGGATGAAGAAAACAGAAGAAAGCTTCTTTCTGAGGCTGACCTTGAGATTTGGAATACCTATGTTCGTCCCTATGAACCTATGGAAGTAAATTGGGATGAGTTGTATCCTATTCCTCCCTGTGAGCCCCATGAATTGATGGACCTTATTCAGGCAATTCATGAGCGTAGTCAGGATGGCGACATTATTGAAGAGGAAGAGTTGCTCTGGAAACAGTATTGTATGTGGCGAGAAGAGCAGAGTCAGAAGAGAATTCCCTTTAACCGCCGTTCTTGTGCAAATTTGATTTCACGAGCAGCGCGTTACGAAAGATTAATCAGCTTAGATGCTCCTGAAATTGTTGTTACAGAGGAGGGTCGCTGTCTTGCTGAGGAAATGGTGCTCTATTATTATGGTGAAGAAGAGCCTATATTTTGGGAATAAAGATAAATTGATACTTAGGGTGGTTGTATGTCAAATCCGTATATAATTACTGAACAGGTTATGAAAGAACTTCGTCAACGCTATGAAAAAAAGTTAAAAAACATCTTCCCGCAAGGTGTCCCTCTTGAAATACAAAAACGAATTACTCGAGAAGAAGCCGCCTTGATGTATTCTTCAAATACATATGCATTGTTAGTTGTCGATGAGGTTGTTAAAATGCTTCGCAAGCATAATTGTGTTGCAAGAGTTGAAGGTGATTGGTTTTCCAGCTATATTGCTTGGCTATTAGATTTGACCGAAGACAACCCAATTGATCTTCGATTGTATTATCGAGATATAGGATTTTGCTGCAAGCAGTTTATCAGAGATGATTGTGTATCATCGCCAATAGGAATTTATTTGTCACCGAAATACGGTGAATCCTTGTGCCGTGAACTTATCGAAACAGCTGCTCAAAAATACTACTTTTGGGTAAGCGAGCATTCTGGTAAAAAGAATAACTATAGACTTATTGAGGAATGTTACCGAGATAACGATATATATGCAAAGTATGCACCATTTATCGAGATTGTAAAATATTAGAAGATATCCATAAAAGACAATAAATAGTCTGATAGACTTTAAAACCAATTGGACTAACATAACGACAATCGCCCAATTTTGTCTCAATATAGATACTACAATATATTTGTAAATAATAGTCCCCAGGACTTAAAACAAGAGGGATATATGAAAACTTATACCGATCTTCTTGTAGGCACTGAAAATACATGGGATTTGTCGGACAATGAAAACTCCTACATTGACACTCAATATGTTGATGGAGAAAAGATAGAATACGAAATCCTTTTCGGCAACGAAAGGATCGTGTTTATCAAAGCCGGTGCCGGCGGAAGTGCGAGAGGAAGAGAGAATAAATATCTCAGAATGGCGAGGCGTATTCACGAAAGGGTTGGAGCAACAGTAATTTGTGCCTCCAATCCTGATGTTCCACACGAGGAGTTTGACGAAGGGAAGATACGAGAGATAGTTGCAGAAATGGGCTTATCTGATTTTGAAATCTCCTTTATTGGCACCTCTGATGGCGCGTATCAGAATCTTTCTCTTGCTCAGAGATTTTCTGAAGCGGTAAAGATAATAGGTATAAATACATCTTATATAGATATACCTGATCTGAAAGAAAGGCTGATGGCTTTACCTGACACATTTAAATTGATGATTTACGGAACAGAGGATGAGGATTCAGGTGAGGTTATACCCATGCTTCGTGAAATGGAATGTAATAATTTTGAATTGAAGCTTGTTGATGGTGCAGACCACAGCTTTACAGGTATGGTTGAGGAATTCATCGCTTTATCTGATTATTTATAATGAAAAGTCTTGGTTAAGCTGAGCAACGAGGGGATTTGCAACATTAGTCCGAATTTGTCCGAATCGACTTGCTATAATATATGTGTAAGTAAATTTCGAGATAAATAAAGGAGAATTGTTATGGAAAATAAGAATGTTGTTATTGTGAAACACCACCCTCGTCCGCTCACCCTTGCGAATCCGTTTTATACTAACCAGTGTCCCGACCTTGCGGATAGGATTGTTATTAACGTAACCTCCCGCAACCCCGATCAGAGCTTCGCCCGTCAGCTATCACCATTCTTTATAGGTCCTGTTACCGGTCCTGATGGAGCTTCTGCGGATAATCTGGAGGTCTTCTGGCAGGTCGGAAAGGTGTTTCCGCATCATGATTCGGATGGTCAGCCCACCTCTTCTTACTTTGAATATCGTAATAATATGTATAGTAAGAAACAGGGGGAAATCCCCAAACCTCTCATGCGCCACCCCTATCACGAGTTCGGTTATGAACCTGATGATATGTTGTATTGGGCGTACTGGAATTCCGAGAAGGGTGAGTACGAACGTCTGTCTTACCTTGAAGGTAGAAAGAAGGTTTACATACCCGAGTACGCAAAACTCGTTGCAAACAGTGGGGCTTTGAAGTGGATGAAATCCTTACTTGATCAGGGTAAGAAGATAGCCTTGATGGACTTCGATGGGTTCAATTATTACTGTGAGGATGCCATGAAAATTCGTTACCGCGCCTACGTTCTCAAGTGTAGGAAGGAGAAACGTCCTCAACTTATGAGTGAAAAGGATTTCACCGATATTAAGGATATGAAATCCGCTGTGAACTTCGCTCATACTCCTGTCGGTCACGCCTTCGTGATCAAGGCCCTACTCCAGGGGGATATTGAAGTGGTTGATGGTAAAGTAATTGATCATATCGGTATGGTTGCGTAAAATTTTGAAAATGTGGTATCACCTGTGGATTAATCCATGGGTGATATTAAATCGGAGGTGAATAATGAATATGGATTTTATTATTAACGATGATTGTTTGGAAAAATATACAGGGGATGGTGGCAACATAACTATTCCCGATGAAGTTGAAGAAATTGCGCCACAGGCATTCGAGAATTGTAATAGCCTTGTGAGTGTAATTATTCCCGATAGTGTTGTTAGCATTGGCGAGTTCGCATTTGCAGAGTGTGCAAACCTTGAATCTGTAAAACTACCTTCGGATATTACAGAGATTAGTGATGGATTGTTCGTAGGATGTAGGAACCTTCAGAATGTTAACGTTCCTTATGGAGTGACATATATTGGTGACCGTGCATTTTCCTGGTGTCAGAGCCTTAAGAATATTGAGCTTCCGGATAGCATCCGCAGAATCGGAGCTTGTGCATTCAATACCTGCTCAAAGCTGGAGGAAATTCAGCTTTATGATTGGGTTACTCAGATCGGAGAGCAGGCCTTTGCCTATTGTAATAGCCTGAAGAGTGTTACTGTTCCCGGAGGCTTTACATTTGTTGACGCCAATGCCTTTGCCTTTTGTAATAATCTTGAAAGTGTAACCATACCCGAGGGTTCTATTCATCTTGGGTTCGGCGCGTTTGCAGGGTGCGAAAGGTTGAAAAATGTAATTATAGATGAAAGTGTTCGTTTGGATGATGAGCGTATTTTTCAGGGATGTCCCTGTCTTGCGGATGAAAACGGCTTTGTTATCGTAAATAATGTTCTTTATGATTACTGTGGAAAGGATGCCGTTATAAATATTCCTGAAGGAGTAACTTGTATCAGTAATGGTGCTTTTGGAAATCGTGATTGGATTAAAGAGGTTAAAATTCCGGATAGTGTTTCTGAAATCGGCGAGTGTGCCTTCGAGCGTTGTGAGGGTATGGCTGACGAATCAGGATTTGTAATTATTCGGAACACTCTGCAGGGCTATTACGGTGATTCTTCGGTTGTTGTAGTTCCGGATGGTATTACTGCCATAAGTAAGTATGTGTTTGCTTTTAAAGATCAGCTGACTGATGTTTATATCCCTGATAGTGTTTCTTATATCGGAGATGATGCTTTTATGGGGTGCGATAACATTACCATAAATGCATCCTCTGACAGCTATGCCATAGAGTATGCAGAGGAAAATTGGATGGAGTTTATGTTGAATAAAATAAATATTGAACAACAGAAGTAAAGAAGGGTGCTGAGCGTAAAATGAAAATAATATTCCTTGATATCGATGGGGTGTTGAATTCAGAAATGTATGAAGCTTCGCGCGCGGATGATGGCGCTGAGGGTTACATTGATTTGTCTCGAGTTAAGCTCCTTGCAGATATTGTTAATGCTACCGATGCAAAAATCGTTTTAATATCCTCGTTGCGTTTGGATTGGGATAAGAATCCCGAACTTTGCGGTAAAGACGGAAAATACATAAATCAATGTCTTGCTAAGTATGGCCTTTCTATAACGGATAAAACACCATTTTTCAGCATTTTTACGGAGCGGCGTAAAGAGATTCTGAGCTGGCTTTTGAATCACCATAGCGAGGTGGATGGCTTTATAATTATTGATGATATGAAAGGTGGCTGGGGCGAGTTTAGCGACAGAGTAATAAATACAAATCCTCAAGGGTATGGACTTGAGGAGGAGCATGTAGAAAAGGCTCTCGAATTATTGAAGATGTAAGTGGAATTTGAGCAAACGGATTCAGAAAATACATTTTTTGATTCGTCCAAATTTGGCCTAATACAAATGTTATAATATATTTGTAATCAATAGTCCACAGGACTTAAAGCAGGAGGAAACTTATGAAAACTTATGAATGTATCGCACACAGCGGAAACACCGGTAAGCAGATTGTTATTTATGTGAGGGCGTACAGCTCTTCGTCTGCCAGAGCCGATGCTCTGATTCAGGCAAGAGCACAGTTCGGAAGTGGTGCCGGCGCTGTTACCATCGTTAGCTGCAAGGAGGTCTGATAAAGAATGAAAACATATAAAATAGTTTATTCAATTGCAAACAAGCCCGGTAAAAATGTAACCTTTTATGAGGCTGTTTGTGAGGATTTTGCTCGCGAACGAGCTCGTGATGACCTTGGCGGCTGGGATATTGTTACTATCTGGAGCGTAAAAGAGGTTAATATGTAACCTTTTTGCAGCTTCTCGGGGTGGTCCGTCAGGGCCACCTTTTTCAGTAAAATGCGCCGAGTATCGGACAAATTTGTACCAATGTGAGTTGTGTTTCGGTATAAAGTATGATACAATAAATAAAAATCAGATAAGGGTATTTAAAAAAGGAGAACGACGTATGGCAGGAAAAAAGTTTAAGCAAAGAAAAACGGATGTTATTCAAGACGGTGTCGTTTATCGTATGTATAAGGAAACCTATTCGGTCTATACCTACACAGAGGATTTGCCGGAAAAGGTTGTTATTGAGGATAGAATCAGCGATATCCCGGTTACGTTTCTTGATTCAAAATGTCTTTCCCGCAGTGCTTGTCGGGAAGTAATTCTCCCGGATACGATTGAATGGATTGGGCCTGATGCATTCAGTGGTTGCAAGGAACTGGAAACCATATCTATCCCCGATAGCGTTGTAAGCGTAGGATACGATGCATTTGAAAGATGCAAGAAGTTGAAGCATACATCGTTCTGCTATGGATGTTATTTAGGAAATCCGGAAAACCCCTTTATGATTTTGCACAAAAACGATAGAGCAATTAAAGCTGACGAGGGAGAGGAGCTTGTTGTAGAGGTGCATCCGGACACCAGGTTTATTCTGAGCAGCACGTTCAATAGCTTCAGCCGGGACTCTGCACCTTACAACAAAATTGATAAGCTGATTCTCCACGACAAGCTGGAATCCATTGATGGCGGCGCTTTTTCCATGGGCTTCTTGGGTTTTGATTATTCAAAAATCAAAACTATATGTGTTGACAGTATGGAAGGATTGTGCAGATTCGGAAGAGACATCCCTGCACGTGCCAAAACATTGATTGTGGGTGGCGAGCCGCTTGGTGATACGATTACGATACCTGCAACTGTAACAAAAATCACATCCCAATGCTTCAATATGCTTGATTCTGTGAAAACAGTACGCTTCGAAGGTAACATATCCGAAATAGGATATGGTGCTTTTGAAAACTGTAAAAATCTAAAGGAAGTAATTCTTCCTCAAAAGGTGGGTACCATTGGCCTTGAGGCCTTCTCAAGATGTCCCTCCTTGAAGAAGATCGAATTTTTTGAGGTTGAGAAGATAGAAAATTATGCGTTCGAATTGGAGATATACTATCCCGGAGCTAAGATAGTACCAAGTAAGACTGGTCTGCGTGAGGTTGTTTTTCACAATCGCGTTGGGACCGTAGGGTACAGAGCTTTTGGCGATAACTCCATGTTGGAAACTGTAGTCGGTGTGGAAAATGTAGAGAATATGGATGGAGATCCATTTGTGGGTACTCCTTTTGAAAAGACAGCCACAGAATGAGTTTTAGGAAAATATTGATAATGTAGTTTGTAATAGGTGGAGGTCAGTATGGCAAAATCAGATAAGCTTCAGAATGAAAATATATCTAAGGGAAATAGTGAAGACTCTCTCCTTGTTATTTATATCTTGGATATTCTTAAAAAGTATAGCTCTCCTGAAAAGCCCTTGTCTTCTCAGGAGGTTATGGAGCATTTAAAAAATGATTACTCTATCGGCATATCGGATAAATCAGATGCTCAGAGGAAGAAGGTCAGAAGGCACCTCGATACACTTCATGAATCTTATTGGGGTGGATGTATAAAAAAGGAAGAGGGTAAAACAAGAAACGGCCATAAATGGTATTATGATGTATCACGAGATAAATTTGCTAATGAAGAAGGTGTTGTTCACGAAACGCTTTCCGAGGCAGAAGTGGAATTTTTAGTTGACCTTGTATCGGCTACTAAGATTCTTAATTCCGAGGGTACTCGCGGTATGATAGATAAGCTTCTGAAGAAAACCACTCTTTCTGAGGATGAAAGAGAGTGTAGATTGAGCAAAATTCAAAAAGAAGAGTGGCTTAAAACTCCTAATTCGGATCTCGTGGAAAAGAAAGATTTTATTGAGGAATGTTTTTATAGTGACTGCTTGACCTTTGATTATGAAGACGAAGAAAATATTACCGCAATTCCGCTTGGTTGGATTTATGAAGCGGGAGTATGCTTTCTGAACGCTAAGGTCGGAGAAAAATACCGTAATTTCTCATTGGATAAAATAAGAAATTACACTTCTGTTGTGGATGGGTATGAGGATGTTGATGATTTCAGGCGTTATGACGAAGAAACAGATAGCGACAAGATTACATTAGATAGCTTGTTTGTAAATATACCTACTATCAAGAAAGCAATAGCAGAGAAAAAACGTCTTAATTTTTTCTACCGATCTTATGTGGTTGATAACGATAGGGTTATTTCAGATGATAAAGAAATGAGCGTTTTGCCCCATAGCCTTGTTTTTAACGATGGAAAATATTATCTTATCGGAATTGACGAAAATCCTTCGGCGCTTAATAAAATCGGATATTTCCGAGTTGACCTGATGTTTGAACTTTATTATACAGAGGCTGAAATAAAGCTGTCTGATTGGGATAAGCATATTTTTGAAACCATAGAACGCGCAAGGGAAGTGGAAAAGCATCCGTTAATGATGGCGGGAAAAGATGTTTTGATAATCTTCAAGGTTGCGGAATCGGCACTTGACAGAGTTGTTGACGCTTTTGCCGTGAAGCCTGATAAATTTGAGGTTACCGAAGAAACAAGACTTATCAAGGATTCTTTGGATGAAGATTATCACGAGGAAAGGCTCGTGAATGTAAAGGTCAGAACTACCCGTGAGGAGGCTTTCCGTTGGGCGTTAGCAAATGCAGACGCAGTTGAATTGGTGTATCCCCAGGACGCTCGGGATAGATTGGGGCGAATTGCAGATCCAATTCATAAAAGTTATGCAAGAACAATGGTAGATAGAGTGCGAGAAAATATAGATTATATTCGTGAAACTGGTATGTTTAAAATAACAATGAATGTTAGTGAGGATACCGCTTTCGAAACCTTTAAAGAGTTAAAAAATCAAAACAATTTAGAGCTTGTAAACAAAATTCATATCGCTAAAATAGAAGGTGAACCAGGAGACTACTTCGGTAGCTTTACGAATGCGCAATATTTGAATATAGGGTTTGCACCAAATTGTGAAAGTATTATATGGGCATCTAAACTTACGAAGATGTCCAGTATATCTATTTTTAAAACACAGATAAAAGATGTATCTTGTTTACAAGCAATGAAAAATTTGAGATATGTTGAAATTACCGAGACACCAATTTGCGATTTTTCTGTATTGAGAGAGCATGAACATATCCTTTATTTGGATATTAGCAATACAAAGGTATCCGACATCAGCTTTATAGAGGGCTATAAGCATCTGGGAAAATTAAATATTATTGGTTGCCCAATTAATGATTATACTCCGTTATT
The DNA here is from genome assembly GCA_045594685.1 of Acutalibacteraceae bacterium. Lineage (GTDB taxonomy): Bacteria > Bacillota > Clostridia > Oscillospirales > Acutalibacteraceae > DTU089. Next base: position 56,858 of record JAZNYZ010000040.1, on the reverse strand, counting down.
TAGAATCCAACCGCTGGATATGCTTAAAATTGATGAAAAAGCTGTTGAAGTGCTTGGTATGGAGAACTTAATCAAGCACCATCCCGATGCGATAATTGAAGTTGAGCAAAAAGTAGATAATCGAAAAATATAATAATCATGTATTAAGGAGGCTTCGGCCTCCTTTTTTTTATCGATATTAACCGAAAAACATTTTATATTGTTTAAGTCCGAAATTGACCCAATTGATTTTGTATAATGTAATTACGGTTAGCAGGTTGTTTCTGCTACCAGTGGATGATTTCAAATGAATTGGAGATAAAAAATGAGTAACAATCAACTTTTTGAAAAAGCGTATTCGCGTTTGAACGAGCTTTATGGTGGGGAGCATTCTTCACCTGACATCACCATTTTGAGTCGTTTTTATCGAGAAAAAATGATTCTTGGGGAGAGCGAGCTTTATATGCGTTACCTCGACTTTATAGGAAAAGTCAGAGCCATTGCAGAACTACGAGGAGAGCATATATGGGTCAGAGGAACCACAGGAGCTTCTTTTATTGCGTATCTTTTAGGTGCGACTGACATTAATCCTTTGCCGAGACATGAGTATTGTCCACAGTGTCATACAACTAAATTTATCGGAACCGGAACCCCTTTTGATAAAGCTCCGATAAAATGCTCCTGCGGAACAGAGGTTGAAACCGATGGTCACAATCTTCCTTTCGAATCAAACTTAAAAAGTGTGTTATCAGAACGGATTCAGCTTTGCGTTTCACACACCTTCTTTGATGAGGTAAAAACTATGATTCGTGATGAGCTGTGGGATAAGTCGATTGTTACTCTTGGCGACGAAGATGCATCTCCGATATGGTTTTGTATTCTTGATAAAGAGACTAATGAGTGTGGAGATTATATATTGAACGGGAACCGAGAAATCTTTGCGAATTCCCCAAGAATTACTCTTGTGCCGGATAGTACACTTGATAAATATCGGGAGCTTGAAAAAGTCACTGGATTCGGAATGAAGGATATTGGCTTCGAAGAACAGAGCCTTGCGTTCTTTCACTTTATGGAGTGTTATACTCAGGGAATACCACATCTCGATAATGCCTTTATAAAGGATCTATGGGTGAAAACAGACCCGAAAAGTTACGATGATATTCTGAAGCTTATAGGATTTGCTCATTCGACTAATGTGTGGAAAAACAATGCGGAAAAGCTTTTTGATGAGCATAGAATGTCGCTTCGTGAAATCCCTGCATACAGGGAGGAGCTGTATGAAATGCTCGTAGAAAAGCTTCGTAAAAAAGGCGTATGTGATGACGGCCTTGCTTATGAGGTGACCGACAAAGTAATGCGAGGATATTATGCGAAAGCAGGGGGCGTTGACGAGGCGACAATGTCAGCATTATTAGACCTTGGCTTCGATATGGACTTTGTTTTCTTCCTTTCTGATATTAAGTATATGTTCCCAAAGGCGCATGGAATAGCTTATTTGCGCGAAGCAATTGCAATGATGTTTTATAAAATTAAATTCAATAAAGAGTATAATGAAATTATGGCGGAAAAAAGAGTGTTATAATGTGAGTATATAAAATCAACGAGCAGATTTCGGTCTGCTCGTTTTCTTTGATTTATGCGTATAAAATTTTGACACTTGAAAATGGTGTTGGTGTATGTTAAATTGGTGTTGGACAGATTTGCTCACGGTATCTACGCTTTGTTGCGGTGCCGTCATGATGTGTAAATCTGTCTTTCCTTTTTCTTTTGAAAATGCCAACGACCACATGTAGCCCACAGACAGGGTTGGACTATTTGAAGACAGTGTAGAATTCAGCTTCAAAGAGCATTCCCAAAATACACGAAAGCACAAGCTGTTGTGTGGAGTGCTTGAAAGCAGACGGACATAGCTCTTCGGGACGAAGAAGTCGGGTGTTCGAATCACCTCACTCCGACCACGGAAGAATAATCCGAACCTATTTTGAGATAGGTTCGGATTATTCTTTGTTTGATGCGGTAAAATTTTTTTCGAGAATGTGAATGTATTTTAAACAACAATAATTATCCCATTTGGAATGTATTGCAACAATGTACCCTATGTGGTACATGTGGCGTAATATAATGAAAATACAATTCAACTAGGAGGTTTTGATATGTTCGGTGCTATTTGTGGCGATATTTTGGGTTCGAGTTATGAGTTTGAAGGAAAAAAGTATTTTGATATAAATGATATAAAACTTTGTCTAAAAGACGATAACTTTACCGATGATACAGCCTTAACATTGGCAGTTGCTGATTGGCTTTTAAACGATATTAACGGTTGTTGTAGTGATGAGGATTTACTGATTTCGCTTGGAAAACAATTTGTGCGGTATTCACTACACACCTTCAAAAGCGGTGAAGGAAAATTGAACTTTGGTGCTAGTTATTTGAACTGGTGTGTAAAGGCTGATTTAATACAGGATTTTGCACCTTATAACAGTTTTGGTAATGGTGCAGGTATGCGAGTAAGTCCTATCGGATGGTTTTTTGATACAATAGAAGAAACATTGCGGTTTGCAAAAATTTCAGCAGATGTTACGCACAATCATCCAGAAGGGGAAAAGGGTGCAATGTGCATTGCTACAGCAATTTTTTTAGCAAGGAAAGGTAAAACAAAAATAGAAATGAAAGAATATTTATTAAATGAATTTGGATATAAACTGTTAAATAAAACGGTTGATGAACTTCGCAACGAGTGTTCATGGAGTGAAGTTTGCCAAGATACAGTTCCAATGGCAATAGTAGCTTTTTTAGAAAGCGAGGATTATGTAAGTGCGATAAAAAATGCTATTTCATATGGCAGCGATTCTGATACTATCGCTGATATGACTGGTGCTATTGCAGAAGCATACTATGGTGTAATACCAAGCCATATATTAAAATTTTGTTTATCAAAAGTACCTTTAAAACAGCGATTGTTAATTAAAGATTTTTATAAAACAATGAATGATTTAAAAAGATAAAAATCTCACTTTTGGTGTAATCTAAAGTTGGTTTGTGTTTGTGGGTAAAATAGTTGAGTTTTCATAAAATAGGTGATAAAATATGATTAACATTACAGCTTATACCAAATTCGGTGCAAAGACATTTGATAGGATAGAATCATTAAAAACTAAAAAGGATGTTGTTTATGGGGAATTTTGTAGTAGTATATAGAAAAGAAAAAGTTTTATCTACACTTTCTTCTGCTCCTGAAATGAGCTTAGATCAAGGAATTAAGCAATTCTCGATTTATGAAGAAGCGGTAGATTTTTTTAGGGGAATGATAACTCAAACACCAAAGTTTGAATATAAATTTAGAAAATTATCCGAAAATATTGAAATGTTAAATGCAACAAATTGTTTGCTGGAAAAAATTCATGATAATAACGAAATTACACAAATAGATAAAAATATAATTCCGTATACAGTTGGCGAAATCGGAACAAGCCAAGAGTACATTGATATCACGGAAAATGTATTAAGGTTGGGTGTTAATGGTCCGCTTAGAACCTTTTTTTTGGCAACAAATGCGCACAATCTTTCAGAAACAAAAGAAGGATTTTATATTTATAGAGAATCATACGAGGATGTTCTTAACAATATGCAAAATGAAACAGTATGTATATCTGTAACAATATCTCAACTTAAAGATTAATATCGCCAAATATTTAATTAGTTTTACCTGTTGGATTTGTTAAGTACAAATTACATAATAAGTACATTAGATTTTTTAGAAGGTTGATAATAATGATAATAAATACTAATGAAATGGAAAAATACTATTCTTTTGATTTGAAAGATGGATATCCTTATTTTACTGAAAAAAACTTGCTTTTGATAGATGCCTTGATTAGATATAATTCTGATTATAGCGTTACATCTGATAAAACCCATCCCGAATATAAAGAATCATATGCCTATTTATTGGAAAGTAAGAAAGCGGATTTTTTCAATTTTGAAGAAGATGTTTTAGAGAAGGTTGTCAAATCAATAGATAAAATTAATTCAACGCACTTGACATCTGAAGGGAACTCGGTGCCTAAAGGTGAACATGATGGAATAACTAAAACAGTAAACAAAATAAAAAAGATCGATAATTTAAAAGAGCGTATGATGGTTGGAGATCCAACGGTCGTTTTTGAAATTGCATCTGCAGTAGAAACCAAATATAATTTTTCTTTTGCCAGTAAATTTTGTACTTATGTTTGTGAACTGGCATTAGATAAAAAAGATGGATATTGTATTTATGATGATGTGGTTCAAGCAATTCTTCCATTGTATATTTATCGTTATGTTGGTAAAGAAACTGCTAAAAAGTATTGTAAGATTGTAAACAAGAACAAGCCTGACATAAGAAGAATCGAGAGTGATGTTAGTCAATTGAAGTCGAAAAATAAAGAAAATGGTTACAGAGAATATAGAGCTTTAATAGATGCAATTTTGAAAGGCGTAAAAGAAAAAGATGGAATAGTTATTACATATTCTCAATTCGACCATATGCTATGGTATTATTTTAAGGGTTCAAAGCAAAGAGTCCAAGAGGCTTTAAATTCATTAGTATTATGAAAAAGACTGCTATCCTTTTCGGGATAGCAGTTTATTGTAATGCGGTGCTAAACTTTCAGTGCCCCTTCGAGGGGCTAAGCCAGCATTCGCACCTTATAGGGGCAGAGCAAACCACCAGTTTACTGGTGGTTATGATTTGTATTATGCAGTAAAGTTTTTTATATGTATGTAACTGTAGAAATGTCGTGGAAAATATGGTATAATGTTTTTGCAATAAGGCTTTTATGAGACGAGGGGTGTAAAAATGAAAAGGTTTAAAATCCCGATTATTATAGGTTTAGTTGTTATAATTCTCGTTGTTGTTAATCTGAGATTTGATTTAATCGATAGAATTATCGTGCAATTCAGCAGTGAAAAATATGCTGAATATGTTTCTGAAATGGATTATGAAAAAGAGCTGTTAAGAGAGCCTGTATGTATCAAGGATATGGCATCAGAGGACAGGGAGCTTACAGAAACAGAGCTTGATAAAATTATAAAGCCCTATGATTTTCACACACAGCTTAATGAAAAATATAATTTATCAGATATAGCAACTGCTGACAGTGATTTTGATAAGGCTGTTCAGGTTCTTGAATGGCTTACAGAGCACACATATTACAGCGGAATGCAAATGAAAATGCTGAATGATGACACACTTGAAATTTTGGACTATTCCTTTGACAAGCCTTTTAACCGTGCCATTAACTGCCGTTACAGAGCAATAGCCTTTGCAGATTGCCTTGTGGCAGTGGGAATAAAGGCATTTCCAGTAGCTATGGTATCTTCGGAGTTCACAGGCTCTCATTTCACTTGCTTGGTTTACATATCAGAAGAGGATAAATGGTGCTCCTTTGACCCGTCCTTTGGTTGCTGGTTCACTGACGAAGAGGGCGAGCTTTTAGATATATTTGAAATAAGAGAGCTGTTTTTAGAAAATAAAGAGCCCGTAGTTAAAGGGTACAGCTTTAACGGTAAACAGGAAAACTTTGATGTTTATATGAACAGCTTTTTGAAGTTTTGTGTTTCAAATCTCAGCACCTGGGCAGATAATTCAACTGACAGAAGGTCAGAAAATACCTTTTCAGGAAGAAAGCAGTTTAGTTCTGCTGTACCGGAAATAAAAATATTGCACGATGAAAACTAATTGAAATGATAATTAGTTTGACAAATAAGAATTTGGCAGAGCAGTTATGAAAAAGATACTAAACTCGAATACAATAAAATTTATTGCGATTATTGCAATGACGATAGACCATATCGCTTGGTTGGTTTTTCCGGGATATGACAATGGTATTGTCCCTGTTGCATTGCATATAATCGGCAGACTCACTTGTCCGATTATGTGTTATTTTATAGCAGAGGGATATCATTACACCAAAAATGTAAATAAATACACTTTAAGACTGTTTTTATTCTCTTTTATATCACATTTTGCTTATATATTCGCTTCTTCAAGTTACATTGATTGGAAATCATTTATTCCGTTTTATTACGGAGATATTTTCAATCAGACAAGTGTTATGTGGCCTCTTGCGTGGGGCTTGGTAATGTTACGAATCATAAACAACCAAAAGATAAAGCAAAGCATAAAAATTGTTCTTATAACACTTATTTGTTTAATTACTTTTCCCAGTGATTGGAGCTGTATCGCAAGCCTTTGTATTCTTGCTATCGGTACCAACAGAGGAAACCTCAAAAAGCAGATGCTATGGATGGTTTTCTTTGTGTCTCTTTATTCAGTTGTATATTTCTTTGCTATTGACAAGCTCTATGGGATTATACAAATGGCGGTTATTTTGGCGATACCTGTTATTATGATGTATAACGGAAAGAGAGGACATAACCAATGGATAAACCAAATCACTAAATGGCTATTTTACATATACTATCCTTTACATCTTTTAATCATAGGTTTAATTCAAATTGTACTATGATTTCTAATTTACTACCCAATAATATAAGGAACTGACTTTTTTAGTTTTTAGTCAGTTCCCTTTCTTTGTATTATGCAGTAAAAATTTTTACATACTCTGCTCTTGTTTTATTCGTTTTCTTTCTGCTTGAATTTCGGCTTTCATTTCCTTTATAAGTTCTGCAAGGAGCGTTTCACATTGTTTTATTGCTTTAGTTGTTGGTTGGTGATATAATCAATTCAACAAATAAGAATTTGTCGGGTAACAAACATAACACAGAAACGCAAGGGAGATTTTGTCACTTGCGATTGAAAAGAATGGTTATATTGTGCTATAATTATTTCAACGAATCTGTATCCGGGAGGATTTATTTTTATGAAAAAAACCTTGAAAACAATAATATTCGGAACAATTTTTCTTGTTTTGGGCATAGCTTTTGCAATTGTCGGTTTATATTACTACCACATGCAATATCTCTGCTTTGAATATACACCGCTTCAGTTTATTCTTGGCTTTGTTGTTTGCCTTGGTGGCGCATTGCTTTCGATACCACTGAGCAAAAAGATAGATAAAAAGAAAACAGCATTGAATGCAGTTTTAACGGCTTTGGCTTTTGCTGCAATTCTTGTTGGTGGTATGTTTTTGATAAATGCCGTAATCGGCAGCGGTGAGCTTGAGTTGGCGGCAATGGTTATTCCCGTGTATCTCATATTCATTATAACAACTATTATGGCTCTGCTTTGTGTGTTCAGGATATTTAACAACAAGGTTTTAAAAGTAATTCTCTCCGTACTTATTGTTATCGGTTTTCTCTTCGGAAGTCATTCGTATATCAAATCGCATATTTATATTTTACTTTACGAAAATTACACTGCTCCTACACCTGTTATATCAACAGTATCAAAAGAAAAGAATGATGATAAAATGATTATTGGCGATTTTTATGTTAGTACAAACGGCAATGATGAAAACAGTGGTACGAAAGACTCACCGTTTCTGACAATTGAAAAAGCGGTTGAAACTGTAAGAAATACAGATAAATCAGGCAAAAACGGTATTACGGTTTGCATAGAAGGCGGTGAATACCGTGTGTCTTCTCTCGAACTTACCAAAGAGGATTCAGGCACAGAGGAATGTCCCGTAACATACTGTTCTTATAACGGTGAGGTTATTATCAATGGTGGTATAACACTTGATACTGCCGATTTTAAAAATGTAAAAAGTTATCCCGAAATTGCAGAAAGACTTTCTGCCGATGCTCAGGAAAATGTTGAGGTTATTGACCTGACAAAAGCACCATATTCGCTCACAAGCGATGATTGGGGTAAGATTTATGCAATCGGCTCTTACCACACAGCAGATAACTATGACGGCGATTATACAGGTCCTCTTTATTGCGAGCTTTTCGTGGATGACATAAGGCAAACCGTTGCAAGATATCCCGATAATGAATATCTTTATACCGAAGAGGTTGTAAAAACAGGCTTGGGCAAGGAATCCGACGGTGCGCTTACAGAGGTTAAGGATTGGTATGAAATCCGTAATCCCGAACCGGATATTTACAAGGTTAATCCTGAACTTGCAAAGAGAATTTCAGGCTGGAAAAACCTTGATGATGTGTGGATGTTCGGCTATTGGAAATATGATTGGGCGGATGCTTCAACTCCCATAGGAAGTTTTGATAAAGATACTCGTGAGCTTACTCCCAGATTTGTTAGTCTTTACGGAACAAAAACAGAGGCTCCCTATTATTTTTTCAACGTTCTTGAAGAGCTTTCTGCAGAGGGTGAATGGTATCTTGACAGAGAAAAGGGACTCCTTTGTATGTGGGAACCTGAAAACAAGGATAATGCAGAAATTATTCTTTCACTTTCACTCGACCCAGTAATAAATTCCGAGGCTGATTACATTACCTTTGACGGATTAACCGTAAAAGGAACACGAAGTGACGGCGTTGTTATAACAGGCAATAACAATACCGTTCAGAATTGCCTTATAAAAAATGTTGCAGGCAATGCTCTTATTATGAACGGAAGCAACAACCTTGCATATAACAACGAAATTACCCGTACCGGAAAGGGCGGAATTATTATTACCGGTGGCGATACTCAAACTCTTACTCCCGGCAATAGCAAGGCTGACAACAATTACATCCACGATTGGTCGGAAATTTACCAGACCTATCAGCCTGCCGTGACTCTTGAAGGCGTGGGAAATATTTGCTCTCACAACGAAATGGCGAACTCTCCTCACGAAGCAATTACATATAAAGGTAACAATCATATTATTGAATATAATCTTATCCACGATGTATGCCTTCTTTCAGATGATGCAGGTGCAATTTATTCGGGAAGAAGCTGGGTGTGGTACGGCAATATCGTGAGATACAATTGTATTTATAACGTCGGTTCGGAAAATCACAGACCCGATGGTATTTATCTTGATGATGCGGTTTCAGGTCAACAGATTTACGGTAACCTTCTCATCAATATTCCGAGCAACTCAATTCATGTCGGTGGTGGCAGAGATAACGTCATAACCAATAACATCATCGTCAATCCCGGCAACAATGCTCTTAGGTTTGATGACAGAGCAAGAGAAGGTGCACTTGAAAACGGTTGGTTTACTCATGCTTACGTTGGCAGTGGTGATATGTGGGAAGCGCTGTATGATTCACCCTGGCAGAGTGAAGCCTGGCAAAATGCATTCCCTGAATACAAGAACTGCACAGACGATATTTCAAAAGCAGATTCGCCTGATTATATACCCAACCCTGCAAGTACCTTCAAAAACAATATCATTATTAATAAAAATATGGGCTATGGCGAGGTTTACAGCTCTGTTTGGCAGTTCAGCGATATAAGCGACAATGCAATATATAATGTAGGCAAATGCGATGAAATCTTTGTCGATATCGATAACGGAGATTATAATATCAAGGATATTGATGAAATCAGAAAAGACGCTCCTGATTTTAAAGAAATCCCGCTTGATATGATAGGTAGGGTAAAATGATAAATTCCAATTTGTGAAAATAAAAAACATCAAGGAGCTGACTTTTCAGTCAGCTCTTTTCTTTGAATTATGCAGTAAAGTTTTTTACTGAATGTAACTGTGGAAATGTGGCGGAAGGTATGGTATAATGGGGTTGATGAACGAGGATTTATATATAAGCAAATGTTGATGTAATGAATAGGAGGAGAAGCAATGGCAAAATTAGAGCAGGTTCTTAATGGTGATTTCGGACAGATTTTGAAGACAATCGAGAATGGAATACTGAATGGCAGTATGTCGGCATCACTTGAGGATTCAAGCGATATGTTTGATGGTGATGCAAGGTGCAGTGTTCGTGTTTTCGAGAGATATAGCTATGCAGGCGGTAACCGAGTAAGTATGAACGTTACATTGTTTCAAAATGCCGGTGGACCGATTTATCTTTCTGCAATTACATCGGGCGGAAGTCAGGCAATGCTTTTCAAGGTGAATACTCTTGGCGAAGAGGCTTTCCTTGATAAATTGAGAGAGTTGTTATAATTGAATTTGTGGAGATAGACAATATGAAAAATGTAGTAATTAGTGCTGACGGTGAACGAAAAGTTTATTCTGTTCCGGATATTGTTGCAGATAATTTGAGAGAATATTGTATAGGCTTTTGTGATGATTGGTTAATAACGAGTCCAAACGCTAATAAATATAGACAAAAAGGATGGTACAACGAGGAGGACTTTATAGAGTATCTAAATGAATGGGTTTTCCCTGAGGAACAGTCTGTACTTGTTGAAAATCTTGGATGGATTGATTTTGACGAAGCATTACCCAAACCATATAATAATTGTCCTGAATTCAATTTTTAAATTCTATTTATTTTTCTATTAAAAATGGTAACGACCACATAAAGCCCACAGACAGAGTTGGACTATATGAAAACAGTGTGAAATTCAGCTTCAAAGAGCATTCCCAAAATACACGAAAGCACAAGCTGTTGTGTGGAGTGCTTGAAAGCAGACGGGGACATCTTTTCGGGACGTAATTTGTGGTACAATCAACTCAATAAACTTGATTTTATCAATAAAAAACGTAATTATAAAGTGAAGTGTTTGTAATATGAAAGATAAAGATTACTTTTTAAGTAAGGCTCAGGATAATTTTCCTGAACTTCATTATAGAAACATTACTCCTGATATAACCGAATTTATCGGTTCAAGCGGTGATAGTATTCTCCTTGACCTGGGGGAACATGCGGTGGGACATTTCTCCTTCGCTTTTGATAAAGTTAATGTTTTTGTTGATGCTCCTGTTCGTTTGATTATTAAGTTCGGCGAAGATATGAGAGAAATAAATGATGATTTTTCTCAATACAATGGTGTGCTTTCAAAAACTTGGTTGCAGGAGGAAATAATCAATCTTGATTTCCCACAGAGCATAACCATGACTAGAAGATATGCCTGCAGATACATAAAAATAACGGTGGAAAGAACCACCCGACCAATAAGGCTCTTTGATTTCAGCTTCCGTGCATCAACAAGTGCTGATGAAACTGTGCTGAAAACTGCGAACACGGAAGATGCTTTGCTTAATAAAATTGACCTTGTTGCAACAAACACTCTCAAGGAATGTATGCAGACCTTCTTTGAAGATGGTCCCAAGCGTGACCGCCGTCTTTGGATTGGTGACCTTCGTCTTGAAGCTCTTACAAATTATTATACATTCAATAACCTTGAAATTGTAAAAAGATGCTTGTATCTTTTTGCCGCAGGGAAATGTAATGAATCAGGTTTCCTGCCGTCCTTTGTTTATGACACTCCTTACTACCATTCCGGTGAAACTCATATTGAGGACTATGCACTTTTATATGTTGTAAGTGTATGCGATTATTTTGAGCATACAGGGGACAGGGATGTTGTAAATGACCTTTTGGGAATTTGCAAATCACAGCTTGCAAGCTTCAAAGATACTCTTGACAAAAATTTGATTGCAACAAAGCAGGAGGGGTGGTTTGCTTTTATTGATTGGTGTCCGGGCCTTGAATGTTTGACTGCATTGCAGGGTGTATATCTTTATACACTTGCTCGTTTCAGAGAATTGCTGAAAACAATAGGTGATGAGGAGTATGAAAAATATTCTGCTCTCATTTCTCAGGTCCGTTCCGCTTCAAAAAAGCATCTTTATGATGAAAGCAAAAAAGTGTTTGCAAACCCGTTAGATAATGGTCAGCTCAGCGTTCATTCTCAGATATGGATGATTATGGGTGGTGTGATAACCGGTGAAGAAGCAAAAAAACTTCTTCTTTCCTGCCTTGATAACAAGGAATTCAAGCAGCCTGTCACACCATATATGCGCCACTATGTTATTGAGGCTATGTTAAAGCTTGGCATGAAGGATGAAGCGGTACAATACTTGAAAAAATTCTGGGGTGGTATGGTGGAGCTTGGTGCAGATACCTTCTGGGAAGCGTATGTTCCCGATGACCTTGATTTCTCACCGTATAATGACAGAATGATAAACAGCCTCTGCCACGCATGGAGCTGTACACCATCATATTTCATTCGTAAATACAGGTTATAATTTGAGAGATTTTATAATTTATAGAGGGAAGCTATGATTAATGCTAACGAATATGGTTTTTTGCCTGAAAACAACCCATATAAAAATTTCGAAGCTTTTCAAAAAGCTGTTGATAAGGGAGGAGTAATTCAGGTTACTGTTCCCGGTGTTTATGGAATTTCCGAGCAGATTGAAATCGGCGATAATACAAAGCTTGTATTCGGTGAAGGTGTGATTCTAAGGCGCGAAGCAAGTGTTAACGGCATTAATGGTAATGCTTTTATAAATAAAGGTGCGATTATTGGAGATTATAACCGTAACATTGAAATTGTAGGATTGCATCTTGAATGTAACGGTATCGAAAGCAATGACTTTGGTGTGAACAGTCGGATTGCGGGATTGCGTGCACAGGTTGCAATGATTTATGTTGAAAATTTAAAAATTGACGGTTTTGAGTGTCACGGTTTACTTGAAAAGGATTACGCAATTCAGGTAAGTGCATTTAAAAGCATTATTCTTAATGATTTGTTTATAACAGGAAATAAAGATGGTGTTCATCTGGGGTGGGGTGACGGCTTTGTTATCAGCAACGGTAAATTCCGTACATTCGATGACCCTATAGCACTCAATGCCTTTGATTATGCAACCTCAAATACCCATATAGGTTGGATTGAAAACGGAATAATCGAAAACTGTATTGATTTGGATGATAAGTCAACAACAGGATTCTTTTGCAGAATTCTTGGTGGTGCCTGGTGCAGATGGAAAAAGGGGATGCAGGTTCAGCACTCGGATACCGTTGCGGTTAACGGTAAAACATACCGTGTTCTTATGAATCCGAAAGACGGAAAGCAGTACACTTCCTATACTCCGCCTTGCCATGAAAAAGGAATTATGGAATATGACGGCATAAATTGGGTTGCTGTACGCGATACGGAAGAATTTGATTGCGGTTGTCGCAACATAACAATACGAAATTGCAGACTTCAGAAAAAACGTAACATAGGAATTGCGATAAGTCTTAATTGTGACACCTATGCACGAAGCTTTTATCCCGGTTGTGTGTGCGTTCCTCAAGGTGGAATCACCCTCGAAAATATCATCTTAGAAAATGATGTTGATATTTTGCTTCATTCAAATTATCCGACTGAAAATGTAACACTGAAAAATATAGATTTCAAAAGCGCAAAGCTTTGTTTTGATACCGCACCAAAAGCAGAGAAAATTATTTATCCTGAGGTTAAGGTGAATACAGAAAATGTTGTTTTTAACGAAAACACAATACAAAAAAACCCGAAGCATCCGATAAAACTATGCTTTATGAAATAATTTAACGAGGTAATTCTATGCCGGAAATACATTATGATTCAGCAACAAAAATGCTCGGAGGCTTTCCTAAGATAAAAAAGCTGGGTGCTGTCAGCCCTAATGGCGAAAGTATGCCTTTTGTATGGAACAACCGACTTATGAGGCTCGAGCTTGATTTTTAGCAAAATTCAATTTCTAAAAATGTGCAATAATGAGTTGTAAGTACAAAAGGTGAATTTTAACAGAAAGTGAATTGGAGGAAACAATATGAAGAAAGTAATCAAAACAATATCAGTTGTGCTTGTTCTTACGCTTATTATGAGTATTACGGCTTTTGCTGAGCCGGGCTTTGCGTACAAGGACCAGGTGCTTACAGAGTTTTCACCGAAATGGTCACAAATACAGGGTGACGACACGGTGATTTCCGTTACACCGGGTGCTGAAGCAGGCGAGCTTCGTTTTGCGTGGCTATCAAGCTCAACAGACAGCAATCCCGTTTTCAAGGTTTCGGAAAACAGCAATATGTCTGACGCTGAAGAGTTTGAGGTTATTACTGCCGACGCTGTTGAAAAACTCAGGTCAAACAAGGTTACCGTAACAGGACTTGAGCAAGGCAAAACCTATTATTATTCATACACTGAAAACGGTGTATGGAGCGAAGTTCAGTCGTTTACGGTTCAACCGACGGATGAATTCACTGTTCTATATGTTTCTGATGCACAAATCGGACGTTCCGGCGATGAAACACTTGAAGAAATACTTATCCGTGACACATGTGGCTGGAATTATACGGTTGAAAAAATGCTTACAGCTTACCCCAATGCTGCTTTTGCAATTTCAGGTGGCGACCAGTTTCAATCGGCTGACAGCCTCGTTCAGATGAAGGCTTACCTTTCTCCCGAAGCCCTGCGCTCTCTGCCTGTTGCCAACACCATCGGCAACCACGACGATGATTCTGCGCTTTACGGCGAGATTTTTAACAATCCCAATGAGGTTGATGAGCTTAATCCCAGCGAAGCCGGAACGGGATATTATTACACTTACGGTGATGCGCTCTTTATTACAATCAACTCAAACAATAATCTTATGTTTGATACAGCAAAGGTTTTGAGTGAAGCGACAAAAGCTTATCCTGACACAAAGTGGAGGGTTGTTACAATGCATCACAATCCTTATTCAGCCTCATTAAGTGACGATGATTTTTCAGAAGAACGTCTTTTCTTTTCATCGCTCTATGATTTATACGATATAGATCTGTGCTTGAGCGGACACGACCACTTTTATTCACGTACAGACACTATGTACGCAGGCGAAGTCACAGAGGGTGAAGGAACGGTGTATGTTCAGTCCTCCTCAGCTTCCGGCAGTAACTATGACCCGCTTCCCGAATCTACCGCTTCTTTTACTATTTCTGCCTTTGATGTGCGTGTTCCCACCTATACAGCGTTTAAGTTTACCGATGAAGCGATTGTAGGCACGACTTATCGCACTGACACAGATGAAATCATTGATTCTTTTGAGATAACCGACAACACAACGGACTCAGATTTCAATTTTTTAACTGTAATAATTTTATTCTTCAAAACTCTTTTTTCTATGATATAAGAAATTTTCAAGGAGGATAATCAAATGCAAGCTATAGTTAAATTTTTCTTTACAATTTTCACAACTGTTTCAATTTTATGTTCAAATCTGTTGTATCCTGCAACGATTTATCCCGAAAGTGAGAATTTCGATTTTTCGTTTCTTGAATATCCCGATGAGGCAATAATCACTCTTGAAGAAGCGGGGCTTACCGAGCAGGAGCTTGTTGGCAGAGCCTCTGCTCAGTTACCCGAATATGTGCAGTCCGGCGGATATGACGATATAAACGGTATAACAATATCGCCTTATTACACCGCAAAGGTAAGCGGAAAGGAAATCCCTGTTTATGCTTCAGTGGTTTTCATACGTGTCGACGATACAGGCACGCTGCATTCCTTCTCTGAAATTTATGTTGATTCAAGCGAGGATTTTTCATTCAATATTGAGATAACGGGTGCTGATGTGGAGCTCAAAAATGCCGTTGTGCTACCTGAATCACATGGTGTAAAGGCACAGTGTAAAGACAACACCGTAACAGCATCAATCAATAAAATAGGAATCTACACCTTTCTCTTCAACGATGCAAATCAATATTACGGCTATACTCTCATGGTACGCGAAAAGGTTGATGAGGACAAAGAAATTGCAGAATACATAGAGAAGTACGGAGAGGATAATGTCTGGGTTCTTGATAAAGGCGTATATCAATATGATTATGTTAACCTTGTTGCTCACAATAACCTGGTGATTTATCTTCGTGAAGGGGCTTACGTGACTGCAAACCACCTTTATGATATTGACTGTGCCGAGGATGAAAACAAATATTCAGAGTCTACTGCACCGGGAGATAATGCAATAGGGCTTACAAGATATCCGTTTATTAATTTTTATAATTGCAATAACATAACTCTTGCAGGCAGAGGCGTAATAGATATGACACGACTTGACAGACGAGAGAGAAGAGGCGTTGTTTTCACAAACTGTAATAACGTAAATGTCAGAGACGTGAAAATTATAAACTCGCCTGAATGGTCGTTTATCTCATATTGCTGTACCGATGTCAGCATTGACAATGTTGATATCATCGGCAACCGCGGTAACTGTGACGGCTTTGCAATCTGCAACAGCCACAACGTGACAGTTGATAATTGCTTTGCAAGAGTTGCAGACGATACCTTTGAGGTTAAGGCTCTTGGCGGTACAATGGACAGTAAAAATATCACATTCACAAATTGTATTGCCTGGGGAGGATATGCAAGATGTTTTGGAATCACGGGTGAAGTTAATAAGAGGATTTCTGATGTAGCTTTCCGTGACTGTGCCGTGATTTATCGTGACGGTATATGGGATAATGACAGAATCGGCTCGCTTGTTGTCGTAGCAGAGCAGACCGAAGGCAGCATTGACGGAGTTGTTTTTGAAAACATTGAAATATTCCGTGATGAAGGCAGACCGATTCTTGTGAAGATTTATGATGAAGAAGCGGAAAATTTTGAGATTAAAAATGTCATTTTCAGAAACATTTCCTACACTTCATATATGAGCCCGAAAATCGCAGGTACCAACAGTGATACTAATACAGTTCAGGTTGAGCTTGACGGTATAACCGTTCACGGGAAAAAACAGAGATTCCCGAAAACAAAGTTCAGCATCGGCAAATATTGTGAAGTAACCTCTAAATAGGAAATCAATAGACAAATAAGAAATTGTGAAGCTACCAGTTGCCAGTCTCCAGTTACCAGCATTGGAACAACAGCTTTAATCTTCTTAATTTGTTTAAACAAAACTAAAAGTATTTAGAGCGACTTAATTTCTGTTTCGAAAACTGGCATCTGGCGACTATTTAATTTTATTTATACAAATTACAATTTATCGAACTAAAAACTACAAGGAGTTGATTTTAGTCAGCTCCTTTCTTTGTTTGCTGTATATCAATTTTTTGAATATATAGCAGCTTTGATGAAGTTAAAGTTGAAATTATGAGCCGATTATAATAAAATAAGCTTAATCGAAAGAGTTTATTTCAAATACTTTATCACCATAAATAATATAGGGAGGTTCTTATGCAAGTTTTACAGACAATTGTTTCTTACCTTGTGATAGCGGCAGGGTTTATTACATCACTTTTTCCAAAGGGGGATTTGACAATGGTACAATATAAAAATGATTATAAGATTCCTGAAAGTATTCCTGAATACAGTGTAATTTCTACTGAGGAGAAAACCGATTGGACTGCTAAATGGATTTGGGATAAGGAAAATCTTACGGAGAAAAATGTCTGGATGAGCTTTAATAAAAAAATAAGTCTTGATAAAGCTCCTGATGAGCTTGTTGCTCACATTTCAGCAGACTCGAAATATTGGCTTTACATAAACGGAGAAAATGTTGTTTTTGAGGGAAGCGTGAAACGAGGTCCTGATAAAAACGGCGGCTATTATGATAGTATTGATATTGCACCATATCTCCAAAAAGGTGAAAACTCAATTTGTGCTTTAGTGTGGTTCTGGGATAATGAAACAAGCTATTCATATTGCAGTAGCGGTCAGGGTGGTTTCATTTTTGAAGCTGTTGGAGAAGATATAAGCATAATTTCCGACAAAACCTGGAAAGTAAAAAGAAACAGTGCTTTTGTTGATAGTCCTCTTTATCCGCCTAACTATAGACTTCCCGAATATAGCATTTATTTTGATGCAAGGGAAGATATGGCAGATTGGTTAAATGAAGAGTATGATTTTTTATCATGGGAAAATGCAACAGAATATGCCCTTGGTGGAGAGGGGGCTTATGGTAAGCTTGTCCCCAGAGGAATACCTTTCTTGAAGGATTATGGTCTTAAGAATTATGAGAATTCCAAGGATTATGAAAGCTATACTGTAACCAAGGCTTTCGGTGAAAAAATCACCGTAGATATCCCTTATAACGCACAGCTTACTCCTTATCTTAAAATTATTGCCCCCGCAGGAAAAAAGATTAGAATAACTACGGAAAACACCTTAATCGGCGCAGTTTCAACTACCTATATAACTAAAGAGGGAGAGCAGGAGTTTGAAGCGTTAGGCTGGTTTAACGGAGAGAATATTACTTATAAAATACCGAAAGATGTTACAGTTGTTTCTTTGAAGTATAGAGAAACAGGATATGACAGCTCATTCAGCGGTGACTTCAAGTGCGATGATGAGTTTATGAATTCCTTGTGGCAAAAATCTCTGCGTACTCTTTATGTTACTATGCGTGACAATTTTATGGATTGTCCCGATAGAGAAAGAGCACAATGGTGGGGCGATGTTACAAGTGAA
This sequence comes from Acutalibacteraceae bacterium, assembly GCA_045594685.1. Classification (GTDB taxonomy): domain Bacteria; phylum Bacillota; class Clostridia; order Oscillospirales; family Acutalibacteraceae; genus DTU089. The sequence goes on along the minus strand of JAZNYZ010000040.1, from coordinate 38,662 downwards.
ATGATTATGACCATGTACTCTATGGACAGTAATTCCTACCTGCTGTATCAGAAGGGGGTAGAAGCGATGCTTTCCCACATTGACGATACAAAGGTGCTTCAGACCGTAGTGCCAATAAGTGGCGATTATTTTGAGCTTCCCGTTCAGCAGCTTGCAGGAATTGTTGGCTTCCTTACTTACTATGAATATACCGGTGACAAGGCTTTTATAGAGAAGGTTTACGATGCAAGCCTTGACTACCTGAAGCTTTGGAAAATGGGCGAAAATAATCTTGTTGTTCATCGTGGTGGCTCTTGGGATTGGCCCGATTGGGGCAACAAGGCAGATATGACAGCCATTGAAAATGCCTGGATTTACTATTCTCTTTCTGCCACTGAAAAAATGGCAGAGCTTTTAGGGGAAAACGAGGACATCTCTTTTATTACCGAAAGGAAAGATACTATCGAAAAGGGCTATAAGGCTCTTTGGACAGAAGAAGGCTTCAAAAGTGAAGATGTGAAAAATCCTGATGACAGAGCAAATGCCCTTGCGGTCTTGGCAGGTCTTGCAGATAAAGAACAGTATTCTACTATTAAAAATGTTCTCGTAACCACTAAAAATTCAAGCCCGTATATGGAATACTATGTTCTTGAAGCTCTTTGTAAAATGGGAGAATATGAAGCGGCATACGACAGAATAAAGGACAGATACGAGGGTATGATGTATGAGGATTATTCTACCCTCTGGGAGTTCTGGGATGAATGGCAAGGGACTAAAAACCACGCATGGAGTGGCGGACCTCTTGTTATAATGAGTAAGCATTTTGCAGGTATCACACCTCTTAAAGCAGGCTACAAAAAGGTTGAAATCCAGCCTCAATACACTCTGTCGGACAGTATGAACTGTACCGTTCCCAGTGTGAAAGGCTTAATCACTCTGAATTATGAAAAAGGCGACGGTAATTATGCTATCGACCTTACTTTACCAAAAGGTATAAAGGCTGTTTTATATGTGCCTGAAAATGCAGTTGTAAACATCAATTCAGAAGCCTGTTACCAAAATGGTGAGTATGTAAATGGTAACAAAAAAGGCGATATTGAGATTGTAGAAAAGTAAATTATACGGTAAAAACGTAATTAATGAGAAGTGTGTTATGATTTTTCTGTTGGTAGTTATATATATTGCATTTATAGGTCTCGGAGTTCCCGATTCTCTCATAGGATCTGCCTGGCCTGCTATACATATTGATATGAACATTCCCGTTGAAGCGGTAAGTGTTCTTACATTTATTATTTCGGGCTGTACAGTATTATCAAGTATGTTCAGTGCGGGAATTCTCAATAAATTTGGAACTGCTAAGGTTACAGCTTTCAGCACAGCAATGACTGCGGCGGCTTTATTGGGATTTTCCTTAGCCCCATCCTTTTGGGTTATGATACCAATTGCAGTTGTTCTCGGTCTTGGTGCAGGGGCTATTGATTCGGGCCTTAATAACTATGTGGCGCTTCATTGCGAAGCAAGCCATATGAATTTCCTGCACTGCTTTTACGGTGTGGGAGTAACCCTTAGTCCTTATATTATGTCACAAGCATTGGGTGATGCAGGTTGGCGTAGCGGTTATCGTTATGCTTTTTATGTGCAGTTTGTTATCACTATTTTACTGCTTGTGTCTCTTCCCTTGTGGAAAAAGAATTCCAGTAATCAAGAAGACGAAGAGGAAAAGAGTGTAAATATCTCTATTTTGCAAATGTTAAAAAAGCCTGAAATTCGTATAGTCTGGGTTATTATGCTTGCAACAAATGCAATTGAATATGCCTGCGGTGTGTGGGGAAGTACATATCTTGTCGCAGAAAAAGGTTTTGGGGTGGAACACGGCGCACTTGCTCTTACTGTTTATTATGCCGGTATGTCTATTGGTCGTTTCGTTTCAGGCTTGCTTTCAAAAAAAATTAGCACATGGAAGCGCATAGGTATAGGTGCTTTTATTCTTGCTCCTGCAATTGTAATTATGCTTCTTCCTTTATCGGGTGCTTTTACTGTGGTTGGCTTGTTCCTTGTAGGCTTGGGTAATGGTTCTATTTACCCCAATATGATACACCTTACACCTCACAACTTCGGTAAAGAAATGTCACAATCTATTATGGGTTCACAGATAGCATTTGCTTACATTGGTGTTATGTTAGCACCGCCTATGGTCAGTCTTATTAGCGGATTGTTTGGCATAAAAGTATATCCTGTTTTACTTGCTGTGCTTTACGTAATAATGGGTATTGCTTTGAAACTATTTGTAAATAAATTGAAAAAGCAGGGTAGATACGATAAAACTGTATGATTTCAAGGATGATTGAATAATGAAAAACAACGAAAAATTCGATTTAAATAGTTTCATCTCTCCTGATGTTTCTTATGCACCTGTGTATGTGTGGGTATGGAATGACATTTGTACTCGCGATATTATAGACAACCAAATTGCTGAGATGCTCAATCTCGGCATAAGAGCATTTTATATTCTCCCTGAACCAAAGGAATTTCGCCCTGACAGTATGCCGACTAACCTTGATCCTGATTATCTCACAGAAGAGTTCTTTGAGCTTTGCGCTTATGCTATTGAAAAGGGAAAAAACCTAGGTATGAATTGCTGGATTTATGATGAGGGCGGTTGGCCCTCAGGTGGCGCATGCGGTAAAGTTCTTCTGGACCATCCCGAATATGCCCGACAGACGCTGGAATGTTATGAATGCTCTTTCTCAGCAGGGGAAGTATATAAAAAATCCAACCCCGATGTTTTGGCTGTATTTATCAATGATAAAGAGATTATTGAAGCGGGATACAAATTTCTCGAAGATTGTGTTGTAACTGAATATGTTGCAGAAAAAGAATTAAACGGGAATTATCCCGATTTACTCAATAAAAATGCCACAGATTATTTTATAAATATCACTCACGAAAAGTATGCTTCTGCATTGAAAAATGCGCTCGGTGAAGTCGTTACAGCAGTATTTACGGACGAGCCTAAAGCGCCTGCAGGAGCTTTCAATAAAGAGTTGGCAGAGAAATATGAATCCCTATACGGTGAATCAATATTGCCACATCTTCCGCTTATTGCAGAAAGAGTAGCACCAACAGAGGGAAATGCTTATATACTTCACCGTTGGTATGATTTATGTAGCCGTACGTTCTGTGATAATTTTATGCTACCTTGCAAAGAATGGGCAAATGCCCACGGTATGGCTTTTACAGGTCATATGGATAAAGACCACGCCCCACTTGGTTGTATGGATGGTGGCGGTAATTATAATCTTATGCGTGCACTCAGATGCTTTGATATTCCGGGTATTGATATTATCTGGCGTCAGCTTTACCCTGAAAATAAAATAACAAATATAGATGAGATGAATGCTTACAACGGTTTTTTTCCAAGATATGCTTCATCTGCCGCAACGCAGAACGGAACAAAGCTTGCTATGAGCGAAATTTTCGGAGTAGCAGGACCGGGGCTTACTTACGATATAATGCGTTATACTGTAGGTTATCAGGCGGTGCGTGGAATAAACATCTTTAATCTATTTAATTTCCCTCTTGGTCGCAAAGGTCAGCTTCTTGCACAGGAACTGCCGATATTTACGGAAAATCAAGTGTATTATAGTTACCTCGGTCAGTTCAATCGTTACACAGAAAGATTATCATATATCTCATCTCTGGGAGAGCGTGTCTGCGAAACAGGACTTTATTATCCCGTTAGTGATTTTCAGGGCGGTCTGAAATCAGAGGTTATGTCAAAAGCATTTGATACTCTTGGCAGAGCACTTGAAGATATGATGGTAGATTTTGATATTGTTGACGATGATGCTATACAGGTTGCAGAAATAACGGAAAACGGTTGTATGCACATTGGTAGAGCAACATACAAACAAATTATCATCCCAAAAGATGCCTGTATTCCCGAGGCTACACAAAAAGCACTGAATATTTTTATCAAATGTGGTGGGAGAGTTTCGCACGAGCTTTCAAATTTTGTGCCGGTAATCAAGGTTGAGGGTGAAGGACTACGTGCAATGCACAGAAGGGCAGAAAATGCAGATGTAATTTGTTTGTTCCGTGAAAAAGGCGAAAATGCAAATTATCGGATTCATCTGCCTACCGCAAAATGCTATATTCTTGATTTGGTAAATGGTACGTTGCAACGTTCCGAAACTGAAAACAGTATTCTGCAGCTCTCTCTTGAAATAGGTGAAACGGCAGTAATATTACTGGCAGAGGAATCCTTTGATGCAGAAAATAAAAAAGTATTCAGCAGAAAATTCGATATTTCGAGGGAGTTTCTGTTTCATAAAAAAAGTCAACTTGTTTGCGATGAAAACGGATTTAAAAATATTAATCATTATGACGAAGCAACTTTCATCAGCCTTGGGGATTGGTCATATATGATTGGTAGTGCTTACTCCGGAAGTGGTGTTTATGAAACAACATTTACCCTCCCGGCTGAGAAAGTCGGAAAAGAAGGAGCAATTGACCTTGGTGAAGTGCATTTTGCCGCTTCTGTTTATCTCAACGATCAATTTATAGGAATAACTTTGATGCCACCATATAGATTTAAAATACCTTACGGTGTGCTTGATAAAAGCAATAAATTGAAAATAGTTGTAACTAATACATCAGCAAATTGGTATGTCAACACCGATTATTTTGGCAAGTGGAAAACAGAAGATTTATCGACCTATTTCGACGCAGAGCTGAATTTTGCAAAAGACTCCGTATCGGGAGGGCTGTATGGTCCTGTTACACTCTATACAGAATGATATTAATTGCTAAAATTAGGAGGTAGAAAATATGGCGTGGTATGACGAAGCCGTATTTTATCATATTTATCCATTGGGAATGACAGGGGCACCAAAACAGAATTCTTATAGTGAGCCTGTTCACAGAATTAATACACTGTTGCCTTGGATTTCTCATATAAAAGAAATCGGGTGTAATGCAATTTACATCGGACCGCTTTTTGAATCCGTGGGACACGGTTATGAAACAACAGATTATAAAAAATTAGACAGCAGGTTGGGTACAAACGAAGACTTGACGAATTTTGTGTCAGAATGTCATAAATGTGGTGTCCGAGTGATTTTAGATGGAGTGTTTAATCATACCGGTCGTGATTTCTTCGCGTTTCAGGATATTAAACAGAATCGAGAAAATTCTCGATATAAAGATTGGTATTGTAATGTGAATTTTGGGAGTAATAACTCCTTTAATGACGGCTTCTCCTATGAAAATTGGGGTGGGTATGATCTTCTTGCGAAACTGAATCAGCATAATCCCGCCGTCAGAGACTATATTTGCGATGTGATTCGTTTTTGGGTGAAAGAGTTCGATATTGATGGAATCCGACTTGATGCAGCAGATGTTATGGACTTTAACTATATGCAGGCGTTTCGTCAGGTGGCAAACGAAGTGAAGACAGATTTCTGGCTTATGGGTGAGGTTATTCACGGTAACTACTCCCGCTGGGCAAATGACGGAACACTTCATAGCGTCACAAACTATATGCTTCATAAGGCATTGTACTCTGCACACAACGACCATAACTATTTTGAGGTTGCTCATACAATTAAGTATGTGGGTGATATGACGGGAAACCGCCTGAAACTTTATACATTTGTTGATAATCACGATGTGGAACGCATTTATACAAAGCTCAATAACAAAACACATTTTGTACCGGTACATATAATGCTTTATACTTTACCGGGAATTCCGTCAATTTATTACGGCTCTGAATTCGGTATTGAAGGGAAAAAAGAAAGAAACTCTGATGATTCCTTAAGACCCCAGTTGAATTTCGAGGATTATAAGGATGCTGTTAATGCAAATCCTTGTACTAAGCTTATTTCTGAGCTTGGTAAGATTCGTAAGAATACACCTGCTCTTTGCTATGGCGATTATAAGGAGTTGGAATTGCAGACCACTCATTTTGCTTATGAGAGAAAGCTTGATGGCAAATCTGTAATTGTTACGGTTAATAATAGTGATAATGATGTTATTATGAATGTCCCTTGTAGTGATGTAGCGGAATATGTAGGTGCTTTAACAGGCAGAAGGCTATGTGTAAATGGCGGACATATTCAGGTGAAAGTGTTTGCAAACTACGGAGAAATATGGATTCCTGCGGAGCTTTGCAGCAAAAGCTTTGTTCCGATTAAAACAGTAAAAATAGAGAAAACGCCCGAACCTGTAAAGGTGGTTGAAGAACCTGAAAAGCCTGAAATCACAAAGGTTGCAAAAGAACCTGAGAAAGTGAAAGTTGTAGAAGAACAGGAAGAAGAGGCGACTGAGGAAGTAGCTGTAGATTGGAACAAGCCATATGAAGATATGTCTGTAGAAGAACTCCAAGAAGCAATTCTTGAAAGAATGAGAAAAAACGGTCCGGTAACTGACTATATGTTAGGCACGGTACGAGAAAACACTCATCACGGCTCTTTAGTGACTTGGGTTAAAAGTTTTAATTGAATGTTTACTGTTTCTGTGGTAAAATACAAAGATAGAAAGTTTTAAAAGAGATGATGCCGAATGAAAAAATATATAGCTAATATAGTTACCGCAAGCAGAATTGTTGGTTCAGTTATTCTGTTTATGTGCAAGGACATTTCAACGTTTTTTTTAGTTGTTTACGTTCTCTGTGGCTTTACAGATTTGATTGATGGCCCCATTGCCAGAAAAACGGGTAGTACAAGCACTTTAGGTGCAACGCTTGATACCGTAGGTGATGTGGGTACTTATTTAGCACTGACCAAAATACTTGCAAAGAATAAACTTGTGCCCGGATGGATTTTAATCTGGATAATAAGTGCGGGTGTGCTTTTCGGCGGTTGTGCATTTGTTTCAAAACACAGGTTTGATAAATTTTATTTGCCACATACTTATTTAGGGAAATTATTCGGCGGTTCTGTTTTTGTTTTGCCTGTGGCTATGCAGTTTATGCCCGGTGAAATTTGGATGACTGTTATTTGCAGTATAGCAAGTATTCATGTAATCGAATTGTTCATTATACAAAGTACTATTGAATCGGCAAAAGATTTTGTTCCGTCTGTATTTAAAATTAAGGAATAAAACATAAAAATAACCGCTAAGGATTTCTTTCCTTAACGGTTGTTTTTGTTATCAGCAGAATTTTGCTTTAGCTTCAGTAATCATCTGATTAACCCTTGCTGCGAGGGGTTTGCTTTCTTCTTTAAGCTGAGCAAGGGGCTTTCTTGCATCGCCAATATCGATACCTTGAAGTCTGAGAACTTCTTTTGCAGCGGCATACATATTGCATTTGCAAGCACACATTGCATAAATGATTTCATTTATCGCATATTGGATTTCTCTTGCCTCTTCTAGTTTACCTGCTTTAATAAGCTCATCGCATTTTAGGAAAAGCTCGGGCATTACAGCATATGTACCACCGATACCGCCCTCGGCACCGATTGCACGACCTGCAACAAACTGTTCATCAGGACCATTGAATACAACAAAGTTTTTGCCACCCTCGGCTTTAAACATCTGGATGTCCTGAGTGGGCATCGATGAGTTTTTAACACCAATAACATTTGGGTTTTTAAGCATTTCTTTGAAAAGAGGCATTGTAAGTGCGACACCTGCAAGCTGAGGAATGTTATAGATAACGAAATCTGTGTTAGGTGCTGCGGAAGAAATATCGTTCCAATACTGTGCAATTGATTCTTCGGGGAGCTTGAAATAGATAGGGGGGATTGATGCGATTGCATCAACGCCGAGACTTTCTGCATGAGCGGCAAGCTCCATTGAATCTGCAGTATTGTTGCAAGCAACGTGAGCGATAATTGTCATTTTGCCTTTAACAACTTCCATAACGGATTCAAGAATAAGCTTTCTTTCTTCCTTGCTCTGATAAATACATTCACCAGAAGAACCGCACATATAAAGTCCTTTAACGCCTTTATCTAAAAGGAATTTTGCAAATGCTTTTGTTCTTTCGGGAGAAACATTACCCTCATCATCATAGCAAGCATAAAAAGCGGGAATTATACCGTGATATTTTGTAAGGTCTTTCATAATTGTGGTATCCTTTCGAATGATATATTTGGAGGTACGGTCAAGACCGTACCCTACATTACTATGAGAAAATTTTATCACAAATTTTATTGCTTGTCTATCTTTAAAAATGTTTTTTTGTATGATATATTAATTGTATCAACTATTTTGGAGTGAAAAGGAATGATTAAAAGATTTAGTTTGCTTTTTTTATCATTTGTTCTCGTGATAACATCTTTTATCGGTTGCAGTAATGATGCAAAAGAGGAAGAAATTAAACCTGTTGAGGATTTTAAGGTTGTTGCATATATTCGCGGTGACTATGTTCAAGAAGAGGATAGTTTATATGCCGAGGATTTTGATATAATTACCCATATAATTCTTTTTGAGTGTGCATCCTTTAACAGCGAGGGTGAAGTGATATGCGAGAAAGAAAAGCTGGAAAGTGCCCTTGAAAATATCCGAAAGGCAATTGGTGAAAGAGATGTAGTTATAACTCTTAATCTTTTAGGCCCTCGTGGCACTACTGATTCGGATGTCTGGGAAGAACAGATGGAAGCCCAGAGTGATGAACACAACAAAGCCTTTAAAAGCGGTGTTTTAGAGAAAAATATTATTGCTGTTCTTAAAGAATATGGTTTTGACGGAGTTCACTTTGATTATGAATATCCGCTTTCCGGGAAAGCCTGGCGAACCTACAACAAATTTCTTGTTTCTTTGAATGAAGAATTGGGGGATTATTCTTTAGGGGTTGCAGGTGTTGACTGGAACATAGGCTTTACCAAAAAAGCAGCAAAGGTGATTGATTCCTTTGAATTTATGGCTTATGATTATAATGATAGTGAAGGTAAGCACGCTACTTATGAAGATATTATAACCCGTCTTGAAAATACTGATTTCGGCGGAATAGACAGAGAAAAGATTAATGTCGGTTTACCATTTTATTCAAGGCCTACAGATATGGATGCCTATTGGTACGGCTATAATGGTTACTATGAAGAAATTGATGAAAATGGTTGGTATCACTGCCCTGAAACTAATAAGGATTTTTGGTTTAATACCCCTGAGGTTATAAAAAAGAAAACAGAATACGCTATTGATAACGGTTATGGCGGTGTGATGGTCTGGCACTATAACTGTGATTTGCCCTCAACTCACGAGGATTCACTTTTCTGTGCAATCGGAGAGGCTGTTAAATAAGTTTAAATATTATAAAAGAGCGCTTTACCAAAGATGGTAAGTCGCTCTTTCCTTTTATGATTTTAGTTTCTTTTGTTAAACTGCTAACCACTAATTGCTAATTGCTATTTGCTATCTGCTACATTGGCATCTGACATCTGGCGACTGGCATCTTTTAGGTATGTTGTATATTATGCTTTCTTGTTATTCTTAGGACTGTCGCTTACCTGAAGTTTGATTTTTGCTTCCTCACGGGCACTTGTTTTGCCGTGGGGGATAATGTCACCTGCTTTTGTAAGTGCAACCTTTGTAAAGTAAGGACCAACAAGCTCATAAATGAGAACGGAGAAAAGGGTGATGCTCTGAACAAGAACACCGATATCACCGCCGAATTCAAGTGCCTGACTTGCCATACCAAGAGCAACACCTGCCTGTGGGAAAAGGGTGATACCAAGGTATTTCACAATGTTATCATCGCATTTGGTAGCCTTGGCACTTATACGAGCCCCAAAATATTTACCGATGCAACGGAAAATAATATATGCACCACCGATAACTATATAAATCCAGTTTTTGAAAACCGATAAATCAAGCTCTGCACCGCTTATAACAAAGAAAAGAACTAAAAGGGGAGTTGTCCAACGGTCTGCTCTTTCCATAAGCTCTTCCGAGAAATCACAGATATTGCAGAAGATTGTGCCAAGCATCATACAGGCTAAAAGACTTGAAAAGGCAATATGCACGCCACCTATTTCAAATTTCATAGAGGAAATCGCAACAGTGAGCATTACGAAGGTAACGGAAATTGCCATACGCTTTGATCGAGAATGGAAGAACTGCTCGCAAAGAGTGAACAAGAAGCCCATTATTGCACCGAGAGCGATTGAAAGAACAACCTCTAACAAGGGGTTTACTATCATTGATACAACATCGATGGTTCCTGTGTTGATTGCTCCTGCAACACCGAAAGAAACTGCGAATACTACAAGACCGACTGCATCATCAAGAGCAACAACAGGAAGCAGAATATCAGTAACAGGGCCCTTTGCCTTATACTGACGAACAACCATAAGAGTTGCCGCAGGTGCGGTAGCGGTTGCAACTGCACCTAAAATAATTGCTGCAGGAAGAGGGAGATAACCCTCAGGTAAAATAAATGAAAGAGCAATTAAGGCGATATCTACAACAACGGTTGTTACAAGTGCCTGAGCAATACCGATTATTGTTGCTTGTTTGCCGATTTTTTTTAACTGAGCAAGGCGAAATTCGTTACCGATTGCGAAAGCGATAAAGCCTAATGCTAAATCACAGAGAATTGAATAATATTGGGGTGGATTGAACTCCTCATTAAAACCGAAGCCTAATCTGCCAAGGCAAAATGGTCCGATTATAACACCTGCCACAAGATAGGCTGTGACTGCAGGTAAGCCTACTTTTTTTGCAAGGCGGGAGAGCAAAAGTCCTGATAATAAGGCGATTGAGAGGGTTAAAAGTACCTCAGGAGTTGAGTGCATAAAATTACTTCTTTCTTTGTGTATATTATATAAATATTAATAGCAACAGTTGTATATTTTAGCACAAGAAAAATTATTGTCAAGAGCTAATTAAGCGCTAAATGCAAAACACAAAGCGCAAAACGTAGGGGAAGCTTCGCTTCCGAACACTTTAAAGCTTCGCAAAACTTCTATTCTTTCTTGAAACAACAAAAAAGATTCAAGACAATAAAAAACGTCTTGAATCCTTAACTTTATTATAATGTCGTTCGTAGCACCCGACACTTTGCGTTTTGTGTTTTGCACTTTGCATTTTAATGATGATGGTGGTTATGAGAATGAGTGTGTTGTGTGGGGTGACAGTTTTTGTCCTCGCACTCTTCTTCGGGTGTTTCGGTTTCTACTGTTGTGTGGGAAATGCCGTGTTCTGCCAATTCTTCTTTAACTGCTTTTTTTGTTGCTGCAGGGTCAGAAGAGGTTACGATATGAAGAGTTGCAATATGGTTAACACCATCAAGAGTTCTCACGTGGAAATGATGAACATCAAGAACGCCGTCAATTTCTTTAATATGGTTTTTTAGCACACTTATATCAATACCCTCGGGAGTTTTTTCAAAGAAAATATCGCAGATTTCCTTAAAATGCTTAAAGGCGTGAACAAGCAGGAAAATTGCAACACCAATAGACATTAAGGGGTCAATGTAGGTGATGTCGGTGAATTTCATTAAAACTGCTCCGAGAAGCACAATACCCCAACCCAAAACATCTTCAAACATATGAAGGCTTACGGCTTTCTGGTTTAAAGAACCGTCACCGCGGGTGGCAAGGGAGGCAACAAGGTTAACGCCCATACCGAAAACCGCAAAGAGCAGCATTCCGTTGTAGTCGATTTCTATGGGGTGAATAATTCTGTCACAAGCCTTGACTATAACAAAAATTGAACCCACAATGAGTATAACTGTCATTATAAGGCTTCCCAAAACGGAATATCTGCCGTAGCCAAAGGTGTATTTATCGTCAGGTTCTTTTTTACTTTTTTCTTCGAGAATATAGGAAATTCCGATACTGACGCTGTCACCAAAGTCGTGGACAGAGTCGGAAATAATTGCAACACTTCCTGTCAATGCTCCTCCGATAAATTCAAAAACAGCAAAAATAAGGTTGAGCACAAAGGCGGTTAAAATTCGTTTCTGAGATTTCATATGTTACTCCTTGAAAAAGTAGTGGAATAGTATATAATATATTTTACTACTATTATATTGGATTTTGCAATAGTACTCAGGTGATTTTTATGTATAAACAAAAATTATGTCTTTCTGCGAGTAAGTCTTATGGTATCAGCTTAACTGAGCAGATAAGATTATTTAAGAAAACAGGCTTTGAGGGTTTTTTTGTTCTATGGCAAAAGGGAATGGATGAGGAAATAGCAGAATGTGCAAGGGTGGCAAAAGAAGAAAATATGATTTTTCAGTCCATTCACGCTCCTTGGGGTTATTGTCAGGACCTCTGGGATGAAAATGAAAAAGAAGACGCCCGAAAGGGTGTTGAAGAATTGAAGCATTGTCTTGACCTTTGCAAAAAGTATGAAGTACCTGTGCTTGTTTCCCACGTTTTTGTAGGCTTTGATGTGGAGTACAAGCCTACTGAATTCGGACTTGAAAACTATGGCAAGGTTATTGATTATGCAGAAAAACTTGGAGTTAAAATAGCCTTTGAAAACACCGAGGGCATTGAATATCTGAAAGCGCTTTTTGAGTGCTATGGTGACAGAGAAGCTATGGGCTTCTGTTGGGATTCGGGTCACGAAATGTGCTATAATTTCAGCGAGGATTTACTCGCTCTTTTCGGTCATAAGTTAATTGCTACTCATATAAATGATAATCTGGGTATTAAGGATTTTAACGGCAGAATTTTCTGGCACGATGACTTACACCTTTTACCCTTTGACGGTATTGGTGATTGGGATTACAATGCAAAAAGACTTGTGAAATGCGGTTATGAGGGTATTCTTACATTTGAACTGAATAAAACCTCAAAACCCAATCGCCACGAGAATGATAAATATGCGAAAATGAGCATTGAGGAGTATGTGGCTGAGGCGTATGCAAGAGCGTGTAGATTTGCTGCGCAAATAATGCGGAGTGCGGAATGCGGAGTGCGGAATGGCGGGGCAAGCCGATTATAATATTAAAAGTATTCAGGACAGAAAATCTGTGCTGAATACTTTTTGTTTATAGTGTTGTTATTTTTGCATTTTCAATTAAATCGGATTTTCTTAAGAAATAATACTGGTTTGCATACAATAAGCCGAAATGATTTTTTAAGTTTTTTACGCTTGTTATGTCAGTATATTTAATCTGAACTGTTCTTGCTGAAGTGCTGTCTAAAACAGCAACAAGAACATGGTCATCGAAAAACTCATATTTATATGTATTATTTACAATTCTGTTTCTGCCTTCTTTTAATATTATTTTCGTTCTGTAATAGGATAATATTAAAAGTAATGAATATATAATGAGAATACCGATAAATATACCTTGCAGAATTTCAAAAACAAAGCCTGAAAGAAAAGCGAGAGTGATTAAACCAAAGAAAATGATAATCCAACAAATTTGCTGTATTATTCCTTTTTTGTGGTCAGTAACTTGTTTCAGAAACTCCTTGACCTCTTTTTCAGTAAAGTTAAAGGTGTATTTTTCACTTGGCATATTATCACCTCATTCCACACTCCGCATTTACAATGCCGTGCGCAGCACCCTAAATTTTGCATTCTGCATTTTGCATTTTGAATTTTGAATTCAATAAAAACGCGGAACGCGTTTTATTGTTTGGCTCCGTTATCAAACTTTTCAAGAACCTTAACGCTTGCTGCGAAGCATTTTTCAAGGCAGTCCTTGTTAAGTGCATCGGGTGTGTCAAGTCTTGTATGATAGAAATCGGGAAGAGCGTGGCTGAGAGCGGTAACACCTGTTGCTCTGAGACCTGCCTGAGCAAAGGCTGCTGAATCTGTTGCACCGCCGAGAGGAGGAACCATACCTTTTTTGCAGGGAATGTTCAATTCCTCACAAGCTTCAATAAATAAATCTGAAACATCCTTGTCAACCTTAACAGTACCGTTAAGGTCACGATAGTTAACCATAAGCTCTTCAGACTGTGTTATTGTGTCGTAAGAATAAATAAAAGTAGGCACATCATTCATTTCGTCCTTATGAGCTTCGCTCCAAGCCTTTGCACCGCGAAGACCTGCTTCCTCACTACCTGTGAAAATAACACCGATTTCTGTGTTTTCGAGCTCAATGCCTTCTTCCTGAAGCATTTTGAGAATTCCCATACCAATATAACAGCCTGTAAGGTTATCGTTAGCGCCGTCAACAATTCTGTTTCTGTTCCACATAAAGTAAAGACCGAACCAGAAGGGAGCAAAAGCGAGCGTGCCAAGACCGAGCTTTGTTGCAAGAGAACCTTCAATAACACCAGCTACGCTTAAAATAGCAATAGCAAGGAGATAGAAAGCTCCGAGGAAGCAAACCATCATGTGAATGTCAAAACCCAGATATGTAAATTTATATTTAAAGGGCCATTCCCATGCGCCGTCAGCGTGACCAACAAAGATTATTCTTCTTTTCACTTCACCTGAGGGCTTCTTGAAGCCGGTTGCATTGTGACCTGTTTTTTCTTTAAAGAATTTATCAACAGTTTTCTTGTAAAGACCAAACTGTAAGAAGCAAAGAATAAGACCAAGTGCAATAAACACAATTGATAAAGCAGGAATAAAGAAGTATGAAATAAGTGCTAAGAAGCAGAAGGTGATTGTGAAATAAATCCAACCGAAGAAAGAGCCGGGATTTTCTTTGAAGCCTTCAACAAAGGCTCTGTCGCAGCCTAATTCCTTCATTTTTTCTACTGCGTATTCGCAAGCCTGTTTTTCACCCTTTGAGCCGGGACCTCTTTTTTCAAAGGTGTTGCAAATATATGTGATTTCATCAATCATATATTGAGCAGCTTTACTTTTTGATTCAATAATCTTACTTAAATCCATTTTTACCTCTCCTTTTTAAGTATATATTCGTACTTATAATAACATTTTACTAAAAAATGGAGTAAAGTCAACAAAAAATTAACATTATTTAATATTTATTGTATAGAAATATCACAAAAAACAGGAAAGTGGTCACTCAATTCTTTTAAAAACCTTTGAGAAAGTGTTGCATGGCAGGTGACAGTCATGTCACCAAAAGCAAAAATGTGGTCAATAAAGGGCGTTTTTTTGTTGGAGTTTTCCCCGTGTGATATTGTTTTTGCAAGGCTTGTTGTGTTTTTGAACGCAGTAACAAGAATGTCATAAATAGGAGAGGGTGTTTTCTTTGTGCTTTTTGGTGCGTTGAAATCTCCTAAAGCAAAAACCGGGCAATTAAAAAGATTTTTTAAATCCTTGCAAAGCGTTATCAGCTCAAGGGCTTGAGTTAACGGTGTTGTATTATCCGATAAATCAGAACCGCTTAAGCTGAAATGGGTGTTTACAACTGCAAAGACCTTGTCTGTTTTTTTATGACGGAAAACTCCCCATACCATTCTGCGAAGCGGTGAATTATTGCCGTTTCTAAAGACCTGTTCGCCAAATGATATGAGATTTACCGTTTTCGGATTATAGGCGAGAGTTGTCATTGTGGTGAAAACTGCCGTCCGAATGGGATGAATGAATTTACAATCGGTATTATTGTAAATACAGGCGAACCATTTACGGCTTGTTTCCTGAAAACCGCATACATCCGGTGCAATTCCGTTAATAATTTTGCAAACCGCATCGGCGCGGTATTGGGCAGGGCTACCCTCAAAGCCTATTGAATCTGCTAAAATGTTATAGGTCATAAGACGGATATGGTTTTCCTCTTTTTTATAAAAATCACTTAATTTTTCAATTTCGGTTGTTTCTTCCAAGGTGGCAGGGTATTGGGAAATGTCACCGTAGGTTTTAAGATACATATCCGCACCGGTTAAAAGGAAAAATAGTATTGTTATTATAATTGCAGTAATTTTGAAAATTGTATTTTTAATCATAGAATTATTATTTGCGATTTAAAATTAAAAATTACGAATTAGAAATGAGAAATTTTGGGGCGCGAAATTGCGCCGTATAAATATTAAAAATTATAATTGCTGTGCGCAGCACCCATAATTTCTAATTCCTAAATTTCTAATTCCTAATTTCTAATTTGTAATTTTCTTTGCTCTACAATTTACAATAAATTAAAATTATGATATAATTTAAAAAATGATAAAATAAATTATTTTGGTGAACTTATGGAAATGTATGAGAATAAAATTGAACAGGAGAGGGCAGTGCTTGTGTCAGTTGACACAGGTGAATTTGACGTAGACTCCTCTCTTCTTGAACTTTCCGAACTTGCAAAAACTGCAGGTGCGGAGGTTATCTGCGAAATGACTCAAAAAAGAGAAGCGCCCGAGGCGGGTACTTATCTTGGCAGAGGCAAATTAGAAGAGCTTGCAGAATACTGCGAAAATGAAAAGCCTGATTTAGTTATTGTTGATGGAGAATTAACACCCGCTCAACAAAAGAATATTGAAACAATAACCGATACAAGAGTTATCGACAGAACAACATTGATTCTCGATATTTTTGCTGCACGGGCATTATCCGGAGAGGGTAAATTGCAGGTTGAATTGGCACAGCTTAAATATGCCTTGCCCCGATTGGGAGGTAAAGGTGCTTCTATGTCACGTCTTGGTGGTGGTATCGGTACTCGTGGCCCCGGTGAAACAAAGCTTGAAACAGACCGCCGCCACATTAGGCGCAGAATTTCTGCTCTTTCCGAGGATTTAAAAGAACTTGAAGAGAGAAGAGCGCGCCACAGGGAAAGGCGAAAAAAGGACGGCGTTGTTACAGTTGCCCTTGTTGGCTATACAAATGCAGGTAAATCCACCCTTATGAACACTCTCACAGATGCAGGGGTGCTTGCAGAGAACAAGCTTTTTGCAACTCTTGACCCAACTGCGAGGGCTTTGACTCTCCCTGATGGAAGCAGTGTTCTTTTAATTGATACAGTTGGATTTATACGCAGACTTCCTCATAAGCTTGTTGAGGCTTTTAAATCCACTCTTGATGAAGCGGTCAATGCCAATGTTATTCTTAACATCTGCGATGCTTCAAACGAAGAATGTGCCGAGCATTACAGAGTAACAATGGATTTATTAGAGGAGCTGGGGTGCGGTGATAAGCCCATTATAACAGTTCTTAATAAATGCGACCTTGTTAATGATATTTCAATCCCTATGACAAATTCCGTAAGAGTTTCTGCTAAAACAGGTGAAGGTCTTCCTGCGCTTCTTGAAGCAGTGCGTCAGGCGTTACCTCCCACAAGAAAAAGAGTTAAAATTCTTCTTCCCTTCTCAATGGGTGGTGTTGGTGCAGAGCTTCGAAAAACAGGTGTTGTTCATTCTGAAGAATACACTACAGACGGCTTACTTCTTGATATTACGGCAGAGATATTTACGCTGGAGAAGTATGAGGAGTATATTTTATAAATGCAAAGTGTAAAGTGCAAAGCTCAAAATGTCGGGTCTGCGACGCAAATATAGATAAAGAAATGGATTCAAGACAATGAACTGTCCTGAATCCATTTTTGTTGTGAAAATAACTTTGCGTTTTGCGTTTTGCACTTTGCACTTGTTTAGCGTACGCTAAACAAAAGCTGTCCGTATGACGGGTAGCACCATTTATCTGAGGGGCAAAGGGCTTCTGCACTGTCAACTGCGAAACGCAAGTGCTCCATTACGGGAATGATTCTGTTTTTGTAGAACATTGCAGCAGCGTCGCTTTCTTCAATTGTTTTAACCTCTCTTGAAAGCTTTTCCAATTCATTTACTGCATTGAAGGCTTCCTTTGAAAGTCCTGAAAGCTCTTTTGCAACTGACTCTTCATAAGATGTATCAATAAATTCGCCAACTGCTCTTTTTGCAATAACTGTATCTGCAAGCTCGTGAATCTGACGACTCACACAAGGAAGAATGTCTTTTTTAGTCATATCAATCATTGTGAGAACTTCAATGTTAAGATATTTGCAGTATTTTTCGTTTTTAATTTCGTAGTGAGCCTTGATTTCTGCTTCACTATATACACCATGCTTTGTGTAAAGGTCGATGTTTTTATCGTGGAGCATATATGGTAAACAATCGGGAGTGGTTTTAAGATTGAGAAGACCTCTCTTTTCTGCTTCTTTTACCCAAGCATCATCATAGCCGTTTCCGTTAAAGATGATTCTCTTATGCTCTTTGATGACTCTCTTGATAAGCTCCTGAATTGCGGTTTCAAAATTATCTGCATTTTCAAGCTCGTCTGCAAACTGGGAAAGAACCTCTGCAACTGCGGTGTTAAGAGTTGTGTTGGGACCTGCAACAGAAGCAGAGGAGCCTAACATACGAAACTCGAATTTGTTACCTGTAAAGGCAAAGGGGGAGGTTCTGTTTCTGTCAGTTGAATCCTTGGGGAAACGGGGGAGAACATGAACTCCGACTTTAAGAACCTCTTTTTTCTTTGAACCGTAATCTTCATCGTTTTCAATTGCGTCAAGAACTGCGTTAAGCTCTTCACCGAGGAACATTGAAACAATTGCTGGAGGTGCTTCCTGAGCACCAAGACGGTGGTCATTACCCGCGGATGCAATTGAAATACGGAGTAAATCCTGATAATCGTCAACCGCTTTAATAACTGCGCAAAGGAAAAGTAAGAACTGCGCATTTTCTGCGGGGGTTTCGCCGGGTTCAAGAAGATTTGCACCGGTGTTAGTAGAGATTGACCAGTTGTTATGCTTACCGCTACCGTTAACGCCTGCAAATGGCTTTTCGTGAAGAAGGCAAACCATACCGTGCTTTTTAGCAATTTTCTGCATGGCTTCCATAGTAATCTGGTTATGGTCGGTAGCAATGTTTGTTGTAGCAAAAATGGGAGCTAGCTCGTGCTGAGCAGGAGCAGCTTCATTATGCTCGGTTTTAGCAAGAACTCCTAACTTCCAAAGCTCTTCATCAAGGTCTGCCATAAATGCCTGAACACGAGGCTTGATAGCCCCGTAATAATGGTCATCAAGCTCCTGACCCTTGGGAGGCTTTGCACCGAAAAGGGTTCTGCCTGTATAAACAAGGTCCTTTCTCTTGTTGAAAACATCCTTGTCAACAAGGAAATATTCCTGCTCGGGACCAACGGTTGTTTTAACGGAAACAACATCGGTGTTGCCGAATAATTTTAAAATACGAAGAGTCTGCTTGTTGATTGCTTCCATTGAACGAAGAAGAGGTGTTTTTTTGTCAAGGGCATCACCGCCATAGGAACAGAAAGCGGTGGGAATACAAAGAACCCCTTCCTTAATAAAAGCGAAAGAGGTAGGGTCCCAAGCGGTATAGCCACGGGCTTCAAAGGTTGCACGAAGACCGCCTGAGGGGAAGGAGGAAGCGTCGCTTTCGCCCTTAACAAGCTCCTTGCCCGAAAACTCCATTATGATACCGCCATCTTTAGTAGGGGTGATGAAGCTGTCGTGCTTTTCGGCAGTAACGCCTGTGAGAGGTTGGAACCAATGGGTGTAATGAGTTGCACCTTTTTCAATTGCCCAATCCTTCATAGCATTGGCAATAACATTTGCAACATCTAAATCAAGACGATGACCTGTTTCAAGAGTACGCTCGAGCTCTGCATAGGTTTCCGCAGGCAAACGCTCCTTCATAACAGATGCGGAAAATACATCACAACCGAAATATTCTGTTACTGTTTTCATTGGTATCCACCCTTTCAAATAACTGTGTGTATTATATACCAAAATATTTAGGTTATCAACAAAAAACTCGAAGTTTGTCAAAGATTTGGAGAAAGTTATATATTATTTAGGAATAGGTAAATTGGAATTAGGTAAGAATTACGAATTAAAAATGAGAAATGAGAAATTTGGGGTCTTCGATAGCATTTATAAATCGGCTCTGCCCCATAATTTCTCATTTCTAATTTGTAATTTTCAATTTAGTTTAACAGAAAACCTGATACTATACCAACTATTGCTGATAAAACGATAATTATAATCGGGTGAACCTTTCTGAAGACCAAAATTGTCATTACAACGGCGATAGATAAAGATACCAGCAAATCGGGAATTGCGATACTGCCAAGGTCGAAGCCGTTGGGAAGAAAGACCGTTAAAATCATTGATACAAGGGCAGAGCCGATAAGACCGATAACCGCAGGGCGAAGCCCTGTCATAACAGAGGAAACGATTTTACTTTCCTTGAACTTCTTATAAAATCTTGCAACAATGAGGATAACAATAAATGAGGGGAGAACAACGCCCAAGGTGGCACAGATTGCACCCAATACACCGCCGGTTTCCATACCGACATAGGTTGCGCAGTTAATGGCAAAGGGCCCCGGGGTGCTTTCACTGACGGCGATGAAGTTTATAATTTCTTCAACCTCCATCCAATTATGAGCGAGAACCTCCTCCTGAATAAGAGGAAGCATTGCATAGCCGCCACCGAAGGTGAAAAGACCGATTTTAAAGAATGTTATGAAAAGCTCTAAAAATATGCTCATTGTTTAACCCTCCTTTTGATAATGAGAGAGTTAATTAATCCCGCTAAACCGCAACCGATAATTACGAAAATAACATTGATTTCGGTAAAAGCTGCGAGGAGGAAGGATGCGCCCATAAGAATATAGGAGAAAATATCCTTTGGTGCTTTTTTATACATTGAAACAAGTGCCTTGATAATAAGAGCAAGGACACCTGCACGAATACCGTTGAAGGCATACTGAACAGCCTTGATATCGCTGAATTCACGAAGCACAAGAGAGATTATTGAGATAATTGTAAAAGAGGGAAGAACAACACCAAAGGTTGCACAGAATGAACCGAAAACACCGCCGATTTTATAGCCGATGAAGGTTGCGGAGTTAATGGCGATAGGTCCGGGTGTGCTTTCTGCAATTGCGAAAATATCGAGAATATCTTCAGATGTAATCCAACCGTACTTATCAACAATTTCTTTTTCAATAATGGGAATCATAGCGTAACCGCCGCCAAAGGTGAAAGCACCGATTTTAAGGAATGTAAGAAAAAGCGTTAAGCAGGTTTTGAGTTTTTCTTTCATACTTTTCCTCCTTTGAATTTATTCTCGTATATTATAGATATGGAGTTGAGTTTTGTCAAATGATGTGATAAAATAACTGTAATTAAAAATTACGAATTAGAAATTAGGAATTAAGGGACCCGCGGTAGGCTTTTTATAATCGACTTTGCCCCGAAATTTCTCATTTCTAATTTTCAATTTGTAATTTTGAACAGGTAGGTTTTTATGGATTTTAATGTTGCAAAAAACAGGGCTGAGGAATTGACTGAAATCCTCAATGAATGTATTGACAAATATTATATGGGTAATGAGAGTGACGTATCGGACTATGATTACGATATGATGATGCGTGAGCTTTCCGCTATTGAAGAGGAATTTCCTCAGCTTTTAAAGGAGGATTCGCCTACTCATCGCGTTGGCGGAAGCAGTGACACAACTTTTGAAAAGGTAACTCATACTGTAAGAATGGAAAGTCTTCAGGATGCTTTCTCCGTTGATGAATTAAAGGAATTTGACGAAAGAGTGAAAAAGGCTTTCCCGAAGGCTCAATATGTTGTTGAGCAGAAAATTGACGGGCTTTCCTGCTCTCTTGAATACCGTGACGGCATTTTAGTAAGGGCATCCACCCGTGGTGACGGTAATGTGGGCGAGGATGTTACCGGAAATGTAAAAACAATCCGTTCAGTACCCTTGAAGCTTAAAGAGGCGTTACCGTTTATTGAGGTGCGCGGTGAAGTTTATATGTCTCACGAGTCCTTTGATGAATTGGTTGAAAAGCAGGAATTAAAGGGAGAAAAGACCTTTAAAAATCCCCGTAATGCAGCATCCGGCTCATTAAGGCAGAAAAATCCGAAAATAACCGCTGAAAGAAAGCTTGATATATTTGTTTTCAATATTCAGCAAAAAGAGGGCGGAAAAGAGCTCCGTTCTCACAAGGAAAGCCTTGATTATCTTGGGGAATTAGGCTTTTCAACCATTCCCGAATACACTCTTTGCGACAGTATTGATGAAGCAATTTCTTCTATCAACGGCATTGGTGACAACAGAGGTAATTTAACCTTTGATATTGACGGCGCGGTTATCAAGGTTGACGATTTCTCTATGAGAGAAGAGCTTGGCAGTACCTCTAAATTTCCTAAATGGGCAGTGGCATTCAAGTATCCGCCCGAGGAAAAGGAAACTAAGCTTCTTGATGTTGAAATTCAGGTTGGCAGAACAGGCGTTCTTACACCAACTGCCATATTTGAGCCAATTATTCTTGCAGGTACAACTGTTTCAAGAGCAACCCTTAACAATGCAGATTTCATAAAAGAAAAGAATATTGCTATCGGTGATAAAATTATTGTCCGCAAGGCAGGAGATATTATTCCCGAGGTGCTTTGTGTTAAGGAGCATACGGGCGAAAACGAGCAGTACCGATATCCCGAGAACTGCCCTGCTTGTAGAAGTAAGGTCGTTCGTGAAGAGGGTGAGGTTGCAATTCGATGCATTAATCCCGACTGCCCTGCACAGCTTTTAAGAAAGCTGATTCATTTCTGCTCAAGAGATGCTATGGATATTGAGGGCCTTGGTGAAGCAGTTTTAGAACAGCTTGTTAAAGAAAATCTTATTTCCAAGGCTTCTGATATTTACAGACTAAGTCCTATGGACCTTGTTTCCCTTGAAAGAATGGGTGAAAAAAGCTCCCTCAATCTTATTGAAGCAATTGAAAAATCAAAAGAAAACGATTTGTTTAGATTGATTTTTGCTCTGGGTATTCATCACATCGGCTTAAAGGCTGCTAAATTACTTGCAAATCACTTTGATACAATGGATGCACTTTTAAGTGCCAGCGAAGAGGATATTAAAGAAATTGACGGTATGGGAGATATTTCTGCAAAAACTCTCAAGGATACACTTTCTCTTCCCGAAACAATTGCTCTTATTGAGGATTTCAAAGCCTTTGGTCTTAATATGAAAAATCTTACGGAAAAGGCTGACGACCGCTTTAAAGGAATGACGTTTGTTCTTACGGGTACTCTTTCAAAGTTCGGCAGAAAGGATGCTGAAGCGATTATTGAAAAATTCGGCGGTAAGGCTTCGGGCTCGGTTTCCAAAAAGACTACCTATGTTCTTGCAGGTGAGGATGCAGGAAGCAAGCTCAGAAAAGCAAACGAGCTGGGCATTACCGTTATTTCCGAGGCTCAATTTGACGAAATGATTAAATAAGGCTTTTTGATTTTATGCAATAAATCAATAGACAAAAATCATTGAGATAATGTAGAATGTTTTTATACTAAAACGAAAGGGTGTTTATATGCCTACAACAGAGGTTTTCAAAATCAAAACTAAAAGAAAAAATCTTTTCTTGCGTGTAGCAAAGGGCCACTTTGCAACAAGCTACACACATTCAAATTACTATATTGATGTTGCTGACCAGAAATCCCGTTATTCTGAGGCAAAAGCAGTTGCAGAAGAGCTTTGCTCAGCATATAACTACAGCACAACAGTTGTTGATACAATACTCTGCCTTGACGGTACAGAGGTTATCGGCACTTGCCTTGCAAACGAGCTTACTAAAAACTCTTTTGCAAATATCAATGCTCACCAGACTGTTTATGTTGTTACTCCCGAAATCGTTAATGGCTCACAGATGATGTTCAGAGATAACCTTGTTCATATGATTCAGGGTAAGCATGTGCTTGTTCTTGCAGTTTCTGTTGCATCAGGTGCAACTGCAAAAGCAGCTATTGAGGCGGTTAAATATTACGGTGGAGAAATTTCAGGTGTTGCTTCAATTTTTGCAACTGTTGCTAACTGTGGCGGCTATACTGTTAACTCCGTTTTCAACCCCAATGACCTGGAGGGTTATTTTGCAGTTCCTGCTCATGAATGTCCTCTTTGCAAAGAGGGTAAGAAGCTTGATGCACTTATTAATTGTCATGGATGCTCGAAGCTTTAATTTTAAAGCTGCCAGTCGCCAGTCTCCAGCCACCAGCGGCTTCGCAAAACTTAAAGATATCTAAAAAAACAGAAGGATTCAGGACAGTCAATGTCTTGAATCTTTTTCTTTTGGCGCATTTTTGCGCCCCGAGAGCTGACAGCTGGTAGCTGACGACTGGTAGCTAATATGTTTGCATTTTTTAATTTATTTTTCCAACAATATTGAAGAGTAGAAAAATCTGTGATAAAATGATTTTCGTAAAAATTTGGATTGAATCCTGTTTTTGTCAAAAAGGGAGAGAAGACTATGACTTTTTTTGATGTTTTGAGCCTTTTAGCAGGGCTTGTGTTTTTCCTTTTCGGTATGAATACCATGTCTGATGGTCTTGAAAAGGCGGCAGGCAGTAAGCTTGAAATAATACTTAAAAAAATGACCTCAAATGTGTTCGTAAGCATTATTATGGGTGCATTGATTACTGCGGTTATTCAGTCCTCTTCCGCAACAACTGTTATGCTTGTGGGTCTTGTAAACTCGGGCCTTATGGCGTTTGAAAATTCAATCGGCGTTATATTCGGTGCTAATATCGGTACAACAATTACCGCTTGGTTCTTGTCACTCGTTGGTGTGCAAAGTGATTCTTTCTTTATGCAGATGGTGAAGCCACAGAATTTTTCACCGATTCTGGCTATTATCGGTATTGCATTTATAATGATGGCAAAAAGCGATAAAAAGAAAAATCTAGGCACTATTTTTGTTGGCTTTACCTTGCTTATTTACGGTATGGATATTATGTCGGGCTCAGTTGAAGGCTTAGCAGAAATGCCCGAGTTCAAGGAAATTCTTCTTAAATTCAACAACCCCGTTCTTGGTATTCTTGTGGGTGCTGTGTTTACTGCGATTATCCAGTCATCTTCTGCATCTGTTGGTATTTTGCAGGCTCTTTCTCTTACAGGCTCAATTACCTATACAATGGCAGTTCCCATAATTCTGGGTCAGAATATAGGTACCTGTGCAACAGGCCTTATTTCCTGCATCGGTGCAGGAGCAAATGCAAAAAGAGTTTCCTTTACTCACACAATTGTGAACATTATCGGTTCATTAATTTTTATGCCCGTATTCCTTATTGTGAATTCTGCTTTAGGCAGTTACTTTGATGAAAATATGGTGAACCCTGCAAGTGTTGCAATTATTCACACCATATTCAATGTTACAACAGTTATTCTTCTTGCACCCTTTACAAAGCTTCTCGGTAAATTGGCTCACAAGGTTATCAAGGAGAAAAAAGGCGAAGAAAAGGGAGAAAAAACGGTTGTTTACCTTGATGAAAGACTTTTCCGTTCTCCTACAGTTGCAGTTATGGAATGCGATAACTATACTTCACAGATGGCGATTATTGCCAAGGTTACTATTCTTAAAGCGCTTAATCTCGTTTTTTCATACGATAAAGAAGAAGCAAAATTGATTAAAGAAAACGAAGGTGTTCTTGATACCTATGAGGATGAATTGGGAACATACCTTGTAAAGCTTTCTGCAGAAGCACTTTCTGCTAATGATGCAAGAACAGTTTCAAGAATGCTTCATACAATTGGTGATTTTGAGCGACTTGGTGACCACGCTCTTAATCTCAAAAAGGTTGCTCAGGAAATTTACGAAAAGAAAATTCATTTCTCTGAAAAGGCACAAAAGGAAATTTCAACCCTTATTGAAGCGATAACAGAAATTGTTGTTATGACAACAAAGGTATATGAGAAAAATGATTTGGCCTTAGCTTCAAAGGTTGAACCTCTTGAGCAAGTCATTGATAACCTCACTGCAGAAATCAAATCTCATCACATTAACCGTCTTCAAAGCGGTGACTGTACTATTGAAATGGGCTTTGTTCTTTCGGATTTATTGACAAATTGTGAGAGAATTTCCGACCACTGCTCCAATATTGCCGTTGCGGTAATTGAAGCTCAGAATGATATCTTTGACCCTCATAATTATCTTAATAAAATCAAATATGATAATGAGGATTTCAAGGAGGTTTTTGAGGAGTACAATGGAAAATACGATTTGCACAAATGATATCGAAATCATTTTTGAAGATGAGGATGTTCTCGTTATAAACAAGCCCGTAGGAATTTTAAGTGAAGATTCTCCAAAGGGCGAAAAGGGGATTTTAACTCATCTTCAAAAAGAAAATATCTACCTTTTGCACCGCCTTGACCGAGAGGTCGGTGGTGTTATGGTTTTTGCTAAAAATAAAAAAAGTGCCTCGGCACTTTCCACGGATATTGCAAACGGTAAGTTTTATAAAACTTATCTTGCGGTGACTGACGGTATTCCCGAAAATGACGAGGGCATATATAAGGATTTGCTTTTTAAGGATTCAAAAAAGAATCGCTCCTTTGTTGTTAACAGAATGAGAAAGGGTGTAAGAGAGGCAAGCCTTGAATACGTTGTTTTAAAGAAAAGTGAGAAAAATGCACTTGTGAAAGTGCTTTTACATACAGGAAGAACACATCAGATAAGAGTTCAGTTTTCCTCCAGAAAAACACCTCTTACGGGTGACGGGAGATACGGCAGTAAGGTGCGTGACTGCGGTATTGCTCTTCATTCTCATAACATAAAATTTATTCATCCGAGGACAAAGGAACAGGTTGAATTTGTTTCAAATCCCGATTTTAATATTTACCCTTGGAATTTAGGAGATGTTACATACAATGCTTGATTTATTAACGAATTTCAGCGGTGTGCTTGTAAATGTGTTAACAGTTCTTATAGGCAGTACCCTTGGACTTTTACTTAAAAAGCAGATACCTGAAAGGCTTACAAGTGCAGTTATGACCGCTATCGGTCTTTGCACTGTTGCAATTGGTGTGACAGGCGTTATCAAGGGACAAAATCAGCTTGTTATGATTATTTCTCTTGTTCTCGGAACAATTATCGGTACACTTATTGATATTGACGGAAAGCTTACTAAAATAGGGGACAAGCTTCAGAAGAAAAGCAAAAAAGGCGAAAATGAAAAAAGCACCTTTTCGCAGGGCTTTGTTACCGCATCACTTCTTTTCTGTGTCGGTGCTATGACAATTGTGGGTTCAATGAATGCAGGAATATCGGGAGATAATCAGATGCTTTATACAAAATCTGTTCTTGACCTGATTTCTTCAACGATGCTTGGAGCCAGCCTTGGTATAGGTGTGCTTTTCAGCTCAGCTTTTGTTCTTGTTTTTCAGGGTGGTCTTGTGGCACTTTCTATGGCTCTCGGCTCATTCCTTAATGATTTTGCCGTTGCGGAATTAATCTGTGCAGGGTCGGTTATGATTATTGCTCTCGGACTTAATCTTATCGGTATTACAAAAATCAAGGTGGCGAATTTACTGCCGGGACTTGTGCTTGTGCCGTTTGTGTGTAAGATTTTTGAGATGGTTTAAAATGCAAAGTGCAAAACGCAAAGCGCAAAGTGAAGGGTCTGCGACGCGATTATAAAAAGGAGTTTTACTATGAAAGATTTGTTTGTTCCGATTATTTTAAATCTTCCTTGGGTATATTTATTGGTGGAATTTTTGCATTATAACAAAAAAGAAAATCAATCACTAAAACGCCCGATTATTGAAGCTATACTTTCACTTGCAATATATATTTTAGTTTACATATTTACAGATTATAAAAAAGATATAATATTTGATGCAGTTTTTGTAGTTGTTTTGTTAGTTGGGTTTGTTGTGGTGAAAAGGTTAAGCAAAAGCTAATAACATTTTTGTGGATGCTGTACCACCCACCACCTTCGGTGGTCCCCCCTCCTTTTTGCTAAAGCAAAAAAGAGGGATAGATTTGGCGATACTTTTACATACTGGTATCTGGCGACTGGCATCTGGCATCTAAAAAACCGCCTGACCTTTTGGTCAAGCGGTTTTTTGTTATTATCAAAGCAATGCTCTGTAAAGCTCTGCGATTTCTTCAACGCTTGTATCCTTGGGGTTACCGGGACGGCAAGCATCTGCGAATGCGCTTTCACTAAGGAACTGAATATCCTCTTCCTTAAGAATACCCTTAAGATCTTTTGCAATACCAACCTTTTCATTGAGAGCATAAACTGCATCAACCGCTGCTTTTCTTGCTTCCTCAATTGTCATAGCGTCTGTACCTTCAACGCCCATTGCTTTTGCAATATCGCGGTATTTATCGCCTGTGCACTCTGCGTTGTAAGCCATAATTGAGGGAAGAAGAATTGCATTTGCAACACCGTGGGGTGTGTCATAAAGAGCACCGAGACCGTGAGCCATGGAGTGAACAATACCAAGACCAACGTTTGAGAAGCCCTGACCTGCGATATACTGTGCAAGTGCCATACCTTCTCTGCCTTCAGGAGTGTTTTCGCAAGCACCGGGAAGATGCTTTGCAATAAGCTCGATTGCTTTGAGATGGAACATATCTGTCATTTCCCAAGCGCCTTTTGTTATGTAGCCTTCAATAGCGTGGGTGAGAGCATCCATACCTGTTGAAGCGGTAAGACCCTTGGGCATTGTGGACATCATATCGGGGTCAACAACTGCAACCTCGGGAATATCGTGAACGTCAACGCAAACGAATTTACGTTTCTTTTCAACGTCTGTGATAACATAGTTGATTGTAACCTCAGCAGCTGTACCTGCAGTTGTGGGAACTGCGATGGTGAAAACCGCATGGTTCTTTGTTTCTGCAACGCCTTCAAGGCTTCTTACATCTGCGAATTCGGGGTTTTCGATAATGATACCAACTGCTTTTGCAGTATCCATAGCTGAACCTCCACCGATAGCAACTATGCAATCTGCTCCGCTTGCCTTGAAAGCCTCAACACCACTGAGAACATTTTCAATTGTGGGATTTGCTTTGATTTCGCTGAATATACTGTAAGGGAAGCCTGCTTTATCAAGAAGGTTTGTTACCTTACCTGTAACGCCGAACTTAATAAGGTCGGGGTCGGAGCATACGAAAGCTTTTTTAAATCCACGACTCTGAAGCTCTGTGGTGATGTTTTCAATTGCTCCTTTTCCATGATAAGAAATTGTGTTTAATACAATACGATTTGCCATTTTGGTACCTCCAAAAATTTTATAATGAAGTAATTATACTACATATAGATTGATAAATCATTAACAATTAAAAAATATTTTCAGAATTTTGAAAATTCGGTAAGTTTGACAAAATTAAGAGGGAAAACCCTTGCAATATTACTATTGTTTTAAAAAAAAGCTCGTGATATACTGAATTAAATATATTGGCAAAATTATTCAACAGGAGATTTTTATGGATATTCCGAAGATTCTTTTGCAAAAAGCAGATGAAATTACAGAAAAGCTTAAAGTAAAGTACCCTGAGCTTGCACCGTTTTTCAAGGGTTGCTTTTTGAATACTATTGAAACTACAGTTACAAAGCTTGACGATGGCGGTTATTTCGTTATAACAGGCGATATTCCTGCTATGTGGCTTCGGGATAGTGCTTCTCAGCTTACTCATTACATTCGCTATGCTAACGAGGATGAGGATTTAAAGGAAATTATCAGAAGCGTTATTTCCCGCCATGCAAAATTTGTTTGTCTTGACCCTTATGCAAACGCTTTTAATGCAGTTCCTAACTCAAAAAGCCATAAGGATGATACAGATTTTCATCACGAACTGATTTGGGAGAGAAAATATGAGGTGGATTCGCTCTGCGCCTCTCTTTATCTTGCGCACCAATATTATAATGAAACTCTTGATAACTCGATTTTCACAGAAGAGTTCCACGAAATGATGCGGAAAATCGTTGATATATTTAAACAAGAGCAAAACCACTTCAAAAATTCTACATATTATTTTAACAGAAC
This sequence comes from Acutalibacteraceae bacterium, assembly GCA_045594685.1. Taxonomy (GTDB): domain Bacteria; phylum Bacillota; class Clostridia; order Oscillospirales; family Acutalibacteraceae; genus DTU089. Next base: position 9,080 of record JAZNYZ010000040.1, on the reverse strand, counting down.
CAATTGCCCCACTATTGACACTCTTCCGAATGAGGGCAAGGGTAACGATGTTTTGTATACCGGTATGACATGGTCAGGTTTCCGTCCCTCTGATGACAGATGCCTTTACGGTTATCTTGTACCCTCAAATATGATGGCGGTCTGCGCACTTAAAAAGGCGGCACAGATGGCCAACGAGGGTTATGAAGATACAAAGCTTGAAAGCGAATGCCGCTCTCTCGCTTTTGATATTGACGAAGGAATTAAAGAACACGGAGTTTATGACCACGATGTTTACGGTAAAATTTTCGTTTATGAAACTGATGGTATGGGAAATATGCTTTTAATGGATGATGCCAATTCACCCAGCCTTTTATCTGCTCCGTATCTTGGTTATGTAAAACCAGATAACGAAATTTATCAGAACACAAGAAAGTTTATTCTTTCTCATAACAATCCTTGGTATTTCGAGGGTGCGGTTGCAAAGGGAATAGGCAGCCCACACACGGGCACAGATAAAATCTGGCATATTTCTTTGACAATGCAGGCTCTTACCTCAACAGACCCTGAGGAAATCAATGAATGTATAAGAATGCTCACCACCACTCACGCAGGAGCATACCTTATGCACGAATCCTTTAACAAAAACGACGATACAGATTTCACTCGTCCTTGGTTTGCATGGGCGAACAGCCTTTTTGCAGAGCTGATGATAAGGCTCGTAGAAGAATAAGTTGTAAGTTGAAAGTGGCAAGTTTCGGGGAAGCTCCGCTTCCGAATACTTTAAATGCGGATGCGGAGTGCGGAATGAGCTTCGCTAATAAATAAAGAACTTATAAAATAAAAGATTCAGGACAGTAAATGTCTTGAATCTTTTTTTATTGCTGTGCGCAGCACCCGATACTTGAGACTGGTGGCTGGAGACTGGCGACTTTTTTTATTGACTTTTTATTGTTTTAATAATCTTCACTGCCGTATAGCCTACCAAGAATACTGTCAAAACAGTTTTTAACTGTGAAATTCTTAAATAGGTTTTTGTAACATTTGAAAGACTTTGTAATGTTTGTTGTTTATTCATAGTTTCTCCCTAATAATTCTGCATTCCGCATTTCTAATTCAATGAAGTGTTGCTATGCAATATGAAATAATCTATTTGGATTATGAAGTGTTTTGCATTGCAAAATATGAAGTGAAATAAATCCTTTCATACGCGTTAGCGTACTTCATAGAGTTAGCTACTTCATATCCATTTGATACTTCATAAATCCTATAAGGATTTATTTCATTGGCGAAGCCTATTCCGCATTCTTACGCAGTAAGCACTACTCCGTGAGCTATTCCGGGTATGGATTCCTTTTGCATTGATGAGGTTGGGGAAAGTAGTGCCCCTGTGCCGACAAAAAGAACTTTGTTCAGTTCTTTGTTGCTCATTTTGTTGAGAATATGTGAGCAAACAATACTTGCAGAGCAACCACAACCCGAACCGCCTGAGTGCACATCTTGTTTTTCCAAATCAAAAATCATTGTTCCGCAATCGTTGTGAACAGAGCTGATATCCGTGCAATATTCCTTTCTCATTAATTCTTCTAAAAGCGCAGAGCCCGTTGAACCTAAGTCACCTGTGAGAATTAAGTCATAGTCTTCGGGTTTCGTTTTAGTATCTTTCAGGAAATCTCCGATTGTCTGCGCTGCAGCAGGGGAAAATGTCAAGGGTACACCATAAAATAAATGAAAATTTTTATTCGTATTTATAGAAAAATAGATAAAATCCACCTACAAACAATGGTAGGTGGATATTTGTTAAGCAAGTTTCTTTAAAGTTTCATTACTTTCTTCGATAATATCCTTGTTGAGTTCAATATACTCAAGTGCTTGTTGATAAGCATCTTTGAATTTAAAGACAATCTCAACATCACCGCCCTCATGAATGAAAATCTCTTCAACAAGCTCTATTAATAAGCTACGGGTTAATTGATTTATATTTCCGTGTTTTTTAAAATGCGCTATAAAATCATTATCTCCATTTGCACCTTGTGCAAATTCATCAGCAGCTTTTTTTAATGCCTCAATTTTTTTGTCAAGTCCTTTTAACTTATCATTAAGATCAGCTTTTAGAAACAAATATTCTTCTTGTGTAATGATATTATTTTTCCAGTCTGGATAAAGATCTGCAACAATACGCTGAGTTCTTTCTCGTTCCTCTAAATATGTTTCTAAATTCTTTTTCAAATGATCTGATTCTTTTTTTCGCTTAGGACTTGTATTGATTTTTTCTAAAAGCTCATCTATACATATTGCCGTTTCTATCATTTTTTGGATAGTAACAAGCACTGTTTGTTCTAATTTATCAATACGTATTGTATGATTTGAACAAGCACTTTTTTTCATTTTACGAGATGTTACACAACGATAATATCTATAAGTTCCATAAGAATGTGTATTTGTTTTTTTATTCATTACACGTTTACAATCTGCACATCGTACTAGACCAGAAAACAAATCAATTTCTTTCTTTTGTGGACTTTTACGAATGTTTTTATTGAATAGTGATTGTGCTAGTTCAAAAGTTTTTTTATCAATAATCGGTTCATGTGTGTTTTCTACAATTATCCAATCTTCTTTGGGGATTGCTCGACACTGTTTTATCTTATAACTCATAGTAGTGTTTTTCCCTTGAACCATATTACCAATATACATTTGATTCTGAAGTATTCGTCGGACAGAACTATCGTGCCATAAACCATCGTTACTTCTTCCAGTTGGATGTTTGTAATTTAAACCTTTTATTTTTTTGTACATAGACGGATTGGGTAATCCCATTTCGTTAAGATCTTTGGTTATCCCTATGATACTTTCTCCTGAAATAAACTTTTCATATATCAGGCGTATAACAGGAGCAGTTTCTTCATCAATAATAAGTTTGTGATGATCATTGGGATCTTTTAAATAACCATAGGTGGGAAATGAGCCAATGAATTTTCCTTGTTGTCGATTAACATTAAGTGTCGCTCTAACATTTACGGAAGTGGTAGCTGCTAAACTTTCATTTATAACATTAGTAACACCGACTGAAATACATTGCATAGCAGCGTTCATGTTTCCTGAAGCGGTATCTAATCCATTGTTTAATGCTATAAAACGAACTCTATATCGTACAAAGACATTATCAAGATAATTTCCTGCATCTGTGTAATTTCGTCCGAATCTAGATAAGTCTTTAACGATAACACAATTTACTTTTCCGCTATAGACATCTTCCATCATTCTTATGAATCCGGGTCGATCAAAATTGGTACCCGACCAACCATCATCAATATAGAAATCATAAAGTTCAATATCGGGGTGAAGTTTTAAATATTCTTTTAAGATTTCACGCTGAGATGTAATTGAGTAACTTTCTGCTTTATCTCCATCTTCACGAGAAAGTCGAATATAAAGAGCAGCCTTCCATACCATAACAGGTATTGAAGGCTGTGTTAAGATTTCTGAGTAATTAGAATTTGCCATAATACATGCCTCCATAGTTTTTATGAAGGTATGGTTTTTCTACACAATGGAAGTATACCATACATTTGGTTTTTTATCAAGTTTATTTCGGTTAGAAATTAATGGAATTTATTATTGCTGTTTCCAAAGCATTAGTGAATGTATTTTCAGAGTTGAAACGTATTTTTACTTTTGTATCTCCTACCTTGAATAGGTAAGGATTTTTGACTTGTTCTAAAAAGTCAATAAACCGTTCATGAATAGGTTTGGTTGTACAGATATTTATGCTACAAATATCTATAAGGTTTTCTTTTGAATAGTCAGTAAACGAAGCATTTTGATATTGTTTTAAAGTATTATCAAGCATATATCACATAACCTTTCATAGCGTAGTTTTGACACTTGGAAAAATTTTATTCATTTTTATGTGTGATTTTGTTTTGAATCTTATCAAGCGGCTGATAGCTACTCAGCTCCACGGGAATTCCACCCTCAGCAGGTTCTCTGCTAACTGTCCTCATTGGTTGCGACGGTTTTATCACGCTCGACCTGTGACTAAACAGGAGTATCATTATCACTATTACAGGTTATCGCCATATCAAAAGCTATTTGATATCTATAGCAACTGTTTGTCGCTCCCACAACAGAACAAGATGTTGTTAATAAAAACAACATCTGTTCTGTTGGATCTTGGCGCAGTCTATTGTGGCTCTTGCCTCTGCAAGAATAATAGCAACGTACTTGATAAAATATCTATTCAGTTGTCAAAGTGCATTCGAGGTTTTAACCCCCTCTAATTTATAACGGACATTTTTTTGCATAAATAGGAAGTATCAAACAAAAAATTGTTTTGCTTTTTTTCTAATAGAATCAATTACATACCTAACGGAACGAGATGAAACATTGTGTTGTTTGGCAAAATCAGTTTGAGATTCTCCCTGTTGAAAAATAGCTTTGAAAACTTTCTGCTGATATTCAGTTAATGAAGAAACGAAACTTTCCATTTGCTCTTTTTCTATAATTAAAGTTTCAACATCAATGGTCGTAATAGTCCATGCAGTATCTCCATCGTTATTGTTATTGTCGAATTCCAATGACATTGGATAAATAATTCCAATCTTGCTATCTGTAAATACATTTATAGTATCATTTTGGTTAGATATTTCTGTTTTTCTAAAAATCTTCTTTTCTTCGTTACGCAAAAATCGAATTGTTTCCAAATCAACTTCTGTAACTTTTTGAGTTGCACGGATTCTTACCCAGTAACGCTTAACCCCATCATCATTGGTTGTCCATAAATCATAATCAAAATTTTTATTTTTATACATTTTATATAATCTCCTTTGTTTTTGAATTTCAGTTTCAAAAAACGGAGATTATGGATATTTAGCTATGTACGGTTGCCATCTGAATTTCATTTTGCCCTTTCTGTTTTCATCAAGGTCAAAAAAATAATAGGAGCCTGACGAATTTTCGTCAGGCTCCTATCTATAATGATGTCTGTACATATAATTCAATTATTTATACTTATTTTTATTTTGGTACCACATTTATAACACTTAATGATGATACCTGAATTCTCTTGTTGAGAATTAACTAACAATATTTTTTCTGATTTATTTGTGTCACATAATCTTCCGCCACAAATAGGGCAATGTATTTTTTTCGTTTCTTTTTGTACATTTTTTGATAACAATATCATATTTGTTCGCTACAAGAGAACAACAACATATTAAATATATCCCTCAGAAAAAGGGATATATTTTTTTATTGTTTGTTGTTCTCGGTGTTTTTTATATTATCGCGTATTTCAGACTTTGCCTTATTATTTGTGGATATATATTTACAAATATCTGCAGGTATGTGGAAATTATTTTTATCTGCATCTTGTTTCGATTTAGCTGCCACATCAAAAAAAACAGATTTTTCTGTTGCACTTAAATGTAAAATGTCTGCAAGTGACAGTAAAACTTTGTCATTTGGCGCAGTTTTTTTATTGTTTTCTATCTCACACAGATAAGCGTATCCTAAATTAACTTTATCTGATAAATCTCGCAAAGTTAAACCTTTTCTTATCCGCATAGCTTTCAAGTAATCGCCAAATCTCATGAATTTTGGGATAGTAGCCTTTTATTAAATAACCTACCACATATTACGGATATTGTTTGTAAAAAGATCGCAACAAGGAGAGCATTAGTATAAAAATGCCATCCCATAAAATTTAGTAATGATATTATGACAAATAAAACTACTAAAATTAATGTTGTGATCTTTTTGAATAATACTTTTTCTTTCTTATTCAAAGGTTTTTGTGGTGTGTCAGCAGGGGAAAAAATGATTAGTATTATGGTGCAAAATACATATGTTGTAAATAGAAGTATGTGATTGGCAAAAATTAAGTGTTTTATTGTCATAATACTAATCAAAAAAAATGATAATGTTATCAATTGACAATGTAATTCACTTTTGACATGAACACCACCAGAAAACCTATGCAATATTAAGAATACAATATAAAACGATATACTAGGTAATATAATTCCCAAAATGGCACCAATGATCAAACAATAAATAAATAAAAATGCTTCTGAAATAAAAATAAATAACCCATAATTATATAAATCAAAATCCTCATTATGGACAATATTTGCTTTGATTAGATTTTGGGTAATTTTTTGAGACAGTTTACTTATCATTTTTTTTGAAACTGTTTAATTTTTTTGGTGCTTTTGGTTGGTATGCTAATACTGTACTTGTTGAGTTAGCATCAACCTTAAGCGAAAAATTGATAATTTTTACTGCCTTTGAAGCTACATTTTTTTTCATTTTATACACCTCCATAATAGTTTTATACAACGATTTACTTTTCACGACAACATTTTTTAATTATATTATACTTTTTATTACAAAAGTGAATATTTTTCAAATAAAGCTCCAAGAAATAAAGTGAAACTTTAATTTTATCAAGCTGTACTTCAAAATATAAAATTGCATTTTGTTTCAAAATTAGATAACAAATGTTACTATAATTTGGAGGCGATGTTATGAGAATAGATGGTAATGAATTGATAGGTCTTAGAGTTTCTAAATTTCGCAAATTGCGTGGGATGACACAATCAGAACTTGCAGAAAGAGTTGAGTTATCTACAACTGAAATTTCTAATATAGAACGAGGAAAGAACAGTATATCATTTAATACATTAATAAATTTGTGTCGTGAATTAGAGGTTTGTTCTTGCGAGTTGCTTTCTGGTGCAATAAAAGATAAGGTGGAAGAGAATATTGTAGATCTGATACGTGCATTAGATGCTCAAGAAAAAGATATTCTATTTATGCTGTTATCAACATACCTCGATAACAAAAATATAAAATAAAGTTTGAAAAAAGTGAAAACGTATGTTATAGTGAAACTCAAAGTTTAAGGCTTTGAGTTTTATTTTTTGAGGTAATTAAATGACTATTAATGCTTTAATTTGTGATGACAATAAATCCTGTTGCGAAACTATTTTACAGTATTTACTAAAGTACTGTGAGGAACGAAACATCATCTGTTTCTATGATTGCTTCAATAGTGGCGAAGATGCAATAACCTCCGATAAGTTCTTCAACATAGCATTTCTAGATATCGAAATCGGAGATGTTTCCGGATTGGATATTGCAAAAAAACTAAAGAATAATAACAAAAATATTATCATTTTCTTCATAACAGATTACGAAAAATATATTGATGATGCTATGGATTTGTTCGCTTTGAGATTCATAAAAAAACCTCTTGATTATTCCCGTTTCTATAATGGACTTGATAAGGCTATTGAACTTATTAATGAAGATGATGTTGAGTTTTATTTAAAAGACTCTAACACAGTGTTAAAAATCAAATCGAAAGATATTATGTATATAGAAACACTTGATCACAAAACAAAAGTAGTAACATCAAAAGGCGTTTATTATTCAAGTAATTTAATCGAGCATTGGCAAAAAAAACTCACACATATAAGTTTTTATAGAGTTCATAAAAGTTACATAGTTAATTTAGATTATGTCAATGAATACAAAAGAAGTGAAGTTAAATTAACTAATGGAGAAATTGTTGCGGTTTCTTATAGAAGCCAACCAGCTTTTAGAAAATACTTCTTTAATTACTTGAAAAGGAGGAAGTGAAAGTGCATTCAATTTTGCTAAACATAATACTTCAAATAATTGAAGCTCTTATTTCTTTTTCTTTTTATGAAAGCATATGTAAAATAGAAAAGAAACATAAAAATTTAGTTGCCATAGTTATTGGTTACTTGATAATGTGCGTTTTTAATATTGTGTTTAATTACAATTTTATCGTAAATTTACTCTTGCTAGTTTTGTTTCAATTTTTATTTTCTAGATTTCTATATAAACAAACTCCCTTATTTTCTTTGTTGTATGCGATTTTAATTACGTGTTTGGTACTAATTTCAGAACTTAGTGTTTCTAATATAATTGCTTTTATATCAAATGGAGAGACTCGTGATTTTATAGAAGATACATATAAATACATTTTACTTATAGTTTTTAGTAAATCATTATTATTTGTAATATTGAAAATTATATCAGAGATTATAAATAGGTTCATGTCAAATAGAAAACTCAATTTTATTGTTCTAATTTATCCTGTTTCATTGTTATTAATTCTTGCAGACTTCCTTTTTGTTTCTTGTTATAGTTCACCTACAGATGAAGCGTTGATTTTGTTATCTATTTCTAGCCTTATTTTAATTTTTGCAGTAATAGCCACGTGTATTTTACAACAGAAACAATCTCAAAGAGAAGATGAACTTATTGAATTAAAAGCATTTCAACAAGAACAAGAATTAAACACAACCTACTTTGAGTTGTTAGAACATCAAAATGATGAATTACAAGTTTTTATTCATGATACAAAAAAACACTATAGAAATTTATATGATTTAACTGATGACCCCAAACAACTAAAAGAGTATATACAAGGAATTGTTAACGATATTGAGGAAACAAATCAAATAGGAAAAACAAGAAATAAATTGTTAGATTTGATTATAAGCAAATACGATTATATTTGTGAAAAAAAAGAAATAGACTTTGATAAGAATATTCATCAATCAGATTTGAGTTTTATTGAGGATAGAGATTTAACATCTATTTTTAATAATTTGTTTGATAATGCTATAGATGCTGTAACAAAAAGTAAAAACAAAACTATTTCTTTCGGATTAAACAAAGTTGGCAATATGATTGTAATAGACGTAACTAATTCTTGTGATAATCCTCCAATAGTAAAAAGCAATAAATTAATAACAACCAAAAAAGATATAGGTTTGCATGGGTACGGTTTTAAAAGTATTTGCCGAGCAGTGAAAAAATATAACGGTGATATTGAGTGGGAGTACGAACCTGACAGCAAAGAATTTATTGTTTCAATAATATTTCCTATAGAAAAACACGTCGAACAGTAATTGTTCGGCGTGTTTTTGTGCAGTTTGGGGATAAAAAGAATGCAGTTTGGGAAAAGGATAACAAAGGAAAAATAAATAAGGTATTATGATTTTGACAATGTAATTCAGATTAAGATAGGGGGTAGTGTGTTTCTTTTTTAGTTTTAAATT
>JAZNYZ010000039.1:0-229424 GCA_045594685.1 Acutalibacteraceae bacterium | reverse complement strand
AAGACCCCTCAAGGACTATGAGGTTGATAGGCTGCGTGTGTAAGCATGGTGACATGTTCAGCTAAGCAGTACTAATAGGTCGAGGGCTTGACCATTTCGTTTGTTTCTTCGCTTTCCCTTTATTCAGTTTTCAGGGTATATAAAACCAAAACCGAAGCTTTAGCTTCGGTTTTTTTGTTGGATAAATTTGCGAACTTGCGCGGTTATTCACCTTGCAGTATCTTTATACAGCTTCGGTTCATAGGCCACGCAAATTCATCAAATTTCTCTCAACAATTTTTTGTTTGTGTTTATTTGAATAAAAACATTGACAAATAAGCTTTTAAGTGCTACTATTTAGAAAAAATGAGAGGAAAAACGGTTATGAAACAGTTTAATGCAGTTACATACTATTATTACTATTACTTAACTAAATAAGTAATAGTGATTTGTGCTGCTGTTTTTAGTCGTTTGTTTTCCCTTGCAGTATAATCACTGCAAGGGATTTTTTGTTTTTATTTTAGAATTTTAAATTTTGGAGGAATTATTTTGAATATTGGTGTTGTTGGTTTAGGTCTTATTGGTGGTTCTATTGCAAAATCTGCAAAGAAAAATACTAAATTTAAAGTTTATGGCTATGATATTGACCCAATAACCATAAAAAATGCAATCGCTGAAAAAAGTATTGACGGCGAATTGACAGAAAATAGAATTGCAACCTGTGATTACATATTTATTCCTCTTTACCCTGAAGCAGTAATTGAATTTGTTGAGAAAAATGCCTCAATTTTCAAAGATGGGGCCACGGTTATTGATTGTGCCGGTGTTAAGCGTTCTGTATGTGAAAAATGTTTTGAAATTGCTGATAATCACAATTTCTCATTTGTTGGCGGTCATCCTATGGCAGGTACACAGTTTTCAGGCTTTGAAAATTCAAAAGATACAATGTTTTACAATGCACCATTTGTTTTAACACCAAAAGAAAACGAAGATATTTTAATTCTTGCTAATGCAAGAGAGGTTATAATGCAGTTGGGTTTTGGTAGAGTTTCGGTTATGACACCTCAAAAGCACGATAAGCTTATTGCTTTTACCTCTCAGCTTGCCCATGTTGTTTCAAATGCCTTTGTTAAAAGTCCATCAGCTCTTGAAAGAAAAGGTATTTCTGCAGGTAGCTACAAGGATTTGACCCGTGTTGCATACCTTAATGAGAATATGTGGACAGAGCTTTTCCTTGATAACAAAGATAACCTTATTTTCGAGCTTGATAACATCATTGCAGAGCTTCAAAAATACAGCGATGCAATGAAAAATGATGATGCCCAAACCCTAAAACAACTTCTTAAAGACGGCAAAGAGGCCAAAATTAAAGCAGACTAAATAAAAAGCAGATAAAACCTTTATAAATGGTTCTATCTGCTTTCACTTTTTATCGGTTATTCCTAAAATATAATCAGCTGAAACTTTATAGAATTTGCAAAGTCGTATTATATGTCTAACAGGAATTTCATTTGCTCCGCGCTCATATCTTGCATACATTGTTTGAGATGTTCCAAGATATTCTGCAATCTCTGTTTGTGTTAAATCTGCATCTTCTCTCAAGTCTCGTATTCGTTTTACACAAGTATTCATAACATCACCTGATATTATAATACCCGAGTAAAGTTATTTACTATAAAATTAATAAATATTTTTACTATTGACTTCAGTTGTATTATTAAATATAATGTAGTTAATATGAAAATAAGGGGGATGTATATGAAAAGGTTTTTAGGGTTGTTTTTATCATTGATTATTGTTTTAGGTATGGTTTCGGGTTTTCCGATATCAGTATCAGCTGCAAGTGTAAGTGATTTAACATTCGCTTTGAATGAGGATGGTAAAAGCTATGCTGTTACTGACTGTAAAGAAACAGCAAGTGGGCAAATATCAATACCGTCGGAGTATAAAGGCTTACCTGTTACGAAAATCGGTGATTATGCTTTTTATTCTTGTGGAAGCATTGAAGGTATTGAGATTCCTTCAACAGTTGCAAGCATAGGAAGATGTGCATTTTATGCAACATACGTAAATAAAATAACCATTCCCAAAGGTGTAACAGTATTAGAGGATGGTACTTTTTCTGATTGCTACAAACTTTCATCTGTAACACTACCCGAGGGGATAACAAGCATAGGTGAGTATTGCTTTATGTCTTGTGATGATCTTACCTCTATAACTCTGCCAAGTACCCTTAAAACTATTGGTAATCAGGCTTTTGATAGCTGCACGGGTTTTACAACTATAAATTTACCTGCCGGAGTAACGCATATAGGCGACAGAGCTTTTGATGGTTGCACAGGCTTAACAAATATAAAAATCCCTAATAGTGTAACATATATAGGTGGCAATGCTTTTAATGATTGTAAATTTGTAACATTTGATGTTCCTGATAGCGTTAAATTTTTGGGATACGGAGCTTTAGGTTCTTGCCCAAATCTTACAACTGTAACAATAGGCTCAGGCTTGGAAACTCTTGAAGTAGGTGCATTTTCTCAATCTGTAAACTTGACAAATATAGATGCTTCTGCCGAGAATAATAATTTTTCATCTGTTGACGGAATTCTCTTTAATAAAGCAAAAACTGAAATCATACAATATCCAATGGGAAAAACAACCTCAACGTATTCAATACCCGATAGTGTTATTAGTATAAGAAATGGTGCTTTTGCTCAATGTAGTAATCTTACATCTATGATTATTCCTAATGCTGTTAATGATTTAGGTAGAGGTGCATTTGCAAATTGTGATAATCTTTCTTCTGTAGTTTTAGGAAGTGGTTTGCATTCGTTAAACAATGGCGTTTTTCAAAATTGCATAAGCCTTTCAAAAATTATTATACCCGATGGTATAACAAGCATTGATGATTTCGCCTTTTATGGTTGTGCAAATCTTTCATCAATAAGTGTTAAGGGTGATGTTAACCATCTTGGTCGTTATGCTTTCACGAACACTGCATATTATAACGATGAAACTAATTGGGAAAATAACGCACTCTACTCAGGTAATTGCTTGATTGAGGTTGATACTGCAACTTCTGGTGACTATGAAATTAAAAGTGGTACAAAAACCATCGGAGAATATGCTCTTTCATATTGTGGTGAAATAACATCATTGAAGCTTCCTGATACTGTAAAAAATATTTGTGATAATGCTTTCTATTGCTGCGAAAAGCTTGAAGCTGTGTTAATTCCTGCCGGTGTAGTAAGCATTGGCACCAATGCATTTTCATTTTGTGAGGCATTAAAGACAGTTTGCTATAAAGGCACAAAGACACAGTGGAACAGCATTGCTATCGGTGGTTATAATGAACCCTTATCAAGTGCAAACATTTATTATGATAGTGATTGCTTCCATACCCCGGGAAATTGGATTATAGATACAGAAGCCACAGTTTATAAAGCCGGTTCTAAGCATAAAGAATGTACCAAGTGCGGTGCAAAGCTTGAAACTGCAGTAATCAAACAGCTTAAAGCATCTAAACCAAAGCTTAAAACAATTTCTAATACTGAATACGGTGTTAAAATCACTTGGGCTAAGGTTAAGGGGGCAGATTCTTACAGAGTTTACCGCAAAACAAGTAAGAGCGACTGGAAGTATTTAGGTTCAACGAGTAAGACTTATTATACAGATAAAACTGCAAAAACAGGCACTAAATATTATTATGCAGTAAAAGCAAGAAATGAGGCAGGAAACTCTTCACTTTCAAGCTCACTTTCAAAATACTATCTTGCAGATCCGGTTTTGAAAACACCTTCAAGCACAAAGAGTGGTGTGAAGCTAACATGGAACAAAATAAGCGGTTCAGATGGATACTATGTTTACCGTAAAACCGGTACAGGAAGCTATACAAGAATTGCAACTGTAAAAGGCTCAACAAAGGTTACATACACAGATAAATCTGCTAAGAAGGGTAAGAAATATACTTACATGGTAAAAGCGTACAAGAGCAAAACCTATAGCGCATATTCAAATACGAAAACAATAACAGATAAGTATTAATAATTAGAATTCAGACAGTTACAAATTAAAATAATTTGTAACTGTCTGATATTTTATTTATATATTGTATCTAGTATCTCAATTGCATGTGCTATGCAACCATCATTATTTGACCTTGTTACATATTTTGCAACTGCAAGAGCCTCTTTTGAAGCATTTTCAGGAACAAATCCACCATTTGCGGCAACAAGCATTTCAACATCGTTGTAGCCGTCACCTGCGGCATAGGTATCCTCTTGTTTGCAGCCTAAAGCCTCAGCAAGTTTTAAAAGCCCCGTTCCTTTATCAACACCTTTTTTGAGGATTTCAACATAATTACCAGTCGTTTTAAGATAGTTGATTTCAGGGCGTTTTTCTAAAATTTCCTGCACCTCTTTTGAGCAACCGTGGGCGGCAATCATAACCTTTGTCCAGGGGAGTGGTGCTTCCTCGGGTGTGTTTATAATTTCAAAATTAATTCCCTGACTTGTAAAATGCTGTTCAGAATGTGAATTTAAGTTTATAGCGCAAACCTTATCAATATTATAAAATTCTATTGAAATATCGGGATATGCTTTTAACACATCTTTTATTGCCGGTAAACCCTCACAACCTATTGCATCATTAAAAATGACTTCGCCTTTTTCATAATCATACGCCATGGCGCCGTTTCCTAAAAGAACGGGAGCATTGATATATTCAGAGCTATATAAATGAAATCCTTGAAAAATTCTTCCCGTACAAACAGTGAAAAATCCACCATTTTCAATAAAATATTGTATTTTTTCAATCACATCGGGGGTAATAATACCCTCATCATTTTTAAGAGTTCCGTCAAAATCACTTGCAATAAGCACATTTTTAAATTTCATTTTATCACCGCTAATATTTTAGCAAACCATAATAGAAAATTCAATACCATATATTTTTAGTTAAAATAAATAATACTATAAGGTTTCCTTTGTGTAATTTCTATTAATAAAACTTGGAAAAAACTTGATAAAATAGTATATGAGTGATATAATTTTATAGTTGAAAACTCAAGTTATCTGAAGGTGAAATTGTGCAGAAAAGAGAAGATATAAGGAATATAGCGATTATTGCCCACGTTGACCATGGTAAAACCACTCTTGTTGATCAGCTTCTTCATCAAAGCGGTATTTTCCGTTCCAATGAGCAGGTTGATGAAAGAGTTATGGATTCCAATGACCTTGAAAAAGAAAGCGGAATAACAATTCTTTCAAAGAACACAGGAATTCATTACAAGGGCGTAAAAATCAATATTGTTGACACTCCCGGCCACGCTGACTTCGGTGGCGAGGTTGAGCGTATTATGATGATGGTTGATGGCGTTCTGTTGCTTGTTGATGCATTTGAAGGTTGTATGCCTCAGACTCGTTTTGTTCTTAAAAAGGCACTTGCTCTCGGCAAAAAGGCAATTGTTGTTATAAACAAGGTTGACCGCCCCGGTGCAAGACCCATGGAGGTTATTGACGAGGTTCTCGATTTGTTTATTGAGCTTGGTGCTAATGATGACCAAATTGAATTCCCTGTTGTTTTTGCTTCAGGTCGTGACGGCTACGCTTCTCTTGATGCAGATGTTAGGGAAGGAGATATGCGTCCGCTTCTTGATTCAATTCTTGAAAATATTGATGCTCCCGAGGGCGATATTGACGGACCCTTACAGCTCCTTTTCTCAAGCCTTGATTACGACGATTATCTCGGCAGAATTGGTGTGGGCAGAGTTGAACGCGGTTCTGTTAAAGTTGGTCAGCAGGTTGTTCTTTGCAATAAGGATGGCGCTCAGACCAACGCTAAAATAGTTAAGCTTTATACATTTGAAGGTCTTTCAAGAGTTGAATGTCAGGAAGCAAAAATGGGCGATTTGGTTGCAGTTTCAGGTATTAATGAGCTTAATATCGGTGAAACTGCTTGCGATAAAGATTATCCCGAAGCACTTCCTTTTGTTGAAATAGACGAGCCTACAATTTCAATGAACTTTATGGTTAATGATAGCCCATTTGCAGGTCAGGAGGGTAAATTTGTTACATCCCGTAACATCAGAGCCCGCCTTTTCAAAGAGGTTGAAACAAACGTTAGTATGAGAGTTGAAGAAACCGATACAACCGATTCATTTAAGGTAAGCGGCCGTGGTGAATTGCACCTTTCAATTCTTATTGAAACAATGCGTCGCCAGGGGTATGAATTTCAGGTTTCACGCCCTCAGGTTATTTATAAAAAAGGCCCTAACGGAGAGCTTTTAGAGCCTATGGAGCTTCTTATTGTTGAAGTGCCTGAAAGCTATGTTGGTGCGGTTATGGAGAAAATCGGTTCTCGTAAGGGCGAGCTTGAAAATATGGATGTTCGTGACGGTGGATCAACTCATATTGAATTTAAAATTCCTGCCCGTGGTCTTATTGGCTATCGTTCAGAGTTTATGACTGATACTAACGGTAACGGCATTATGAATAACCTTTTTGCAGGTTATGAGGAATACAAGGGCGATATTCAGATGCGTGAACGCGGTTCAATTGTTGTTCACGAAGCAGGTGAAACTACCGGCTACGGTCTTTTCAATACTCAGGACAGAGGACGTCTTTTCGTTGGTCCCGGTGTTCCTGTTTATGAGGGTATGATTGTTGGCGAATGCGCAAAGAATGAAGATATTGTCTGCAACGTTTGCAAGAAAAAACAAATGACAAACACCCGTGCTTCAGGTAGTGACGATGCACTCCGCCTCGTTCCTCACACAGTTCTATCCCTTGAGCAGTCAATGGAATTCATCGGTGATGACGAGCTTCTTGAAGTAACACCCGAAAGCATTCGTTTGAGAAAGAGAATTCTTTCAAAAGAAAAACGAATGAAACAGCAGTTCGGGCATAAATAAAAATGACAAATCCGTTTAGCAGAGATTTCTGTTAAACGGATTTTATGATATAATAAAAAAATCAAAAAATTTTTGTAATAAAACGCCTTCTTATGTTTCTAATAGTTGAAATTACAAAAAAATGATGAAACGAATTCGTTACATATATAATACAAAACGAAAGGGGGGACGGCTTTGGATGATTTAGAAAAAATCTGTAATTTGCACTATAAATATGTAAAAAGCTATGCCTTGTCTTTATGCCTTAATGAAGCTATGGCGGAAGATATAACTCAGGAAACCTTTTATAACGCAATTAAAAAGATTGATACATTTAAAAATGACTGCAAAATCGAAACATGGCTTTGCAGTATTGCAAGAAATATTTATCTTAATTCAAAAAGGAAAAGGCAACCGGAAAACATCTCAGATTACCCCAATTTAGTATCAGACAGTAACCTAGAAGAAAATGCAATTAAAAATGAAAACGTAAAAAGAATTTTAGCCGAAGCCGTTAAATTGGAAACACCTTATAAAGAAGTATTTTATATGAAAACTCTGGGAGATATGCCGTATTCCATCATTGCCGATGTTTTCGAGAAAACGGAAAACTGGGCGAGAGTAACATATTTCAGAGCAAAAAAACAAATTGAAGAAAGGATGAGTGAAGGTGAATAAAGATAATTGTTTTTTAATAAAGGATTTGTTACCGCTTTATATAGATGACCTTTGCAGTAAGGAATCAACAGAAATTATAAAAAATCATTTGGTTATTTGCCCATCCTGCAGGAAGGAATATGAGCAGTTAACAAATCAACCCGAAATTAAAGCTTTAAACAATGATTCAACAGAATTGATTAAAGGAGTTGGTAATATGTTTAAAAAGGATAAGAAAAAAGCAATAATCAAAACTATATCAGTATTTTTAGTTGTGCTTGTTTTGTTGGGCGTATTTGCGTTTCTTAAAGTGCCGTTGATGTTATATAAAATTGAATTCGATAAAGGTCGCTATAGCGGTGTTACGGATACCTGCCAGGTTTTTGAAAGTGGTGACAATACAAGGAGTAATTACAGTAACGAATATTTTGATTTGTATATTGATCCAAGAATTGGTGAATACAAAGAGAAGAAAATGGAAAAAACATATATCCTTGATTTTGGCAAAGGTAAAAACATTGTTATTTATGATGAAAATCAAGGCGTGCCGATTCCTACATTGGATGAACATAAAAAGTATTTTAATCAGTCTTTAAAATATCCTATTGTTTATGCCTTTGTTAAAAAGGGTATAGAAAATTACGGGTACAGTACAGATGTTTCAATACCATACAACTACAAAATGATGAAGGATTTTCTTTCAAGCGACCCGCCCGAAGCAAAGCTTTTCTGTTCCTTTGAAGATTATACAAAAGCCTGTGCTTACTATTCGTCTATGGCAATATCGGTATTACCAATGGGAAAAGGTAATTCTCATTATATCGTTTCTGAAAATGATAGGGCAGTAGCGCAGGGACATTATATACTCTCAGAAGATAATAACGAAACTTATCTTTTATTTTTCCAATCTAAAGAAGATTTAAGTAAAATCTACGCCATCAAGCTTGCAGGCTTCACCAAAGAAGAGGCACAGGAAATTTTCAAATATGCAGTGATTAAATAATTCAAGAAACAAACCACTCCGTTTAGCTGAAAAATCTGTTAAACGGGGTGGTTTGAATTATAAGCTTAATACATAATTTCAGCCTGTAAATAAACTGAAGAATCCCTTCGGAATAAGAAAGCCACCAGTTGACACCTACTGTATTACTCATATCATAGCTGTTTACCTTTGTTTTCACTTGTATAACATTATCTGCTTCTTCAAGTGGAATTTCGTTACCGTTATCATCCATAATTAATATTTTCTCTACACCATCTTCATATGTACTAGCGTAAGAACATGGGCTACCATCTGTGAATTGGTAATCTGTTTCTGTTTCAGTACCATCAAATTTAAAATCTGGATCATTTTTATATAAATCCATCATCTTTTTATGACATTCATCAAAGTACTTGTTTGCGTCTTCAGGCGTTTTGCAATCTATAGTGAAATAATAGCGGTGGAGTTCGCTATTAAGAGCACCTCTGTTATAAGCTGATAAAGATATATCTTTTTCATCATAAACAAACTTGAAATCGAAAGTGCGTTCACCTGTTATATCATTTACTTCGCCTATATCTTCGGGTAAATCATATTTTAAAATAATATCACTCGGCTTACTGTTCCATGTTAAATCAGGAGTTAAGAAAGAAACAGGCACATTTCTGTATCTGAACGGTACTAAGTTAATGCCGTTTAAAAGAACACTTGCCACGATAAGAATTACTGCAACAATTATAAGTATTTTTATTATTTTCTTATTTGATTTGAACTTTGCCATAAAACCGCTCCTTTCAGCTTGCTATATCACAATTTTAGCAGTAAAAAGAACAGAAAACAACAAATCGATAGAATCTTAAGAAATATTTAAGATTTTAACATCAATATTATTAGTGAATAAGTAAAAATCCCGTACACTTTCGTGTGCGGGATTTTTGGAGCTGGAAACGTGACTCGAACACGAGACCTATGGTTGTAGTTAAGGATATGTTTTTGTTTGAATTTCAATTAAAGATTTGCTCTAACAAATCAGCAGATTTATTAATCTTTTTCTTGTTTTTTTGCAATGGTATCATCAGTAGTAGTTATTTCAAAATCATAAGAATAATTCTTGTCAGGAGCATCTCTATCATACAAGAAATCATAAAAATCTACTTCAAGAGGGTAATAGCACTGTAAAATGATTTTATATGTGTTTATTTTTATTTCACCTTCATATTTTTCATCTTCAATTATAACTGCACCTGTATTTCTGATAAATTCCAAAGTGGAGTCGGTGTTGTCTCCTTTTTTTATATTATCAAACCATTTTCTTGCTTGTTCACCATGTTCATAATCCAGGTAATATCCATCAATAGCGCAACCATCTGCATTAGGAATAAAGAGTTTATAATTGATTTTGCCATTGGAATCGTATGAAATAATTATACAACTGATAATATCATCCCAGCTATCCGGTTCATCCATTTCGTTAGAGTAACAGTATATTGCGTATTTGTTTGTGAATATGTTTTCAGGATTCTTTTCTGTTAAATAATCATCTAAATCGTACGGAAACAAACAATCCCATAAAAAGTCTTCATAATTTTGTTTTTGCTTTACAAAGCCATTCTGCTTAAGTTCATTTTCTGTTTTCTTTGCATCATCTCCGATTTTTATATCGGCATACACACTCCTTTGTTCTGATGTGATTTCTGCAAGATAATATTCCTGAGATGTTTCGGTATAATATTCTTCATCAAACCATTCATATTCATATTTTGCAAAAGCAAAACCATAAACACCAAGGAGAACTGCAGAAACAACAGAAAGAATAGCAGTAATTTTAACTAAGGATAAGCGATATGTTTTTGTTTCTGTGTCAGAGTTTTTATAGTACGAGCGAAATACAAGAGCGGTATAAATAATTAGAAGAATAAAATTTATTGAAAAAGCAATTTTACCACTTGAATCAGCGTAATGGTCAGGACTATTTGTTATATAACTATATGCAAGACCAACGGCATTAGATATGGGGTAAAATAACCCGCTTGTAATAACGGAACCGAGAGTGATTGTACCTAAAGCTGCTGTTATACCAATCAGTTGCTTTTGCAATTTTTTTCTGCAACACATTATTGAGTAAACAGTAAAAAATATAAATCCAACAAGATAAAAAGCTAACTCAACGATGCTGGGATAAACGGGCGTTAAAGGCTCTACAAAATACCAATAGCCCAAACTTAAATCAAATACAGATATTATATTTATTGCACAGAAAGTAATAAAAAGTATAACAGCCCTGATAATGCTATCTTTATAAATTACCTTGTTCCATATTGTTTTACAAATGTCTTTAAATGTTGCTTTGCCATCCTCAACAGTTTCTACTTTGGTCCAGTCATTGAAATGATTATCCGAATTACACATAGTCTTATCTCCCTTCGCAAGATGGATTTAAGTTAAATATTCATAACCGTTCCTCTTAATTATACTATAGCAAGGAATACTAAAAACTTATGTGGAATGTAATTTTTAGACTGTTTTTTGTAATAATTGGATTAAAAAATGATTTTAGGAGTAATTAAGTATAACTTTATTTTTAAATAATCAGTGTTGTAATTCATTAGATTTTATGATAAAATAATACAAAAGGGAGGCGATAAAATGTCACCAAAGCAATATCAAAAAAGAATAAATGCAATTAAAGTTGCTGATGCTCTTAATAAAATTGAGGGCGCTCCTGTTTCCGATTATGCACGA
Source organism: Acutalibacteraceae bacterium (assembly GCA_045594685.1). Taxonomy (GTDB): domain Bacteria; phylum Bacillota; class Clostridia; order Oscillospirales; family Acutalibacteraceae; genus DTU089. The sequence goes on along the minus strand of JAZNYZ010000039.1, from coordinate 218,178 downwards.
GAGTTATCAGATAAATGGGCAAAGGGTGAAATTACCGGTTTGCAAATGAAGGCGGCACTTATCGCTGCACATAAAAAGGTATAATTATGAATGATTTATATTTAATTGAAAACAGTAAGGTTCTGAAAAATCTTCTCGGAATTACAGATGAAACCGAATTGGATGTTGCCGAAGCAGAGCTTTCAAGAGCTAATATGATGTTGTTGTATGAAAATGGGTTTTCTGATTTTTCATCCAACGGCATTTGTTATATTCACAAGGAACTGTTTGGCGATGTGTATGAATGGGCAGGGCAGTACAGAAAAATCAATATTCAAAAAAGAGAAAAAATCCTTGCAGGTAAAAGTGTCTGGTACTCCAATAATGAGAATATTGAAAAGGATTTAGAAACTGCTTGGAAAAACATCAACGCAGTTGATTGGGATAAGATATCTAAAGACAATTTTGCCAAAAATGTTGCACGATTGTTTCCTGCTATATGGCAGGTTCATCCTTTCAGGGAAGGTAATACAAGAACAGTTGTAATGTTAATCACATTTTTTGTTGAGCATTACGGCTATTACTTTGACCAGGAGCTTATATCTGCTAATGCAGGTTATGTACGTAACTCTTTCGTTCTTGCGAGTCTTGGCGATTATTCTGAGTATGAAGATTTAGAAACTATTTTGTGTGATGCTATCTGTACCGAACCCGTTGAATATTCTGCAGAAGAAACACAAGATAATAAGACCGAAAAATACAGCAAATACGATAATGGTGATTACGAACCAACTAAGCACGAATATATAGAGTAAAACTATAAAATGAACAATCCGTTTAGCAGAAATATCTGTTAAACGGATTGTTATATTTGGAGCTGGAAACGTGACTCGAACACGCGACCTGCTCATTACGAATGAGCTGCTCTACCAACTGAGCTATTCCAGCAAATTTCTATTCAAAATACGAATAGTATTATATATAAAATACTTGTTTTTTTCAAGTGTTTTTATTTATTTTAACAAATTTCATTTTCGGAAAAAATAATGTGCTTTTAGTATTGACTTTAGCGCTTTAGTGTGCTACCATATGAACACGTTTTTCAAAATCCGAAATATATGAAAGGAATAACTTTTTTCTTTTCAGAAAGGTTGTAGGTCTTAAATATGACACCTTTAAAAAATAATGATGTTACGGAGCTTTACAGAGCAATATTAAGCCTTGAAAACGAGGAGGAATGTGCTTTGTTTTTTGAAGATTTATGTACCATTAATGAAATAGTTTCTCTATCTCAACGCCTTAGTGTTGCGAAGAAGCTTGATGAGGGTAAAACTTTTTCAACTATTACTACTGAAACAGGTGCAAGTTCCGCTACTATTGGCAGGGTTAACCGTTGCCTTTCTTATGGTAACGGTGGTTATAAAAAGATAATCGAGAAGCTCAAAGGGGGAGAGGGCAAATGAGTGTTGATTTTTCTGTTCTCAACCCAACTGAGAGAATTATTTTTGAGCTTCGCAGTCTTTATACAAAATTTGGCTACAAGCCCTTTAAAATGAGCAAATTTGAGGAATATGATTTATACGGCAGCAACAAGGATTTCCTTGTAAGTGGCAATTGTATCACCTTTACGGATACAGACGGCAGACTCCTTGCTCTCAAGCCTGACGTAACTTTTTCAATTATCAAGAACCTTGATGATTCCGTTAAAGGAGTTCAGAAGGTTTATTATAACGAAAATGTTTACCGTGAAAGTAAAAAAGCAGGCGGCTTCAGTGAAATAATGCAAACAGGTATCGAGTGTATGGGTGACATTACCGATAACGATGTTTGTGATGTCATTATTCTTGCCGCTCGCAGTCTTTATGCCATCAGTGTAAACTATGTTCTTGATATTTCTCATTTAGGTCTTTTAAGCGGTATTTTTAACGCTATGGAGCTGAATGAGAGCAATAAAACCGAGCTTCTTTCTGCTATTGCTGAGAAGAATGCAGGCTCAATCAAAACTCTTTGCGAAAGCTTTGGTGTTGGTGAAGCTTTGGTAAATATGCTTTTGGAAATTATGAATGCTTGTGGTAAACCCTCTGAGGTTCTCAAAAAAATCGGTGCTGTTGCAGTCAATTCTGAAATGCAGAATGCTTTTAACGAGCTTTCAAAGGTTTGTGAAAAGCTTATTGAAGCAGGTTATGAAGGCAATATCAATATTGATTGTTCATTGGTTAATGATATGAACTATTATAACGGTATCGCTTTTAAAGGCTTTATTCACGGTGTTCCCGCAAGTGTTCTTTCAGGTGGAAGATATGATAAGCTTATGGAACGGGTTAACAAAAAAGCAGGTGCAATCGGTTTTGCGGTTTATCTTGACGAGGTTGACAGGCTTCTTGAAAATAAAGAGATAATTGAAGAAACTGCAGACGATGGTTGGCTTAATGTGGCGCTTCCTAAAGGTAGACTTGGAGAAAAGGTCTATGCAATGTTTGAAAGTGCAGGCTTTGAATGCCCTCAGATTCACGAGAAAAACCGCCGACTTATATTCGAAAATGCTGAAAAGAAAGTCCGCTACTTCTGGGTTAAACCCTCCGATGTTGCCATTTATGTTGAGAGAGGTGCCGCAGATATCGGTGTTGCAGGTAAAGATATTCTTCTTGAATATGAACCCGATGTTTATGAGCTTCTTGATTTAGATATGGGTAAATGCAGAATGTGTGTCGCAGGTAAAAAGGAATTTACAGATAACGGCACAAGTACTCTGAGAGTTGCAACAAAGTTCACCAATATTGCAAAAAGCTATTATGCAGATAAATGCCGTGATATTGATATAATAAAGCTTAATGGTTCAATTGAGATTGCACCGATTTTAGGTCTTTCCGATGTTATTGTTGACATTGTTGAAACAGGTGCAACTCTTCTTGAAAACGGTCTTGAGCCTAAAGAAACAATCGTTGGTATCAGCGCAAGGCTTATTTCAAACAAGGCAAGCTATAAATTTAAAGCTGAAATTATTGACAGACTTAAAGATTCTTTGGATTTAATAGTGAGGGAAAAACAGTGATTAAAATATACAAGCGTAGCGAAATCTCAACAGAACAGATTCTCGAAAGAAGCGAGCAGACAATAGATGTTGAGGGCATCGTTACTGATATAATTAAAAATGTCCGTGAAAACGGAGACAAAGCTCTCGTTGAATATAGCAAAAAATTCGATGGTGCAGTTGACGATATTCTCGAGGTTACAAAAGAGGAAATTGATGCAGCTTTAAATGAAGTGGATAGCGAGCTTATTGAGATTTTAAAGCAGGCTAAAGAGAATATTACTGCATTCCATTCAAGGCAGGTTCGCAATTCCTTTGTTATTAACGACAATGCAGGGGTTATAATCGGGCAGAAGGTATTGCCCATTGAAAAGGTTGGTCTTTATGTTCCCGGTGGCACAGCTTCTTACCCCTCATCAGTTCTTATGAACTGCGTTCCTGCTAAAATTGCAGGTTGCTCTGAAATTGTTATGGTAACACCTGCCAAAGAGGGCAAAATAAAGCCTGTTATTCTTGCTGCTGCAAGTATTGCAGGGGTTGACAGAATCTTTAAAATCGGTGGTGCTCAGGCTGTTGCAGCCCTTGCTTACGGAACAGAAAGTGTGCCCAAGGTTGATAAAATTGTCGGACCGGGTAACGCTTTTGTTGCAGAAGCGAAAAAGCAGGTTTTCGGCACAGTTGATATTGATATGATTGCAGGTCCCAGTGAAATTCTTGTTGTTGCTGATGGTACAAATAATCCTGCTCACATTGCGGCAGATTTACTTTCTCAGGCAGAGCACGATAAAATGGCAACTGCAGTTCTTATTACTGATTGCGAAGAATTTGCAAATAAAGTAAGTGAGCAGCTTGAAATTCAGATTCCTCAGCTTCCCAGAGCAGAAATTGCCCGTTGCTCAATTGATACAAACGGCAAAATTATTATTACAGATTCGCTTGTTGAAGCTATGGAAACTTCCAATATCTTAGCACCCGAGCATCTCGAAATTTGTGTTGATAATCCCTTTGAATATCTCGGTTATGTTAAAAATGCAGGCTCTGTTTTCCTCGGCAAGAACTGTCCCGAGGCTCTTGGTGACTATTTTGCAGGACCTAACCACACCTTACCCACAAGCGGTACTGCAAGATTTTCAAGCCCTCTTTCAGTTGATGATTTTGTTAAGAAAACTCAGTTTTCATATTTCAGCAGGGAAGCACTTAAAGAGGTGGGCGATAAAGTGGTTCGCTTTGCTACTGAAGAAGGACTTCACGCTCACGCAAAGAGTGTCAGCATCAGAACGGAGAATAAATAACTAATGAGCAAATTCCTTGATAAAAGATATGATTCCCTTGCGGCGTATGTTCCCGGTGAACAGCCTCAGGATAAAAAATATATAAAGCTTAATACCAATGAGTCGCCATATCCGCCAAGTCCCAAAACATTGGAGATGGCAAACAAAAATGAAGCAGAGCTTTTAAGGCTTTACCCTGACCCTGATGGTAAAATTCTTACAAAAAAGCTTGCTGAACTTTACAATGTAGAAGCAGAAAATGTTATCCTTGCAAATGGCTCAGATGATATTCTGAACTTTGCATTTATGGCATATTGTGCCAACGGCAGAAAGTCATATTTTGCTGATATAACCTATGGTTTTTACAGCGTTTTTGCAAATCTTCACGGCTCTGATTATACAGAAATTCCCTTGGAAGAGGATTTTTCCATTGATTATAAAAAATTCTGCGGTGTTGACGGCGGTGTGTTCATTGCAAACCCCAATGCACCAACAGGACTTGCTTTAAGCCTTGAAAAAATCGAAAAGGTTATTAAATCTAATCCTGATAACGTTGTTATAATTGACGAGGCTTATGTGGATTTCGGTGCAGAAAGTGCTGTGAATCTTGTGAAGAAATACGATAACCTTCTGGTTGTGCAGACTTTTTCAAAATCTCGCTCAATGGCGGGGGCTCGTTTGGGCTTTGCTATCGGTAGTAAAGATATTATCAATGATTTACACAAGCTCCGCTATTCAACTAACCCTTATAACATAAACCGCCTTACACTTTCTTTAGGTGCGGCGGCAATAGATTCTCAAAGCTATTATTCTGATAATTGTAAGAGAATTATTGAAACAAGAGAATACACAACAAAAGAGCTTGAAGCACTCGGCTTTGAAGTTTTACCGTCAAAAGCTAATTTTGTTTTCGCAAAGTCAGAGAAAATTGATGGTGGAGAGCTTTATTTAAAGCTTAAAGATAAAGGCGTTCTTGTTCGTCATTTCACTAAAGACAGGATTAAGGATTTTAACCGCATTACTATCGGAACTTTCAAGGAAATGCAAATTCTTATAGAAAAAATCAAAGAAATTATGGAGGCAGTTTAAATGCGTATAGCAGAAATTAAAAGAAAAACTGCGGAAACAGATATATATGTAAAGCTTAACCTTGACGGAACAGGTGAGTGCGATATTGATTCAGGCATCGGCTTTTTTGACCATATGCTTGTTCTTTTTGCAAAGCATTCAAGGTTTGATTTGACTGTTAAATGTTGCGGTGATATCTGGGTTGACGGACACCACACAACAGAAGATATAGGTATCGCTCTCGGTCAGGCATTCAAAGAAGCTATCGGCGATAAAAGAGGTATTCACCGCTACGGAAGCACAATACTGCCTATGGATGAAGCACTCATTCTTTCGGCGGTTGATATTTCAGGCAGAGCATATCTTCAATATTATATGAATATTCCCGCACCAATGGTAGGGGATTTTGATACCGAGCTTTTAAGAGAGTTTTTTGTGGCATTTGCCTTTAACAGTGCAATAACCCTGCACATTAAACAGCTTGACGGAGTGAACTCTCACCATTTGATTGAGGGTGCATTCAAATCTGTTGCCCGTACTCTCAAAAAGGCAGTTGCCATTGACGAAACAATGAAAAACGAGATACCCTCATCCAAAGGAGTTTTATAATGGTTGCAATAATTGATTATGGCGTTGGTAACTTGTTCTCTCTTCAGTGCTCATTAAAGAAAATCGGCGTTGAAGCAGTTGTAACAAGTGATGAAAATGTAATAAAAGAGGCAGACCGAATAATCCTTCCCGGTGTCGGTGCTTTCGGTGATGCGGCGAAAAAGCTCCGCTCATCAGGTCTTGTTGAGCTTATTACAGAAGAAGCTAAAAACGGCAAGCCCTTTTTAGGAATTTGCCTTGGTATGCAGTTGCTTTTCCAGAAAGGCTTTGAGTATGGTGTGCATGAGGGCTTAGGCTTCCTTAAAGGTAATGTTATAGCTTTAGAAAACCAAATACCTGAAAATCTTAATATTCCCCATATGGGTTGGAACGCCCTCCATTTTGTAGGGGAGAAAAGCCCGATTTTTAAATATATAAACGATGGTGATTTTGTTTATTTTGTTCATTCCTTCTATGCAACCGATTGTGATGATTCAGTAATTGCCACATCCGAATACGGTATCCCTGTAACAGCGGCAGTAGGAAAAGGCAATATATTCGGTTGTCAGTTCCATCCCGAAAAGAGTGGGGATGTAGGATTGAAAATACTTAAAGCATTCTGTGAAATCTAATCCAAACTTTAATATGTGTATTGTTTTCGCACTAATGAAAGGATATATGTAACTAATGAAAATTTTTCCCGCAATAGATTTATATGAGGGTAAAGCTGTCCGACTTTTAAAGGGTAACTATAACGATTTAACAGTTTATTCCGAAAACCCTATTGAAATTGCAAAGGATTTTGAAAGTCAGGGTGCAACTGAGCTTCACACAGTTGATCTTGAGGGGGCTCGTGACGGCGGAACACCCAATATTGATATAATAAAAAGCTTTGTTGAAAACACTTCCTTGAATGTTGAGGTTGGTGGCGGTATTCGTTCAATGGAAACCGTTAAAGCCTATCTTGATGCAGGGGTTAGCCGTGTTATTTTAGGTACTGCGGCAGTAACAGATGAAGAGTTTTTGAAAACTGCAGTTGCAACCTATGGTGATAAAATTGCAGTCGGTGCAGATATTAAAGACGGCAAGGTAGCCATTAAAGGCTGGGTTGAAAAGTCTGAATACGGCACTTTCGAGTTCTTTGAAAAGCTTCAGAAAATCGGTGTTTCAACTGTTATTTGCACCGATATTTCAAAGGATGGCGCAATGCAGGGGACAAACAGAGAGCTTTATAAAGAGCTTTCCGAGAAATTTAGCGTTAATATAATTGCATCGGGCGGAGTTTCAACCCTTGATGATATAACTGCTCTCAACAAAATGAACCTTTTCGGCGCAATTATCGGCAAAGCCTATTACACAGGTGCAATTAAAATTAGCGATGCATTGGAGGCAGTACAATGATTACAAAAAGAATTATTCCTTGCCTTGATGTGAGAAACGGAACTGTTGTTAAAGGTACGAATTTCAAAGACCTTAACGAAATTTCTTCACCTGTCCAGTTAGCAGAGTATTATAGCTCTCACGGTGCAGACGAGCTTGTTTTCTATGATATAACGGCATCATCCGACGGACGCAAACTTTTTACAGATATTCTTACCCAAACCGCTTCAAAGGTTTTCATTCCTTTAACAGTTGGCGGCGGTATCAACACTCTTGATGATTTCGACAGAGTTTTAAAATGCGGTGCAGATAAAGTCAGCGTTAATTCCGGTGCTATAAGAAATCCCGATTTAATTCACGCAGCGGCGGAAAAATATGGCGACCAATGTGTTGTTCTTTCCGTTGATGTAAAGCGCGTTGACGGACAGTTTAAGGTTTTTGCAAAAGGCGGAAGAGAGAACACCGGTCTTGATGCTCTTGAGTGGATTAAACGCGGTGTAAATAATGGTGCAGGGGAAATTGTTGTTAACTCCATTGATACCGATGGTGTGAAAAAAGGCTTTGATATAGAAATGCTCAAAGCAGTATGTGATATTGTAAATGTTCCTGTTATTGCATCAGGTGGTGCAGGTGGTAAGCAGGATTTTGTTGATTTATTCAATACTGTTCCCGATGTCAGCGCAGGTCTTGCGGCTTCCATTTTCCACTATGGCGAAGTAACTATTGACGATTTAAAGAAAACTCTTAACGAGAATAACATAACAGTGAGGTTGTAATATGTTTGATATTGAAAAACTTAAATTTGATGAAAAAGGTCTTATTCCTGCAATTGTTGTGGATGATGAAACCAATCAGGTTCTCACTCTCGCATATATGAACAAGGAAAGCCTTGGTATTTCCCTCGAAAAGAAAAAAACTTGTTTCTGGAGCCGTTCAAGGCAGGAGCTTTGGCTCAAAGGTGAAACAAGCGGAAACTATCAGCATATTGTAAGCATTACTGCAGATTGTGATATGGATGCTCTTACAGTAAGAGTTAAAAAAGATGGTCCTGCTTGCCACACAGGTGAGGAAAGCTGTTTCTTCAATACAGTTTTTGAGAATGAAGAAATTGCACCTGCTTTCAGCGTTCAGAGCCTTGTTGAAACAATTGAGGGAAGAAAGCTTGACCCAAAAGAAGGCTCATACACAACATACCTTTTTGAAAAGGGAATTGATAAAATTCTCAAAAAGGTTGGCGAAGAATGTACTGAGGTTATCATCGCAGGTAAAGCAGACGATAAAGCAGAAACAATTTATGAAATTTCCGACCTTATGTATCATGTGCTTGTGCTTATGATTGAAATGGGAATTTCAGTTGATGATATAATGAATGAATTAAAGTCTCGTCACGTTATAGACCACAAAGTAAAACAAGAGAAGATGGTTTAAATATAATGACTCCCTGCTGAATTTCAAGAAATTCAGTAGGGAGTCACTTTTAACTTTTTCTTGCGGTTTTTTCTGCAATTTTAAGGATTGAAATAATCGGAACAATTAAAATTAAACCACTTATAAAATTGCTCACTCCGTGGATTAAATCGTAGGGGAGACCTGCAACAATCCAGGCAACCATACCCTTGAAATCGAGCCTGAACATCAGAGCTTGTGCGGGAGCATAAATTGTTCCGTATAAAAATCCATGTAAGGAGCAAACGACCGCATATATAATAGGTGCGGCTTTCGGTGGTATTTTTTTCGGTAAAAGCATTGTTGCTCCCCAAAGAATTGCCCATATATACAGATATGGTATCCACCACATATTAAAGCCACCAAGAAGACCTGTAAGAAACACAAAGATATAAATAGGGTAGAGGGCTTTTTTTCTATATACAACAGTCATTGCTACAATAAAAGTACCAATTAAATGAATGTTCGGCAATACTTCCATTATCAGCTTTGAGGCATACATAACTGCCCCAAGCATACCGAAAATAACAGCTTCTTTAAGCTTTAATTTCATCCTTTTTCAGCCTTGAAGGTGTAGGTAGTTCCTGCAACAATATCTGTTGCGTCAACACCGGTAGTTCCATATTCACCGTTAACATAGAAAGCCCAGTATGCACCGTCTTTATCGTAGTCAAGAGTTGTGCCGTTTACGGTTTTAACATACAATCCGTAATCCCCTTGTTCACCTGCAATAAGCTTGAGGTCTAAAAGTGCTTCACCAACAGTTTTCTTATCTGTGTTAATTTCAAAAGCTGTTTCCTTGCCCTCAAGGTCAGTAACTGTAAAGTTGAACTTTGTTTTACCTTCACCGAGAACAGTTGCTTCAGGACTTTCGGTTGTTGATACTGCACTATTTGTTGTAGTGGTGGTATCATCATTTGTTTTGTTGTCATTACAAGCAGTTGTAAACAGTGCAATAGCCGCAATAAGCACAATACAAAGGATGAACGACAACGCTTTTCTACTACGTGTCATTTTCATTTGGAATTTTCTCCTTTATAAATTTATTTCTCTTTCGTTAAACCGGCGCTCGCAGTCAGATAAAACTATCTAAAAAGAGTTAGCGTTAACGGGTATTTCGACTCAGTGCATTATTTATCACCTTCTCAAAAGCATAGCCTTCAATGGCGTTTCTCTGTTTTGCGGCAACAGATAGATAAATAATATAAAAGCACCTCACGGCGACGGGCTCGTACAGGATTTTCACCTGTTTCCCCTGATAACGAATAACATTATATCACAATTTATTTTATATTCAATATATAAAATAATTGGATTTTCCTCTGCCTTGACAAAAATAGGTAATTAGAATACAATATATTTTAATAAAAAGTCACTTGAGGTGGCATATGAAGTTATTAATAATCAAGCTTTTTGTTGTTTTCATAAAGGTTCTTTATGCTTTTATGAAACTGAGAAAAACAGAAAATAAAATTGTTTGGCTTTCAAGACAAAGCAACGAAAAATCTGAAGATATGAAAATGCTTTCGGAAGAAATTTCGAAAATCTCTCCTGAAACAAAGCAGGTTTTCAGGCTTTGCCGTCTTGAAAACGAAAGCGGTCTTTCTGTTTCTTATATTTTCTTTATTTTAAGAGATATGTGGGAAATTGCATCGGCAAAAATTGCCGTTACAGATACTTATTCAATCCCGATTTCTTGCCTTAATCATAAGTCTGATTTAAAAGTGTTTCAAATATGGCACGCTTTAGGTGCAGTTAAAAAATTCAGTCTTCAATCTGCAGGTAAAGCTCAGGGCAGAGATTTAGGCGTTGCAAAGGCAATGTCTATGCATAAAAACTATGATTTCGTTGTTGCACCATCGGAAAAAACGGCGGAGTTTTATTGCGAAGCTTTTGGTTGCAGTAAAGATAAAATTGTTGTTGCATCTCTTCCGAGAGTAGATGTTATTTTAGATGGCAAATCCCGTTATGAGGAATTTGTTGAGCTAAACCCTCAATTCAAAAACAAAAAAATAATTGCATATCTTCCAACTTTCCGGAATAACGATTCTCTTTATATTAAAACTCTTTTTGATGCTTTTAAAAATAGTGACGAATATTCTTTAATTGTTTCGCCCCACCCTGCAACAAAGGTTTCAAATGAATATTCTTTCAATGGTAAGTTTTCAACCTATGATTTAGCAAAGCTTTCAGATGGTATTATTTCTGATTATTCTGCAACCTCTATTGAATGCTCATTATTAAATAAACCGTTGTGGTTCTATGTTCCCGATTATGAGCAATATAAATCAGAAAAAGGTTTGAATATTGAAGTTAAAAATGAGTTTTCTAAGGCTTGTTTTGAAAAAGAATATGAATTGTTAACTGCAATTCGGAATGGTGATTATGATTTTGATAACCTGAAAAGGTTTTCAGATAAATTTATTGAAAATAAAGGCACAGATAATACTGAAAAGTTAGCAAGTATTATTTGTAACCAATTGTCATAAGGAGTATTATAATGAAAAGAATTTTAACCTATGGTACATTTGATTTATTACATTATGGTCATATCCGCATTCTTAAGAGAGCGAAAGAATTAGGCGACTATCTTGTTGTTGCTCTTTCGACTGATGAATTTAATGCTACCAAGGGCAAAAAAGCATATCACAGCTATGAAACCCGTAAAAAAATGCTTGAGGCGATCAGGTATGTTGATCTTGTTATTCCCGAGAATAACTGGGAGCAGAAAATTCAGGATATTAAAGATTATAAAATTGATGTTGTTGTTATGGGTGATGACTGGGCAGGTAGTGATAAATTTGACTACCTTAAAGAGTATTGCGAGGTTAAATTCCTTGAAAGAACTCCCGGTGTTTCCACAACAATGATTAAAAACGACCTTCAACTTCAGGAAACTGTTGACGGCGTTGACCAAGTACCGAGAACTTAAAAGGAACAAAAAAGCTATCGACTTAATTGCCGATAGCTTTCTTTTTTACTGTAGCAATGCCATAAACTCGTTTACGGCATTTTCGTTATATTCTTTATAATCAGTTGTGAGCATTGGAACCTTTCCTTCAAGAAGAAGCCTGAAGCCTTTTTCAACACCCTCTGCGGTGTTTTCAACAAGAGTGCCGTTGTTTTTATTCATAAAGGTTCTCGGACCTACAATATCTGTTGAAATAACAGGTAAACCTAAAATATCTGCTTCAGCAAGAACAAGTCCGAAGCCTTCGTAATGGGAGGCTAAAATGAAACCATCGCAACGCTTTACAATCGGCAAAGGATTCTTCATAGAAAGAATAAGAACTATATTATCGGCACAAGGTAAGGTTTTCACATATTCTTTGAGAATATTGTAATGATTATTGAATTGGTTGCCACCTATGATAATAAAATACGAATTTTTATTTTTGGTCCATACTTTATTAAAAGCATCAACCATTCTCTTATGGTCTTTTTCAGGGGAAAATCTGCCAACGCTTATGATTTTCTTTGCGTCACTATCAAGAATTTCTTTAACCTCATCCAAGGTTTTGTTGCTTTGAGTTACGCCATCATCAAAACAAATCTCTCCGTCACCGCGAGTTTTGATTTGTTCATAAGCTATAACATTGTGGGCAATTTTAAAATTATCTGTGTTATCAACAAAGGTGGAAATTGGTTCAAAAATATCTTCGGTTACGAGAGCGACATTATCATAATTTTTATAGGCATATTTAAGAACATCTTCTCTTTGGTTGCCACGGGTTTCGATTTCTTTTCGCATATCACTGTGAACATAAATCGTTTTTTTGCAGGGGAAATTTGCAAAGAAAAGTATCATTTTAGGTCCGTAACCTGTAAACTGAATAGCGTGGTCGAACTGTGCTCCGCCAAATAATCTGGTGATTTCATATTGCCACTCGTTTTTAAGAAGCTTTGCTATAAAATCAATTTTCATAAAATTCTTTTTCATAAAGCAGGTAGCAAGGAATGTGTACCAGAACACATTTTTGATAAGCCCCAAGTTCATTTTATCGTGCATGGGGAAATATCCCACACCATCGGGTAAATCAGCAATTGTGCTTTGATGGTCCTTTGCTTTTCCTGTGGGGAAGCAAATGTAATAGTTGTTTTCTTCGGGGTTGATATTTTTAAGAAGGTTATAAAGAGAGGCGGTAACACCATTCTGGTCAAGGTTACCTGCATGAATAAGTATATTTTTCTTGTTGTTGCAGGGGATTTCCTTTAAAACTGTTTTTTCTGATACTATTGAGTTGAATACAAGATTAAGAATGTTTTTGGTAGCATCCGCACAATCATAAAAGCAATATTCGTTTATAAAATCGGTATCGTCATATTGTTTTTCTGAACGGATTTCTTTGATAAGTTCTTCAACTGTTTTAACTTGCGGAAACGGGAGCTCGTCAATTGATTTGTAAACACCTCGGTCTGCAAAATATTCTTCTGCGTCATAGGTGAAAAGCACACATTTTTTTCTTGTTACCGCATAATCATAAAATACGCTTGAATAGTCGGTAATAAGGCAGTCTGTGCAGTTAAGGAAATCATAAGTTTCAAGGTCTTTGGGGAATTTTTTGATATGCTTGAATCCACCGAACTCAATGTTTTTAACTGCAATGGGGTGGAGGTTTACATATAAAATTTCATCATCGGTCAGCAGCTTATCAATTTCATTAAGATAATCTGTCATTTGTATGCTTGCATTTTTGCTTATATTGCCGATGGCACCGCGCCAGGTGGGCATATAAGCATAAACTTTTTTATTTTCTATATCAAAGCTTTTGCAAAGCTCTTCTCTTCTTTCTGTGTCAAAGAAAACTGTGTTTCGTGGATAACCTGAAAGAACACATTTTCCTTTTGCAAGGTTTTCGAGCATATAATCTTCTATCATATGCTCCATTGTGTAGGTGTTGGGGTAAAGCAGATAATCTGCCCCAACAAAGTTTTTTTGAGTGTTTCCGATGTTGTGCATAGCATTTTTTATGCCTTTACCCAATGTTTTAAGGGGTGTTCCGTGCCAGGTATTAAGATAAATCTGTTCTTCTCTCTTAGTGAAAAAGGGGAGGAAAGTGTTATCATTAAAAAGATATTTTGCAGTGGCAACAATTTTCATATATTTAGGGGAAAGAACAATAACTAAGTTAACATTCTTGATGCCATATGCGTCGAGAATGTTTTTTATTTTCTCTTTGCTGACTGCTTTGCAACTTAAATAAATCTTATATGAGTCAAAATCCTTGTTGGAAGTGAGTTCTTTTAAAATATAAAAAATATTACCGCTGATTTCACCGCCGTGCTGGGCTTCCAAAAGGATTAGTTTATTATCAATAGCCTTTTTCTTTATGCACCTTGAATATATAGCGCAGGGTATGATGCTCAAAGCCCATTTTAAGATTTTATTGCCTTTTATTAACGAGAGAACCTTTTTTAACATCTTAATCCTCCAAGTGAACATTATTAAAATTATTATATCATACAACAAAACAAAATTCCACAATTTTTTCTTGTAGATTGGAAAGACTATCTCAAATCTGGTTCGGATACCCCTAAAATACTTTCTGCAAATCGTCTTTATGTGACAATTTTTTTAAATCTGAAAATGTAAACTGAAATTATATTCAAAAGGAGGAATAAATATGCCTGTAACTTTTAAAAACAGAAATGGCACATTAACCGCATTTATAAAAGGGGAAATAGATCACCACACAGTTCCTGAAATAAGAGATGCAATTGATGATGCCTTTGTGAGTATTGAAAATATTAATACTCTTGTGCTTGATTTTTACGATGTAACATTTATGGATAGTTCTGGTGTTGGTCTTGTGATGGGGCGATATCGCCTTGTTTGCGGTAAAGGTAAAAAACTTAAAGTGAATAACCTTTCAAAGCGTGATTACACCATTATGAAAATGTCAGGGATAGAAAAACTTGCTGAGATTAATCAAAAAAATGAGGTATATATATGAAGAAGATTAATGAATTAAAAATGATTTTTGACAGCCGTTCTGTTAATGAAAGCTTTTCCCGCATGGCAGTTTCTGCTTTTTCTTCTCAGCTGGATATGACAGTTGGAGAATTAGGCGATATTAAAACAGTTGTAAGCGAGGCGGTAACAAATTGCATTGTCCACGCCTATAAAAATACCATAGGTAAAATTTACATAACCTGTTCAGTTTTTGAAGAGGGTGTTGTTCGCATAACAGTAAGGGATAGGGGTTGCGGAATTGAAGATGTGAATAAAGCGAGAGAACCTCTTTATACAAGCGTTGGTGGTGACCGTTCCGGGTTAGGTTTTTCTGTTATGGAAAGCTTTTCCGATAAGCTTCGTGTTCGCTCAAAGGTTGGCGTGGGCACAACAGTTACAATTGAAAAAAGAATATGTGGTAAAACAAAATGACCCCAAGAGAAAAAAGAATTAATGATAATTTGGGTCTTGTTCATTCCTGCGCCCAAAGATTTAAAAACAGGGGCGTGGATTATGAGGATTTGTTTCAGGCAGGTTGCGTGGGTCTGATAAAAGCGGCAGATGGGTTTGATGAAAGTTTGGGTTTCGTTTTTTCAACTTATGCCGTCCCTGCCATACTTGGTGAAATGAAACGGATTTTTCGTGATGGGGGAGCTGTTAAAGTCAGTCGCTCTATAAAAGAACGGTCACGAGAAATCTGGGCGGAAAAAGAAAAACTTGAAAACGAAAAAGGGTATGAACCAACTTTGACTGAAATTGCTCAGAGAGTTGGCTTAAGCGTTTATGAGACAAGTGAGCTTTTGCTTGCTTCTCAACCGGTTGTTTCTCTGACATTGGGTGATGACGAAGCAGAAGAAAAGCAGTTCGATATACCAATAGACAGCGAGGAAGAAAAAATTAATGAAAAACTAACTCTTGATAAATGCATTAAAGAGCTTTCCGAAAAGGATAGGAAGTTAATTGAACTGCGGTATTTTATGTCTGAAACTCAAACGGAAGTTGCAAGGAAAATGGGGATGTCGCAGGTTCAGGTTTCAAGGCGAGAAAAGAAAATTTTACAAGAAATCCGTGAAAAAATGACAGTTTAGCCTAACATAACAAAAATATCAGTTTTACCTTTTAAAAGAATGTTGAAAATGATAGGTCAAAAAATGGGAAATATACTTGAAAAAAGAGGGCAATTAGTATAAAATATATTCGGTAAAAAATTAACAATATAAAAAATGTTAAAAGGAGTAATCAAAAATGGGTCTTTTAAACAAGAAAACAGTTGATGATATCAACGCAAAAGGCAAAAAGGTGCTTGTTCGTTGCGATTTTAACGTTCCGCTCAAAGACGGCGTTATCACAGACGAAAATCGTATCACAGCCGCTCTTCCCACAATCAAAAAACTTCTCGATGATGGCGCACAGGTTATCCTTTGCTCTCACCTTGGTAAAGTTAAAAACGGCCCCAACGAGAAAGAAAGCCTTGCTCCCGTAGCAAAAAGACTTTCTGAGCTTCTCAATAAAGAAGTTGTTTTCGCAGCAGACGATGTAGTTGTTGGCGAAAATGCTAAAAAAGCAGTTGCAGAAATGAAAGATGGCGACGTTGTTCTTCTTCAGAACACTCGTTTCCGTCCCGAAGAAACGAAGAATGGCGAAGCATTCTCAAAAGAACTTGCTTCTCTTTGCGATATCTATGTAAACGATGCTTTCGGTGCTGCTCACAGAGCACACTGCTCAACAGTTGGTGTTGCTTCTTTCGTTGAAGAAGCTGCAGTTGGTTACCTTATGGGTAAAGAACTCAAATACCTCGGCAACGCTGTTGAAGATCCCCAGAGACCTTTCGTTACAATTCTCGGTGGTGCAAAAGTTGCTGATAAACTTAATGTTATCGAAAATCTTCTTAATAAAGCAGATACACTTATCATCGGCGGAGGTATGGCTTATACATTCCTTGCAGCTAAGGGCTACAGCGTAGGTACATCTCTTCTTGATGAAACAAAGATTGACTATTGCAAAGATATGCTTGCAAAGGCAGAAGAAAAAGGCGTTCAGATTCTTCTTCCTGTTGATGTTACAATCACAAAAGCATTCCCCGATCCCATCGATGCAGAAATCGAAGTTGCAGTTTGCGATGCAGATAAAATCCCTGCAGATATGATGAGTCTTGATATCGGTCCTAAAACAGCAGAGCTTTATGCAAATGCAGTTAAATCTGCAAAAACAGTTGTTTGGAACGGACCTATGGGCGTTTTCGAAAACCCCATCCTTGCAAAAGGTACTATTGCAGTTGCTGAATCTCTTGCAGAAACTGATGCAGTTACAATCATCGGCGGTGGCGACTCTGCAGCAGCAGTTAACACTCTCGGCTTTGGCGCAAAGATGACTCACATCTCAACAGGTGGCGGTGCATCTCTTGAATTCCTTGAGGGTAAGGCACTCCCCGGTATCGAAGCAGTTAATGATAAGTAATATAGCACGCGCATTTGTCGAGTTACTGACCCAAACTCGCGTATCTCATACGCTTCGGGGTCATTAACTCACCAACTGCACGCACTCTATTCCTTATCACACTCTTTGCGAGTGGGTCGGAGGAATAGAGAAATATAAATAATTATGTGTGAAAGGATTTATAGATTATGGATAAATCACTTCGTAAAGCAGTTATCGCAGGTAACTGGAAAATGAACAAAACTCCCGATGAAGCAAAAGCTATTATCAACGAAATGAAACCCCTCGTTGCAGATGCTGATTGTGACGTGGTTCTCTGCGTTCCTTATATCGATATTTTTGCAGCTCAGGAAGCAGCAGCCGGTTCAAACATCAAAATTGGTGCAGAAAACTGCCACTGGGCAGAAAGCGGTGCTTTCACAGGTGAAGTTTCTGCTCCCATGCTTAAAGCAATCGGTGTTGAATATGTTATTATCGGTCACTCCGAAAGAAGACAGTATTTCGGCGAAACTGATGAAACAGTTAATAAGAGAGTAAGAGCTGCTCTTGATAGCGGTCTTACAGTAATCCTTTGCGTTGGCGAGCTTCTCGACGAACGTAAAAAAGGCGTTACAATGGAAGTTGTTCGTTCACAGACTAAAATCGCTCTTCAGGGCGTTTCTAACGAAGAACTTGACAGAATTATCATCGCTTACGAACCCGTTTGGGCTATCGGTACAGGCGAAACTGCAACTGCAGAACAGGCAAATGAAGTTAACCATGCAATCCGTGAGGTTCTTGGTGAAATCTATTGCCCCAAATGTGCAAGCCGTGTAACAATTCAGTACGGCGGTTCTATGAATGCGGGTAACGCAGCAGAGCTTCTCGCTCAGGTTGATGTTGACGGCGGTCTTATCGGCGGTGCATCTCTTAAAGCAGCAGATTTCTCTGTAATCGTTAAAGCAGCAAGCGTTTAATTAAAAATAAAAACAGTAGGGCAGACCACTTCGTCTGCCCGAAATTTCTGTTAAGATAAAGTTTAAAAGGTGATATAAAATGTCTGAAAAAGTACTTCTCGTTGTAATGGACGGTATTGGCTATTCCAAAACAGGTCTTGGCGACGCTGTTACACTTGCTAATACACCCGTTCTTGACAAACTTCTTAAAGAATGTCCCAACACTCGCCTTAAAGCTCATGGTGCAGCAGTAGGTCTTCCCTCTGATGACGATATGGGTAACAGTGAGGTTGGTCATAATGCTCTCGGTTGCGGTCAGGTTTATTCTCAGGGCGCAAAGCTTGTTAATGAATCTATCGAATCAGGCAAAATTTATGAATCAACTGCCTGGAAAGAAATCGCAGGCAACTGCGTTGAGAAAAACTCAACTCTCCACTTTATCGGCCTTCTTTCCGATGGTAATGTTCACTCAAATATCTCTCACCTTATTGCAATGCTCAAACAGGCAAAAGCAGAGGGTGTAAAGAGCGTTCGTGCTCATATTCTTCTTGATGGTCGTGATGTTCCCGCAACATCAGGTCTTGTTTATGTTGAAGAGCTTGAAAACGCTCTTGCTGAACTTAATGACGATGCATTCTGCGGTAAAATTGCATCAGGCGGTGGCAGAATGGTTATCACAATGGACCGTTATGAAGCTAACTGGAATATGGTTAAGCTCGGTTGGGATACTCATGTTAAAGGTATCGGCAGACAGTTTGCAAGCGCAACTGAAGCAATTGAAACCTATCGTGCAGAAAATGATGGCGTTATTGACCAGGATTTACCTCCCTTTGTTATTGCTGAAAACGGTGAACCTGTTGGTGCAATCAAGGATGGCGACAGTGTAGTTCTTTTCAACTTCCGTGGCGACCGTGCAATTGAGCTTTCAATGGCATTTGATAATGAAGAATTCACTGCATTTGACAGAGGTGCAAAACCCGACGTTTGCTATGCAGGTATGCTTCAGTATGATGGCGACCTTAAGCTTCCGGCTCGTTTCCTTGTTAATCCTCCCGAAATTAAAGACACTCTTTCAGAGCTTCTTGTTTCAAAGGGTATGAATCAGTTTGCAGTTTCTGAAACTCAGAAATACGGCCACGTAACATATTTCTGGAATGGTAACAAGAGCGATAAGTTCTCAGAAGAGCTTGAAACATATATGGAAATTCCTTCCGATAAGGTTTCATTTGACGAAAGACCCTGGATGAAATCCGCAGAGGTTACAGATGCAGTTATTGAAGCTATGGAAAGCGGTAAATATGACTTCATCCGTTGCAACTATCCCAACGGTGATATGGTTGGCCACACAGGTAACCTTGATGCAACAATTACTGCTGTTGAAGCAGTTGACCTTGGTCTTGCAAGAGTTCTTAAAGCAGCAGATAAATGCGGTGTAACAGTTCTTATTACTGCTGACCACGGTAATGCTGATGAAATGCTTGAAAAGGACAAGAAGGGTAACGTTGCTCCCAGGACAGCACACTCTCTCAATGAAGTTCCTTTCATCGTTTACAGCAAGAATTCCTATGAGCTTAAAGACGGCGCATTCGGCCTCGCAAACGTTGCTCCCACAGTAGCAACAATCTTCGGTATTGAACCCTATGCTTCATGGGAAGAATCAATGATTAAATAAATTAAGTTTAGACGGTTGTTTAATGCAACCGTCTTTTTAATTGACAAATTTTTCCTTAAATGTTAGTATTAACTCATAGGAGTTGATATTGTGGAAAAAGCAAAAACAACAGTTGCATTCAGCAAAACAGATTCAATGTGCCTTAAGGGTCTTGCAATTATTTTGTTGATGTGTATTCATTGTTTCGGTAACACCACCAGATTTGCCGGTTTTGAATTTAATTTCTGGCCCTTGAGCCAGGATTTATATGTCGATTTGGCATATTATTGCAAAATATGTGTTTCTATTTTTGCATTTATAAGTGGCTACGGAATGTACTTATCTGTAAAAAACAAAGCAGATGATTTAAATGCAACTAATAAGTGGATAGTTTCTCGTGCTTTCAAAATTTTAAGTGGGTTCTGGTTTCTTTTTGCGGTATTCTTTGTTTTTTTGTTTTTCTTTAACGGATTGCCTCAAAAAGTGTATCTGAAAGATGGTTTAGTAAGAGGCAGTGTATATATACTTCTTGACTTTTTTGGGGTTTCAGAGTTGTTTGGTACCCCTATGATGAATGGTTCTTGGTGGTATATGAGCGCGGCTTTGATTTTTGTTATTTTTATGCCGTTGCTTGTTCGTTGGACGGATAAATTGGGTTGGGCAAGTTTGTTAGCAGTTTTGGTTATATTCCCAAGAATTTTGTTTAACAGTAAGTATTTCGGTGCAACAAATGCTTTCAGCTTTATATTGCCTGTATATTTCGGAGCTTTATTTGCAAAATTCAATATTTTTGAAAAATTTGAGAAATTTAAGTTGGTGAAAAGCAAAATTCTGAATGAGTGTTTGCTTTTTATTAGTGGGTTGTTTATAATTTTTGTAAGTATTTATATATGGATCAGAATACCGAGTTCGAAGCTATGGGAATACCACTTTGGAGTTGCACCATTGTTCTTAATTGTTTTCTGCAATAGGTTTATTTTCAGGGAAGGCGGAAAATTGCGAAAAGTAATAAATGCGGTTTTTGCATTCCTTGGCAAACATTCTATGAATATTTTTGTTCTTCATACATTTTATAGGGCGAATATTTTGAAAGATTTTCTCTTTAGTATGAAGTATCCTGTTTTGACAATTTTTTCGCTCCTTTTGATTTCGTTGGTTACTTCGATTGTGGTAGAGCTTATCAAGAAAGTTATTAAATATAATAATTTGATGACTTTACTGGAAAATAAAATACTTTCTCTTTTTCCCTCAAAAGCATAAAATTAACCCTTTCTCTTCACTTAATGAGAAAGGGTTTTGCTTATTTCTGATTTCTGATTAGTTTATAATTCCCACTTTTGAGAATTCTCAATAAATCATCATTTGTTTTAATAGGCTCTTTTGTTATTATTCCGCCTAAGGCAACGCCTGTTTCTCTGTGGCAGTCGCTACCGCTTGTTTGGATTTTGGCTTTTATTTCTTCTGCCCATTTAAGAGAGTTATCGTTTGCTTCTTTATTGGCTTTACCGTTGAAGGCCTCAACTCCGTCAAGGTATTTAGGATTTGCTCTTCTTATAAGCTGCCTGAAAGGGTGAGCCTGAAGAAAAAGGCAACCTCTTTCTCTGAACAATTTACTTGCTTTTTTAATATAGAGAGGAAGTAAAAAGGGGAGTTCGTAAAGCATTTCTTCTGATACTCCGTAGATTAAATAATCGTTAATCGTTGCATAAAATCGTAACTCAACGCCAAGAAGAACAGAAAAATCTTCCGTTTCAAATTCCTTTGCTTTTTTATAACCACGAAGAAAATGCTCAAGGGCTTTTTTCTTGCTTAAAAATTCTGTTGGAGTAAAAGTCATAGGGGAATAGTGGTCTGTTATAACAATTCCCGAATAACCTGCTTCCTTGTATTTCTTAACAAGCTCTTCGGCATCCAATTGACCGCATCTGCTTGTATTTTTTGTATGAGCGTGAATTTCGTATTTATATTCCATATTTGCACCTTTGATTGAAATTTCTTTTGCTATTATACATTTAATCTTTTTAATAATCAATATTATATACTTGAAAAATAGAATAAAATGGTATATTCTATTTGTATATTAAATTAAGGAGTAGATAAAATGACAGGAATACATATTATTGATGCTTTTTTAAGCATTTTAGTAACTATTTGTATGCTCTTTACAGGTTTTATGGATTCAGGGGAGGCTTCTTCAACCCCCGAGGTTGAGCTTGTAAGAGAAGATAAGCTTGTTTTTCTTGATGCTTTTAAATCAGGTCAGGGTGTAACAACCGATGGTAAATATTATTACACATCAGGTTCTCTTACTGCTTTCGGTATGACAAGCATCACTAAATGGGATGCAGAAACTATGGAAATCCTCGTTAAAAACGATTCTCCCATTCCTCAGGAATATATTGATGATTACGGCAGTGACCATGTTGGCGGTATCAGTTACTATGATGGCAAAATTTATGCCGCAGTTGAAAATGAAGCAGAGGATTTACCCCTTGTTATAACCTATGATGCCCGTACACTTCACATTGTTGATATTTTTGAATTGCCAAACGATAATCTGCCTGATGGAATTCCGTGGTGCTGTGTTGATGGTGAAAACGGTTATCTCTATTGCTCACAGTTTAATGAAGTGAATGAAATTCTTGCGTTCAACCTTGAAACAATGGAATTTTCTCATGTGATTCCATTATCAGAACAGGTTGTTCGTATTCAGGGCGGCGAGGTTTATGATGGAATTCTTTACCTCTCGTCCGATATTGCTGACAGCAATGATGATAAGATTATTACTGTTGAGGTTGAAACCGGTCTTGTTAAAGAGCTTTGCACCCGTTCTCTTCCCTCTATGGCAGGTAATGAGGCAGAAGGCGTAACAGTATTCCCGATGGAAGACGGCACATTTATCCATGTTCTTGACTATGATAAAACAGTTGGTGTTTATTTAAGACACTATAAAATGGCTGTATAAAAATTTTTGACCCATTGAAAAAACTGATACAGTTTTTTCAATGGGTCAATTTGTTTTAGATTAAACATTGAAACGGAAGAGAACAATATCTCCGTCCTGCATAACGTATTCCTTACCTTCAGAACGAACAAGACCTTTTTCCTTTGCAACTGCCATTGAACCGCATTCCATAAGAACATCAAAGGAAACAACCTCTGCACGAATGAAGCCTCTTTCAAAGTCGGAGTGGATTTTACCTGCCGCCTGAGGTGCTTTTGTACCTTTCTTAATAGTCCATGCTCTTACCTCGGGCTGACCTGCAGTAAGGTAACTCATAAGACCAAGAAGGTCATAGCTTCTTTCAATAAGTAAATCAAGACCGCCTGTTGAAACACCAAGCTCTGAAAGGAACATTTCTTTTTCTTCCGGGTCAAGCTCTGCGATTTGTGCTTCAAGCTCTGCACAAATGGGAAGTACCTGGCTTCCTTCTTCTTCAGCAAGGGTTTTGACTGCATTGTAACGGGCATTGGATTCTATTTTAGATGCGAAATCCTCTTCGCTCATATTACAAGCGTAAATAACAGGCTTTGATGTAAGTAAGGCAACTGTGTCGAGTATTTCCTTTTCGTCGTCTGTAAGGTCAACTGCACGAGCGCAAATACCATTATCAAGAGCATCTCTGACTTTTTCAAGAATTGAAAGCTCTGCTGCAAGTGATTTGTCACCCTTCATAGCCTTTGTTGTTCTGTCAATTCTTCTCTGGAGAATTTCAGCATCGGAGAGAATAAGCTCAAGGTTAATTGTTTCAATATCTCTCTGAGGGTCAACAGAGCCATCAACATGCATAATGTCGTCGTTGTCAAAGCAACGAACAACGTGAATTATTGCATCAACCTCACGGATATGGGAGAGGAATTTGTTACCAAGACCTTCACCCTTTGAAGCGCCTTTAACAAGACCTGCAATATCAACAAATTCAATTGTTGCGGGTGTAACTTTAACAGGGTTATACATTTCGCAAAGTGCATCAAGGCGTTTATCGGGAACTGCAACAACGCCCACATTGGGTTCAATTGTGCAGAAAGCATAGTTTGCTGCTTGTGCGCCTGCATTTGTAAGTGCATTAAAAAGTGTGCTTTTACCAACGTTGGGAAGACCAACAATACCAAGTTTCATTTAACTACATCCTTTTGTATTCTTTAAATTTCCGCCGAATATTTTACCACATTATAAAGTGTATTTCAATATTTTACTAATAAATATTATTTTTGTATAGTAAGGAATTACATACCAATAATACTTTTGAGGTGATAATTTGAATTTCAGAACAGACCTTGCTCTTGAACGCAGGGAAATGATTAACGAAGATATTGAAGGTGTTGAGGTTACCAAAACAGAAAATGATGAGTGTAAAACAACCATAATTGAGATTAAAACAGAAGATGCAGCCAAAAGATTAGGGAAAGGTATTGGCAAATACATTACTCTTGAAGTGAATCCTTTTTCAAATGAAGCTGCAGTAAGTGACGGAAGATTAAAGGCTTTGACCGAAAGTATAAAAGAGCTTTTACCTGAAGCTGTTGGCACTGTTCTTGTGGCAGGTGTCGGGAATGAAGATATTACTTCTGACGCTCTCGGACCCAAAACCGCTTCATTGGTTTTTGCTACAAGGCACATCAGCAAAGAGGTGCAAAAGGTTGCAGGGTTTTCTGAAGAATTGCGCCCTGTAGCGGTTGTTTCCACAGGCGTTTTAGGTAAAACAGGAATAGAATCGGGCGAATATATTAAAAGCATCTGTGAGGCAGTTAAGCCCCAATGTGTTATAACGGTTGATGCTCTTGCCGCAGGTAGTGTTGAAAGGCTCGGCACAACAATTCAGATGTCTGATACAGGAATTGCACCAGGCTCAGGTATCGGTAACACAAGGGCGAGAATTGATGAGGATTTTTTAGGTGTACCAGTTATTGCTATTGGTATTCCTACTGTGGTGGATGCAATTTCTCTTTCTTCGGAGCTTTCGGGCATATCTCCCGAAAAGCTTGACAAGAACAAACTTTTAAACGGGGAAAGAATGATTGTTGCACCCAAGGACATTGATTTGTTAGTTAAAAATGCTTCGTATCTTTTAGCACTTTCAATTAATTGCGCCTTGCAACCAACATTAACATCTGAAGAGTTATACGCGCTGATGTAATTATTCTAATTCCCAAACAATCCTCATACTTTATATGGGGAGGTGTTTTGTTGAAGCATAAAAACAGTTTTGTTTATAAATCAATTTGTTTGATGATTTGTGTTGCTCTTGTTTCATCTGTGCTTTATGGTGGTGATTATATAAGCGGTAAGGTTATGGGCGTTGTGTCCGATTTGTTTTCCTTGAAAAGTGATTTTCAGAGTGCGGATTTATCTGTTAATAACTCTTATAAAAATGATAGCGGTACAACCTTTTCTCCCTCAGGCTTCGGCGGTGGCGGTTATAATGTTGTTACTTATAAAAACGGTACACCGTCCGATATTATTGCACTTATGGAAGAAGCAAAAGAAATGTATAAAAATTTAAGGAAGACGGGAGATATAAAGGAACAACAATTCTGCACAAGCGCAACAGGGACATCCTTTGGTGCGGTTTCTGTAAACAACAGAACAGATGAAAGTATCAGTATCAAAGCTCTTTTAAATGAGACTCCTGAATATAAAACAATAACAAAGGAAGAGCCTTATATTCTGGTTTATCACACCCATACAACCGAGGGCTATGAGCTTCTTGATTTAGGGTGGTATTCAAATCAATATAACTCCAGAACAAAAGACTCTCGTAAAAATATGGTAAGAGTGGGAGAAGAACTTGTAAAAGAACTTGAAGATGCAGGCTATAAGGTTATTCACGATAAAACTATTTACGATAGTAGTTATAATGGCGCATACAGCCGTTCACTTGTAAGTGTTGAAAAATATCTGAAAAAATACCCGTCAATTGTGCTGACCCTTGATGTTCACAGAGATGCTATTCATTATGATAACGCAACAAAGAGTAAACCAACCGCCAAAATAAATGGAAAAAAAGCCGCGCAGGTTATGATAATAAGTGGTTGTGAGGGGGACGGGGTTGAAGATTTTCCAAAGTGGAAAGATAATCTTACTTTTGCACTTCATTTGCAAAACACAGTTGAAGAAAAATATGATGGATTGATGCGCCCCGTTTTCTTTTGTAACAGAAAATATAATATGAATGTTACTCCTTGCTCACTTTTGCTAGAGTTCGGCACAGATGCAAATACCTTAGAAGAAGCAGTTTATTCTGCATCTTTAATCGGGAAATCTATTTCGGAAATGTTAGATAAGGAATTAAATAAATGAAAGAATTTAATAAGCTTTTTAATATTTTTACAGTTCTTGCGATTATTATAATGCTCTTGACAACCGTTGTTGCGGCAAGTGTAACGGTTATTGAAAAAGGAAAGAGTAATTTGTATTCGGTAATAGCCGAAAGAATTGAATTTTAGGCGTACGGGATTCATTTCTTTTCGGCTAATACAACAATAAATGAGTTCCCAATTCGTGAATATTGCATTAACCTTGTGTGAAAACAAGAAATTTTTGTAAAAATCTTAAAATTCTATTGAAAACGGCGACTTTTTATTGTAGAATATTAGCAAATATAACTATTGTCCGATATACTAATACAATAGTTAATTTTTAGGAGATGAAACATTTGTCAGTAAAACTCAACACACGCTATCTTGAGGGCTTTGTTAATGAAAACGATGTCCAAGGTATCGCTCCCGAGGTAACGGCGGCGGTTGAACTTCTTAACTCGCGCACGGGCGCAGGAAATGACTTCCTAGGCTGGTTAGATTTACCTGTCAATTATGATAAGGAAGAGTTCACACGTATCAAAAAAGCCGCAGAGAAAATCCGTAGCGACAGCGACGTTCTCGTTGTAATCGGTATCGGAGGTTCTTATTTAGGTGCCAGAGCGGCAATCGAATTTTGCAAATCTCAAAACCGTAACTTGCTTGAAAAACCGCAGATTATTTTCGCAGGGAACACGCTTTCCTCATCAGCACTTGCAGAAGCCATTGCACTTTGCGAAGGTAAGGATTTTTCAGTTAATGTTATTTCAAAATCGGGTACTACTACTGAACCCACAATCGCATTCAGAGTATTCAAAGAAATGCTCGAAAAAAAATACGGCAAAGAGGAAGCCGCAAAAAGAATTTACGCCACAACCGATAAAGCAAGAGGAACTCTTAAAGAGCTTTCTGACCGCGAAGGTTACGAAACATTCATTATTCCCGATGATGTTGGCGGAAGGTATTCAGTTCTTACAGCAGTTGGTCTTCTTCCTATCGCAGTTGCAGGAATCAATATTGATTCAATGATGCAGGGTGCGGCAGACGCTCGTGAAAAATTCGCAGAAGGCGATGTTTATACAAACGATTGCTATAAATATGCAGCAATGCGAAACATTCTCTACCGTAAAGGCAAATCTGTGGAAATGATGATTTCCTATGAACCGGACTACACAATGATGAACGAATGGTTCAAACAGCTTTATGGTGAAAGTGAAGGTAAAAACGGAAAAGGTCTTTATCCTTCATCCGCAGTTTTCTCAACAGACCTTCATTCTCTCGGTCAATATGTTCAAGAGGGTGAAAGGGTAATGTTTGAAACGGTTGTTACCTTTGATAAACCCAAGCAAGAACTTATTATTGGTCTTGACCCCGAAAATGGCGATGGATTTAATTTCGTTGCAGGCAAATCGGTTGACTTTGTTAACCAGAAAGCCTTCCTCGGCACAATCCTTGCTCACACAGACGGTAAGGTTCCCAATATGGTTCTTGAAATTTCAGAAATGAGCGAATATGATTTTGGTTATCTCGTTTATTTCCTTGAAAAAGCTTGTGCAGTATCGGGCTATATTTTAGGAATCAATCCTTTCGACCAACCCGGTGTTGAAAGCTATAAGAAAAATATGTTCGCTCTTCTCGGTAAACCCGGTTATGAGGAACACAAGAAAGCTCTTGAAGCAAGGCTTTCTTAAATAACCGCAAGTCTCAGGGCTTGCTACATAAAATAATTTTGGAAAAGTCGCCGTCAGGCGAGATTATAAACAACGGAGGTAAATCATTATGATTAAACTTATTATCGGCAACAAAGGTTCCGGAAAAACAAAGAGACTTATCAATCTCATTAACGAGGCGGTTGAGAATTCTAACGGAACAGTAGTTTGCATTGAAAAATCTCCCTTACTTACTTATGAAGTAACTCACAAAGCAAGACTTATCGAAACCGAGAGATTCGGTGTAGAAGGTTGCGATGCTTTTTATGGTATGGTATGCGGCATTATCGCTCAGGATCACGATATTACAGAAATTTTCGTTGATGCAACATTCAAAATCGTTGGCAGAGATTATGATGCTTTTGCTGCTCTTATTAACAAGCTTAGCAAGGTTTCTGCAGAAAATGAAATCGATATCGTATTCACAGTTTCTGAAGATGAAGCAAATCTTCCTGCAGCTCTCTTTGAGAACGCACAGAAAATCTAATGAACTTTTTAATCTCCTCTGTAAAAGAGGAGATTTTTTTAACTTTTCTTATTGACAAAATACGATTTAGATAATATAATACTTGGGTATGTTGAGAGGTATAGTATATGATTATCGAACTTGAATCAGTTTTTAATACCGATGGGTTAAAGATTCCCTTTGATTACGAATTTTCCTTAAGTGGAATTGAGGTATCAGGATTTAACCCCATTACCGAGCCTGTAAGGGTGTCGGGCTGTGTTGAAAACAAAGCAGGTATCGTTAACCTCAAGGCAAGTGCCGCACTTGAATACGAAGCACCTTGCGATCGTTGTGCGGAGAATGTAATTTCGCATTTCTCATTCCCTGTTGAGCATACTCTCGTTGTTACCCTCGAAAGCGGAGATAACGATGATTTCCTCGAGGTGCCCAATATGCGACTTAACCTTGATGAGCTTGTTGAGGAAGATGTTAATCTCGCTCTTCCCACAAAATACCTTTGCAACGAAGAGTGTAAAGGCCTTTGCCCCACTTGTGGCAAAAACCTTAACAAATCCCAATGTGACTGTAAAGCCCCAATCGATCCGCGAATGGAAGTGCTTTTACAGCTTTTGGAAGACTAAGTTATTAATTATTTAATCTTTATAGGAGGTAGTACTAATGGCAGTACCTAAGAGAAGAGTTTCTAAAGCAAGACGTGACAAAAGAAGATCCAACGTTTGGAAAATGGATGCAGCAGCACTTGTAAAGTGCCCCAAATGCGGTGAGTTCAAAAGACCTCACAGACTTTGCACAGCATGTGGCTATTACAACGGCAAACAGGTTATCGAAGTTGCAGAATAATCTGTAAGTGCAATAGTATTCTTAATTGAAAGGGCGGTGGGAAATTTCTCCCCGCCCTATTGGACTATAATGAGTTAAATTTAAATATGGTAAAGGTGGTGTGAGAATGTCTGTTATTGTGGAAAAGGTTTGTTCTGCTTCCTACGGGGAAAGAGCAGGAGTTTTAGCAGGGGATGAACTTGTGAAAATAAATGGCAATGAAATTTTTGATGTTCTCGATTACCGCTTTTATATTCAAAACCGAAAACTTAAATTAGAAATTTTAAGAAACGGCGAAACGGTAGTTACTAATATAAGAAAAAGTGACGAATACGCCGATATTGGCCTTGAATTTAAAACATACCTTATGGATAAACAGCATTCCTGCAAAAATAAATGCGTTTTTTGCTTTGTTGACCAGATGCCCAAAGGTATGAGGGAAACCCTCTATTTCAAAGACGATGATTCAAGAATGTCTTTTCTTTTCGGTAACTATATTACATTAACGGGGCTTTGTGAGAGAGAAGTGCAGAGAATAATTGATATGCACATTTCTCCGATTAACATTTCTGTTCATACAATGAATCCCAAACTTCGTGTTGAAATGATGAAAAATCGTTTCGCAGGGGAAAGCCTTAAAATTCTTGACAGGTTTTCCGAAAGTGGAATTGATATGAACACTCAGCTTGTTCTTTGCCCCGGTATAAACGATGGTGATGAGCTTCGCTTTTCATTGGAAGAGCTTTCGAGGCTTTCTCCGAGCGTTAAAAGCATTGCGGCAGTTCCCGTAGGGCTTACAAAATATCGCGAAGGTCTTTACCCATTGAGAACATATACAAAAGAAGAAGCGAAAAATGTTATTGATATAATTGATGAATTCAATGCCCATTATTCTTTCTATAACGGCGGAAAAAAACTTGCTTATGCTTCTGATGAATTTTATCTTATAGCAGAGCGTGCGCTTCCCGATGCAGAGTATTACGGTGAGTTTTCTCAGCTTGATAACGGCGTTGGTATGTGTGCTTTATTAAAAGATGAATTTCTTGATGCTTTAGAAGATACTGAAAGCAAAGCAGTAAACCGCAATATTACTGTTGCAACAGGCTATGCAGCCTATAAACTTCTTTCAAACCTTTGCCAAAAGGCAGAAGAGAAATTTCAGGGCTTAAAAATAAATGTAGTTAAAATTAAAAACGACTTTTTCGGTGATACTGTTACTGTTGCAGGTCTTATTACAGGTGCGGATTTTAAGGCGCAACTAAAAGACTTGGATTTAGGTGACGAACTTTTGATACCTCGTGTTTCTTTAAGAAACGAGGGCGATAAATTCCTTGATGATGTTACAGTTGAGGAGCTTTCCAAAGAACTAAAGGTTAAAGTTACACCTGTTGAAAACGATGGTGCAGTATTTCTTGATATAATTTTAAACGGAGGTGCGTAAATATGGCAAGACCGGTTGTTGCCATTGTTGGCAGACCCAATGTTGGTAAAAGTACACTTTTCAACAAGCTTACAGGTACTCGCCTTGCAATTGTTGATAATACTCCCGGTGTTACCCGTGACCGCCTTTTCGGTGATTGCGAGTGGCTGGGTCACAATATGCTTCTTGTTGATACAGGTGGTATTGAGCCTTATTCAAATGATATTATTCTTTCTCAGATGCGCCGTCAGGCACAGCTTGCCATTGATAGCGCCAATGTAATTATTTTAGTTACTGATGTTCGTGATGGTGTTGTGGCAACTGATGAAGAGGTTGCAACTATGCTTCAGAAGAGTGGTAAACCTATTGTACTCGCAGTTAATAAATGCGATGGCTTAGGCGCACCACCACCCGAGCTCTATGAATTCTATAACCTTGGTCTTGGTGACCCGTTCCCTGTATCTTCCGTTCACGGTCACGGAACAGGTGACCTTCTTGACGAGGTTTTGAAGCATCTTCCAGAAGAATATCTTACAGAAGATAATGACGAAGATGATTATATTAAGGTTGCGGTTATCGGTAAACCCAATGTTGGTAAATCCTCACTTGTTAATAAGATTATCGGTGAAGAAAGAATGATTGTATCCAATATTGCAGGTACTACCCGTGATGCTACCGATAGCTTTGTTGAGAACGAGCACGGCAAATTTATGTTTATTGATACTGCAGGTCTTCGCAGAAAATCAAAGGTTGAAGATGCGGTTGAAAAATACAGCGTTTTAAGAACAGATATGGCGGTAGAAAGAGCTGATGTCTGCGTTATTATGATAGATGCCCTTGAGGGCTTCACAGAGCAGGATAGCAAGGTTGCAGGCCGTGCTTTGGAGCAGGGTAAAGGTTGCATTATTGCGGTCAATAAATGGGATGCCTATGCAAAAGACGGCAAAACAATGGACTCTTACCGTAAGCAGTTAATGAAGGATTTTTCATTTATGTCCTTTGCACCTATCATTTTCATTTCTGCAAAAACAGGTCAACGAGTTGACAGACTTTATGAGCTTATTAAATTCGTTGATACTCAGAATGCAATGCGAATCAAAACAGGTCAGCTTAATGAAATTCTTGCGGCGGCAACTCTCAGAGTTCAGCCACCAACAGATAAGGGTAAACGCCTTAAAATCTATTATATGACGCAAGCTTCAACAAGACCCCCAACATTCGTTTGCTTCGTTAATAGCGCAGATTTGTTCCACTATAGCTATCAGCGTTACCTTGAAAATCAAATTCGCGAGGTTTATGGTCTTGAGGGTACACCCGTAAGATTCGTAATTCGTGAACGAGACGATAAGAGTAAGCACTAAAAGTACAATAAAATACCCAAAAATTACAAAAAACTGCCCGAAAATTACATTCGGGCAGTTTTTTTGTTTTGTAGAGTTATACTAAGGTCAAGAAAAACGGATACGCTAAAAGTCTTGCAGAATAAGGGCGCAACAAATTGTAGCTAAACTGTTTTTCGCAAAACTAATGACATTTTTTTAAAAGAATGTTTATATGGTTATAGAGGTGATGAAAATGACTAAAATTTCAAAAAACATCAAACGATTAAGAATGTTACAGAATATGAGTCAGGAGGAGTTAGCGCAAAAGCTCTTCGTTTCTCGTCAGGCGGTTTCGTCCTGGGAAAATAACCGCACTCAACCTGATTTGGATATGATTCAAAAAATCGCTGAGCTTTTTGGTGTTGAGGTTGAAGAACTACTTTACGGAGAAAAACGCAATACTAAATTAGAAGAAAGTGTCAGAACAAGTAAAACCTTGTTTATGGTTTTCTCCATTTTAGGCTCATTATTCGTTGGAGCAGGCGTAATAATTCTTATGGTTGCCCTTTGGGACAAATTCCCCAATGTTATGAAAGCAACAGTTTCATTCTTGCCGTTGCTTTTGGGTCAGGCTGGAGCGATTTATACTTATAAGAAAAAGTTCGATAATATCGCCTGGCGAGAGGGTGCATCAATTCTCTGGTCTGCAGGTGTTACTGCAACAGTCGGTCTTTTGAGTATGGTTTTAGAGCTTCATTTAGGTGCTTTAATTTGCTTACTTATTGATGCAGTTCTGATTCTTCCCATATTGTGTTTCTTCAAGGTTGTTTCACCATTGGTATTCTACTACGGCTTTTCAATTGCAGGCTCAATAGGTGTTCTCGAATACACAAGAAATGAAATATTAACAACAATTTTAATGGTTGCTTTAGTTGGCGCAGGATTACTTTTCACATTTTTCAATAGAAAGAATGTGGCAGATGCAAGATATGAATATTCAACATGGATTTCAGTTTTGGCATCTTGTGCTATGGTAATTGCAATAAGCTTCCCAATACTTGATTGGGGTTATTACTCCTTGCCGTTGGCACTTGCAGTTTGCATTTACGCATTGAATAAAAACGATAGCTGGTCAATGCCATTTTATCCAATCGGAATTCTTGGCGTTTCACTCGGTTCAATAATTACAACTTATTACCATTTAGAGGATGCTGCTTATTATCCGCCTTCTGAACGCGGATGGATTAGTTTAATCACTCCTGAAAGCATTATATCAATAATTTTAACAGTTGCGACTCTTGCAATCGGCTTTATTATCGGTGAAAAAGCTCTTGATAAAAACAAATATCAGTCAATTTTCTGCTACCTTGGTGCAGCAGCTGCTGTTGCAGGCTTGTTTGGTTGGGTGTTTGAAGCTACTGTGGGTTTGGGTCTTGTTCTTTTCGCAATCACATTTGCAGAAGGTCTTGTAATGCTCATTAAAGGCGCAAGCGAAAAGAACTATTTTAACCTTAATGTGGGTCTGATAATGCTTCTTATATTAATGTTCTTCGTTCTTTCTGCATTTGATTGGAATATGGTAACAGTTGGCCTTATGTTCTTAATCAGTGGCTCATCACTTTTCGGTGCAAACTTCTGCATCTCAAAGAAAATCAAAAAAGAACAGCTTGAATTAGAAAAGGCGGTGGAAGATTATGAATAAAAATAAAGGTATGATTATACTTTCAATAATACTTGCAGTTCAGTTTATAGTCCCTTTAGGTATATGGGGATATGAAAACTATAAAAACAATGCATTGGAAGAAAAAGGGCAGGAAATCAAACTGCTTGTTGACATAATTTATTATGATGACAATGGTTTGGATTTTGAAATTGAAGATTTGGAGAATCTTATTTATTCAATAGATAATAATTATATCGTGTTTGAAAATAACGGAAGTGATTATTATACCTTTAGGGAAACTCTTGATATTTCAGGAACAGATTTATATGTAAGCAGAAACAGGTTGTATGATTGGTACAATAAGAATTGGAGCTTCAGATATGAAATTCAAAACATTGAGTCAGAATATGATTTGGATTTTGCGAGATTGTATAATAAAGAACTTGAAATAGCTAATATAAATCATGGTCATTGTGAGGGTCCTGCAACCGAAGCTTATGCAGTTTTGAAGGTTTATAAAAACAGATTCAAAGTAGTTGGTTTATATATTAACGGCGAGCAAATTGAGTCGGTTGTTGAAAAATATATTAATAATGAGTGGGATAATTATCGTTATGAAGAAGTGTTCGTTGATTATGACGATTACTACTACACTTACGATGAAGAGTTGGATGAATATGTTACAGAACCTGTTGCAGCATAAAACTAACACCCCGAATCAATTTGGTTCGGGGTGCTGACTTTAAATCAGAGTATTAAGTTCTTCAATTATCTTTTTCTCGTATTCACTTTTGTCAGAAAGCTTTGCAAAGCTTTCGCAACCAAAAGACATAAGAAATGTTGCTGACGATTTATTTAAAGTAATATTTGAAATGAAAATTTCAGTTTCGGGAGAATCCCCAAATACAGATTTTATAAACTCAACAACATTTGAAAGAGCTTTTTGAACATCTGAGATATTCACTTTCAGTTGCTCTATATCTTTTTTGATATTTTCTTTTTCTTCCGTGGTTGCGTCTTTATCTTTTAAAAGCTTAAGAGTTTCTTTTATTGAGTTGCTTTGGGTGACAACATCTTTCGCCTTAAGTGTGATAGAGTCGCTTAATATGTTAATTAACCCTAATTTTTCTGAAATATTTAAGTTTTTAACTTCTTCAATAATAGTGTTGGCGAAACAACCGCTAAGAATTTTTTCAGTATCAAAAATATCTTTAAGTTTTTTGAATGCAGAGTAATAGTTTGAAAAATCCTGAGCAACAGAAGGGGATTGAATGTACTGTTCAATCAAAGATGCTTCTATTTCAAGACTCTTTTTCTCGTAAAGGCACATTATTCTCGATAAATCTTCCCATCCGCGGGCAGTAACAAATCTTTTACCTGCGGGAGTGTTTTCTATAGAATAAAAACAGTTCTTTTTAATATCTAAAAAAGCAAGAATAGCAGGGTGAACATTGTTATTAATTGCGTATTCCTTCCACACATCGTAGCTTGCTTCAACATCAATTTTTTTAATTCTATCGAGCGTTGCAATATCGTATTCTCTTACGGATTTATTGTATTCAGGTGGATTCCCTGCAGTAACAACAATCCATCCTTTCGGAACCTCGTGAGAGCCGAATGTCTTATACTGCAAAAATCTCAACATTGAGGGTGCAAGGGTTTCAGAAACGCAGTTGATTTCATCAAGGAATAAAATGCCTTCCTTTTTGCCTGTTTCTTCAATGTAATTGTAAACAGAAGCAAGAATTTCACTCATTGTGTATTCTGAAACACTGTATTCTTTTTCGTCAAAGATTTTCTTTGCGATGAACGGGAGACCTATTGCACTTTGCCTTGTGTGGTGAGTCATAGAATATGAAACAAGACCAATGCCAAGCTCATTTGCAATTTGCTCCATAACAGCAGTTTTGCCTATACCGGGAGGACCATAGAGGAAAACGGGTCTTTGTTTTTCCACAGGAATGAAAAAAGAACCGTCCTCATTCTTTTCCAGATATGCAATAATTGTGTTTTTAATATGTATTGTTGCTTCTTTTATGTTCATAAAATTCACCCTAAAATTTCTTGATACAAAAAGTTAATTTCGTCAAAGCCTGTATTTTTCTTTTTTTGTGATAATATTTGCTGCAAATTTAAAAAGCCATTTTTTGATGCTTTTTCATACAACAATAAACAGAATTCGGAATCTAAATCAAAGTTATCAATTATATACTTTAAAACCTTTTCTTCGTTCTTCTCTGTAGCAAAAATGGCGGCATGCTCAGCCTTTTGTGATAAATATGTTCTATAAATAATCTCTGTTTTCTCGTTAAGTTCTATGGGATAGGTGAGGCGGAACGCAGAAATAATTGCTTTTTCCTTTTCGTCTGCTTTTGGAAACTGTGAATCGTATTTTATAAAATCAAATTCACCGTTTTTTATAAGTGTATCTTCTCTGTCATAGTAAGAATAAAATTTCTCACTTATAAAAATCCGTACATTATGTTTTTCTAATGCAAGAATATGGCAGTAGCAGGTTTTGTTTTCGCAGGTTTGCTTATAAGTAAGTGTATTTTCAAAGCCTAAACACAACTTTGTTATAGCTTTGGGAACCGTAATTGTTGGACATAGTCTATATTCACTTTTTTGAAGAAAGCTTGAAGAAAACATCGTTCCGTTTATATCAGGCAGAACGCAAGGCGTTTCGGGAAATGCCGAAGCACCGATATATTCAAGTGTTCCGTCCCAAACAACGCTTGCAAGGGTGTTGCAACCATCAAAAGCCATATCTCCGATATATTTTAAGCTTTTGTGAAAAATAACAGATTTTAGGCTTTTGCAACGTTTGAAAGCCTTGCTTTTAATTGCCTTCAAGGATTTCGGAAAAATAATTTCTTTTAAATTAACACAACCGCTAAAACATTCTTCTCCGATGCATTCAAGCTCTTCCGGTAAAACAATTGATTCAAGTGCTATGCAGTTTTCAAAAAAGCTTTTCGGTAAGGTTTTTAACCCTTTGGGTAGTTCAACTCTTTTCAAATTAGTGCAGCTTTTGAAAGCTCCCTCACCTAAATTTTTAATTGAAGCGGGCAGTGAAAGGTTTTCTAATGAAGAGCAGTTCATAAAAGCAAAGCTTTGAATTTCTTTCAAATTATCTGAGAATTTTATGCTTTTTAAGGAAGAGCAATTGGAGAAAGCGGAGCTTTTAACCGATTTTACAGTGTGAAACATCTTTACGTCTTCAATTTCTGAATTGAAGGCGTATTTATCTGTTTTTATTACAGGTAAAAAGAGTTTTAGTGCTTTTTCTGCAGATTGCAAAATATCGGTCCTTTCGGTTTATAAGGTAATTAATTTGTTTTTATCTATATATAAAGGTGTTGCCCATAAAGGTAAACGATTTTTATCAAATCCGTTATCGTGAATTATAAAAATACTTTTATACGGCGGCGTTTTTTCGGGGTAAATACCGTCACCGTCAGTAAAATAAATAAGTCCGTTCAAATCTTTTTTGGATGAGCCTTCATAAAGCTCATCAACATATTGGAATACAGGGGTGAAGTTCGTTCCGCCAAAGCCGTGTAAAATAAGATTGTTCATATAATTCTCAAGCTCCGTCGGTGTTTTTATAACGGCAACATCCTGTATATCAGCATCGCATTGAAGGATGTGTATTTCGGAGCTTTTCTTGAAAAAATCAGTGGTATTGAGTATTGAATATGTTTTTCTTATAAAACCCTCAACAATTTCACCTTTTACAGAGCCGGAAGTATCAATTGCAATAACAAGCTTCTTGATTTTTCCGTTTTCTGCATATTCAAGGGGTTCAATTAACGGAATGTTTTCGTAGAGCTTAAGTCCGTAGGTGTAATAGATATAATCAAATTCATCATCATTGATTTCAAGAGATTCATCGGTTTTAATGAAATTTTTAAGTAATTCCGAGTAATCATATTTTTCACGAGTTACCGATTCAAGAATCTGAAGCCCATCACCCAAGTTTGCCCCCATTTGAGATTGGAAAACATCCAAATCACGAATGATTTGTTTTGTGATTTCTCGCCAGGCATCCTCAGGGTTTTCTGCGTTAGCGTTTGAAAATTCGGTTAAGGTTTTTCCGCCGTTCTGAGAGGGCCCCTCTCTGTCATCCTCTCGTTTATAGATAGAACGCGCTTCAACCTCAATTGTTTCCTCATCGTCATCAAAGCTGAAAAGCGCGTTTTTATACCATATACTGTGGCTGTCAATTGAAAATAAATCTTTATAAGCATAAATAGCATCTGAGATTTCTTTTTCAGTTTGCAAGTAGTAATAAATGTTTTCAGCAGTAAAGTTCTTTATCTTTTCTGAAAGATTTTTAATTATATTATTCTGTGTTGCGGATTTATCTGTTTGAGAACAAGAAATTTTCGCATCAGTTATTATTTTTTCAACGCAGATATCACAAGCTAAATCCCAGAGCTTTTTGTTTTTAAAATCTGTGTTATAGATATGAAGCAAAGAGCAATGCAATAAAGAATGTAGCAACAGTCTTGTAATATTGTTTTTGTTGTTTTTATATTCCTTGCAAATCATTTCAGGAGAATAATAAAAAGTTTTGCCGTTTGTATAGTTGTAGTTGTTTTCCGATAAATTAAAATCTATTGCATTTATTGCTCTTATAAAAGGGGGGAGTTCTCGGCATACTGCTTTTTTGCTTTGGATTAAAATCTCTTCAGCAACTTTATTTGCATCAGGCACAGTAAATCCCTCCTTTTTTTGAAATATAAAAATTTCAATGGGTATAGTCAGTTTTCTTTGAAAATTGGCTACACCCATTCATTAAACTATAATTATATTAAATATTTGTTAAAACTCGATTTCAATTTCCTGTTCTCCGATACCGGTTTTGAATTCAATATCATAACCGATATTACCGGGGAGTTCAATTATTTTATATTTACCATCACATTTGATTTCTTTAGGCTTGCGGTCAACATAAACAACTGTCGGAACCTTGAACTTTTCTGTCTGGTTGTATTTTAATTCAAATTTGCCGTCATCGTGGTCATATTTGTAGGAGATGATTTCACCTGTAACTGCTTTGGGACGAGGACGGGTAAATACTTTCATAAAATCCTGTTTGAAAATATCATCAAAATAGCACCAATATGTGTTACTCCATTTGTATGAGTCAAATTTATCCTGCAAGAATCTGATGTGTGGATACCAACCGTCACCTTCAGCACAAGAACCCCATTCACCAACAAGGCAGGGTATACCAAGTCTCAACTGTGTGTTTCTGTGTTCATCAAAAATCATACCAACGCGGGAGTTGTTAGCGTATTTATATGCAGGAGTATCAACCATAAGGTCGTAAGCGTGGGGGGCAAAAACTTGCTGGGGTTCGTTTTTACCGTTGACGGTAATCGGAAGATTGCAGCAGGGAATACCCATATTGGAATAATAATTGTTTTCCATAAACATTATGCCCTTGTCAGTAATTTCCCTGACTGCAGTTGACATTTTGGAAAGAAATGGTGAGTAACGCTCAATATCGAATTTTTCAACAATTCTGTTGCAGGATTTGCTCATTTCCTTGAAAACTTCGCCCGGGAATTGGTCAAGTGCTTTTGGCTTTTCGTCGCTGAAAAGACCAACCTTTGCCATTTCAAGAAGATTAACTCTCTTATCTGTAATAGCAGTTTTTGCGACACCTGTTACGATTTTTCTGAAGATTTTACCACCGTCTTTACCGGGGTGGGGTTCGTTGAAGAAGTCAAAGCCGAAAAGTGCAGGTTTATCTTTAACTGCATTTGCAAGGTTTTTCCACATATCTGCATAATAATCCTGCAAACCTTTGCGGTTATATTGAACATTGTCCCAGAAATTGTCAAAAGCTCTGAAACAAGCGTTGCCGTAGAAATAAGGCTCTGCCCAGACTGCAATTTGCTTTCTGGGTGTATATTTATCGGTTAATGTAGCCCAACGGGGAGCACCATCACCATAGCAGTATGGAGAATAAACATCCTGATGGCAGTCAAGATAAGCATAAATGCCGTATTCTGCGCATTTGTCGAGGAATTCGCAAAGGTCGGCAATAAGCTCTTGGTTATAATTGCCCGGTGTTGGCTCCATAGCACCCCAAGTAAATCCTAAACGGATTATGTCATAACCTCTTGCGCGGAATTCTTCAAAAGGAAATTTATCGGCTTTATATCCGTAGCCTTTGTTGTTTCTGTCAAAATCCTTTTTGTCAACAACATTCATACCGCTGAAAATTCTTTCTCTGCCGTGTTCATCAAGGAATCTCATTCCTGAAACTTTAATTTGATCCATTGTGTATTCCTCCTTTAATTAAAATGATTGTTTTTTATAAAGTTTTAATTTCTGCACAAAGGGGAGCAGATGTTGTTTTCCAGAAACTGCCTGCATAGATTTTTACTTCGTATTCTGTTTCAGGGTTCAAATCTGTGTATGCAATTTCAAGATATTCGGGCATATTGTAGAAATAATACTCTGACCACATAACCGTCTGCTTAACAATTGTGTCGGTTGCTTTTTCAATAACAACAACCTTGTAATCGTTAACATAGTCCTCATCGATTTTTGCCTGAGGGAATTTAAGTCTGAAGCCGTCATCGTCAAGGTCATCAAATTCAATTTTAGCATCCTCTGCAAAATAAGGTGTAACTGCAGTTTTGAAACGGATGTCATCGGTGTATTTGAAGCTTTCGGGATTCCAGGGTTCATCAATTTCCCAAACATAAGGGAAAAAATTATCTGTGAAAATATCATAGGGGTAAATTCTTACTCTGCCATCCTTATCTGCTTCAACAATAAGGAACTGAGCAAAATTTGCTTTCATGGGAGGAACTGTGCCGTAGTATTTGTCAAATTCATCAAGCTCTGTGTATGAAAGTGAGCCTGTTCCCAATGATGTGAAATGCTTTTGATGAATTGAACGGGGGTTATTAATGGGAGCGTGGGAGTGACCTGAGAAGTTAATCATCTGAGGGTAGTCCATATATGTAGCATAAAGCTCGTCTTCTCCCCAGAGCATACTGCCGTAAACTGTGTCTGTAATATGGGGATGTTGAAAAACGAAAATGGGCTTCTTAGGGTCTGCTTCTCTTGCTTTTTTAAGTTCTTTTGCCGCAAAAGCTATTTTATCTGCGTGGAAATTGCAGCTCTGTGAGCAAGTAATGCTGATAAAGTGGAATCCGTTAATAACTCTGTGTTGGTCAACAGGTGTATCGAAAACTCTTGCAAATTTCTCGTGTGCCGCTTCAACACCTTCGCTGT
The DNA here is from genome assembly GCA_045594685.1 of Acutalibacteraceae bacterium. Taxonomy (GTDB): domain Bacteria; phylum Bacillota; class Clostridia; order Oscillospirales; family Acutalibacteraceae; genus DTU089. Next base: position 177,478 of record JAZNYZ010000039.1, on the reverse strand, counting down.
GGTATTCGTGACTTGCCATTGTTAGAGCATACTGAGTTTCGGGCTTGAGATTCTTCTCAACAATTTCCTTGAATTTTCTCATCTGAGTTTCTGTTCCGCTGTTTGCAAAGTCACCAACGGAATAAAACGCATCAAGCTTTTTATAGCCTTCGCTTTCTTCGCATAGCTGATAAACTCTTTTTATTGCTTTTTCAAGTCTTTCTTCTTCAATGCATTTCTCGTCTTTTATGTGAACATCACTTGTAACCATAAATCTGAGTACCGGTTTAAAATCTTTTTGTAACATAAAAACACCCTCCGTGAGATTACAATATTATACATTATAATTCTATCATTTAAAAAATCTTAATTCAATTGGAAAAACAAACAATTAGAAGTATTAAAATATGTTAAAAAGTTTCATATTTATATTTATTTTTATAAAAAGTTATGATATACTATGAGAGAAAACAAAGCAAAGGAGTAATAAAAATGACAATTAATAAAGATACAATAATCGGATCAATTCTCGATGTAGCTCCCGATACAGCACCTTTCTTTCTTGAAATGGGTATGCATTGCCTCGGTTGTCCTGCTTCCCGTGGCGAAACTGTTGAGCAGGCTTGCAGAGTTCACGGCGTTGATGCAGATGAGCTTATTGCAAAAATCAATGCATTTCTTGAAAATAAATGATTGTTAATTTATCTGAAAGGCTATCTGCCGCCGCTTCTCTCGTAAAGGGCGGCGGCATTGTTGCTGATATTGGAACTGACCATGGGTATTTACCCATTAATTTAATACAGTCGGGAAAAATTGAAAAAGCAATTGCAGCGGATATTGGCAAAATGCCTTTGGAAAACGCAAGAAAATCTGTTGCACAATACGAACTTGCAGAAAGAATAGAACTCCGCCTTTCCGATGGTCTTAACTCATTCCGTGAAAACGAGGTTGATGAAATTGTTTTCGCTGGAATGGGTGGTACTCTTATTGCGGAAAAGCTTAAAGAAACTCCTTGGATAAAGAATAAAACTCTCCATTTTGTTTTCCAGCCACAGAGCAGGGCAGAGGATTTAAGAGAGTTTCTCTATTCCAACGGTTTTGAAATAGGCGAAGAAATTGCTACCCATGAGGGTAACAGATTTTATATCGCATTTGATGCTTTTTATACGGGCGAAATTCGTGAATTTACAGTTGCAGATTGTTTTTTGGGGAAACTACCCAAAACAGAAGATGCAAAAATACATATTAAAAAGCAGATTAACCGATTGCAGAAAAGGTACGATGCTACCAAAGAAATCGGTAAAGAAGATACAGAACTTTTTGAAACAATACAGAAATTAAAGGGTTTTTTTAATGATTGAAACAATAGCGCAGATTGTTGGATTTGGTGGTGCGGCACTTAACGGACTTTCATTCCAACAGAAAAAGAGAAAAGGCATAATCGGTGTTCAGATAGGCGCAGCAGTACTTTTTATAATACATTACATACTTCTTGGTGCATATACCGGTGCGGCACTTAATTTTATAAGCTTATTAAGGTCGTTCGTTTTTATAAATAACGATAAAAAATGGGCAAAAAGCCCGTTTTGGTTAGGAGTTTTTGTTGTTATAAGTGCAGTTTCGAGTGCTCTCACTTGGGTTGATTGGTATTCTTTTTTACCTGCAGCAGCAATGATTTTAACAACTGTCAGCTATTGGCTTAAAAGTGAAACAAAGATTCGCCTTGTTACATTCCCAAGCTCACCTTGTTGGCTTATTTATAACATAATAACAGGCTCTGTTGCAGGGATTATAACAGAATGTATTGTTATGAGTTCGCTTATAATTGCTATTGTACGATATGATATCTTGAAAAAGGAAAAGGTAAAGAAAAATGATTGTTAAAGAAATTTATGATTTCCTTAATTCAATAGCACCTTTTGATACTGCAGAAGAATGGGATAATTGCGGTCTTTTGGTGGGTTCTTATGAAAAAGAAGTCAAGAAAATATATATTGCTCTCGATGTAACAAATGCTGTTTTGGAAGATGCTCTTTCTTTCGGTACAGATCTTGTTGTTACTCATCATCCGATGATTTTTGCACCCATTTCTGAAGTCCTTGCTGATAGTTTAGTCTATAAAGCAGTAGCATCAGGTATGTCCTTTATCGCGTCGCATACTTGCCTTGATAAAGCAAACGGCGGTGTTAATGATTGCCTTGCAAATAAGGTTGGTATCAAGAATTTAAAGATGTCCGAAAATAACGAATTCCTCAGAATTGGTGAAATTGAACCATGTTCTGCAGAAGATTTTGCAAAGAAAATTAAAGATGCATTAGGTGGTGCAGTTTCTTTTACTGATGCGGGGAAAACTATAAAAACAGTTGCTCTTTGCTCGGGCTCGGGCGGAGATTTAGTAGAAGAAGCTAAAAATATCGGTGCTGATGCTTTTCTTACAGGTGAAGCAAAGCATCACGAATATCTGCTCTCAAAAGAATTGGGTGTTTCAATGTTTGTTGCAGGGCATTTTGAAACAGAAAACATTGTTTGTAAATATATATATAATTCTCTCAAAGAGAATTTTGGTAATGAAATTGAAATCAAAGTTTCTGATTTAAAAAATCCCGTAAAATATATTTAAAAGGTAGTATTAATGGCGTTAGATGGTATTTATTTAAACTTTCTCGTGTCAGAGGTTAACGAACTTCTGGTAGGAGCCAAGGTTGATAAAATTCACCAACCATCAAAAAATGAGTTGGTGTTCATAATGCGAACAAGGGGCGGTATGCATAAGCTGTATTTTTCAGCGGATGCAAACAGTCCTCGTTTTGCTGTGGTCAATTCTGTACCGGAAAATCCACAGACACCGCCAATGCTCTGTATGCTTTTCAGAAAACGCCTTGTTGGTGCAACTCTTGAAAGCGTTAAGCAGTATGGTCTTGACAGAATCGCATTTTTCAATTTTGATGCAACCAATGAAATTGGCGACAGAGTAAAGCTTACTCTTGCGGTTGAGATAATGGCGCAACACAGTAATGTTATTCTCTTTGATGGAGATAACAGAGTTATTGATGCTTTAAGACGAGTTGATAGCGAGAAATCCTCTTATCGCCTTGTTTTGCCCGGTGCTCAGTATAAATTACCACCACCGCAGGATAAGCTTGATATAAGAAACGTTGAACCTCAGGAAATATGTCAGGGCGTTCTAAATCTTACTAATTCAAAGATTTCTTCTGCAATTCTTAAAACAATGCAAGGGGTTTCACCTCTTTTATCGAGAGAAATCGCTTATAGAGTTTGCGGTGATGATAAAGGCGTAGGGGAGCTTAACACAGATGAAAAAATGAACCTTCTTTGTGAAATCAGCTCTCTTAAAACTATGATTATAAGTGGCAAAACCAAGCCCACCATGGTTCTTGATGAATCGGAAAAACCTATGGAGTTTTCCTTTATGCCCATAACTCAATATGGTTCTTCATATAAGGCTATTAAAAAGAACAATGTTTTCGAGCTTTTGGAAGAATTTTATTCTGAGCGTGACAGAGTTCTCCGTACCCGTTCAAAAGGTGCAGAGCTTTTCAAACTTCTTGATAATGCTATTGAAAGAACCTCCAGAAAACTTAATAATCAGCAAGAGGACTTGCGCAAATGTGCTGATAGAGAAGATTTGAGAATAAAGGCAGAATTAATAACCGCAGTTCAGTATAAATTGGAAAAAGGAGCAAGTGTTTATGAGGTGGAAAACTATTATGATAACAACAATATCGTGAAGATTTCCGTTGACCCGGCACTTTCACCCTCCCAGAATTCTCAAAAACTTTATAAAGAATACAGAAAAGCCTGTACGGCAGAAAATATGCTCATAAAGCTCATTGAAGAGGGTGAGCAGGATTTAGAATACCTAAAAAGCGTTAAGGATTTGCTTGAGCGTTCAACCCTTGAAAGAGAATTCGGTGAAATTAAGGATGAACTTATTTCACAAGGTTTTATTAAACCAAAAAAGTCAGGCAAAAAGCAAATGAAAAAACAAGCACTTCCCCCCCTTGAATTTAAAACGAGTCAGGGGCTTACTGTGCTTGTTGGCAGAAATAACATTCAGAATGATAAGCTTACCTTTAAGGTGGGCAGAAAAGGTGATATGTGGCTTCACGCACAGAAATGTCCCGGTTCTCATGTGGTTCTTCTGGATGATGGTAACGGCATACCGGATGATGCAATTGTTGAAGCTGCGGAAATCGCTGCATATTACAGCTCTGCTAAAGATGGCACAATTGTAACCGTTGACTATACAGACGTAAAAAATATAAAGAAACCCAATGGTGCAAAGCCCGGTTTCGTTGTTTATTACACCTATTATTCTGTTAATGTAAAACCTAAAAGTAATTTATAAAATTAACCTCTTGGAAGATTCAAAAAATCCAAGAGGTTGTTTTTTAATTATTTTTCAATTAAATGAATTAAATACGAAATTCCGTCCCCTTTAGGTCTGTGGGTAAGATTAAGACCTGCATTCATAAGGAATGCACCGCTATAGGTTTCGCCCGTGTCTTCAATTTCATATGTTTTTTCAGGGTCAAGACCTTTAAGCCTTAATAAGAAGAACTCGTCATAGGGAAGCTTAATGTGAACAACAGTAACAAGTGCTTCTTTTTTGTCCTCGCTTACAAATTCCCATGCAACCTTAAACTCGTTTTCAAAGGGTGTTATAAGTCTGTAAAGCTCACCATAGTGAATAACATCATAATATTTGTGATATTCCTTAACTTGTTCTTTGATTTCTGCTTTTTCTTCTTCTGTTAATTTATCAGGGTCGAGCTCATAACCGAAAGAACCCCAAAGTGCAACATTCTTTTTGGTTTCGTAGTTTGCTCTTCTGCTTGCGGAAACATGGGCACCCATTGTGGAAGCAGGGTAGCAAAGTGATGTGCCGAATTGAATTGTAAGTCTTTCAATGGGATCGGTGTTGTCACTTGTCCATATCTGAGGTGAATAATAAAGCATACCGGGGTCAAAACGACCGCCACCGCCTGAGCAGTTTTCCAAGAGTAAATCAGGAAAGTCTTTTGTGAGTCTGTCCATAATTTCATAAGTACCGAGAACAAATCGATGGAATACCTCGCCCTGCCTTTCAGGTGGAAGCTCTGCGCAGGAAACTTCAGTAAGGTTTCTGTTGAAATCCCATTTAAGATATGCAATGTTGTTTTCAGAAAGAATTTTGTGCATCATTGAATAAACATGGTCACGAACTTCTTTTCTTGAAAAGTCGATAACATACTGTGTACGTGCAATAGATTTATCTCTGCCCTCTGTATGCAAGCACCAATCAGGATGGGCTCTGTAAATATCAGAATCGGGTGAAATCATTTCGGGCTCGAACCAGATACCGAATTTAAGACCTAAATCATTAACCTCTTTTATAAGCCCCGAAAGTCCGTGTTTAAGTTTGTATTCAGCAACAAACCAGTCACCGAGAGAAGATTTATCATCATCGCGTTTGCCGAACCAACCATCGTCCATGACAAGCATTTCAATCCCCATATCTTTTGCGTGACGGGCAAAGGAAACAAGCTTATCGTGGTCAAAGTTCATTCCTGTACCTTCCCAGTTATTAATAAGGAGGGGACGTTTTGCCTTTTTCCATTTACCACGAACAAGGTTGTTAGAATAAAGCCTGTGGAACATGCGGCTCATTTCGCCAATGCCTTTGTTGGTGTAAATCATAACCGCCTCGGGAGAATAGAACTCTTCACCGGGGTTAAGAAGCCAACTGAATCCTTCGGGATTAATACCCATAACAACACGGGAAGATGCAAAGCCGTCAACCTCAACATCAATAGAAAAGTTGCTGCTGTAAACAAGGTTGAAGCCGTAGCAATCGCCGTAATCTTCGGTAGCAGTTTTGCTGACAAGTGCGGTAAAGGGGTTGTGATTGTGGCTTGAAGAACCGCGTTTGCTTTTTATGGACTGGATACCACGGTGTAAGGGGTATCTGTCTAAAGCGCGTTCTTTAACCCATCTGCCGTAAAGACCAAGCATATCATAGTCGTAACCGGGTAAGTCAACGCAGAGAGAATGGATTGTGTCAATGTGGAATGGCTTGTCTGTTGGGTTTTCAACCTTAACGCTTCTTGTGATTGCGCCTTTTTTCTCAAAAACTGTGTAAATAAGAGTTGCTTTAACGCCTGTAACTTTATCTTCTGTTACTACCTCAAGTGTTTGTGCTTCGCCATCTTCGTTAACATAAAGAGAGGGTAGCCCGGGAAGATCTTTTTTGCCGTTATAAATTTCGTAGCTAACATATCTTAAATCCGTAACCTTATTGCCATCACTGTTTTTAACTGCAAATGCAGAAAGGCGGAAATCGCCTGCACCGAAAGTGGAATACTCCATAGGTGTTACATCGGGTGAAAAGTTAAAAACTCTTGCCGTTGGACTGTCGGGACAGAATGATGCAAAACCCGGTCTGATGCGCAGTGATTCAACATCAGTGTCGGGAATAGGTGCACCATAGTAGTAATGCACCAGGTAGTTTCCCTCGAAAATACCGAAAATATATGTTGAAGAGTATGTATCAAGTTTGAAAGTATTTGTTTCTTTGCAGAATTTAATTGACATTTTATATCACCTTATTTTTGTTCAATGTTATATGCGCTGATGCCCTGAATTATAAAATTATCATTACCAATTTCTGTGTTAACAATTTGAATCTTAAGAGCAGTTGCAGTGGTTTGTTCAATTTTTATGTTATCATTAACTATTAATTTGCTTGTGTAAATGAGCTTGAATCTGCCGTCAACCTCGGCAAAAATATTGAATTGACGAACAGTGGTGGTTTTTTCATTAATGAAGACTGTGTTAAAGGTTTGCTCTTCAGGAAACCGGAATTCAATATAATCTCCTTGCTTACCTTGGAAAGCTCCCATAGCTGCTTCCACGGTGTCAACCTCTTCACCATTTATTAAAACTGCTTCTGCAGTGCTCACAACATCAATAATCTTTTCACCGCCACAAGAGGAAAAAAGGCAGATTATAAGGAGAAAGCTTGTAATTGAAAATAAGATTTTTTTCATAAACTCACCTTATTCCGAAAGTTCGGAAACCTTTCTCAATTGTTTCGGAATATCAATTCTTTGAGGGCATTTTTCAACACAAGCTTTGCAGTCTAAGCAGTTGTTTGCTCTCTGCTCCTCGTTTATTAATTCATAGTGTTTTGAAAAATCTGCTTTGCTTCTTGTTTTATTATATTCGTTATATGCAGAGAAACAAGCCGGAATGTTAATTCCTGCAGGACAGGTTTCAACACAGTATTTGCAATCGGTGCAAGGCACTGCAAAATTCTTTCTGAAAAGAATATTTGCTTTTTCAATTGCTTCTTTTTCAATATCTGTAAGAGGTTCTAATATATCAAAGGTTTTTAGGTTGTCCTCAACCTGTTCATAGGTTGACATACCGCTGAGGGTTACAAGAACGTTGGGAAGCTGGGCAACATATCTTAAAGCATAAGAGGCAGGGGAGGCGTTTCCTAAATCTTCAAAAACTTTTCTTGCTTCATCATTGAGTGTATGTAAAGAACCGCCACGAACAGGCTCCATAACAATGCATGGGATATTTCTGTCTGCAAGAGCTTCATAATATGCTTTGGCATTCTGGTTTTCCCAGTCGTAATAGTTAATCTGGAGCTGAACAAAATCCCATTTGTATTTGTCTATAAGTTCAATGAAAAATTCTAAATCGCCATGATAGGAGAAGCCTAAATTTTTTATTTTACCGAGTTTCTTCTGCTCTGCAAGATATTCGTATGAATTATCTGATTCAAAAACTTTCATTATATCGCGGTTTACGGAATGAAGAAGATAAAAATCAAAGTAATCAACACCGCATTTTTCTAATTGTTCATTGAAAAGCTCCGGCGTATGTTTGCCGTGGTCTTTTATTGCCCAACCGGGAAGCTTTGTGGCGAGACAGTAGGATTCGCGTGGGTAGCGGCTAAGAGCCTCTTTTGCAAATTTTTCTGAATCACCACCGTGATAAACATAAGCTGTGTCAAAGTAATTAACACCCGATTTCATTGCAAGGTCAATAAGCCTGAACGCCTCATCTCTGTCAATGATTTCGCTGTTTTCATCTTTTTTAGGTAATCGCATAAGACCAAAGCCAAGTTTGGAAATACTTCTGCCGATAGAATTAAAATTACTGTATTGCATAATAAACACTCCTATCAAGGTAGTTATGGTATAATTATACAATACAGTAACACTTTATTTCAAGTAAAATCAAAAGAATGTTTCTATAATTTTATCGGAAAAATAAGGGGAATAGCGGAAATAATCAAGGTGACCATCTTTAATAAAATAATCCGGCTTTTTCTTGGGGTAATCTGCATCAAAAGAGTCGACAATTATCAATTTCACTTTCATTTTTTCAGGGATTATGCTTTTTATGTAAACGCTTGTTTGTTGGCCGTCATAAACTGCAGGGGTATATTCTGCCAAGCCTGCAAGATTTGGGGTTAATTCAATAAAAATACCGTAGCTTTCAACACTTCTCACAATACCGCTGACTGTTTCACCAATTTGAAATTTTTCAGCATTTTCTTCCCAAGTGCCTAAAAGCTCTTTATGAGTGAGAGTTGCCCGACCTTCCTCGTCAAAGGATTTTATTATAACTTTTATATCGTCACCAACATCAAATCTTACACTCGGGTGAGGTATTCTTGAAACGGAAATATTATCAATGGGCAGAAGAGCATTTACACCGCAACCAATATCACAAAAAGCACCAAAGTTTTCAAGATGAGTGATTTTTGCAGTGATAATATCGCCTGAAAAAATATTTTTATTTAATAGTGCCTGAAATTCTTCTTGCACCTTTTTTCTGCTTAAAAAAGCTATTTTTTTATCACCTGATAACTTAATATTATCAATAACAAACCTGACAGGTTTATTCACTCTTGCAATTATTGCAATATCTCTTGTTGTACCTTCTTTTATGCCTATAGCACATTCTTCTCGTGGGATTATACCGTGAATAAAGCCGAAATCAATATGCAGGTTGTGTTCTCTGTCGCAGTAAATAGCCCTTGCTTCAAGTTGTTTTTTCTCTGTGTATGCTTTATAAAAAGCATCATAAGATGAAAGTGCATAAATATTTTCTTTAGTGTTAATCAAAAAGCCTTCGGGGAGGTAGTTTGTCATTTCGTTATCACCTGATTCATTTATTTTTATTTTTCTATATCTACTCTTTAATTTTATGTGAAAGTGTGTTACAATATTTCTATAAAATTTCAGAGTGAGTGTGTTCGAACCAAATTTGGTTTAATTGGGGGCGTTTAGGTGGATATTCGAGTTGGCGATATTCTTGAAATGAAAAAGCAGCATCCTTGCGGTTCAAAAGAGTTTACGGTTTTGCGTTCGGGAATGGATTTCCGCTTGCATTGTAAAGGTTGTGGCAGAGAGTTTTTAATTCCCCGTTCAAAAGCTGAGAAAAATATTAAGAAAGTAACAAGAGAGAATACAGATGATTGATAAACTCCAACAGGTTGAAGAGCGTTTTGAAAAAGTTAATGAACTGCTTTGCTTGCCCGAAACAGTTTCCGACCAAAGCAAATACGCCTCATTAATGAAAGAATTAAAGAATCTTACTCCTTTGGTTGAAACTTACAGAGAATATAAAAAGGCAGTAAGTGATGGTGAAGCCGCAAAGGAAATGCTTTCAGAAAAGCCCGATAAAGACCTTAAAGAGCTTCTTGAACTAGAAATAGAAGAATGTAAGGTAAAAGTAGAAGAGCTTAATGAACAGTTGAAAATTCTTCTTTTACCCAAAGACCCCAATGATGATAAAAATGTTATTATCGAAATTCGTGCAGGTGCAGGGGGAGAGGAAGCGGCTCTTTTCGGTAATTCTCTTTTCAGAATGTACTCAATGTATTCCGAAAACCGTGGCTGGAAGCCCGAGGTTTTGTCAATAAATGAAACAGGTCTTGGTGGTATAAAGGAAATCAGCTTTATGATTACAGGTGAGGGTGCTTATTCTCGTTTTAAATTTGAAAGCGGTGTTCATCGCGTTCAACGTGTGCCTGAAACCGAGTCAGGAGGAAGAATTCATACATCAACTGTGACTGTTGCAGTTCTTCCTGAGGCTGAAGAGGTTGATATTGCAATTGACCCGGCAGATTTGCAGATTGATACTTACCGCTCAAGCGGTGCTGGTGGTCAGCATGTCAATAAAACAGAGTCTGCCATTCGTATTACACATTTGCCTACAGGTACTGTGGTTGAATGTCAGGATGAAAGAAGCCAGCATAAAAACCGCGAAAGAGCAATGAAAATTCTTCGCTCGCGTCTTCTTGAAGCAGAGCGGGAAAAACAAAATGCAGAAATTGCAGATGAGCGCCGTTCACAAGTAGGAACAGGAGACAGAAGCGAAAGAATAAGAACATATAATTTCCCTCAAGGAAGAGTTTCTGACCACAGAATAGGTCTTACTCTTTACAGAATTGAAGCCATTATGAACGGTGACCTTGATGAAATTATTGATGCACTCATTACTGCAGATACGGCAGATAAATTGAAGGATTCAGAAGAATAAATGAGGAATGAATTTTGAACACAGAGCTTGTTAAAATAACAATTGATGATTGTGACGAGAAATATAAAAAAGCAGTAGAACTTCTTCAGAACGAAGAGGTTGTAGGTATGCCTACGGAAACAGTTTACGGACTTGCAGGAAATGCCTTTTCGCCACTTGCTGTAAGCAGGATTTTTGAGGCAAAGGGCAGACCAACAGATAACCCCTTAATAGTTCACATTTCTGAATTTTCAGAAATATACGAGTTAGTTAAGGCGGTTCCCGAAACTGCAAAAAAACTTGCAGAAAAATTCTGGCCCGGTCCTCTTACAATAATTCTTCCCAAGGCAGATAAAGTACCTTATTGCACAACAGGAAATCTCGAAACAGTTGCAGTCCGTTGCCCATCTCATGAAATTGCAAGAAAGCTTATAAAATTAAGCGGTTTGCCTTTAGCTGCTCCGTCAGCTAATTTATCAGGTAAACCCAGTCCAACCAAAGCAGAACACGTTTACGAGGATTTGAAGGGCAGAATTCCTTTTATAATTGACGGTGGAGACTGTGCAGAGGGTGTTGAATCAACTGTTATCACTCTTGCAGGAGAAAAGCCAAGGCTTTTAAGACCGGGTAATGTTACACTTAAAGAGCTTATAAGCGTTTTAGGTGAGGTTGAGGTTGATGATGCAGTTTTGAATCCGTTGAAAAATAACGAAACTGCCGCTTCACCGGGTATGAAATATAAGCACTATTCACCCGATGCCAAAATAACACTTGTGAAAGGCTCTTTTGACGCCTTTTGCCAATATGTAAATGGCTTTGATAGTGAAACCTATGCTATGATTTTCGATGATGATAGTGTTGAAAAACTTAAAATACCATACATAAAATATGGATTTGCAGATTATAAAAATCTTTCACATAATCTTTTTGATTCTCTTCGTGAGCTTGATAAAATCGGAGCAAAGCAGTGCTTTGTAAGATACCCCGATGAAGAGAATAAAGATAATCTTGCAGTTCTTAACAGGCTTTTAAGAGCGGCAGGATTCAATGTAATTGAGGTGTAGTATTGAAAAAACTTATTGGGCTTACAGGTAAGACAGGCGCAGGAAAATCCACAGTTTCTAATTATCTTAAAGAAAAAGGCGCATATATTATTGATGGGGATGTTGTTGCAAGAGAAATTCTCGAAATCAATAAAAGCATTTTGCCCGAACTTTGTGAAAATTTCGGTTGGGATATTATGAAGGAGGACGGAAGAACGCTGAACAGAAAAGTTCTTGCAAAAAAAGCTTTTTCTTCTCCCGAAAATACAGAGCTTCTTAATTCAATTATGCATCCTGCAATTAATTCTGAAATTAGAAAACAAGCAGAAAAAGCATTTTTGCAATATGACACTGTGGTGGTGGATGCGGCGGCAATAATAGAATCGGGTTTTGCAGATGAATGTGATGTGTTACTTGTTGTTCACGCTCCTGAAAATGTAAGAAAAGAGCGAATAATAAAAAGAGATAGTTTGAGTGAAGAGGATGCGCTTGTAAGAATTAAGGGTCAAAAAGATGATGGCTATTATTTGAAAAAAGCAACGTATATTATATCCAATTTTTACGATTACGACTTGAAAAAACAAATCGACTCTTTGACAAAGGAGCTTTTTAATTGAGAGAAAACCGAAATGTAAATATATTAAAACTGATATCACTGCTATTGATATTATCGGTAATTTTAATTATAATAATGGTTAATGTAGTTAAATTAGGTGTGCAGACTATTTATCCAAGGCAGTATGCAGAGCTTGTGAAAGAAAATGCTGAAGCTTTTGAAATTGATGAATCTTTACTTTACGCACTTATCAAAACTGAAAGTGGATTTGATAAAAATGCAATTTCTTCCGTTGGTGCTAAGGGTCTTACTCAAATCACACCCGATACATTTACTTGGTTACAGACTAAAACCGGGGAAGAATATGAAGAGGATGCACTCTTTGAACCTGAAATCTCCGTTTATTACGGTGCATATTTTTTAGAAATGCTTATAGATGAATTTGGTAACACCGAAACCGCTTTGGCTGCATACCACGCAGGGAGAGGTAAGGTTAATGAATGGCTTTCAGACCCGAGAATCTCTCCCGATGGTGAAACACTTGAAAATATACCCTATGAAGATACAGAGGGGTATGTTAAAAGAGTTATGCGAAATTACGAAAAATATAAAGATATTTATGATTTAAAATAAATGAAAGAGGTTAAAAATATGAAACAAGTGAAGAGAGTAATAGCTTTAGGTTTGTGTCTTTCTCTTTTGTTGTCGCTTTTTGCGGTAAACGGAGTAGCTGCAGATAAAAATGAATATAAAATTATTTCTCCTTATGAAGATGTTATATGGGAGGGGGAAGATGCATGGGGAGCCTATAAGGGTTCACTTCATTCTCACACCTCATATAGCGATGCAGATGAGGATTTACCCACAATGGTTAAGGAATATTACGAGCAGGATTACGATTTCCTTGCAAACTCCGACCATGGTGTAACAGGTGTTGAGTGGAACAGACATCAGACAAATCAGTTCTTATATTTCTATCACAGTGTTCCACGTGTCCATCTCACAGATGAAGAGTTTGCTGCAATTACAAATGGTACATATCCGCTTTACGATGGCACAATAAGAAATAAAAAGATGGTTTGTGTTACCGGTGCAAACGAGCTTAATAACCTCACTCTTACGAAATGCCATGTTAACGGATATTTTCTTCCTGAGGGTATTGGTGATGGCTTCGGCGGTAGGGAAAGCGGTTATGATCAGGCTCTTTCCTTTATTGAAGAAAATGGTGGTATTTCGCATATTAACCACCCCGGTGATTTCCTTGAAAGTAATAAAGATATAACAGTTGTAAGCGATCCCCAAAATGTTAAATATTTCGGTGATCTTATTTTGAAATACGATAGTTGTATGGGCATTGAAGCTTTTAACGACAGAAACAGCACAACCTGTTATGACAGGGTCCTTTGGGACAACCTTTTGATGTATACTCTCCCTTATGGTAAAAATGTTATCGGCTTCAGCAATACTGATGCCCACGATAGAGAAAATGTTGATACCTCCTTCAGCGTGTTTATGATGAAAGAAAACACTATCGAAAACATCAAAGCAACTATGCAAAGCGGTGCATTTTTTGCTGTAACTCGAATTTTAAGAGCAAATGATATCATAGGACCTGCAGAGGATATAGATGTTCGTAATCTCGGTCTTTCCTATCCTATGTTTACAAAGGTTCAGGTTGATGGCCATAAGATAACTGTTACCGCAACCGAAAGTGAAAAAATTCAATGGATTGCAAATGGTAAGGTTATTGCAACAAGCGAAATCGGTGATGATGAAATCACACTTGACCTTGACAAAATTGAGGGAGCAGAAGATTTTCAATATGTAAGAGCTGAGCTTTACGGTGAAGGCGGTGTTTGTATGACACAAGCACTTGTAATTGACGATGGTAGCGAAAAGCTTCAATACGAAGAACCCACAGGATTTGATGCTTTTATTGATGATGTGGTTGAATGGTTTAAGGGCACAAGATTCTGGACAATTATAGTTGAAATAGGCAGAATGTAATTTATTCTAAAGGAGCAAATATTATGGCAACAGTAGAAGAACTTAAAAAAGAACTTTTTTATAAGCCTCAGCATGCAAGTGCGGTTGTTGAGGAAAATGAAATTGCAAAAGCAGATGCTTTTGCAGAGGATTACAAGAAATTTTTGGATAATGCTAAAACTGAAAGAGAAGCAGTTGCAGTCGTTTTAGAGGATGCAAAGGCAAAAGGATTTCAGGAGTTTGACCCTGAAAAGCAATACAAAGCAGGGGATAAGGTTTATTATATTAATCGCGAGAAAGCAATTATTCTTGCAGTTATCGGTAAAAAAAGTCTTAAAGAGGGCGTTAAAATTGCCGCCGCTCATATTGACTCACCCCGTCTTGATTTAAAACCAAATCCCCTTTACGAAAGTGATGAACTCGCACTTTTCAAAACACACTATTACGGTGGTATAAAAAAATATCAGTGGGTTGCAATTCCTCTTGCTCTTCACGGCGTTATCGTTAAAGCAGATGGCTCAAAAATCAGCGTTAAAATCGGGGAAGAAGAGGGTGAACCTAAATTTGTTATTTCCGATATCCTTCCGCATTTGGGCTCCGAACAGGGTAAACGCACTCTTTCAGAAGGAATAGCAGGCGAAGAACTCAATGTTATAGTTGGTAGCCGTCCTTTCAAAGACGATGATGGTAGCGAGCTTGTTAAACTTAACATTCTCAAACTTTTAAACGAGAAATACGGCATTGTTGAAAGCGATTTCTTAAGCGCAGAGCTTGAGGTTGTTCCGGCATTCAAGGCAGATGATATTGGCTTTGACAGAGGTCTTATTGGTTCTTACGGCCACGATGACAGAGTTTGTGCTTACCCTGCAGGGCAAGCAATTTTCAGTATTGAAAATCCCGATTATACTGCAATTACAGTTCTTACGGATAAAGAGGAAACGGGCTCCGATGGTAACACCGGTCTCCAGTCATCTTATCTTGAATATTTTATTGCTTACCTTGCAAAAGCAAACGGACTTGATGCCTTCGAAGTTCTCTCAAAAAGCGAATGTCTTTCTGCAGATGTTAACTCAGCATATGACCCCACATTCAATTCCGTATTCGAAAAAAATAACACCTCTTATCTCAATAAGGGTGTTGTAATTACAAAATATACAGGTGCAAGAGGTAAAGCAGGAACTAGCGATGCTTCTGCCGAGTATATGGGAAAAATCAGAAATATGCTTGATAAAGCAGGTGTTGTATGGCAGATTGGTGAGCTTGGTAAAGTTGATGCAGGTGGTGGCGGAACAGTTGCAAAATACATCGCAAACCTGGATGTCGATGTTGTTGATCTCGGTGTTCCCGTTCTTTCAATGCACGCACCCTATGAGGTTATCTCAAAACTCGATTTGTATATGGCATACCGTGCTTTTACAGAATTCTTCAAACAATAATTTTAAGGAATATTTAAGATGAAAAAAATGTTTAAAGTATCTTCATTTCTCCTTTGCATTGTACTTTTGTTGAGTTTGTTTTCAATAATAGCATTTGCAGAAGATGGAGAGAATGAAGTCACACAAGAACCAACAATTCTTTTAGGAGATGTAGATTTAAACGGCAAGGTGGAAACTACCGATGCCCGCTTAATTCTCCGATTTGCTTCAGGTCTTTCGGAAATAACTGAAGAATTTCTTGTTTATGGCGATATGAATGCAGATGGTGTTATTTCCGTTGAAGATGCGGTTCTTGCTCTGAGAAAAGCAATAGAGATAGAAAGCAGTGGAGTTGTTATACCTGATAAGAATGGTGATAATTTCCTTACGGATGATCCCAATAATGTGTTTATAAAGCTGATAGCAAGTACCTATAATCTTGACCCAGCATCACTTGTTGCGATTTATTCCGAGCCTGATACAGGTACAAACTATGTTTTGCGCTTCAAGAAAAGTCTTATTGGCAATAAATATGAAAAGAGTGTTGACAATTTGGATTATGTATACCATATTGGTGCAGCACCTGAAAGAAAAATCAGCTACACAAACGGTCAGCTTGTTTTAGGAGATCACTATAATTGCGAAGCCGCAGAAGGTGTAATGGTATTCAATCTCGTTCAATCAATGGTTATGGAGCAGTATCCGGATTATTTTGAGGGTACGGGCGAAGCTGAATAAAATGAAATTATCCCCTTGATAACTTGAATTAAAAGTTATCAAGGGGATAATGTTTTAAAGATTAGTCAACCATCCAATGATAAAACTCTTCAAATAATGTAACAAAAAGCTTCATAAAGCTCATAAAACTGGGCATTTGGAATGCCTGAGTTGCAACATTCTGCAGATGAGAGCCTCTTAAGGGGAGAACCTCGTGGAAGGTTTGATTAACTGTATCGTTCTGCATAAATTGAGGATATTCTTCCATATCAAAAACGGTAAGCTGTTTTTCGCTTTCATGGAGAATTCTGTAGAATTCGTCGTGACCATCATGAGTCGTGGAGTGAAGCATATCTTTAACGAACCATGTGTTTTCGGGGAGAATGCAGGTTGAAGCATCGATCATTCTGTCAGGGGAAATATACCAAGTATCTTTGTGTTCAGCTTGTTCATAATCCTCGGGAAGCTGTTCACCGATATCTGCACAAGTAGCACCAAGAGAAGCATATTTTGTATCAACAGTACCATCGGATGTGTTAAGGTATGCTGTAACAAGGGGTGTTCTCTGCATATTATAGCCTGCAACAATGTAGACATTTGTGCCGTCTGCTTTTGCCTGGTTAAGAAGCTCTTCTGCACTCTGTTGAACTTCATAATGGTAGTAGTCAAGTTTGTCAACAAGTACCTGATGCTCGCCATCGTTGATTCCCATAAATTCTTTTGCAGTTTCATAGTATTCATCGGGTACAAAGCTCCAGATACCGGGCATTGTTCCGAATATGGGGATGAGAGCTTCATCAAACACTCTGTCTTTAAGGTTAACAACAAGGTTATCTGCTACACCAACTAAATCTCTTAAAACACCTGCACCGTCAAGCATTTCAAGGAGCATATATAGGAAGGCGCCAAAGAAATCACTGTCCATCGAGGGAAGAGCACATTCGGCATATCTTAAAAGTGCATCCTTATCAATGTGAACAAGACCATTGTAAAGTTCTCCTGCAACTGCAGTACCTTGCAAGGGGCAATTCTGGAAAATGATGGTTTCGATATCCTTTGAACCATAGAGCCTTAAGTATGCCATAAAGGTTACGCCGCCCATGCTTGAAGCTCTGCAACGAACTGTATCGTGACCCGTTACTTCCTTAACCTCCTGAATGTATTGGTGAAGAAGCTTTGCATTTTCAATGGGGTCAACTCGGAAATCATAGCCGAAGTAATAGCTGTAATCAATGCCGTGGTCGGCAGTATCGGGGTGGAATTCCTCGGTTGTAACTCTTGGTTGTGAATTACCTTCGCTGTCCATAGCAAGCATACCGAAAGCGTTATTAACACAAGGGATAAGCACATCACCGAAAGCATCATAATTTTTTGTGCTGATAAGGTCAGCAACTGCGGGAATGATAGGTGTGAACTCACCGAGCATTTCGCCAACATCAGGGCGGAAAAGCTGTTTTTCATTCTCGGTGCCTTCATCAAGGTAAACGGAACCGCTACCAAGAGCCGCAACATAAATTATTGGTGTCTGACCGCAGGTGCAGCTGCCATCGGCGGCAAAGCAAGGGAGAACACCAATTACAATCATAATAACCGCGAGAGTAATTGATAATAGTTTTTTCATAGGTTTTCCTCCTATTTCCATTATTGACTTTATATTAACATATATTTAATATCTTTTAAAGTGTGCAATACTTATAAATTTAAACACCTCTTTTTAAGCATTTCAACGTAATTGGTGTTATTTACATATTTCTTGAATTATGATAAAATAAAGAAAATATGAGGTGATTAAATGTCCTATTCATCATTTGCATCGGTTTACGACGAATTAACGCAGAATGTTGATTATAAAAAACGAGCTGAATATATCGGGAGCATTCTCGCGGATTTCGATATAAAGGATGGTCTTCTTCTTGACCTTGCTTGCGGAACGGGTTCTCTTTCCGTTGAGTTTTCAAAAATGGGATTTGAGGTTATCGGAACGGATGCTTCACCCGATATGCTTATGGAAGCTCGTGAAAAAGCCATGGAAGAAGGAGAAAATATCCTTTTTCTTTGTCAGAAAATGCAGGAAACAGACCTTTACGGAACAGTTAGAGCAATTGTTTGCTCACTTGATAGCATAAATCACCTTGCTTCAGCAGATGAAATGCGAAAAACCTTTCTGGTTCTCAAAAATTTCATTGATGATGGTGGAATAATGATTTTTGATGTTAATACTGTTTACAAGCATCAGGAAATTTTGGGGAATAATACTTTTATCTACGATGAAAAGAATGTTTATTGCATTTGGCAAAACACCCTTTACCCCGATGGTGTAACTGTTGGAATTAACCTTGATTTTTTTGTTAAAAATGAAGATGGCAGTTACAACAGATTTAGTGAGAATTTCAAGGAAATTGCCTTTACGGATAAAGAAATTACTGTTGCAGTTGAAAGCGCAGGCTTTAAGGTTATTAAACGCTATGCGGAATTCAGTTGCGGAAGACCAAAGGAAGATACCCAAAGAGCGTATTATGTAATCAGGAGAGAATATAATGGATAATTTAATGTATTTAAAAAGCGGAACAGATATAAGAGGTACAGCTATAGAAAAAGACGGCAAGGGGATTGATTTAACCGATGCTCGTTTGATGAGCATAACCGCATCTTTTGTGGCGTTTTTAAAGAAAAAATTAAATAAAGAAAGCCTTACTGTTACAGTTGGTTACGATTCCCGGGTTTCCTCGGAGCATATTTCAAGGACTGTTACAAGAACTCTTGCTTCTTTAGGCGTTAAGGTCTATGATTGCGGACTTTCCTCAACGCCCTCAATGTTTATGTCCATTATTAATTTCGGTGTTGATGCGGCAGTTGAAATCACCGCAAGTCATCTTCCTATGGAGATGAACGGCCTTAAATTCTTCACTAAAGAGGGTGGTTTTTCAGGCAATGATATTAAAGAAATTCTCGCCTTTGCACAGGAAAATCCGTATGAAATAGAAGAAGTCAAGCTTAACATTGAAAAGCTTGACAATATGAAAAAATATTGCGCAGATTTGCAGGAAATGATTAAAAAAGGTGTTAATGCTGAAAATTACGACAGACCCTTAGCCGACCTTAAAATTGTTGTTGATGCAGGAAATGGCGTTGGTGCCTTCTATGCAGAAAATGTGCTTATGCGACTGGGTGCAGATATTAACGGAAGCCGATATCTTGAGCCTGACGGAAGATTCCCAAATCACATTCCAAACCCTGAAAATAAAGAAGCAATGAAATCCATTTCCGAAGCTGTTGAAAAAAGCGGTGCGGATTTCGGTGTTATCTTTGATACCGACTGTGACAGAGCTGCTTGTGTGGATAAAAATGCGCAGGAAATTAACAGAAATAAGCTTGTTGCACTTGCTTCGTATATCGCTCTCAAAGATAATAAAGGCGGAATTATTGTTACCGACTCTGTAACAAGTGACGGTCTTGCGAAGTTCATCGAAAAGGATTTGGGCGGTGTTCACCATCGTTTTAAAAGAGGCTACAAGAACGTTATTGACGAAGCAATCCGCCTTGAAAACGAAGAAAATAAAAATGCACCTCTTGCAATTGAAACTTCAGGTCACGCTGCATTTAAAGAAAACTATTATCTTGACGATGGTGCATATCTTATAACTAAAATTATCATTGAACTCGCAAAGCTCAATAAAGAGGGTAAGTCCATTGAAAGCCTTATTGAAAACCTTGAAACACCCGTTGAAGAAAAAGAGGTAAGATTTACAATTAAACTAGATGATTTCAGAGATTACGGACTCTCTGTTATTGAAGATTTCAAAGCTCTCTGCGAAAATACAGATGGAATAACCGTTGCACCCGTAAACCATGAGGGTGTCAGAGTTAATTTCAACGAAAACCTCGGTGACGGATGGCAGCTTTTAAGAATGAGCGTACACGAACCTTTACTTGTTCTCAATTGCGAAAGCAATAAAGAGGGTGGAGTTGAAAAAATGCTCAAATTCTTCAAAGCCTTTATCGAAAAATACGAAAAGCTTGATATTTCAAAATTAAGTGTATGAAAATTATGCCCCCAATCAAAACTTCAAGTTTTGATTGGGGGCATTCATCATTTATTTAAACAAATAAACTCTTGTTTCGTAGGGCTTTGTTTTGAAGCCATTTCCATTTAGTGTTGCATCATTGTAGTTTGCGAGAACAAGCTCGCCTTTGGAAAGGTCGATTCCATCAGGTGCTTTGAAATCAACTGCATTTTCTGTAAATGAAGCAACAACAAGAAGCTTAACACCATCAAGGTTTCTTTCATAAACAAAAAGCTCTTTACTGTTTTTGTAATATTGCTTGAAATCACCGTAAATAGCAACCTCGTTTTCCTTACGGAATTTAAGAAGCTTGCGGTAGTAGTTAAGAATAGAGTTTTCATCTGCTTCTGCAGCTGCAACGTTTATTTCCTTATAGTTGGGGTTAAGGTTAAACCAAGGTTCTACAGTTGAGAAACCTGCATACGGGCCATCGTTCCATTGAACAGGTGTACGTGAGTTTTCACGTGAGCCTGCATTTGCCATTTTAATGAATTTCTCATCACTTATATGAAGCTTTTTGAATAATTTCTGATTGTTAAAGGTAATCATATCCTTGAACTCATCGATTGATTTGAGCTCGATATTTGTCATACCGATTTCCTGACCCTGATAAATGAAAACAGTACCTCTCTGAAGGTAACACATTGTTGCAAGCATTTTTGCACTTGCTTCTCTGTATTTAAGGCTACCGTAACGGTCAACAATACGGGGATGGTCATGGTTTTCAAGGTAAAGAGTATGCCAGCCCTTGCCATCCATAGCATCGTACCATTTCTGGTAACATTTTTTCATCTTTTTAAGGCTGAAAGGAACCTTAATCCAGTCGGTCATAAAGCAGTCTGCTTCAAGGTGGTCGAAGCTGAACATTGTTTTAAGAACCTGAGTTTCATCCTCTGTAACAAAGCGAAGAACCTTTTCGGGAGTGATGAGGGGACCTTCACCAACGGTGTAGCAATCGTATTTTGAAAGCACATCATCATGGAATTCTTTAAGATATTCATAAAGATGAGGACCGCAGTTGTAATGCTCCATACCTGCAGCAACAGGAATCGGAATAGCATTGGGAAGACCTTCTCTTTTTGAGATATATGTAATAACATCCTCACGGAAGCCGTCAACACCCATATCGAGCCAGAACTTCATAATGTTCTTAACCTCTTCACGAACCTTGGGGTTATCCATATTTAAGTCAGGCTGACCCTTTGTAAATACGTGGAGATAGTATTCGTCAACAGATTCAACATATTCCCAGGCACCGCCCTCAAAGGTTGAAAGCCAGTTGTTAGGTGGCTTCTTTCCGTTTTTGCCTTTGCCCTTGCGCCAGATATAGTAGTCATGGTAGGGGTTATCAACGCTCTTGCAAGCCTCTTTGAACCACATATGCTCAGTTGATGTGTGGTTAACAACAAGGTCCATAAACACTCTTATTCCGCGTTCGTGGCAACCTGCAAGAACCTTTTTAAAGGTATCCATATCGCCGTATTCGGGGTTAATATCCATATAGTCGGCAATATCGTAACCATAGTCAGCATTTGGTGACTTGAAAAGCGGTGAAAACCAGATAGCATCTACACCAATGCTTTTGATGTAGTCAAGCTTTGAAAAAATACCTTCAAGGTCGCCGATTCCGTCTGCGTTGCTGTCACAGAAGGAACGGGGCCATATCTGGTAAACTACCATCTCTTTGTACCAAGATTTTTTCATAGTAAAACCTCACTTATTTCATAATTAAATTAATTTTATCAAATGTAAAATAAAAAAACAATAAAAGTTTAAAATATCGTGAAATTGCAGTAAATTAAACCCTTGTATTTGTACAAAAATTCGGGGTTTAATGACAAAAACTTAAAAAATTAACACTTAAGTTAAAAAATGCTATGTACTTTTTTAAAAATATACTGTATAATATCTAGGAATGAACGGAAATCATCCTTGCGAGGTTATTATATGAAAAAGACAACCAAAATAATTATTTCTCTCTGCGTGGCATTACTTGTTGCGGCAACTGTGCTTGTAGTAAGCATTGTTCAGAATAGCAATTCCGGTAAAGAAACCACTACCAAACCCGGCTATTCTTTGCAAGCAACAAAAGCACCCCAAACAACCGGGGAAACTGAATCCTGGGTTGACCTTGAGCAGATGGCAAGCGAGCTTGCAACTGCAACTGATACGACCGACCCCAGCGAAACCACAACAGAAACCACTACTGTAGCACCTGTTGTTCAAACAACTATCATATATGTTTACACAGAATATGTAACAAATGCTCAACCTACCGAAAATGCTTCAAGCAGCTTCGATGAACCTGAATTGCAGGAGTACAAATACAACATAAATAAAGAGAATCGTTCCGTAACAATCACCAAATATCTCGGTGATAACGCTTCTGTTTGGATTCCTGAGAAAATTGCAGGTTATACTGTTACAGGAATTGGTGATAAATGCTTCCAGAAGCAGAGTCTTAAAAGTATATGTATCCCCGAAACTGTTACATATATCGGCAATAACGCTTTTCAGGATTGCAAAAATCTTACATCTGTAACCTTCCTTGGTGCGCCTTATACAATCACTGTTGGTAACAATGCTTTCCAGAATTGTCCCAAGCTAAAAACAATAAATCTTCCTGCAGCAAAAACAATCGGCAATTTCGCTTTTGATGGTTGTACTTCTTTGGAACAGCTTGTTCTTAAATATGGCACAGAGTCAATCGGCGAATATTGCTTCAGAGGTTGCAGTTCTTTAACTCTTATTGAAATCCCCGATAGCGTTAATTATGTTGGAAACGGTGTGTTTGGCGGTGAGAGAAAAGGAGAGCTTACCATAAGATGTGTTCAGGGCTCTAAAGGTGACGAGGCTGCACAGAAGTATTCTTCCGAAACCATTAAAATTGAATATGTTTATTAATCGGAAAGGTTGTTGCCAATAGGTGACAACCTTTTTTCACCAATTGGACAAAGATTGAATATAATGTTAATGAAACATAGTTTCAATAATTCTTTTTTTAAAAGTGATTATTTTTAATACCGTTGGGCAAAAATATGGTTGTAAAAATTATTTTGCCTTTTCGGAGAGTGATAGCTTGAATATTAAAAGAGGGGACATATATTATGCAGACCTTAGTCCTGTGGTCGGCTCAGAGCAAGGCGGAGTTCGCCCCGTACTTATAGTTCAGAATGATATCGGCAATAAATACAGCCCCACGGTTATTGCTGCAGCTATAACAAGTCAACAGTTTAAAACCAAGTTGCCCACACATATAAGCGTTGATGCGGCAGTCTGCGGTCTTTCAAAGGATTCTGTGGTGCTTCTTGAACAAATAAGAACGCTGGATAAACAACGCCTTAAAGAAAAGATGGGAAACCTTCCCGAAACAGATATGTCAAGAATAAACGATGCCCTTTCGGTTAGCATCGGGCTTGATAAATGAAAAACGGCTATGTTAAGAAAAACTTAACATAGCCATTTTTATTTTGAAATGTTTTCTATTATGCTGTGGAGGGCTTTCGGCGTTTTGGCGTATAACTTATAGAGGTTTTTCAAATGCCTTTCGTGTTCTTCTGCTGCGTAATATTTAACTCGTCTGTAAGCTTCGCAAGGCTCTTGAGAGAAAATGTTAACGAGGTATTTTTCTAATTCCTCATATCGCTTTTTGATTTCGTCAGGTTTTTTTAATGGGTTTTCACAAAGCATTTTTATATATTCATCATCGTGAGAATCAATATATTTTATTTTTTCAATAGTGCTTTCAAATTCATTTTTATTTCTGCACCATATAAATGCATTTGTGTTGAATTCGTCATCAATTCTTTTGTTGCCGAAATATATGGGGATAGAGCGATTGTCAAAAGCCTGAATGATTTTTTCAGTAACAAATCCATCATATTCAATGCTGTCGCAGGCAATAGTGAATTTTGATTTTTTAACAATTTCATATTTTTCTGCCCATGTGCAACCATTTTTACTGCCTGTGTTGTTTAAATGACCGCCGGCAGAAACAACAGGTTTGTATTCATTCAATGTTGTGAAAAATTTTTCTCGCATACCGTGGGAGGATGGGTGTCTGTATATGAAATTGCAAAAATGCGTTTTGTTTTTTAAAATCTCGGTTGCTTCATCTTTTGATAACGCTGAAGGTGCCCAAGGCTTTGCGCTGTCGTTATAAAATGCGAAAGGTAAACGGAAATATCTGTCACCGAAGGTTAAATAGTCAAAGCCAATGCAATAGTCAAAAACTGTAAAATCAGGTGAAATATTTTCACCCATAACCATTAAACGAACACAGTCGTATTGCATATATTCAAAGGGCTTGCCTCTGTTTGAACATATAACAAAATCAGGCTTTTCTGAGATTTCAATATTGAAATGTTCTGAGAGGATTTGGGTGAATAGATTGTTCTCTTTATTAAAACTACCCCAAAAACCGCAAAAGTTAATTTTAATTGTTTTCATATTATCTGTTCCTATGATTAAAAACTTTTTCGTTATTTTATCACAGTGTTACATAAAATGCAAATGTATCAAAAAACAACAGCTTATGTTAACCTTTTGTTAAACCCCTCGACACAACTTGACAATAACTCTTTTGTAGTGTAATATTATTCTGTAATTTTGTGTAATTTGATAAAGCGGAGGCTTATTATGTCTAAAAGATACTTTACATCCGAATCCGTAACAGAAGGTCATCCTGATAAGGTTTGTGACCAAGTTTCTGATGCCATTCTTGATGCGATGCTTGCTCAGGATAAATATTCCCGTGTTGCTTGTGAAACTACCTGCACAACAGGTATGGTAATGGTTATGGGTGAAATCACAACCGATGCTCAGGTTAACATACCTGAAATAGTTCGTGAGGTTGTTTGCAGTATAGGTTTTGATAACAACGAATGTGGCTTCGATGGTAACACCTGCGCAGTTTTCCAGACTATTGATAAACAGTCTGCAGATATTGCAATGGGTGTTGATAAATCCTTTGAGCTTAAAGGTGGTCAGGAGGATACATATAATCTTCATGGTGCAGGCGACCAGGGTATGATGTTCGGTTTTGCTTGTAATGATACAGAAGAGCTTATGCCTCTTCCCATTTCACTTGCTCATAAGCTTGCTCGTCGCCTTACAGAAGTAAGAAAGAACGGAACTCTTTCATATCTTCGTCCTGATGGTAAAAGTCAGGTTACAATTGAATATGATGATAATGATAAACCCGTAAGAGTTGAAGCTGTTGTTGTTTCTTCTCAGCATGACCCTATGGACATTGAAATTCTCCGCAAAGATATTATTGAGAATGTTATTAAGCCTATCATTCCCGAAAAATATCTGGATGAAAATACAAAATTCTACGTTAACCCCACAGGTAATTTTGTTATCGGTGGTCCCGTTGGTGACAGCGGTCTTACGGGAAGAAAAATCATTGTTGATACCTATGGCGGTTATTCCCGTCACGGTGGTGGTGCTTTCTCAGGTAAAGATCCCACAAAGGTTGACAGAAGTGCCGCTTATGCCGCAAGATATGTTGCAAAAAATATTGTTGCTGCAGGTCTTGCTGATAAATGTGAGCTTCAGCTGGCGTACGCTATCGGTGTTGCTCGTCCTCTTTCTGTTCGTGTTGATACTTTCGGAACAGGTAAGCTTTCCGATGCACAGCTTGAAGATTTGGTTAATAAATATTTTGACCTTCGTCCTGCTGCAATTATTGAGAAACTTGAACTCAGAAAGCCTCAGTATAGAGCACTTGCTGCTTACGGTCATATGGGTAGAATTGACCTTGATGTTAAATGGGAGAAAACCGATATGGCAGAAGCTCTCAAAAATGCGGCAGCAGCATTATAATTTAAAATTAATTCTCTTTTGTGTGATTGGAAATGGCAGAGAAAAATATTCATTCAGGGCATAGAAAACGCGTAAAAGCGAATGTTATAAAAAACGGTTTTTCACAGCTTGAGGAGCATAGGCTTCTCGAGCTGATGCTATTTTATTCCATACCCCGAGAAGATACAAACGAACTTGCCCATAAGCTTATAAATCACTTTGGTTCTTTTGAAGATGTTTTCAAAGCTGATATTCCACAACTTGAAAGAGTTGATGGTGTTGGCGAAAATACTGCAGTTATGATTGCGGCGATGGGCGAAACTTTTAAAAGAATATCAAAAGCTAAACCACCTAAGAAAAGGGTGTATAAAAACACAGAAGATTTAAAAGAACTTGCAGTTTCTCTTCTGAAGGGTGAGAAAACTGAAAAAGTTATTTTAATGTGCTTTGACACTAAAAAGAGTTTGAAGCGCTATACTGTTATTTCTGAGGGTGATGAAAACTCTTCGGAAATTGATATGAAAGAAATTATGAAAAACCTTTTAGACAGCGGTTCTTCATTGGCGGTTTTAGCGCATAATCACCCAACATCTTCCGCAGAGCCATCTGCTTTTGATATTGACTCAACCCGAATGGTATGCGTAACTCTTCGCAAAATTGGCTATGCTCTTGCAGACCATATAATTGTGGGTGAGAATGAAACGGCATATTCCATGCATTTAGATCCGCGTTTTTCTTCAATGTTTTACTAAAAATAATCTGACAAATTTTGATGACAAAATAAAGCTTGTAAAATCGGCACACAATGCGCTTGGCAGAGTGTGTCGTGTTTTTTTTACGTTGATTGAACCGTAATAAAGGGTTATTGCATAAAAGGTTGTTTCTGTTGAACCCATAATTACCGAAGCACATCTGCCTATATAACTGTCAGGACCAAAGCTCTTTAAAATGTTTTCATACATTCCCAATGCTCCGCTTCCCGAAACGGGTGAAAGAATCGCAAGTGGTGTTATTTCTTTTGGTATTCCTAAAAGTGTTGTTAATGGTGAAACCAAAGAGCAGACGACATCAAGTCCTCCCGAAGCACTAAGCATATTCACACAAAGTAGAAGTGCTATCAGGGATGGAGTTATATCTAAAATAGTGGTGAATCCGCTTTTTGCACCTTTAACAAACTCATCAAAAACATTTATTCCCTTAAACGCCCCGTGAAGTATAATTAAAATCACAAGAGAGGGCAAAATAAAATCTGTTATTTTATTCATTTGAACACCTTTTCCAAAAGAGTTGTGGCAATTATTCCGATTGTTAAAGCAATAATAGAAGTTGTAAGGGCGGGGGCGAGGATTTCCATTGGTGCAGCGCTTCCGTATTCCGAACGGAGAAGTGCAATTGTTGTGGGAACCAGATGGATTGCCGCAGAATTAATTACAACAAATCGTACCATTTCGTTTGTTGCTTTTTCAGGTGTCGGGTTTATGCTCTGCAACCTCTTCATAGCTTCAAGACCCAGTGGCGTTGCTGCATTTCCCAATCCTAAAAAGTTTGCGGTTATATTCATTGCTATGGCTTCTTTTGCTTTTTTATCTTTTAGTTTCGGGAAAAGTAAATGCAGTAAAGGGGAGAAAAGTTTGCATATTAAAGCGGTTAATCCGCTTTTTTGAGCAATTGCGGTTAATCCGTTCCAAAGGCAGACCACACCGGCTAATTTTATTACCAAAGAAATTGCATCTGTTCCGCCGGTTACAACCGCACCCGAAAGCTCACTGATTTTCCCTTTTGCAATTGCGCAAAATAAAGAAAAAACAACCATAACGGGTAAAAGATAATTCATCATTGTCCCGTAAAACACCCTTTCAATTTTTTGTATAAATAAAATTCTTGACTAAATCACAAGATATTGTATAATATATAAGATAAAATCCCTAAAAATTGTATTTTTTAGAAAAGGTTAGGTGTACTGATGGCTAAATCAACACAGTCACAAAAAGAATACGGTAACGAAAGTATTAAAAAATTAAAGGGCGCCGACAGAGTTCGTAAGCGCCCTGCGGTTATTTTCGGTTCGGATGGTCTTGATGGTTGCGAGCATTCCGTTTTTGAGATTATTTCAAACTCCATTGACGAAGCCCGTGAGGGTTATGGTAAGAAAATTGTGGTTACCCGTTTTCTTGACCATTCCGTTGAGGTTCAGGACTTTGGTCGTGGTATTCCGGTTGACTATAATAATCGTGAAAAATGCTACAACTGGGAGCTTGTTTTCTGCGATTTATATGCAGGGGGAAAATATGATACCAACGATGGCGGCAGCTATGAATATTCCCTTGGTCTTAATGGTCTTGGTCTTTGTGCAACTCAGTATTCTTCTGAATATATGGAAGCAGAGGTACATTCAGGCGGTTTCTGCTACGAGCTTCAGTTTAAAGCAGGCAAAATTAATGGTGAAATGAAGAAAATCCCCTATGATAAAAAAGATACGGGAACACGTATTAAATGGCGCCCCGATTTAAAGGTTTTCACCGATATTGCAATACCTCTTGAATATTTTCAGGAAATTCTTAAAAGGCAGTCAGTTGTTAACCCGGGAATTAAATTCATTCTTAAAAATCAGCTTACTGAAACAAAGTTTGAAACTTTTGAATATGTTTACGAAAATGGTATCGTTGACTATGTAAACGAGTTCGTTGGTGACGACGGGCTTACAACAGTTCAGTTCTGGCAAACAGAGCGTAAAGGTCGCGATAGAGAAGATAAGCCTGAATATAAAGTTAAAATCAATATTGCACTTTGCTTCTCAAATAAAAAGCAAATGAAGGAGTATTACCATAACTCAAGCTTTCTTGAGCATGGTGGAGCGCCTGAAAAAGCCGCAAGAAGTGCTTTTGTTTCACAGATTGATGCTTATTTAAAGCAGAACAGTAAATACACTAAAAACGACCCCAAAATCAGTTTTCAGGATATTGAAGATTGCTTGGTGCTTGTAATTTCTTCTTTCTCAACCCAGACCTCTTATGAAAACCAGACAAAGAAGGCTATTACAAATAAATTTATTCAAGAAGCTTTAACAGAGTTTATCAAACACCAACTTGAAATCTACTTTATAGAAAATAAGCTTGATGCAGATAAACTTTGCGAACAAGTGCTTATTAATATGCGATCCCGTGTTAAAGCAGAAAGCACAAGGCTTAATCTTAAAAAGACTCTGACCTCATCTAATGATATGACAAGCAGAGTTGAAAAATTCGTTGATTGCCGCAGTAAAGATAAAAACGAACGTGAAATTTTCATAGTTGAGGGTGATTCAGCTCTTGGTGCTTGTAAGCAGGCTCGTGACTCTGCTTTTCAGGCGGTTATTCCCGTAAGAGGTAAAATTCTCAACTGCTTGAAATTTGACTACAACCGTATTTTCAAAAGCGATATTATCATCGACCTTATAAAAGTTCTTGGGTGCGGTGTTGAAGTTTCAAGCAAATCAAATAAGGAACTTTCTTTATTTAATCTTGATAATCTTCGTTGGAGTAAAATCATTATCTGTACCGACGCGGACGTGGACGGATTCCATATCAGAACTCTTATTCTTACAATGATTTACAGACTTATGCCAACTCTTCTGAAAGAAGGTAAAGTCTTTATTGCAGAATCACCCCTTTATGAAATTACATCAAAAGGGCAGACCTGGTTTGCATATACAGAAAAAGAAAAACAAATGGCTCTTGAAGAAATCGGCGATGCAAAATACACTATTCAGCGTTCAAAGGGTCTTGGTGAAAACGATGCGGATATGATGTGGCTCACAACAATGAATCCCAAAACCCGCCGCCTTATTAAAGTTGAACCCAATGACGTTGAAGAGTTGATTGCAGAAAAGTTTGAACTTCTTTTAGGCGATAATCTTCAGGATAGAAAAGAATTTATTGCAGAAAATGGTCATCTTTATCTTGACCTTGCAGATATTTCGTAAGGGGGGATAATAATGGCAAGAAAGAAAAAAGACGTTCAGGAAATAGACAAAACTGAAGAGGTTAAAGCTAATATTATCGGCGCCGGTGAGGTTGTAACTCAACAGATTACAGACACTCTTGAAACTAACTTTATGCCCTATGCAATGAGTGTTATTATCTCCCGTGCAATTCCAGAAATTGACGGCTTTAAACCCTCTCACAGAAAGCTTCTTTACACTATGTATAAGATGGGACTTATAAACGGCGGAAGAATTAAATCTGCTAACATTGTTGGTAGAACAATGCAGCTTAACCCCCATGGTGATGCGGCAATCTATGAAACAATGGTTCGTCTTTCTAAGGGTAACGAAACTCTTTTGCACCCCTATATTGATAGTAAGGGTAACTTTGGTAAAGCCTATTCCAAAAATATGGTTTATGCCGCTGCCCGATATACAGAAGCAAAGCTTGAAGGTATCTGTTCTGAGCTTTTCGGTGATATTGATAAAAATACTGTTGAGTTTGTTGATAACTATGACAGCACAATGAAAGAGCCAACACTTTTGCCCGTTTCATTCCCTAGTGTCCTCGTTAATATGAATAGCGGTATTGCCGTTGGTATGGCGAGCAATATTTGCTCTTTCAACTTGAGAGAATTGTGCGCTACAACAATCGGACTTATTAAAAATCCTGATTTTGATATATTTGAAACTCTCAAAGCACCCGATTTTATCGGTGGCGGTTTAATCGTTTATGACAGAGCCGCTCTTGAAGAGGTTTATTCAACAGGTAGAGGCTCAATTAAAATTCGTGCAAGATATTCTTATGATAAATCAAACAACTGTATTGATATTACGGAAATTCCTGCAACAACCACTTGTGAAGCAATTATTGATAAAATAATTGAAAAGGTTAAAGCAGGTTCTCTCAAAGAAATAAGCGACATCCGAGACGAAACTGATAAGTCGGGTCTTAAGATTACCATTGATTTAAAACGCGGTACAGACCCTGACAAGCTTATGAAACGCCTTTATAAATTTACTTCTCTTGAGGATTCCTTTAGTGCGAACTTCAATATTCTTGTTGCAGGCGTTCCCAGAGTTATGGGTGTTGCAGAAATTCTTGAAGAGTGGATTGCTTTCCGTACAGAATGTGTTAAGAGAAGAGTTTATTTTGATTTAACAAAAGCAAAAGACAAGCTTCATCTTCTTTTAGGTCTTAAAAAGATTCTTCTTGATATTGATAAAGCAATTAAGATAGTTCGTGAAACCGAAGAGGAAAGTGAAGTTGTTCCCAACTTGATGATTGGTTTCGGTATTGACGAAATTCAGGCGGAATATGTGGCAGAAATCAAATTGCGCCACTTAAACAGAGAATATATTCTCAAACGCCTTTCTGATATTGATGATCTTAAAAAGAGCATTGAGGATATGGAAGATATTCTTAACAGCAAAGCAAGAGTTAAGAAGATTATTGTTGACGAGCTTACTAAGGTTTCTGAAAAATACGGAAGAGACAGAAAAAGCGAAATCATCTATGATGCGGATGCTGAGGAAGAAATTGTGGAAGAAATTCCCGATTATGAAGCAAACCTTTTCTTTACCCGTGATGGTTACTTTAAGAAAATTACTCCCTTGTCACTTCGTATGGGTGGTGAGCAGAAGCTTAAAGAAGGGGATGAGATGGTCTGCGCCATTAATTCCAAAAACTCTGCAGAGCTTCTTTTCTTCACAGATAAATGTCAGGTTTATAAGGCCAAGGCTTCAGATTTCGAAGATACAAAAGCAAGTGCTTTGGGAGATTTCATTCCCTCGAAGCTTGAGTTTGAAAAAGATGAAAAGCCGATTTATATGGCAGTAACAAGTGACTATAAAGGCTATATGCTTTTTGTTTTTGAAAATGGTAAGGTTGCAAAGGTAACAATGTCAGGCTATGCTACTAAAACTAACCGTAAAAAGCTTATAAAAGCATATTCTGATAAATCACCCATTGTTGCAGCTATATATATTGAGGAAGATACGGAGGTTGTTCTTTCTTCAACTGCAGGTAGGCATCTTCTTGTTAATACAGGTGCAATTTCACCCAAAGCAGCTAAGGATACTGCAGGTGTGAATGTAATGACTCTTAAAAAGTATCATAAGGTTCAAGATGTAAGACTCTATAAAGACGGAGAGTTTACAAAACCGCACCGTTACCGCACAAAAACTCTTCCTGCTGCAGGAGCAACTTTAAGTGCTGATGATACGGCAGAGCAGTTGAGTTTAATGTGAATTAATTAAAAATAAAACTCCCCGTTCTTATGAACGGGGAGAGCGAATAAAATAATCGTTTTGAGCAAATCGTAGAGACGATGTTTAACACAAATACTCCGAAAAACGATACAAACGCATACAAAATGTTTATTCGCTGACTATATATTGTCCGATTTTTTATGCAAAATACATATTATGCAATTTTTTTAAAAAAAAGTTTAAAAAAGGCTTGCTTTTTTATTTCTTATGTGGTAATATAATCGGGCGTTGTGAACGAGACATAGTTCAGAATGAAAGGAAAGTTAGTATGGAACAGCTTTTATGGTATCATTACCTTATCGGTGCCGTTCTTATCATTTCAGCAGTGGTTATTATCGTAACTGTTATGCTTCAGCAGAGCAAACAGCAGGGTCTTTCCGGTGCAATTGCCGGTGGTGCTGATACATTCTTCGATAAGAATAAAGGCAGAACAATGGAGGCAAAGCTCTCTAAAATCACAAAAATTGTTGCAGTCGTTTTCTTTGTAATCGGTCTTGCTGCAGTTATCTTGTTTAAGTTATTATAATAAAAACCCTGTTTTCAGGGTTTATATATGAGTCATTAGCTCAGTAGGCAGAGCACCTGCCTTTTAAGCAGGGTGTCCGGGGTTCGAATCCCCGATGACTCACCAAAAGAAAAAGCAAGTCGAAAGACTTGCTTTTTCTTTTGGTGTTTATGTCCGCAGGACATAACATCGTTATGAGCGAAGCGAGTACTTCGTTTTACTGCTTGCAGTAAACTTCATTTTTAGTTTGCGGACATAAAATGATGTTGCTATTGGCAAATGAAGTGGCTTTGCCAATGAAGTGTGCCTTACGGCGCAATGAAGTTGCCCTTCAGGCAAACGTAATGAGTGTTTGTTATTTATCTTGTAACAAACCCAAACCTTACTCGTCTAATAAGTGAACGTTCAAAAAAGTGTGAAAGGGGAGATGGTATGGAAGATATTGAACTTGTGTTTTCAAAATATTATAAGTATGTTAAACGCTATGCACTCTCTCTTTGCTATGATGAAACTCTTGCGGAAGATATAACGCAGGAAACATTTTACAAAGCATTCAAAAATATTGATAAATTCAAAAATGAATGTCGAATAGAAACCTGGTTATGCCGAATTGCACATAATGAGTTTGTCTCTTTAAAAAGAAAGAAAAAGACTGAGAATATTGACGATTACACATCTCTCGCATCTTTTGATAATATTGTTGAAAACGCTGACGATAAAGAATGTGCAAGAAAAATTCTCGAAATATCAACAGAGCTATCTTCACCATATAAAGAGGTTTTTTATATGAAAGCTTTGGGTGAGCTTCCGTTTTCAGTAATTGCTGAGGTTTTCGGTAAAACAGAAAGCTGGGCAAGAGTTACATATCACAGAGCAAGAGGTAAAATTTCAGAAAGGTTAGGTGACTTTAATGAATAAGTTTGATTGTGACGTAATTATGGATTTGTTACCTTTATATGCAGATAATGTTTGTAGCGAAAAATCCGTAAAAATAGTTGAAGAGCACTTGAATGATTGCACAGAGTGTTCCGAAGAGCTCCGCAAAATAAAAGAGTGTCCCACAGTGCCGAGTGTGGATGAAGATTTGGAAAAAGCTGTTAAAAACGCAGGTAAAAGAATAAAAAAAGGCAAAAAGAAAACAGTAATCGAAACAGTTGCCCTTGTACTTATTCTTGTAATTCTCTTTGGTGTTATCGGAATATACCGTTTTATTTTGTACGCTGCAAAAGCCGACCATGAAGTATATAATAATAGTACAGCAGTTTTTAATCAGAATTGCGAAAGTGTTAAAATTGATTTAACTGATAAAAAAGACTATGAAAATGATAGTGCAACCTTGTTTATTGGCGAAAAATATAAAGTGGAAAAAAATGAAGAGAGCAATACTGAAAAGTTGGTTGTCAACAAAGATAAATATATTCACTTTATTGAACATGAAAACGGCTTAATGGTTTATGGTATGAGCGAATATCTTGAAAACCACGTATTTTTCCCTGCAAGACCATTTGTGAAATGGGGAGTAGAGCTTATGGGCTATGAGTCTGATTTTGCTCCGGGTTATGATTTATCACTTGAAGAAAAAATCATTGAAATGGAAGAACCTGAAGCACCTTTCTTCTGTTCAGCAGAAGAATACGCAAAAGCCTTGGCTTATTACAGTATAAAAAACTCTATGGGCATAGGAACAGGTTATTTGCTTGTTAAAAATGATGAATTTTATTGTATAGGCACAAAACTCCACAATGGCGATAATAAGCTCTATACTTTTATTATTCAATCAAAAAGCGACCTTAATAAGTCTATGCAAATTAATTTTAAGGGCTACGAATCACAGGACGAGGTTGTTGATATTCTTTCAAGCCTTAAAATAAAATAAAGTTTAGGAGTGACGGTATTTAACCCGTCACTCCGTTTTTTCTAAATGATTGAATATAAAAGCAGCAATGAGGCCTGTTGAAAGAATTGACCTTGCGCTTGCAAAGAGCTCATCGGAAATCAATAATAACTCATATTGAAATGGTGTGAAATGTGCAAAATCTGAAAAGATACTCATAAATAATAACGGTAAAGCAAGTGCAAAGGTGCATTTTATAACAATTCGGGCTTTATGCCCTAAAGAATTATAGAAGTTTTTAATTTTAGTCAATATAATCACCGAAATAATGGTATTATAAATATTCTTCAAAATCAATGGTAATTGCAGGATGATACTGCATATTTTACCATACAAAATATTGAAAAACTATTGAATTGTAACACAATATTTGGTACAATAATCCTACTTATTCTATTGACGGAGGCTGACAGTATGAAATGTCCCTTTTGTGGTTTTGAAGAAAGTAAGGTAATTGACTCCCGTCCGACAGACGAGGGCGAAAAAATTCGCCGCCGCAGAGAGTGTATGAGCTGCGCAAAGCGTTTTACTACCTATGAAATTATTGAAAGTGTTCCGATTGTTGTTGTTAAGAAGGATGGTAAATCCCGTGAGGTTTTCGACCGCGACAAGCTTTTCAACGGTATGATGCGTGCTTGCGAAAAACGCCCTGTTTCAGTTGGCGATATTGAAAGAGCAATTGATGAAATTGAAGCAGAAATTCAAAATTCTCTTGACAGAGAGGTTACCTCTGTAAGAATCGGTGAGCTTGTTATGGATAAGCTTAAAGATATTGATGAGGTTGCTTATGTTCGCTTTGCATCTGTTTATCGTCAGTTTAAGGATATAAACACATTTATGAGCGAGCTGAAAAAATTATTAATAGAAGAGTAAAAATTAGGCTACCATTGTGGTAGCCTAATTGTGATTTTTAAATTATGTCAAATTTTATTTGTCCTGTTTGTAAAAGCGAATTATTGCTGCTTGAAAAAACTTATAAATGCCCGTATAATCACTGTTTTGATGTTTCCAAGGATGGTTATGTGAATCTTTTGATGTCACAGCAATCATCTTTAAAACGTCATGGTGACGATAAACTCATGGTTCGGGCAAGACGCGATTTTTTAGATAAAAGCTTTTATGCTCAACTTCGTGATAATCTTTGCGAAACTATAAAAAAATCCATCCTCGAAAACTCAACTATCATCGATGTTGGTTGTGGTGAGGGTTACTATACATCAGAGATTTCAAAAATTAATAATATTGAAATTTTCGGTGTGGATATTTCAAAGGATGCTTTAAAGTATGCGGCCAAGAGCGTAAAAAACTGCAGCTTTGCTGTAGCAAGTGCATTTTCCTTGCCCTTTGCAGAAAATTCTGCAGATTGTGTTTTAAGCGTTTTTGCACCATCTGCTTACGAAGAGTTTCACAGAGTTTTAAAATCTGATGGAAAACTCATTAAGGCAGTTCCCTTGGAAGAGCATTTATGGGAGCTTAAATGTGCTCTTTATAAAGAGCCGTATAAGAATAAGCCCGAAAAGAGGAATGATGAGCTTTTTAAATTGGTTTCTCAAAAAGAGATTAAATATAAAATTAGTCTGACCGAAAAAGAAGATATTGAAAATCTTTTCAAAATGACACCGTATTATTATAAAACAGGTAGAGCAGATGCGGAAAAATTACTTTCCCTTAAAAGCCTTGAAACAACGGTTCATTTCGGTATTGAGGTATATGAAAAGAGGTAAGATTATGTACGAAAATAATTGGGAATCCTTGAATTCAAGAAAAGTGCCCGAATGGTTCGGTAAAGCAAAATTCGGTATTTTTATTCACTGGGGTCTTTACAGCATCCCTGCTTATGCACCCATTAAGGACTATGCAGAGTGGTACGGCTATTCTTGTAATATGGAAAATCCTGAAACAGAGGCACAGGCGAAATATAAGGCATTCCATAAAGAGCATTATAACTCAAGACCTTATTATGATTTTAAGGATGAATTTACAGGTCACCGTTTTGACGCAAATAAATGGGCGGACCTTTTCAAGCGTTCCGGTGCTAAATACATAAACTTTGTTTCAAAGCATCACGATGGCTATTGTCTTTATGAAACTGAGTACGCTCCCGGTCTTAACTCTGTTGAATGTGCACCCAAACGTGATTTCTTAATGGAGCTTAAAAATGCCATGGAAGGTACAGGTGTTCGTTTCGGTGTTTATCATTCTGTCTATGAATGGTGGCATCCTTACTACCTTG
The DNA here is from genome assembly GCA_045594685.1 of Acutalibacteraceae bacterium. Lineage (GTDB taxonomy): Bacteria > Bacillota > Clostridia > Oscillospirales > Acutalibacteraceae > DTU089. Next base: position 140,504 of record JAZNYZ010000039.1, on the reverse strand, counting down.
AAGACCCTGAAAAATACGCTTTAGAGCATCTTCATCCTATGCTTAAAGAGCTTGTGGAAAAATATCAACCCGCAACTCTTTTTACTGACGGTGAGTGGGAGCATGAAAGCTCAGTATGGCATTCGACTGAATTTTTACAGTGGCTTTATAACGAATCCTCTGTTAAAGATACAATCGTTCCCAATGACCGTTGGGGTAAAGAAACCCGCGGCAGAAAAGGCGGTAACTTTACAACTGAATACGGAGTTATTGACGTATATCTTGGCACAGAAAGACGAATTGAAGACGTTGAACTTGACAGACCCTTTGAGGAGTGCCGTGGTATCGGCCGTTCATTCGGTATTAATAAAGAAGAGGGTTGCGAGAACTATCTTTCAGTAAAAGAACTTCTCCAAACTCTTTGCGACCTTGTTTCCAAGGGTGGTAACTTCCTTCTTAATATCGGACCTGATGCCGATGGGACAATTCCGCCTCTTATGGAAGAACGTCTTTTAGGTATGGGTAAATGGCTTGAAGTGAACGGAGAAGCAATTTATGAAAGCGAAGTTTATTCCAAAAAGAGTGCTGATGGCGTTTATTACACACAAAGAGACGGCAATATCTATGCGATAACAGAAAAATTCCCATCAAAAGAAACTGTTTTTGAGGAAATTGAGTTCAATGAAAACTACAAAATTTCTCTTCTTGGTTCAGAGGGTAAAGTAATTGCAACTAATAAAGACGGAAAGCTCGCTTTAAGAACAGATATCTGCGCTCCCGAGGATGTTGCTTGCGAGCATCTCTATGTTTATAAAATAAGCAAATAAATTCTGATAATTCAGGTGAATTATGAAAAAAATTATCGGTCATTTTGTGACCATTACCAAGCATCGCCACCTTGTTATAAAGCATTGCAAAAAAGCAGGTGTTTTATGGCAAGGGCTCAGGCACGATTTATCAAAATATTCCCCAACAGAATTTCTGCCCGGCATCAAGTATTACACAGGTCAGCGTAGTCCTAATGAAGGGGAGAGAACTGAAAACGGCTATTCTCTCGCATGGATTCATCATAAGGGGAGAAATAAGCACCATTTTGAATATTGGACAGATTATAATCCTGTCTCAAAGCTTGTTGAACCTGTTGAAATGCCTATAAACTATGTGGCAGAAATGTTCTGTGACAGGGTTGCGGCAGGTAAAATATATAATGGTGATAAATATACCGAAGATTCGCCTTTGGAATATTTTATGAAAGCAAAGCACAGAAGAGTTATTCATCCGAAAACCTCGGATTTGCTTGAAGGTCTTCTTGTTATGCTTAAGGATTACGGCGAAGAATATACCTTTGAATATCTTCGCAGGCTTGTAGAAAAAGATAAACAAAACAAGAAAAAAGTGTTTAAAAAATAAAAAAATTGTAAACAAAGTTTATGTTCTTTATGATATTCTTGTTTTTGAAAAAAACTTGTGATAATATTGTGATTATAACTACATAATTTATCATTTTGGAGGAAGTATGAATAAAACCCCGATTATAACCATTATCGCTATGCTTATTGTAATTATAATTGCTTTCAGCGGTTGTGAATTTGAAATCAGCTTAAATGGTGAAGAGAATAACACTGAAACATCAATTGAATCTGTTGTTGTAACAGATGAAGAAGGTAGCACTCAGATTGAAACAGTTGTCCATTATATTACTACAGAGCCTGTTCCCGTTGTTACAATCGTTGAAGTAACCAACGAAAAAGGTAAGGTTGTTGAAACCGAAAAGGTAACCCTTACACCCGAAGAGGTTCAGCATGGTAAAGATTTCTTCAATGACAAAGATGAAGAGAAAACAACAGCTCTTTCAAAGGAACCTGCATCTGAGCGTATCACAACAACTCCTGCAAAGGATAATGTTGAGGTTCAGGATGATTTTGCAGTTCTTAATTCAAGCAAATTTTTAATTGAAGGCAGGGTTGTTACTGCCGATGGTGTTACATATCCCTATAAAATGGCAAGAGATGGTAATCGTTTTACATTCAGAAGCAGTGTTGACGGTGAAGAAATCTGCATTATTATGGGTAGTGAGTATGTGTATTGGGTTTCTCCCAAAACAAAAACATATTTAAAAATATCAAAAGATATTGCTTCAGGTGACACAGATGAGTTTGAAGATGTTCTCAGTGGAGAAGCCTTAAGCTTATACGCAAGTAAAAAACAGGTGGACTCTTATTCTGAAAAAATGTATGGTGTGAAATATAAGGTCGTTGAGTATGATGACGGCTCATTAGATTATTTTAACGGAAAAACATTAGTTCAGACAGTTAATAAGGATGGTTCAACCCTTTATTACGATGTGATTTCATCATCTGTTTCAGAGGGACTGTTTGTTCCTCCTGCAGGTTATACGGAAGAGGTTTTAACATCTGAAAAAGCATCTGAACTTGCAGATAGTTTAACAACAGCTGTTTCTACTGAAACTACTCATAGTCATTAAAAGTTATGGATAATAAAAAGGTAGCCCTTGTAACAGGGGGGGCAAGAGGAATCGGCAGGGCAATTTGCCAATCTCTTGCTAAAGACGGATTTAAAATTGCAGTAAATTATAATAACTCGGAAAAAGAAGCGTTATCTTTAAAAAATGAGCTGTCTGCAATAACAGATGTTGAAGTTTTTAAATGCGATGTTTCAGATTCAATTGCAGTAAAAGAAATGTTTTCTGAGATTTCTCAAAAGCTTGGCAATGTTAATGTGCTTGTTAATAATGCAGGTATAGCGGAGCAGGTGCTTTTTACCGATATTACCGATGAAATGTGGCATAGAATGATAAATACAAATCTTTCAAGCGCCTTTTATTGCTCAAGAGAAGCTCTTAAAAATATGATTAATGAGAAAAATGGCGTAATCATAAATATCGCTTCAATGTGGGGCGAGGTCGGTGCTTCAATGGAGGTTCATTATTCAACTGCTAAAGCAGGTTTAATCGGTTTAACCAAAGCACTTGCAAAAGAGGTGGGGCTTTCAGGTGTTCGTGTTAATGCAGTTTCTCCGGGAGTTGTTTTAACCGATATGATGAGCAGCTTTTCTGATAGCGATAAAGAAATATTAAAGGAAGAAACACCTTTAAATACTTTGGGTACGCCCGAAGATATTGCCAAAGCAGTAAGCTTTCTTGTAAGCGATAAAGCAAGGTTTATAACAGGGCAAGTGCTTTCTGTCAACGGCGGCTTTGTAATATAAATCAAATGTCTAAAATACCTTGAAAGAGGGGTTAATAATATGAAAATTACATTTATGGGTGCAGGCAGTACAGTTTTTGCAAGAAATGTTATCGGCGACTGTATGTGCTCCGAGGTTCTTCGTGACAGCGTTTTCGCTCTTTATGACATTGATGGTGAACGCCTTAACGAAAGCAAAACAATTATTGAAGCAATGCAGAAAACAATGGGTGGATATGGTAAGGTTGAATGCTACCTCGGTGTTGAAAACCGTAAGGCTGCTCTTCGTGGCGCAAACTTTGTTGTTAATGCAATTCAGGTTGGTCTTTATGACCCCTGCACAATAATTGACTTTGAAGTGCCAAAGAAATACGGTCTTCGTCAGACTATTGCAGATACTCTCGGTATCGGCGGTATTATGCGTGCTCTTCGCACCATTCCCGTTATGGATGATTTTGCAAAAGATATGGAAGAGGTTTGCCCTGATGCACTTTTCCTTAACTATACAAACCCCATGGCAATGCTTTCAGGCTATATGCAGAGATACACAGGTGTTAATACAGTTGGTCTTTGCCACAGCGTTCAGACCTGTTCGCTTGACTTACTTAATCAGTTAGGTATGCAAGATAAATTAGAGGGCAGAAGAGAGCTTATTGCAGGTATTAACCATATGGGTTGGCTTCTTGAAATTGAAGATAAAGACGGTAATGATCTTTATCCCGAAATCAAGAGCAGAATTCAGGCTAAAATTGATGACCCTGACTTTGATAATAAGGTAAGACTTGAATATATCAAGCATTTCGGATATTACTGCACAGAGTCAAGCGAGCATAATGCGGAGTACAATATGTTCTACATAAAGAGCAAATATCCTGAGCTTATTGAGAAATATAATATTCCTCTTGATGAATACCCCAGACGTTGTGTGAATCAGATTGCAGGTTGGAAAAAGGAATATGCAGAGATGCTCGAAAAGGGTGTTAAAGAGCATAAACGTTCCAATGAATACGCTTCTCATATTATGGAATCCGTTGCAACAAACACACCTTATAAAATCGGCGGTAATGTTCTTAACAGAGGGTTTATCACAAACCTTCCTGCAGAAGCTTGTGTTGAAGTGCCTTGCCTTGTTGACGGTAAAGGTGTTCACGGAACTTATGTAGGTGCTCTTCCTGTTCAGTGTGCAGCAATGAATATGACAAATATCAATGTTCAGCTTCTTACAATTGAAGCAGCAAGAACAAGAAAGCTCGAGCATATTTATCAAGCAGCAATGCTTGATCCTCATACAGCAAGCGAATTAAGCATCGACGATATTAAGAATATGGTAGATGACCTTATTGAAGCTCATGGCGATTATTTACCCAAATACCACTAATAATTGGTAAATTAAAAAAATGGTTGACATTTTTAATACTAAATGGTAAACTTTATCACATAAAATAAACCTGTGACGAAGAGTAGTAAATGTTAAGGAAGCTTAAAGAGAGTCGGTGAGGGTGGAATGCCGATAGTGGAATTTTCATTGAATGGACTTCCGAGGGCGAACTGAATTAAGTAGGGGAGACGGCAAGCAACCGTTATAGTGCTATGTGTATGTCAGTACACAGTTGAGTGCGTGTTTTAACACGAATTTGGGTGGTACCGCAGGATTATTAAACCTGTCCCATAGTTTATGGGGCAGGTTATTATATTTGCCCTGAAAAAAGTAAAAAGGAGTAAATACTATGATTTTCAACAACATCGATTTTGATACCTACTATAAGGATTATCCTACTAAAGAAGGATATTTCGGTAAATACGGCGGAGTTTTTATTGATGATAAATTAAAAGCACCTATGCAGGAAATTACCGAAGCTTATTATGACATTTGTCAGTCAAGAAAGTTTATTGCAGAGCTTCGCCGAATCAGAAAAGAGTTTCAAGGCAGACCAACTCCCATAACTCACCTTGAAAGACTTTCCAATAGTATCGGCAGAGTTCAGCTTTATGCAAAGCGTGAAGACTTGAACCATTCAGGCGCTCACAAGCTTAATCACTGTATGGGTGAAGCACTTCTTGCAAAATATATGGGTAAGAAGAAAATTATTGCTGAAACAGGCGCAGGTCAGCATGGTGTTGCTCTTGCAACTGCAGCGGCATATTTCGGTCTTGAATGCGATATTTATATGGGTGCGGTTGATATTAAAAAACAAGCTCCCAACGTTGCAAGAATGAAAATTCTCGGTGCTAATGTTATCGAGGTTACCCACGGTCTTCAGACCCTTAAAGAAGCAGTTGATGCAGCATTTGATGCATATAGTAAAGAATATAAAGACTGTATCTATTGCATCGGTTCAGTTCTCGGTCCTCACCCTTTTCCAATGATGGTAAGAGATTTCCAGAGCGTTGTTGGTATCGAAGCAAGAGAACAGTTCATTGAAATGACAGGTCATTTGCCTGATTCAATTGTTGCTTGCGTTGGTGGTGGCTCAAATGCAGCAGGTCTTTTCGCAGGCTTTCTTAATGATCCTGTTGATATTTATGGTGTTGAGCCTCTCGGCAGAGGTCCCAAGCTTGGCGACCACGCTGCAAGCCTTAAATACGGAACAGAAGGCATAATGCACGGCTTTAACAGCATTATGCTTAAGGATGAGAATGGCGAGCCTGCCCCCGTTTATTCAGTTGCAAGCGGTCTTGATTATCCCTCATCAGGCCCCGAACACGCATTCTTACAGGATATCGGCAGAGTTAAATATGATGTTGTTGATGACGAAGAAACAATTGATGCTTTCTATAAGCTTTCTCGCCTTGAAGGTATCATTCCCGCTATCGAAAGCTCCCATGCAGTAGCTTACGCTATGAAAATGGCTAAGGAAATGGACCACGGTTCAATTCTCATTAACCTTTCAGGTCGAGGTGACAAAGATATGGACTATGTTATCGAAAATTTTGGAATAAGATAAAGTAAAAAACGATAGGCTCGAAAAAGCCTATCGTTTTTTAGATGCCAGTTGCCAGTAGCCAGCAAGGTAGGGAACGGTTTATCCGTTCCGTTATTGATTTTATTATAAAGTAAAGCGAGTCTTATCAGCATTATAAATCTTAAATGAAACAAGGAAACCAACAACCATAGGAATAAAGTATGATATACTTATTAATATAAGAATTAAACCATCCGTGCTTATGGGTAGAAGTGATATTAATTGGAGATATACTGAAACCAACGGAACAGTAAATATTAAACTGATATAGTTAGCGATATACTGAATAACCGGTGTGGTTTCTTGTGCTATGAAATTAAGGATCAAGGATAAAATCCAGGCAATAAAAGGAATAATAAAACAAACAATTGATGTTTTGAAATATGCAGGTAGCTTTTTATTTGCAGAATATTTTGCAATAAATATACAAAAAGCCAAAAAGACAAAGGGGAAAATTATTACTAAAGGTCCTGTGTGATAAAGCTCAATGTTTTCGCCTAGTGGGAGCTGCCCTGATAACAAAATAGCAGAAATCCAGAGAGCGACAGCAGTTAAAATACCGAAAATGATTTGTGTCGATTTTTTGTTTTTAGTTTTCATATAAACACCTTCCTTTCACTTACAGTATATATCAATCATTAAAAAATTGTAAAGCAACGTTTTGTTGCACGGTGCAAAATTAAAATTACTGTAATAAGTAACAAAAAAAGTCTTGACAATAGTTAGTTATAATATTATAATTTAATAGCTGTGCCGGTGTGGCGGAATAGGCAGACGCAAGGGACTTAAAATCCCTCGGTGGCAACATCGTACCGGTTCAAGTCCGGTCACCGGCACCAATAGAGAACTTGCACTTTTGTGTGGGTTCTCTATTTTGTTTTGTTTGAGTGCAACAGGACTTGAACCGGTCTCGGCGAAGCCGAACATAATCGGGTGTTCGCAAAGCGAATGATGGGCAGAGCCCATCAAGTCCGGTCACCGGCACCAATAGAGAAAAATCACTTTTTGTGGTTTTTCTCTATTTTTTATTAGGCGCATTTTGCGCCCCGAAATTTGCCACTTGCCACTTTCAACTTGCCACTAAAAAACCCGTTGCCATTTTTATAATATTGTAGTAAAATTATATCTATAAAAAATAGGAAGGGTGTTTTTATGGTTTTTACTATTGAACTTTTATGGCTGTTTGTAGCGGCAATGGTTATCAGTTCTATCGGATTTAAAAATTATGTTTGGTTTATTTCACTTGGTTATGGTTTTTCTATAGCAGGTGAGGGCATTTTAATGTTGCTTCTTTATGGTGAGCAACTTACAATCGGCACAATTATCTGCTGTGTGTTATTTATTATTTACGGTTGCCGTTTGGGTGGTTATCTCGCAATCCGTGAGTTTGGCGGCAGCTCATATAAAAAGAATATGAAAGGCGAAATTAAAGACGGCAAATCCGTTCCTTTCGGAGTGAAAATTGCTATCTGGGTAACTTGTGCTTTGCTTTATGTAACTCAGGTTTCAGGCGTATTCTATCGTTTGCATAACAATGCTGAAGACAATGTTTTTGTTTACATAGGTGCAGCTGTTATGGTTCTTGGTCTTGTGCTTGAATCAGCTGCAGATATTCAGAAAAATAATGCTAAAAAGGTAAATCCTCGTCGCTTTGTTGATACGGGTCTTTATCGTCTTGTTCGTTGCCCCAACTATCTTGGTGAAATGATTTTCTGGACAGGTGTTCTTATTTCAGGTATCGGCGCTGTTTCAGGCTGGCAGTGGATTTTAGTTGCAATTGGTTATATCGGCATAATTTTTGTTATGTTCAGTGGTGCCCGTCGCCTTGAAATCCGTCAGAATAAAAACTATGGCAATGACCCCGAGTATCAGAAATATGTAAAAAGCGTTCCGATTATGGTGCCCTTTATTCCTTTGTATAGCGTTGAAAAATACAAATGGTTGGTTGGATAAGGTGATTGTATGAAAACTAAAACTTTAACTCCAGAAAAGCAAATTAAGTTTTCTCAGAAGAGAGAAAAAGAAATTGCTAAATGGGAAAAAGAGAAAAGTAAACCTAAAGGCAAGTTTTATTTGCCTTATCTGATTTTCATAATCAGTTTTATTTACCTTACTGATGAAGTTGCTTCTCAGATTGGTCCTTTAATGAAAACGGAAATTGCTAACGGACTTTTTTCAGGTGACAGCTCTGTTGGTATTCTTGAAATTCTCAATATGATTGCAATACCTTTTCAGTGCCTTGCAATATTTTATAAACCTCTTTCCGATAAATTCGGAAGAAAGAAATTTTTATTTATAAATACCTTTGGTCTTGGAATAGGATTGCTGATTATTTTCCTTTCCAATAACATTCCGTTGTATGTCATCGGAACTTGTATGATTCAGTTCTTTGTTCCCCACGATATGCAGGTGGTTTACATAATGGAATCTGTTCCCAGTAAGCATAGAGCAAGAATTTATTTCACTATTAAAAGCTTTGCAACCTTGGGAATAATGCTTGTGCCTCTTCTTAGAAGAGTTCTTATGGACAATATGTATGAATGGCGAAATGTTTTCCTTGTTCCTGCTATTATCGGTTTGTTGTCTTCGTTTGTTGCTCTTTTCTTTGCAAGAGAAACCGATGCGTTTATAGAATCACGGCTTAAATATCTTAAAATGACTGACGAGGAAAGGGCAGAGGAAAAAGGTAAAAAAGACCTTGAAAATGCCCAGGGCGGTATTATAAACGCTCTTAAGTTCGTATGGTCTCACAAGCAGTTGAAATGGCTTTATGTTGGTATGGCACTTATGAACTTAGGTTATCTTATAACTATGTATTATCAGGTAATTATCTCTTACGGTTACGCAGGAAAATATGGTGAGATTACCGAAGAAATACTTAATCAGGTAAGTCTTAATGAGGTTACATCTGCATTATTCTTCTTCCCTATAGGTAGTGCAATTGTTCAGTTGTTTGTTGGCTTTCTCGGTGACTCTTTCGGAAGAAAGAAAACTGCAATTGTGATGTCAGCTTTGTGTGTTCTTTCTTTTCTGGGGTTTGCTCTCGGCTCTTCCTGGGGGTGGGAAACCTGGTTGGTAGGTCTTTGCTCAGGCGCTTGTATTGGTAGCTTCTGGGGTGCAGGAGATATAACTAGCTTGATGATTAGCGAATCCTCGCCAACAAATCTTCGTTCCTCAATTCTTTCAACTCAGTTTATTGCAATGGGTGTTGGTATTGCCTTTTCCTATGTGGTGGGTATTCCTTTAATTACAGTTTTAGGTAACTCTGTTATCGGTACAATCTGCTTCTTCTTTGCAGTTCCGGGTTTTGTTTCTGCTCTTGCAGTTTTGATGCTTAAAACAAAAGATACAACAGGTATTGATTTGAATACAGTTACCGGAAAAGAATTTGAATAATATAAAGGTGGTAATAATATGAAAATAGCCAGTCAGACAGAATATGTTTCTGCTCGTTTGAATGATTATGAAGCAGTCAAAATGGTTTGTGAAGCAGGGTTCGATGCCATTGACTTTTCAATGTTCCATATGGCAAAGGATGACTGTCCTTTAAATACCGCTTCATATAAAGATATTGTTAAAGAGCTTAAAAATATTGCAGATAGCTACGGCAAGCCTTTCTGCCAGGCTCATGCACCGTTCCCTACATTGAGAGATGGTGATGAAGAATATAATAAAAATATGCTCCCTAAAGTTAAGCGCTCCATTGAAATTGCAGGTATGCTCGGGGTTGAAAATATTGTTGTTCATCCTGTATTTTTCAAAGAAAATAAATTTGAAAAAAATATGGAAATGTATATGGGGCTTTTAGACGATGCTAAAAATGCAGGGGTCAAAATCGCTCTTGAGAATATGTTTGGCAAAAAAGATCCTGAAACAAGAAAGCAAACCCCAAACGTTTGCAGTCTGCCCGAAGAATTTGCTCAGTTTTATGATGCTCTTCCAAGAGAATATTTCACTTGCTGCGTTGATATCGGTCACTGTGCTCTTGTTGGTTCAACTCCTGAGGCAATGCTCCGCGGTCTTGGGGATAGGGTAGGATGCCTTCACGTTCACGATAACGATACCTTTGACGATTGGCATTTTCCACCATTTACCCTTGATTTGAACTGGACTGAAATTGCAAAAGCTCTTGCGGATATTGATTATAAGGGTTACATAACTCTCGAAAGCGATAATATTCTCGCAGATATTCCAACAGAGCTTTATCCCTCAATGCTCCGTTATATGCACGATGCCGCAAGACATGTTGCAAATATGGTTGAAAGTTTTAAATGAAAAAACAACTCTCGATGGGAAAACATCGAGAGTTGTTTTTTAATAGTTTTTAGAAAGTATGTAGCAAACCCACAAAGCAATAACAAAAGCACTTTCTGCAGGGATTGCAAGCTTTGTGTAAGGGCATTTCCAGCCTTTATCAACACAAAGGAAAATCGTTCTTGTAACTAAAACTGTTGTTGCAAAAATGCAACCGCCCACAAGGGAATAGACCGCAGTATGTAAGGTGAGAGCAAGGTATAAAAGAAATGCACCTAAAGCAAAGGAAATACCGCCGTAGTAAACACGGATTTCTGTTTTACCTGCGTTGTCAACGGGTTTGATTGAGAAGCTTTCTGCATTTTTTAAGGGGTTTGCGATAAAAACAACTGCCATTCCCCAGAAATAACCGATAAGGCAAATCACAGCAAATGCCGCAGGTGGATTAGCCGCCCAGATTTCTTTTAAAAGTTCCATAAATTAACCTCCTTTTCTTTTCTAAATATAACATAAGACATTAATAAAATCAATAATTGCATATTTTTCTGTTTATTAGGAAAAGTAATTAAGAAAAAGGAGTGACCTGAAAAATGAAAACAAATTCCAATGTAAGACCTTTCGGAATAAAAGATAAATTAGGCTATTTATTCGGTGATTTCGGTAATGATTTCACATTTATATTATCTTCATCATTTCTTATGAAATTCTATACGGATGTTATGGGTGTTTCACCTGCAGTTGTTGGTACAATTATGGCAATTGCAAGGTTTGTTGATGCTTTTACAGATGTTACAATGGGACGCATTTGCGACAGGAGCAAAACCACAAAAAACGGAAAGTTCCGTCCGTGGCTTTTGAGAATGTGCGGTCCTGTTGCAATTTCTTCTTTTTTAATGTATCAATCTTCTTTAGCAAATCTTCCGTATACAGCTAAGGTCATTTATCTTTTTATAACATATATATTATGGGGCTCTGTTTTCTATACTACGGTCAATATTCCTTACGGTTCAATGGCATCGGCTATTTCAAACAACCCTGACGACAGACAGTCACTTTCTACTTTCAGGTCAATGGGTGCAATGCTTGCAGGTGCATTTGTAACTGCCATAATTCCTCTTATTGTTTATGATAAAGTCAACGGAAAAGATATAATGAACGGTGGCAGATTTACTCTTATTGCGGGTGTTTGCTCTGTTCTTGCCATTGTTTGTTATCTTCTTTGCTATGGTTTGGTAAGGGAGAGGGTAACATTTAATTCACAACCATTAAAGCATACAGATAACAATGTGTTCAGAATGCTTGGTAATGCAGTAAAAAACAGAGCATTGATTTCAATTATTGCCGCCTCTGTTGTTATGCTTTTAGCTCAGCTTACACTCCAGCAAATGACTAACTACATTTACCCCAATTATTACGGAAACGCAAGTATGCAAAGCGTTTCAACACTTGCAATGTCGGGCGGTATGATTGTAGCTGCATTTATTGCAAAGCCAATTGCACGAAAATTCGGTAAGGCAGAAATAAGTGCATTTTCAAATTTGTTAGCAGGTCTTGGCAGTTTTTTGATTTACTTTATCAGACCGCAGAATGTTTTGGTATACATCGGAATTCAGACAATTTGCTGGCTTGGATTAGGCGTTTTTTCAATGGTTTCCTGGGCACTTATTACGGATGTTATAGATTATTCCGAAATAAAGAACGGAGTAAGAGAGGATGGTTCTGTTTATGCTCTTTATTCTTTTGCTCGAAAATTAGGTCAGGCGGCAGCATCGGGTGTAACAGGTGCGCTTTTAACCGCAATCGGCTATTCGGAAGCTACAGCCTTTGATAAAAATGTTCTTGAAGGTATTTTTGATATTTCAACCCTTGTTCCTGCAGTTGGCTTTATATTGCTTGCAGCAGTTTTATGGTTCTGGTATCCGCTTCATAAAAAGCAGGTTAACGAGAATGTTCAGTATTTGGAAAAGAAGCATAAAAAATGAAATGAATGGAATCAGTTCGATTCCATTCATTTCATATATTTTTCACGATACTTTTTAGGTGTTAAATCTGTATATTTTTTAAATGTTTTAGTGAAATAGTTAACATCAAGCATACCGCAACGCTGGGCGATATTCTGAATTTGCATATTGGTTGAAGCAAGTAATTCTTTTGCTCTTTCAATTCTTTGCTTGTTTACATACTCGGTCAATGTGCTGCCGGTTTCTTTTTTAAAAAGGGAGGAGAGGTAGCTTGGGTTAACCTCAAATATTCTGGCAAGATTATTTAAACTTAAATCTGAAGCAATATCACTTTCAATCTGGGTTATAACCTTTTGTATCAAAAGGGAGTAGTTCCGCTGAGAATGCTTGTTAACAAGTCTGCAGTATTTTTTTACCATATATTTGAGAAGCTCACCGCATTCCTCAACGCTTTGTGTTGCTTCAATTTTTAAAGCGAAATCCGACGATACCACATCAATGTGGAAGGGATGAACCTTTCCTTGTTCTGCACCTTTTCTCAGCAACGTGTTTAAGATAATCAAAAAATTCTTTGTGTTTCTTAAAGAATCAGTTAATCGTCTTTCAAGTGCGTTTTCGGGGGTAATGTTTGCAAAAATCATTTCTGCCTTGTGAGAAAGCCCTTTTGAAACTGCATCAATAAGTTCGTTTTCCTTTGCGTATCGTCTTTCTAAAAGCTGAACAGTCATCCAAGGTTCAGCTTCCTTGTTTTGGTTATTGTTTTGAGAAAAAACTGGGATTTCTACTTCTCTTTCCATATGTTTCTGAACAATTGTAAAGCTCTCAATGCTTTTAAAAATCAATTCACCAAAACTGTTAGCAAGTGATAATATTGTATCATCATTAGGGAAATACGGTACAGCACCATAAAACTTTTCAAGCTGAATATTGATGTAGGAGGGGAGTGCACTTTCAACAGTTTTTTTGTTTATGGAGTTTTTGGTAATAAGCTCTTTTGTGTATGGACCGAGAACGAGAATTGAAGAGGGCCTGCTTTCGGGGAGAGGGATGAAAATATAGTTGCACATAAACATATCGGAAATAATCTTAATTTCATTTTTATCAAAACTAAGATTTTCTCCGAAAAATTTATTGTAATCCTCTGTAAGATTTAAAAGACCGCGTATGCCCATATCAATATCTTGGGGGATTTCCTTTTTAGTTATAACAGAGCTTCTTATTTTCAGGTTTTCCATGGATTTTTTAAAAAACTCTAATTCTTTTTTATAAAACAAGTCACTCACCTCATTACTATACTCTTATTATCGTATAATTTTTATAAAAATTCAAGAGTGTGCAAAAAATAATACTAAAAAATGCAAAAAAAATACTCACAAAAAAAGCAAATTTATTATAAAATTGAGATGTTGAAGGGTTTTGTGTAAAATTTACAAAATTTACTGACAAAATCGGAAAAATATAGAAAAAGGAGAGAATCTATTATGGCTAAAAAAGAAGTTAAATTAGATTCAAAGGGTTTCCGCAAGTTCGGTATGCGCGATAAAGTTGCTTATGCCGCAGGTGACCTTGGTTGTAATATGAGCTTTGCGCTTAAAAGCTCTATTATGGCAATTTTCTGGACACAGTTTATGGCTCTCGGCGAGGAAATGTATGCTTTCTTGCTCGTAATTGTTCAAATCTGGGATGCTATCAATGACCCGCTTTTAGGTTCATTGTTTGATGCAGATAAGAAATTCCACAAACACGGTAAATTTAAGACTTACATTTTTGTTGGTGCAATGGGTCTTCTTTTCTCCGGTTTGTTCTTCTTCCTTCCCGTTCCCGACGCTCCTCGTCTTATGAGATGCGTATTGTTCGTTTTAGGTTATGTTCTCTGGGATGCTTTCTATACTATTGCAAACGTTCCTTATGGTTCAATGATGTCCGTTATCACAACAGACGGTGCTGAGCGTTCAGAGCTTTCAACATGGCGTTCAATCGGTTCAATGATTGGTAATGTTGTACCTATGGTTCTTCTTCCCATTCTTTGCTACGATGCAAGTAATAACCTTAAGGGTGAGGTTGTTTTCATTGCTGCAACAATAATGGGTGTTATCGGTCTTGCTTGCTTTATCTTTATGCTTAAAAAGACCACAATCCGCGTTGAAGAAAATTCAGTTACAATCAGTGAAGAAAAACAGAAATTCAATGTTTTCAGAGCTATGGGTAACTTTATGAAAAACCGCGCAGCAGTTGGTGCAACTCTTGCAGCAATGGCAATGTTTATCGGTATGCAGGGCTCAACAACAGCAACAACTGTTCTTTTCCAGTCCTATTTCGGAAATGCTAAAGCATCAGGTGTTATTATGCTTATCAGCTATCTTCCCATGTTCTTGTTTATGCCTTTTATTAAGAAAATTGTTAACAAGTTCGGTAAAAAAGAAGCTTGCGCAGCAGGTGCAGCAGTCAGCTTGTTTGGTGCAGCTCTTCTCTTCCTTCCCCTTGGTAACGGTGGTGCAGGTTTGATTGGTTATATTATCGCTCAGGTATTCTTTGGTCTCGGTCTTGGCTTCTATACTTGCGTATCATGGGCTCTTATGGCAGATGCTATTGACTACAACGAATGGAAAAACCATACAAAAGAAGAGGGTACAGTATATTCACTTCACTCATTCTTCCGTAAGCTTGCTCAGGGTCTTGGACCATCAGCAGTTATTCTTATTATGAAAACTCTCGGTTATGATGGTGCTCTTGGTGCAAATCAGCCTTTTGAGGTTGCTGAAAATATGAAGTGGCTTGTTGCAGCTCTTTACACATTCAGTGCTGCGGTAATGTTTATAGCTATCGCTTTCGTTTATGACCTTAACAAGAAAAAGGTTGCACAGATGACTTCTGAACTTGAAGAGAGAAGAAACTCTGTAAATGCAGAAATTGCGGAATAATTCTTCTGTAAAAACGGCAGAAAATGAATAAATAAAAACGAAACTGCCGACAATTATTCTGTCGGCAGTTTTTAATAAAGAATACATTATTTTCCTAAAGGAGAAAATTATGAGAAAAATTTTAAACATTAACAGAAAATGGGCTTTTTCAAAGCAGGCAACAACAGTGCCCTCAGAAATGCCTTCAAATTGGTGCTTCGTTAATCTTCCTCATTCCTGGAACGCTATTGACGGTCAGGATGGCGATAATGATTATTTCCGCGGTACTTGCTATTATGTGAAAAGCTTTAAGAAATTCGAGCTTCCCGAAGCAGAAAAATATTTCCTTGAAATCAAGGGTGCAAACTCTTCTGCAGATGTTTATCTTAACGGCAAGGTTCTCGCTCACCACGATGGCGGTTATTCAACCTGGAGAGTTGATATAACAAATGGTATTAAAGAAGAGAATCTTCTTGTTATCGCAGTTGATAATTCGGCTAATGACAAGGTTTATCCTCAGATGGCAGATTTTACCTTCTATGGCGGTCTTTACAGAGATGTTAACATCATCTGCGTAAATGACTCTCACTTTGAGCTTATGCACCACGGTGGACCCGGTCTTAAAATTACACCCGAAATCAACGGCATTAATGCAAATGTTGAAATTGAAACCTGGGTTGTTAACCTTAAAGATAATCAGAAGCTTCGTTATGTTATTAAAGCTGCTGACGGTAAGGTAGTTGCAGAAAAAGAAACAACAGATACAAAGGTTAATCTTGAAATCAACAATGTTCACCTTTGGCACGGTAAAAAAGATCCCTATCTTTATACCGCAGGAATTGAAATTGTTGATGGTGAAAATGTAGTTGATAACATTTCTTCCCGTTTTGGTTGCCGTACCTTCAAAATTGACCCTGAAAACGGTTTTATTCTCAATGGCGAGGAATATCCTCTTCGTGGTGTATCTCGCCATCAGGACAGATGGGGCTTCGGTAACGCACTTCTTCCCGAGCATCACAAAGAAGATATGGATTTAATCTGCGAGGTTGGTGCTACAACAATCCGCCTTGCTCACTATCAGCATGACCAATATTTCTATGACCTTTGCGATGAAAGAGGTCTCGTAATCTGGGCAGAAATTCCTTATATTTCAAACCATATGCCCGGTGGCAGAGAAAACACAATATCTCAGATGAAAGAGCTTATCGTTCAGAACTATAACCACCCCTCAATCGTTGTCTGGGGTCTTTCAAATGAAATTACAATGAAGGGTGATTCTGACCCTGACCTTCTTGAAAACCATAACATTCTTAATGACCTTGTTCACGAAATGGATAAAACAAGGCTTACAACAATCGCCGCAGTTTCAATGTGCGATATTGATAGTCCTTATATTCAGATTCCAGATGTTGTTTCCTATAACCACTATTTCGGTTGGTATGGCGGAGATACAACTATGAACGGACCTTGGTTCGATAATTTCCACGCTAAATATCCCAATATCCCAATCGGTTGTAGTGAATATGGTTGTGAAGCTCTTGACTGGCACACCTCAGACCCCAAGCAGGGCGATTATACTGAAGAATATCAGGCATATTACCACGAAGAGCTTATCAAACAGTTCTTCTCAAGAAAATATATGTGGGCAACTCACGTATGGAATATGTTTGACTTTGGTGCTGACAGCCGTAACGAGGGTGGCGAAAACGGACAGAACCATAAAGGTCTTGTGACATTCGACCGTAAGTATAAGAAGGACTCCTTCTATGCATATAAAGCTTGGCTTTCCGATGAAAAATTCGTTCATATCTGCGGTAAAAGATATGTTGACAGAGTTGAAGACGTAACAAAGGTTACTGTATATTCAAATCTTCCCGAGGTTGAGCTTTTTGCAAACGGCAAGAGCTTGGGTAAGAAAACAAGTGATGTTCACTTCTTCTATTTCGATGTTCCCAATGTTTCAGAAACAGAGCTTAAAGCTGTTGCAGGCGAGTTTACAGATACATCAGTAATCCGCAAGGTTGATGTTTTCAACGAGGCTTACAGACTTCGCGAAACAGGTGCAGTTCTTAACTGGTTCGATATTACTGAAGTTGACGGCTATTTCTCACTTAACGATAAAATGAGCGATGTTATGGCATCAGAAGAGGGCAGACAGCTCTTTATGGGTCTTATGGCAAATGCAATGAAGAACCACGGAGACAAGTCAATGATGGGCGATATGGGCGCAGAAATGCTTTCAGGACCTATGATGCAGATGATGGGTGGTTTCACAGTTATCCGCCTTGCAAACCTTATGGGTGCCGCAAACCTCCACTTCACAAAAGAAGAACTTCTCCAGCTCAACGCAGCACTTAACAGAATTAAAAAGTAATGATAAAAACAAAAGCACTTTGCGAGAGCAAAGTGCTTTGTTTTTAGATGCCAGATACCAGTTACCAGATGCCAGAATTTTATCTATGCAAATTTATAAACTCAATTAATCTCAACCAATCAAGTCGGCTGAAATAGTGCTGACCGTCCCTCATGTGGTAGCCGATGTCGCCATCAAAGAATTTATCATCAATTTGTGGCGGTCTGTCTTCGTATGTAAAGCAATTTTCAAATGCATGGCTTGAAGCGACGCAACAAAGCATTTCTGAAAGCGGGTCTGCCCATTTATCAAGGGCGGCACTTCCTATAAGCACCTTTCTCGGTGCAATTGACGCCACAAGATAATGCTGGTCAAAGGGCATAGCTTGTTCATTGTTGCAGTATTTCTTATAATTCTCGCAGAACCAGAAGGGGAAGTTACGGCATATATCTGCAACTCTTTCGCCACCTTCGGCAGTTCCTCTTGCAATTGCCGCACCACTGCAACCGGAATCATTAGAATATGAAAAAGCAAATCTTTCATCAGTTGCACCTGCTAAAAGTGCGGTTTTTCCAAGCCTTGAATGACCGCATACTGTTGCACAGTCAAGGTTGAGTTTTTCGGGTATGGTATAGGCATAGTCTAAAACCCTTTGCGCACCCCATGCCCACATAGCAATTTTACCGCAGTCTGTTGCGCCTCTTTTACCATCGGGATATAAAATACCTGCAAGACCGTTTGTGAAATCACCATCGTCACTTGTGATATCATCATAATATAATGATAATACCGCAAAGCCGTTGTCAATAAGCTCTTCTGTTGGCATATATCTGTCAGGGTTATCGGGTCTGAAATTTACGTGAATGAAAAACGGATGCTTTTTATTATCAGTTGGAAGCGTTGCTAAAAAGGGGAAAGAGAAAACTTTTCCGTTTATAATACAGTTAGCAGTAACTCTGTTGCAAACTGCTTTACCTGCGCAGAATTTTGGAATAACCGCTTCTTCAACCTCAAAACTAATTTTTTCGGGTTTTGGTGGCATATAGCCGAATAAATCGGTAAAAATCAATTCGAGCATTTCTTCTCTCGTTTTAAGCTCGGGAACATTTCTTTCTTTAAGCATTTCTTTGAGCATATTCTCAACTCCTTATTAAAAACATAATATCATCAATTTCAATAATTTTCAATAATTTGACATAATAGTAAGAATAATTTAAAATGAATATATGGTGGTGATGAAAAGTGAAAAAGGTTATCAAAAAAGTTCTAAAATTTGTTTTAGGGATACCGCTAGTAATGATTAGTTGCATTCCAATTTTATTTGTTATTGCAATTTTAAGTTTGTTTTTTTCTTCAGATGAAGACACTTTTCATTCGGTTGTAACAGAAATTCATAAAGGTTGTTATATTGAAGATTTAGATGATGATATGCAAAGCATTTACTATTATCCTGATGCAGATGAAAGTAAAGATAAGATATATATAGTTGATGAATGGGAAAATATCATAAAATATGCATCTAATGGGGAAGATACTGTAGCTTTTCATTGTATTTATAATCAATATGAAGATAACAAAAAGGATTTGTTTGTTATTTTTAATACATCTACCCAAATAGAAAACAAATTTGAAAATCAACAATCTTTTCTCGATTTTTGTGCAGACAAAAAAATTAAACTTTCAGATTGGGAAATGGGTGGCGGAACTGATTATGAAATAATATCATTGGATAACGGTTGGAAAGTATATGACTCACCATACCCCGGAATCGATAAAGTTATGAATGGTTCAGGTATAGTGTATGAGGGCTTTGTTACCGATATTGAGAAAAAAGATAAAAACAAGGTTGAGTTTGTTTTTGCCGTACCTGAATGGGCAGAAAAGGAAATACCTGAATCCAATGAAAATCTTGATATAAGCAAAACTGTAATCGGTGAATATAAATTTGTTCCTTTCAGCAAAGACGAAGTAACGTACTATGAAAGATTATCATTGAACACAAAAACAGGTGAAATTACAGTTGTAGATTAAATTTTATATACAGGTTCAAATCCCTTTATGAAACAACAATATATCTCTTCTCTTTTCTCTGGAAAAGTCGCCATTTTTATAGAAGAGAGAAGAGCGAATAGAGAAAAATTAAAAGAAAAAAAGAAAAAGCCGCGAACGCGACTTTTCTTTTTGGCCCGCCCAAAGGGATTTGAACCCCCGTTCTTCAGAATCGGAATCTGCTGCGTTATCCAACTGCGCCATGGACGGAAATATTTCTTCAATATTATATACATTTATTCAAAGCTTTTCAAGAGAAATACTGAAATTGTTCAACTCTAACAAGAAACCGCAAAAGTATTCTACACCCTGAACAGTTTTTCTTCATTGTTATTTAAACTTAATTATGATAAAATTAATTTATTATATGGAAAAGGAGGAATGTTTATGGGTAAAGGTAGCATCAACTCTGCGGTTGATAAGGTCAAATGGTTTGCAGGCGAAATAAAAGACCATTGGAATGTTCCTGCAGAGGGAAAATATGTTCCTTATAAGGAATATAAGGATGTTGTTATTGGTGTTGGTGCAAACTATACAGGTTCAAAAACCCTTGAGTATATCGGCTTCTGGTCAAGCTGTTTCCTTATTATGCACCACTATAAATTACCTTATCTTACATTCTCGGTTATCGGTCTTCTGAATATGCCATTAGGTTATATTTCAGCTCTTATCTGGTGGTATGTTTGTGATAACTTAGGTTTCTTACCTAAAAAGACCGAAAGAAAGGTTTATTTGGTTTATGGTCTTATGATGGCGTTTGGTATATCTACGCTACTGTTTGACTATTCAATGCTATTTAATCAATCGGGCTCGTTTATTACTATGCTCAACAGCTTCGAGGGCATGAATGCCACGGCGTGCTTTAAAACCTTCGGTACCCATTTTCTATACACCGGTTGGGTTGGCGCCCGTAATATTTTCTGGCGTAAAAAGCTAATTCCAAAATACGGCAGATATAAATACAGCCTTTATTGTGATGTTATACCAAAGGCTATAATGGTTATCCTTATCGGTTGGCTTCCTGTTTATAATATTGGCGATGTTGCAACACGAGTTTGGGTTGCTAACCTTTTGTTTGCTACATATAATGTTTTCGGTTTTGGTAATGTGCTTGAGGAATGCTCAAAGAGAATCAGCCCCAATCTTCAGGAAAGAATTCTTGTTCGTAGCTACCCGGTTAAAATTTCTCATATATTTAACTCTATTCTTGCGATTATTCTTCCTGCTATTGTCGGCACACTTCGTCACGAATGGGCAGATATTAATTTCTACAGATTTGTTATTCCCATTACCTTCATTATTTCTGCTGCATTCACGATGGGGCTTGCAGGCAGAATTAAGGAAAGAATACCTCAACCGCCCATTGAAAAAAAGGTGCAGATTAAATTTTGGGATGGTATGCTCGGTGTTCTGAAGAATAAATACCTTCTTATTAATACCGTTGTTGGTCTTATTGACTCTCTCGGTAATGGTATGTTGCCATTTGCAACAATTCTTTATTTCTATACATTCCGTTTAAGCGGTCTTCCGTATTCATTATTGGTTGCCCTCATTTCCTTTGCGGGAACTCCGCCCGATTTATTATCACCTTATTTCCTTAAGAGATTTTCATATAAGCAGATTATGATTTTCTATCAGTTAAGCCGTGCAATCGGTAATGCAATTATTGCTGTTGCAATGTGGACTTTAGGTGATAATCTTGCTCTTTGCGGAACAATCTGCGTTGTTGTTCTCTTCTTTATGGAAATGACTAAAACCGTACCTACAACCGCAGGTCACGATATGGGTGTGCGTATCAATGACTATCAGATGTATCTCTCAGGTGAACGCCTTGAAAGCTTCGCAGGCATTTTCGGTTGGTTCACAGACCCTATAAAGAATTTTGTAGGTCTTATTATCCCGATATTCCTTCTGAAATACGGCTTTAACAGTAACTGGGAAATTCTTTTCTATGACGGTTCAAGAAGAAACATTGTTGTTGTTCCGATTATTATTGATGCAATCGGTTTCTTCCTTATGACAATACCGTATCTCTTCTGGGATTACGATAACAAGAAGCAAAATCTTGTTATGGAAGTTCTTAAACGACGAGCAGAGGTTACGGAAAAGAAAGCTCAAGAAGAAGGCGCTTCCGTTTCCGGTGGCTATAAGGGTTAAGGGGGTGAGTTGAATGAGTAAAAAAGAAAAGAAAAAAGTTAACGATTGGCAGACCGATGTTCAGCTTGATATTCCTGAGGATGAAATATGGACTTATCAGGTTCCGGGTCTTGCAGCCCCTCATATCAACAAACCCTATAAACACTATAATTTAAAGAAAATAGTATTTGTTCTTGTTATTATTGTTGCGGTTTCTCTTTCAATGTATTTCAGCGTCATGGCATTGCAGAACGATACATTTGAATATACCGAAACCGAGCAGGGTATTGAATTTTCAAAATTCAGCAACACAGGCTATCTTTATGAGCTTGATATTGACTATGTTTCCGATATTGAGTATATTCCGGGTAACAATGACCCTAACACAAACTTTAAGGTTGTTAAAGATGAAACAAAGCCTATTACATCCGTTAGGCAGTTTACCCTCAACTGCGATGATAAAATTAAAACCATAAGAATCGGTGCGAATGTAACAGATGTTGATACAAAAGCATTCTATTCCTGTTGGGCTTTGCAGAATATTGAGGTTGACGAAAACAACCCAAATTACTGTGATATTGATGGTGTTCTTTATAATAAAGATAAAACTGCTGTTCTTTGCTATCCTTGTGACCATGATGAATATCTTCGTCAGAAATACGGTTACGAAAGAGAGCTTTATAAAGACGAGGTTACTCCCGAGTATGAAAGCGATATTCAGACTTATGTTGTTCCTGCAAGTGTTGAAAAAATTGATGAGATGTGCTTTAACTATGCAAATCTTCGCGTGATTTATTTACCTGAAGGCTTAAAGAGGATTGAAACATTGGCAGTTTTTAAGCTTCACGAAAAAGCTGACCAATGGGGAACAACTCCGTCACTTGTGAATGTTTATTCTTATAAATCTGACAAAGTTACAGATACTCATTTTAAGAATGTAAAAACACTTGGCGAGGTTTATAATTCATTACCCGAGGGTCTTGAATTTATCGGTTCAGATGCTTTCAGTTACAATCAGGCACTTTCTTATGTATATATTCCCGAAAGTGTTACCCATATCGGTCACCACGCATTCTGGGACACTGTATATAAAGAAGATGGTGAGCTTAAGGGCGTAACGAAAATTGATGTAGCTTTCTCAGAAGAGGAATTCAATAACCTTGAAATTGGTGACGATTGGAAGCCTAAATATGACTATCTGCTCTTTAAGAAGGCTGTAGAAACAGTTTTCGATGCTGAGAGGCAATAACTAAACAGGTGTATCAGAAAAATAGATTTTCTGATACACCTGTAATTTTTTAGCTCTTCCAAAATTTTCTGTCAAGGCTTCTGTACTGAATTGCTTCAAGAATGTGTCTGTTTTCAATTGATTCACTTTCATCAAGGTCGGCGATTGTTCTTGCAACCTTTAAGACCTTATCATAGGCTCTTGCAGATAGACCAAGCTTTTCAAAAGAAACCTGAAGCGTTTTTTCTGCAGCAGGGGAAAGCTGACAGTATTTTCTTGTAAGTGAAGATGTCATTTTCGCGTTACAGGTTATTCCTGTACCCTTAAAGCGTTCAATTTGTATTATTCGGGCTTTGTTTACTCTTGCGCGTATTGCAGCAGAGCTTTCGCTTTCTTCCTTATCGGAAAGCTGATTATAATCAACGGGCGGGACTTCTATATGTATATCAAGTCTGTCTAAAAGTGGACCTGATACCTTTGAAAGATACCTTGCAGGTGCACCTTTAGGGCAACTGCAGTTTCTTGTGGGATGTCCGTAATAACCACAGGGGCAAGGATTCATAGCGCAAATAAGCATAACAGAGCAAGGGTAGGTCAAAGCGCAAGCCGCACGGGAAATTGTTATTGTTCCGTTCTCAATAGGTTGCCTTAAAACTTCCAATGTACTTCTGTTGAATTCAGGTAGTTCATCAAGAAAAAGAACACCATTGTGAGCAAGTGAAAGCTCACCGGGTTTTGGAATCGTTCCGCCACCTGAAAGTCCTGCGGGAGAAACAGAATGGTGTGGTGCTCTGAACGGACGATAGTTGATTATCGCCTCATCCCTTGAAAGATTACCTGAAAGAGAATAAATCTTTGTGGTTTCAAGGGCTTCTTCAACGGTTATATCGGGCAAGATTGTGGGAATACGCTTTGCAAGCATACTTTTACCTGAGCCCGGGGCGCCCACCATGAGCGCATTGTGACCTCCGGCGGCAGCAACCTCTAACGCTCTTTTAACCTCAAACTGACCTTTAACATCCTTGAAATCCGGAAGATGCTCAGGCATTTCATAGTGTTTGAACGGTATAGGCTCAACGGGCTTTATTTTTGCTACATCATTTATATGGTCAACAAGCTGTTTTAGGCTTTCAACACCATATACATTAACTCCCTCAACAATAGCCGCTTCCTGACAGTTATCAAAGGGAACATAAATATCCTTAACACCATTTTCCTTTGCGGCAATAACCATTGGTAAAACACCTTTTACACTTTTAACTGCACCTGAAAGAGAAAGTTCACCGATAAACAAAGCTTCTTTATAGTTACCTATAATTTGTTTCGTTGCAGAAAGTACCGCAATTGCCATAGGCAAATCGTAAAGAGAACCCTCTTTTCTAACATCAGCAGGAGCAAGGTTAAAGGTGAAATGGGATGATAAATGCATTATTAAGCCGGAATTATTAATCGCCGCAATAATTCGGTCACGAGCTTCGTTGACTGCCGTGTCAGGTAAACCGACAATATCAAACATATATTTCCCGCCGGTAATGTTCAGCTCAACATCAATCATATAGGATTCAAGCCCGATTAACCCAACACTTTTTATTTTTGTGAACATATTATTCAGCGTCGCTTTCTTCAGTTATATCTTCTGTAACACTAACATCAACAAATAATTTTTCAATTGTATCTTTTAAGTTTTCTTGATTGTTTTCATTGTTATCATTGCATCCATCTTCTAAAACAGGTTCAAATTCTTCAGGCTCTTCCACATAAAGTGGGGGATTAAACTCAAACAGACCTGATTTCATAATGGAAATAAGCAAAAGGAAAATAACTACAGTTAAACCAGAAATTGCACAACCAAGCAAAAGTCCTTGGGGAACATATTTGAATGAAACTGTGTGCTCACCCTCGGTGATATAAACCCCTAAGAGTGCATCGTCACCAATGCTTACAATCCGGTCTTTAGCAACCTTCTGACCATCAATAGAAACTGTCCAACCGCTGTCGTAGTTTATTGATGTATAAAGAATACCATCCTTTGAAACATTGATATTACCTTCGATTTCAGTTTCTTCAAATTTTGTAACATTAAGAGAATCAGCTTTTAATTGTTCATAGCCTTCATTAAAGGATTTTTCATCAAGTGTTACTGCATAAAGATATACATAGCCTTCTGTGCCTTCTGCAATAGGAGCATATATCTTAATTGATTCGCCTTTTTTAAGATAACCCAAATCCATAATATAGGGCTTTGTATCAACGCCTTGAGCAATAACTGAACCATCGTCAAGAGTATAAGTGATGCTGTCAATGTTATTGTTGCTTGTTTTGAAGAATACATAAGCGTTACCGCTTTCTTTTACTTCAAGTCTGAAAGTCAATGAAGAGCCTGCAGTGTTTTCAACAATATAGGGATAACAGCCTGAATCACTTAAAGTCATATCGTTGCAGGATGCGCCTGTTCCTGAAATATCTGTTACTTCAATATCATTATAAACTGTGTGAATTCCCGTTGCAGAACCGAAAAGCTGGCTTTGAACTTCAAAGGGATTTGAGTTGTCGTGAGACCACATCCTGATTTCTTCATTGGTTCTGAATGCAATGGGGAGCTGATAAAGGTTTTCGTATGCAGTATATTTATCAACTTTGAACAGCTCTTTATAAAGCTTTGGGTTCATTGGCGCCTTTGCACCTGTGAAATTATCAACAATATAATCAAGGGAGAAGAAAGCGTTATAAACGGGTGTTTGTCTGTGGTAGGTGTAGCTGTTGATAAAGTTTGAGAACATACCAAGATTGGACTGCATATTTGCAACGCTTTCATAAGCCATTGAGGTGAAAGTGGACATACCGTTATAGTAGTACCAACATGGGTCCATTCGGGCTCTTAAAGCAGTTAATTCCATTCTGTAGCTTTCGTTGCCTTCATATTCATCAATTTTATCTTTAATGGCCTGGAAATTATCGTAGTCGCCAACAAAGTTTGTTTTTGTCTGGTCCATACTGTAGTTGTTAGTGTTGGCAACTGTGTATTCTGCGCAAACAGAGCAAAGAACAAGTGCCGCTGCAGCGATTGCAGGATATTTATCGTTTTTAAGAATTCCAAGTGCAAGGCAATAGATACCGATAAATGCAACGCAAATCCAAACACCTGTTTCGCTGAAATTTTTTGAACCGATTTCCTGAACAAGAATTATAAAGAAAATTGTTGCAACGCCAACGCCGATAATCTGTCGATTAGTGTATTCTTTAATGTTTTTGATTGCCTTATAAGCAAAAACAAGCAAAAGGAAGGAATACATATATGAGAAACGATAGGGCAAATCATTGGGGAAATGGAATCCGTGCCATATATAGTTAAGGTAGTTTGTGTAACAGCTTGCAAACATAATTCCCAAAATACCGCAACTCATAATCTTCTCTTTAAGTGAAATCTTGTTGGAGAAAATGAATAAGGGAACAAGCATAACAGTGAGAATACCGCAATAAACATTGGGTAAAACATCGGTTCCGCTGCTTCTTATTGTTGGGTCAAGGTATGCAAGGTGGTTTGCAAGGAAATCGAAAATTGAAAAATATGTTTTGAATTCTTCGGGGAAGGTGCCTGAGGTTGCAGAACAATTTGCAAGAATAAAGTAAACAGGCAAAAGCATAAATGCAGAAAGCATACCCGCGCCAACAGAGCAGAAAGCGAATTTAACGCCGTTATCAAAAAATCTTGAGTTCCTTAAATTGTTGTATCCCCAGGAGAAAAAGCCTTTGATACCATTTTCTCTTTTTGCAAGCTTTCCGAAATATGTGTCTGTGAAATTATAGTTACTGAAGAAATAATAAATGAAGTAAAGAACAGAGAAAATACAAACCATATAACCCATATAGTAGTTTGTAATAAGAGTGAGCGCCAAAGTTATTGTATAAAGCTTTAACTTGCGCTCGCTTATTAATTTTTCAATGCCCAGCATAACAAGGGGGAAAAGATAGAAAGAATCAATCCACATTATGTTCCAGTAGTAAGCAATAAAGTAACCGCTACAAGCGTAAAGAACACCGAAAGCAGATGTGAGAGGGGTAACCTCTTTGTTTTTCTTCGATATGAAATATGAGAATGTGAAAGAGGCAACTGCAGCTTTGAGAAGCACCATAATTGCAATTGCTTCGGGCATATTTTTATGACCTAAAAGAAGCATAACAACAAGAAATGGTGATGAAAGGTAATTGAAAAAGTTACCTAAAAATGCACTACCACCACCTGATGTCCAAGAATAAATCAAACTGTCAAAGTTTGTTATTCTTTCATAAAGCTCGGCGAACAACGGACCATATTGGTGGTAAAGGTCCATTCTGAGTATTGTTGTGTCACCAAAGGGAATTAAGTCATAGCAAAAATATACAACGAGCATAATTCCTGCAGTGCATGCTGCTGCAAGCCAGGAATAACGGGTGTTATAAAACGGCTTTAATAATGGTGAAGTCTGAGATTTTTCTTTCAAGTTCTTGAACATTGTTGATTTCTTCCTTTTAGCATAAAGTAATACATATTAAATAATACCATAAATGAAAATTTCTTTCAATGGTTTTTAGATTGCAATTTTTAAATAATTTATTAAAACTGTTCTAAATTCGGACAAGTGATAATAGTATTTTTTTGAAAGGATTGAAAATTATGAAGGATTATTTGAATGCTATATCACTTTTGCCGGATGAATTTAAAGGTCCGTTAAAGCAAATATCTGAAAAAACAGCGGTAACTGTTAAAGAAATTCGATTCAGAAATGGTGAACCTGTTACTTTAAATACCAATGATACCATTTATTACATAAGGAAAAACGGTACTTTAACAGTTTCATTTTCTACAGATTTGCTTTGCGTAAATGAAAAGGAGTTGCAGGATATTGTTTTTCATCTTTCCCGCCGTTCATTGCATACTTACCAGGATATGATTGCTAAAGGCTTTATTCCCTTGAGGGGAGGTTCTAAAGCGGGTGTTGTTGGTAGAGCGGTTATTAAAAATGGCTCGGTATATTCAGTTTCCTCATTTAATTCTGTTAATATTCGTGTTTCAAGAAGCTTTTATGGTTGTTCAAAGGATTTGATAGAAAAAGTTGGTGAGGATTGTGCATCATTCCTTATAATTGGAGCACCACTTTCAGGTAAAACAACTGTTTTGAGAGATTTGTGCAGATTTTATTCTGGAAAAGACAAATTAAATCCCTTTAAAACTGCGATTATTGACGAGCGTGATGAAATTGCTTCCCGTTCCTTTGGAGAGGGTTTGGATGTAGGTGTTCACACAGATGTTTTAACACTTTATCCTAAAGCCGTTGGCACAGAAATTGCCGTTCGCACACTATCTCCCGATATAGTTGTTCTTGATGAAATAGGTTCGGATGAAGAAGCTATGGCAATGCTTTCAGCTGTGAATACCGGAGTTAATTTTATTGCAACAGCTCATGGTTCAAGCTTGGAAGAGGTTTTGAGAAGACCTAATATAAAAAGACTGGTGAATGCAGGTGCTTTTAAGAAAGCGGTGGTTCTTTGCGGTAAAGAAAATCCGTGCAAGGTTAAGGAGATGGTAGTGTTTTGAAAACGATTTTTGTAGTAGCTTTGGCAACAGCGTTTTTAATTTCAGGTGCTTTAAATGTTTTAAAGCATGTAAGAGTAACAAATGCCATGGATGAAATAGTGCGTTTTATAAATCTTGTAAAAACAGAAGTCCATTATACAACTGCTGACTTTGAAAAAATCTTTTTAAAAGGTAAAGCCCAAAATTATAAATATATTTTCTTTTCGGGTAATGAAATATTTCTTAATAAATCTGTTGGAGCTAAATTAAACGAAGATTTTAATGGCTTCATAAATAAAATCGGGACAACGGATGAAGAGGGGCAAATTAATCTTTGCAAAGAGTATAATGAACGCTTTGGGGAGTTGTTGAAAAAACGAAAGCTTAAAGAAAATGAAAGGTTGCAGGTTAATACTGCTTTAAGTGTTTTTGGTGCTTTAACCGTTCTTATATTCTTTTTGTAGGTGAAATATGGATTTTACAATAATTATAAAAATAGTTGGCATTGCCCTTGTAATTGCCTTTTTAAATCAGTTGCTGCAGAAGGCAGGGAAAGAGGAATATACCTTGCTTTTAACAATTGTTGGACTTTTAATTGCCTTTATGGCTGTGATTCCCGAACTTACAGCTTTAAAAGATGCTTTGTCATCGGTGATGGAGTTTTGAGTTTTATAAAAATAGCAGTTTTTGTAATCGCGGGGATTGTTTTGCTTATGCTTACACGCAGAAACGCACCGGTACTTACAGTTTTATGCGAGATAACGCTTATTGCCGTTATAGTTTTTAATATCATACCTGAAGCAGAAAAACTACTTTCTTTAGTTAACAGTTTTGAAATTGTATCATCAATAGGGGAAACTTCTTTGAAAATAATGTTTAAAACTTTTGGTATTCTTGCGGTGGGGGCGGTAGTGGCAGATATCTGCCGTGATAACGGAGAGGGTTCGGTTGCAGGGGTAGTGGAATTAGGTATGAAAATTCTTGCAATCTCATGTGCTATGCCCGTTTTTACTGCGGTTATTGAAATTGCATTAACTTTTTTATAGCCTGAAATATGAGGATTGTAAATGAAAAGAATTTTAAAAAGTTTAGTGCTTTTAAATGTATTTTTAACCGTACTCTTTTCTTTAACCATAAGCGTAAATGCCTTTGAAGAGAATATTGACAGTTATAATGATGAGTTTGATTTTCAAAGTATCGCAGATGCAATTGACAGTGAAACTGCTGGAATTCTGGCGGATATTGGTATTGATGAAATAAGTTTTGAAAAGCTTTTTTCAGTAAGTGTTACAAAAGTTTTTAACGTACTTTTTAACATAACAAAACGTTCCTTAACAGCACCTCTGAAATTCCTTGCTTTTGCAACAGGGATTCTCATATTAACCTCGTTATTTTCTTCATTTCTTGAATCATCGCAAACTGTTTCTGTTATAGGAAACTCTGTTCTGGCACTTTCTATGGCTGTTCCTGTTGTGAATGGTGTAACAACTGCTTTTTCGGTTCTTGAAACCTTAAATGTTTTTACAACATCCTTTGCAGGTGTTTTTGCAATGTTGGTTTCTTCTTCTGGAAAGGTTGCTCTCGGTACATCTTACGCCTCTTTGGCGGTGTTATCGGATACATTATTTTCTGCTCTGTTAACAGGTGTCAGCCAACCGGCGGTAAACGCAATGTGTTCTCTCGGTTTTTTATCCTGTTTTGATATATATAAATTCAGTGAAAAAATATCATCAGTAGTGAAAAAACTTTACATAACATTTTTAGGTTTTATTGCTACATTCTTTTCAGGTATCGTTACTCTGAAAGGCGTTATGGGAGCCGGCGTTGATTCTTTAACCTCAAGGGGTATCCGTTTCGTTGTGGGCAAAACCGTTCCTGTTGTAGGCGGTGCGGTAAGCGATACATATTCTGCTCTTGTTTCAAGTTTATCCCTCATTAAAAGTACTGTTGGAATTTTCGGAATAGTTACCGTTGTTTTAACTGTTTTACCATCACTTTTGGAGATTATGGGGTGGGTTTTTGCTTTAAGTATAGTAATTTCAGTTTCGGAGATTTTGGGCTCAAATGAATGTGCAGGGATGTTTAACATTTTTAAAGATGCTTTAACCCTTTTAGGCGCAACCATAGTCTTTTCTGCAGTGATTTTTATAGTTTCAGTAGGTGTAGTTATCTTTGTAAAGGGAGTTTAAGAATGACAGAAACCATAAAATCAGTTATGTTAAATTATGCGGTTTGCGCTTTAGTAGGTGGAATTCTTGAATATGTTTCTCCCGAAAGAACAAAGAAAAACTTGAGAGTTGCAGTGGTTTCAGTAATGCTGTTAGTAGTTGTTTCTCCTATAGCTAAAAGAGAAATAAATCTTGAAAGTGATGTGATTTCTCAGGAAGAAATAAGCGAAAATATGAATTATTCTGCTCTTATGCACATCGCAAATATTACGGAGCGAAAGTTACGTGAAGAAATGAAAGAAATACTCATAAAAGAAAGCATAAATGAATATGAAATATATATAACCACAACTGTTGATGAAGATGAAAAAACAGTATATCTTGAGGAAATAAAAATAGAGGTTGGTAAAGCTTTTAGCGACAGAATCAATGTTATAAAAAGCAGTATTCCCAAAGAATATCAAGAGGTTGTAAAAGTCGGTGTGAAAAATGAATGATTTATTAAATAGTTTAAAAAATCTCAAAATCGGCAAGAAAAATATTGTTTTGATAGTAATTGCATTTTTTATAATGATTTTAATTTTTTTTAGTGATTTTTTAAATGAAGATAAAACCGAAAATGTTTCAAAAGAAAATACAGAATTATACTCATCGCAATACATTAAAACAACAGAAAAAGAGCTTGAGGAACTTCTTGAAAACATAAGCGGAGCAGGGGATGTAAAGGTTATGATAACTCTTGAAAATTGTTATGAAAATGTTTTTGCTAAAGGCTATAGTGAGAAAAAAGATGAAAAAAGCGATTCGCAAAAAAGCGAATCGGAGGAGGAATACATAATCATAAAAAACGGCTCAAATACCGAAGAATGCCTTGTTGTTAAGGTTTATGAGCCAACTGTTAAGGGTGTTGCCGTAATCGCCCAAGGTGGTGGTAACATTCAAGTTAAAAATGCAATAACCCAGACCGTTTGTTCTCTGTTTGATATAAGCACCGCAAAGGTCTCGGTTGAAAAAATGAAAGAAAATTAGGGAGTGTTTGTATGAATGTATTAATCAAAAGACGACAACTTATTTTAGCAACTCTTGTTGTGGCTTTAGGTGCAGCGGTGTTTGTGAATTGGTATTATACCGGCAATAATTCATCTATTCAGACACCTGAAGAAACAACAGGGAGCGATTATGTGCAAAATCTTGGTGAAGCTAAATATGTTAATGCTACCGGTGAAGAGGCAGACTATTTCAGCGAAGTAAAACTCAATCGTCAGAAATCAAGGGATGAAGCCCTGGAAGCGCTTAATAAATCTCTAAAAAAAGCAAAAAGTGGTAGTGAAGAAGCAAAAGAAATAACTAAATCAATTGATGAACTTACCGTCCAAATTAAACTTGAAAGTGATGTTGAAGCCCTTATTTCAGCAAAACTTGCAAGTGAATGTGTTGCAGTTATTAACAAAAAATCTGCACAAGTTGTTGTATCAAAAGATGCTTTAAGCGAAGATGCCGCTTTGCAGATTATTGATGTTATAACAACAAACACAGAGTTAACTGCAGATAAAATAAAAATAACCGAATCAAAGTGAAATTAATTTAAATGCCCTTTTCCGTTTTCTTGACAACCTGTAGGAATAAGCTATAATTAAGATAGTTTTTCAGATTAACAGAAAATCGGGCGAGGGCAAATTTATGTTAAAAAATCAAAATTTTTTTCAAAAAATCAAAATAGTTAATGGCAGTTGGTTGAAAATCATTGCAGTAGTTTCAATGATTATTGACCATCTTGCGTATTTAATTTTACCCCATTTTGATTTGTTTTCTGAACCCATAGGCTTTTTAGGCAAAGAGTTTACAATAATAAAAATCTGCCGTTTAATAGGCAGATTAGCGTTTCCGATTTTTGCTTTTTTGATTACAGAAGGTTTTTCTCATACCGGAAATTATAAGAAATACGGAATAAATCTTTTAGTTTTTTCTGTTGTTTCAGAGATTCCTTATAATCTGTTTTTAAGCGGAAAGGTTATAAATATTGAAAGCCAGAATGTATTTTTTACTTTGTTTTTAGGTTTTTTGGCAATTTATGTTTTAGAAAATGTTAAAATTGATTTGGAAAAAGCAATTTATGTTTTCGGCATCATTGTTCTTGCAATGCTTATTAAATGCGACTACGGAGCAAAAGGGGTTATATTGATTGTTCTTTTGCATTTGTTGAGAAATAAATTGCCACTTGCGAGTGTGTTGTCTTATGGCGTTCTTTCAGGCGGGTTAGCTGCTTGGTCTGCCTTTGTTCCTATCAATATGTATAACGGCAAACGAGGCTTTATTAAGGGTAATGTTATGAAATATGCTTTTTATGCTTTTTACCCTTTTCATATGATTGTTTTATTTGCCGTTAAAAAGTTTATTCTTATGTGATTTTGAGTTGCTTTCCTGTATGATCAATTTCATAATTATCCCAATAAATCAATTCACTGACGGTTACGAATTCGTAGCCGTCTTTTTCTAATTTAGTGAGTATTTTATCAAGTGCCTCAGGTGTGTTTTCAACTCCGTTGTGAAATAAAATAATTGAGCCGTTTTGTACTTTACTTGTAACACGCGAATACATTTCCTCAATAGAAAGCTTTTTCCAGTCAAGAGAATCACAATCCCATTGTATCATCTTCATATTAAGACTTTCAGCAACCTCAATGCTTTTGTTATCATAATCACCGCTTGGTGCTCTTACAAGCTTTGGAGAAACACCTGTTATTGCTTCAATTTTTTTGTTGCAGTCAAGAATTTCTTGCTTGATTTCCTCTCTGCCTATTTTACTGAAAGTGGCGTGTGTGTTGGAATGATTTGCCATTTCGTGACCGTTTTTATGAAATTTCTTTACCGCTTCCGGATTGTTATCAACCCAATCGCCAACTGCAAAAATTGTTGCCTTTGCCTTGTGCTTTTTCAGTATTTCAATCAACTTGTCTGTGTCTTCTGCGCTCCATGCCGCATCAAAAGTTATAGCGATTTTCTTCTCATCAGTAGCAACGGAATAAATAGGTAATTCCCTTAAGGAATTGCTGACTGTTGTGCCTATATGTGAGATAGTGACAGTAGAAATAATTGTGATAGCAAGAAGTACAAAAATCATAAAAATTGAACTGATTCTGATAACTTTAAATTTCAAAAAAATCACCCCGAGAAATTATATTCTCGGGGTAACATTAATATTAATATTCACCGCTTAAAACTGCTTCAGCGCAACGAATTCCGTCAACACCTGCGGAAACAATACCGCCTGCGTAACCAGCACCTTCACCGCAAGGATAAAGACCGCGAAGTCTTGTTGCCTGATAGAATTCATCACGGATGATTCTTATTGGTGATGAGCTTCTTGATTCGGGAGCAGTAAGCACCGCATCATATAAATTAAATCCGTGAAGCTTGTTGTCGAAGTCCTGAATTGCACCTGCAATTGTATCGGTAACTTTTTTCGGCAGAACCTTTCTTATATCAGTCATTGTAACACCTGTAGGGCAGGATGGGTTAACTGCGCCAAGCTTTGTTGATGGGGTATCTTTTAAAAAGTCGCCTAAAAGTTGAGCAGGAGCAGTGTAATCACCACCGCCAAGTTTAAACGCTTTCTGCTCAATTTCCCTTTGGAGATACATACCTGCAAGGGGATGGTCACTTTCGAATGGCGGTTCAATGCCAACAAGCAAAGCACAGTTAGCGTTTTCTTTATCTCGGGCATATTCGCTCATTCCGTTAACAACCATTCCGCCTTCTTCCGAAGATGCGGCAACAACGGTTCCGCCGGGGCACATACAGAAGGTGTAAAGACCTCTGCCGTGTTTGGGATGACAAGCAAGTTTATAATCTGCCACAGGGAGAAGTGGCGAGTTCCATAAAGAGCCATATTGAGCCTTGTTAATATGCTCTTGTGGATGCTCAATTCTTGTGCCCACAGAGAATGGCTTCTGTATAATTTCAAGACCCTTTCTGTAAATCAATTCAAAAGTATCTCTTGCAGAGTGACCGATTGCAAGAATAAGAGCATCAGTTTCAATATCAGTAGTTGTTCCATCAGGGTTTTTGTAGGTTATACCCTGAACAAATCCGTTTGCGGTTATTATATCAACCAACTGTGTATTGAATTTAATCTCACCACCAAGGCGAATAACCTCGTTACGAAGATTTTTAACAACTGTTTTCAGTTTATCCGTACCGATATGAGGAGTAGCAGAATAAAGTATTTCTTCAGGTGCGCCAAATTCTGCAAAGCGGAGAAATACTTCTCTGCATCTGCCGTCTTTAATGCCTGTTGTAAGCTTACCATCGGAAAAAGTTCCTGCAC
The DNA here is from genome assembly GCA_045594685.1 of Acutalibacteraceae bacterium. Classification (GTDB taxonomy): domain Bacteria; phylum Bacillota; class Clostridia; order Oscillospirales; family Acutalibacteraceae; genus DTU089. The sequence goes on along the minus strand of JAZNYZ010000039.1, from coordinate 105,426 downwards.
CGCCTTCACCAAACTGAACATTAGAGTTGGTGTTGAGGATTCGTTCTGACCAGAAGCGGTTAACCTCTTTTGTTCTTTCCTCAACTGCAGAGCCACGCTCTAAAACAATAGGATTAAGCCCTGCTTTTGCAAGGATTAATGAGGCAAACATACCTGCAGGACCAAATCCAACAACAACGGGTCTTAAAGGAAAATTTCTTTTTGCCTCAGGGATTGTATATTCATATTTCTGCGTAACAAAAGCCTTGTTCTGTGGGAAAGGGGCAACAATTTTCTCTTCGTCAAGGTCTGTTTCGATTTCCACAGAATAAACAAGCATTATGTTATCTTTCTTGCGGGAGTCAATGGAACGTCTTGCAAGAGTGAACGATTTTATATCATTTTCTTTGATTTTTAATGCTTTTGCGGTAGCGGTTTTAACTTCATCCTCTGTTGCACCCAAGGGCATTTTTATTTCGTTAATTCTTATCATTGTAAATCCTTATTTCAAATATTTTCCTGCACTGTTACCTGCAATTCTGCCTGTTGTGAAAGCAAGATGCAGATTATAACCACCGCAGTCACCGTGTATATCAATAATTTCACCGCAAAGGAATAAGCCATCAACTTTTTTTGACATCATTGTGACCGATGAAATTTCATTTGTGTTTATTCCGCCTTTTGTAACCTGCGCAGTATCAAAGCCTTTAGCGGATTTAATATTGATTTCAAAATTCTTTAATTGCTTAACAACTTCTTTAATTTGAAACTCTCTGACAGAATTGCATTTTGTTTGGGGTTTTATACCGCTTCTGTTCATAACTGCAAACCCAAGCTTTAAATTAACAATGCCGTTTAAAACTGTTTCAAATTCAATGTTTTGCGAATTGATGATATTTTTCTTTATGTGGTTGAATAATGTTTTTTCATCAATTTCAGGGCATAAATCAAGGTCTGTTTTTAAGCTTTTTCTGTTTTCACAAAGGTGTGATAGATTCATAACGGGAATTCCTGAAATCGCCTTGTCGGTAAACTGAATTTCGCCTGCTTCACTACCCAGAAGAGTGTTGCCTGAATAAAGCTTTGCGTTGCATTCGGCACGAACACCTTTAAGCAAGCTTAAGTCTTTATCGCTTATAACAAGACCGCAAAGGGCAGGATAGAGTTGGGTTAAAGTGTGTCCGAAACCTTTTGCAAGATTGTAGCAAGAACCATCAGAGCCATGAACTGAAGAGGCTTTACCGCCACCGCAGATTATCACTGCATCAAAGCCTTCCCCATTAACTGAAAATCCTTTTTTAGTTTTCTGGATTTGGTTGATTGGGCAGTCGGTTTTTATTGTTGCATTTTCACTTCCAACAGTTTTTAAAAGAACATCTTTGATTGTTGATGCTTGTTGGGAGCGTGGGTAAATTCGTCCATCTTCTTCATAAGACAGAACACCGAGATTTTTGAAGAAATCTTTAATATCAGAAAATTCACCTGATAAAATAGTTTTCAAAAAATCAGTATTACCATAAAAATGTTTCAAGGAGAGATCTTGGTTTGTGAAATTGCATCTGCCGTTGCCGGTAGCAAGTATTTTCTTTGCGCTTTTTTGCATTCTTTCATAAATTGTTATCTCTATATTAGGGTTAGCTTTTTTTGCTTCAATAGCAGCGCAAAGCCCTGATGCTCCTGCACCGATAATCGCAAGCTTTTTCAAATAATCCCTCCTTGCTAAGATTTTACGACATATTATTATATTATATTTTATCAAAACTTACAATAGCAATAGAAAAATACTGCCATATTTTTTCTTAGTAAACAAAAATCTGTTTAAAGGATGAAAAGATGTTTACAAAATAAAAGATTTTTGATATAATAGCCCACAGTTTTAATATGGTAGGAGTATTTTTATGTCTGAATCTTATCTTTCTATGACAAAAGAAGAATTGTTGAATGAATATAATTCTGTTAAGGCAGAGTATGAGAATCTTAAAGCACAAGGTCTTTCCATTGATATGTCCCGCGGTAAGCCCGGTGCAGATCAGCTTGATATTTCCGATGGTATGCTTGATGTTTTTTCTGACGGCAATTTCAAGTGTGAAAACGGCCTTGATGTAAGAAACTATGGTCTTCTTGATGGTATTCCCGAGTGCAAAAAGCTTTTTGCAGATTTGCTTGAGGTTAAGCCTGAAAATATTATTGTTGGTGGTAATTCGAGCCTCTCTTTAATGTTTGATTATGTTGCTCAATGTATGTATATGGGTGCCGGATTTACTCCTTGGTCACAGCAGGGGAAGGTTAAATTCCTTTGCCCATGCCCCGGTTACGACAGGCACTTTGCAATCTGTGAATATCTGGGAATTGAAATGATTAATGTTCCTATGACAGAAGAGGGTCCTGATATGGCCGTTATTGAAGAAGCTGTTAAGGATAGCTCTGTTAAAGGTATGTTCTGCGTTCCCAAATATTCAAATCCTCAGGGCATCACTTTCTCAGCTGAAACTGTTAAGAGAATTGCAAATCTTGATACTGCCGCTAAAGATTTCAGAATTATCTGGGATAACGCATATTGCGTTCATGACCTTACAGACACAACTGATGAACTTCTCAACATTTTTGATGTCCTTCCCGAAAAAAATAAAAATATGGTTGTTGAAGTTGCTTCAACTTCTAAGATTTCTTACCCCGGTGCAGGTGTTTCCTGCATTGCAACATCTGTTGAAAATGTTAAGGAAATCCTTAAAAGACTTACTGTTCAGGCTATCAGTTATGATAAAGTTAATATGCTTCGTCACGTTAAATTCTTTAAGGATGTTGACGGCATAAAAAATCATATGAAGCTTCATGCAAAAATTCTTAAGCCGAAATTTGATGCAGTTATCGATACCCTTGAAGCAGACCTTTCGGGTCTTGGAATTGCAGAATGGGTAAATCCCAATGGCGGTTATTTCATCAGCCTTGATGTAACAGGCGGAAGTGCATCAAGAGTGGGAGTTCTTTGCAAAGAAGCAGGTGTTACTCTTACAAATGTTGGTGCTACTTATCCCTACGGAAAAGACCCATCAGACAGCAATATTCGTATTGCTCCGACTTTCCCCACACCCGAGGTGCTTTCAAAAGCAGTTAAAGTTCTTACAACTTCCGTTAAACTTGCTTGTCTTGAAAATCTTTGCAAATAAGATAATTAAGGTGATTTTATGATAAGAATCGGTCATGGTTATGATGTTCACGCTTTCGCAGAAAACAGAAAATGTATAATCGGCGGAGTTGAAATTCCTTATGAAAAAGGGCTTTTAGGTCATTCAGATGCAGATGTGTTGCTTCACGCCATTTCCGACAGTCTTTTAGGTGCGGCAGCCTTGGGGGATATTGGTAAGCATTTCCCCGATACCGACCCTGAATATAAAGGGGCAGACAGCTTGAAGCTACTTTCTTGTGTTGTCAAGCTCATTGAGAAAAAAGGCTATAAGGTTGTTAACATTGATGCAACTGTTATAGCGCAGGCACCCAAACTAGCACCATATATTGTTGCGATGCGCGAAAATATCTCAAAAGTATTGAATGTTGATGTTAGTTTTGTCAGCGTAAAAGCAACAACTGAAGAAAAATTAGGCTTCACGGGGCGTAAAGAGGGTATCTCTGCTCATTGCGTTTGCCTTATTGAAAGTAACTAAATTTTAAACTCTTTCATATTATGTACAAGACAGTTTGTCTAACTTAATATGGAAGGGTCTTTTTATGAATAAAAAAGGTATCAAGGTCGGCTCTTTGACTTATGCTATGAAGGGGCGTGACCTTTTGCAAAAAAATGGCTATAAAGCGTATCTGACCCGCAATCCTCAGCCGGAAACGGACGAAGGATGCGGGTATGTTATTTATGTGAGTAATATAGATAAGCGTTGCTTTTCTGTTTTGAAATCAAACGGAATTAAAGTGCTTGGTGTTGTAGATTTAGGTGAGGTTTTATGATTTATTTTGATAATGCGGCAACAAGCTTTCCTAAACCGCAGGAGGTTATAAAAACCGTTAATTCTGCATTCAATTTATATGGTGCAAATCCGGGCAGAAGCGGTCATGATATGTCCATTTCTGCTGCTAATCAAGTGTATTTATGTCGTGCGTCACTTAATAGGTTTTTCAATGGCTATGGCGAAGAATTTGTATCGTTTTTCCCTAATTGCACATACGCTCTTAATGTTGCAATTAAAGGGATTATAAAAAAAGGTGAGCATATAATAATTTCATCTTTGGAACACAATTCTGTTTTAAGACCGGTTCATAAATTAAAGGAGGAAAATATCGCAGATTACAGCGTTTTTAGGGTGGGAAAAACCAAAGAAGAAATAATTGAGAATTTTAAAAAAGCTTTTAAAAGTAACACAAAATTATGTGTTGTAACTGCAGTTTCAAATGTGTTTGGTAATATCTTGCCATTAAAGGAATTGTCAGTTGTTGCTCACGAACAGGGGGCATATTTTTTTGTTGATGGTGCTCAGGGGGCAGGGATTATCGAACTTGATATGAAAAAGCTAGGAATAGATTGCCTTTGTGTACCCGGTCATAAAGGTCTTCTGGGACCAATGGGAACAGGTGCATTGCTTCACAATAACCTTGGCTTTTCAACGATTGTTGAAGGTGGAACGGGCTCTGCTTCTTTTGATTTTTCACAACCTCAGACATATCCTGAAAGGCTTGAAAGCGGTACGCTTAATGTTCCGTGTATTTGCGGATTGAGAAAGGGGATAGAGGTGGTTGAAAAAATGGGGATAAACAGTATTTTTGCAAGGGAGAGAAAAATTTCTGAAGCAATATTCAATGGGTTGAAACAAATGTCCCAAGTAACACTTTATCAAGAAAATTACGAGCCCGTATTATTTGCGCCATTAATAAGTTTTAATGTAAAAAATTTGCATAGTGAACAAGTTTCTGCTTACCTTAATGAGAACGGGATTGCAGTTAGAGGAGGTTTTCATTGTGCCCCCTTAGCCCATATTTCAAACCAAACTCAAAGCCGAGGTACAGTTAGAATTTCACCATCAATTTTTAATGGTGAAAAAGATATAAAAAATCTGTTAAATTTGATAAGAAAAATTGCAATTTAAAGAAATATATGATATTATATACAATATATTGGGTAAAATCGTTTAAATTTTCACGAAAGCGGTGATTGAATGAATTCAATTTTGAATTATCTTGAGAAAATCAGCGATGCGCTTTTAAGTTTTAACTTCCTTTCTGATTTTCTTGATATTCTTCTTGTTGCTTTTATTATATATGAGGGAATTAAGCTTATCAGAGGTTCAAGAACCTTCCAGCTTATTAAAGGCATAGCCTTTTTAGGTGTTGTATTTGGTTTTGTTAAATTGTTGAATATGGAAGCATCTGAATATATTTTGTCAATATTGTTTCAGAACAGCATTATTATTCTGGTTGTTTTATTCTCTCCCGAGCTTCGAAACATTCTTGAGAAATTCGGCAGACGTTCTTTCACCAATCTTTCCTTCCTTGGTTTGAGAAATTCAGACTCCTTTGAAAAAGAGGTTACTGCAACTGTTAACGATTTTTGTAAATCCGCAGGTGATTTAAGCGATTCAAAAACAGGTGCCCTTGTTGTTTTTGAAAAAGAGGCGCCACTTAACGATATAATAAAAACCGGAACAGTTCTTGATGCTCAGTCATCACCCGAACTCTTCAACGGCTTATTTTTCAAGAACTCTGCTCTTCACGATGGTGCAGTTGTTGTGCGTGATGGTAGGGTTTATGCAGCAGGTTGTATTTTACCTCTTACTCAAAATAACACAATAGATAGTGAATTGGGTACTCGTCATCGTGCCGCAATTGGTATGAGTGAGCATAGCGATGCAGTAGTAGTAATTGTTTCAGAAGAAACAGGTTCAGTTTCTGTTGCGGTTAACGGTGTTCTCACAAGAGATGTTACTCGCGGTAAACTTCGTGAAATGCTTTTGGGTGAGCTTGTACCGCAAGTTGATAAGGTTTCCGGCAAAGATAAATTCCTTAAAAAAATCAGTAAACATAAAAATGGAGGTAAAAAGAATGAAGATTAAATTCAAACTTGATAACCTCTTTTATAACGATAAATTTTTGCTTTTCTTTTCTCTGTTTGCTGCTCTTGTTGTGTGGCTTCTTGTTGTTGTGAATGTTAGCGAGCCAACGACAAGAGTTATTCAGGGCGTGAAAGTGAATATCGATCCAACCGTCCCGTCTCAATTCGGTCTTGAGGTTTTTGGTGAAAAAGAGTTTACTGTTGACGTAACAGTAAAGGGCAAAAAGTATCAGATTTCTCCGGCTGCTCTTTCTTCTGAAGATATTGTTGTTACCGCACAAACCAATAACGTTGATTCTGCAGGTAAAAGAACACTTCAGTTAAAACCTGAAATTCCGGAAGGCGCCGATTACACAATAACAACAATTTCACAAAAGAATATTGATGTGTATTTTGATACGGCAAAAACAGTTCAGATGGTTATAGAGCCTTTGGTTGAAGCTAAGGGTTTCCCTGTAGTTGAGGAGGGCTTTACAAGCGGCAGCATAAATTTATCAGAAACCTCTTTAACTCTTACCGGTCCTTCAACCGAAATCAACAGAATTGAAAAAGTAGTTGCAAAGCTTGAGCTTGATAAATCTCTTTCTTCAAATAAATCTGCCGATGCGGAAATTGTTTTGCTTAATGATAAAAACAGAAGTGATTTTAAATATATCACTATGAGTATTGATAAAGTTATTTTAACAATTCCCGTTTTGCAGCAAAAAGAACTTGATACAGTTATCGGATTTAAAAATGCTCCGGATAATTTTGTAGTTTCCCCTTTGAAATACACTGTTTCACCGGCAAGAGATTTATTTAATATCTCGGTTGATGATTATGATAAAACTGTTGATTACACAATCGGTACAATAGATTTCAAGGCATTGTCACCTACTAATCACGTATTTACGTTCCCTGCAAAAGAGGTTTCAATTGCTCAGGATAGTGAAACGGAAGAATTTACAGTAAATGTTGATATGACCGGAATTAGTCAGGAGTATATAACATACTCACCCGATGACTATGATATCAATAATCCTGATAACGAAAATTATAAAATTTCAGGTCTTAATAAATCCGTAGTAGTTGTTGGAGCAGAAAAAGAGCTTGAATCAATAACAGTTGATGATATAAGTGTTAAGATTGATTTGGCTGATGTTGATATAAGTCAAGGTCAGACCATCACTATACCTGCCGTAATAACAGTAAATAACGCTGGCTGTTGGGTTTACGGAACATATTTTGTGGAAGTAAGTCTTTAAAAATTAATTGAAAGGAGAGCAACTGAAATGAGGTTTAAGAAATTTATAGCAACCGCAATGAGTTTTGTTGTTTTGCTTATGTGCTCGGGTTGCTCTCTTAATTTCTTTTCTGTTGAAAGTTTAATGAGTCCGCCTGCTCAGTCGGGAAAAAATGGTGAGGTTGAAGAAGCTTTCAAAAAACTTATGTCAGAGAAAACTATTCAATTAAGAACACCTATGAGCGGTGATTATCAGACCGCATTTGTTTTATTTGATATTAATTCTGATGGTTCTGAAGAAGCTATTGTCTTTTACACAGATTCGTCAATTGATGCTTCAGTAAGATTATCCTTTATGGAGTGTATAAATGATACTTGGGTTATTTCGGCTGATATAAAGGGTGCAGGTAGCGGTGTTTATGATGTAACCTTTGCAGATATGAATAATAACGGAAAATATGAGATTTTAGTTGGATGGTCACTATATGACAGCAAAGCTTCAAAAATCGTAAGTGTGTATGAAGTTTCTGATGGCGATAATGGTGTTTTTGCACTTAACACCATCGGTACAGAATATTACAATTCAAAATACGTTACTGATTTCAATGGTGATGATAAAGATGATTTGGTCTTGATTTACCTTGATGATTCAGGCGATGTTCAAAAATCCTATTTCAGATGTTTTTCTCTTTCTGACGGCGGTAGTTTTGTTAAATATGGTGATGTTAAATTAGATAGTCATATCAGTCAGGTTGCTAAAATTCAATTCGATATGATATCTGTTGATAATAGAAAAAGTAAGCGTGTTTTCATAGATTGTATAAAAAATGAAACTTCAATGTTTACAGAGATGTTGTATTGGGATTTAGATGAATTAAAACCTGTAAGGAAAGAGCGGAATCCGTCAACATCTACCTTGAGAAGTTCAAAAGTCAGTTGTTGTGATATTGATGGCGACGGATTGATAGAAATACCCGCTAACACAAAACTTTTAGGTGATGAAAAGCTTCTTACCGTAAAACGCGGTGATATGCAATACACCTTTACTATGCTTGAATGGTTAAATACTTTTGGAGATAAAAGCGAGGGCAATGTAAGAACTTTATTCAATCCTATTGATTTATATCTTTATAGAATTACTCGTTTTAATGATGTCACAGTTTATTACGACACTTTAAAGCAATCCCTTAAATTTTGTCTTTGGGATTCTGAAGAAATGCTAATTAAGGACGAGCTTCTTTCAATTTCATTCAGAACCGAAAGTGACGTGATTGAAACTAAAGGCAAAAAACTTCTCAATTCTGAATTGGGAACATATTATTACGAAATATCTAATTATGGTAAAGACTTCGGAATTACTGATGAAGGTGTAAAATCTTCATTTATTATAATCAACTGATACATTAATCAGAAAGAGAGATTTATTATGAAAAAAGTGCTTATTGCTGAAGATGAATCTGCAATCAGAGAGATTATAGGGATAACTTTGCGCAGAGCAGGTTATGAGGTAACAGAGGCTTGTGATGGTCAACAAGCTTTGGATTTGTATGCAGAAAAAAACGGCGAATTTGATGTTGTGCTTCTTGATATTATGATGCCCAATGTTGATGGCCTTGAGGTTTGCAAAAGGCTGAGGAGTGTTAGTGGTACTGTTGGAATTATAATGCTTACAGCCAAAACTCAGGAGATGGACAAAGTTTCGGGGCTTCTTATGGGTGCGGATGACTACATAACAAAGCCTTTTTCACCATCAGAATTAATGGCAAGAGTTGATAGTGTCTATCGTAGAGTTGCTTTAAATAATCAGAATACTGCTCAACCATCAAGAATTGATAAAATTACCCTTGAGCCCTTTGAACTTAATTTGCGAAACAGAACTCTTTATAAAAACGGCGTTCAGATTGAATTAACTCAGGTTGAATTTCAGATTATTGAATTTTTCTTCACAAATGCAGGTAAAGCCCTAAGTAGAACAGATATTTTGAAAGAAGTTTGGGGCGCATCATATTTTGGTGATGAAAAAGTTGTTGATGTTAATATCAGAAGATTGAGAATGAAAATAGAAGATGAACCTTCTATTCCTAAGCATCTTGTAACTGTTTGGGGTATGGGCTATAAGTGGCTGTAAACTAAAATAAAAGCTAAGAAAGAGGTGAGAGTTGTGAAAATTAAAGGTATTACAAAAAGATGGGCAACAAACACATTGCTCATAACAGCTCTCATATTGTTTGTTCTTCTTTCTGTATGCGTTGTATTTGTTGTCAGTTATTACAGAAACTATGTAACTAATTATCTTTCAGGCTATGCAAATGAAAGTGTAACAACTTTCTTTTCTCCCTATGTTGGCGGTAGTGATGAGATTTTTGACCAAAAAGCCAAAGAGTTTGTTGATAGCTTCGCTGATAAAAGCAGAATGGAAGTTCAGGTTGTTAACAGAAAAGGCACTGTGTCTTTTTCTTCATCAGGTTTTGGTGTAAGGGAAACTGTTGAAGATATGGATGATGTTAAAGAGGCCTTGGAAGCCACCAGCGGTATAAGCAAATGGGCGGGCTTCAATGGCAATGGTGAGCATATTATGGCGGTTTCTATGGTATTGCCACGCGATGATGGGGAATTTACCGGAGCGGTACGTTTCATTACCTCTCTAAAAGCTATTGATAGGCAGATAATAGGCTTAATAGTTTTGATTTTGATTGTATATTTTATAGCCTTGTTTTTTGTGGCTCTTTCGGGTATATTTTTCATTCAGACCATTGTTACACCTGTTCGTAAAATCAATGATGTTGCCCGAAAGTTTTCTGAGGGTGAATATGATGTAAGAATAGAGTCTGATGGCAGGGATGACGACGAGATCACAGAACTTGCCGACTCTATCAACGGAATGATTGCTGAAGTTGCCGCAACAGATAAATTAAAAAATGACTTTATTTCAACTGTTTCTCACGAACTCAGAACACCACTTACTGCTATCAAGGGGTGGGGCGAAATGCTTAAAGAGCTCGATGGTGAGGATAGAGAAATTGCCCGTAGAGGTACAGAGGTTATAATCAATGAATCCGAAAGATTGTCAAAGCTTGTTGAAGAGCTTCTGGATTTCTCCCGCATTCAAAGTGGCAGTATGACCTTAAGACTCGAAAAAATTGATGTTCTTGCAGAGCTTGATGAAGCAATTTTTGTTTTTAAAGAACGCTCAAAGCGAGATGGTATTGAGTTAACTTATTCTGTTCCTGAAGTTCCTGCGCCAATGATGGCAGACCCAAACAGAATCAAGCAGGTTTTTGTTAATATTCTTGATAATGCGTTCAAATATTCGGAGCAGGGCGGTCTTGTCAATGTGGTTGCAATCGTTGAAGAGGGCACATTGATTATTCATTTTGTTGACAATGGTTGCGGTATAGCAGAAGAAGATTTACCAAATATAAAAAAGAAATTCTATAAAGCTAATTTGCAGGTTCGTGGTTCAGGTATCGGTCTTGCAGTTGTTGATGAAATAGTAAAACTCCATAATGGCGTGTTGGAAATTAATAGTGAACTTAATGTTGGAACTACTGTAACGGTTGCATTTCCTGTTGAAAAGGTTGCTATCGAACCCGTTGTTCCGATTATTGAAGAAATGAAGGTAGAAGAAAATGAGTAATAAAGAAAAATGTTGTCCTAAGGTTTCTGTTGGAGGACAGGCGCTTATAGAAGGTATCATGATGCAGGGTCCAAAGGGTGCTGCTATGTCCGTAAGGCTTCCCGATGGAAGTATTGATACAGAAAAGCTTGAGGTTAAGCATATAAGAGATAAATTCAAGCCTGCCGGATGGCCCATAATCAGAGGTGTTTTCAATATGATTGAAAGCCTTATGTTTGGTATGAAATGTATGGAAAAATCCGCAGAAAAAGCGGGTCTTGATGATGATACAGACCCGGAAAAAATGTCAAAGGCTGATAAATGGATTTCAGATCATTTCGGTCCTAAAATGATGGCTATTGTTACAGGTATTTCGATGGTTCTCGGTTGTGGTCTTGCATTTGTTCTCTTTTTCTATCTTCCGACCTTCCTTGTTGATACAGTTGATAAATATCTCTTTAAAAATGCTCTCGCAAATCTTCATCCTCTTTTTGAGGGCATAATGAGAATGATTATATTTGTTGCTTATATTTGGATTGTTTCAAAAATTCCCGATATTAAGAGAGTGTTTATGTACCATGGTGCAGAGCATAAATCAATTTTCTGCTATGAGCAGGGTCTTGAGCTTACAGTTGAAAATGTAAGAAAGCAAAAGCGTTTTCACCCTCGTTGCGGTACAAGCTTTATTTTCGTAATTCTTATTATCAGTATTCTCATTTCGTCAATTCTTGTTGTAATTTTCCCGGGAATTGATGAAGTTCGTGCAGTATGGATGGCAATAAAGCTTTTAATTGTACCGTTAACCGTTGGTATCGGTTATGAATTTATTCGTTATGCAGGTAAGCACGATAATGCACTTGTTAAAATTCTTTCTGCGCCTGGTCTTTGGATGCAAAGATTAACGACTCAAGAACCAACAGATGATATTATTGAGGTTGGTATTGAGTCAATAAAAGCAGTTCTCTTTGATACTGAGGATAATAAAGCGGAGGAAGATGAAGCTTGAAGAACCTCTATTCTGTTTATCGTGAAGCGATAAAAGCACTCACTGAAGCAGGGTGCGACAGCCCTGAGTTTGATGCACAGCAATTAGTGTCCTTCTGCTTGGGAATGAATAAAACCCAACTGCTTCTGAATTCCGGCAGTCCTATTGAAGAAGGCAAGCTTTTCTTTTTCGAGGATTGTGTTAAAAGGCGTTGCAATCACGAGCCTTTGCAATATATTATCGGAATGTGGGATTTTCATCGTTTCAGCTTTAAAGTAGGCGAGGGCGTATTGATTCCCCGACCCGAAACAGAGCTTTTGGTTGAATTTGCCGCAGAAAAGATACAGAAAAACGATTTCAAAGTTGTTTATGACCTTTGTTGCGGAAGCGGTTGCATCGGTCTTACTGTTGCAAAGCTTTTCCCAACTATAAGAGTTATATGTGTTGATATTTCTGACAAGGCAATCGAATATACCACAATGAATAAAGAGCTTTTAGGTGTCGATAATGTAACTATCGTTAAAGCTGATGTTCTTGATTCTGTTGCTTTTTTAGGCTTGCCAAGACCTGATATAATTCTTTCAAATCCGCCGTATATAAAAACTGAAGAAATTAAAACACTTCAACCTGAAATAGCCTTTGAACCCTTTATGGCTCTTGATGGCGGTGATGACGGACTTGTTTTTTATCGCGCATTATCAGAGGGTTGGTTTACATATATAAACAAAGGTGGCTATATTGCTATGGAAATCGGTGAAGAGCAGGGCAAGGATGTTTTATCTTTGTTTGTAAATAAAGCCGAGAAAGCAAGAGTTATTAAAGATGCAAGCGGTCTAGACAGAGTGGTTGCAGTAAAAAGATAGGAGTTTGTTATGCTAAGATATTTAGGCGATGTTTTAAGCGGAGATTTTGACATTGTTGATTTAATAATTTACGTCAGTTCAATAGCATTTGTTGTATTTTGTGCAACTCCCTTACATGAGTTCGCTCATGCTCTTATTGCAGTTAAACTTGGTGACGATACACCTCGTTTAAGAGGAAGACTTACAATTAATCCAATGGCGCATATCGATAAACGTGGCGCATTGATGATTTTTCTTTTCGGCTTTGGTTATGCAAAGCCTGTTGAAGTGAGAATGAGAAGATTTAAAAAGCCGAAAAGAGATATGGCTCTTGTTGCATTGGCGGGTCCCGTTTCTAATATTTTGCAAAGTCTGGTGCTATTATTTATATACAATGCTTTATATTATTTCGGTTCAGCCAATGAAAATGTAATGATGGTATATATGGGAATGTTCTTTTTCTATGCAGCTGTAATCAATATTAATCTTGCGGTGTTTAATCTTTTACCTGTCCCGCCACTTGATGGTTCGCGTCTTGTAACTGCGCTGTTACCTTCAAAATACTATTATAAAATAATGCAGTATGAAAGGTATATAATGATTGGCTTGTTTGTGTTGCTTTTCACAGGCATTCTTACAACCCCTTTAAGCTTTATTTCAACTGCTGTTTTATCACTTTTAGATGCTGTTACATCAATACCATTCGCATAAGGATTTTTTATGGAAAAATTAAATTACAAACTCGAGGTGTTTGAAGGTCCTATGGACATGCTTTTGCACCTCATAACAAAACATAAACTTGATATTTATGATATTCCGATATTGGAGCTCGTTGAACAATATACTTCCTATGTCCGTGAAATGCAGGAGGAGAATATGGAGGTTGCCAGCGAGTTTCTTGAAATGGCAGCCCGACTTGTTTATATTAAAACAGTTTCTCTTTTACCGGTTTATGATGAAGCAGAAGACCTTAAAAACGAGCTTCGTGACGAGCTTCTTGAGTATCGTGATTGTAAGATTCTTGCAGGTAAGCTTGCTCAGATGACGGATGGTTTCAACTATACTGCAAGAGGTTTTCAGGAAAGTATATCGCCTGATAATACCTATAAAAGACTTCATGAACCATCGGAGCTTTTAAGCGCTTATTCTCTTGCGGCCGGTAAAAAATTAAGACGTTTACCGCCACCCATAGATTCATTTAAAACAATTGTTACAAAGAAGATAGTTTCCGTTGGTTCAAAAATTGATTCAATCGTATCTTCTCTCAAAAAACGTAAAAAACGTAAGCTTTTTGATATATATAAGGAAGCTAAATCACGTTCTGACTTGGTTGCGGCTTTCCTTGCTATATTGGAGCTTGCTAAAAATAAAACTATTTACATTTCCGGTGACGGAGATGATGCTCAAATTGAGATTTTGGAAGGAATGGAAAACTCTTGATAGAGAATAAACAAATAGCCGCAGCCCAGGCAGTTCTCTTTGCAGCGGCAGAACCTATTGAATACACAAAGCTTGCGAATGTTTTGGGCTTTGATGATGAAACAATGCTTTTAGTTCTCGATGAATTAGGCAAGAAGCTTGAAAGTGATGATAGCGGTATATGCCTTTTACAGCTTGATACTAAATATCAGCTTTGCAGTAAAAAGGAATTTGTTGAGGAAATAAGAACAGTTCTTGACCTTAAAAGAAATGCCCCGCTTTCTCAGGCTGCATTTGAGGTTCTTGCAATTATTGCATATAATCAACCTATAACCAAGCCTTACATAGAGCAAATTCGTGGCGTTGATTGTTCTGGCGTTGTTAATACTCTTTGCCAGAAAGAGCTTATAGAAGAAAAAGGCAGACTTGATGTTCCCGGAAGACCTGTGCTTTACGGAACAACGGCAAATTTCTTAAGATGCTTTTCCTTGAATTCTCTTGATGAGCTTCCCGAATTACCATCTGCTGACAGAGACGTTTTAATGTCCGATGTTGATAATGGTCAGCTTTCACTTTTTGATGGCGATGGCGAAGCTAAGGATGAAAGTGAAAAAGAAAACACATCTGAGAATTAATTATGTAATAAAGAATAAAGAAAAAGGGGCGATGTAATGCCTGTTTTATATACATTGTTAGGTATAATCCTTTTCTTTGTAATTTTGTTTTCCTTAAAGGTGACGGTTATTGTTGATTACGCAGAGGAAACAATCGTTAAATTAAGATACCTCTTTATAACTATACCCATAGTTGACACTTCTAAAGAGAAAAAGGAAAAGAAGCCTAAAAAAGAAAAGAAATCTAAAAAAGATAAAAAGTCCAAAAAAGGCAAAAACGAGGGTGCGGATGCAGTTGATGGAGAAGCGACAGAAACTGCTGAAACTGTAGAAATATCAAAGGATAAAAAAACGAAAAAAGATAAATCTCAAAAGCAGGGAAACAGCCTTATAAAACAGCTTTATCTTGACCACGGGTATGACGGTCTTGAAAAAATGCTTCGTGATTTAGGCAGTTCTCTCGGCGGCTTCTTTGGTAAGATTTATAAAACCTTAACTATTGATGAGCTTTATATAAAAATGATTACCGCAGGTGGCGATGCAGCAGATACTGCTATCAAGCATGGTAAGCTTTGCGCTTGGCTTTATCCCGTTTTAGGAAAGCTTGTTTCAACCTGCAAGGTGAAAAAATATGATTTCGATATAACTCCTGATTTCCTTGCACCTAAATCAACCGCAAGCGCATTTGTGAGATTGCATTTAAGGCCCATTAAAATTACAAATGGTGTTGTAGTTTTAGCGTTGCAGTTAGCATTCAAAATCTTATTTAAAATTCTTTTCTCTAAAAAGAAAAGTGATAAAAGCAAAAAAATTCCCCAAACTGTTGCAAAAGAAATTGTAAATACAACCGCAACAGAGCAGGGTGAAAATATTAATAAATAATTTTTATAGATAAGGACGGTGTTTCCACTATGGAAAAATCAGCAAACGGAATTCTTAAAACAACAATCGAAAAAGTAAGAGATTTAGTTGATGTAAGCACAATTATCGGCGAACCTATCAATCTTCCCGATGGTCTTACAATCATTCCCGTATCAAAGGTTACATACGGCTTTGCTTCAGGTGGTTCAGATTTCCCCTCAAAGAATAATGTTGAACTTTTCGGTGGTGCAGGCGGTGCAGGTATCACAATTAACCCCGTTGCGTTCCTCGTTATTAAAGATGGCGATGTTACAATCAAACACATCGTATCAAACGATAATGCTGTTGAAAGAGCAGTTAGCCTTGTTCCCGAAATGTTTGATAAGGTAACTAAACTTGCAAGCAAAAAGAAAGAAGAAACTGCTGAAGTAACAGAATAATTAAGTTTTTTAATTCTGCTCACCCGCATATATTTATTTTAAGTGGGTGATTAGGTTGATTAAAAGATTTACAGCAACATTTATTGCTTTTTCTCTTCTTTGTTCCTTGTGCATAAATGCAAATGCAGCAGAATTTTCGCTTTCTGCAAAATCTGCAATATTAATAAATGCCCAAACTAACGAGGTTATTTATGAAAAAAATGCTTATGAGAAGCGTGGAATGGCGAGCACAACAAAAATAATGACCGCCCTCCTTGCAATTGAAAGAGGCGATTTGCAGAAAACTGTTGTTGCACAAGATGAAGATGTTCGAATTGAGGGCACATCCATAGGTCTTAAGGCAGGCGATAAAATAACTCTTCAAACGCTTGTTTGCGGTATGCTTCTTGAAAGCGGAAATGATGCAGCAAATGTTACCGCAAGAGTTATCGGCAAATCCAGAGAGAAGTTTGTTGCCTTAATGAACCAAAAAGCAAAAGAAATCGGTATGAAAAATACCTGCTTTAAAAACCCGTCAGGGCTAACTGAAGAAGGTCATTTTTCCACCGCTTTTGATATGGCTATTTTGGGAAGCTTTGCTATAAAAAACAAAGGATTCCGAGATATTTGTTCATTAAGCACTTTAAGAGTTTCTTATGGTAATCCGGAATATCAACGAACTTTTAAAAATCATAACAAGCTATTAAATTCTGTTGAAGGTGCTTTCGGCATTAAAACAGGGTTTACAAAGGCTTCCGGGCGTTGTCTGGTCAGTGCGGCTCAAAGAGATGGTGTGACGCTTGTTGCGGTAACACTTTTTGCCCCTGACGATTGGAATGACCATAAAAAGCTTTTTGAATATGGTTTTAAAAAGGTTAAGGTTTATGAAACCAAGTTTGATGCAGACGAAATTAAAATTAATGTTGTTGGGTCTGATAATAAAAAAATAGGTGTGAAGCTAAAAAAAGAACTTACCTATACCGCACTTGATGAAGAAATTAATCCTGAAATCGTTGTTTTATGCGAGAAATTTCTTTATTCTGAGGTGAAAAAAGGCGATAGGGTAGGTTGTGTTAAGGTTTTTACAAGTGATGAAGTGTTGCTTTGCGAGAGTGATTTGCTCTCAACAGAAAATGCACCTATGAATTTTATTGAAAATGAAAAAAGTATGTCTTTCTTTGACAGAATAAAAGAACTTTTCAAATAAAAACAGATAGGAAAAATTATGGCTCTTGTTAGATTACAAAAATATTTATCGGAATGTTCGGTCGCTTCCCGTAGAAAGTCGGAAGAACTTATTAATGCCGGTAAAGTTAAAGTTAACGGTAAAATTGCCGTTGTTGGCGATAAAATCGACCCGAAAAAAGATACTGTTACTGTTAGCGGTAAAAAGGTTGTTGCCGTTAAGCAGAAGTATTATATAATGTTAAACAAACCCCGTGGTTATGTTACAACTATGAGCGATGAGCTTGGCAGAAAATGTGTAGCGGAATTGGTTGAGGATGTTGGTGCAACTGTTTACCCTGTAGGAAGACTTGACAGAGATTCTGAAGGACTTTTGCTTCTCACTAACGATGGTGAGTTTGCAAATGCGGTTATGCATCCGAGAAAGCATGTTCCCAAAACATATAGAGTAACTGTTCGCTCAAATATCAATGATGCTCAGGTTGAAAAACTTGAGGGGGGAATTGATATTGAGGGTGACGGAAGTGATACTTTACCCGCACAAGTCAGAATAATTGAAAAATCTGCTGCAAGAAGTGTTTTTGAAATTACAATTTATGAAGGCAGAAACAGACAAATCCGTAAAATGTGTGAAAGCGTAAGTCTTGATGTTATTCGCCTTAAAAGAAATGCCATCGGTTCAATAAAACTTGGTATGCTTAAAGTGGGTAAATGGCGTGAATTAACAGAGGATGAAGTTCATCGCTTACAAAGTCAGTGATAAATTTAATTAATTGAGGCGTAAATATGATTAGAAGTATGACAGGTTTCGGCAGAGCTCAAATTTCTGTTGAAGGTTATAATATAACAGTTGAAATCAGAAGCGTTAATAACAGATATTTTGATTTCTATGCAAAAATGCCACGTACCTTTTCTTTCCTTGAAGAAAAGGTAAAATCCTTGCTTTCAACTGAGATTTCTCGTGGTAAAGTGGAATGCTCTTTGCAGATTGAAACAACAGCGGATGAAAGCGTTATTGTCAGCATTAACGAGCCTCTTGCAGTTGGTTATGTTAAAGCTGTTGAAGAACTTGCAGAAAAGTTTGAGGTAAAAAATGATTTAACAGCACTTTCACTCGCACGTTTTTCTGATATTCTTTCAATTACCAAAGCTCCCGTAGATGAAGAGGATTTATGGAACAAGGTTCAGGTGGCAGTTAAAGAGGCCCTGGCTGAATTTATCAAAATGCGTGAAATTGAAGGCGAAAAGCTTAAAGCGGATGTGCTTTCAAGAGCAGATTTGATTATCAATAATGTTAAATACATAGAGGAGCGCTCACCCGAAACAGTTAAGGCATATTCTGAAAAGCTTCTTGAAAGAATGAAAAC
This sequence comes from Acutalibacteraceae bacterium, assembly GCA_045594685.1. Lineage (GTDB taxonomy): Bacteria > Bacillota > Clostridia > Oscillospirales > Acutalibacteraceae > DTU089. The sequence goes on along the minus strand of JAZNYZ010000039.1, from coordinate 86,865 downwards.
TGTTTTAGGTGATACCCAGGTTGATGAAGCGAGAATTCTTACAGAAGCTGCAATTTATGCGGACAAGGTTGCCGTTGCAGAAGAAACCGTTCGTCTCAGAAGTCATATTGACCAGCTTCATTCAATGCTTGATTCCAACGAAGCAGTGGGTAGAAAGCTTGATTTTCTTGTTCAGGAAATTAACCGCGAAGCAAATACAATCGGCTCCAAAGCCCAGGATGTTGATATTGCCCGCAGAGTTATTGATATTAAAGCAGAGGTTGAAAAAATCAGAGAACAGATACAGAATATCGAATAAGGTGATTATATGAAACTCGTAAATATAGGTTTCGGCAACCTTATCAATGCTGATAGAGTAGTTGCAATTATCAGTCCCGAATCTGCACCTGCAAAGCGAATGATTCAGGAATGTAAAGAAAGAGCGCAGCTTATTGATGCTACCCACGGCAGAAAAACCAAAGGTGTTATTATAACTGATAGCGACAATGTTGTTTTATCATTTTTGTCGGCTGAGCAGTTGCTTACAAGGTTTAATGACCAAAAAGGAGGCAGGGATTTTGGATTTGAAGGGTAAAGGTTTACTTGTTGTTCTTTCAGGACCCTCAGGTTCCGGCAAGGACACGGTTTTAGAAAAATTAAAGGAAAGTGATTTTTCTTTCGATAAAACTATTTCTGCCACCACACGAGATATGCGTGACGGAGAAAAAGACGGAGTAGATTACTACTTTATTGATAAAAATACTTTCGAGAAAAAAATTAAAAATCAAGAATTTCTTGAATATACAATTTATAATGATAGTTACTACGGAACACCTAAGTCCGAGGTTGAAAGGCACATTGATAAAGGCGGTTGCATCCTTTTGAAAATAGAGGTTGAGGGTGCAGGTAATGTCAGAAAAGCGATGCCGGAAGCACTTTCTATCTTTATAATACCTCCATCAATGGAAGAACTTGAAAGGCGTTTAAGAGGCAGAGGAACAGAAACGGAAGAAAGCTTCCAAAAACGTTTTGAAACTGCAAAAGACGAGCTTTCAAGAGCAAATGAATACGATTATATTGTTATTAATGATGATATTAGCCTTTGTGCAGAGCAAATAGTTAAGATTCTCGAATCCGAAAAATTGCGCTATTGCAGAATGGAAAATATTGTTAAAAATATATTAGAAGAATAATAAACCGAAAGGAAAATAAATTATGCTTAATCAAGATCTTAGTAAAGTACTCACAGGACATATCAGCCGTTACTCTCTTGTAACAGCTACTGCAAAGCTTGCTCGTGAGATTTCCGACAAAAACCTTGAAGATAAGGTTATCACAACAGAAAAGCCTGTTAGTGATGCTCTCAATCAGCTTCTTGCAGGGGACTATAAAATTGTAGAACCCGATGAAATTGCTCATATTTAACTATGGGTATCGGTACGCTTTTAGCCAAAGTGGCTGTTGAAGGCCTTGCATACCATTTTGACGCGGTTTATTCTTATAAAATTCCGTTGGAATTAGAAGAAAAAGCAGTTGCAGGATGCAGAGTTATGGTGCCTTTTGGCAATGGTAACCGAAAAAAACAAGGACTTATATTGTCTGTGGAGCCTTTTCTTGAAACAGAAGGCATAGGGAAACTTAAATCTGTTATCAATGTTCTTGATAAAGAACCACTTTTTGATGATGAAATGCTTTCTCTTGTTTTTTGGCTTAAAGAAACAACCTTTTGCACTCTTTATGAGGGGGCTAAAGCAATGCTTCCGGCCGGTATAGGTCTTAATTACGTTGTATCATATTCTGTAAATGAAGTTTCATCGGAAGCTTCAGATAATCTTAATGATGATGAACTCAGAGTATATAATTATCTTAAAGATAGTTGCAAATACATTAAAAGAGAAAAGATTTTAACTGATTTAGGGATTAATTCGGAAAGTAAAATCCTTGAAAAGCTTGTTAAAAAAGAAATATTAGTAACGAATGTTGATGCAAAGCGTAAAACAGGAGATTTGACCGTTAAAAATGTTCGTCTTGCAGTCAGTGAAAGTTCAGCTGAAGAGATTTTACCTACTCTTACTGTAAAGCAAAAAAGCGTTGTAAGGCTTCTTCTTGATATAGGTGGTGCATCTGTTAAAGAGGTTTGCTATTTTACGGGTGTAACTCCCGCTGTTATAAATGCTATTGTAAAAAAAGGTTATGCAGAGCTTTATGATAGCGAGATTTACCGCAAACCAAGATATGAAAAATCAAAAGAAAAAGTCTCCTCACCTAAACTCACAAATTCACAAAATAAAGCCTTTAATGAGCTTTTAAATCAGTATAAAGGCGGTAAAGGCTCTGCTTCTTTGCTTTTTGGTGTAACAGGCTCGGGAAAAACTCAGGTTTTTCTTAAGCTTATTGAAGAGGTTGTTAATGACGGGAAAGATGTTATTGTAATGGTTCCCGAAATTGCCCTTACACCGCAGACCTTAGGGATTTTCTATTCCCATTTTGGTGATAGTGTAGCAGTTTTTCATAGCGCTCTTTCTGCAGGTGAAAGAATTGATGAGTGGAAAAGAGTAAAAAATGGTGAAGCTAAAATTGCAATCGGTACTCGTTCTGCAGTTTTTGCGCCATTTAGCAATTTAGGCTTAATTGTTATTGATGAAGAGCAGGAGCATACCTATAAATCTGAAATGAACCCAAGGTATCACGCACGTGATGTTGCCCGTTTCAGATGTGCTCATAATAATGCACTTTTGCTTTTATCTTCAGCAACACCCTCAATTGAGTCATATAAAAATGCTGTTGACGGCAGATATACCTTTATTAAGCTTACAGAAAGATATGGTAAAGCAGTTTTACCTGATGTTGTAACAGTTGATACAAGCGACACTAAAGGTCCTATCAGCAATGAACTTTATTCTGCCCTTGAAGAATGTCTTGAAGATAAAAAACAAGCCATTCTTTTGATGAATAGAAGAGGTTTTAATACCTTTGCCTCTTGTGGAGCGTGTAAGACTGTTTTAACATGCCCTAATTGTAGTATATCTCTTACATATCATAACGCCAATAATCGCCTTATGTGCCATTATTGTGGCCATTCACAAGTGTTTACGGACACTTGCCCCGAATGTAACGAAAAAGCGGTCAGGTATGCAGGGTTTGGTACACAAAGAATTGAAGAAGAACTACAGAATGTTTTTCCCGGTGCAAAAATTCTTCGTATGGATGCGGATACCACAATGGCAAGGTATTCATATCAAGATAAATTGACCGCTTTCTCCAATGGCGAGTATGATATTCTTTTAGGTACTCAGATGGTGGCGAAAGGGCTTGATTTTCCGAAAGTTACTCTTGTTGGTGTAATTTCAATAGACCACCAGTTATATAACGATGATTTCAGAAGCAGTGAAAAAGCCTTTGATTTGCTCACTCAGGTTGTTGGCAGGTCGGGTAGAGGTGATTTTAAAGGAAGAGCGTTTATTCAGACTGTTCTTCCCGATAATGATATTATCGAGCTTTCCGCTCAACAGGATTACGAATCGTTTTATAAAACCGAGGAAATCATAAGAAAAAGTATGGTTTATCCACCGTTTTGCGATATCTGTTCTCTTACTTTTACAAGTGAACAGTTTAATCAATCTGTTGCAGGAGCAAGGATGTTTTTTGAAATGATTAAAACTGCCGTTACAGGTGAATTCAGCGATGTTAAAATCAATCTTTTGGGACCTTTACAGCCTCGTGTTTCAAAAATCAGCAATAAATACAGAAATGTAATTACAATTAAATGTAAAAATAATAAGCGTTTCCGTGAAATGATGTCAAAGCTTTTAAAAGAGTATATGAAAAATGCAAAGTATTCCACGGCAAATGTTACAATAGATATAAATCCATTATCATAATAGGGAACGGATTTATACGTTTCGCAAAAAAGGAAGATAAAAATGGCAATTAGAAATATCAGGGTTGATGATGACCCGATTTTAAGAAAGAAATCAAGAGTAGTAACAGAATTCAACGACAGACTTTTTGAACTTCTTGATGATATGAAAGAAACTATGTACCATTCGGGTGGAGTTGGTCTTGCAGGTCCGCAGGTTGGTGTTCTTAAAAGAGTTGTTGTAATGGATGTCAGCGAGGATAGAAATGAGTTTATTGAACTTATTAACCCTGAAATCACCTTCGAAGAGGGTGTGCAAACGGGCACAGAAGGTTGCCTTTCTATCCCGGGTCTTCACGGTGTTGTTACAAGACCTAATGTAGTTAAAGTAAAAGCCCAGAATCGTGATGGTAAATGGTGTCTTTATAAAGGTGAAGCTCTTAAAGCAAGATGCTTCTGCCACGAAATAGACCATCTTGACGGTATTCTTTACAAAGATAAGCTTGATGAAGGTGAACAGCTTCACAGAAATGACGGTGAATAAAATAATGAAGGTACTTTATATGGGAACTCCCGATTTTGCGGTTGAACCCTTAAAAGCTCTTGTTAATAATGGTTATGATGTTTGTGGTGTCGTTACCCAACCTGATAAACCTGTTGGCAGAAAAGCAGTTTTAACATCACCGCCCGTTAAAGTTCAGGCAGAGGAATTTGGTATAAAAGTCTATCAACCGCAAACACTAAAAAACGGAGAGGGAATGGAAATTCTCCAAGAGCTTAATCCTGATATCGTTGTGGTTGTTGCTTACGGAAAAATTTTACCTGAAGATTTTCTTGAATATACAAAATATGGTTGCATAAATATTCACGGCTCTATTCTTCCAAAATACAGAGGTGCTGCACCAATTCAACGCTGTGTTCTTGATGGCGAAGAATATGCAGGAGTTACCTCAATGCAGATGGATGTTGGTCTTGATACAGGTGATATGCTACTTGTTGAGAAAACAAAAATTGGTGAAAATGAAACCTCGGGTGAGCTTTTCGACAGATTAGCTCCAATGGGTGCTGAGCTTCTTATAAAAACCCTTGTTGCTCTTGAAAAAGGAGAAATTATTCCACAAAAGCAAAATGATGAGGAAAGCACATACGCTTCAATGCTTGATAAATCAATGTCACCGGTTGATTTTACAAAAACTGCCCGTGAGGTTCACAACCAAATCCGTGGTCTTGATCCTTGGCCCGTTGCTTTGACTTATCTTGAAGGTAAAACCTTAAAACTTTTTGGCTCTTCAATTTCTAAAGAATTGAATGGTGGCAAAGCAGGGGAAACGAAAACACTTAAAAACGGTCTTGCAATTTTCTGTGGTGACGGAAAAGCCGTTGTTGTTTCACAGGTGCAGTTTGAGGGCAAAAAACGAATGAATGCCGCAGATTTTTTGCGTGGTCATCCCATTCCTGACGGAACAATTTTACAATAATTAACATATTATTTAAAAATATAATATATTTGATTAAAAATATGTTTTTAAAATCATAGTGAGGAAATTATTACATTAGGGTGGAAAAGACTATCCCAAAATCCGGTTCGAATACGCTCTACACACTCTAGGGTGAAAGGAATTATCCGAACCTGCCTAAAAGCAAATCTTTTTAAGTCTTTTCGGTGTTTCGGTCTTGAAAGGCGCCAGCCTATCTTCGCCCTCAACACCAAAAATCCAATAAAAATCTTTTGCTTTTGGGTCGAAGATTTTATACAGTGCGGATTTTTGGTCAGCCAAGGCAAAAACGCAGCTAATCCTTTCGGATTGGCGAGTATTTTAACGCAGGATGAACGGAAATCCGCCTGCATAAAACAGGTTCGGATAATTCCTTTCACCCTATAGGAGGTCAAGTAATGCCATATTTATTTTATGATTACTATTATATTATTCTCGTTGTTCCCGTAATTATTGCTTCACTTATTATACAAGGGAAATTAAAATCAACTTATGCAAAGTATTCAAAAATTGGTAATGCACGTAATATAACAGGCGCTCAGGCGGCACAATTGGTTCTTGGATATTATGGTGTTCGCGATGTTACAATTGAACATGTAAGCGGTAAGCTTTCAGACCATTACGACCCAAGAAGTAAGGTTATACGCCTTTCAGATGGTGTGTTTGATGGCTCATCTATTGCCGCGGTTGGCGTTGCTTGTCATGAAGCAGGCCACGCTGCTCAGCATGCCGAGGCGTATAAACCGATCAAAATCAGGAATCTAATTTTACCAGTTTGCAATATTGGTTCAACTCTTTCTATGCCTTTGTTGCTTATTGGTATGGTTCTTAGCTTTGAGCCTTTAGTATGGATTGGTATTGGTTTCTTTTCATTCGTTGCACTTTTTCAGTTAATAACGTTACCTGTTGAATTCAATGCAAGTAAAAGAGCGCTAAGTGTTATTGAATCAAACGGACTTCTTTCCTTTGAAGAGAAAAAAGGTGCAGCAAAGGTTTTAAAAATGGCTGCTATGACTTATGTTGCTGCTTTAGCAACAAGCATTGCTCAATTATTACGATTGATTCTTATTTTTGGTGGCGGAGGCAGGAGAAGAAGATAATGATAAAATCCGCAAGGCAGATTGCCTACGAAGTTCTTCTTAAAATTGAATCAGATGATGCTTATTCTAATCTTGCAATAGACGGTGCTGTTAAGATGTATAATCCTGACAGCACTGATTGTGCTTTTATTTCTCGCCTTATTTATGGTGTTACTGAACGAAAAATAACACTTGATTATACAATTTCTCAGTATCTTTCAAAGCCTATAAAGAAAACCAAAACTGAAATTCTCACCATTTTAAGATTGGGGGCATATCAGATATTATTTATGGATAAAATTCCCCTAAGTGCAGCAGTAAATGAGAGCGTGAAACTTACAAAAAATAATAAATGCGATTTTGCATCAGGTCTTGTTAATGCAGTTTTAAGAAAAATCGGTCAAAATGGCTTGAATCTCAATGAAATTTCAAGTGAATCAGAAAAAATATCTGTTACATATTCAATGCCTGAAGATACAGTTAAATTTTTAATTCATCACTATGGTAAAGAGAATACTGAAGCTTTTCTTAAAGCAGCTCTTGAACCAAAAGAAATATTTATAAGAGTAAATACAGTTAAAACAACAACTGAAGAATTAAAAGCTTTATTATTAAAAGAGAACGTAAAAGTGTTCGATACATATTCAGAGAATGCTTTAAAAATAAAAATTGAAAATGCGGTTTATAATCTCGAAAGCTTCAAAAAAGGATTTTTTCATATTGAGGATTTGTCATCTCAGCTTTGTGTTGAAGCTCTTGAATTATTTCCTGAAGCTATTGCTATTGATGTTTGTGCCGCCCCTGGTGGCAAAACCTTTACTGCTGCGCAGTATATGGAAAATAAAGGAACTCTTTATTCTTGCGATATTTATCCGCAAAGAACAGATTTAATCAAAGAGGGTGCAGAGCGTTTAGGTTTAACTAATATAAAACCATTTCTCAATGATGCAACTGTTTTTAATAATGATTTACCCCCAATGGATAGAGTCCTTTGCGATGTTCCGTGTTCAGGACTCGGCATAATTGGTAAAAAACCTGAAATAAAATATAAAAAACTTGATGATACAAAATCTTTGCTGCCAATTCAAAAACAAATTCTTCTAACATCTTCAAAATATGTAAAAAGTGGTGGCAGACTCGTTTATTCAACTTGTTCTGTAAATCCCAATGAAAACAGAAATATCTGCGATGCTTTCTTAAAAGATAATCCGGATTTTTATTCCGTTAAGGTTTTGCCCAATATTGAAAGGGTGGTTGATGAGGGTGATTATTTAACCCTTTTCCCGCATAAAAATAATTGTGACGGCTTTTTTATTGCCGCATTCCAAAGAAAGTAAGGTTTTATGGATAAAAAAGATATTGTTTCGATGAATTTTGAAGAACTTTCTTCAGAATTTAAAGGAATGGGACTTCCCAAATTCAGAGCAACTCAGGTTTATGATTGGTTACATAAAAAATGTGTTGCATCATTTGAGGAAATGACAAATATTTCAAAAGATTTAAAAGCTAAATTAAATGACAATTTTGTCATTTTTACCTGTTCTATTGAAAAAAAACTTGTTTCGCGGTATGATAATACAGTAAAATATCTGTATTCTTTGCCTGACGGAGAATACTTGGAATGTGTGGTTATGGATTATAAATATGGCCACACAATATGCGTTTCAACTCAGGTCGGGTGCAAAATGGGCTGCGCTTTCTGTGCTTCAGGTATAGGTGGTTTTAAGCGACAGTTAGCTCCGTCGGAAATCCTCGGCCAGATTTATGCTGCCCAAAGAGATTTAGGTTTGCGAATTTCCAGAATTGTTTTGATGGGAATGGGTGAGCCGCTTGATAACTTTGATAATGTAATGCGATTTTTGGAGCTTGTCAGCGATGAGAAAGGGCTTAACATAGGTATGAGGCATATTTCGCTTTCTACAAGCGGAATTGTGCCGAGAATATATGATTTGCTTGAGATGGATTTGCAGCTTACTTTGTCTGTTTCACTCCATGCGCCCAATGACGAAATCCGTTCTGAAATAATGCCCGTTAATAAATCCTGGAATGTTGATGAGCTTCTTAAAGCTTGCAAAACTTATGGCGACAAAACATCAAGGCGAATCTCATTTGAATATGCAATGATGAAGGGTGTTAATGATACCCCCGAATGTGCTAGAGAATTAGGCACTAAATTAAAAGGTATTCTTTGCCATATAAACCTTATCCCTGCTAATGAAGTTCCTGAAAAGGGTCACGAAAGAAGCAGTGATAATGATATTCAGAGCTTTAAAAATATTCTTGAAAGACAGGGACATACGGTAACAATACGCCGTACTCTCGGTTCTGATATAAATGCTTCCTGCGGTCAGTTAAGACGGGAAAAAATGAAAGAAGATTTAGAGTGAGTGTATTCGAACCAAATATGGTTTAATACAGCCACTTTTCCCTGTAACATCGTTAAAACTCTTGAAAGGAGAAAGCCTTCCTGCGAGTTTTGCCTTGTTACAGAAAAAATTGCCAAGTATTAAACTTCGCAGAACCTTAAATGTTCGAGTTTGCGTGCATTTTAGATTTTCTTTGGCGAAGTTATACTGTCGTATATCGAGATAAAAAAATATAAAAGGTGCGTGAAATCGGACATTTAAGGCATATTTGGTTCGAATTCACTCACTCTTATGAAAGGGGTGAAACACCGTGAAAATCTTTGGTAAAACAGATATAGGTCTTGTTCGTGAAACTAACCAAGATGCTTTTTCCTTTGGTAGTTTTGATGATGGTAACTGTTGGGCAGTTGTTTGTGACGGAATGGGCGGTGTTTCCGGCGGTCAGGTAGCAAGTTCAACTTGTGTTGAAAAGATTTCGGAAGCACTAAAAAAAGGTTATCGCAAAAATATGAGCATAAGTAGTGTGAAAAACCTTTTAACAAGCGCAATTAATGCCGCCAACTCTGCTGTGTTCAAGCAATCTCAAGAAAATCTTGCATTAAAAGGTATGGGAACAACTGTTGTGGCAGTTCTTGTTTCCGGTAATATTGCCGTTATTGCCCATGTTGGTGATAGCAGAGCTTATCTTGTGAATGATAAAATCCAATCAATTACTAAAGACCACTCTTTTGTTCAATTGCTTATTGATACCGGCAAAATAACCGAAGAAGAAGCAAGTGTTCATCCCGATAAAAACATTATAACAAGAGCTGTTGGCATTGAGCATGTTGTTGATGTTGAACTTGATATTGTTGATATTAGCAACGATGATAAATTGCTTGTTTGCACAGATGGACTTAATGGATATGTCCCTGATGCTGAGATATTAAAAATAGTCAACGAATATGGTGATTCTTCAACCGAAAAACTTGTGAAAACGGCAAATAGCGCAGGTGGGCGTGATAATGTAACCGTAGTTATTTTGACTCAAGGAGAGTAAGTATGGAAAATTATGTAGGTAAAAGACTTGACGGAAGATATGAAATTCAGGATGTTATCGGTGTTGGCGGTATGGCGGTTGTTTACAAGGCATACGACAACATTGATGACAGAATTGTTGCTGTTAAAGTTCTTAAAGAGGAGTATTTAGCAAACGAAGAATTTCGCCGCAGATTTAAGAATGAATCCAAAGCAATTGCAGTTTTGTCACATCCTAATATTGTTAAGGTTTATGATGTTAGCTTTGGTGACAGATTGCAGTATATTGTTATGGAATATATTGAGGGCATAACACTTAAAGAATATATTGAAAAACGTGGTGCAATTGATTGGAACGAAGCATTGTTCTTTATTATTCAGATTCTTCGTGCTCTTCAACACGCTCATGATAAAGGCGTTGTTCACAGAGATGTTAAGCCTCAGAATATTATGCTTCTTGAAAACGGAACTATTAAAGTTGCAGACTTTGGTATCGCAAGATTCAGTCACAGTGAAAGTCGCACTGTAACTGAGAAAGCCATTGGTTCTGTTCATTATATAAGTCCCGAACAGGCAAAGGGCGAACTTACAGATGAAAAGGCTGATATTTATTCTGTTGGTATAATGCTCTATGAAATGCTTACAGGTCAGCTTCCCTTTGATGCTGATAACGCGGTTAGTGTTGCTCTTATGCAGGTTAATAATGAGGCTCAGTTGCCCCGCACAATTAACTCCCGTATTCCTGTTGGCTTTGAGCAGATTACAATGAAAGCAATGCAAAAAAGCACTAGAGAGCGATATCAGAGCGCAGCAGAAGTGCTTATGGATTTAGAAGAATTGAAAAGAAATCCAAATATCAAATTTGATTATCAGTCTTATTCTGCAGATTTAGATGCGACTCGTCCTATTGGCAAAATTCAGGAAAAAACAAGAACAATTCCCGTTGTTAAAACAGAGAAAGAAGATATTACTGATAGATTTGAACCCGTTATGCCCACTGCAGATGTTAAAAAGAAAGTATCTGAACTCTCTAATGATGACGAAATTCCGATACAGGATGTTCAGAACAAAGGTATAAACAAAAAGCCGATTATAGCAGGTGCTGTTGTTGCAGTGGTACTGTTTATATTAATCCTCTTAGGAATAAAATTTTTCGGAAATAAAGATATTGAGGTCGATAGTTTTGTTGGAATGAACTATGAGCTTCAAATTAAAGATAACGAAGAATATAAAGAAAAATATAAATTTGAAGTGTATTATGCTTCATTTTCTGATGCTACGGAAGGTAGCGTTTATGACCAGGACCCCAAAGCAGGTACTGAGGTTCCTGAAGGTTCAACAATAATTCTCTATGTTGCAAAAGCGGGAGAAGGTCAGGTGATTCCTGACTTTGCCGGTAAAAACTATAGAGAAGCGAGTGATGCTCTTGAAAGAATGGGCTTTAATGTAGCAGTTGTTCCAACTGAAGATGATACTGTAACAGTAGGTCAGGTAATTAGAACTGAACCTGCAGCAAATACAACTGTTGCTGTTGGCTCAACAGTTACTATTTATTATGCTGCTGATACTGATGCAGGCGAGCTTTTTAAAATGCCGAAATTAGAGGGTAAATCTCTTGATGATGCAAAAGAAATTCTTGAAGAAAACGGATTGGTGCTTTATAAGGTTGAAAGTGCTGACAGTAATGTTGAAAAAGACTATGTTCTCAGCCAGTCACCTGCAGATGGTTCTCCTGTAAGGAAAGGTGATACAGTTGTTTTAACAGTCAGCTCAGGCCTTGTTAATGCAACAAAAACCTTAAATCTTCCAAAAGCCGGCAGCGTTTCCGTAAGAGTTTATTTAGATAATGAGCTTGTTAAAACGGAGTCAATTAATTCCGCTATTAATAATTCATATAACTTATCCGTAAGTGGTAGTGAAAGAGATTCACAAGTTGTTGTTTATCTCAATGATGCTGTTTTCTATGAAGCAACTGTTGACTTTACAAGAGAACCGGCAAAATTCAGTAAGGAAAAAACTTATGAAGTTGCTTTTTATGCTGATGTAGTCGGTCTTACTGAAACTGAAGCTGTAACTACACTTAATGGTTTGGGATATAAGAATGTTACTGTGAAATATGAGGAAAGCTTTGAAAAAGAGGGTACTGTAATTAATCAATCACCCGCGTACTCAACAGCACCAAACCTCGATAAAACAACAACTATTGTTCTCACAGTTTCCAAAAAGGAAGTTACCGAAACAACACAACCTACACTTCCTGAAGAAAGCAGTACGGATGAGCAGGTACAATAGTTTATGGAAAAAGTTTTAGATGGAATAATAATTAAAGGTATCGGCGGTTTCTATTATGTAGAAGCCGCCGGAGAGGTTTATGAATGTAAAGCAAGAGGGGCATTCAGAAAGAAAAAAATCACCCCGCTTGCAGGCGATAATGTAAGTATAACAGTCCGTCAGGACAGAGAAAATACTATTGATGAAATTCAAGAAAGAAAAAATTTTCTTTTAAGACCACCCGTAGCAAATATTGATACCCTTATAATAGTTTCATCGGTCAAAGAACCGGTTCCAAGTCTTTTGGTTATTGATAAATTAACCGCAATAGCTGTGGATAAGGGTATAAAGCCTTGCGTTGTGTTCTCAAAAAGTGATTTGGGCGATACAAGTGAGCTTGAAGAGGTTTATAAAAAAGCCGGTATAGATGTTACTTCTGTTTGTTGCAAAACAGGTGAGGGTGTTGAAAAAGTCAAAGCAATGATAGGTGAAGGTATTACCGTTTTCACCGGGAACACAGGCGTTGGTAAATCCTCTCTTTTAAACTGTATTGATGAACGATTTTCTCTTACAACAGGTGAGGTAAGCGATAAATTAGGCCGTGGACGCCATACCACAAGAGAGGTCACTCTTTATCATATCGGTAACGGTTTCGTAGCAGACACCCCTGGTTTTTCATCCCTTGATATCGAGCAGAGCAGTGAGGTTATTGTTAAAGAAAATCTACCGTTCTGTTTTCCGGAATTTACAGAATATCTTGGCAAGTGTAAGTTTTCCAGCTGTTCTCATACAGTTGAAAAAGGTTGTTGTATTTTAGAAGCTCTTAAAGATGGAGTTATACACCAAAGCAGGCATAATAATTATGTTGCAATGTATAACGAAGTGAAAGACTTAAAGGAATGGCAACTGTAACATTTTTAAAACTCACTCATATTATGTAACAAATACATAAGGAGTGGTGCTTTGTGAAAGTTGTTGTATGTCGCAGTCCAAAGTTTTTAAGAGGCTTTCTTAAGTTGATGTTTGGTATAAAAGACGAATAAATAAAAGGGGCGATTTCTTCGGAAATCGCCCTTGAATTTTAAATTGAAAAGCTCTTGAAATATCTGTCGCAGTAGAATATAATTGAATTAGTCAATAAAGAAGATGTATGACAACCGAAAATAGAGGAAAGTGAAATGAAAAAACTTGAAAGTGTTCTCGCGATATTTCTTGTAATGGGGCTACTCATTTGTTTGACTTCATGCAAATCAAAAAACAGTAGCGGTTCTTCAGAAATTCAAATATTAGATACTTCAACCACAGCCAATGATGTTAGTGTAGAAGTATTGAAAACAGAAAAATCTAAAGACAATGTATCTATGGAAATAAAATGGAACAACAACTCCTCAAAAATACTTGAATATGGAAAAGTTTTTTCTATTTACCGCTTGTCTGAGAAAGAATGGATACCGGTTGAAAAAAAGAAAATATTATTTGGACTTTGGAATCACTCTTGATTTATCCGAATGACAGCAAATTAAATGTTGTTAATTCTTCCAACACTGCTAAAATTAATATTTCTTCTTACTATCAAATTAACGAAGGGGAAACCTATCGTTTAACAATAGATTTTTCGTATAATGACAACGCTACTGAAAAACATGAAGCATTAATTGAATTCAAAGCTTAAGATTAGGACCAATCAGGCGCGGCTTTTAGTGCATCACCCAACGTAGAAAATTACCTACCTGAAAGAAAAATAATATATAAAAAGAACTCGTTCAATCTTTTAATTGAATGAGTTCTTTATCTTTTAATTATCTTTTAGTTATAGTTCCTGCATTATATTCCCAAGGCTCAAATCCGCCGTCAAAAGCAGGAGAGTTTTCTGCAAGTGTAAAATCACGATTTTCAGCATCCTTAAAAAGTGGGTCTGCTAAAATGGCATTGTTATAATAACCTCTGCCATACATACCAAGAATGTTTTCGCTATCAAAGATATTTGTTGAACCGCCTGAATAAACTGTTTTACCAAAGGTGTTGTAATCCCAATATAAGTTGTTATCATCCTTGAACCAGTCAAGAGCGATTGTTTCCCAATACATCGGGGTGTTGTTACCAACAAGAATGTTGTTATAAAGGAACAAGGAATTATGTTCTTCGTTTCGGGTTATTCTGAATTGACCCTCGCCACCAAATGCAAAAATATTGTTTCTTATCATATTGTCTTTGCCGTAGTGCTGATGGAAGGTCTGGGAAGAGCAGTCATAAACAAGATTCTTTTCAACGAGAATTTCGGATGAGCCTTCGTCAAGGTAAATACCCCAACCGCCATAACCGTATGCGCCTTCATCACAGCCTACATTATAGATTATGTTTTCGGAAATAACAGTATCGGGTTGAATACCGAGAGTATAAATACCGCCCATGTCTGAAAGCCAGCCGTTACCGATATTGTAAATAAGGTTGTTACTGATGTTTATATCATTTGTTGAATTATCTGTATAACCCCAGTTCCAACCAACTGAAATACCTGTGTACCAGCCGTCGTGAATTTCGTTGTGCGTAAGGTCACAATCAATAGCGTGAGTAAGAAGAATACCGATTGCATTATTGAAGATTCTGCCATAGTTACTGATGTGGCAATCTGTAACATTGATGTTCTGAGTTGATGCAGGAACAACAAAATCACCGTGAATGAAAACAGCATTGCCTCCGATTTCATTGAACAAACAAGTTGTTATATTGCAATTCTTTGATGCTTTTTCAAATTTAACTGCAGTATAAGAAATATTTTCAAAGCTACAATCTGTGAAATTTATACCCTTTGAAGAAGCAATATATATTGCTGCAGGAACTTCAAATGCTGCCTGGGGATGCTCTGCACCGAATTTAATTGTTTTATAAAGCGGATGAGATTTTTCAAATGGGTTGCCTGTATGGGTGCCGTTTATATGGTTCCAGTCTGTATTCTCAAAATTAATTCCTTGGAATGATATGTTCTGCGCATTGTTTATTGTAAAGAATTGTTCGTTTGAACCGGCGTAAACAACAGTGTTTTCTAATGTGTCGCCATCCTGAGGAATGTAATAAAGCTTTTCTTCGTTACGGTCAAGGTACCATTCACCGGGAAGAGAAAGAGCCTCCTTAACATTTTCTAAAATATAGTTATCATCAACTCTTGCCTTCATTGCTGTAGGCTTGGTGGTGGTGATTTTACCGGTGGTTTTATCAATTGAGTGCACCGGTAATAAATCCTCGCACCAAAAATGCATAAGCTTAACATCTATGTCTGTTTGGTTTGTAAAATCAAGTAAATCCTCCGGATGTGCATAAAAAACAGGGGAGTGAACGAAGAAATTGGGGTCCCACTCGGAATCAAATTTTTCATCAGCGTTTGGTTCTGCCGCAACCTTAAAAACATCTGTTTTAGGATAATTTGAACGGGAAAGTCTTTTACCGTCCTTGAAAAGCGAACGGAAATAATCATCATCACTTTTAACGGGCATATCAGTTACAAAGGCTTTAACATCATTAATTTTTGTTTCTTTCCAATTACCTTTGATTTCCTTTGAACCTGAGAAAATAACTTCTTCATCGGGGTAAGAGCGATAAAGAACATTGCTTTTGTCATTTTCATCAAAAGCCACTGTATCGAAGAATGTGTATGTACCTGCTCTGAACCAAACAGTAACTTTTTTATCTTTCGGAATGGTTAATGATTTTAATTTTTCCTTTGCACCGGTTAATGTTTTTAAAGGTGCGTCCAATGTTCCTTCTGCATTATCATCACCATTAACAGAAACAATTAAATCATATTCGCCCATTTTAAATTCACCCTCATCAAAAACTTGTTTTGTGGGCTTTTTATCACTGTCATTAAAAACAGCTTCTCTATTGTCGGGATAGTTTGCAATAAATGCCACAGTACCTGCTATTATTGCTAATGCAAGAATAATTGAAACGATAGCTATTACAATTTTCTTTGCTTTCTTTTTGTTGATTGCTTTTTTCATAATATCACCTTGGATTTGTCTTTGTTTAAAACTTAACTCTTTCGCCTGTATGGGCATTAACAATTGCTTTATGAACGCCGATATATGTGTTTGAAATGTATTTATCAAGATGTAAGCTTCCGAAGAACCAACGCTCAAATTCACTGCATTTTGAAAGCTCATCAAAATAAGCGTTAAGAGTAGTAACTCTTACAGCCTCACTTTCTCCAAGCTTTAAAAAGCCTTTGATAGTCGAGGAAGGTTCGTGAGTGATAATTACATCGATTTTGCAGTTGTTCTTTTCAAGGTTTTCTGCACCCTCGAGGAGTTCTTCTTTAGAGGGGATTTCATATTTAAGCCAAGGATTGTCTTCAAGCCTTGAGTCAAGGTCGGGGCTTTCACCGCCACCCATGGTAAAGATTTTGAGACCATCAATAGTGAAAACCTGTCCTCTCATAAGATGGTAAATATTATCAGAAATCTGATGAACCTTACCACCATTCCATGTTGTGAGAGGGTAGCCGTTTAAAAGGTCGAAATTTTCGTGAGTTCCGTCAATGAAGCAGATGTTGTATTTCCTTTTTGAAAATGCTTTAAGTATTTTCTGTTCTGCCTTCGATTTGTCCCAAATAAAGCCGAAATCACCACATACAATCAAGGTATCGCCTTCGTTTAAGTTCTTTAAAACTGACTTCGAAAGTCTTTCGGGATCTCCGTGAGTATCGCCGGTAACAAAAACCATAATTTTGTTCTCCTTTTTTGAAAAATACTATTTAAATTCTTTTGTATAAATGTTATAATACATATCGTTAAAACTATTTTATAACATTTCATGGTGATTGTCTATGAAAAAATTGCTGATTTTAATAAATTGTTTGATTTTAATGATATCTATCTGCACTCCGGCCTTTGCCGTAGAGGTTGAAGAAGATAAGGTTAAAACCAAAGGTGCATATTATGATATTGAAGCTCCCGATTATGAAACAGGTATAGCTCTTCTTGTAAATGCAGATACTGATACTGTTATTTACAGTAAAAATGCAGATAAGATAACTGCGCCTGCTTCTCTTACCAAAATTGTTACTGCTTTGGTTGTTCTCAATGAATGTAACGATTTGCAGAAGAAAATTACTTGCTCTTATGATGCAGTTCATAGCCTTGATGGCACAGGCAGTTCTGTTGCAGGTCTTTTGGCTGATGAAAAAACAACGCTTGAAATGCTTTTATTCTGCTTGTTTTTACCAAGTGCAAATGATGCCGCTGCAGTTCTTGCAGAAGAATTTGGTGATGGTAAGGCAGAAAACTTTGTTGCAAAAATGAATGTACTTGTGCAGGAGTTAGGTTGCAAAAATACTCATTTTGCCAATGCTCACGGACTTGATGATGAATCTGTAAAAGGTTTTGATAGTGACACTCAGAACAGAACAACTGCAAGTGATATGTATCTTATTGCAAAGAAAGCTCTTGAAAACGAAACAATCGTAAAAATGTCTTCCAAATACGGCAAAACAATGCCAAAGACAAATAAGAGTGATATCAGATACCTTTACAACACAAATCCGCTTTTAAACAGTTATTCTGAATATTATTATGAAGAAGCTATCGGTCTTAAAACAGGAACTACTGATAAAGCAGGTGCTTGTCTTATTTCCAGCGCAACAAAAGACGGTTATACCTATATTTCAATTGCAATGAAGGGGGAAACCGAAAGGATAATTGACGGTAAGCCGTATAACACAGCTTTCCTTATGTGCCGTTATATGCTTCGCTGGGCATTTAATAATGTTAAAATGAAGGTTATTGCTGATGATAACTATATCTTAGGTGAGGTTGGTGTTAAATTCGGTCGCGGTGCGGATTATGTTGGTCTTGTTCCAAAATCTTCCGTTGCATCCGTAATTCACGAGGATTTAACCATTGAAGATTTAACTGTTAAGCTTTCAGATTCGTTCCCCGAAACAGTTGATTCACCAATTGAAAAAGGTGAGAGTGTAGGAAAAGCTCAGCTTATGTATAAGGATGTTGTTGTTGCAGATGTGGAGCTTGTTGCTTTCCAGACTGTAAAGAAAAACTACCTTTGGGCAATGTTCAACTGGATTGAGGGTATCGCAACTTCAAAGGTCTTTCTTGTGGTGCTTCTTGTTGTGGCAGTTATTATAATTGTTCTTTGGTTCGGAACCAAGAATCAGCGTAAACGTAAAAAACGCCGCAAGCAAAGAGTTGAGGTTGTTAAGGATTACAGTAGATTAGCCAAGTAATATACAGATTATACAATGTGGATTTTGTGTTTTGTTGCAAATTCCACATTGTTTTTTATAAAAAATGTAATTTGCCACGAGAGAAAAATATATAAAAACAAGAGAAAAACGGAGAAAACAAGAGATAGTAAGAATTATTTTAAAATCAGGCAAAAAAAGTGTTGACTTTAAACTTTCCTTGTGATAATATATCAAGGCAATGAAGAGGGAAACCCCTCAGAACTATTACGGAGGTAACTGTTATGTCTACTTATATGCCTAAAGGCAAACCCGAGCGCCAGTGGTATGTTCTTGACGCAGAAGGCAGAACTCTCGGCGAAGTTGCTGTTGAAGCTGCTGTTCTTCTTCGTGGTAAACACAAACCCACATTCGCTCCTCACGCAGACTGTGGCGACAGCGTTATCATCATCAATGCTGCTAAGGTTGTTCTCACAGGTAACAAACTTGAAGACAAAATCTATTATCATCACACAGGCTATGTTGGTAACATGAAATCCGTTAAATACGGCATTCTCATGAAAGAAAAACCCGAGTTTGCAATGCAGAAAGCTGTTAAGGGTATGCTTCCCGATAACACTCTCGGCAGAGCTGCTATGGCTCGTCTTCGTGTATATGCAGGTGCAGAACACGAACAGACCGCTCAGAAGCCTATCGTTAGAGAATTTTAAGGGAGGAGGCACTAATTATGTACGAAAGTAAAGCATATTTCTACGGCACTGGTAGAAGAAAAAAATCCGTTGCACGTGTTCGTGTATATCCCGGTACAGGTAAAGTTACAATTAATGACAGAGATATCGACGATTATTTCGGTCTTGAAACTCTTAAACTTATCGTTCGTCAGCCTCTCGCTCTTACAGAGACTCTCGAAAAATATGATGTAGTTTGCCGAGTAAATGGTGGTGGCGTTACAGGTCAGGCTGGTGCTATCCGTCACGGTATCGCAAGAGCTCTTCTTCAGTCTGAAGACGATGTTCGTCCTGTTCTTAAGAAAGCAGGACTTCTCACTCGTGACCCCAGAATGAAAGAAAGAAAGAAATACGGTCTCAAAGGCGCACGTCGTGCACCCCAGTTCTCAAAGAGATAATCAGTATTATTTCAAAAACATTCAAAACCCCCGAAACCTTTGGTTTTACGGGGGTTTGCTTATTTCGTATTATTAAGAGGTTGGTTTAATGAATGAAAATAAAGAGTTTTTAGGAAGTGCACCCGTTGGTAAATTACTCTTTAAATTAGCAATTCCTACTGTTGTAGCTCAGCTTATAAATATGCTTTATAATATTGTTGACCGCATTTATATCGGACATATACCTGAAGAAGGTAGCCTTGCACTTACGGGTGTGGGCGTATGTATGCCCATTATAATGATTGTTACCGCTTTTGCTGCATTAGTAAGTGCAGGTGGTGCTCCGAGAGCTTCTATATTTATGGGTAAAAAGGATAGTGAGTCTGCTGAAAAAACTCTCGGTGGTTGTTTTTTGTTACAAATTATATTATCTGCAGTTCTTACGGTCGTTTTATTGATTTGGAATGAAGATTTGCTGCTGACCTTTGGTGCAAGTGAAAATACAATTGGCTATGCAACCGATTATATGAGTATTTATGCTTTGGGAACAATTTTTGTTCAATTAACTCTTGGTATGAACGCCTTTATTACTGCTCAGGGCTTTACAACCATATCAATGGTATCAATTATAATTGGTGCTGTTTGTAACATTATAC
The DNA here is from genome assembly GCA_045594685.1 of Acutalibacteraceae bacterium. Classification (GTDB taxonomy): domain Bacteria; phylum Bacillota; class Clostridia; order Oscillospirales; family Acutalibacteraceae; genus DTU089. The sequence continues at coordinate 66,844 of JAZNYZ010000039.1, read as the reverse complement.
TTGACCCGATTTTTATTTTCGGTTTTGATATGGGGGTGAAAGGTGCTGCATTAGCAACAATTGCTTCTCAAGCAGTTTCTTGTGTGTGGGTTGTCAGCTTCCTTTGCGGTAAAAAGACTGTGGTTAAGCTAAAAAAAACAAATCTGAAATTATCTCCCAAAATCGTTTTGCCTTGTATTGCTTTAGGAACAGCAACATTTATTATGCAATCAAGCGAGAGTGTTATATCGGTTTGCTTTAACTCGTCTTTGCTTCGTTATGGGGGTGATATTGCCGTTGGTGCTATGACTATTTTAACAAGCGTGATGCAGTTTGCGTTGTTACCGCTTCAAGGTATAGCACAAGGGGCACAACCGATTTTAAGCTATAACTATGGCGCTAAAAATACTGCTCGAGTTAAAAAGACTTTCCGTATTCTTGTTACAACCTGCCTCTCTTATTCCGTAACCCTGTGGGCAGTTGTAATGCTTATTCCGGAAGCTTTTGTCAGTATTTTTACACCTGATGCTGATTTGATTGAATTTACAGCACCGGCACTTCGCATATATCTTGGCGGAATTTTCCTTTTTGGTATTCAGATTGCTTGTCAGATGACATTTACTTCTCTCGGGAAAGCGGTAAATTCTATTGTTGTTGCAGTAGTAAGAAAATTTGTTTTGCTTTTACCGTTGATTTATTTAATTCCGCTCTTTGTTTCAAACAAAACTATAGGCGTTTATATGGCTGAGCCGATTGCTGATGTAGTAGCTGTAACATTCACATCAATTCTGTTTGCTTTTCAGTTTAAAAAAGCAATGAAAAATTTAGAAAACTAAAAATAAACAGGTTCGTAAAAAGTCTGACTTTTCACGAACCTGTTATAATTATATGTATTAATTAATCTTCGTCTGCAAAGAAATATGTTTTTTTGTCTGCGTCGGGGTCTGCAAGACCATTGTAATCATTGTAAGCTTTAGCCATTTTGTTGAAGTTCTTGATAAGGATGAAATCGCCGAGAACAAGACCAAAAATTGAGAAAATAACAACAAGTGCGCCACCTTCGCTGAACTTAAGGTCATAGCGCTCTGCATTTTCTTTAAGCCTGTTAGCAAGCTTGCATCTCCAAACAAGACCGAAGATACCAACTGTGATGATGCTTAAAAGAACAACATACTTGAATTTCATTGTCTTTTTGCCGTCGCCTTCGCAAAGGGCGTTAACGTCTTTAGTATATTTGCCCCAGAAAACAAGAGCATAAATACCGAGAGTGATGATTGAGAAAAGGTAGTAAGCAACAAGGCTTCTTTCTTTCATGTTTTTCATTTTTACAAAACTCCTTTGAGCAGTTTTTATTTACCAATTAAGTATATTATATTTTTTTATAAAAATCAAGCATTTTCGGAAGATATGCTTGAATGAGCGGTGTTTTGACTATCAAGTGCTGCTTTTCGCTCTTTTAACTGCCTTTCAACATCTTCACGGTGCTCTTTACTGTCCTTAACAAATGATATGATGATAAGATAAAGAATTGCGCCAACAACAGGACCTAACATGAACATAGGCCATTGCCATTTTAGGAATTTAGCGTTTTGTTTTTTGCCTAACTCAAGAAGTGAACTGTCATATTTAAGGTAGCTTAACATTCTGCCTTCAATGAACGTTGTGACTGCAGTTGTCATTTTTGTTGTAAAGTTCTGCATTGAGAAGGAGACTCCTTCAGAGCGAACACCTGTTTTAAGTTCAACCTCATCAATAGAGTTACTGGTAAGAGTTCTGTGAGCAATATCCATAAGGCTACCGGGTAAATTTACAAGGGAAATAAGGGCACACATTATAATAAACTGAGGCCAGGAGTCGTAACCGACAAAATAGGCTATAACACGAATTCCTATAGCGGCAACCTGTGAAATTACAAGGAGTTTTTTCATACCGCCAACTTTTTCGGCAATTTTGTTTGCAAAGAAAATTGCACCTGTTCCCGGAATGCCTGCAAGAAGACCAAAAAGTACTTCAAGAGATTTACCGTTTGTGAACGTAATTGCATTTTCAAAGAAGTAAGCATTCTGTACTTTCGGGCAAAAGCCTTGTGAAAATCTTGCGAGAGAAATAAGTAGAAGGGTGGGGTTGTGACGTAAAATAGTAAGAGATTTGAAAACACTTTCTTCGGGCTCTCCACCATCAACCAACTCGTTGATTTTATGGGCTCGCATTGAAAGAATTTCGCCACCAAGTCCGAAAAAAGCACCGAAAATAATGAAAACGTGCATATCATCTATACCTGCACTGTTAAGCATTGTTCTGAATTGCTGGAATAATCCGCAAATTGCACCGCCTGCACCTGCGCCGATTGAAACCCATTGAGCAATTCTTGCTCTTTCGTTAGAGTGTGGTGAAGCAAGGGCTATCATACCCCAAAGACCAACGTCTTGAAACGAATAGAAAAAGTCCCACACAAGATAAATAACGAATATGTAAACAATCTTTCCGTTTTCATCAAAGGGTACATTCATAAATAATAAAGCTGAAAGTGCACCGATGATTGGTGGAAAATATAAAAGATATGGTCGCAGTTTTCTGTAGGGTTTGTGCCGTCTTCTGTCAATTGTTGCACCTACAATCGGGTCGTTAATAGCATCCCAGACATAAGTGAGTGAAAAAATATTACCCACTTTTTTAGGGTCAATTTTTAAAAGGTTGATGCAAAAATAACGAATCCAGCCTGAAATATAGCCATAGGAAATATTCTGTCCTGTAAGACCGACTGCATAGTTAAGAATATCTCTGTTTGCAACATAGCCTTCAGCCTTTGGCTCTTTTTGAAAAAAATAGCCCAATGACAATTTACTCATAATATCACCCCTATAACTAAATTATATATTATCGGTCAATACATTTCAATTTATGTTTTATTTTTTTGTGTAGAAAAAAGAGAGGTGTATTTAGTTACTTTAACAAAAAGCATTGTATTGTATTTTTATTAATTGTATGAAAAAGAGCGTAAAAAGTAAGTCTTAATCATTGACATTCTTTGGAATATATGTGATAATATGCGGTGAATGATTTTTACTAAGGGGGAGTTTTTTGTGATTAAAGAACTCGCAAAACAGTACGATCCTAAAAACGTTGAGGAGCGTATATATAAAACCTGGCTTGATGGTAAATATTTCCATGCTAAGTGCGAAGAGGGTAAGCCTACCTATACCATCGTTATTCCGCCACCTAATATTACGGGTCAGCTTCATATGGGACATGCTCTTGATAACACTCTTCAGGATATTCTTATCCGTTGGAAGAGAATGTCAGGCTTTGATACTCTTTGGCTTCCCGGTACTGACCATGCTTCTATCGCTACTGAAGCAAAAATAGTTGAAGCTATGCGTAAAGAGGGTATTTCTAAGGAAGATTTAGGTCGTGACGGTTTCCTTGAGAGAGCTTGGGCTTGGAAAGAGCAGTACGGTGGCAGAATTGTTGAACAGCTCAAAAAACTCGGTTCTTCTTGCGACTGGGACAGAGAAAGATTTACTCTTGACGAGGGCTGCAACAAAGCAGTTAACACAGTTTTTAAAACTCTTTATGATAAGGATTTGATTTACAGAGGTAACCGTATGGTTAACTGGTGCCCTTGCTGTAATACATCAATTTCTGATGCTGAGGTTGAATACGAGGAGAAGGACGGCAATTTCTGGCATCTTCTTTACACCGTTAAAGAAACAGGGGAGAAGCTTGAACTTGCAACAACCCGTCCTGAAACAATGCTCGGCGATACTGCAGTTGCTATTAACGCAGAGGATGAAAGATATAAGCATCTTCACGGCTGTCACGTGATATTACCTCTTCTTAATAAAGAAATTCCCATTGTTTGCGATGAACACGCTGATATGACAAAGGGAACCGGTGTTGTTAAAATCACTCCTGCTCACGACCCCAATGACTTTGAGGTTGGTCAAAGATGCAATCTTCCCATTGTTCGTACATTTACTTATGATGGTCACCTTACAGGTGCAGAAGATAAGAGAATTGCCGATGAGCTTATTGCAAGCGGAAGAGCAACTGAAAATGAACCCGAGGTTCTTGATTGTGGTAAATATGCAGGTATGACCACTATGGAAGCAAGAAAAGCAATTCTTGCAGACCTTGAAGCAGGCGGTTATATTAAAGAAATCGAACCTCTCAAGCACGAGGTTGGAACTTGCTACCGTTGCCACAGCACAATTGAACCAATGGTTTCAAAGCAGTGGTTCGTTCGTATGGTTCCTCTTGCAAAACCTGCTATTGAAGCAGTTGAAAAAGGCGAAACGAAGTTTGTTCCCGAAAGATTTACAAAGAACTACCTTAACTGGATGAACGGCACTCGTGACTGGTGCGTTTCCCGTCAGCTTTGGTGGGGTCACAGGATCCCCGCTTGGTATTGTGAAGATTGCGGTGGTGTTACAGTAAGCATAAATGCACCTGATAAGTGCTGTAAGTGTGGTTCAGCAAATCTTACTCAGGATGAAGATACACTTGATACATGGTTCAGCTCTGCTCTTTGGCCTTTCTCAACTCTCGGTTGGCCCGATAATACTAAAGATTTAGAGCATTATTATCCCACAAATACCCTCGTTACCGGTTACGATATCATCGGTTTCTGGGTATCCCGTATGATTTTCTCTGCTCTTGAATACACAGGCAAAGTTCCTTTTGACACTGTTCTCATTCACGGTCTTGTTCGTGATGCACAGGGTAGAAAAATGTCTAAATCTCTCGGTAATGGTATTGACCCCCTTGAGATTATTGACCAGTATGGTGCTGACGCACTTCGTTTCTCTCTTGCAACAGGTAACAGTCCCGGTAATGATATGCGTTTCCTTCCTGAGAAAATCGAGGCAAGCCGTAACTTTGCTAATAAGCTTTGGAATGCAAATCGCTTTATTCTTATGAATCTTGATGAGGATGAGCCTGCACCCCATATTCCCGAAAATCTTGCAACAGAAGATAAATGGATTTTAAGTCAGTTTAACACTCTTGTTAAAGCTGTTACAAATTCACTTGAAAACTATGAGCTCGGTATTGCAGTTCAGAATCTTTATGATTTCATTTGGGATGTATTCTGCGATTGGTATATTGAAATTGCAAAAATCCGTCTTAATGGTGATAACGAAGAAGGTAAAAAGACAGCAAAAGCAGTTCTTGTTTATGTAATGTCTAACACTCTCAAGCTTCTTCATCCATTTATGCCTTTCATTACAGAAGAAATCTGGCTTGCTCTTCCCCACGATGGCGAATCAATTATGATTTCCGAGTGGTGTAAGTATGATGAATCGCTCAATTTCTCTGTTGAAGAAGAGGCTATGGAACGCGTTATGACTGCTATTAAAGCAGTTCGTAACCGCCGTGCAGAAATGAATGTTCCGCCTTCAAAGAAAGCAAAACTCTATATTGCAACAAAATACACTGAGGATTTCACAAATGGTAGTGTATTTATGAACAGACTTGCATCTGCTTCTGAGGTTGAAATCGGTAATGAGTTTGAAATTGAAGGTAGTGTAAGCGTTATCACAGAAAGCGCAAAAATTTATATTCCTCTCAATGAGCTTGTTGACTTTGAGGCAGAAAAAGCAAGACTTCAGAAAGAGCTCGATGCTGCAAAGAAAGACCTTGAGTTCGTTGAAAATAAACTTAATAACCCCGGCTTTATGGCAAAGGCTCCTGAAAAGGTCGTTGCTCAGCAGAGAGATGCTCAGGCAAAACATAAAGCAAAAATCGCAATGCTTGAAGAAAGTATTTCTAAACTCAAATGAATTATATTGAAGCAGTAAAATATATACATTCATTATTAAAATTCGGTATCCGTCCCGGTCTTAACGGGATGGATGCCTTATTGCGTTTTCTCGGTAATCCTCACAAGTGTTTGAAATATGTTCACGTCGCAGGAACAAACGGCAAGGGTTCAACCTCAACAGCGATTTCTAATGTTTTAACTGACGCAGGATATAAGGTTGGCTTATATACCTCGCCCTATGTAACTGATTTTCTTGAAAGAGTGCAGTTCTGCGGTAAACCAATTGATAAAGCTCTTTTTGCAAAATGTGTTGGAAAGGTTAAAAATGCCGTTGAAGAGCTTGAAAAAAAAGATGTTATAATAACTGAATTTGAAGCACTGACTGCTTCTGCTTTCCTTTGCTATAAAGAGCTTCAATGCGACATTGTTGTTCTTGAGGTTGGTCTGGGCGGAAGACTTGACGCCACTAATGTTATTGGAACTCCGTTGGTTAATGTTATGACCTCACTTTCAATTGACCATTCTGCAATTTTAGGTGATACAATTGAAAAAATTGCCTTTGAAAAATGCGGAACAATTAAAGAAAACGGAGATGTAATTTGTTCTTTTGGTCAACCTGAGGCTGCTTTAAAGGTTATCGCGAAAACAGTTAAAGAAAAAAACAACACCCTCACAGTTCCTTGTGAAAGTGATGTTAAAATAATTAAAACCGATATTTTCGGAACAACTTTTGACTATAAAAACCAAGAATTTTTTGTCAAAATGGCAGGAAAGCATCAGGTTAAAAATATGACCTGCGTTATTGAAGCCTGTAACATTTTGAAAAAATATTTTGATATAACAGATGAAAATATTAAAAAAGGAATCAGCAAAACAATTCTCCCTGCGAGAGTTGAAATTATATCAGAAAAACCTCTTGTTATTCTTGATGGCGGACATAATGAAGATGGTGCAAAAGCCTTTTATAACGCGGTTTTACCCGAACTTGAAAATAAAAATAGAGTTATTGTTATTGCTGGTATGATGGCAGATAAAGCGGTTGAAGATTCCCTTAAATCTCTTATGCTCAAAACTGATGTTTTTTTCGCAGTAACGCCGGATAACCCAAGAGCTATGAAAGCTCAAGATTTAGCAGAAATTGCAAGTAAATATTCAAAACAAGTGTTTACAGTTCAAAACATTAAAGAAGCGGTTAAAATATCTTATGATGCCGCAGATAAAAACACTGCAATTTTAGTTGTTGGTTCGCTTTATCTCGCAGGCGAAATTCGCGATATCCTTTTAGAAATCTTTTAAATTTTATGCAACTTTTGTTGATTTAAACATTAAAAAATGATAAAATAATTCATAGAAATAAAAGCAATACAAAAGGAGATGTTTTCTATGGTTAAGTTTGATGCTTTCGCCGGCGGAATTGAAATCGGCGGTCTTCGTAGTATGCTTGAAATTAAAATTTTAATTTGCTATATTCTTGAATCTGTTAAAACTCCAATGACAAGAAATCAGATTTGTGATGTTCTTCAAAAGACGGGTTTGGTTAATTTTTTTGATGCCAATTCTGCTCTTGATGAGCTTTTAGAAAGTAAGGCATTAAAAGAAGATGAATATGTTGGTGAAACTCATTTGGTAATTACCGCAAAAGGTAGTAACAGTGCAAAAGAACTGGAAACACAACTTCTCCCCGGTGTTCGTGACAGAGCAGTTAAAGTTGCACTGAATACAGTTGCCAGAGCTCGCTCCGAAAGAGAGAATAAGGTTGAGGTTAGAAAGGTTGATAATGGATATGATGTTACTTTTGAAATTGAAAGTAACGGTGATAAGCTTCTTTCTTTAACTCTTAATGTTTCTGATGAATGGCAGGCAGAACAGTTAAAGGATGGTTTTCTTGATGACCCCGGTGCACTTTATTCCGATATTATAAACAGATTAATAGGCGAATAATTCTGAGAGAGTCTGAATTGACTCTCTTTTTTGTATTTAAAGTAAAAAATTGACAATAATATATTTGAATTCAATTTCTGAACGGAGGAGTATAAATGAATTTCAAAAAAATGTTGTCAATTATTATGGTTGGGGTGTTGTGTTTAACCCTTTTCAGCGGTTGCGGCGAAGATAAAAATACTGAGAATACCGGCACAACAGCTACTACAGAATCTACCGTAGCCTCAGGGAAAACAATTGCACTTATCGGCGGTTCGGATAGTATGGGCTTTTATAAAGCAGTGAAAAAAGGCGGAGAAGAAGCAGCAAAAAAATATGGGTTTACTCTTGAATATATCGGTATTGAAGATACCGAGCAGAGTGTTTCTGCAACTCATATAAAGAAATTGAAAAGTACTTTAGAAAATGACCCTTCGGGCGTAGTTATTACTCCTATGGGTGAGGGTTATGGTGAAGTTTTAAGTAAATTTTATGATGAAAATATCCCTGTTGTTCAGATAGATAGTGTTTCAAGAGATGATATTGAAGAATTGGAGGTGAAAAATAAAAATCCCATTGTGGCAACTGTAACAACAGATTATAAACAAGCAGGTGCATTTTGTGCCGAAAAACTGTTTGAAAAGGTAAAAGAAAATATAAAAAAAGCAGAAAGCACCTATGTTATTGGTGTGATTGAGCGTGAGGACAACGATTTTGATGAGGAAAAAGCAAATGGTTTTATTGAAAAATTCACAGAATTAGCGGATGCCGATGAAAGTTTAAAGGATAAATATAAAATTGAAACAGAATCTGAAACAGATTATAACAAATCTTTAAATAATCTTACAGAAGATAAAGTAAAAGCTGTATTTATAACCCATCCTGAAATTGCCGATAAAATAAGTGATAGTGTTTTTGCGGAAAAAGAAAAAAATAAAGAAATAACATTTTGTGGTTTTGATTCAGGTGCAAAGCAGTTAAAGTGGCTTGAAAGTGAAGATACAGGTGAATTTATAGGTGGTGTTGCTCAGGATGCCTATAATTTAGGTTTTAACGCTGTTGAACAATGTGTTTTTTCTATTCAGGGGAAAGAGCTTAAACCCGATATAAAAATAGAAGGGCACTGGTACGATAAAACCAATGCCGATAAAATGAAACAGGACAGTATGATTTTTGAGAAATAAATTGAAAGAGTGTATTCAGTTGGTGGACTGAATACACTCTTTTATCATTTGCAACCGCAGTTATTATTCGGTTTAAAATTCATTTCACAGGAACAATCGTTTGCGCTTGGTGGGAAAAATTCATCAATGGGAAAGCTGATTTTTCTGAAGGTGTCGCAGGGATCTTCTGTGTCACAACAGCATTCTTTAGTGGGAACACAGAAATCATAAGCAGGAATAAGCATCTGCACATCTCTTTCAAGTTGAACAATTGTGAAAATACCCAATGTAACCTTAACTGCTTTTTCGCCCTCACAGCAACAGAAATTGCCCTCAAAGCAACGGCAGATATGGTTAGGAACTGAATCACAACAATTTCCCATTGTGTTGCAACAATCGCAAATTCTGCAGATGTTTGCATCAAGAATTATGGGGTCAACAACCTGAACCTTTGCTCGTGGGTTAGCGTTGCCGATGGGGTTCTGGTCATCATATCCGTCACAAACAAAGTTTGATGAGAATATTTTCACATTACCTTCGCTACCGTAAAGAATACACTTTTTATTGAAGGTAACAAGACCTTCAAGCATTGTAGGTGTAGCAGTAGGGCAGGTGAAAGCATCCAGGCATACCTTAACAAAAAATGTAAGGTCAACAGAATAGCAGCCTTTGTTGAATGGTACCTTTTCAACTTCAACAAGGCAGTTAAGTATTTCAGCTGCTCTCGGGCGAACAGATGAAGCGTTTTCAAGAATGCATTGACCTCTGTCAGTTAAATAAACTCTTAAATCCGTAAGGCAGTCCTTATCGGCGCAGGAGTCATAAACTCTGTTTGTATCAATGCAAATCGCTTCTTTGATATGGTGAAGGTCAGGGCAGTTTTTGTTATCAGCCATATCTTTTCCTCCTAAATTAAGTATTGAAGCCAAAATCAACTTCATTACATAATATGAGGTGGTATGATTTTTGTTACAAATTTATACGCCTTCTAAATTAAATGGTGGAATATATTCTTCTTTAGCGGAAGAAAGCTCTTGCATAAATCCGTCTTCAATACCTGAATTGAAAAGATGTTCTTCAATTTCGTTATATTCTTCCTGAGTTAAACGCCTTGAAAGCTCGGGGATTTTGCAGGTTTTATTGGGCGTGAATTGACTCATAAGGCTGAAAAGCAATTCCCCCTCATTAAAATTATCCTTAACCCAATCAATAACTTTTTTTGTATTTTCAAGATTATTTGGTAAAATCAAATGGCGGATTATAACACCTCTTGTCATTATTCCCTTTTCATTAAATTCGCATTTACCGACCTGACGATACATTTCTTTTATAGCATTTGTTGCAATTTCAAAATAATTTTCAGCATCAGAGTATCTCAAAGCTAAATTATCATCTGCATATTTCAAATCAGGCAGATATATCTGAACTTTATTTTCAAGAAGTTTTAATGAGTTTAAGCTTTCATAACCACCACAGTTGTAAACAACAGGGACGGGCAAAGGTGCTTCGAGGGATTTTGCAATAGCGTTGATAAAATGAGTACCGGTAACGAGATTGATGTTGTGAGCGCCCTGTTTTATAAGCTCAAAATATATTGCTCTCAGTCTTTCAATGGTGATTTCTTTACCGAAGCAACCTGAGCTTATATCTTCATTCTGGCAAAAAACGCATTTTAAATTGCATCCTGAAAAGAAAACAGTACCGCTTCCGTTAGTACCGCTGATTGGCGGTTCTTCCCAAAAATGCAGAGCTGCCCGTGCTATTACGGGATTTTCACCCATATTGCAAAAGCCCTTACCATTATCGGTAAGAGCTTTTCTTTGTACATTACATTTTCGCGGACAAAGATTGCAAGTAAACATTTTATTGCTCCGCGCTTGTTGTAGTAGTGGGCTTTTCAGTTGTTTTTTTGTTTGCGGAAATAAGCTCAAGGTAGTTCATTGAAAGCCAACCGCCTGTTTTTTCATAAACAACATATCCCCAGTCTTCCCAGACTGCAATAACTTCAACCTCATGACCCTTGGGAACATAAACAAGTCTGTCAGAGGTGGTGTTAGGCTCAAGACGAAGACCGAGCGGGTCATCTTTAGTGGCGATTTTATATTTACCGGGCTCGTAAGAATATGAAGTCTGTTGCTGAGGTTTTTTAGTTGTTGGAACATTATTCATATCAGCAATAGAAGCAAGGTCAATTGAAACGCTTTCCTCTGTTGAGGGAGCGGAAGTATCTTTTTTGTTATCTTTACCTGATGAAGCAGTAGCAACAATTGCAACAATAATTGCGATTAAAATGAGTACTGCAGAAATTATCAAAACTATAGTATTTTTGTTTTTTAATTTGTCCATATCTATTCTCCTTATCCCTAGTGAACCAAATTTTCACCTATAAGTTAAACTGATTATAGCATTTTTTTATAGGAAAATCAATAGCCAAGAAAAAGCTGTAAAAAGATTGTTAATAAAGGGAAAAAATAGTGCAAAAATCTTGATATTTTCTATATTAATATGGTATAATATTTTGAATTTTAATATGCGGTATTGTTGCTGTGTGTAAGGCGGTGAAAATGTGGTCATTTTTGGTATAGACCCCGGGTATGCAATAGTAGGTTGTGGTGTTGTAAGATATGAGAGAAATAATTTTTCTCTTATGGGTTACGGTGCAGTTACAACTGATAAAGATATGCCCTTTAATGAGCGTCTTACCAAAATTTATGATGATATTACCGAGCTTTTAGAAAAGTTTAAGCCTGATGCAGTCAGCATTGAAAGACTGTATTTCAATACTAACCAGAAAACTGCTATTGATGTTGCTCAGGCAAGGGGCGTTATTGTTCTTGCAGTTGAAAAAGCAGGTATTCCTATTTTCGAGTATACACCATTGCAGGTTAAGCAAAGTATCGTTGGCTACGGCAGAGCGGAGAAGCAACAGGTTCAGGAAATGACAAGAATGTTTCTCCATCTTGATAAAATCCCCAGGCCCGATGATGCTGCCGATGCTCTTGCCCTTGCAATATGCCATGGTCACGCAAGTGATTCTTTGATGATAAATAATAAAATATAAGGTGGATTTATGTTCTATAGTTTGACAGGAAAAATAATATATAAGGATGAGCAAACACTTGCAATCTCTTGCGGTGGTGTTGGATTTAAATGCTTCACAACGAGAAATTCACTTGCAAAACTCTCTTTGCAGAATGGTGAGGTAACTGTTTTTACTCATTTAAATGTTCGTGAGGACGCTCTTGATTTATTTGGCTTTGCAACAAATGATGAGCTTGATGCCTTTAAACTTTTAATCAGCGTTTCAGGTGTCGGCCCTAAAGCAGCTCTTGCAATTCTTTCAGAGCTTACTCCAGATGCTTTTGCTGTTGCAGTGGCTTCAGGTGACAGTAAAGCAATTACCGCCGCAAACGGTGTTGGTCCAAAGCTTGCTCAAAGAGTGATAATGGAGCTCAAAGATAAAATTGCAAATGTTGGCTTTATTTCGGAGGAAAGCAGTTCTGTTTCCAATGCAGTTAATACTGCAAATTTGATGAGCAATACCTCGGAAGCGATTGCCGCATTAACCGCTTTAGGTTATTCCCAAACTGAAGCTTCTGTTGCAGTAAGTAAGCTTTCACCAAATCTTTCGGTCGAAGAGCTTATTAAAGGCGCATTAAAAAATATGACTTTGAGATTTTAATTTAGGAGTTTTAAAATGAACGATTTTTTTATTGCTGATGAAGAGAGAGTAATCGCTCCTGAATATATTTCCGATGACAACGAAATTGAAACCTCGCTTCGTCCTCACACTCTTGAAGAGTATATCGGTCAGGAAAAGGCTAAAGAAAACTTAAAAATATATATAGAAGCCGCTAAAAACAGGCATGAATCTTTGGACCACGTTCTTTTGTACGGACCACCAGGTCTCGGTAAAACAACCCTTGCAGGAATTGTTGCAAATGAAATGGGCGTGCAGATAAGAGTAACATCTGGCCCTGCTATTGAAAAGCCCGGCGACCTTGCGGCACTTCTTACAAGCCTTAATGACGGTGATATTCTTTTTATTGATGAAATTCATCGTCTTTCAAGAAGCATTGAGGAGGTTCTTTATCCCGCAATGGAAGACTTTGCTCTTGATATCATCATAGGTAAAGGACCTTCAGCTCGTTCAATAAGGCTTGATCTTAAAAAGTTTACTCTTATCGGTGCAACAACTCGTGCAGGTCAGCTTTCTGCACCATTGAGAGACAGATTTGGTGTGATTTTGAGGCTTGAACTTTATTCTCCGAATGAGCTGGCAAAAATTGTAAAACGAAGTGCAGGTATTTTAAATATTGAGGCAGAGAATGACGGTGCCTTGGAAATAGCTTCCCGTTCCAGAGGAACTCCTCGTATTGCAAACAGACTTTTAAAACGAGCAAGAGATTACGCTCAGGTTATGGGAAATGGTATAATTACCGTGGAATCTGCACAAAATGCACTTGAAAGAATGGAAATTGACGAATTGGGACTGGACCTTGTTGACAGAAATCTTTTAAGGGCAATGATTGAAAACTACAATGGTGGACCTGTTGGTCTTGATACTATCGCCGCAATGATTGGCGAGGAAGCAGTAACTATAGAGGATGTTTATGAACCCTATCTTATGCAGTTGGGCTTTTTAACACGAACTCCCCGGGGAAGAAAGGTTACCGCTTTGGGTTATAGGCATTTAGGTATTAATCCGGTTACCGATGATTCTCAGGGTTCTTTCGAATCATATTAATCGGAGTGATATTGTTTGGGCAGACTTTTTGGTACTGATGGTGCAAGAGGAATTGCAAATACAGAATTAACCTGTGAACTCTCAATGGGAATAGGCAGAGCAGCGGCAATGGTGCTTACCAAGCACACCAATAAAAAAACAAGGATTCTTATTGGTATGGATACAAGAGCGTCCTCCCAAATGCTTGAAGCCTCAATTTCAGCAGGTCTTTGTTCCGTTGGAGCAGATGTGATGCTTTTAGGTGAAATACCAACACCTGCAGTTGCATACCTTGTAAGAAAATATGAATATGATGCAGCAATAATGATTTCTGCATCACACAACCCATGCGAATATAATGGGATTAAAGTGTTTCAGAGCACAGGTTACAAACTTCCCGATGCTCTTGAGGAAGAAATTGAAAGCATTATTCTTGATAAATCACAGGTTCCACCAATTAAAGTCGGCGGTGAAGTCGGTAGGATAACATATTCTCGGACTGCACAAGCAGATTATATAAATTATCTTGTGAATTTAGCAGAAGAAGACCTTAATAAGAGTGGTCATAAGAAATTTAATGATTTAAAAATTGCCGTTGATTGTTCGAATGGTTCTGCTTCTGTAACGGCACCACAAATTTTTATGAGTCTTTGTGATGATTGTTTCTTTGTAGCATCTCATCCTAATGGCATAAATATAAACGAAAATTGCGGTTCAACCCACATGGAAGTCCTTCAGGATTTTGTTGTAAGAAATCAATGTGATGTTGGTCTTGCTTTTGATGGCGATGCAGATAGATTTCTTGCAGTTGATGAAAATGGTAATGTGGTTGATGGTGATAAATTAATTGCCATATTCGCAAAATTTATGAAAGAAAACGGAAATTTGAAAAATAATACTGCAGTTGTTACTGTTATGAGTAATATGGGATTTTTTAAATTTTGTGATGATAATGATATTAATTGCGAAAAAACCAAGGTCGGTGACAGATACGTTCTTGAAAATATGCTCCTGAACGATTATGTTATCGGTGGTGAGCAATCAGGTCACATTATTTTTAAAGATTTTGCCACAACGGGTGATGGTCAGCTTTCTGCTTTAAAGCTTCTTTGCATAATGAAAGCAACGGGTAAAAAGCTATCGGAGCTGGCATCAGTTATGCAGATGTTTCCACAGACACTTATTAATGTCCGTGTTTCAGATTTTGGCAAAGCGAGATTCCCTCGTGATGAAGAAATTAAAAATGCCATTTTTGAAGCAGAAAAAGAACTTGGTGACGATGGAAGAGTTCTTGTTCGTGTTTCCGGCACGGAGCCCCTTGTTCGAGTTATGCTTGAGGGTAAGGATGAAGAAAAGATTAATCTTCTTGCGCAAGAAATAGCGCAGGTTGTTAAGGAGAGGTTACTTTAATGCGAGTTTCTGACTTTTGGAAGGATTACGAGCTTATAGATTGTTCCGATGGTGAACGCCTTGAGCGTTGGGGGGATATTTTTCTCATAAGACCCGACCCTCAGGCACTTTGGAACACAAACAGAATAAATCCCATGTGGAGAAAAGCCCACGCAAGATATCACCGCTCAAATCAGGGCGGTGGCTCTTGGGAGTTTTACAGAACAATTCCTGAGGTTTGGCAGATTGGTTACAGAGATTTGAAGTTTAATCTAAAACCGATGGGATTTAAACATACGGGTGTTTTTCCCGAGCAGGCGTGTAACTGGGATTTGGTTGGGGATATAATCGAAAAAAGCGGAAGAACAGATGTTAAAGTTCTTAACCTTTTCGCATATACAGGTGCTGCAACAGTTTCTGCCCTTTTGAAAGGTGCATCCGTCGTTCATGTTGATGCTTCAAGAGGTATGGTTCAGTGGGCAAAGGAGAACGCCGCGTCCTCGGGTGTTGCGGACAGAAGTGTTCGTTGGATTGTTGATGATTGTATGAAATTTGTTGCCCGTGAAATCAGGCGTGGAAACAAATATGATATTATCATTATGGATCCGCCATCATACGGCAGAGGGCCCGGCGGTGAAGTCTGGAAACTTGAAAACGAAATTTACGGTTTTGTAAATCAATGTTGTGAGTTGCTGACAGAAAATTCTCTCGCAGTTCTTATTAACTCTTATACCGCAGGTGTTTCTCCTGCAGTAATGAGTTACATATTAAATTCAACAGTAGCAAAACGTTTCGGAGGATTCGCTACCGCAGATGAAATCGGTCTTAAAGTTACCGATAGCGGTCTTATTCTTCCTTGCGGTTCTACTGCAGTATGGACAAAATGATTATGAATAAAATTATTGAATTTAAAAATGTGGATTTTCGTTACGCTGATGAAGAACATGACGCCTTAAATAACCTGAATCTTGATTTTTACGCAGGTCAGTTTACTTGTGTTCTTGGTCATAATGGCTCGGGAAAATCCACAATGGCTAAACTTATTAATGCGTTGGAGTATCCAACAAACGGAAGTGTTAAAACCTACGGTTATGATACTGCCGATGAAAAAAATGAAATACCCATAAGACGAAAAGTGGGAATGGTTTTCCAGAATCCCGATAATCAGATTGTTGCAACAATTGTTGAAGACGATGTTGCTTTCGGTCCTGAAAATCTGGGCGTTCCTCGTGATGAAATAAGAAAGCGTGTTGACGAAGCATTAAAGCTTGTTGATATGTATGATTACAGAAAACACGAGCCGCACAGGCTTTCAGGTGGTCAAAAGCAGCGGGTTGCTATTGCAGGAGTAATTGCAATGCAAACTAATTGCATTGTTCTCGATGAACCAACTGCTATGCTCGACCCTAAAGGCAGGAGAGAGGTTATGAATGCTCTCTTGAAGCTGAAAAACGAGCTCGGTATTTCCGTGATTCTTGTTACACACTTTATGGATGAAGCTGTTAAGGCTGATAGGGTAGTTGTTATGAATGACGGTAAGGTTGAGCTTGACGGTACACCTGCGGAGGTGTTCTCCCATATAGAGCTTTTAAAATCAATCGGACTTGCAGTCCCCAAGCCAATGGAACTTGCGGTTTCTTTAAAAGAAAATGGATTTGATTTAAAAGAAGCACCGCTTACAGCGGAAGAATTTGTAAAAGTTTTTAAAGAATTTAAAAATAATAGAGGTTAAATTATGTCTGTGCTTTCAGTGCACAATTTAATATATGGCTATTCTAAAGGCACTCCTTTTGAAACGGGTGCTCTTAAAGGTGTTTCTCTTGATTTTGAGCAAGGTGAAATTGTTGCTCTTATCGGTCACACAGGTTCAGGTAAAAGCACCCTTTTGCAGCACCTTAATGGGCTTTTGAAGGCAGATTCAGGCGAAGTCCTTTTAGAAGGTATCGATATTCATTCTTCAAAAGAAAGTTTACGTAAATGCCGTTTTAATGTTGGTCTTTGTTTCCAATATCCTGAGCAACAGCTTTTTGAGTCCACAGTTTATAAAGATATTGCTTTTGGTCCTAAAAATATGGGGCTTTCTGAAGAAGAAATCAAAAAGAGAGTTCATTCTGCTATTTCTTATGTTGGACTTACTGAAGATTATCTTCAAAAATCCCCCTTTGACCTTTCCGGTGGCGAAAAAAGAAGAGTTGCAATTGCAGGCGTAATTGCAATGGAGCCAAAAGTTCTTATTCTTGACGAGCCAACCGCAGGGCTTGACCCTGTAGGTAAAAATGCCTTGTTAAATCTTATTAAAGATTATAACGCTTCAACAGGCAGTACAGTGATTTTTGTTTCTCATAATATGGATGATGTAGCATCCGTTGCTCATAGAGTTGTTGTTATGAACAAGGGGCAGGTTGCTCTTTCAGGTACTGTGCCTGAGGTTTATTCTAATGGTGAGTTTCTTTCGGAATTGGGTCTTGATGTTCCTGAAATCACAAATATCTTCCTTGAATTAAAAAAGAACGGTTTTGATTTAGGCGAAACTGCATATACAGTTGATGGCGCTAAAAAAGCTATTCTTGAATTTCTTGAAAAGGGGGAGAATGTATGATTAAAGATATAACAATCGGTCAGTTTTTCCCCGGTAAATCTCCAATTCATAAATTGGATGCAAGAACAAAAATAATATTAACATTTATATTTATTGTGTTTATTTTTGTTTGTCGCAATTTTTGGTCTTTGGGGCTTATAAGCTTTTTTGCCGTAGTTGTGTTTATTCTTACAAAACTTTCTCCAAAACTTGTTTTAAAGAGCTTTAAGCCTCTTATACCAATTGTTTTACTTACAACTGTTTTGCAGCTTTATTATATCAAATCGGGTAATATACTTTTTCAATGGAAGTTTATTACCATAACTGACGCAGGTGTTTTTAATGCTGTTTTTATCATTACTCGTATTTTTACTCTCTTGTTAATCAGTTCTTTGCTCACATATACAACCGCACCCACTGATTTAACCGATGCAATTGAAAAGCTTTTATCACCTTTAAAGGTATTTAAAGTGGATGTTCATACGTTTGCTATGATGATGACAATTGCTTTGAGATTTATTCCCACTCTTATTGATGAGATTGACAGAATTATGTCCGCCCAGAAGGCTAGGGGAGCGGATTTTGAAAGTGGTAACCTGATTAGCAGAATTAAAGCCTTGTTCCCTATATTTATTCCTCTTTTCATTTCTGCTTTTAAAAGAGCAATTGAACTTACGGATGCTATGTCCTGCCGTTGTTATACCGGTGGTGAGGGCAGAACCCGTTTAAGACAAATGAAAATGACATATAGAGATGTTATTGCTTTTGTTGTTATGACAATTATTTGTGTTTCAATAATTATTTTGAATATATATTTTAAAAATGTGATTTAATTTATGAGAAATTTATTGTTTAAAATCGCCTTTGACGGCTCTGGTTTTCATGGTTGGCAACAACAGGAGAATGCAGTAAGTGTTCAGGGGGAGTTGAAAAAGGCTTGGGAAAGCCTTACGGGTGAAAAACCCAATATAGTCGGTTGCAGCAGAACTGATGCAGGGGTTCACGCCAATGAGTATTTTTTCAATGTGAGAACCGAGTCAACGATTCCTGCAGAAAGTTTTCCTGTTGCCCTTGCTTCTGCGAAGCTACCTAAAGAAATATCAATTTATTCCTGCCAAGAGGTAGATTATGATTTTAATGCTCGTTTTGATTGTGTGAAAAAAGAGTATGAATATGTAATCGAAAATACTCAGATACCATCACCTTTTTTATATAAAAGAGCGTTTAATCATAAATATAAAATTGATGTTGATTTAATGAATGCAGCAGCCCAATATTTTATTGGTACCCATGATTTTTCTGCATTTTGTGCGGCAGATGCACAGGTGAAATCAAAGGTGAGAACAATTTATAGCGCAAGTGTTACAAGAGCTGGCGATTTAGTTAAATTCCGTGTTTGCGGTGATGGTTTTCTTTACAATATGGTGAGAATCATGGCAGGAACCCTTATTTATGTGAACAACGGCAGAATAAAAGCGGAAGAAATTCCGCAGATTATTAAATCTTGTGACCGAACTAAAGCAGGAATTACTGCAATTCCTGATGGTTTATACTTAAATAAAGTTTATTACGGAGGTGAGAATATTGAAAGTTAAATTAACAGAGCTTAACAGCGGATTTACCGGTTATAGCAGAGTTTCCCGTTTTTCTCAGAAAACGAGAAGCAAAATGATTATTGCAGGTGTTCTTGTTGCAGTATTTGTTTTTGTTTATATTCTTTCTTCTGTTGGTATAATTCCTTTTGATGCTTTAAGCTCACGTTTTTCTTCTTTTGTTTTGCAGGATTCAGATAATTTTCCGATGATAGTTAATACCGATTCAACTATTAACACAACAATTATTGGTGACAATATTCTCATTTTAACAACTGAAAATTTTTCAGTTTATTCTCAGAGTGGCAAGCTTGTTTATTCTCAACCTCACAGCTTTGCTTCACCTGCAGTTTCTGTTAATGGTGATAAAGGTGTAGTCTTTGACAGAGGGTATAAAAGCTATATGCTTATTAATGAAAAAAAAGTTGTATATACAAGCGAAGCGTCCAATCCCATAATATGCGCAGAATATGGCGAAAGCGGAAATTATGCTCTGGGTACATATGGTGAAGATTCAACAAGTAAATTAACTGTTTATTCCGCAACAAATAAAGTTAAATTCCAATGGAATTGTGCTTATGAGCATATAGTTTCAATTGCATTGGCACCTAATGGAAAATTTGCCGGTGTTGCAGTTATAGGGGCAGAAAATGGTGAGATTTTCACAACTGTTAAATATTTTGGGTTTGATTATCAGGAGCCTGTTAATTCGCAAACTATTTTCGGGGCATCAGCTTTTGATTTGAAATTCACTACGGTTAATACATTAACATTGTTTTCTGATACAGGTGTTTATAAAATTACAAAAAAAGATGAAGAATATGAAACAGTAAAGGGATACTATTCATCTGAATTTAATTCGTTTGATTGTGCCGATAACGGCAAATATATAGTTTCTTTAGCCCAGTATGGCAGTGCAAATGATTTTGCTGTTTTTGTTTATTCGCCAAATGGTAAAGAAAAGGCAACTATATCAATTGATAGTGCAATAAAAAGTGTAATAATGAGCGATAAATATATTTTTGCTCTTGCCGAAAACACTATAATAGTTTATAATTTAAATGGAAAAGAAATCAGCCGTATAGATATAAAGGGTGATTCAAGAAATCTGTTATCAACAGATAAATATATTTTTATATATTCGCTTGATAAACTTTCCCGGTGCTTTGCATACGGTAATTCAACAATTGAGTTAAGTAACTGATTCAGGAGGATTATTTATGGCTTACATAATTGATATTTTAATAATAGTTTTATTTGTTGTTATTGTTGTGCTTGCATATAAAAAGGGTTTTCTTTCAACAATTATTGATACTTTTGCAATTGCAATATCTGCTGTTGTATCATACAAGTTTTTTGAACCTATTGCTGAGAGTGCATACAATCTTTTAGTACGTGATTTAGTTGAAACACGTTTCACAAGGGTTATGGATGAAATTTCTTCATCTTTGAGTGTTGCTGATAAAGTTGATGCGCTGATTGAAGGTCTTCCTCCCAGTGCAGTAAAACTTGCTGAGGCTATGGGGGTTAATTTTAGTTCTTTGACTTTTTCGATGTCTTCAGGAGGCTCTTTATCAAATGAAGATTTTATCAGAGTTGCAGTTGATAAAATCGGTCATCCAATTATGATTAATATCACAGAGGTTATAACATTTATTGCAATGTTTGTAATTATCACAGTTGCTTTAAAATTCCTTGCAGGATTGTTTAAAAAAGCAAACGATATTCCGCTTTTAGGCAAGTTGAATGCAGGTCTTGGCGGTGTAATCGGTGTTGTGAAAGCCGCTGCAATAGTACTTGTTGTGTGCACAGCATTCTATTTTATTGCGGGTATGTCCGGTGCAGGTCCTGTTATTGAGGCAATCAATAATTCAAAAATCTATGCGATGATTATAGAAAACAATCCTATTATCAGTTTAATAGGTTAAGAGGTGGCTAAAAATGAAAGATTTATTTAAAGGTTGTTGGACAATCCCGAATTTGCTTAGTGTTATAAGAATTCTTCTTATACCTGTTTTTGCAGTTTTATTTTATAAGCAAGAATATGGTTGGGCAATATTAACACTTGTGCTATCGGGTCTTTCTGACTTCTTTGACGGGAAAATTGCCCGTAAATTTAATCAAATCAGTGCATTGGGAAAAATGCTTGACCCTGTTGCAGATAAATTAACTCAGGTTACTCTTGCGGTGCTTTTATTTATGTCTTTTAATAAAGCACAAGATGAAACATTAAAAGCATTCAGCTGGGTATTCCTTGTATTTATCGTTAAAGAAATCGTTATGGTTCTTGGCGGTGCGGTTATGCTCGCTTGTGGTATTCGTCCCGGTGCGGCTGAAATCTACGGTAAGGTTGCAACATTCGCATTCTATGCAATAATGATTTTGGTTATTGCTTTCGGTCCCGAAGTTGGCGTTTTCAGAACAGTATTTACTCTTCCGAATATTCTTATGATGATACTTGTTATTATTTCGGCAATACTAACTCTTGTAGCATTTGCAAGTTATATTCCCGGAACATTCCGTCAGTTTAAGGAACGTTTTTCAAAGAAATAAGATTTTGTTTATAATAAAATAAATACACTATTCCCAGGAGAATTAAATGAACAATAAAATGATATGCAGTAAATGCAAGAAACGTCCTGCGGTTATCTTCGTTTCCCGTGTTGACGGCGACAAAACAACCCAGGAAGGTTATTGTATAAAGTGCGCAACCGAGCTTAATATCGGTCCTATTAAACAGATGATGCAGAGTATGGGCATCACAGAAGACGATATTGAAGCAGTCAGCGAGCAGTTTGGCGATATGATGGAAAATATGGATGATTTCCAGCTTGGTGGCGCAGGAACGATGCCTTTTATGCAGAATTTCCTTAATAATAATCCTATGGAAAACAAGGCTTCACCTGCTGAAGAAGAGGTTGAAGAGGAGGAAGAGGAAAAGGAAGATAAAAAAGGCAAGAAGAAAAAGAAAAAACATAAAACAAAAAGAAAATTCTTGAATTCTTATTGTACTGACCTTACTGCAAGAGCGAGGGACGGCAAGATTGACAGAATTATCGGCAGAGAAACAGAAATTTACAGAGTTACTCAGATTCTTTGTAGAAGAACAAAAAATAATCCTTGTCTTATCGGTGAGCCCGGTGTTGGTAAAACCGCAATTGCAGAGGGTCTTGCTCTTAAAATTGCAGCAGGTGATGTTCCTGCAAGAATTGCAGATAAAGAAATACATCTTCTTGATTTAACTTCTCTTGTTGCAGGTACTCAATTCCGAGGTCAGTTTGAAAGCAGAATTAAAGGCCTTGTTGATGAGGTTAAAGAAGAGGGGAATATAATCCTTTTTATTGACGAGGTTCATAACCTTGTGGGTACAGGTGATGCTGAAGGCTCAATGAATGCCGCAAACATTTTAAAGCCCGCTCTTTCCAGAGGGCAGATTCAGGTTATCGGTGCCACAACCTTTAATGAATACAGAAAGCATATTGAAAAGGATGCAGCTCTTGAAAGACGTTTCCAACCCGTTAAGGTTGAAGAGCCTTCAGTTGAAGAGTGCTTCAAAATGCTTGTGGGAATTAAAGAATATTATGAAGATTTCCATAAGGTTAAAATTTCAGATGCTCTTGTTTACAGAGCAGTTCACCTTTCCGAAAGATATATTAATGATAGATTTTTGCCTGACAAAGCAATTGACCTTCTTGACGAGGCTTGCACTTGTGCAAATCTTCGTAATGTTGCTATAAGTGATTATCAGAAGCTTATGGCAAAAATTGAGGATTTGAATGAACGTCAGGAAGAACTTCTTGATACAACTGCTGAAGAAGGCCCTGATTACGAAGCGATTTCTATGCTCAAAGCTGAAAAAATTGCTTTAGAAAAAGAAGCGGCAGAATTGAAAATCAAAGCCGATGATAATGATGTTACAGAAGAAGATATCGCAAGGGTTATTAACCTTTGGACAGGTATTCCAACCTCAAAAATCATTGAGAATGATATGAGAAAGCTTTCAGGTCTTGAAAGTAAACTCAAGCAGAGAATTATCGGTCAGGATGAAGCTATCGAGGTTCTTGCGGCAGCTATCAGAAGAAGCAGAGTTCAGATTTCCGCAGTAAGAAAACCTGCATCATTTATCTTTGTTGGTCCAACAGGTGTTGGTAAAACTGAGCTTGTAAAGCAGCTTGCAAATGAGCTTTTTGAAACACCCGAAACCCTCATTCGTCTTGATATGTCCGAGTTTATGGAGAAGCACAGCGTTTCCCGTCTTATCGGTTCTCCTCCCGGTTATGTTGGCTATGATGAAGCAGGTCAGCTTACAGAAAAGGTAAGAAGAAAGCCCTATTCAGTTGTTCTTTTCGATGAAATTGAAAAGGCACATCCTGATGTTCTTAATATTCTTCTTCAGATTCTTGATGAAGGTAAAACTAACGATGCTCAGGGCAGAACCGTAAGCTTTGAAAATACTGTTATTATTATGACATCTAACGCAGGTAGTCATATCAGCGAAAATGCCCTTGGTTTCAATCGTGATAAGAATCAGGCTTCAAAAGATAAAACTATGAAAGCCTTGAAAGAGTTTTTGCGCCCCGAGTTCTTAGGCAGAGTTGATGAAATTGTAACCTTCAACACTCTCGGAAAAGAAGAACTTGTTAAGATTGCAGAAGTTCTTTTGGGCGAGCTTAAGACACCGCTTAAAGATAAAGGTATTGACCTTGTTGTAGGTGACGGTGTGTACGAAATTATCGCTGACTTGTCAGAAGACGGTGGCAGAGGCGCTCGTGATATAAGAAGAACAATAAGAAAAGAAGTTGAGGATAAAATCGCTAATATTCTTATTGATAACGCCGGTTCACTTGTAAATGAGATTAATGTTACCGCTGTTGACGGTAAAATCAACGTAGATTTTAAATCATAAAGGAAATACCGACAGAGCAAAAAGTTCTGTCGGTATTTTAAAAACGGGAAATTATATGAGAAAAGTGGTAGTAGGTATTATTGCCCATGTGGATGCAGGTAAAACAACTCTTGCTGAAACTTTGCTTTATAAATCGGGCAAAATAAGGAAATTAGGTCGTGTTGATAATGGTGACACGGCTTTAGATACCCATACCCTTGAGCGAGAAAGAGGAATAACAATTTTTGCGGGTCAGTCGGTGTTCAATATAGGCGATTTGGAAATAAATCTTCTTGATACTCCCGGTCATGTGGACTTTTCTGCAGAAACAGAAAGAATGCTGAAAATTCTTGATTATGCAATTCTTGTTATAAGTGGAACAGATGGCGTTCAGGCGCATACAAGAACCTTGTGGAAGCTTCTTTGCGCTTATAATATACCAACATTCATTTTTGTTACAAAAATGGACTATGCAAGGCTTTCTAAAGAAGAAATTATTGCAGATTTGAAAGAGCTTTGCTCTGATAATTCTATTGATTTTTCAAATGATATCTCCGATGAGTTTTTTGAAAATATTTCGATGTGTGATGAAAATGCATTAGAAGAATATTTAGAAAACGGAGCAATAGAAAAAGAATCAATTAAAGAGCTTGTCAAAACCCGTAAATGCACCCCTTGCTATTTCGGATCAGGATTAAAAGGGGATGGTGTTGATGAGTTTGTTTGCGGTTTAGAAAAATACATTTCCGTAAAGAATTATCCCGAAGAATTCGGTGCAAAGGTTTATAAAATAACTCACGATCCAAAAGGTGAAAGAATTACCCATATCAAAGTTACCGGTGGTTCTTTAAAGGTTAAAGATACCATTTCCGTAAACAATAAAAATGAGAAAGTAAATAGTATTAGAGTTTATTCGGGTGAGAAATTCACAACAGTTGAAGAGGCTACAAGTGGCGGTATATATGCCCTTACAGGCTTAAATGCAGTTAATACCGGTGATGGCTTAGGCTCTGAAAAATCTTTCGGTAAAGCCTTTTTAGAGCCTGTTATGAACTATAGAATTGTTCTGCCAAAGGATTGCGACCCGAAAACCTTTTTCCCAAGGCTGAAAGAGCTTGAAGCGGAAGACCCACAGCTACATATTACCTGGAACACATATCTTCAGGAAATCTATGTTTCCTTGATGGGTGATGTTCAGACTGAAATTCTAAAAAGCATTATTTCAACCCGTTTTAATGTGGATGTGGAAATTGACAGCGGTAAGGTGCTATATAAAGAAACAATCGAAAATAAGGTTGAGGGTGTAGGTCACTATGAACCCTTAAGGCACTATGCCGAGGTGCATCTGATTATAGAACCATTACCAAGAGGTAGCGGAATTCAGTTTTCTTCAAAATGTAGTGAAGACTCATTAAGCCGAAATTGGCAGAATCTAATTATGGGTCATTTAAGCGAGAAAGAGCATTTAGGCGTGCTTACAGGTTCACCCATAACAGATGTTAAAATCACTCTTGCAGCCGGCAGAGCTCATTTAAAGCATACTGAGGGGGGAGATTTCAGGCAGTCAACCTACAGAGCAGTAAGGCAAGGTCTTATGCAGGCAAAATCTGTTCTTTTAGAGCCGTATTACAGCTTCCGCCTTGAAGTTCCAACCGAACAAATCGGCAGAGCTATCAATGATATAAGAATGAAAAACGGCACAATTGACTCTCCCGAGGACTTGAACGGAATAAGCGTTTTAACGGGTAAAGCACCTGTTACAACCTTAAACGGCTATGCTTCCGAGGTTGCTGCCTATACGAGTGGTAAAGGTCGTTTGTTCCTTGAGGTTTGTGGTTATGACATTTGTCATAATGCAGATGAAATAATTGAAAATTCAAAATATTCTCCCGAAAGCGATTTGGAGAATACTCCCGATTCCGTTTTCTGTGCTCATGGTGCAGGCTTCAATGTAAAATGGGACAAAGTTTTTGAATATATGCACATCGACCCTTGTTTAGAACAAGAAAAAACACCTTATGAGGTCAACCTCAATAAAAGGAATTTCCATATTGACGATAAAGAGCTTGAGGCTATAATGAACCGTGAATTCGGTGAAGATAAGCACCCGTTTTACAGATACAGCCACAATAAAACACCTGCAAAGCCTGTTAATACGGAATATAATACAGAAATCCGCAAGAAATATGTTATTGTTGACGGTTATAATGTTATATTTGCTTGGGATGAGCTGAAAGAAATCGCAAACGATAATTTAAGTATTGCACGTGACAAGCTTTTAGATATTCTATGCAATTATTCCGCTTTCACAAAATGCGAAACAATTGTTGTTTTTGATGCTTATAAGGTTTCAGGCAACAATGGTCAGAGATTTAATTATAATAATATTCACGTGGTTTATACCAAAGAGCGTGAGCTTGGGGATAACTATATTGAAAAGCTTATAAGTGATATTGGAAAAAACGAGAATGTTCGCGTTGTTACATCCGATAACCTTATTCAGCTTTCTGCGGTGCGTTTCGGTGTTCTTCGGGTATCAGCGCAGGATTTTAAAAGAGAAATTGATGCAGTTGAAAAGAATATTGATGATTTACTTTTCAAAATAAATAAACCAAGACCCCAAAAGGTAGGGGAGCTTGTAGATTTGCTTTTAGGTAACGAAAAAGGTGATTAAATGATTATAAAAGTTTTTAATTCTCTTCCAAAGGATGCTCTGGATTTGAGAATAACTGTTTTTGTTGATGAGCAGGGCTTTGTTGATGAGGTTGATGAGTTTGATAACGTTGCAACTCACCTTGTTATGTACGAAAATGAAAAGCCAATAGCAACCTGTAGGTTTTATCTGAAAGAAGATAAAGAAACCTATATGTTCGGAAGACTTTGTGTTTTAAAGGAATATAGAGGGAAATCTCTCGGTAGAGAAATGCTTAAAAGCACAGAAGAAATCGTTAAAGAAAAGGGTGGAAAAGCAATCATTCTCCACTCCCAATATCACGCAAAGCCTTTTTATGAAAAATGTGGCTTTACTCAGCAGGGGGAAATAGATTACGAACAAAACAAACCTCACGCATGGATGAGGAAAGAAGTATAAAAAAGAACTGACTGTATGGAAAATACAGTCAGTTGTTTTTATGTGTTCAGAATTTTGTTAAGAAGTAGAAATACCGCCAACCGCAGTCTTCTTCGATAAAATATTCGTCAAAGGTAGGACTAGAATCACGCTCACTTACATAAATAAATGCAATTTCGTGAGTTTCATCGTTTGTTCCTATAAAAGTCCAGTAATCCCATTCAAATTGATTATCATAGTTTTCATCAGTAGCATCATTGTCTTCAGAAGTATCAAGTGTTTTGAAATCAAACCCGTACACGGAGAAATCACATTTATAGACTATCACATTATCTATATAATAGTCATATTCATCATATGTTTCCATATATTCAATATCATTATTAAATTTGTTTTTTAGTTCTTTATATTCCGTTGGAGAATATTCAAAAATCCAAGTAGAATAAGAGGAGGTATCAAATATTGTATGCCAACTTGTTGAAAATTCAACTGCATCAATTGGGTTGCCTATTTCGTTGAGTGACGGCAAAAGACAATATAATTTATCGCAATAATCTAAATCATCGCTAATTGTCATAAAATCTGAATAAGATGAAATAACATTATCTTTTTTTAGGTTAATATCAAAAGTCTGAGCACCAACATAAATTACTAATAAACATACCCCAAAATATGGAATAACGAGAATAAAAGCAATTATTGATTTTAAAATGTGATGTATTTTGTTAGTTTTTCTAAGTGCTATTATAATTAACCATAAAATTAATGGTATCAGAAGAAAGTTTCTCAAATCTGTTGAAGTGAATAAGAAAATATGAAGAGCCGTTCCTCCGATAAACATCAAAACAACTGTTATTGGAATAGACTTTGCAAAAAAGTTAGCTAAAGACCAAGGAATATGTATGTTTCCCATTTCCTTTTTTATTTGCTCCTTGGTTTCTTCATCATCACCAAAATCTTTCAGGGCTTTTTCCAGGCTTTCTTCTTCAGAATAACCGACTTCGGTGTAATAATCAATCCGTTCATAAATATGATTTTCAAGCTCGGCTTGAAGCTGATATCTTGTTTCTTTTGTTATGCGTTTTGGTATGTAATCCTCAATAAATTCCTGAATTCGTTTTTCCATAAAAACACCTCAAATCAAGCTGTAACAGGTGAGGTCTGGGGTTTAATAACTTTCTTAACAGCGGTTGAATAAGCATCCCATTCTTCCTTTGATTTAACAAGAACTTTTCTGCCTTTATCTGTTATTCTGTAATATTTTCTTTTTCTTCCTTGTTCGCTTTCTTGCCAATAGGATTCAACATAGTTGTCTTTTTCAAAAGCGTGTAGAATAGGGTAGAGGGTACCCTCTTTAAAGGAAAAAACATCCTCGCTTCTTTTTTCAATTTCCTTAATTATCTGATAGCCATACATTTCTTCGTTTTCTAAAACAGATAAAACAAGCAACGCGCTGCTACCTTTTGTCAGTTCTTTTTTGATATTCATAAACTCTCCTCCGATACATAGAATTACGATACATAGAGTTGCTATGTATAAAGTGTCATAATCAAAGTACAATGTCAAGAGAATATTTTTAATGCAAGCTTGATAATGCTTTTATAGTTGTAAAGCTTGTTGAAACTAAATTCATCTTGTGATAAAATAAAGGCATAATTTTCAGAAAAGAGTCTTTTTTTATGTCTTTAGCCGAAACTAAAAACAGAATAGCTTGGATTGATATGGCAAAAGGGTATGGTATGATTGCCGTAATTATTGCTCATCTTTGCAAGGGTCCGTTAAATGAGTGGATTTATACCTTCCATATGCCTTTATTTTTCTTTTTATCAGGCTATGTTTTCAGCAATAAATGTAAATTTGATGCTTTTATAAATAAGAAGGCGAAAGCACTCCTTATACCTTATTTTTCCTTAGGCATTCCTATGGTGGTTTTCAGCTTTCTTTTAAAGCTTCGGGAAGATAAATTTACTGTTGATTTTGCAATTGATTTAGTAAAGGATTTTGTTCTTCAAAGACGTAAATGGACTTTATGGTACATAGCTTGCCTTTTCTTTTTGAATATAATTTTCTATCTTATAACAAAATTTGCAAAGAAGAATATATCAAAGACAGTTATTGTAATTGGCGTGGCTTTTGTTGGCCTTTTATATTATGAATCAGGTGGTAAGCCACTTCCCTGGAACATTGATGCTTGCTTTACGGCAATGCCTTTTTTCTTTGTAGGAAATATTTTTAAGCAGTTTAAAGATAAAACAGAAAAAATATCATCAAAAAAGTCCATAAGTGTTTTATTATTCGTAGTGTTCGGCTTGATAAATGTAGTTTTTGGCTACTTGAACATAAAAACAACGGGCAAAGGACTTGAAATGTTCGATAGTGAATATGCAAATCCGCTATTTACATATCTTTCAGCCTTTGCAGGAATATTTGCAGTAATTATTTTTTCAAGATTTTTTACTATAAGACCAATAAGATATATCGGCGAAAACAGTCTTATTTATTATGCCTGGCATCAGACAATTATGATTCCTGTTACAACAATTATTTTTAGTTATTTGGGTTTTCAAGAGCCTTATGATATATCGCAACCGTATTATTGGTGTTATAAGTTAGTTCAGCTTGCAGTGACTATAATTGTTTTAACTATTCCAACAGTGATAATTGAGAAAACTAACCTGAGAGTTCTTTTAGGTAAAAGCAAAAAAGTTATATAAAAATATTGATAAATTATAATTATAAAATCGGATAGGTAAATTTTATCCGATTTTTTTGTTGTTTTAAAAAGTTCTACTTTATTTCGACTGTTATTTTGTCTAATGGAATTGAAAATAGACTTTCTTTCTCTTATAATTTAGCTGAAAGGAGTGGTTTTGTGGATAAATTTACTTTTGGCAACAGATTGCACGAACTGCGCACACAGAATAATTTAACCCAAAAAGAATTGGCAAAGTATCTGGGCGTTTCCAATAAAGCAGTATCTAAATGGGAAACAGGGGAAGCAATGCCGAGAGTTAAAACTCTTCAGGCAATTGCTCAATGCTTTGGTATAACCTATTCGGATTTACTTTCAGAAACCCCAAGCGAAGAAAAGCTACCGCCCTATGAGGTTTATTATAGAAATAAAATTTTAGCAAAAGAAGCGGAGTTCGTAAACCAGAATAAACAAAACTTTTCATTTTTGTTGTTGTTTGATTTTGTGAAAATTTTATTGTATTTATTCAACATTATCTTCATAAAAGTTAATATTGTTTATTCGATCGGTTCAATACTTTTTATTGCATTTTTTTACCTTTTTTATTATAGATTTAAAAACAAATTAGTGCTGAATATTAAGTCAGCAAATTATAATGATTTAGGCAAGATGTTCTGTTATTTAACATTACCTATTTTGCATTCGGTTTTTGATGTGTTTTTATTTTATCAACATGATATGATTTGGAACTTTACTTTATTTTTGCATATTATCCCGCTTGCTTTTTTATTAGTCTTATATTTAATGCTAAAAAAAGCGTGTGATAAATACTTTTTACAAATTGTTGCTATCTCAGGTATAATTTGTTGGTTTGCATACTTTGCTAGATGGTTGGCTCAATATGAAAGTGTAGCCCAAACTTATTATAATAGTTTGCCACCACCTCTCGAAATTGAAGATCCTCTTAACCCATTTTTTGTAGGATTAGTTATAATATTTTTAATGTTTTTAAATATTATATCAATAGGTACCTATACACTTTTAATAGGTGATTTTGGTAACCTTTCAGATATTTTAATAGTAAAAATAAGCAAAAACGATGATGACGGTTTTAATAAGAAACATAACAAACGCCTTATAGTGTTTATGTTTATTATAACTTTTGTAATTCTTATTTGGCTATTTTCAATGTTGTTTAAAGCCTTAAATATATTTGAATACTGGAACGTTTTTTTAAATTAGTAGAATTCTACCCGATAGAGCGTTTGTTCTGTCGGGGTTTTTCTTGTTTTAGTTAAAATAACCTTGACTGTTTTTCCAAATGTAATATAATTGTAATAGTAAAAATCTACCAAAAGATTGGATGGAAAAACTATGGACAAATATGCACGCTTCAGATACCAGCCTTGTCTTCCTTTAGGCGAAGACGGCAGATGTGTTACCGCTTCTAAAAAGCACATTGCTCTCTCTCGCAGAGCTGCAACAGAGGGTATGGTTCTTCTTAAAAATGAAAACAATGCTTTACCCCTTAAAAAAGGCGAAAAAATCGCTCTTTTCGGCAAAGCAACAATTGAATATATCAAAGGTGGTGGCGGTAGTGGTGATGTTAACTGCCCCTATATCCGCAATATCTATGAAGGCTTTGAGCAGAAAGAAAAGGAAAACAAAGTTTCTGTTTATATGCCCCTTGTTGATTTCTATAAGGAATATGTAAAAAAAGAAAGCGTTAATGTTCTCACAGAAGAGCAGATTAACGCCCGTTGGGATATTGTTAATAATATGGAATTCTGCACCGAGCGTGATGATATGACCTATGATACCTTCGCTGCTATGCATGTAGTGGAAGCAGAGGTTCCCGAAAGTCTTATTGAAGATTCTGCAAAATGGGCAGATACTGCAATTTTCACTATCAGCCGTTTCTCTGCTGAGGGTGTTGACCGTCGTCCTCAGGGGAATGACTATTACCTTTCCGATTTAGAAAAAGACCTTCTTGATAAACTTACAAAGCTTTTCAAAAAGGTTGTTATTATAATTAACTCAGGCGCAACAATTGACTGCGAATACTTTGCGGAAAATGAAAAGGTTCAGGGTATTCTTTTCGGTTGGCAAGGCGGTATGGAAGGCGGACTTGCAATAGCAGACCTTCTTTGCGGTGATGTTAACCCAAGCGGTAAAATGGTTGACACTATTGCAAAATCCTACGATTGCTACCCTTGTAAAGATGATTTCTGGGAGTGCTTCGACCACGTTGATTATTCTGATGATATTTATGTTGGTTACCGTTACTTTGAAACAATTCCCGGTGCAAAGGAAAATGTCCGTTATCCCTTCGGTTTCGGTCTTACATATACAGATTTTGAATTGAGCAGTAAGGTTTGTTGCGAAAGCGACGGCAATATTGTTGCAATTGTTAATGTTAAAAACATCGGTAATGTGGCAGGTAAAGAGGTTGTTCAGCTTTATTACAGTGCACCACAGGGTCTTTTGGGTAAGCCCTCAAGAGAGCTTTGTGCTTTCAAGAAAACAAAGCTTCTCGCACCTAATGAAATCGAAACACTTGTTATGAGCTTTAATATCAACGATATGGCAAGCTTTGATGATTTAGGTAAGGTTCAGAAATCTGCATACGTGCTTGAAAAGGGTACATATAATTTCTATCTCGGCACATCTGTAAGAGATGCAGAGAAGCTTGATTATGAATATGTAGTTGAAGAAAACAAAGTTGTTGAACAGCTTTCCGATTGGTGCAAGCCCTTTAAGCTTGCTAAGAGAATGTTAGCAGATGGCACTTATGAAGCTCTTCCTCAGGGTGAAGAAACTTATCTTTACGGCATCAATGAACCTACAGATGCAAAAGCTCCTGAAACTGTTGTTCCTTTTGATAAGGTAGGGGAAGAAATCACTCTCGATGAATTTGTAAAACAGTTCACAGATGCAGAGCTTATGGATTTCGTTGGCGGTCACGGACCAACGGGCGTATGCAACACAGGTTGCTTCGGTGGTGTTGAAAGACTTTCCGTTCCTGCAGTTCCCACTGCAGATGGCCCTGCAGGCTTAAGACTTAACACAGAAACAGGTATTCCCACAACTGCCTGGCCCTGCGCAACTCTTCTTGCTTGTAGCTGGAACCCTGAGTTAGCATTTGAAGTTGGCGTTGGCGGTGGCGCAGAAATCCGCGAAAATAACCTTGGTGTTTGGCTTTCTCCTGCTCTTAATATCCACCGAGACCCAATGTGCGGAAGAAACTTTGAGTATTATTCAGAAGACCCCTTAATTGCAGGTAAGTTTGCATCTGCAGTAACAAGAGGTGTTCAGTCTCAAAAGGTTGCAGTTTCAATTAAGCATTTCGCTTGTAACAACAAGGAAGCAAACCGCTTTGCAAGTGATTCAAGACTTTCAGAAAGAGCACTTCGTGAAATCTACTTAAAAGGCTTTGAAATTGCTGTTAAAGAGGGCGATCCTTGGACAATTATGAGCTCATATAATCTTATTAACGGTCAGCATACCTCTGAAAGCTATGAGCTTCTCACAGGCATTCTTCGTGATGAATGGGGCTTCAAGGGTATGGTTGTAACTGACTGGGGCGTTAAGAATGATCCTGTTAAAGAGGTTAAAGCAGGTAACGATATGAAAATGCACTGCGGTTATCCCGAAGACCTTAAGGTTGCTTTTGACAACGGCGATTTAACAAGAGCAGATCTTGAGCTTTGCGCTAAGAGAATACTTGATATGTTTATGAAATTAGTTTAAGCAGAATAAAAAACAAGGATTGTAAGCGTGAAAACTTACAATCCTTGTTTTATGTTTTGTTCTATTGTTGAATTAATAATTTTTTGTCAGGTGCATAAATCTTTTCTGTGGTTTCAGTGAAGCTGATTGGTACTGAACTATCAAAAGTGTAATCATAGAGTTGCACAGAATGGTAACAACCGTATTCATCCTGCAATACTGCATAAGCCTTCACATGATCATCACCGTTAACGGAATAATTAAATGTCATTGTATCGTTATAAGTGCCATATTCATCAACAGCATAAGTTACATCTTTAGTTTCAAGATGTTGGTTGTTAACTTCGGTTAAAATATATAATTTCTGAAATTTTGGTTCTACATCATCGGTTGCATAGTAAAACAAGAAGTTAGCTTGAATCTGAAATTCATAATAATTGTTGCCGTTATCAACGATTTTTTTAAGTGTTGTATTAAAAAGTGAACCGTCGGCAATGAATGTACCAAGATATCTTTGATATAGATATTTAGTTTCAATGTTTTCAAGATATTCATTCTCACTTTTATCACCGTTTTTTATAGTCAGAATTGGAATTAAATCCTTGTCTTCATCGGTTCTGAAAGCGTAGGCATCATATTGACCGGTAAATTTGTTACCGTTTTTTTTCATTTCGATTTCATCTTTACCGATTTTGATGGAAAGGGTAGTATCTTCGGTAACAGTTTTAGGAATTGCGGTGAATATCATTTTAACTGTGTTGGTATTAGGGTTAAGGTCGCCATATTCACAGTTGATGTATGAAAGCAAGCTTGCCTCTTTTTTCATCTGTTCATCAACATTATTGTATATGGAATCAATCTGATTGCGGAAGTTTTCCATTTGGTAAGCGTGGTTTTGCTCCATATCGGAAATATATTCAGATAAATCAAAAATTTTCCATAAAGAACCGAAAAGGAATACACCTAAAACAATGATACAAATGAAAGCGATTTTCCATTTCTTTGTTGCTTTTTTATTTAACTGAATAGCATCAATAATATTTTTATCTGCTGCTTCAACCTTGTTTTCAGGCTTTGCAATTTCTCCGCTTAAAATATCGCTGATGCTTACCTCAAATATCTCGCTGATTTTTTCAAGTGTTTCGGTGTCAGGGTAGCTTTTGCCTGTTTCCCAGCGTGATACTGCTTTATCGGTAACCCCTACCATATCAGCAAATTGCTTTTGGGTAAGTGAACGTAGCTTTCTTTGCTCCGCAATAAATGAACCAACCTTTATTTTATCCATAGTATCACACCTCTTTTCAATTAAATTATACGGTTTTTCAGTCGAAAAGTCACCCTATTTAAAATAGAATTTGCGAGAATTAGTGTTTTTTTAATGATTATTTTATCATATCACCATATCATCCGCAATAACATTATTAACAGCTTGGGCATATACTGTTAACGGAGGTGATGTTATGGGTTTTTTCAATTGCAATTGCAAAATAGGTTGCACTGCTTCAGGTCTTATTGTAAGTCTTATTGCAGGCATTGTTGCACTTGTTCTCAATATTACAGGCACAATTACTGTTTTACCCCTTTTTTTATGGATTGGGTTCGGTGTTGCAATAGGGTTATTGATTGTTACACTTTTAATTGTGGCTTCCACAGATGAAGAAAGAAGAGAGCGGAGCTGTATTTGTAAAGCGTTATCGACCTTGCAGTTTGGAGCGTTGGGTGCAATTTTAACAGCTCTCATTCTTCTTGCTGTTGATTTTGGCGGAATAAGCATAATCGGTGCCATTATTTATGGCGCT
The DNA here is from genome assembly GCA_045594685.1 of Acutalibacteraceae bacterium. Classification (GTDB taxonomy): domain Bacteria; phylum Bacillota; class Clostridia; order Oscillospirales; family Acutalibacteraceae; genus DTU089. The sequence goes on along the minus strand of JAZNYZ010000039.1, from coordinate 31,561 downwards.
TTCTTTTTCTTTTTTGTTTTTTTAATTACTTCCGTAATCTGCCTTGCAAGATGCTATGCTTCTTGTAATGATTAATATAAAAGGGGAGTCCAAACGGACTCCCGATACATATAAGAAAAATTTTAAACTTTTACTTAAAAACCCTTGACAAAATGATGTTAATTTAATATAATTCTATCTGTTGCAAATAGGGACCAATAGCTCAGTTGGTTAGAGCAACCGGCTCATAACCGGTTGGTCCGGGGTTCGAGTCCCTGTTGGTCCACCATCTTTTTAAGTTAATATAGGGGCATAATGTAATGGTAACATTCCGGTCTCCAAAACCGTCCTTGAGGGTTCGAGTCCTTCTGCCCCTGCCAAAAAATTCCGTACACGAAAGTGTGCGGAATTTTTACTTATTCACTATTAATTATTCACTCTTCACTAATAATACTTTCGTGTACGGAATTTTAGTGAAGAAGTAAGAGTGAATAGTGAAGAGGTCAATAGTTAATCCCTCTTACCTTCAACGCCCTATGAAACCTCGGTTTTTTCTCACCTGCATTCACCATTTCTCTTGAAAGTAATGTTCTCATTTGATACAAAACCTTTGCATAGTTCTCGTCATCAACAAGGTTATTCTTCTCGTAAGGGTCATTTTTTAGGTCATAAAGGAAATCATCAAAATAATGAACCGCCTTTGATTTATACCAACCGGAGCCTATTGCTTTTGCGGAATATTTCCAGTTCCTTGTTCTGACACATCTGCCGATATGGGATTCACTTATCTGCACGAAAACGCAATCTCTTTCAGGTGCATCTGCTCTGTTAATCGGTAATGCATTACCCGAATAGCTTTCGGGAACGCTTATTCCTGCAAGACTTAAAATTGTTGGTGGTAAGTCAATAAGGCTTACTAATGAGTCTACATTATCTGTTTTCTTAATTGCACCGCCACCGAAAACAAGGGGAGTATGTATGCTTGATTCGTGGCAGGAGCGTTTATATTCAAAGTTTCGGGTTTTGAAATGGCATCCATGGTCGCTTGTGTAAATAATAACGGTGTTTTCGTAAATACCTTTTTCTTTCAGAGCATCAATAAGCTTACCCACATTTTCATCAATTCGGTTTATAGCTGCAATATAGTCCGGGTATTCCTCATTATAATCGCCCTCAAGGAATGTTAAATCCTCGGGGATAGGGTAGTTCTTGTATTTTTCAATTGCTTCAACCGGACCCTCAAAATGACCTCTGTCGTTCTGATGGTGGGGTTCGAGCTGAGAAATGAATATAAAAAACGGCTTTTCACCATTATGGTTGTTAACATATTCAATGGCAAAATCGTTTATGCAGTCTGCTCTGTAGCCTGTAAAATCAATTTTGTTGCCTTCTTCATCAAAAACATAACCATCATAGCCGTGAGATGTGAATTCAAGAACATCTGCCGCTCTCCAATATTTATAACCGCCTTGCTTTTCTTTGGGTACGGCGGTTTTTTCGCAATGAAAACCGATGCCCTTTGCTCTGTCGGAAGCAAGGTGCCATTTGCCGATATATGCGGTATCATAGCCGTTTTCGTTGAAATAATCCGCCATTGTTTTTGTGCTTTCGGGCAGGGGAATACCGTTCCAGAAGCAACCATTCTCCGTTGCATATTGCCCTGTCTGCAAGCAAGCACGTGCAGGTCCGCAAACAGGCTGGCAGGTGAAAGAATTTTCAAAAATTGCTCCTTCCTCACCTAATTCCCACATATTCGGCATAAGCTCTTCATTTAGAGTGTCCCAACGCTGTTGGTCTGAAAAATAAAATATAATATTCGGCTTCATAAAATCACCTGAAAAAATTTACTGCTTTCACTATACAATGAAAGCAGTAAAAAGGCAAGAGTTTTACATTGTTTGAAACACACAATAATATTTATTTGTTTCGGTGTCATATAAAAATATAATCCAACCGATTGTATCGTAATATATTTCATTGTCGGAATCTGTGATGATTTGATTGTTTTGTTCATCATATATACAAATGTAGCATTTATGGTATCTGTATAGATAACCCCAAACTTCAGAACAATCAACACTATCAAGCTTGTCTATATGCTTATCTGTCAACTCACTCCATTTTCCGTCTTCAGCCTCTTGAACAATGATTTCTTCCTCTCTGTTGCTCAATCTGAATACATAATAGTCATATATATCAATCCAATACCAGTGATGAAATTTATAAGCAGGCTTTGTTGGTGTGTAAACAATGTTAAGATTTGATATGTACGGATTAAGAGTGCCAAAATAGCATCTGAATGCAGTTGCTTCAATTATAATTAGAGTGACAATAATAATTATGAGCTTTTTATTTGCGGGTCTGATTTTAAATTTTTTCATATTATTTACCAATTCTACCTTTTTGTATTCTTGAAAACGAAATACCAAGCAAAGCTCCGAAAATCCCATAACCGCACCATACCATAGCAAGCGCACCTGTAAATTCGTTACTGCTGAAAGGTGTAGTTTCTATTGGTGGAAAACCCAGGTACAACAAAAAACAGAAGAACAGACACAGCAAAGAAATAAACATGGGAATTAACCGAATAACCTTGTTATTAGTTTTTTTATAGAAAACTAATTGAAGTATTAAAAACACAATTCCAATTGCAATTCCTTTTAAATGAAAATCCATAAAAATACCTCATATAACCACTTGATTTATCTTAATGTGCCGCATCTTCCCAAAAAGGTGCATCATATTCTTCGGGTGTGTATTGTTTTAAAATGTATCCGCCATCTTCGGTTTCTTCAATGTGATAGTCTTCAATAATGGGGTAATCTTTATATTTTAAGTGTATGCAATGGCTATCCCAGGAGTGCTTTTTTATGTATCTGACAATTGATTTATCTAGTTCGATTTTTCCATTGCTTTTTATACATTTAACTATTTTATCAACTGTTTCTTTATCGGTGATATGGTCTTTATCAGAGTAAGCAGCAGACATCCACACTGCTTCAACCTCATTTTTGTCTATTGTTGGAAAAACAAAGCCTTCTTTTACAAGTATTCTATTGTAACTATAAAGCCAAACGAAATTTTGGTTTTTATCAAAATTTACAGAGTATGGAACAATATATTCTATGGAGAATAACGAGCTCTTTACATAAGTGCGTTTTGCATTTCCCTCTTCAGAATCATCATAAGCAAGGTCGTAAGCAGGGTATTCATAGTCATCATATTCAACATATACTTTATCCTCGTATTCAACTCTGAGAGGGTCGTGAAATATTTTTGCAGGTGCTATTGCGTTGATACCAATCATTACTAAACAATAAAGACCGATTATCGTAAAAGCAATATAACGGATTTTTATTTTTTTTGATAAAAAATACAGTGGTATTCCTGCAACAGAACCAATTGCAAAGCACATCAACATATGTGATAACATAGAGTCGCCTGTTTCAAAGTAGCTATAAATAAAATCATAGATTAAATGAGCCGGTAGTAAAATGATTGTTGGTAAAAATTTAATAACTTTATTCTTGCCGCATTTAAATACAAAAAATTGAATCAATGCTGTAAAAGTGGCAGGCATAATGCAGAGAAAAATTAAAAACGGAAGCTCCATAAAAACACCTCACTTAATACCAACCCTCATCCTCATCGTATTCTTCCTCATAATATTCCTCATAGAATTTTTCATAATCAAAATTCGGGTTGTTTTCAACGAATTGGCTTAATGCAATTTCACCTTGTTTTAAAACATAGTTTTTCTGGAAGATGTTTGTTTGCTTTAAATCAATTTCTTCTATATCGTAAATAGAATAAAAGCCGTTATTATAAATTTCATAAGAATTATTTTCAATTTCGCATATAACATCGTAATTTTCTTCAAGTGTTTTTTCTTCCGAAAGCTTAACGAGAACGGGCAGACCGCTTACGCCCAATGACCCGATTTGTTCAACATCAATATTGATTTTGCCTGCTTTATAGGCATTGTAGTTATAGTTTGCAATTACTGTGTTTATGTCAACAACCGATACACTAATCATTGTTATTGTGCAAACAAGAATAATCGCTTTTATGTATTTAAGCCTTGTGAAAATAAGTCTTAAAAGAATGATTATGAAAATAACTGCAAGCATAAGCATAAATACGCTTGTTAAAACTCTCAATCTTGTAAGACCATAAAGAGAGATATATTTCATCATTTTAACAAATGCAGTTGAAATATAGAAAACTGTGAAAAGGCAAAGGAAAATAAGAAGGGATTTTGTTGAATCGGGAATTTTCTTGTTTTCGGTTTTCTTCACAAGTGTTGCGCATAAGAAAAGAATTACAAAGTTTATGAATGCAATAACACCCATCTGGAAAAATCCGCTTCTTGCAAATTCTGCTGCACTGTAGTTATCGGGAAGAAGAAAAGCAAACGCTTTTGTGATATAAGCAAGCTGAGAAACAAGATAAGCTAAATAAACAACTGCGGTTGCACTTAAAATTGTGTTAAGAATAACCTTTGAAACCTTGTCGGGAATTTCTTTAACATTCTTTTCTGCCAAATCCTTTTTCTTCATGGAGAAAAGGAAAGCAAAAATGAAAGGTGTGATTATAACTGTTAAAATTATTGCTCCGATTAATATGAATGCATCTTCAAATAAATTTGAAATCAGGTTACCAAACGCAAGGTCAGATGTTGAAAGCAGGGGAAGTATAATGCAAAGAATGGGGAAAGATATTCCAAGACCTATTAAAAGATACAAGGCATTTTTAGATTTTCCGCCCTTTGCAGATTCCTTTGCACTTCTGAAAGGTAAGGTAAAATTATCGAAAACTGCATTGATAGACTTCTGAACAGTATTTAAAAAGTAGGTATATGTACCGCTCTGGGCATTGCTGTTGCCTGAAATGGTTGCAAACATTGTTGCACAAATAAAAAGAATATACCAAAAAGCTATAATCTTAATAAGGCTGTCACTTGTAACCGAATACCCTGCAGCAAGAACCAATGCACTAATTAAAAGCAAAATGCTAAATATCTTATCTTTACATTCCTTATTAAATAGATAGATAAAGCTTGTTAAAATAACGGCGCAAACGCCTAAAGTATAGCCAAAATTAAAGCCATTAAAAATACCAAGTCTTACAGTTACAAAAATTGAAATTACAGCAAGTATAAAGCCGATAAAATCCGTTTTTAGTACGGGGTATGTCTTTTTATTCATAACTAATCCTCCTGGTCACCATCGATATACTCAAGTATATCTCCCGGTTGACAGTCAAGCTCACGGCAAATGGCAGAAAGGGTAGAGAAGCGTACCGCCTTTGCCTTGCCTGTTTTTAATATTGAAAGGTTAGCTTGGGTTAAGCCGATTTTGCTTGCAAGCTCGCCTGAGCTCATTTTCCTCTTTGCAAGCATAACATCTAAATTTACAATTATTGCCATTGTTTACACCGTCAAATCGTTTTCATTTTTTATATTTGTTCCGTATTCAAATGCGCTTTTGATAATTCGCAGTATCAACCACATAAACCCTGCCGCCGCAGGAATAGGAAATCCTGCTAAAAAGAAGAAGCACAATGGGATTGAAAGAGGAACAACTGATAAACAAGCATAAGAAAGGATTTTAAGGTATTTAACAGTTTTTTCGGTGAAAATTTCACCTCGTTCGAGATTTCTGATAAATTTAAAAATATAAGTTAATGTAATAGCCGCTGATGGTGAGCAAGCATAGAAAACGGCGGTTAAAACATTTGCAACACCCTCTCTGTTTTCCGTTTGCTCGCAGTACCAATTGAAAATAAGTGGACCTGTAAATAAAAAGAATGCAAAAAAAGCTGATAAAAGTATTACTATAATTTTTGTTGTTTTTAAGGATTTCTGGAATTGTTTCAAATTAAATCATCTCCTTGGGGCGAATATATCACACAATTTATCGAAAAACAATAAAAAATTATCGTTTGTAATAAAATTGTAACCGTTGTAACTTTTTATTTTAACTGCTACATTGACAAAAAATTAACTTGACATAACGATTATAATAAACTATTATAATAAGGAACGATTATGCCTCCCTGGCGAAGGGAGGGGGACCGCACTGAAGCAGAGCGGAGGTGCGGTGGAGGGTTCTAGCGTCAGCGTATAATAAAATGCGCTTCAGCGCTTACCCTGATTGTTGTGAAATTTTGAGAAGGAAGTGTTTTAATGAATCCTCAGTATGAAGCATTGTTTACACCTTGGAAAATAGGCAATGTTGAAATCAAAAACCGTATTGTTATGTGCCCTATGGGTGGTACATCTCTTTTCGGTTGGTTTGAGCTCGGCGGTTGCCATTTTGATAAGGAAGCGGCTAAGCTTTTCCTTGAAAGAGCTAATAACAATGTTGGTCTTATCATTCCCGGTATTGCACCCTTGCGTGATACCTTCTGGGGTAAATGGCTCTGGCAGAACCCCAAGATGTTCGAGGAACTCAAAGAGTTTATGGATGAAATCCATAAAACAGGCGCAAAATTATTTATTCAGCTTACAGCAGGTATGGGTCGTTCATGGGCTATTACAGAGCTTATCGCACCCTTACATAAAAACAAATTCACTCGTGCACTTATAAAACCTGTTATTGATACATCTCACGAGTTGGCGTCTCCCAGCCCTCAGAAATCCCGTTGGGCTCATGATATTGAATGCCCTGAAATGACAGTTGAACAGATTCACGAAATTATTGAAGCATTCGCAAAAACTGCAAAGCTTTGCCGCGATGCAGGTGTTGACGGTGTTGAAGTTCATGCTGTTCACGAGGGTTATCTTCTCGACCAGTTTGCTATTGAATATTTTAATAAGCGTACTGATGAATACGGCGGAAGCTTTGAGAACAGATACCGCTTTGCAGTTGATGTTGTTAAAGCTATTAAAGCTTCTTGCGGTGAAGATTTCCCTGTTTCTCTTCGTTATTCCGTTGAATCAAAAATGAAAGACTTCTGCTACGGTGCAATGCCCGGCGAAGAATATACAGAAGTTGGCCGTGCAATGCCCGAATCCGAAAAGGCTGCAAAATACCTTCAGGATGCAGGTTACGATATGCTCAACGCTGATAACGGTACATACGACTCTTGGTATTGGGCACATCCTCCCATGTATATGCCTCAGAACTGTAACCTTGATGATGTTGCTCACATTAAGAAATTTGTTGATATTCCCGTTGTTTGTGCAGGTAGAATGGAACCCGATGTTGGTGCTAAAGCAGTTGCAGAAGGCAAAATTGACGGTGTTGGTGTTGCTCGTCAGTTCCTTGCTGACCCCGAATGGATTACAAAGCTTATCGAAGACAGAGTAGAGGAAATCAAGCCCTGTATCTGCTGTCACGCAGGTTGCTTCAACTTCTCATCATCCAAGGGTCACGCTAATACTCAGGATCTTTTCGATACAATGGGTCTTTCCCGTTGTGCTATTAACCCCAAAACAATGCAGTCCAAGAAATATAAAATCGTTCCCGCTAAGAAAAGCAAGAAAATTGCTGTTATCGGTGGCGGTATCGGTGGTATGGAAGCTGCTATCGTTTGCGCTCAGCGTGGTCATAAGGTTGACCTTTATGAGAAAACAGAAGTGCTTGGTGGTGTGTTCATTGCCGCTGCTGCACCTTCTTATAAAGAAAAAGACCGTGACCTTATCGCTTGGTATAACCGTGAGGTTAAGAAATATGATGCAATCACAATCCATATGAACACAGAGGTTAAGGATGTTGCATCTCTCGGCGCAGATGAAGTTATTGTTGCAACAGGCTCTGTTGCTAATAAGATTCCCGTTAAGGGCGCAGACAAAGCAATTGAAGCAGTTGACTTCCTTCTCGGTAACAAAGAGGTTGGTCAGAATGTTACAGTTGTTGGTGGCGGTCTTACAGGTTGCGAAATCGCTTATGAGCTTTATCTCCAGGGCAAGAACCCCACAATTGTTGAAATGCAGGATGACCTTATCACCACTCCCGGTGTTGCTCTTGCAAACACAAGCTATCTCCGTGACTTCTTCAAGACAAACAAAGTTCCTGTTTACCTTGAAACAAAAACAACTGAAATCACAGATTCAAGCGTAACAGTTATGACAAAAGACGGCAAAACAGAAACAATTCCTGCAGACAGCGTAATTCTTTCTGTTGGTTATAAGCCTGCTCCCATTGCTGAAAAGAGCAAGCACGTTCACATTATCGGTGACGCTCTTAAAGTCGGCAACCTTCGTACAGTTATCTGGAAGGCTTGGGACGTTGCAATGAAGCTGTAATATAACAGTAATAAAATCATCCGCCCGAGATACCTTGGGCGGATTTTTTAAAAAGGATTTTATATTATGAAAATCTATTTTGAAAATAAATCTAAGGATTTGGGTGCGGAAATTATCTTTAAAGATAAAAGTGTTCTGAATATTCCGCCTAATTCACTCAAAGAAAATGAAATAAATGAAGATAATATCACTTTTTCTGTTAAATATACTCGTGATTTCACTTTCGGTTATCAGTTTGTTCCGAGGGTTGACGGCAAATTAACCGACCAACTTACAAACAAATTAACAGAAAAGGCAATTAAGTCTGTCGGTAACGCTATTGTTCAGGTTGTTAATACATACAAAATCAGTGGTCTGAATGATGGTTCTGTAATTCAGGTTAACGACAGGGCTCATTATCTTTCAGCAGAGGGTATAGATGCCTTTTTCAACTGCTTTCCTGCGCTGTATTATTTCGGTCAGGCTGAATGTGAAAATGCAGAAATTGAGGTTGTTTCATCAGTTGCTATGAACCGTCCTGAATTTATAAGCCTTTATAAATTGATTTACAGAACAATTAACCTGCACGGCTTATTCTTTAATATTATTAAATACAAGGTGCAGATTAACAGACAAAGAAAAATTTCAAGCGGTAATTATCTGACAATGAAATTCAGAAAGCTTTATGCTTTGCCTTTAAGTGAAAGAGAGTATCAGTTTAAGCCATTAACGGTTTTAACGGATAAATTCCTGAATTTTATTAAAGGAAAACTTCCTAAACGAATTTATAATAAGCTTGTCAGGAAGTTCAAAAATTATTTTAGTATTAAATAATGTCAGCAATAACAGGGTAGTGGTCCGATGGAAGCTTTCCGTTGATTTTATCGGTTGCGGTTTTAACAACTGCAACCGATTTTATATTTTTAACGAAAATAAAATCAATCATTTTTGAGCCTTTACCATACCAATGAAAGCTATCGATATTGTCTTTCTCTTTTGCAATTGTTCGGGCGTCAGAGAAACTATTTGACAGTATCAATTTATACACTTCAGAATCGGGTGTAACGTTAAAATCACCTGTTATAATTATAGGAATATCATTAAATTTCTTAGCTTTCTCTAAAATTAGTTTTGTACCCTCTATCTGAGCGGTTGCACCTATATGGTCAAGATGTGTGTTGAAAACAGCATAAATCTTGCCGCTTTCCTTTTCTTTTAATACGGCATAAGAGCAGGTTCTGTTTTCGGCTCCATCCCAACCAAGGCTTGCCTTTTCGGGAGTTTCAGAAAGCCAGAAATCCTCTTTTTCAAGCAATTCATATTTATGCTTGTTATAAAAAACAGGGGAGAATTCGCCCTTTTTGTTGCCGTCATCCTTACCTACGCCAACAAAATCATAAGTATCCTTGAATTGATTAACTAAATATCTCATCCAGGCATAATGCACTTCCTGAAGACCAAAGGTATCGGGTGCATATTTTTTAATTATATCTCTCACAAGCTTCTGGCGAAACACCCAATGATTTTCGCCCTTGCCTGCACAGAGAATGTTAAAGGTCATTGATTTCATAAGGTCACCTCAAATTTCTTTTAATATTATATAATATCATTTGTTTTATTACAACAATTTTAGGTTGATTAGTGTTGTTTTTTACATAATAATGTGTTATATTAAAAGAAATTTGAGGTAATAATCTTGGAGTTGATATTATGGATTTCAGAAAAGATTTAGTTGAAAATATTTTGCCTTTCTGGCTTAAAAATGCCATTGATTATGAAAATGGCGGTATTTATACGTGCCTTGACCGTGAGGGTAATATCTATGGTACAGATAAAAGCGTCTGGTTTCAGGGCAGAGCTTTGTGGGTTTTCAGTAAGGCATATAACCTTATAGATAAAAACGAGGAATATCTCAAAGCAGCAAAGAATATTTATTCCTTCTTGCCCAAATGCACAGATACTGACGGAAGAATGTTTTTTACAGTTACTGCAGATGGCAGAGAGCTTCAGAAAAGAAGATATTATTTCTCTGAAACCTTTGCGGCAATAGGTTGTGCAGAGCTTTATAAGGCAACAGGTGACAAGGCAGTTCTTGATAGTGCAGAAATGTATTTTAATGTTGCTTATGAATGCTTTACAGGTGTTCGCAAAAATCAGCCTAAAATCAACCCTGCAAACATTGATTCAAAAGCACTTTCTCCCGTTATGATTATGCTTTCAACTGCTCAGGTCCTCAGAAGCATTGATGGACTTTGGGATAAATATAATCCTCTTTGCAAGGAATGTCTTGATGAAATTCTTCGCGGTGGCTACCTTACAGAAAAAGCTCTTCTTGAAAGCGTTACAAAAGCAGGGGAGTTTATTGATAGTCCCAACGGCAGAATCGTTAACCCCGGTCATTCTCTTGAGGCTGCCTGGTTTATTATGGCAGAGGGTCTTGTTACAGGTAATGATGAAGCTGTTAATGTTGCAAAAAATATCATTGATATTACTTTACCCTTGGGTATTGATAAAAAGCACGGCGGTATTATTGCTTTTACTGATTTAGAGGGCAAACCTCCCGTTCAGCTTGAATGGGATATGAAGCTTTGGTGGCCTCAGTGCGAAGCTATGATTGCTCTTCGCCTTGCATATTTGCAGTTCAAAGACGAAAAATACAATGCTTTGTATAATGAAATCAAAGGGTATTGTGAAAAGTATTTCTGCGATGATGAGTGTGGCGAATGGTACGGCTATCTCCATTATGACAATACTGTTTCCACAACCTTAAAGGGTAATATCTTCAAAGGTCCTTTCCATATTCCCAGACTCTATATGATTATGGCATCTATGGATGAAACAAACAGTATTACCGAATATATGAAATAAGGTTTTCTTATGGAATTAGTAGTATATAATAAACTTCGTGTATACAAAAATTTAGCAGATTTTGAAAAAGATTGCTGGCACAGATTAACCTCTTACCATTGGGAAAGTGACCCACCATACAGACCCAATACATATTTTAAAATGGGTGTTATAGGTGATGATTTGGTTGCAAAGCTTCAATGCTATGAGGAAAACCCCAGAGCAGTTTTCGAAAATCGTGACGACCCAATTTATAGAGATAGTTGTCTTGAGTTTTTCGTTGCACCTATTGAAGATAGGGAAGAATATGTTAATGTTGAAATGAATTCAAAGGGCGCATTTCTTTGCGAATTCGGTAAAGGTAAATATGACAGAGTTTTCGTAAGTTCATTAACTGAAAGCTCACCAATAGTTGAAGCCTTCAAGGGTGAAGATATATATGGTGCTTTCTGGGGCGTTACAGTTAAGTTAACAAAAGCATTTCTTTGTGAGATTTATAAAACAGAAAATATAGACTTTATAACTGTAAAGGCTAATTTCTATAAATGCGGTGACGATTGCGAAATTCAGCATTATTTAGCATTTTCGCCCGTTACAACCTTACCACCGGGATTTCATAACCCCGAGTGCTTTGCAGTATTTAAAAAATGAGGTATATTAGTTTATGAGTATGATAGTTGAAACAAATTTGCTTGAAATTATTAAAGCATTTCCTGAATTCGGTAAATATATTGGTTATAAACCTGTGTCCGAGGGGCATATAAATGATACATATATAGTTGAATATGAAATGGAGGATGGTTCTGTTTCACGTTATCTTTTGCAGAGAATTAACGTTAATGTTTTCAAAAAGCCTGTTGAGCTTATGGAAAATGTTTGCGGTGTAACATCATTTTTGAGAGAAAAAATCAAAGCTAATGGTGGCGACCCCACAAGAGAAACTTTAACTGTTTACCCTGCAAAAGACGGCAAAAACTATTATATGGCTGAGGATGGTGGTTGTTGGAGAGTTTATAACTTTGTTGATGATACTTTCACAATCAGCGAATTAACCTCTGCTGAAGATTTCAGAAATGCCGCACTTGCCTTTGGTAATTTCGCAAATCTTCTTGCAGATTATCCGATCGATACTCTTCACGATACAATTCCCAATTTCCACAATACACCTTCTCGTTTCAATGATTTGAAAGTTGCAGTTGAAAACAACGCTTCAGGCAGAAAAGATAACGCTCTTCCTGAAATTGAATTTGTATTTGCAAGAGAAAAGGATTGCTCTGTTATTACCGATTTACTCGGTACTGATAAGGTTCCGTTAAAGGTTACACATAACGATACAAAGCTTAATAATGTTCTTTTTGATAAAGAAACAAAGAAAGGCCTTTGCGTTGTTGACCTTGATACAGTTATGCCCGGTTCTGCGCTTTATGACTTTGGTGACAGCATCCGTTTTGGTGCTAACACTGCGGCAGAGGATGAAAAAGACTTATCAAAGGTTTCTTTAAGCCTCGAATATTTCAAGGCTTATGTTGAGGGCTTCCTCGAAGCAGCAGGGGAAAGTCTTACTGAAACTGAAATTGAGTTGTTACCTTTTGCTGCAAAACTTCTCACTTTTGAATGTGGTATGAGGTTTTTAGGTGACTATATCAATGGTGATGTTTATTTCAAAATTGAGTACCCTGAGCATAACCTTGTAAGAGCAAGAACTCAGTTCAAATTGGTTGAAGATATTGAGAAAAAATATGACGAAATGATGGCAATTGTTGCCGAAATAAAAAACTCAAAAAATTAAAAAAACTTTGAAAAAAGTGTTGACAAATACATTGAAATAGTGTATAGTATCTAACGTTGCGAGTGAGCAACGGTATGGGAGCATAGCTCAGCTGGGAGAGCATCTGCCTTACAAGCAGAGGGTCATAGGTTCGAGCCCTATTGTTCCCACCAAGAGGTGGCCCGGTAGTTCAGTTGGTTAGAACGCTAGCCTGTCACGCTAGAGGTCGACGGTTCGAGCCCGTTCCGGGTCGCCACTTTTTATTAGCCTCTGTAGCTCAGTTGGTAGAGCAGAGGACTGAAAATCCTCGTGTCGTTGGTTCGATTCCGACCGGAGGCACCATGGATGAGTCGTCCTCACGGCTCATTCATTTTTTATGCGGATGTAGCTCATCTGGTAGAGCGCCACCTTGCCAAGGTGGAGGTAGCGAGTTCGAGCCTCGTCATCCGCTCCAATTTTATATGGCGACATAGCCAAGTGGTAAGGCGTGGGTCTGCAACACCCTGATCACCAGTTCAAATCTGGTTGTCGCCTCCAAAAAATAAAAGCAAGTCTTTCGACTTGCTTTTATTTTTTGTGTTTGTGTCCGCAGGACACAACTTCGTTTATCTGCTTTAGCAGATAACTTCATTTGAGCGCAGCTCAACTTCATTTCTATTGCGGACACAAAACGAGGTTGCCTTACGGCAAATGAAGTGCTTATGCAATGAAGTGTGCCTGACGGCACAACGAAGTTGCTCCTCGGGCAAACGGATTTTATCCGCACCCGATTGTAATTTCAGATTATGTGTGATATAATCAGCCCTACAAACAAGAATTTGTAGGTGAGATAATGATTATTTTGATTGCCGGAGCATCACATACAGGCAAAACGGCTCTTGCTCAAAAGTTGCTTGAAAAATATAAATATCCTTATCTGTCAATAGACCATCTGAAAATGGGTTTAATTCGTAGCGGTAACACAGAACTTACCCCTATGGATGATAATGAATTAACCGAATACTTGTGGCCTATTGTTCGTGAGATGATTAAAACCGCCATTGAGAATAAACAAAATTTGATTGTAGAAGGCGGTTATATTCCTTTTGGTTGGTCAAAAGATTTTGATCAGGAATATCTTGAACATATCAAATACTATTGTTTGATAATGAGTGAGGAATATATCAGAAATCACTTTGCTGACATAAAGAAATATGCCAATGTCATTGAAAATCGTTTGGATGATGAATGGTGCACCATGGAGAATGTATTGTCAGAAAATACACAGATGTTAGAATCTGCAAAAAAGTATAATGTGAACTACATACTCATTAACGATAAGTACGAAATCAATATTGAGTTATAACGATAAATTCCAATTTATCGATGACAATCGAATAAACGAAGGGCTGACGAAAAGCAATCGTCAGCCCTTATCTTATTCTACATCTTGCATTCCCATCTTCTCTCGCAGATCCCCAAGGCTCTTATCGTACTGCGCCTTCGAGATGGCATTGCGTTCAAGGAATAAGTCCAGCGTTTGTTTCTGTTTCAGAAATAGTCGTTTTTTCTTCTCTTCCGGGGTTAGGTTTTCCCATGATGTTTGAGAATCATTCATCATCTTCCTCCAAAACTCGGCTTTCAAATTCCTTTATTTCATCTGAATTAGCAAGACGAACTTTTTTCTTGCCACAATCAGGACATTGAATTATATTTTCCTCATCAGACTCAAATAAGAATCTGCAAGCATCACAAGCATATAACATTATATAATTCTCCATATCAATATCTTTACAACATATTATACCATAAAATACGATGTTTTTCAACTAATTGATAACAGAAAGCGGCAGGGATTTTACTTCCTGCCGCCGTGGTGTTAACTGTCCGTTTTAGAACGGTAGATCATCTTCCCCACTTGCAAGTCCGATGCCGAAGGATGCTTCGGGAACGAACTGAGTCTGCGAAGGTGACGATGTGGTTGTGGCTGCTGTTTGCTGTTGCTTTTGAGTATAGCTCTTCGGTTGTATCGTTTTACATCCGCCCATATACCAAGCGTTGAGCCATGCTTGATAATGTGCCTGCGTCGCAAGAATGAGCTCTCCAAAGGTATCAAGCGTCATGCTCACCGTTACGTGATTCTCAGGCTTGCTACCAAACTTAGGGGTTATGAGGCCCTTTTCAGTCGTTTCACCAGGACCGCTATCCGCCACCAGCAGCAGATCTGACCTGTCAGCAATCATAATCTTCAATGTGCGTGACAGACTCATTCCATCTGGGCGAGTCCTGTTCTGAGCTTTTAGTTTCTCTGCGGACGTTCCGCCAAGACTTTGGTAAAGAGGTGTTTTATCATTGTTCTTCTTTTTGGTCTGAACCATAAATCTGAACTCACCGCACGATACCTTTCTGCAAAGCTCCATAAACTCATCTGCAGCTATGTAGATATGCACGCCGTTGGTCTGCTTTTGACCAACGGGTTTGTTTGGATCGTATGCCGAGAAATTGAAGTGAATCTTTCCGATCGCAAAAGCGTCGCTAAGGCTCTCCACAAAGCAATTCTTGGCGTCCTTACGAGTGATCTGGTTTTGATTTCTTTCATCAGTCATTGTCATTTCCCTCCATATCAGGTTGATTATTGTTGTAGCATTGTCTTATGCATTCGGTCTCATACATAGAGAGGTCAAAGCTACCATCTACGTACTCTGAATCTGCCGGCAGCTTTATGTGATCTCCATCGGTCCTTACGTAATCCATAGCATCTTCCAGTCGGTCTGCATCAACATGGACGAATCCGCAAACCTCCCAGGTTACGGGTATTTTCCATCTAGGCATATTACTCGCCCTCCTGTTCAGATTCAGCTACTACCTTCATAATCTCCCGAATACGTTGACAGTTTATTTCGAATTGCGGTTCAAATGCATCCTTGATACTGTAACTATAGTACATTGCCAAGGAAACAACCTCATAAACCGCTTTGAGCTTTTCGGGGTCCATTGTTTTCTCGTATTCAATGAACTGCTTGGAAAGCTCAGATACAAGCCCCATCCAATCCACGTAATACTGATCTTCAACAGGAAGACCGAAGCTCTCAACCCATTCGCGAACCGTATGTGTTTCCTTGTTGCAGTTGCAATCCGAAGGCTGAAGGATATAGTAAATATCCTCCTTTTTCATATTCTCTCCGCTTTGCGTATTGATACCTCTGCCAAGAGGATACAGTGCGCAAACGGTTGGCTTTGCTTTATGTACCGAACACTTATTATCCTTGAGCAGCGGACAATGATTATCCGGTCCCACGGAAATCAGTTTGGCAATAGGCACTCTCGATGAGCCACCGATGTAACGGTCGCAATACTGGAAATACACGTTTCCGGGCATCATATCCAGCTCCTTTGCGATATTGTAGATATCTCTGGGGCTGACAATAATATCCGTGCGATTACGGCAGCATTTTCCGCAAGCGCGGCAACCAAACTCGAAGGTTTCGTCCACGCCGATTTTCATTTTGTCGAGATTCTCTGCGATCTCTACCAAACGCGGATCCGCGTTCTTACCGTATTTCTGTCTTAAATTCTTGACATCGTATTTACCGGGCATGTTACATTTCATTTTTTAATCCTCCTGATTTTTGTGAATGGCTGTTTTATCGAACGGAAATAACTGAAATCCAAACGAGTCGCAGAAATAAAAGCTACTGTCATTATCTGACTTGACCATCTCTACAACGTCGGATACCGAAAGGCTGCGTGCATGATAGTCTTGCGGGAAGGCGCAATTCAGAATGTAAAACACATCCTCAAGCTGCTTCGCTTCCAGCTCTCCTTCGTACACACACTCATATATCGCTTCCGGGATTTTACCGTTCGATTTGCTAAGAATTGTTTGCAAATTCCGGAACATCAAATGTTTTTCATCGAGTTCGGGAACGATCTGATATATTCGTACTTTCATTTTTCCTCCTCGGGTACCGCTAAATAATAGCGATGCCCTTTTCTTTTAGAATGGCAACCAACTATCGGGGGACGCCGAAACAATCTTTTCTCGATGAAAAATCATTTTCTCATCTATCCAATGCTTCTCTCCCGGCTGTGGTTTCTTTTGACACGGATAACAGGTAAGAACATCGACAATCTCGATAAGTACCTTGTGACGGCGGTTTTTGAGTATCCTCACTTCGCCTTCAAAGCAATCGTAAACTGTCATATGAACGACCTGTCCGCGTCTATGTCGATATTCTTTCATTTACAGGACTCCTTCTTGTTCTCTATAAATGCATATCCGCATATTGCCTCCGTAATGGCCAATGAAATGTCAGTGACGATCACAGAAAACCATTCAAGGTTGCAAATTCTATGCCTGCATTTTTCGAGAACAATGTGTTTATCCTTTCCGAGCATCTTAACGGTATTGATTACAACACGAGTTTCTGTTTCAGTTTCACAATAAAGCCAGTTATCCATCATACCGTTATACCCGTTCTTTGCTTTTTCTCCGGCCAATCGCTTTCTCCATTCTTCATGTGGAATTAGATGCAGCGTTTCGCCATATTTCAAAGCCTCGTCCCTAAGCATTTCGGAAAGAAAATCTCCGTGAGTAATTGCACAGCTTCCCGTGTCAGAAGTGGATGGAATCATAAGCTCTTCAAAGAGAATCTTTCCCGATCCGTCCACCACGCGGAACGTGATACCGCTTCTTACAGGAGCAGAAGCCTCATAACCTCCGCTCCATTTTGAGGTGGTATACCAATAAACGTACTTTTTGCTCCTCGCAGGTTGCCTCGCGTAAACCTTACCGGTGCTTTCGCACTTGTATAAGTCTTCTGTGCCCTGCTGAGCCAGAAATCTAACCGTTATTGTCTTTGGGTTCATACTTTGCCTCCATAAGAAGCTTTCCGCACTCGGGACAATAATTAAGCGTATAATTATAGCTCGTCACCTTTCCCGTAGGATAGCTTTCGTAGTATGTCTGACTGACTAGTGCTGCCGTATATTCGTGAGCATAGTCTTCACTGTTACGCCGGCGATGCCGATAATACTCGTCATTGTCCTTATGCTTAGCCAATGCTGCACAAAAAGAACAAGAATTCGTCATTTGTGGTTTAGGCGAGTACCCTACCTCGACCGCTTTCTTAGCATGCTTATACGCTGCGCAGCATTCCTCGGGATTGCAAACGTCGTTGCAGTTGTGCTTTACAAGGCATATATCACTTGCAATTTTTCTGATCTTTTCTTGGTCTGTCATTTTTACTCCTCCGTTAACTCATCAGTCGGTAAAAGCTGATAGCAGTACGGTTCCTTACAAAGCGGATCCTCTGGGAACACGTTGTCGCCATCGGGAATAATTACGCGCAGAACCTCACGCTCGCACTCCCTGAACCTTTTAAGACGAACAACGCAATCCTCATAGATGCCGGCAACATACTCACCGTCCTTGAATTTTGCTCCATTCTGGACCATAAGTCCAAATGAATTTAGGATTCGCATGATCTCCTCAGGAGATGTATGTAACACCATTTGGAAATCGGGGTGGTCATACCGTGCCATACCGTGTGTATGAGCGTTACAGAGATACGGCTTAAAGCTGTTCTCCACCTCACCGCACTCTGCGCAGCAAGCACCGTTTGCTACCATATGAATAATCCAGTCGATTCTCTTTTTACTCATACCCCTTTTTCTCCTTTTCAAAAAGATATGCTTCAATGTCGATGAGCGCTTCTTTAGCATCCAAATAATACGCTTCCAGTCGGCTCATATTCCAGCGTACCGTATTCATATCAACAAGCCTCATAGCATCAAGGTTAAAGATAGGACCGTTAACCTTGTCTGCATCATCGTAAGGCAGGAACAAAACGCCTTCCTTTACGACGAAGAAATATGCTCCAAGGTGTTTCCCTGAACGAAGCGGGAAATGCCAAAGCAGTTCATTGGAAAACCTGGTTTTATACTCGGTCGCAAAGCGAAAGAGTGATGTTGAATTTGCAGACTCAGCATAAAAGAATTCGGTTAATTCCTGTATGCTTTTAAGCTTGTCAAGCGGAATCCAATCTCCGCCGATGCGGATGCGCTCGTTTTTCTCGCAATTGATGAGCAATAAGCAATCCGTCTCTACCAAGAACTTGGTGAAAGAAATGCCCAGACTCATTGACAAAAGTTTGTTGGCAATATCAACACCGAGATCCGCAACCGATGTTTCGTTCTCGCTCGGATATGCGTCCTTGCGTTCTTCTTCAGTTGCATTGACGTAAACGCAGATTTTTTCGACCTCGGGAATGCTCATTCTGTAATTCAGAAAACCAACTCCCCAGAAATCCGCATCATCCTGCGTCACCTTGCATTCAATGTTTTTATCGAGTATCTTTCGTAGAATTCCTTCAAGCTTTTCAACAACGGTATTCCACGTAAGCTCTATCGTTGTAAATTGTCTCATATGCTTTCCTTTCTATCCTATTATGATCATTAGAACTGGTCTGCTTCCCAGTCCCGGCATAAACTGTACGCTCACTATTTTTACAATGCAGCCATCGTATCTTTTCGGTATGCGTGCGGCATTGCATAGTCCTAACGGTGAGCCAGCTTCGTTTTTAAGCAATACCATTGTATCTTCGTCGATCGTTAATCTCAAATCGCGAAATCTCATATTTTAACCTCCTAATACCAGACGATCATCATTCCGCCTGCTGCTTCAACTCGTTCAACAAGTTCGCTGTGAAGCATCCCTCTGTATATCCGAGCCGAATTCCAAAGACGGATTATTTCAGTTACATACGGATCTTCTTTGGGAAGGATAAAGTCGCATGAGAAATTAGCAATGGATTGGTCTTTGTACTCCGTATAAGGACTCTCCTTACCATCGCGAATACGCTCTGCTTCATCTCCGTAATAGAGATAACTGCCAAGTACGGCGTTGCCGTGCTCGACCTTATAAGCTTTGATGATTTCACGATTCAAATCGTTGTAGGTATTATCCGCTTCTTTAATATTCTCATAACCACCGCAGCTTACAACGTATTGTCTTTGCTTTCTAACCAACGCTTCGAGTGTTTTCATATTCAACCCTCCCCCGAAACCTGCGCTCGACGTGCTTTTGCCCAATTGAGGATAAACTCAAGCTCTGCTTTGTTATCTCCATCTCTACCGAAAATAAAATCGGCGTTGAAGTATTCGTTAACATAGTCAGCAAAGCATTCGTTCTGAGAATCGCAATATTTCCATTCACCCTGGAATCTGTCGGGCAGGATATCAAAGAATTTTTCCGCATCACCGTTTACATCTTCATAGAGCTCAATGATGCGCTCATAGTCCAGTATTTCGATCTCAAAACAGCCTTTTTCGCTACATCCCTGCGCATTGTAATAGATGACATACAACTGATCCTCACAACCGTGCAGCTTGCCGGGAAGGAAAACTGCATCTACACCATCATCAATACGCGAAAGAAGTCTTTTTATTGTAGGCATAGTATCTGCAATTGCCTCAGCGATTTCAGGAGTAAGTTCTACTTTTTCGCACTCTTCAAGCATGTCTCTCAAAATGTGCTGTTCATCGTCGTTTGTGAAGAAGATTTCCTCGAGTGCAGCGGAGTTTGTCCCGCTTTCAAGCGACTCCGAGATGTAGTCTGACACGCACTCCTCAAAGTCTTTCAGTTCAAAGACCGTTGAGTGTATCAGCTTATCACCGACAACCGTATATCCAAGAGCCTTCGCCCAGGCTTCTATACGGATGTCCATATTAAAATTGATTTTCATTTGAAACCCTTTCTGCCTTAATAGGCCATGAATTATAAATGTGAGTAATTGCCGCATTTGTCGCAAATCATATAGGCCTTCTGCCCTTCTTTTACGACCTCGCTAAGCAATGGACACAGTGTAAACACACCATTGGTATAACCGTCAGCGTTTGTGCCACACGAGCAGAGATCTCCCCAAAGACGTTTTGGATAATCAGTCTCGGAAAAGACAGCCTTACCACCAAAGTGACAAGATACTGTATTCGCCCAGTCTGCAAGCTCCTTCGCTGACAGATGGCGATTGCTGCTCGGCATCTTCACCGTTACGGGTAGTTTTGTCATACTCATTTTCTGATCACCACAATGCAACTACGTACCATTGTACCGCTTTCTTTGAATGCGCCCTCGGGAAGATCGTAAACAGAAGCGCCTACCGAATCAAGGAACTCCCTGAATTCTTCAGATTTTCTGTTCGTTCTGAACTGGAAGGATACGCTCATGACAGAAACGAGAATACCTCCCTCTGCAAGAATGCTATACGCCTTCATAACGTGGTCGATATCCTGTTGACGGGAGAAAGGCGGGTTCATAACGATACGATCCCACGCATCCCCCTCGTACAGCAAAAAGTCCTGCCCGGTGATAGCCTCGTAGGGCTTGCCTTCAAGGGCCTGTGCCATATCCGTGTTCAGCTCGATACCAAGTAACCGTTTAGGTGTTCTCTTCCATACAGCATCGGCAATATCGCCCTTGCCACAGGATGGCTCAAGAACAGTCGTTTTCTCATTGATGCCAGCGAAGTCGCAGAGTTTTTCTGCGATCTCGGGAGGCGTCGGAAAGAACTGGAACTCCTTCTTTTTGTCGGTATACTCACCCGTGAGAATAATGTCATCGATCTCATCGGCAGGACAGTGGTCAAACACGTGCCCGCCTACCTTGCGGTTCCATTTACCGCCAAGAGCTTCAAGAACCTTATTCACGTCGGTATAAACCTTGCGATCAAGATTTGCGGGAAGATAAAGAACGTTTTCTTCTACTCGGCAGTTACCAAGTACATCAAGTACTGTATTATTGATTTTCATAATATTAAATCCTTTCTTATAAAATATGGCAGAGCCTGAATTGACTCTGCCATAGGTTTTGCTGTTCTAACAGCCTGTAATTCGCACGTTTCGTGCTGCTCCTTTCATTCTTCAATTGCCAAAAGGTCAAGCAACTCGCTGATAATCTGCGCCGTATCTCCGTAGGTGTTGCAATGTAGATTGTCATTGTCAAGATAAGTTCGATAAAGCGAGTCCAGAATGTTATCCAGCTTTATCATCGGGACAACCTCCTGCGGCTTATAATCCTCACCCAGCATATCCAGAATATAGCCTTGAAGCTCGGAATAAACATCCACCTTCTTAGCGTTATCAAAGATATCTTTGGGACTCTGCCTGAGCATCTTTTCCATAAAGGCGTTATACTCATCTCTCACCATCTTTTTGACGATTTCAATCGGGCTTTTATTCACCACGGTTTCATCAAGCGTAAATCCAAGCTTGTGCGTGTAGTCCTCCTTATCCTTATCGGTCCAGACGAGGGCATGAAGCTCACCGTCCTCGGGATATTCGAAAAGAACTCTCGGCGCACTTGCCTGCTCACCTTCGTCAACGTCGGGCACGTATTCCACGTCAATGCCGGGATATGCACTATCACGGCTTGCGCTTGCTACGAGATTTCCTCCCTTGACTCTTACTTTGAACTGTTCCATAATTATACCTCCTGTCTGGCTAAGTATTGTTCTATCGTTGTCAGTCGGTCCTCGTTTACTCGAAGCTCATCTTCATCCTGAACGTCGAAATCAAGGATCTCCACGTCAAACTGATTTGGATTCTTCGCAAAAACGCTCTCAATCATTCCGCCGCGTACAACGATTACAAGCTTTTCTTGCATAGCACGCCTCCTTTATTTGAGTACAGTAGGAATCTCATCGCCCGCTTGCATGTGCAAAGGACAAATCAATCCGATTCCGTCGGGATGCTCAAAATAAGCAGTAGCATACTTACTTCTATCATGATACATCTTTGCTCCCGGCAGAGCTTCAAGCACATCAACAAGCTGTTGTGCATCAAGAACAAAATCACCGTAGGAATAAACGATTCGTCTTTCCTTCTCGATCTTTTTTATCTTGATATATGCTTTAAGATCCGCAAGCTCCGGAAGTTCAATCTCTTCACCGCGCTTGACCGCAATACGAGCCATGTCCGGCGAGTCTTCCTCGGCACCGCACTTGCACCAATCAATAGGTGCATACAACCCTACTGCGTGAACGCTTGAGAGAAACCATTGTTTTCCGTTACTCATGAAGGGATACTGCAAGAATTCTCTCGATGGACTTGCAACGGCAGCATGCTTTAAGATACGTTGCAATGCTTTTCTCTGCGCACTCTTTCCGCAGGCCTTTGCGTCCTCTTTACGAAGCTCCTCTTTTAGCTCATTAATCAGAGCTACCAGTTCGAAAACGAAAATACCGTTCCCTGCCTCTACTTGAATGCCTTTATTAAGAGTCTTTTCTACGGTCTCTGCTGCATTCGGATCCAAGCCATACAGCGCCGTCTTTATGTCATACACTCTCTGCAGCATTGTTTGTGTCGTCATTATAACCCTCCTTTTGGTTTCTATTTTGCTCGTTGTAATCCTGAACAGCAAGAGCTATCGCATTCCAAAAACCGCCAACAAAATATTCGTCTTTGGCTGCGTAATGCTGCGCTTCCTCTGCGATGTGTGCAATTTCAGACTCATTCGGAATGCTAATATTCTTAGCTTCCATACGATCCTTAACCGCCTGCATCCAGCGTTCCGCCTCCGTATCGGTGTCCGCAACAACAATCTTCTTTATCCACCCATAATAGAGGGTTTGATTCTCGCGCAACACCATATACATATCACCGTCAATACGCTTTTCTATGACCTTATGCTTGTTATCCTTATTGACAACGCAGGACTCCTTAAATTCGCATTTTAACGCATCCTGAGCTGCCTCGTAAGAATAATACGGACCATTAATGTAAAGCTCATAAGCGATATTGTCAGCGGATACTATCAAATAGACTTCTTTTTTGATCATTCGTCTTCCTCCTCAAAATCATCGAAGACCTCGAACCATCTGTATTCCTGTCTCCATTTTCCTTGCTTATCAAAGCCGGAAACGTCAACAAGAACCACTTTAAGTTCATTCTCAACGATATGATCGATTTCAGAGAGTGGATAGCTCCAGATTTGCGCTTCCCAACCGTGACGTTTTAATACTTCTTCTATTTCGCCAACAGTGTCATCTTGCTTAAAGCCATAACAACGGCCCGTCATTTTTTCGCAATAAGTCTGAGGCGTATAGATCTTTTCTGATTTAACGAACTTACTCATCGTCTTCGGCATCGTCCTCATCCTCCTCGTCGTTTTCCATTTCCGCGAGAATCTCTCTGATAGCGTCCTCCTCGGTATAGTCGTACTTTCGCATTAATCTACGCACATCATAGCCCGCCTGCATAGCCTTTTCTTCATCCAAACCGTAGTTTTCGATGATATATTCAGCTGTACACGCTGCCTCGTAATACGCGTCAATATCTGCGATTTCACTCTTATTGAGTGTAATACCTCTGATTGTGTATGAGATCTCCATAATCTCACTCTCCTTTCTTTTTAAACGTTGTGTAAGTACCGCATTTCGGGCACGTTACTTTGGGCCATGTTTCAACCAATTCGATGGTCGGCACATCGTGGGTTCCGCAACAATCGGTAACGATATCAACAAGTTTTGCTTTTGCGAGTTCATCAGGGCGATAACGCTGATTGAATCGAACATAGTCCACCCATTTGACATCATCGAAGATGCGCATAGAGTGCTTGATCAGCGTGTCGCGCTCAAGCGTTTTCTTATCGCTATCGCAGAAATTATGTTCGGTTTCCCACATAAGAAGCTGCTTGAACAGTTCTTGCTCTCCGTCTCTCACGATGAGAAATTTCATAAGAGCCTGCCATTCGCTCTCTTCAATGTCGCCAAGCTTCGTCATACAGCCGTTTCGATAGTCGTAAACTTTATCCCGCCCTGTTCCGGAAATGTGAATTGCTCTTCCCGTACCATACATAAACCTTATCTGCTCAAACGTCAGATTCGCCACCTCGTATCGCTCATCACCTACTGTGATGAAATCAGTCTGGGTAAATACCGTCACTTCTTTTTTTATAGCCATTTCGTCACCTTCCCTTAGAATCGAATAACATCATAGAGAATGTTGCGAACGAAATAGTAAAGGTCTTCACCGCTAAAGTGATCGCCAGCGTAGCAAATAACGTTGTTTATAACAGCTTTGGCATCGTCCGATTTTACCGTTTGATGTTCACCATCTTCCAAGACAGCCCAGAAAGAGTATTCTTCGACAGAATCAAGCTCCCCAGAATAATCATAGTCCACCTCACAAGTCGCAAGGATATCTTCAATGGGAAGATTATCATACTCCTCGCCACAAAGAGAATGTACCTCTTTTACCTGCCGAAGCCCATTCTG
This sequence comes from Acutalibacteraceae bacterium, assembly GCA_045594685.1. GTDB lineage: Bacteria > Bacillota > Clostridia > Oscillospirales > Acutalibacteraceae > DTU089. Next base: position 6,486 of record JAZNYZ010000039.1, on the reverse strand, counting down.
ATCAAGCACGTAGGTTTCACCGTCACCTTCAAATATGATGAAGTCATCATAAACACAGACGGGAGTTTTTTTGTGATATTCGTTCATACAGCACCTCCGAATTTGAGTTCTTGGCTTTCTTCCGGGAAGAACTCCCTGAAAAGCTCCATGTAACGTTTGAAGCCGATGTTAGATAACGGTGCCTGCAAGGATACCTGCGACCAGGCAATAAGCTCCTCCTCGGGTATACAATACTCATCAGGAACGAACTTACCTCCGTCATATCTCGGTGCTCTCGCTTTCATTACCTTATCCATCTCGGTTTTGGTTGTAGCTTTCATAATCATAGCGGCACGCTTTTCAGCAACGCCTTCGATTAATCTCTCAACATAACCGAGTTTTCGGTAATACTCTACCTGTCCGCGCAAGGTTGCCAATGCTCTCATCCGAAGTTCTTGTACCTTTGCGGGCGTTTCTTCATCGACAAGCACCTCCGCTACTTTCATACAGATTAAGAGATCGCAATCAAACATTTTCACCACCTCCAAACTCACTTTCATAAGCGATGTTTTTGAGAATGGGGACAACCTGCACCGCCAGCTCATCGTACCATCTGTCAAACTCATTCGGTTTTGCGAGATACGGGTTGAGGCAACTCATCTGGACATCCGATTTCATATCGTAGAATACATCGTATAGACCGCTTGTGTCTTCGTGTTCAACTACGGTGAAATGCTCGGACAAATCATAATGATGCTTCTCCAACCACTCAACAGCAAATGCCTTGAGTTTGTCCCAATGTTCGTTTGCCTCGGTAACGTCTTCTGCCTGATAAACATCTTCAATCACGTATTCCCTCTCGTAATCCTCAAATATCAATCTGCTGATATAAAGGTCAACAGGATCTTGGGACTCCGAATACACAGAGATATACGAGATAGATAGATCGCGCAGCTCATCCAGCTTGCCGTTCGCGTACTCTTCATCGAAATACACGCCCTTATACCGTGTGGAATACTCGCCTTCCTCGTTCTTCACGTCGCTTTCATCCCACGTCAAGCTAACAATCTTACCGTTGGTCAGAACCACTTCAATAAAATCAATTGCAAGATCGGGGATCTTTGTTTTACCTTCCAAATACAGAATCATTTTGGAATTCTCCTTTCTTTGATATTTTTATATAGACGGGTAGCCATTGGCTTCCCGAATAAAAAGGTTGGGGAGCCATAGGGCTCATCTATATAAAAAAGCACCCAAAGATAGACTCTTCGGATGCTTTGTTGGCACTACGCCACAGAAACAAAAAAGTGCCAATAGCGCACTGAACGTGCGGTACTGACACTGTGATTTAACTCTGATAAACTTTAAATGCTCGAAGGCAAATAAGAAACTTTACGCTCTTATTATAACAAACTCTGATGCCCTAGTCAATCCTCTCAAACAAACTTGGCAGAGTTTTGGCGCAAAGTTGGCACAAGAATTAACAAAATCCTCTTGATAACTCTGTCAAAAAGCAGTATAATATAAGCATAAAACAAGAAAGGATGGTGATTTTATGCCGAGACGCTTCAAAGAAGCTCGTGCAATGAATAATTTAAAAGCCGTTGAAGCAGCCGAAAAGCTCGGTGTTGCTACCCCGACGCTAAGTGCTTGGGAGAGCGAAAAGAAATCTCCTCCGCTTGATACCGTCATTGCTATGGCTGAATTATATAATGTATCTACCGATTATCTGCTTGGAAAAGACCTACCAACGGCTGTCAAGGACACTCAAACAATCCCCAAAGAATCAATTACACTCTATCACGGTCGTCCAGTTTGGGTTGAATGGCGCGGTTGGGCTCTTGTTAATTCAATCGAACAAGCATTACTTTTCACGGATGGTCATAAAGAACTCTATACAGATTCCACATTACTCGTTGCTGCACCCGACTTTGCCGAGTCGCAGTTGCCGACCTCAAAACCCTTGAGCAAAGAGGCGGTTGCAAATTCAGAATCAGTATGGGTTGAACCAATCTCGGTCGAACCGTTACGCAACGAATTGCGCGGAACATATCTAGTTCGTGGCGAGTATGTAGAAAACTCCCGTGGCAACAGGTTTTTCCTTGATGCATATTCTGCTACTTGGATAGCATATAAAAGCAAATAAGTCATGACCACCGGCCGTGCCGGTGGCTTGCGATAGCCCCCTTAGGGCGTAACACCGGCTCGGTGAGCCTATAGGCTCGTCGGAAAGTCTGCCAACCGCGCAGATTTCACCGGCTTACCCCTAAAGGGGTTGTTTTATTTGCCTTCTTTTGTCGGCTCACCCGTAAACGGGTCAATATATTCTTTTATGCTCAGTTGCTCCGCTCCTTTATCTTCTTGTAATTGATTCCTTATGTACTCCGCAATAGCCTTTTTATTGCGCCCTACTGTATCTACGTAAAACCCTCTGCACCAAAAATGGCGGTTCCCGTATTTATACTTTAAGTTCGCATATTTTTCGAAGATCATCAGGCTGCTTTTTCCTTTAAGATAACCCATTATTTGAGAAATACTATACTTGGGCGGTATTGATATGAGCATATGGATATGGTCTTTGCATGCTTCTGCTTCGAGTATCTCTATTTGCTTGTACTCGCATAGCTTCCTAAGCATCTTTCCTATATCCGCTTTTATCTTCCCATATATTACTTGCCTCCTATATTTTGGAGCAAAAACTATATGGTACTTGCAATTCCATTTTGTATGTGCTAAACTATCTGTGTCAAGTTTCACGACTTGATTCCTCCTTTGGTTTTGTAGTTTTGGTTGGCAGACCATACCTATTCTACCAAAGGAGGATATTTTTGTCTACGCATAGCTAAAGCTTTTTGGAACCACCAGCCGGACTGGTGGTTTTCGAACGAAGCCTTTTTACAAAGTCTTCGTTATACAATTAAAAGGATGATCAATACCGTATTCGGTAGATCATCCTTTTTCCATGCTTACAATTTTACTCACTTCACCTTATGAATTGAATTCACTTTACCTATCCACCCATTTGGATCGTCACACCTTCTGAAAAAAGCATCAACATAAACATACGCACAATGCGGTGCAAGGGTGATGCCTGTTTCAAATCTTGTGGTATAGACCTGCTCTCCCGATAGCAACAGCGGTTCTGTCGGCTCGTAGTTCTTATCTATCACGGCACACAGGAATTCATACGGATTGCCGAAGATGGTTTCATAGTTGCCTGCTACAGCAATGCGACCTCGCTTCAACTTTTCTTTGAAACGCTTTACTACATCGCTACGCAGATTTTTATAAAAATCCGTGCCTGCGAACAGCGGCGTGCGGTTCAGCATATCCAGCGTTACGCGCCTGCGGTAATTTTCAAGCATAAGGTCATCTTCGTCTATGCTGTCGATAACTCTTGCTGCTGATGTGAAACCGCAAATACATGGGATCGTTCTGTATGCGCCCAAGGTATTCGAAGGATTGCTCGAGAAGCTGCCCAAGACCTGCGCCGTTGATTCCGAGCGTATTGGTTAGTTTGGCTCTCGCACGGCTATCACTTGGTATTTTATTTTACCATATTTTGCGGCTTTTTTCAAGTCGGAGAATGTGAACGACACGATATTTCTTTCAGAAAATCCACATTTTTACCTTCCTACTATATATCCAAAACCATTTCACTACATCAAAAAGCACGAAATCCCTTGAAAAATCGGAGCTTTTTCGCTATTATCGCAAACGGCAGAAAAAGAACATCTGTAAATTTCGGCTTCATTTTTGCAAATCTGTGCAAACATTTCACGCAAAAGTGGTCTGTCCTACATTTTGGGACAGACCACCTTAGAAAGCTGTGATTTTTTCGTGTTTTCACCGTCGCCGTTTTCTTTGACTACAGCGATGCAATATCTGCATATCGATAAAGAAAGCGGTGAGCTCACGCTCACCGCCTTATCATATTATTCATTATTCAAAGGTGATCGTAAGAGTTGCCCATTCGCTGTCGCGATAGCCGCCATCCTCGGATACCGCCTTAACGTAAACGGTATGGTCGTTTTCAGGGAAAGCAAATGAGTTTGTTATCACCTCTGTTTCGTACGCACCGTCGGGAGGATAATAAGACATTGTAAATCCGTCCTGTCCGAACATTACCTCATAGTAAGATACTCTCGGATCGTTTATCGCAACGGTAAGTCCTACCTCGGGGTCGTAAGCTATAATAGGCGTTGCAAGCTGCTCTCTCGTGTCCACACGGATTACAATCTCGCACCATTCACCGTACCATTCGTACTCGCCGTTAGTGCATATAGCGCGTACTCTGAACGCTTGCCCGTAATCGATGTGCGACATTGAGACACCACCAATGACGGCAGGAGATCCGTTGATTTCATACTCGTAGGAAGCTGCACCGTCAACTGCCCCCCAAGAAATCTTTCCCTCGCTTGAGAACAGGCTCGTATCAAGCACGGGCGCGCTCATAATGGGAAGCTGAGCTTTTATCTCACTCCAATCACTGTTTCCGTAGCCAAATTCGTCGGTAGTTGCGCATACCGTTATCGTATCACCCGCGTTGAGTCCCGAAACGGAAAGCTCGGTGGTTGCCCTTTCCTCGCCGCCGTTTATTTTATAGAGATAGCCTTCGGCATTTTCAACCGCGCTCCAACTTGCCGTGCCGCCGGAAACGGTAACCTCAGGTGTGGCAAGCTTTGTTACGTTGTGGTATATCATTACCCATTCGCTGCTCGTGCAGCCCTCGGCATATGCCTGAACGTACAACTTTTCGCCCGTTGGTATTTCGGACAGGGCAATATAGTAGTTTCTTGTAGTATTAACCTCACCGTTGTCACCTATTTTGTAATTATATCCTTGCGCGTATTCTGCCGTAGTCCAATATACTCTTTCTCTGCGAATTTCCTGAAACTCGGGATTATCCAGCGTGACGGTGAAAACATAAGGCTCACTCCAATCGCTCGGCTTGTAATTTTCAACGTCATCAGTGATCGCTCTTACTCGGTAGGTAGCGCCCACTCTTGCGTACCATCCAATATAATCAATCTCAATGGTTTGTATGCTTTTATAATTCTCCTCGACGATATACCTACTTGCCCCTGTAATCTCGTCCCAAACAATATAACCGTCTTCGATTCTAATGTTCACAGGAGTACCTAACTTTTGTCTTGCGTCAATACAAGTATATTCAACCCATTCACTGTCAAGATAACCGTTCGTCACGCCTTCCTCTGATGCAACGCACATCACACGAAGCACGTCACCGTTGTCAAGGGCAACCGAAAGATCTCCGTCAAGCTCAACTCTCACGGGTGTACCGCCGTTGAGCGTGTAAACGTAATGAGAAACGTAAGCACCGTTCTCAAGCGACCAGCCTATCGAGCAGGTGTCGTTTGAATACTCTCCAAGCATGGGTGTTGCAACCTTAATGCCGTCGAAGGTTACCCAATCGCTCCATTCGCTCTCAAGCCAATATCCCGATGCGGGTATTCTAACCCTTACCTTCGTTCCGGCAGAGAGTACGTAGAAGCGAGCATAACCTGCTTCGGACGCTATGGTGATATTGACGGGCTCTCCGTTCTTATCGATTGCTTCATAATCGTAGTGATCGTTATTCCAACCATCAAGGCTTTCGGGCGTTACCACGCCGTAATATTCTCCATAGAGCTCCTTATATTCGATGGTAGGCTTTTCAATTTGCGCATAAACGGCAACGCTGTCAGACCAACGAGTAGCTTGATAATCTCCGTCCTCGTAGTCAGTACCTATTAGTCTGATAGAAACACCGAAATTATATGTTCCGGCTTTAAGTTTCGATGCATCCACGGAAATAGTGTAAGAGCTTTCATAATCGGAAACGTATTTTTCCATCAGACCGTCAACGCTCTGACCTGCCTTGATCAGCTGTATATATTCATTGAACCAAGCCGCCTCGTCGATATCGAATTCGTGCTTGCTCTCGTCAAGATAAATCACCTTGCCGTCTACCTCGACCTTGTAAACGTAGCCGATTGCGTAAGGCGCTCCTATACCCGTCCAGTGGTCACGCTCGTTGAAAAGAGTCAAGGTGAGCTTTCCGTCGGCGTAGCTTACGTTTTCCATCTCTACCCAATGGCTGGTAAGCTCTCGGTCAAGATTGATGTATTGATTATTTACCTCGCCGTCACAAAGCCCGTTACCGTCCATCTTATCGCACTTGTAGTCGATCTCGATATCCAAACCGTTTATTCCGTAGGTAAGCGCATCGTCAAGCACCACGTAGTAGGTCTTTCCTGATTTGAATACTTTTTCGGTGTCAATTCCGTTATATTCAAACTCGTAGAAATATTTCCCCTTTGCTGCCTCGGCTTCCCAATATGCCTTATCGGTGTTATTATCTGCGCGGTATTCAAGATACCATTGTGCATATTCGAGAGGATCGAGTTGTTCTTCAAGCGCGGATATCTGTTGATGTATCGACCACATCAAATCATCATTTCCGTATGCAGCATTGAATTGCTCACGAAGAACATCTATTTGTGC
>JAZNYZ010000038.1:0-1624 GCA_045594685.1 Acutalibacteraceae bacterium | reverse complement strand
ATTAAGAAGCCTCTTGGTCTATCAGTTTAAACAGCTCATGCAATACATTCTCCTCGTCTTCCAATATCTCCTTATCGGGCCTATGGCCAAGTTTGTGAATCGAGACCTTTGATAAAAATCTGTTTAGTTTCTCCGATTGGTTCCGTTCTCCAAGATGCTTGATCAATTCTATGCAATGATAGCTGTTGAGAATAGGCATTCTTGCAGCCTCTTCGGGATATTTGCCGGCAATGAGTCTAAAAAACAGGTGGAAGATGTAGTAGTCTATTACGCAATCATACCTTCTCCAGTATTCCAGCAACATCTCTTTTATAAGAACAAGAAGATGATTTCCTTTATTTGCAGTTATCATCCAATTCGAGATACCATGCTTGACTCCATTCCTATCGATATATTGAGGCATAAACAACTGGCAGTCGAGGATTTCCTTTGGATAATTGCGACCTGTTATCATAACGGTTGAATCAATCCATGTTCCACCGTATTTGATTAATAGCTCCACTCTTATCAGGTCGGAGAACAATGCATTTGGGATTATCCTTTTGGCATATTTTTCCTCTATAAACTGCGGTAATGATATATATTCCCTGTAGTTTTCGGCGGTGATAATGACAAATGTTTTCTCTTTCAGCCACCTCTTTTGAGATTCAAGACAAACTTTGACTATTTCGGGGGCATTGTCAATTCCTTGTAGCCAGCAGAACCAAACATACTTGTTGTCTTCAGTATTATGACTTATCTGGCCAGGCTCGTTCTTTGGCTTATCGATATCTGCAAGAAAACTGCTGAATTCCTTTTCCAGTTTCGGCTCAACCTTATAACGCAGTTTGGCATACTCCACTCTGAAGTCCTTGCCTTTGAGCAATACGTTGAACCCGACTTTCAGCAAATCGGGCAAAAGTCCCATTCTGGTAAAGGCTTTAACCAAGTGTATTCCGCCACCTTCTCTGAATCTAGACCAAGCTTTCATATACTCTTATATTTATTTATGGAATTCCTTGTTGCTCCAACAAAACTTGAGCTTGCCCCTTTGCGCGCCTATAATCCTATTAACCCCTTTGGGCATCATATCGCTGTTTTCATGTATAAAAAAAAGAAAGTAAGCGTTTTTCCTTACTTTCCTTTTGTGATCCCGACAGGGATATTAGTAGCCCCGGTGGGATTTTGTGATCCCGGCAGGAGTCTTTACTAATTTATACCTAAAAAGTTGAGTAAACACTTGACTGTCAATGATGTTGTATTTGCTGATAGTAGCAATATTTCAAATATCAATTATCATCATTTTTACTTGGTTTGCAACTTGGTTTGCAACTTTGTTAGTTGGTTTGCAAGTTTGTTAGACAAAGATAGCAAATTTGGGTAACATATACAAATTCCCACCCACCTTTATAGCGGCGTGGGAGCGAAAATTTTCGCTTTCAAGACGCTTTTTTTTACACTTTTTTAGGTTCACAATACAGAAAATGACATTTATGCCTAAGGACTTTTATGACCTTTTTGCCACCTCTACTTTTGTACTGAACAAACTCACTAACGAACATTTCTAACCCTTATTAAGGTTCACAGTTGTTTAATGTTTTTAAGAACTTTTTACAAAACATTATCAACAAATCTTATGAGGACA
>JAZNYZ010000037.1:0-4529 GCA_045594685.1 Acutalibacteraceae bacterium | reverse complement strand
TCCGACTTGACTTGCTGCGTTAAGGTCGGGCATTTTCTGCTCGGCTATCTTTTGTACTTGTTCTTTGGTAATCTTTGCAACCTTATTCTTGTTAGGAACACCAGATGCCTTATCAATACCACAAGCCTTCTTAATAAGAACGGCTGCAGGAGGAGTCTTGGTGATAAAGGTGAAAGAACGGTCTGCGTAAACGGTAATAACAACAGGAATAATAAGACCTGCGTCATTTTTTGTACGCTCGTTAAACTCTTTTGTAAAAGCCATGATGTTTACACCGTGCTGACCAAGAGCAGGACCAACAGGTGGTGCCGGAGTTGCTTTACCAGCGGGAATTTGCAATTTAATAAGACCTACAACTTTTTGAGCCATGTTTTGCACCTCCAAAATTCGTGGTATGGCGGAATAAGAGCTCGCCTTATTCCTCCCACACGCGGCATACAATTATACCGCATATAACAGAGTACATTGCCTCTGATTACCAATGTTAATGATTGCTAAAATTAGTCAATCGCTTTTGTTACCTGATTGAGCGGAAGCTCAACAGGTGCTTCTTTACCCATAAATGAAACGATAACACGTACTGTACCGTTAGCGGTATCAATGCTTTCAACAACACCTGAGTTGCCTTCCATAAGACCTTCTGTGATAGTAACAAGGTCACCTTCACTGAATGCCACTTCAGTAACTGTGCTGATGATGTTATCTTCGCCTTCTGCGGTCTTTTCAACACCCAATTTTTCAACCTCTTCTTTAGTGAGAGGAACCGGTCTGCCGTCGGGACCAACGAAGCCTGTAACACCTCTTGTGTAACGGATAGCGTGCCAAGTTTCATCGGGTACTTTGAGGACGTTTTCTTCGCCCTCTTTGTCGCTGTATTCAACTGCAAGCTTAACCACAACATAACCGGGGAAAATCTTACGCTCAACTTCAACTGTTTTATCGTTTTTAACTTCAACAACTTTTTCGAGCGGAATATTTACACCGAGGATTTTATCGTGCATCTTGCGGTTTTCAACGATTTTACCGATATTCTCCGCAACCTTATTCTCATAACCGGAATAGGTGTGGATTATAAACCATCTTGCTTCGCCTGACATAGTTTACCTCCGAATTATACTGATTTTAAGTAATGAATCGGATTATTCCTTTTCAGTCGATTCGTCTGTTGTTTCCTCGTCTTCGTGGTCATGACCTTCGTGGTCTTCTTTGTCTTCTTTGTCTGCATCTTTTTCAGTTGTTTCTGTAACCTCAGTCTGTTCAGCAATATTGCTGAGACCTTTTACAGCACCTGAAACTGCTAAATCAAGAATCCAAATACCCGCGCCGATTACAAGGATTGCAGCAAGAACAATACCTGTGCTCTTGATAACCATATGGCGACCCGGCCAAACAATCTTCTTTGTTTCGCCTCTGAGGTCTTTAAAGAATTTAGCGATAGCTTTGCCGATTTTTACAAAGAAATTGCCAACTTTCTTTAAGGGATTAGTTTTCTTTTCAGCTTTAGAGGTATCTTCTTTTTTGACGGTTTTCTTTTCGTCTGCCATGATACTACCTCCTTACTTTGTTTCTCTGTGGAGAGTGTGTTTCTTGCAGAATCTGCAGTACTTTTTCATCTCCAACCTGTCAGGGTTGTTTTTCTTTTCCTTCATAGTGTTGTAATTACGCTGTTTACATTCTGTGCAGGAAAGTGTGATTTTAACTCTCATAACGGCACCTCCAATTTTTGATTAGCCTCCCTCTCGCCGATTGAAAAGGGCGAATCCCTTTTCTTACCGAGAGAGCTTTAAAGCGTCAGTATATGCTATTGTTTTATAAACGCACATCCTAAAATCAGGACGCAAAAAAAGAACCCTCTTTGAGAGGTAAAGGGATTATAGCATATATGTATAAATATGTCAACGGTTTTTTGTAAAAAATGTGAAACTTAATTCTATATTAAATATCACTTATTCTAAAAAACACAACCCCTTGTCATCTTCGACAAGGGGGTTGCGTTTTGGAAAGAGAAAATGAAATGTTAAGCATTTAATGTCTATGCTTATTATATAGCACATCAATATTGCAACATCTTCACAAAAATATTAATAAATTGTAAACAACTCGATAATTAGCTATTAGCTAACTGATATTTTCTATTTTCTATTTTCCCTTGCAACTTGCCACTTTTTTATGCTATTATATATACAATTATATATAATATAGACACAAGGAAGATTTTATGGACATTTTAAAAACATTACAAGACGAATTTTCTGTAAGTGAGCACCACATAAAAAACATAGTGGAATTAATTGACGACGGAAACACAATCCCATTTATTGCCCGTTACAGAAAGGAAATGACAGGGTCCTGCGATGACCAGAAGCTTCGTGACATCAATGACCGCCTCACATACTTGCGCAACCTTGAAAAGCGTAAGGAGGAGGTTCTTTCCTCAATTGAAGAACAAGGCAAACTTACCGAAGAAATAAGTCTGGCTGTTGCAAATGCATCAACGCTCGCTGAGGTTGAAGATATTTATCGACCATATAAGCAGAAAAGAAAAACACGAGCAAGTGTTGCTAAAGAGAAAGGACTTGAACCTCTTGCAAACCTTCTTTTCTCATTCACTCTCAAAGGTGCTGACCTTTTAGAAATCGCTACAGAATATGTTAACGAGGAAAAAGGCGTTGCGACCCCTGAAGATGCTCTTCAAGGCGCATCCGACATTATTGCTGAAATCATTTCTGATGCCCCTGAAGCTCGTAAGGTTCTAAAAGATTTAATAAATAAACGCGGTGTTATTGAATCTGTTGCCAAGACAGAAGAAGACAGCGTTTACAGTATGTATTATGAATACTCGGAACCTGTTGCAAAAATCCCATCACATCGTATTCTTGCTATAAACCGCGGTGAAAAGGAGGGATTTTTAAAGGTAAGTGTTGGAGTGGAAGAAGAAACCGCACTTATGCTTTTAGACAAACTCTTCATTAAAGAGGGCAGTTCTTCTACAGAGTTTTGTCGCGAAGCTGCAAAGGACAGCTATTCCCGTCTTATATTCCCCTCTCTTGAGAGAGAAACCCGTTCAACTCTCACAGAAAAAGCTGACGAACAAGCAATTAAGATGTTTGGTAGTAACTTAAAACCCCTTCTTATGCAACCTCCTATTAAGAATAAAACCGTTCTTGCAGTTGACCCTGCTTACAGAACAGGCTGCAAATTGGCTGTTGTTGACGGCAATTCAAGGGTGCTTTATACAGGTGTTATCTACCCCACTCCCCCACAGTCAAAAATTGCAGAATCGGAAGCTAAAGTTCTCGAACTTATAAAAAAATTCCATATTGACTGCATTTCCATTGGTAATGGCACTGCAAGTAAGGAAAGCGAAATTTTCATTGCAGATACAATAAAAAAATCACCTCGCCCCGTTTCCTATATGGTAGTTAATGAAGCAGGTGCTTCAGTTTATTCCGCATCAAAATTAGGTGCTGAAGAATTCCCTGATTTCGATGTTTCAGTCCGTTCTGCAGTTTCTATTGCAAGACGTTTGCAAGACCCACTTTCAGAGCTTGTTAAAATCGAGCCTAAAAGCATTGGTGTTGGCCAGTATCAGCACGATGTGCCTCCTGCAAGGCTTGAAGAATCCCTTTCAGGTGTTGTTGAAGATTGCGTAAACTCTGTTGGTGTTGACCTTAATACCGCTTCTGTTTCACTCCTCAAATATATTTCGGGTGTTACATCTGCAACCGCTAAAAATATCGTTGCTTACCGCGAAGAAAACGGTGGTTTTAATGCAAGAACAGACCTAAAAAAAGTTAAGGGCTTAGGACCGAAAGCATTTCAACAGTGTGCCGGCTTCCTTAGAATTCCCGGTGGCAAAACACCCCTTGATAACACAGGTGTTCATCCGGAAAGCTATGATGCGGCCAAAAAGCTTCTTGACATTTTCGGTTATTCTCAGAATGACGTTGCCGATAAGGGTGCAGCAGGTATCAGCGGTAAGGTGCAGGAATACGGTCTTCCCAAGGCGGCAGAAGAATGCGGCGTTGGTACCCCCACTCTCATCGATATTATGGGCGAGCTTGAAAAGCCCGGTCGTGATATTCGTGACGAATTACCAAAACCAATGCTTCGCACAGATATTATGGATATGAACGACCTTCGAGAAGGTATGGAACTTACAGGTACTGTAAGAAATGTTATCGATTTTGGTGTATTTGTTGATATAGGCGTTCATCAGGACGGACTTGTTCATATTTCACAGATTTGCGATAAATACATCAAGCATCCCTCGGAAGTTCTCAAAGTCGGCGAGGTTGTTAAAGTGAAAGTCCTCTCCGTTGAACCTCAGAAAAAGAGAATATCACTCACAATGAAAGGCTTAAGCCAATAAAAAAACCACTCCATTTTGAACTGCCCCAATTTGTGCGGACAGTACAAAAAACACCCCCTATGGTGTTAAATATTAAAATTTAAGCAACAAACTGACTTCGATATTCCATTGGAGTCAGTTTTGTTTTTAATTGGATTCTTTCGTTGTTGTAGAAATG
>JAZNYZ010000036.1:0-205313 GCA_045594685.1 Acutalibacteraceae bacterium | reverse complement strand
GCGTTGAACAAGGTCGATTTTCCAACATTCGGTCTTCCGACTACCGCCACAATCGGCTTTCTTCCTTTATTACTCATCTCGATCTCCTTCTCTGCTTGATAAAAAATCAAGTTTCTTTATCAGCACACATATGGTATAAGTTTACAATATTCGGCTAAGATTGTAAAGTTTTTGATAGCTTCTTGAGTTTCCATCCGTTCTATGTTATAAATATAAGCGGTAAACTTATATCAACAACTCTTACTCGGAGGTTATTATGCCAAATTTAGCTGAACTTGAATCTGCACTTCCGGTCGCCCCTTTGAAAATCATAGCTTTAGACAGCTGTAAAGAACTCGGCGATCGTGTGAATGAATATCTGGTGGATTTCCGTAAACATGTAAATAATAATATCAAAGAGGATCCTGCCTTTCGTGAATATTCTGTTGACAATTACCTTGTGGAAGCTTCCTGTCCGCGTTTCGGAACCGGAGAAAGCAAAGGTATATTAAAAGAATCCGTGCGTGGCGATGATGTTTTTATCATGGTTGACATTACAAATCACAGCCTTACATATACCATCAACGGCTTTGAAAATCACAAATCGCCGGATGACCATTATCAGGATCTGAAACGTATGATTGCCGCGATTACCGGAAAAGCACACCGCATCAATGTTGTAATGCCGTTTATGTACGAAGGCCGTCAGCATAAAAGAAGCGGACGCGAGTCGTTAGACTGTGCTTACGCCTTAAAAGAACTCAGCGAAATGGGCGTTTCGAATTTTATCACCTTTGATGCACATGACCCGCGTGTACAGAATGCGACTCCTCTGAAAGGATTTGACAACTTTACCCCTCCTTATCAGTTTATCCGTTCTCTTTTAGAGTACGAAAAGGATATCATCATCGATAAGGAGCATATGATTGTCATCAGTCCGGACGAAGGCGCGCTCGACAGAGCCGTATACTTCTCTACTGTTCTTGGTGTTGATACGGGTATGTTCTATAAACGCCGTGACTATTCCGTTGTTGTTAACGGCAGAAACCCCATTCTCGCTCACGAATTCCTTGGTGACGATGTTGAAGGTAAGGATTGCCTTATTATTGACGATATGATTTCCTCAGGCGACTCTATGATTGAAGTTGCAACAAAGCTTAAAGAGCTTAAAGCAAACCGCATTTTTGTTTGCACAAGCTTCGGACTTTTCTGCAACGGACTTCAGGAATTTGATAAAGCTTATGAAGCAGGCATCATTAACGGTGTTTTCACAACAAACCTTGTTTACAGAACTCCTGAGCTTCTTCAGAAGCCTTGGTATTTCGAGGTTGATATGAGTAAGTATTGCTCACTTATTATCGACACTCTTAACCACGATTGCTCAGTTTCAAGCCTTCTTAATCCTGCAGATAAAATCAAAGCAAGACTTGAAAAATACAAAGAGCTTCAGAAGAAAGAAGAGCTTTCACTTTTCAACGAATAAAATCTTGTCACCCCGCAAAAATTGTGGGGTGGCTCGTTTTTTTGCCCAAATACTTATTGACAATAGAATACAATTATAGTATTATTTACTATAAGATAATAAATCTCTATTTGGAGGCAATAATTATGATTAAAAAAAGAAAAACAGGTAAATTTATTTTCCTCAACATCATAACTCTCGGCATTTACGGTCTTTTCTTCTGGACTAAATGGACTAAAGACCTTAACAAAATCTGTGATGGTGACGATAAAGAAAGCGGTCACTATATTCTTGTTTTCCTTCTTGATATTTTCAGCTTCGGCATTTACGCATTCGTTTGGAACTATCAGATGGTTGAAAGAATGTATCAGAAAGCTAAAGATTACAACATCACTCTCAAACACGGCGGTATGTTTGTAATGATCTGGAGAATTCTCCCCATCGTTAGCAGCGTTTATAAAATTAAATATCTCAACAAGCTTGCAGAAGCTTATAATGCAACAGTTGAAGCTGCTCCTGCAGAAGAAGCTCCCGTTGAAGAAACAGTTGAAGCTGCTGAATAATAAAAACTTTAGCCGTCCGTTTCGGACGGCTTTTTTTGAAAGGTGATACTTATGAATCTTAAGAAAACCGCTTCAATTCTTGCAGGTGCAGGAACGGGAGTTCTTATTGGCAAAGCTCTTAAGGGCAAAAAAATCTGCCCTGCTTGTGTTGTAAAAAAGGCATTTGCCGCAACTCAGGTCCACGTGGCAGACGTTGAAAAATATAATAACGGCGTTGCCCTTACTCCCCCAATGGGTTGGAGCAGCTGGAACACCTTCAGAAACTCAATTGATGAAAAACTTATTAAAGATACTGCGGAAGCAATGAAGAAAACAGGTCTTCTTGAGGCAGGTTATCAATACATCAATCTTGACGACTGTTGGCAAAGCTCAATGAGAACTGCAGAGGGCAAGTTGCAAGGTGACCTTACCCGTTTTCCAAGAGGAATGAAGCCTCTTATTGAAGAAATCAATGATTCAGGCTTTAAGGTTGGTCTTTACACCTCAAACGGAACAGGCACCTGCGAGGATTTGCCTGCAAGCTTATATAACGAAGCTGTTGATGCAGACACCCTTGCAGAATGGGGCGTTGAGTATTTCAAATATGATTTCTGCCATAATGAAGCAATTCCCACTATTGCTCCCTCTCTTATTAAAATCACGCTCGGTAAGCCCGGCGAAGAAGATTATATTGAAATGCAGGCAGAGCACGGCATAGTTTCAAAAGGTGCAAAAATTGTTGCAGACGAAAAGGTTGAAAACGGTTATATGGTTTCTAACCTTTGCGGTGGCTTGGGTGAGCTTCTTTTTGATACAATTGAAGCTCCCGAGGATGGCGAATACAGCCTTACAATAGTTTTCAGAAAAGGCGGTAATATAAGAAAATTCCTTGTTTGCCAGGTAAATGGCGATAAGGAATATGATTGCTATTTCCCCTCTTCAAAGGGTTTCACACCTGACGGAAGATTGCAAATTGTTGTAACTCTCAAAAAAGGTATAAACACCTTAAAATTCTATAACCCCGTTGCTTCCCGTATGGATTCTGCTCAGCGTCAATATACCCTTATGGGCAGAGAACTTCAGAGAGCAACCAAGGAATATGCAGAGAAAAACGGTACACCCGAAAAGCCAATTTGTTATTCCCTTTGCGAATGGGGTATGAATCAGCCTTGGAAATGGGGCGCAAAGGCAGGCAATCTTTGGAGAACAACCCACGATATCAAGCCCTTCTGGGCATCAATGCTTGCAATTTATGAAATGAATGTGCTCCTTTATAAATATGCCCAAATCGGCGCATGGAACGACCCGGATATGCTTGAGGTTGGGGTTGGTAAGCTTAATATGGAGGAAAACAAAACTCATTTCTCCCTTTGGTGTATGATGGCTGCTCCCCTTATTCTCGGTAATGATATAAGAAAGTTTATTAACTCTGACGGCTCCGTTGATGAGGATAATAAGGTTCTTAAAATTCTCAAAAACAAAGAGCTTATTGCCATCGACCAGGATAAGCGAGGCATTCAGGCAAAGCGTATTTTCACAGACGGCGTAAGCGATATTCTCGCAAAGCCTTTGGAAAACCACGAGCTTGCAGTCTGCCTTTTCAACAAATCAAGCAAACCAAAAGAAATGTCCGTTTCTCTTGCAAAGCTTCACAGTGACCCGTTTGTTGATTTGCCCATCAAAGCTTCTTATGAAGCAACAAATCTTTGGGAAAATGAAACATTCGCTTTAAAGGATAAAATTCAGGTTACTGTTGCTCCACACGGAGTTGCGGTTTATAAAATTAAAGCTATTGATTAACAATAAAAACACTTTCAGGAGGTGCTTTTATGGATAGAAAACAACTGAAGCTTGCAGGTAAAAACCTGTTTCAGAAAAATTATTGGTATAGCGTTTTAGTTGTATTTTTAATGTTTTTTAGCGGAACAGGAGCAAGTGTTTCACCAAGCTTCAAATTCTCAGTCAACACCACAAATTCGGGAGACGCCTCCTATGACGGCTCTTTTGAAGGCTTATTTGGTGGTGGCGGAAACGCTGACTTTTTCTTTGATGAATTTATTCAGGAGCCGTTTTTCATAGTGTTTATCATTATTTTGGTTTCTGTATTTATTGTAGCATCTGTATTAGGTTATTTTATTTTCGCCTCATTCCGTTGCGGTGGCATAAGATATTTCCTTAAATCAAGAAAAAATCAACCTGCAGAAATTAAAGAAGTATTTGAAAATTTAAAGGATAAAACCAACATTAATATTGCAAAGGTAACCTTTTTCAGAGATTTATCTGTAGCCTTATGGTCATTATTATTTATAATCCCCGGTATAATAAAATCCTATGAATATTGGGCAATTGACTATATTCTTGCAGTCCGCCCCAACATTGACAAGGATGAAGCAAAGCGTTTAAGCAAAATTCTTATGGATGGTAACAAATGGCGACTTTTTGAATTATCCATATCCTTTATCGGTTGGGAGCTCCTTTCCATTTTCACTTTGGGTCTTTTAAATATTTTCTATGTAAATCCCTATATTCAGGCAACTTTCATTGAATTTTTCTCAGAAGTCCGCCTTGAAGCTTTGGCAAAGGGTACTATCACACCAAATGACATTCCCGATTATGAATTTATCGACCCTCAGACTCAGTATCAGGGTCAGTATTACGCTCAGCCTAAAAATGTTGTTTACAGACCTGACGGAATGCCCATGGGCAATATGGGTTATGCTCAGCAACCTGTTCAGCAACCTAAGAATGTTGTTTACGGACCAAATGGTATGCAAATGGGTAATATGGGTTATGCTCAACAACCCCAACAACCCTTTGGTCAGCCTGTGCAACCACCTTTCGCACAGCCTATGACTCAACCCACCCGTCAAACTGTTGAACAACCCATTCCTCAACCAACTGAACCTGTAGTTGAAAAAGGCGAAGAAACACCGCCCACAACAGAAGAATAAAAAACTAATAAAACAGCAGGAACTACAACCTAAGTTGTAATTCCTGCCTTTTCTTTTGTTCTGCGCTAAATATACAAATACCAAAAATTGTTGGATAAAGAAAAACCATTTTCTTTTGTTCTGTGCTAAATATACAAATACCAAAAATTGTTGGATTTAGATACAGAAGACGATTTTTAGACCGAATGCGTATGAGATACGCGGAGGGAGAAAAATCGGCTAAAAAGAAAATTCATTTTCTTTTGTTCTGTGCTAAATACAGCAATTTTTAAGCATCGTATAAACCAAGAATAACTATACCCACAACTGCAATCGCAATCATAATGTAATGTTTAACGGAAAGCTTTTCTTTGAGGAAAATTCTGCCCCATACAACTGAAGCTACGCAATAAGCGGAAATAATAGGCGCTGCCATTGCAACGTGCTCACTATCTGCAAGTGCATATATGTAAGCAAACTGGCCTGCAGTTTCAAAAATTGCACCAATATATTTGGGTGCTTCCTTTTTGGGAAGATATTTTTGTTTTTTGATAAATTTAGTGTAAATAAAGCAAACAATACCGCAAACAAGGAATGTAAGCTCATAAGCTACGTTTGCAACATCTTCATCAAGAGTTTCAAGCACCATGCTGTCTGCAAATGTTCCGAGAGCATCAAGCAAGCAATAAAGAAGCGGTAAAATAATTGCAAGTGCGCTCTTTGAATATTTATAGTTCGCTTTTTTCTGTCTTTCTATTCTTAAGGCTTCGTCCTCTCTTGCTTCAACAAAGCCGAGACCAATAACACCAAGGCAAACAAGAGCAACTGCAATATACTGAGCTGAAGCAAGCTTATCACCCATTATAATGCAAAGCACTGCAACAAGCGCGCCTGATGAATTGCATATAGGTGAGGAAACTGAAAGCTCAATATAACGAAGCCCCACATAACCAAGTGCCATTGAAAGAATATAAAGTGCAGAAACAGGTAAATATTTAAGAAGAGAGCCTATGTCTATTGGTACGCCTTTGCCGAATATTTCATATAAAGCATGAAGACCCATAACCGCACCAACTGCGGTAACCATCTTCAGATGACTGTATTTGTCGGAATTATCTGCGCAACCGATTTTGGAAAATAAATCGGAACCGCTCCAACAAATGAGGGCGATAATTGAGAACCAAAACCACATATTAACTCCTTCTTTCTTTTCAGCGAGTGTTTCTGCTCTCACTCTGCTTTTGTGGTATAAATTTGTTTTTCCTTTGAAAAACGAAAAGATTATACCTCCAAAATAAATCCAATGCAACAAAAAAACAACAAAATTCTTGAATTTTTTTCATTAAATATAATGACTATTTCAGCAAAAAATAGTATAATAAAATCTAAATTTTATTAAGGGCGGGTGAAATTGTGAATAAACGGGGTATTCTTGATATGACAACAGGACCCTTTTTCAAAAAAATACTTATCTTCTCTATTCCGCTGATGCTGACAGGTGTTCTTCAGCTTATTTACAACGCCGCCGATGTTATGGTTGTTGGCCGCTTTGCAGGTAGTGAATCCCTTGCGGCAGTGGGGTCAACAAGCTCACTTGTTAACCTTATAGTTAATCTTTTTGTTGGTCTTTCAACGGGTGCAGGAGTTGTAACCGCAAGGCATATCGGCGCAAATGCTAACGACAGAATCCATAAAAGCGTCCATACAGCTATGGCAATAAGCGTAGCTTCAGGCTTTGCAGTTGGTCTTTTCGGTTTTTTCCTTTCGGGAAAATTCCTTGAACTTATGGGAACTCCCGAAAATGTTCTCCCCCTTGCAACTCTTTATCTGAAGATTTATTTTTTAGGTGCTCCCGGTTCTCTTGTTTATAACTTCGGTGCTTCAATTGTCCGCTCCACCGGTGACACAAAGCGCCCTCTTTTCATTCTCGGCTTTACGGGAATTATAAATGTAGTTCTTAATGTAGTGCTTGTTGTGGGCTTTCACTTCAATGTTGCAGGTGTTGCAATTGCCACAATAGTTGCTCAATATATTTCCGCCATTCTTATTATTATAAGATTAAAGAATATTGAAAATGCATGCAGACTCAATTTCAAAAAAGTAAGAATTTATAAGGAAGAATTAAAAGATATAATAAGAATCGGTCTTCCTGCAGGCTTTCAAAGCAGCCTTTTCTCTTTCTCAAATGTTCTCATTCAGTCCACTATCAATACATTCGGTTCAGTTGCTATGGCAGGAAATACCGCCGCACAGAATGCAGATGCCATTATTTATACCTGCACCAATGCAGTAGCCCAGACTGCTATGACCTTTTCTTCCCAAAATATGGGGGCTAAAAAATACGAAAACCTGAGAAAAGTTTATTTTATGTGTATGGGCTTTGCACTTTTAATAAGCGTTCTCTTTGGTGCAATAGGTCTTATTTTCCCTGAGCAGATTATCGGCATTTTTACAACTGAACCCGAAGTTATTGAAATGGGTAAGCAAAGGCTTTATATAATGATGACAACCTATTTTATCTGCAGTATTATGGATGTTTCGGGCTGTCAGATAAGAGGAATGGGAAAATCCATAGAGCCTATGATAATCACCCTTTTAGGTGCTTGCGGTATAAGAGTTTTATGGCTTTATACAGGCTACCCCTTAAAGCAGGAGCTCTGGAACTTATATCTTTCTTATCCTCTATCCTGGTTAATAACCTTCATAGCTCTGTTTATATGCTTCTTTGTTTTTGAAAAGCGCATAAAAAAGTCGCAGTAAAAAAACTGCGACTTTTTTTATTGAATTATTTAATATCAACTCCACCAAAAATGCAATTGGCATGAACAAATATTGTGTGGGGATTCTCAGGTGAGTTCTTGTGTTCCTTGCTATCAACCCCACCAAAAATCGAGGTTGAATGAACCTTAACATTAACACCCTCGGGAACATAAATATCAATACCGCCGAAAATTGCGTTAGCTTTAATAACACAGTCCTGCTCAATAAAAGCTCCTCTCAAATCGCAATCAACACCGCCGAATACAGCATTAAGCTCTGTTCCGTAAAACATTTCTCCTGAAAAGCTTGCATTTGTGCCTGAAAAAGCAGCTCCGAATTTTTTTGTATCGCCACCGTTAATCTGAATATTTTCAATAACCTTTTCGCTTTTTCTTTTGAAAAGTCCGCCGAAAATCATTTTAAGACCAACTGCAACAATGATAACGGGAAGACCCAATTTCCAAAGCATTGAGAAATCCAGAATATCCTGACAACATAAAAGAAGAAAAACACCTGCTGCCAAACCTAAAATATTGCTGTATTTATCTTTGGAAGTGAATATTCCTACAAAGCAAGGAACGATTATGAATAAAGTCCACCAACCGTCAAAGAAAATATCAATATCTGTAATTTCGAGAGCATTAAGTGCAACAATCACACCAACTGCAACAAGAATAATGCCCCATATAATACTTTTAAATTTTTTCATTGATAAGCCTCCATTCGCATTTTATTATTTATTCTTCTTCAACCTGATATTTAACATCCTCGAACTGCATTGTAACCTCTTCACGAGTAAAGCTCTCGATATCATATCTGTCTGAATAGTAATTATATTTATCAATTGTAAAAGTAGAATCGGGCTTGCAGGTAATCATATTACAGCCTCTTTGAGAACCCTCTTTTCCAATACCTATGTATGCAATATAATCTATGCTGTAACCACAACTGAATGTAATCCCCTTATATTCAGCCGTCAGATTATTATAATGGTCGTGACCTGTGTGCATAGCTTTAGTTGACTTCAGTTCAAGCATTTTTTCAAAAAGACCATCTTCACCGAAACCGCAAAAGACTCTTCTGCCACCCTCACCGATTATACCATCAATGTATTTAAAGTCTTCAGTATCTTTAAAGTCATTTTCAGCGAATTCGTTCCAGGCATCCTTCAATTCAACCAAAGGTATATGGAAGAATGCCTGAGTTTTAACTGTATCAGCATTTTTATCAATTTTCTTATTTTCAGCGTTCATTCGTTTGATTTCAGCTTCATACCATTCAACCTGATTATCGTGAATGTTATCATAAGTCCCTTTCCAGCTTGTAATCATACGGTCATCAATATAAGAAAGAGAGTCAATCATAATCAAGCCCTGAGTAATAACACCCTTTGAGTTTTTCACTTCAATAATGTGATTGCCCTCACCGTCAACATCTTCAGGACCGTTCCGGAACAAGCAATATTTATAATTCTCATCCGTATAAAAGCCTGCAACTGCTTCTCTGTCAAAATAAGAATAGGGTTCAGAATCGTGATTACCGAAGGTTACAGTCCAATAAACCCCAAGGCTTTCCATAAGATTTGCAAACACCTTTGCACTTGTGTAGTTATTGAAGGTTCCTGCCTGAAATGGTACGGGGTAAGCAATATCACCTGTTATAACAACTAAATCAGGCTTTTCTTTTGTAATCATAGTAGCAACGGCATTAAGTGCTTTTTTATCTCTGCCGTGGCACATCCATCCGCTACCAATATGAACATCTGTAAGGTGCATTACCTTAAAATCATCGTCGGTAGTGAAATACCAATATCCGTTTTCGTCTTTTTTCGGAACAAGCTGATTTTCAATTTCAACCTTATTATATGAGCTTCCAACTTTCAAAAGATTATAGGTTAATACAGTATTAACAACTGCAGTTACAACCCCAACAGCCACAACCACTATTAAAAAAACAATCAAAATCTTTTTTAATTTTGCCATAAAGCCACCCCACCTTTCAATTTTCACTTTTAGAATAACATATATTTTTTTAATTTTCAATAATATTGCATTTCCAATTGTTTATAAGTATAATAAAAATGAAAATAACTCTCTGAAAAAGGGTGAGGTTAATGAAAAAAGAGAATACAGTATTAAAAAATGTTTTAACAGTATTGCTTGGAGCTCTTTTAATGGGGCTTTTATGGCGTGTTCGCGGTGAGCACGGTTGGGGCTCCTCATGGGGTCTTTTAAATGCAGGCTTTGTTTTCACAATGTTCCTGGTTGTTATAAAAGGTAGCCGTCAGAAGCTTGATATAGGTTGGCTTTCTCTTACCGCTTTAAGCTTTATGCTGACAACTCCCGGTTGGGGTACTCTTTTAAGCCAGATAACAGGCATTATTTATGATGCAGAGGATTGGTCAATTGGCGGCAGCGATGTTTATACCTCTGTTGGCTCTGCTGTCTTTTTAATGCTCTGCTTAGGTTTTGGTCTTGCTTCCATTTTCGGAATTATGCTTGGTCGCGGTTTCAGCGAAAAGCAATGGAAGTTAAAAGACTTCGTTATTCTTCTTGCAGTTTTCTACATAACCGATTTAATTGCGAGTGCGGTTATTTCCCCTTTTATTTTAAATGCAGTTCAACCTGAAGCAGCCGAGCTTTTTGAAAAAGGCTTGGAAATTCAGAATATTGACGGCTCTGCATATAGTGTTTATATGGAGCATTTCAAGGATGTTTCCTGGGCGAAGAAAATTGACGGCGGAAGAAACTATTTCCAGTCCTGTGATGTTATTACCGCAACAATTAAAGCAATCGCTTCTCTTTTAACCGTTCGCTTTATTATTAAAGATAAGGTTTCTGCTAAAACAGGTGCGGTTGTTTGCTCAGCCTTTGCAATCGGTATCACTTTGGCTGACCTTTTCTTCTATTTCGGAAACGGCGGTTACCACGAGTTACAGGTCAGCTATCTCCCCGAATTTTTCTATCCTTGGGGTTGTTGGGAATATTTCACAGGCTTCATAGCAGGCGGAATAATCACCGCTTTCATTTTAAAGCTCAAACCCCAGGCTGACGTTCCTGAGCTTGCTTTCCAAAAGGTAAAAGAAAAGCCCAAAGCAATTCTCACATTCATTCTCGGCACATTGTTTATGGTTGGTGTGAATATTGTAAGACCTGTCCTTGTAAGATATGAGGATTCTGAGTATATGATTATTGCAACTGCTGTTGCGGTTTTATTTGCAATAGGTTTTGTTGCAATACTTGTTAAGCAAAACGGATTCAATGCATCAAAAACCAATACTCAAAAATATTTCAGCTTCCTTTTGCTTTTCTTTGTTACATATATAAATATCGTTTATCTGACTATAGGAACAATAGATTCCATACATCTTTTCGGAAATTTCGGTTTCCAGCATTTTATGGCAGTCATTTCCGCTGCTGCTGTTATGTTCTGGTCAGCATTCAGGAAAGAATGCAAAGCAATTGAAGGTAAATAAAATGGAATTCAAAGAATTTTTGAAAAACGCGGCTCACGTTAAGCCCTCTCAAAACCAATTAAGGCATTTAAGAGAAACACCCTTTTATGCTTTTGTGCATTTCAGCCCTAATACATATACAAATCTTGAATGGGGCGACGGCACGGAGGACCCTGCAATATTCAACCCCACGGAACTCGACTGTGACCAGTGGGCTAAAGCTATTAAGGATGCAGGAATGACAGGTATGGTACTGACTGCAAAACACCATGATGGCTTCTGCCTCTGGCAAACAAAATATACTGAGCACAGTATGAAAAACATCCCCTATAAAAACGGCAATGGGGATATTGTTAAAGAAGCCGCTGAGGCTTGTAAAAAATACGGACTTAAATTCGGCTTCTACCTCTCCCCGTGGGACAGAAATTCAAAATATTACGGTACTGACGAATATAATACCTACTATAAAAATCAGTTGACAGAGCTTCTTACTAACTATGGCGAGATTTTCTATGTGTGGTTTGACGGAGCTTGCGGTGAAGGACCCAACGGCAAAAAGCAGGTTTATGATTTTGAGGGTTATATTGAGCTTATAAAAAAATATCAGCCTCAGGCAAACATTTTCCACGATGGCGGAACAATCCGTTGGTGTGGTAACGAAGCCGGCATTGCCCCCTTTGCCCAATGGGCAGTTGTACCAATGGAGCTTTGCCCTATGAATGAACCGCAGACAAAAGGTTCTTTAGTTGAGGGTAGTCTTGAATTTTTATATAATACCGATATTACAATCGGTTCACTTCAGCAAATAATGTATTCAAAAGGACTTGTTTTCGCACCTGCAGAAACAGATATGTCCATAAGACCCGGTTGGTTCTATCACGAAAATGAAGAACCTCATTCACTTGACCGACTTTTCAATACATATCTTCGCACCGTCGGAAACAACTCCACCTTTAACCTTAATATTCCCCCTATGCCCAACGGTAAATTCGACCCGAAAGATTTGGAAAGACTTCACGAATTAGGCGAGCTTATAAGAACCGAATTCAAAACAAATCTTGCAGAGGGAATTTCTTTTGAAACGCTTTCAGGCTATGGCGAAACTCAGCCCGAATATGTGCTTAAATTAAATGAAAAAGAAACAATTAAATACATTGAAATTGCTGAAAGAATAAGTGAAGGTCAAAGAGTTGAAAGCTTTGTTGTTTTCTTTAAAAACAAAGATAATCTTTGGGAAGAAGCAGAAAAAAGCACAACTATCGGTAGCCGAAAAATCTTAAAGGTCGATAATTTTGAAACTGATGAAATCAAAATCCGCATAACATCCTCAAGAAACATACCCGACATAGAATGGATTAAGGTTTATTAAGTTTTTGTATTGACATATAAAGCCAATATATCGTAAAATAATTTTGTTATTTATTATTCTATAAGGAAGGTAATAATTATGATTAATATGCCTCAAGTAAAACTGGGTATTGTAGCAGTTTCACGTGATTGCTTCCCTATGACCCTTTCCGAAGGCAGACGCTCCGCAATTGTGAAAGAATATGCAAAATACGGTGAAATTTACGAATGTCCTGTTTGCATTGAAAACGAAAAAGATATGCTCAAAGCTTGTGAAGATGTAAAAAATGCAGGCTGTAACGCTCTTGTTATTTACCTTGGCAACTTTGGTCCCGAATCTGCAGAAACCCTTCTTGCAAGGCATTTCGGCGGTCCCGTTATGTACTGCGCTGCTGCAGAAGAAAGCCAGAACGACCTTCTTGACGGCAGAGGCGACGCTTACTGTGGCGTTCTTAATTTAAGCTACAACCTTAAATTAAGAAATATCAAGGCTTACATACCCGAATACCCCGTTGGTGATGCGGAAGACTGTGCAAAAATGATTAATGATTTTGTTCCTGTTGCAAGAGCAATTTTAGCTCTCAAAAACCTTAAAATCATTTCCTTTGGTCCTCGTCCTCAGGATTTCCTCGCTTGTAACGCTCCCATCAAATGCCTTCACGACTTAGGCGTTGAAATTGAAGAAAACAGCGAGCTTGACCTTTTCGCATCCTTTAACGCTCACGCTGGTGACGAAAGAATCCCCGATGTTGTTAAAGATATGGAAAATGAGCTTGGTGCAGGTAATAAAAAGCCCGAAATCCTCGAAAAGCTTGCTCAGTATGAGCTTACGCTTCTTGATTGGGTCGAAGCTCACAAGGGCTCAAGAGAATATGTTGCAATCGCAGGTAAATGTTGGCCTGCATTCCAGACCGAATTCAAATTTGTTCCCTGCTATGTAAACAGCCGTCTTGCTTCACGCGGTATCCCCGTTTCCTGCGAGGTTGATATTTACGGCGTTCTTTCTGAATATATCGGCGCTTGCGTAAGTAACGATGCAGTTACTCTTCTTGATATCAACAACTCTGTTCCCCGCGATATGTATGATGCTGAAATTGCAGGTAAAACTCCTTACAGCTTCACAGATACCTTTATGGGCTTCCATTGCGGAAACACCCCCTCCTGCAAGCTTTCATTCTGCGAAATGAAATATCAGAAAATTATGGCAAGAGCTCTTCCCAAGGAATACACAAACGGTACTCTTGAGGGTGACATCGCTCCCGGTGATATTACATTCTTCCGTTTGCAGTCCACCGCAGATAGTAAGCTCCGAGCTTATGTTGCTCAGGGTGAGGTTCTTCCCGTTGCAACCCGTTCATTCGGTGGTATCGGTGTATTTGCAATCAACGAAATGGGTAGATTCTATCGCCACGTGCTTATTGAGGGCAACTTCCCCCATCATGGCGCAGTTGCTTTCGGGCACCACGGTAAAGCACTCTTTGAGGTATTCAAATATTTAGGCGTAACAGACATCGGTTACAACCAGCCTAAATCACTTCCGTATAAAACAGAAAATCCTTTCTGCTAATAAAAACATAAAAAAGACCCTTGAGTTTCAAAACTCAAGGGGTTAATTTTTATTCCACATATTCCTGACCGGGTTCATCCATAAGTGTCATTTTGGCATATCTGATGCCTGAAAGGTTTTTAGTTGAGTCAGGGCCTACAATACCTTTCACATCAACCCATGTGCCGTCTTCGGGGATTTCAACATCTTCGTCAAAGATAACCTCAATAGGTATCATTTCTGCTGTTGAAATCTCACCCTCTTCATGCTCGTGGTCATGATGGTCGTGGTCACCATGGTCGTGATTTCTGTAAACCCAATACTGAATTATACCACCATCGTATTTCTTGGTGTAAAACATACCCTGAAGATGAATTTCAGCACCACCGAAAGCCGCATACTCATTATCATCTTTAGTCTGGTATGAAGCATCAAGAGTTTCAATCCAGTATGAGAATGTATCATCTGTAACTTCAATTTTAACCTTGCTTTTATCTTCGTGCTTACCGCCGTCAGCTTCAATTTTTTCAAGAGCTGTTCTCACAGTGTCTCTCTCTTCAATAAAAGCTGCTTCAATCTGGTCAAAGCGTTCGTTTTCAAGCTTTGTGTTATACCATGCTGCAACAATAATGCCAACAAGCACAAGTGCAAATACTCCAACAATGCAAAGGTTTATAATTGTAAGCCTTTTTCTGAAAGTTGCATCGGCATAATCTTTTTTGCTCATACCCTCAGGGATTTTTTCCTCAATGGGTGGTTTTTTATTTTTAGCCATAATTAATCCGCCTTAATCTTTAAAGAATTGAGGTAAGAATTTTTTGTGAGCTTCCTTCATCTCTTCATAGCAGGATTTTGCCTGAGCAAAATCACCGCAAAGAGGATGAAGCATAAGAGCGTTCATAGCATCCTCATCGGAGCCCTTCATAGCTGCATCAACAGTATATTTTTCATAGGATTTAACCGTTCTCATAAGGCTGATGATGTGGCGGTTGTTGAATTCACCAATCTGAACAGGCTTTGCACCATCTTTACCGATAACTGCAGCAATTTCAACAATATCATCATCGTCCATAAATTTAAGAGTACCGTTGTTTTTGATGTTAACAACGTGAACATCCTGCTTATCATTTGCAATAGAATCAATAAGGGAAACTGCTGCAAGAGAATATTTATAGCCGCCGCGCTGTTCAAGAAGAGCGGGTTTGATAACAAGCTCATTATCGCTGTAAAGCTCAAGAAGCTGTTCTTCAATTTCCATACAAACTTGTGCACGGCTCTTTGAACCCTGCTTTAAGTGAGCAAGCTTTGCTGCACGGGAATAATAATACTGAAGATATGATGAGGGGAAGCCCTTGCAAGCTGCAAGGCATTCCATATCGAAGCCGTCATCATGAATATTCTTCATAACTGTGGGAGCGAAGTTATCATCGAAAATTGTATCGAATTTCTCTTCGCCGTTAACCTTAACAGATGTAATCCAGCTAAGGTGGTTAAGGCCAAGATATGTAATATCTGCATCCTCGCCAACTGCAGCCTTAACATCATCAATCATAGCAATGGGAACGTTGCAAAGACCCATTGTTTTAACATTTGTGTGGTTAATAAGGAACTCAGAAATAATGCCTGAGGGGTTAGTGAAGTTAATAAGCCATGCGTCAGGGCAAATTGCTTCAATTCTTTCTGCAATATTCTTCATAACGGGAATTGTACGAAGAGCCTTGAAGAAACCACCGATACCTGTTGTTTCCTGACCGATAAGGTCGTGCTTAAGAGGAATTGATTCATCAATATGACGGCAAGGAAGCTTACCAACACGAATCTGCGTAACAACGAAATCTGCACCCTGCAAAGCAAGATCAAGGTCATCAGTCATAACAACTTCGCAATCAATACCTGCACTTTTAAGCATACGAACACAAAGACCGCCAACAATTGTGCGTTTTCTTTCATCAATATCCATAAAAGCAACTCTTTTAAGCTTAAGAGAATCCTTTGCCTCAATAAAACCATAAATAAGCTCGGGGCAATATGTGCTGCCTGAACCGATAACGGTCAAATTAATTTCTTTCATTTATGTCAAGTCCTTTCAGAATAATTTATTTCTTTTAGTCCTCAAGAAGCCAGTTGATGCAACCTGTAACGGGTGCACAATTAAGTTTAATAAAATTAAACTTTCTGCCTGTTCTTTCAGCCACAAGCTCTGCCATTCTGTCGGTATATTTCTGTGAGGGAAGCTTTGTGTGAATTGAACCTGAAAGAACAACATTGATTTCGTCACCGAAGCTCATTTTATTTACGTGACCGCAAATGAAATCTGCACCTCTCTGTGCCATTTCTTCAATAACCTTAAGTGCTTCTTCGTCATCATTATTTGCAGCTTCAAAGAATGAAGTAATAATCATTCTGAGGAAATCCTCACCTTTTTCTTCATCTTCAAGAACTGCGAGAGAGCCAAGTAATGTTTCTCTGTCTTTGATACCTGCTTTTTCTTCCATTAAAGCAGTAATCTGTGATTTTACTTTACCGAGGCAAATTTCATCATACATAATTCTGAATGCCTGAGCGCCAACCCAGTGACCGTTACCCTTGTCACCGGAAAGCACATCAAATCCGCCAATCTGGAGCATATTGCCCTCATTATCGAGGCAGTTACAGCAAGTACCTGTACCGCAGTTATAACCAATACCTGCGCCTGCACCAACACCTGCTTTAATAACGATGAAGCCATCGTTATAAATTCTTGCACCTGTAATACCAAGCTTACCTAATTCAACCTGCATTTCATCGTGCTGATAAGGGTGGTCAATACCTGCAAGGCCCATTAAAATACCGCTGATATCATCGAATTTAAGACTTGCCTTTTCTAAAAGACCGTTTATACCACCTGCAATAATACCTGCTGCCTGAGGAATTGCACCCTCAAGGTTTTCGTGGTTTGAGCCTTCAGTTTCGTTCTGAGCAATTACATTTTTATTCTCATCAAAAAGTGCAAATGCGGTTTTTGTTCCGCCACCGTCAACACCAATATAATATTTCATAAATTATTCCTCAACTTTCTCAAAGCATTCATCGCAAACTTCTTCAAGACAGTACATACCTCTGCGGAAATCTTCTCTGTCAATCCATTTACCGTTTGTGAAATCAGGAACGGGAACAGGAGCGCCACCCATTGCAACTGACTGCTCTGAAAGGCAAGTAATAACCATCCAGGCTGCTGTATCGTAAACATCAATAGGAGGCTTTTCACCCTCGTAAACTGCATCAACAAAAGCAGAAAGAACAAGGTAGTCCATACCGCCGTGACCTGCTTTAATTCCGCCTTTTTCATAAGCTACCCATAAAGGATGCTCATATTTTTCTCTCCAGGGAGTGAAATCATCCCATTCGTGAGTCCAGCTCTGGTGCTCTGTATGAGTGCCGTCAATATAAATTCTGCCTTTTCCGTCCTCGGGCTCGGAGTAGATACCCTTTGTACCCTGAACCTCGTAGTCACGGGTGTAAGGACGAGGAAGAGTGCAGTCGTGAGTTAATTTAATTGTTTCTCCGCCTGCGCATTTGATAATTGTTGTAACAATATCACCGCATTTGAAATCTGTGTTATAAAGGTCATATTCTTCGCCCTTGTTATCTTTAATCCACTGATGAAGACCTCTTGCCTTGCTTGCAACGGAGTTAACTGTTAAGAAGCGGTTACCTCTGTTAATACGAAGAGCTTTTGAAATCGGGCCTAACTGATGAGTGGGGTAAAGCTCACCGTTTCTGTTCATAAAGTTAAAGAGTCTGCCGTGAATATTTTCTCTGCCGAGAGCAATTTCATCACGCAAATCGTGACGATATCCGCCTTCCATATGTACTATTTCACCGAAAATGCCCTGACGAATCATATTGAACACTGCCATTTCGTTACGGCAATAGCAACAGTTTTCAAGAAGCATGCAAATTTTGCCTGTTTCTTCGCTTGTTCTTACCATCTGCCAGCATTCTTCAACCGATGCAGCACCGCCAACCTCTGTTGCAACGTGGCAACCTGCCTTCATTGCATCAACTGCGATTCTTGCGTGGGTAATCCAGGTTGTTGCAATAACAACTGCATCAAGATCTTCCTTTTCAAGCATTTCCTTATAATCAAGATAAGCGTGAACGGGGTATTCCTTGTTGTTTGCTTCTTCAACGATTTCAATACCTCTTTCTGCTCTTTCGGGAATAAGGTCGCAAACTGCAGGAACCTTAACACCCTCAACCTGCAAAAGAAGTCCTAGCATACCCGAGCCTCTTCCGCTGATACCGATAAATCCGATATTTGCACTTGTTTTTCTCATTGTAATCACGTCCTAAGTGAGTTATATTATAATCTATATAATTTTAACACATTACATTTATATTTGCAATAAAATACCAAATAAAAAGGAGCAAAAAGCATAAAAAAACACTCTATCTTTTCAGATAGAGTGAGTTTTCACAATTTAATTATTGCTCAACGGGATAAACGCTAACTTTCTTGCGGTCTCTGCCAAGACGCTCGAAGCGAACCTGACCGTCAATAAGTGCAAAAAGTGTATCGTCTTTACCTTTGCCAACATTTGTACCGGGGTGGATTTTTGTGCCTCTCTGTTTTACAAGGATGTTTCCTGCAAGAACAAACTGACCGTCTGCTCTTTTAGCACCGAGTCTCTTAGATTCGGAATCACGGCCGTTACGAGTTGAACCCATACCTTTTTTATGAGCAAATAACTGGATATTGATTTTAAGCATTCGTTACACCTCCGTAGTTATCGTAACATTTTTGGGATATTGCTTTTTGAGTTCATTAATATGAAGCTCTAAACCAAGCAATAGTTCTTTTGTTTTTTCTGCGCTTTCTTCGGGAACTTTCAAGGTCATTTCCCCATCATCCTTAACGGTTACATCCGCCTGAACTCCCATTATTTCAATAATGGTGTTAGCAGTCATATATGCAACAGAAGAAATTGCGGCGCAAACTATATCGCTACCGTGGGCAGCATAGCCTGCGTGACCCTTAAAAGAAAAACCAGAAGGTACGCCATTTTCAGAATGAAAAAATTTTACATTAATCATTGATTATGCATTAATAGCTGAAATTTCAACCTTTGTATAGGGCTGTCTGTGACCCATTTTACGTTTTTCATTCTTTTTGGGTTTGTAGGTAGCAACAACGATTTTCTTGCCCTTACCGTTTTTGATAACTTTTGCGCTAACAGAAGCACCGTCAACATAAGGAGCACCAACTTTGATACCGTCGTCTGCACCAACAGCGATAACCTTATCGAAGGTTATAGTGGAATCAGCTTCAACCTCAAGCTTTTCGATGAAAATAACATCGCCGCTCTGAACTTTGTACTGTTTTCCGCCTGTTTCGATGATTGCGTACATAGATTTTTACCTGCTTTCTTTCAGTCTCGCTAACAAGGCACGCTTTGCGTTTGTGGGCATAACAAAACACCCGCCCTTAATATGCGGCAAATGGTATTCTAACAGAACACTTCCCCTTTGTCAAGGGAAATTACATTTTTTTACAAGTTTTTTATCAGCCACCAGTCGCCAGATGCCAGATGCCAGTATAGCAATTAGCGATTAGTAAAAGTATTGCAACATAACGAGACTCTCTCTGCGGTATGGGCAAGCCCATACCCTACGGTTGTGTTGTTTTTTCGATTTATCGTAGGGTACAGGCTTGCCTGTACCGTTGAACAAAGCAAAAACATTGCGATATCACCTTATTTCCTTTATGTAATCATCCGCTTCTTCTCTTGATTTAAAGATTATCACTTGTTTTTCCGCTTTATATTTTTCAATCAAATTATATATCTTTGGCAAGGATTTTTCGGAAAACTCTTTAATAAAGCCTTCAAATTCAGGGTCCAACTCTTTTTCTATCCAAGGCATATCATACCGACCTTTACCAAGTCGCTCAGTTGCTCCTTGTATGCAAACCTCTGTTGGTAAATCGAAGAGAAAAACTGTGTCGCAATACTGAAGCCTTGTTTCAATAGTTCTGTTGTAATTTCCGTCAATTATCCATTCATCTGTGCTGAATATTTCTTTTATTCTTTCATCAAATTCCTCTCTCGGAATATGAGTTTTGTCAGGCTTGTGCCATATTGCATCAAGATAATATAACGGCAATCCCGTGCACTTATTCAGTTTTTCAGAAAAAGTTGTTTTACCCGAACCGGGACAACCTATTACAATTACTTTTTTCATATATTTAAACCTATAAATTTTTCTCCATTATTACGCTTCCGCCGTAATCTTCTATCACTTTAAATCCGCTTTTCTCGTACATAGAATAAGATATCGGAGTATGTTTAAAAACATTAAGAACCATTTTTCCGAAACCTTTCTCACGTGCATCCTCCTGTATTTTTATAAACGTACTTTTTCCGTAGCCTTTTCCGCGATATTCTTCTCTAATAACATTCTCCGTAACAAATGCAGCGTTTTCCTCAAAAGGACTTTTCTGATACCCGATAACCCCTATTTTTTCGTTATCATCATTTATAACTATATACAAATAGTTATCCGCGGAATCTGCACCATCAGGAAATATATCATTAAACTCACTTTTGGCAGCTCTCAATGCTTTGAATCTGAATTTTTCGTCACCTGCTTTTATCAAATGCTCTGCATAAGCTTTTACCGACCACTTCGAATATACCTGAAACTCATCGTTATTCATAGGCTTAAACCTGATTTGTTTTAATCCCTTTTGCAAGGCAATCACCTCTTTTGCTGATTATAAATACTTCTGCATATAAACGATACTTTGATATGTACCATCCTTAAGCTTATATACGTTCGGCTTTTCGGATATAATTTTAAAACCGAATTTTTCGTAAAGTGCTTTTGCTCTTTCATTACCCTTGGTAAATTCCAACTCCATAAAATCTATGCCACCACGTTCAGTTGCAGCATTTACAAGTTCTTGGAACATAGCAGAGCCTATACCCATATTCCAGTATTTCCGGCGGAGTGCGATTCCTACTGATGCTCTGTGACAGGTTTTCATACCTGTTTTGAATGTAACATCACATATACCTGCAATTTCATTATTTACTTTGCAAATCAATACGAATGAATTTTTGGATTCACGAACACCTCTGACCCACTCTGCTTCACCCTCTACACTAACGCTTTCCCATTCTTCTTTATATCTTACGAGGAATTTAGTTTCACCGCTTACTGTAGCCATTAAATTAACAAGCTCAGCAGCATCAGAAATTTCAGGAGTTTTTAATATGGCTTCTACACCATTTTTCAATATAAATTTCTTTTCTTCAAATATCATTTCAACCCACCATTTTCATTTAAAAATAAATCAATTATTCTGTAACGATAAAAATTAGCCTGCCACTCCGAGCCACGATCTGTTTGTTCAAATTGATTCACCCACTGAAAATAGTGAGTTAATTCGTGGACGAGAGATGACAATATTGCTTCTAATGCCGTATCTTCACCAACAATTCTCGCTTGTTCTAAATAATCACCTGTTGGAATTCGAATATACGGCTCATCAAAAGTATCGAAATACCTAAAAGAGCCCCAAGCAATACATCCGTTTTGTAATGTTATTGTTTCGCTTGCTTTAACATAAATCGTAACTCTGATAGGGAAATCATAATTTGCTCGCAACCAGTCGGTAAATCTCTTAAAAAGGTTTTTCACATCTTCGTGTACCTCTTTTTCAAAACGTAAAGATATCCCTTTTCTGACATTTACATCCTTATATATATTCTTATGTTTTTTTGATTTCCAGGGGTTCATTTTCTCACCTTTCTCAGACAACAAAACAGGCACCTCCGAAAACACGGAGATGCCTTAATTTACAAAAAGATAAAAACTATATCAATCGCAAACGGACAAAACGGCACTCCTGTTTCGGAAATTAAGATTCATTGTCATTTTGTCCACCTGCCTTTCTTTTTTTAATATTCTAACAATTGATTTATAAATTGTCAATGCCAAGTACATCGCAACAAAACTCTTTCAAAGTAGGAACACCGTCTTCAATGGTTTCCCATACTATTTCATAATCAATATGACCGTATTCATGAGCTACAACATTTCTCATACCACGAATTTGTTTCCAAGGGATATTGTTGTAGTTTGTTTTAAATTCTTCTGAAAGTTTTGTTGATAGTTCGCCAATTTGCAACAAACAAAGACAAACCGCATTTTTGTAAACTGTGTTTATCTTGAAGTTTTCGTAAGAACCACAAAATGTATTGTGGGCATCATCAATTTCCTTACAATAGTTATATATCTTTTCAACAATTGTGTTATCTCGATTACTAACACTCATAAATCAAAATCTCCTCATGCTTGATTTGGTTTAAAAAGCTTGGTTCGAGACTTCCTGTTGTAAGTAAGTCCAACTCTTTATTAAAGCGCTCTTCCAAATCACTATACAATCCACCTAAAGCAAATAAACCTTTGAGCTTACCTTTATCAACCCTGAAATCAAGGTCACTTTCGGGTGTAGCTTCACCACGGGCATACGAACCAAAGAGGAATACTCTTTGAACACCGTATGTCTGAGCAATTGGCGCAACAATGCTTTTTATTTCATCAAGCGAATATACTTTGTTGGTCATAAAATATTCCTCCTTTTCATCCTTTCTGACTTTAGTTTACCATAAATAAAATTAACATTCAACATCAATCAAAAATTTTCATCTATGATATAAACTCATTTCCCTCTTCATATCTTCAGGTACCTCTGCAACAAAGGTTAATTCTTTGTTTGTTACAGGGTGAATTATTTTAACCTCGTAGCAATGAAGAGCCGCCCTTTTGATATTATCGGTCGTTTTTGCCCCATACATTTCATCACCCACAAGTGCGTGACCGATATGAGCGCAATGGACTCTTATCTGGTGAGTTCTGCCTGTAAGGGTTTTTATTTCCAAAAGAGTTTTATTGTCAAAGCTTTTCAAAGCTTTCCAAATAGTTATTGCTTCGTCCCCTTGTCCACCAACGGCACGGATTGTTTTATTTATATCGGGTCTATAAATGGGAGCGTTAACCGTCCCCTCTCCCTCTAAAACACCTTGTGCAAGAGCTAAATATGTTTTATCAAGATTGCCGTTTAATTTTGATGCAACAAAGGCATTTTTTGCAAACACCATAACCCCCGATGTAACCTTATCAAGTCTGCCTACCGCCCTTGCAACAAAATTCTCGTTACCCTCATTTTTAAGATATGCGGCAACTGCATTGCAAAGAGTTCCGTTTGGGTGATTTCTTGTTGGATGAACAGAAACTCCTGAAGGCTTATTTATAATAAGTAAATCCTCATCCTCGTAAATTATATCCAAGGCTGTCTCCCAGAGAATCGGCGGTTCGGTTTTTTCAGGAAGAAAAATTTCTATTTTGTCATTAGTTTTAACCTTGTCGATAACCCTACTTTCCCCACCATTTATAAAAACGGATTTTGGGGTATGGCGAAGAGTCTGAATTATGCGGGTTGATACCCCAACACACTCCCTCAAAAAATAATAAAGGGGGGTTCCGTTGTATTCTTCAGAAACCTTGTATTCAATTCTTCTCAAAACACCACCACCTTGCCAAAATTTATGCAAATGAATATGCAAATGTATATACATTGGTCGAAAAAAGCCAAATGTTCAAAACTTTGTCAATGTAAAGTCAGTTGCTTTACGCGTTTTTCCCTTTTTAGAAATTTAAAAAGCTCTAAACCCGTAGTTGTTGACATTTTAGACACAGTTTTGAACATTGTCAAGTTATCCGCTTTACAGTTTTACCATTCATTTCCAATTGTAATAAATGAATAAAATGTGCTTTAAATCATAAATTATACAGTTTTTTCACTAAAATCTTATTTTATTGCAAACTCAAAAGCCTTTCTTTCTTTAAACCTTGCAACAAAATCAAAGCCTGCTTCTCTTGCCATTTCATAAGCACGAGGAATACCGAAACCGATACGCTCTGCATAGTGTGAATCGGAACCAACGCTCACAAGTCTGCCACCCAATTCCTTATATCTTTTAATAGTATCAATATCGGGAGCAGGTTTATTAATGGGGTACTTAAGACCGCCCATATTAATTTCAAGAGCCTTATCCTTTTCAGCACAAAGCTTTAAAATTTCATCAATCTTTTTGGAATATTTATTGATATCCTCAACATAACCGCAAAGGTTGAAAATATATCTGAAGGGATATGTAATGTGAGCAAGAATTTCAAAATTGCCCCATTGAAGCATCTGCAGAAGCTCGTCAAAATATTCATTCATCAAAGCTTCAACATCATATCCGTCAAAGGTTGTAAAATCATAAAAATCAGGCTTTCCTCTTAAATTATGAATTGAGCCGATTATAACATCATAGTCATTTTTATTCACAATCTCTTCTGCAAGCTCAGGAAGATAATGAGGCTGGGCAAGCTCAATTCCTCTGAGTATTTCAATTTTGCCTTCAAAAGCCTTCTGTGCCTTTGAAACCTCACGGAAGCTACGTTCTGCCCTTTTATCAAAGCCATCCTTATAAAATACATCAACTTCACAATGGTCGGTAAAAGCAACAATCTGAATACCGTTCTGTGCCGCAACCTCTGCCATATATTCCACCGGATGATTACCATCCTGAGAGCTGTCCGTATGAGTATGTAAATCAATAATTTTTATATTATCCATTTTCAAAACCTTCTTTCAGAACATCATGATATCACAAAATAACATAAAATAACAGAGCTTGTTGCAAAATATATAAAAATAAATGTCTTTAAAAATATAATAATATATGTTAAAATATAATAGCCGAAAAAAATTGAACACCGCACGGTTTCTTAAGGCAAATTTCCGCACTAACTGCGTCAAAAAGCTTGAAATACGCCAGTATTCCTTCACTTTTTTCCTTGTTATTGCAAAAATTTTGACTTAATAAACTGCTCGCACCTAAAATCCCAAAGATTTTGGTGCAGCAGAGTGTTTCTTCGGCGCAGATATACTGGCGTATATTAAGACGAAAAACGCACTGATGTGCCGAAAGATTTGAATTTTAGGCGTACGGGGTTCAATTCTTTTCGGCTATAGAAAGGAGTGGCAATATGAAACTCACTTTAAAAGCAAATTCAAAAATTAATCTTCTTTTAGATATAACAGGTATCAAGAAAAACGGCTACCACAAGCTTTTCACCATTATGCAGTCCATAAGCCTTGGTGATATTATAACTGTTGAAAAAAACGATGGTGAAGAAATCACAATTTCCTGCGATACCGATGG
The DNA here is from genome assembly GCA_045594685.1 of Acutalibacteraceae bacterium. GTDB lineage: Bacteria > Bacillota > Clostridia > Oscillospirales > Acutalibacteraceae > DTU089. The sequence goes on along the minus strand of JAZNYZ010000036.1, from coordinate 180,032 downwards.
TGTGCCCACAGATAAAAGAAACATTGTATATAAATGCGCAGAAAAGTTTTTCGATTATGCAGATATAAAAGAAAATAAAGGTGTTCATATCCACCTTGAGAAGCACACCCCATTTTGCGCAGGTATGGGTGGCGGCAGTGCTGATGGTGCGGCAGTTCTTGTTGCGTTAAATAAAATATTTAACACTAACTATCCTGAAAAAGTGCTTTGCCGAATCGGTGTAAAGGTTGGAGCAGATATCCCATTCTGCATTGTTGGCGGTACTGCTTTAGCTCTTGATACGGGCGCTATTGTTGCTCCCCTGCCCGATTTAGATGATAGTTTCTACATTGTTGTTGTAAAGCCCAATGACGGAGTTTCCACTAAAGAAGCCTACGATGCAGTTGATAGCTTAGAATATATGAAGCACCCGAAAAATGAACAAATGCTTGAATACTTCGCAGATGGTGATTTCTCCAACGGACTTAAGCTTTGCTCCAATGTTTTTGAACAAGCCTTTGACATAAACGGCAGAGTTGATATTAAAGATATAATGAATAAGAATAGTGCCGTTGCATCTTGTATGACAGGCTCAGGCTCTGCAGTTTACGGAATTTTCAAAGAAAAAGCAAATGCCGAAGCAAGTGTAAAGGTCCTGAAAAAGCAATTCCCCAATGTATATATCTGTACTCCCGAAAAAAACGGTGTGGAAATAATTTCCGAAGAAAACTGAATAAACACATAAAAAACCGTCCAAAATCATTTCAGAAATGAAAGGACGGTTTTTATTATGTCAATTTTTAAATACAAGGCCTTTAACGAAAGAAAAGATAAAATTTTATTATCTGTTACCGCTATTGCCATTTCACTTTATATGGCTTTTTCCTGTACTTTTTTCACCGCATCGGCAGAAACTGTAAAAGAAGATGTTGTAAGGCTCCATATTCTCGCAAACAGCAATTCTGAGGTTGACCAGGAGGTTAAATTAAAAGTTCGCGATGCACTTTTAGAAACCAATGCAAGTATTCTGAACGATAATGTTACCAAAGAAAATGCAAAAGAGCATTTTGAAGCTTCAAAAGAAATTCTTTTAAAAACCGCAAAAGAAACTCTTAAAGAAAACGGATTTAATTATAATGTCAAAATCACTTTGCAGGAAGAATATTTTGAAACAAGGTATTACGGCAATCTCACATTCCCTGCAGGGCAATACACCGCTTTAAAGGTAGTTTTAGGCGAAGGTAAGGGTAAAAACTGGTGGTGCGTTATGTTTCCGCCATTATGTGTTCCTGCCGCAGACGGCATTGAAACAAATGAAAACACCGCAGACTATTTAACCCAAAGCGGTGAAAAAATAGTCAACGGCGGAGAGAAGTATGTTGTTAAATTTAAGATATTGGAAATTTATGAAGAATTCCGTAATAAGTTAGGATTGAGGAACTAAAATGGCAAGTTGGAAGTGGCAAGTTTCGGGACTTGCGGTCGGCAATTTTAAAAGTATTGTGAAGTTCATTCCGCATTTCGCATTTCGCATTACACAGTGAAACAATAATTATCAAATTATTGTTTCACTGTGTCTGGTCACATGGCACCCAACATTAACTGCCACAGGAAGCCCTGCAATATGAGTTGGTGCGGTTTCAATATTAACCGCAAGGGCGGTTATATCTCCGCCGAAGCCCTGAGCACCAATATTAAGCTTATTAATTTCTGTGAGTATTCTGTTTTCCAAATCCTCGTAGAATTTATCAGAATTTCTTATTGAAACATCCCTGCAAAGTGCTTTTTTGGAAAGAAGAGCAACACCCTCAAAATCGCTACCGATACCAACACCCAAAACAACGGGCGGGCAAGGGTTAGAGTCTGCCTCTTTCACCACATTAATAACAAAGTCAACAATATCATCAATACTTGCCGATGGAGTAAACATTTTAATTTTGCTCATATTCTCACTGCCGAAGCCTTTGGGTGCGGCGGTGAGTTTTATTTTATCCCCGGGCACAATAGAAAGATGAATTAAAGCAGGGGTGTTATCATTTGTGTTACCTCTTCTTATAGGGTCTTTAACAATTGAGCAACGCATTTTGCCGTCAAGGTATGCTTTTCTGACACCGTTATTAACTGCGGTATTAAAGTCACCATCAACAATATGTACCTCTTGACCCAGTTCGCAAAAAAGCACTGCCATTCCTGTATCCTGACAAATGGGAATATTAAGCTCCTTTGCCGCATCAAGATTTTTGCAAAGGTCGGAAAAAACCCCTTTAGCAATAGGGTTACTCTCTTCAGCTTCGCAGTTGCGGATTTTTTCTTCCAAAGAAGCAGAAAGCGTTCCGTTTGCTTGGAGGAAAAGCTTTTCAACCGCCTCTTCGATTAAAACTGCACTAATCTCTCTCATTACTCTACCTCATAAAACTAAACCGTGCCGAAATCGACACGGTTTATAATATGTATTTAACCTCTTGAATTACCGCCACGGCGAGGTGTTGAAGCACCACGCTTTGCAACATTATTCTTTTTAAGGTCGCTCATTTTTTCGTCGCTGACGCTTTTGAACTTTGCCATCATATCTTCAAAAGACATACTTTCGGGTTCAGACTTCTGTGTACCTGTCCAGACGGGAGGTTGACTTCTCTTAGGTCTATCCCCTGCAGGACGCTTCGGTTTGGATTCTTCCGGTTGCTCGGGCAGAGCCTTTTTAATAGAAAGAGCCACTTTACCCTTTTCATTAATATCAATAACCTTAACCTTAACAACATCGCCTTCGGAAAGCTTTTCGTGAATATCTTTAATAAAAGATGATGAAACCTCCGAAATATGTACCATACCTGTTGTTTTATCGGGAAGCTCAACAAAAGCCCCGAAATTTGTGATGCCTGTAACTTTTCCTTCAAGAATCGCGCCGATTTCCACTGCCATAGTTTACCCCTAAATTTGTTTGTGTTAGTTTTATTCTGCGGAGCCGGGAGTTATATCCACATAGACTCTTTCGTCCGGCATAACATAACCCTTTTTCCTTGCATATTCTTCTGCAAGTTCTTTTTTATCTCCATCCTTGATAGCGGCTTTAAGCTCCTCATTTTCGGAAACCTGGCTTTCATAGATGCTTTCAAGCTCTGTTAACTGCGCTTCTTTAGCATTAATTTCGCTCTGAGCTTTAACAAATCTTATACCCATATAAAGCAAAAGAACAAAGCACAAAACAATAACTATAACACTGCGAGAATTAAGTTGATTTTTCTTTTTCTCTTTCGCCATAAGCCTTACCGCCTTTCTTGGATTTTTTTAAACCTGCACACAATATACCGAATAAATTATACACATATACCCGTGCTTTTGGCAAGACCTTTTTTTGAATTTTTTGGGACTTTTTTTCACTTTTTTTAAAAATAGTATTTAATTTACCAAAAACTTTCAAAAATAAGTTTTTTATAAGGCGAAAAGGAAAGGAAATAATTTTAAAAACAAATGAATAAAACCGCTTTAAAAGTAAAACAAACTTATCTGTCAGCTTCATTAAAGCAAAGCCTAATGAAAAATAATAAAAAACTGCGCCTAAAAGCTCACCTATAATTATATAAGAGCGCACCTCACCCTTGTTGGCTGCAAGAATAAATATGTAGCTCACAAAAGCCACCATAAAAAAATAAAGCAAATCAAAAATAATTACACTCCATTTTCCTCGTGTGAAAGACAATCTTATAGCCCGTAAAAAATCATACAAAACGCCTAATAGAAAGCCAACACCCAAGGAAGCGAGAAAAACAAGAACTTGTTCGCTCTGAGAAACATTATACATTATCTGAACACTCTCGAAAGAAAACTGCCTGATTTATCGATTATATCTGCATAAGAAAGAGAGTTTACACTTCCCTCAATGCACAGCTCCCCTATTTCAAGAGAAAGCTTTGTGATATGAAGCTTTTCACCCTTAATGGTCAATTCACCATATTCGGTCTGGGCAATAATGGTTTCCTCATCAAAGCTCCCCACATCCTTAACTCCTGAAACAGAAAGCTTTTTTCTGTCCTCAAGAATACAGTTATGGGGTAAAATTCCTGTCCTTTTTTCTTCTGTCATAATAAAAACACCTCCGCTATACAATATATGCATCAAGCGGAGATGTTATGCTTATTAAAAACTATCTTCCCAAGTGTAATTATGAAGCTGACCTTTATTCTGAAGTTCGGGATAACCTAACTGCCTTAAGGCTTCATAAACCCCAATTGCAACAGAGTTTGAAAGGTTCAGGCTTCTTGCATCATCAATCATTGGTATTCTTACACACTCATCAGGGTGCTTCAACAAAAGTTCTTCGGGAAGACCTTTTGTTTCCTTACCGAAAAAGAGGAAAGATTTATCGGTATAAACTGCATCTGAATGAGTTTTTCTCGCCTTGGTGGTAAAAAAGAAATAGTTACCGTCAGGGTTTTTCTCAAAAAAATCATCAAGATTTTCATAATAGGTCAAATCGAGCAAATACCAATAATCAAGACCTGCTCTTTTTAATTTTTTATCATCAATTGTAAAACCCATGGGTTTAATAATATGAAGCCTTGCACCCGTTGCGGCGCAGGTTCTTGCAATATTACCTGTATTTTGGGGAATTTCGGGTTCTACCAGAACAATGTTAAGCTCACTCATTTATATTTTACCCAATTCCTTAATGTAGAAAGGAATACCTCTCTCAAAATCAACACCGTAAGTAATGGGATTTTCCATAGACTGAGTGCGTTTTATGCAATCGCAAACATATCTTGCGGCAATCCCCATTGCATCATAATATGAAATGCCGTTAAGAACAGCACCGCAGAAAGCACTTGCAAAAACATCGCCTGTGCCGTGATACATTCCGGGAAGACGGTCCTGAAAATAATACTGCGGAACTCTGTCCTGACCCATAAATGCAGCACCAAGCTTACTTTCTTCAAAGGTAACACCTGTCAGAACAACGTTTTTGGCCCCCATATCTAAAAGCTTATTAAGAAGACTCTCGATATACTCTTCTGTATGAATATCCGAAACAAAATCAGTATCGGTCATAAAGCAGGCCTCTGTAATATTAGGAAGAATAATATCTGCCATTGAGCAAAGCTCTGCCATTGCCTTTGCAAAATTTTTATCAAAAATTGCATACATTTTGCCGTGGTCTGCCATACAAGGATCAGCAATAAAAAGGTTGTCCGCCCTTTTGAAATCCTCTGCAAATTTCTTTACAATATCAATCTGGTCAAAGGAGCCTAAAAAGCCTGAATAAATTGCATCGGGCTTTAAATCAATAGATTTCCAATGGGCAGAAATATCGGGCATATCGCAAGTTAAATCACGATAAGTGTAGCCTGTGAAACCGCCTGTGTGAGTTGATAAAACTGCAGTTGGCATACAAATTGTTTCCACACCTGCGGCAGAAATTATAGGAATTGCAACAGTAAGAGAACACTTACCAAAACCTGAAATATCATTTATGGCAACAAGTCTTTTTTGGTTTTCCATTTTAATCCTTCTTTCCTTGCCAAAAATCTCTACTCTAAATTTTATCACTTCCATTTATTTTTATCAATAGTTTGCGACTACTTTTTTATCCTTAGGTCAAACTATTAAAAAACAAACGGGAGGTGTTTTTATGATGTTAATGGGTTCCGATAAAACAATGAAAATCGGTGGTGCTTTAATGGCAATGGGCGTTGCGGCAGCAGTTACAGCAGGCGTTGTTAATTCCAAAAACAGCACAAAGAAAAAAATGAAAAAGCTCGCTAAAAAGAGCGTAAAAACTATGGACGGCATTTTAGACAATGTTCAGTATATGTTCAAATAGCGGTGAGGGGATTTCCCCTCAACTGCCAAACAGAAGGAGTAAATATGAAAAGAACAATTTTAATTCTACTTATACTTTTAATAATCCCCTCATTTGTTGGTTGCGGTAAAAATGATTCAAACGGAACAACCTCATTTTCAACTGAAGCTAAAACAAGTGAGGCAACGGAAAAACAAGAAAGCACATCGGAAACAGAAAGCGAAAGTCAGACTGAAAGTGCCCCTGCACCTCAGCCAATGGATAAAATAAAAAGAGCTGCTAAGGCAATATATGGCAAAGACACAGGAACGAAGAAAACCTATACAGGTCTTGAGCCTTTACCAACAGTCATTTTACCCGTTGTTGACCCTGATAATTTAAAAGGTCTTTCAACTGCACCTCATAATCATAGCTTTGGAGTTTCAAAGAATGGAGTTCCTCACGATATATCAGTAAATAATCAGAAGCTCTACGAAAAATATGGAGCAACCTGCCTTGATACAAGCGGGAAAAAAGTTATTTATCTTACCTTTGACTGCGGTTATGAAAATGGTTGCACAGAGAAAATCCTCGACACCTTAAAAGAAAAGAATGTTACTGCGGCTTTTTTTGTAACTCTTCCGAATGTTAAGGATAACCCCGAAATTATTGCAAGAATGATAAATGAGGGGCATATTGTGGGAAATCACTCCGATACCCACCCAAACTTTTCAAAAATTAACCGAACACAGATGGTAAAGGAAATTGAAAATCTTGATAATTATTTAAGAGAGCATTTCGGCTATTCTGCACCCTTTTTCCGTTTCCCTGAGGGTGCTTGCTCAGAAAATGCGTTAGAGTTAGTTCAGAGCATTGGCTATACCTCAGTTTTCTGGTCAACTGCCTATGCAGATTGGGATATTAATAACCCCCAAGGTAAACAGTATGCTTTTGATACAGTAACTGCTCGCCTTCACCCCGGTTGCATTCTCCTCTTGCACGCAGTTTCCCCCGATAACGCAGACGCCTTGGGCGATATAATTGACTATGCAAGAGAGAATGGGTATGAGTTTTGCTCATTAGAGCAAGTGGCAAGTTGTGGCTAAGCCACAGCGATATAAATCCTGACGGATTTTCGATATATCTTACTATTCGATATACCTGCGGTTCGATATGTGCCTACGGCACAAGACAATAAGGATTTATATCATATCGAATTTAGCAACGCTAAATATATCGAATTTTATGAAGTAAAATATATCGAACAAGCTTGCTTGTATATCGATAAAATCAAGTGAAGTATCGGGGTGCAAAAATACGCTGAAATATAATATGTAAAAGTATTGCGAAGCCTATCCCTCTTTTTGCCTTGGCAAAAGGAGGGGGGACCGCGTCAGCGGTGGGTGGTACACAGTTACAGAACGAGTAAAAGTATATGAGAATAAAGTCGTTGTTCTTTGAGCCTTCCTTCAAAGGAAGGTGGATTTTGGCATACTTGTATGACAAAAGACGGAAGGTTCTTTATTGCAAAGCAATATTTCGCCGTCAGGTGAAAGTGTAACAAAGTTATTGTCCTCAATTACTATATTACAATTGAATCTTACGATTCAACGACGCTCCTGTTGTCGCGTCGAGAACTTTCCACCATTCCGCTGAACTTATTTCAATTATTTGTGAACTGGCTCGCTTACCACATATTCGTATTCTGTATATATTCAAGATGGTCCCCCTTTCTTCGAAGAAAGGCTAAAACAACCGCAACTTTATTCTTCTGAATTCACATTATTCCATAATTAACGAACTTGAAATTGCACGTTTCATATATGTAATTATTTTAATTAATTTACATATCATAAAGTTCTCCAACATAACAAATGACCTCATTCAAAAAAGATTTTTTGAATGAGGTCATATAGCATTTATTCAGTTCTGAGCGCTTCAACGGGGTCTTTCTTCGCCGCTATTCTTGAGGGAATAAGTCCTGCAATAAGAGTCAGTGAAACACTTATAATAACAAGAACTATTGCCGCAACGGGTGGCAAAGATGCCGCCGCAGGAATGTGAGCGGCGTATTTCAGCAACAGGTTAATTGGTATTTCCAGAAGTAGCGTTGACAGAATACCTATTATACCTGCACCAAGGCCGATAACCGCAGTTTCCGCATTGAAAACTCTTGCAATATCCTTCTTTGATGCACCGATACTTCTAAGTATACCGATTTCCTTTGTTCTTTCAAGAACGGAAATATAGGTAATAATACCAATCATAACAGATGAAACCACAAGTGAAATTGCAACAAAGCAAACAAGCACATAAGTAACAACGTCAATAATTGTTGTTAAGCTACTCATAAGCATACCGATATAGTCTGAAACCTTAATCTGTGCTTCCTCATGACCATCTGCGGTTACTTGCTCATTGTAATAATTTATAAGCTCGTTAAGTCTTTCCTTTGCTTCAAAGCTCTTTGGATAGAAGCAGATAATTGAAGGCGTTTCAAAGGTAGAATAGCCTAGCTTATCCAAGGTACCTGCAAGTGAGCTTTTTGCTGCCATTGTGTCAACATAAGCTTGTTTTATGGCAAGAACCTGATCTTCTGTAAGGAATCCCTCCATGAGCTTTTTCTGAAGCTCTGTCATATCATCAAAGCCGAACATAGCTCCCATATCCATCAAATTGACCTCGGACATATCCATACCCTCTGCCATGGACATAAAGGGTGTGTAATCAAGATAATTAAAATCTATAAGACCTAAATCAACATCCTTAAGGTCGAAATCATTAACCGTAAGATTTGAGAATTCAAGACCTGTAAGCACATCCTTTGATGTATCTTTGAGCTGTTCTTTAACAACCTCTCTTGTAGCGGTTTCTTCAATAGCGTAATCCATAAGGTCACGCATATAACCGATACCGCCCGTACCCAAAGAAAGAGTATTGTTTTCATCGGGCTTTAAAATACCAACGATTTCAAGCTCTGTACCTTCATCAACCAACTTTTTAACGAAATAATCGTTGGCGCTGTTGTCGCTCCAGAGACCTGTTTTCTTATCTTTAACGAAATAATCTGCACTTAAAACAAGCTTGAATTTCATATCAAGAATTTCATCATAAGAATATTCGGTGATATCCTCATTTTCCAAAGATTCACCGCTTGCAAGAGCCTGCATAATATTCTTTGTGAATTCCTCCTGGTCCTTAAGACCGAGGGCATAAACAACAAGCTCGTTTATCATATTGTTTCCGTCAACAATAAGCACAACCTCGTTAAACTTTTCAGGCATTTTACCTGCAATAACATCATACTGAGCATCCATTAACTCATCATCACCGATAAGCTCAATCCAAGCGTTTACGGGCATCATACTTGTCATCTGAGATGCCATATCACCCATACCCTCCATACCTTCCATCATGGGCATATTTTCCATCATGGTGCTGGGGTTAACTTTTATTAAGCCATTTTCGGTATCAGCACGATAGACATTCAAATCTGTGCTGTATTTATATTGAACATCGTTGCAGACCTCATCAAATTCAGCCTGATTATCTTCAATATATTTTTTGAAATTATCAAGGTTATTTGAAGTAGATTCGGAAATAAAAGCATTTACCATCTGCATAAGGGATTCGTTAACATAAACCTTACCCTCTTCCTGATTTTCCATACCCTCAACCATTTCTGAGGTTAAGCCCGTAAAGGAGGTCATAACACTTTCAAGGTCAAAGGTCTGCTTTTCAACCGTCATCGGGTATGAAAGGAGCATATCCTCCTGAATTCTGTCTATATAAACCTGTATACCATTTGAAAGGGCAAGAACAAGAGCAATACCGATAATACCGATGCTACCTGCAAAAGCAGTCAAAAATGTTCTTGCGCTTTTTGTTCTTAAGTTATTTATACTCAAAGAGAATGCAGAAGAGAAGGACATTGATTTTTTGCCCTTTTCTTTTGTGTTTTCGAGCCTAACCTTTTCATTTGCCTTATCCTTTTCATCGGGCTCAAAGGGGTTAGAGTCGCTGATAACCTCACCATCAAGGCATCTGATAATGCGGTTTGAATAGTCTTCTGCAAGGTCAGGGTTATGAGTAACCATAATTATGAGCTTATCTTTAGAAATCTCCTTGAGAAGCTCCATAATCTGAACGCTGGTTTCTGTGTCAAGAGCACCTGTGGGCTCGTCAGCAAGAAGAATATCAGGGTCATTAATAAGCGCACGGGCAATTGCAACCCTCTGCATCTGACCGCCCGACATCTGAGTTGGCTTTTTATGAATCTGATTCTCAAGGCCAACCTTTTTAAGAGCTTCAATAGCTCTTTTGCGACGTTCTTTTTTAGATACGCCCGAAAGAGTAAGAGCAAGCTCAACGTTAGAAAGAACCGTCTGATGCTGAATAAGGTTATAGCTCTGGAAAACGAAGCCTATTGAATGGTTGCGATATGTGTCCCAATCGCTGTCATTAAAATGTTTTGTGGATTTGCCGTTAATCTGCAAATCACCGCTTGTGTATCTGTCAAGACCACCGATAATATTAAGAAGGGTTGTTTTACCGCAACCTGAGGGACCTAAAACCGCAACAAACTCGCTCTCACGGAAATTAATATCAATTCCCTTGAGGGCTCTTACGGTTGTGTCACCGGTAATATAATCTTTAACTATATTTTTTAATACTAACATAATTAATTACCTCGATAACAACGTCAATAATAAAGACGTTTTCTGTTGCAGAAAAGTATTATGCCGATTACTCCTGCCACAAGGGCAAAACCGCCAACAACATAAAGCGGTGTGTAATTCTTTTCGGGTTCTTTATAAATAATTGTAGGGGAATAATCCTCATCAACAACTATTTCAATCTGCGCTCTTTCTTTAAAGAGAAGATTATAAAGCCACTCTATAAGCTCATCCTCTGTCATTTGTGCAAACTGTTCGCCTATTGATGCGGAATAGGTTGAGAAAGCATCGTTCCCCCCTGCCATTGAACCAACAAGCAGATTTTCGTTACCGGGAAGCTTAAGTGTTTTTGCGAGAACTCTTAAAAGAGTCATTAAAACGCCTGTTTGGTCTGCTTCGATGTAGGAGTATTTCACATAATTTCCGTTAAAGGTGCTTTTGCTTTGCTTTTCGGTTTTTGTGCCGATACCTGCTAAAGAGTTTATATCAAACTCTGCAATCTTCATTCCCGTACCTTCAAGCATACTGCCTAAAAGCTTATTCAAATCCAAATCTTTTGTTAACTCAGAAGCATCTAAATTCAAATCAACCAAGGAAGACATCCGAGAGGTTAATGCGGTTACAGGAATAAGAAGATTTGAAAGGCATTTTTCTAAAGAACCGCTGTTAAGGAAATAAATCACATTGGGCAAAATTCTTGTAAGAGTTTTAACGGGGTTATCAAAAATCTCGTCAAGCAAATCAAAAACAGGCTCTGCGATATTATTCAAAAGAGCATCTTTGCTATTATCATTTACATATTGAGTATAAGTTTTAATTGAACCTTCTTTGCAGCCTAATGCCTCAAGAATCGGGATAACACCTGTGTTATAGCCGTCTGCGCCCTTTAAGGTAATAGCGTCTGCAACAACCAAATCTTCTCCCGCAAGAACAACCTCTAACAAGGGATTCAAGGGGCGAAGCACCGCAAGAAATGCGTTCTGGAAGCCTCTTCTTGAGCCGTTATAAAATCCCCAGGAAATGTTTTTGGAAACTTTTTCCCAAGAGTCTGCATTAATCAAGGCATTATAGGCATTAGGGTAATCATTCTCAATTAATTTTGCAACGCCTTTGGGACTTGCATCAATTCCCAAAAGAACAAGTAATTCAAGAAGACCTTCTTTTTCCATTGCACCGTAAATACCCGTTAAAAGAGCATTTATATTTGCATTTGAATAGATAGCATTGGAAAGAAGTGCTTCAATACTTTTGTAGCTTCCGCCCTCTTTAACGAAATCATCAAGCAAATCATCAATTTCGTTGAGGACCTTTTTATAATTCTCTTCTGTTAAATTGGGCGTAAACTGAACAATAGTCTGTGCTATTTCAGGATAAAGCATCACTTCGGGTGAATTAAGCTTTGCAGGTGTGAAAAGAAGAATAATCGCACCAACCAAAGCATCTGTATCATTATCAAGAAATCCGCTCAACATATCTGTTGATACTTTACTTTCACTACCGCCCAAATCTTTCATTAGCTGAGGAAGTGATTGTTTATTGAGCTTTAAGGTATCAATTAACCATCTTAATATTTCAACGAGTGCTCTGCCTTTATCGGACTGAAATTCCATACCGTTGTGCGAACCGCATTTTGAGAGTCTTTCCATATCAATGGGAGCAAGCTGCAAACCGCTTTCCCCTGCCATTTCGGAAAGGCCTGTTGTCAGCATTTCATCCATATCAAATTTCATTGAGTCCAAATCGAGTATTTTTAAAAATACCGCAATCTCCACAAGAGGATTTGAGAATATGGGTGAAAGTAACGAATCCATACAAGCATCCATTTCGCCACTCTCAATGAAATATGCAAAGCTTGGCAAAACATCAGTTAATGTATCCATTGGTGCAGAGAAAACTTTTTCAAGCAATGTAAGAATAGGAAGAAGAATATTTTTAAGCATATTGCTTCTGTCAGCATTTGCCTGATTAGTAAACTCTTCCTGATTTATCATATCGGTGCATTTTAAAGCCTGAAGCATTGGAACAATTGCATTTTCATAACCGTTTGCACCGTCAATTTTAATAAAGCTTGAAATCTCGAAAGTTCCCGAACAAAGAAGTGTATAGAAAATATCGTCAAATGGTGATAATGCCTTTGCGAACGCAGTTGCGAAGCTATTTTTATCACTGATGCCCCACTTAACACCCGAAAGGTTAACCTCTTCCCAGGATGAAGCATTTAAAAGAGCCTTCTGAACCTCGGGATAATCCCCCAATCCATCAGCTACTGCAGAAACTGAAGCATCAAGACCTATCATTTCCAACTCGCTTGCAGTTTCGGAAAGTCCGAGATAAAGAGAAACAACAAAGCTTGAAAGGCTTTCATCGCTGAAAATCATAGGCTTAACCATATCGGAAAGACTTCCGCCTGTTAAAGCAGGAAGCATATTATTTAAAAGCTTATCTGTTCCTTTAACAGCAACAAGCGCCTCCTCGGCAGTAACGCCTTGGGGGTAATCGGTTGTGTAGCCTGCAACTGCCACCTGCGAAAAGCAAGAAAATGCCACAAGCACACAAAGTATTAAAGAAATAGCTTTTTTGAATTTTTTCTTCATCATTATCACTCTAATTTATCTCTATAATATAAATCTTTTTACAAACATATATATTATTATACTTTACTTCCACAATAGATTATACAACTTCTGTTGTATTTTTTGTTAAGAAAATATGAACAAAACGAGGGAAAAGCTATGAAAAAACACTTGTTCAGTTTACTTATTCTCTTATTATCAATCATAACGCTAAACAGTTGCGTTTTCGCAACAACCGGCGAAAGCCTTGAAGCTTTTTCGAGAAGAATGAACGAAATAAATGAAAGCTATAATATGACCTCAGAGGGTTATATTATTGACACCGAAGAATGCCGGTTAACTAAATTTTTCAGATTTTCCGAAAAGGAAATAATGCTTAATTTCAAATATGATAAAAAGCACCGACTTAATGAAATGAATATAGTTTTTGAGGCAGCAATACTGGATGAAACTCCCGAAGCACTTACCTTTATTGAAAATTGTATAAAATCTTTCATTCAAAATGAAGAAATTGAAAAGAGAATATTGGATGCAACAAATTTTGAAAATTCAATAAAGAAAATAAATATAAAAACCAAAAGTGCCGAGGCAGATAATATCAAAATGGAAATTGATACTACCAATCTCGGCACAGTTATAACTGTTTATAAGGACATATAGTCTTTTAATTTTTCTGCAATCTGGCGAAGAGCGTTACCTCTGTGGCTTAAAGCATCCTTTTCTTCACCTGAAAGCTCTGCGAAGCTTTTATCACCAACCATAAACAATGGGTCGTAACCAAAGCCACCATCACCTTTCGGCTCGAAACCAATGTAGCCCTTGCATTCTCCTCTTGCAGAAATAACGTCACCATTAGGGAAAACACAACAAACAACAGAAACGAATTTTGCAGTTCTTTCCTCAACAGGAACATCACTCAAAATTTTGAGAAGCTTCTGATTGTTCTTTGCATCGTTACCATGTTCACCTGCAAAACGGGCAGAGAATACCCCGGGCGCACCCACAAGATAATCAACAGAAAGACCTGAATCGTCTGCAACGCAAGGCATACCGCTTTCAAGGCAACCGCTCTGAGCTTTCAAGAAAGCATTTTCGTAGAAGGTTTCACCTGTTTCATCAACATCAGAAATCTCCACCCCTGCTTGCTCGGCAGTTTTAACATCAATACCTAAAGGAGAGAGGATGCGGTAAAGCTCGTCTCTTTTTTTCATATTGTGAGTGGCGATTAAAAAAACATTGTTTTCCATTAACCGAACAACCTCCCGAAGAAGCCTTTTTTCTTTTTGGGCTCTTCTTTTTCTTCCTCTTTTTCAGGTGCAATTTCGGGAATTGCTTCCTCAACAGCTTCTACTGCCTCAGGAACAGCTTCTTCAACTGTTTCTTCAATAATTTCTTCAGGAATTTCATCAACAATTTCCTCTACTTCTTCAACAGATTCAACAATTTCTTCTTCAGCTTCTGAAACCGCCTCTTCAGTTTCTACTTCTTCTGCTTCGGCATTTTCTTCAGCGTTCATTTCTGCCATAGCACTGAAGATTTCGCCCACTGCCTTTGCAAGCTCTTCTCGTTCATCTGTTTCCTCTGCAGGAACATATTCCTCGCGGATTTTTGAAAGGTCAATTTCGTCCTCCTCAAAGTCTTCGGGAAGGTCATTGAAAAGACCGTCTGCAAAAGCCTGGGGGTTAAAGGGCTGTAAATCATCAATACCCTCGCCCACACCGATAAATTTAACAGGTACTTTAAGGTCATTCTTGATTGAAAGAACAACACCGCCACGGGCAGTACCATCAAGTTTTGTGAGAATAATGCCTGTGATTTCTGCAATTTTTGCAAATTCACGGGCTTGGTTAACTGCATTCTGACCTGTTGTTGCATCAAGAACAAGAAGAACTTCACGGTCGGAATAAGGAAGCTCACGGTCAATAACTCTGTAAATCTTGCCTAATTCTTCCATAAGATTTTTCTTATTGTGAAGTCGGCCTGCAGTATCGCAGATAATAATTTCAGTACCTCTTGCCTTTGCGGCAGAAATGGTATCAAAAATTACTGCGGCAGGGTCTGCACCTTCTTTATGCTTAATAATGTCAACCCCTGCTCTCTCCGCCCACACATCAAGCTGGTCAATAGCAGCAGCACGGAATGTATCTGCAGCGGCAAGAATAACACTCTTGCCCTCTGCTTTATATCTTGCGGCAAGCTTGCCGATTGTGGTGGTTTTACCAACACCGTTAACACCGATAACAAGAATTACGGAGGGAATGGTAATAAGCCCCATATCCTCGCCGCCCTCAAGCATTTCGGCAACAATGTCTTTAATTTCCGCCTTAACGTCGGCGGGATTTTTTATACCTTTTTTGCGAACGACATCATTAAGGCGCAAGGTGATTTCAGAAGCGGTTGAAACACCAACATCACCCATAACAAGAGCTTCTTCAAGCTCGTCAAAAAGCTCCTGATCAATTGATGTGTAGCTATCAAGAACATTATCAATAGCCCCTGAAACATTGTTTCTTGTTTTTCTTAAACCGAAGTTTATTTTCTTAAAAATACCCATTAGAAAAACTCCATTATATAACTAAAATATTTTCGTTCATAAACAGAATATACAATTTGTAGATTTAACGTCAGATTGTGTACGCAAGATTATGTCAAATCAAATTTAGTTGCCATTTCGGCAGTTTTAAGTTCCAATAATTTTGAAACGCCCTTTTCCTGCATTGTAACACCATAAAGCATATCTGCTTCTTCCATTGTACCACGGCGGTGTGTTATGAGAATGAACTGTG
This sequence comes from Acutalibacteraceae bacterium, assembly GCA_045594685.1. Taxonomy (GTDB): domain Bacteria; phylum Bacillota; class Clostridia; order Oscillospirales; family Acutalibacteraceae; genus DTU089. The sequence continues at coordinate 164,245 of JAZNYZ010000036.1, read as the reverse complement.
TATTATTTGTCATCCTGCGAACATAAGCAGCATAACGTGCAACGTTAACATCGTCAAGCGCCGCCTCAACCTCGTCAAAGATACAGAAAGGACAAGGATTAACCTTAAGGATTGAGAAAAGGAGTGCTATTGCAGAAAGACCCTTTTCACCACCGGAAAGAAGAGAAATATTCTGAACATTCTTACCCGGAGGCTGAACCTTGATATCAATATCGCATTCAAGAACATCGCTTTCGTCAGTAAGCACAAGGGAAGCCTTACCGCCACCGAAAAGCTCGGAGAAGGTCTGACCGAAGCTCAGATTGATTTTATCAAACTGTTCTTTGAACTGAACACCCATTTTACCTGTAAGCTCATTTATAAGCTTAATAAGCTCTGCTTTTGATTTTTCAACATCGCTTACCTGAGTATGCATAAAGCTGTATCTTTCAGAAACCTCTTTATATTCCTCAATTGCGCTGACATTTACATTACCGAGACCGCGGATTTTACTCTTAAGCTCGTTAAGCCTTTTCTTTGCCTCCGGAATATCCTCGATAACAATATCAAGCTCTTCCGCCTCACGCTTTGTAAGCTCGTATTCGTCATAGAGTTTGTTCTGAATGTCCTCAAACTCTTTTTCCATTGTTTCTTTTCTTTCGGAAAGTCTTGCTTTTTCTCCGCCAAGCTTTTCACGCTCTTCGGTTTTTTCTCTTTCAAGAATACGGAGCTTGCCGCTTTCCTGCTCATACTGTTCGCGTTTAGATATAAGTGAAGAAACCTGCTCTTTAGAAGCGGAGCTTTGAGTTCTCAAGCCCTCTGCCTCACCATTAAGTATTTCAATTCTTTCTCTGATTTCTTCGTTGCGTTTATTGATTTCTTCAATTTCGCTGTCAAGCTGAGAAAGCTTATCTTTATGGCTTGTGCTTCTGTTCTGAAGTCTTGCAATTTCTTCTTTCTTTGCTTCAATTTCCTTTTCGGCAGTTGCAATAGAAAGATTAATCTGTGCCGCATCTGCAGTAAGCTTTTCTCTCTTTTCACGAAGGCTTTCCCTGTCACCTGTAAGAGCGGAAAGCTCTGCCTCAACCTTGTCAAGTTCACATTGAAGAGCTGCAAGTTTTTCATTTGCAGATGCCGCACCATCGTTAATTGTTTTTATACGCTCATTAAGCTGTGCTTTTTCTTCATCTGCAAGAGTCTGAGTCTGGAGAGTATTTTCGTAATTACCCTTGCGAAGAGCAAGAACACCCTCAACTCTGATTTTTTCTTCACCGAGAGAAATAATTTCGCTCTTACAACCCTCAAGCTCTGCATTAACCGATGAAAAGCTTTCCTGCTGAGCTTCTAAATCTTTAAGCAAAATCTCAAGATTTTCTTTTGATTCGCTTAAAGAAGATTTCAACTTTTCAAGCTCGTTACCACGGCTTAAAATACCTGCATTCTGGAGCTTTGCACCACCGGTCATTGAACCGCCTGCATTTACTACCTGACCGTCAAGAGTAACGATTTTGAATTTATAATTATATTTTTTCGCAATTGCAATTGCCGCATCCAGATCCTCTGCAACAACAGTTCTGCCTAAAAGGGATTTGATAATTTCGGTATATTTCTTGTCATACTGGACAAGCTCAGATGCAAGGTTTATGTAACCGAAGCAATCGTCAAGCTCTTTTTCGTCAAGAACCTTGCCCTTAATTGCAGTAAGAGGCAGGAATGTTGCTCGACCTGCATGGCTTTCCTTTAGAAAACCAATTGCCTTTTTAGCATCATTTTCAGTATCCGTAACAATATTCTGAATTTGTGCACCTAAAGCAGTTTCAATCGCTGAGGAATACTTATCCTTAACTGTAATAATTTGAGAAACAGGGGCGTGAATACCCTTAAGCACACCTCTTCTTACCTCGCGCATAACTGCTTTTACACTACCCTGATAGCCTTCCATATTCTTTTCAAGGTCGGAAAGCATAGTAATACGAGAATTTTTGAATTGTATATCATTACGAAGAATGTTTTCCTGATCTTTTAATTTATCGAGCTTTTCTTTTCTCTTTGTTGCAAGAAGCTCAATACCTGAAAGGGAATTATTGAGTTCTGTGTTTTTTTCAACAATTCTTTCAAGCTCATCTTCTGCTTCCTTGCACTGTGCTTTAAGAGTTTCAAGAACAGGCTTTCTTGATTCAGTTAACTCATCAATAACAGAAATTCTGTTTTCGATTTCTTCAACGGAAGAAGCCGCAGTTGAGCTTATAACTCTGCTATCTGCAATTTCAAGAGAAAGGGCAGACATTTTTTCACTTAATTCAACACTTTTCTGAGCAGATTTGCTGTTTTCATCGCTTAAAACATCAAGCTCACCTGTGAATGAATTAAGCTCTGCTTTCTTCGCTTCAATAGAAGCTTCGAGCTCAACGATAGATTTTTCCGCTTCCTCTATCTGAGTTCCGATTTCTGTATCGGTATCGTTTTCTTCAGTTTTCTCTCTTTCTATACGCTCAATTGTTTCGTTGTTGTGGAGAATTGTGTTCTCCTGAACTGCAATCTGGCTTTCAAGAAGAGATGCCTGCTCTTCAAGCTGAGCACAAGATCTTCTTATTTCATCAACAGCAACCGTGATTCTCTGGGTTTCTGCAAAGGATGAATCAATCTTTTCTGTGATTTCTTCAAGAGATTTGCAAACCTCACCATACTGAGCATCAACAATTGTTATTTTCTTTTCGTGCTCTCTTAAATCGTTCTTGGTTTTTTCAATAGTATAAAGCCAAAGACCGATTTCAAGATTCTTCTTCTCCCCTGCATATTCAAGGAATTTCTGTGCTTTTTCGCTTTGAGTTTTAAGAGGACCAACTCGTGTTTCAAGCTCTGTGAGAATATCTCTTAATCTTAAAAGATTTTCTTCCGCCTGATTAAGTCGGCGCATAGCGTCTGCACGGCGGTATCTGTAATGAGAAATACCTGCCGCCTCTTCAAGCATATCTCTTCTATCCTCGGATTTGCCTGAAATAAGGGTTTCAACCTTACCCTGACTAATCATAGAATAGCCGTCACGACCAAGACCTGTGTCCATAAATAATTCATGGATATCTTTAAGTCTTGCCTGCTCGCCGTTTATTTTATATTCGCTTTCACCCGAGCGGTAGTAACGCCTAGTAACGGTTACTTCTTTTTTCGGGTTATTGAGAGCCATATCGGAGTTATCAAGCTTAAGGGTAACCTCTGCAAAGCCAACTGCACGGCGGGAATCTGTACCGCTGAAGATAACATCCTCCATTTTTGAGCCACGCAGATTTTTTGTGGATTGTTCACCCAGAACCCAACGCATAGCATCGGAAAGATTACTCTTTCCGCTACCATTGGGGCCAACAACAGCCGTTATACCTTTTCCGAAATTCAACACAGTCTTGTCCGGAAAGGATTTAAAGCCCTGCATTTCTATCGCTTTAAGATACATGTAGTTTTCTACCTTTCATCTTATTCAACTAAAACTTCGTACTTTTTAAGTGTTTTCATTCCCTTAACGGAAACTTCCCACCCTGCCCTTTTAAGAGCTATTTTGTTTGCACTCTTCTGACCGGTCATTTTAGAAATCTCACGGTCATTAACATAAATAGTAATTTCTCTTTTCTGTGAAAGAGAGCATATATTTTTATTCTCTACGGGGTATTTTTCCGAAAGAATTTCTTTTGCTTTTTCTAAATAAATTTCAGATTCGCAAAGCTCACCGAAAGCAGGGTGATAAGGCCCTGCAAGAAAACCTTCCTCAACATTACCGCCTGAGTGAAGACCTAAACGGATAACAGTAATATTTTCTTCGTAAAACCTTTTAAGAAGAATAGCGCATACCTCAACCGCTTCTTCTACAGTCTGAGGCTTATACTCGCCTTTTTTATAAAGCTCACCTAAATATGTACCCTCTAAAACAATTGTGGGGTAAATGCGAACTGTATCAGGCTTTAAAGAAATAATATCTTCTGCGGTTTTTATGGATTTTTCGGGTGTATCGCCTAAAAGCCCCGTCATCATCTGAAGACCTAATGAAAAGCTATTTTCTTTTATTAACTTTGATGCTTTTATTATATCATCGCGGGTGTGACCTCGGTGATTTAATAAAAGAACCTGTTCATCTGTGCTTTGCGCACCGAGCTCAATTGATGTAACTTTGTACTCTTTAAGAATTTTAAGAACTTCTTCATCTATTGCATCAGGACGGGTAGAAACTCTTATTCCGCAAAAACATCCATTTTCAATAAACGGCTTTGTCATTTCAAGAAGAGAAACCATATAATCTCTGTCAATTGCGGTAAAGCTACCGCCGAAAAAAGCAATTTCCGTATTCTCGGGGGCAACTCCGTCACACACTGCCTTTTCAAGAGTTGCTTTTACCTCTTCGGGTGTCAGTTCTTTAACAGAGCCTGAGATGGTTTTCTGGTTACAGAATGAGCATTGGTGGGGGCAACCCTGATGAGGAACAAAAAGTGAAATATTAGCGTGTTTCATTTTTGGATTTTCAAAAGGGCGTCTCCTGCCGCTGCTTGCTCTGCTTCTTTTTTGCTTCTGCCTTCACCCTGACCAACAACCTGACCGTTAAGCTTAACAACAAATTTAAAGGTTTTATCATGGTCGGGACCGAATTCTCCAACGGATTCATAAGAAATGGTGTTACCCTTTTCTTTCTGAATTTCCTCCTGAAGAAGAGATTTATTATCTTTAAAGCTTGCTTCTCTCTTGACAGCTTCTTTAATAAAGCTGAGGATATAAGGCTTTACAACCTCAATTCCACCGTCAAGGTACATTGCCGCAATAACCGCTTCAAAGGCATCGGAAACAATTGAGGGCCTGTTTCTTCCCCCTGTATGCTCCTCGCCTCTTCCCATAAGAATAAATTCGCCTAACCTGATTTTTTCAGCAAATTTAAAAAGCGATTTTTCGCATACAACTGCCGCACGGAGCTTTGTAAGAGCCCCCTCGGGACGATTCTTGAATTCTTCAAAAAGATATTCCGCAGTAACAAAGCCTAAAACAGAGTCACCTAAAAATTCAAGCCTTTCGTTATCGTGAGGCAATTTGTTTTCATTGGCATAGGAAGAATGAGTCAAAGCTCTTGTAAGCAGTTCTTTATTTTTAAATTCATAACCGATTAATTCTTCAAAAGCTGATAAATCCATAATTGCCTCCTTATAATCCAATAGTTTTATAATATTCGATACTGCGTTCCGCCACTTTCAGATAGCGCTCCGCCTTATCTTTAATTCTTTCATCCAACGGGTCAATTATTCCGATTGCCGCACCCATAGGTTGAAAGTTTTTAACTGTTTCATCGCTGATATATTTTGAAAGTGCGCCTAACATTGTGATTTTCGGAAGGCTTAAAGGCTCTTCACCAAAAATTCTTCTTGAGGCATTGTAGCCTGCGAGAATACCCGAAGCGGCACTTTCCATATACCCTTCAACACCTGAAATCTGCCCTGCAAAATATATATTTGGAGCTTTTTTCATACTGAAATCTTCATTTAAAAGCCCCGGAGAATTCAGAAAAGTGTTTCTGTGCATAACCCCGTATCTTACAAACTCAGCATTTTTAAGAGCGGGAAACATAGAAAAAACTCTCTTCTGCTCAGGGAATTTCAGATTAGTCTGAAAGCCCACAAGGTTATACATTGTTCCGTCCTTATTCTCTTTGCGAAGCTGAAGATTTGCCCATGGTCTGTGACCTGTTTTTGGATTGGTTAAACCAACGGGCTTCAAAGGACCATAACGCATTGCATCTCTGCCTCTTGAAGCTAAAACCTCAATTGGCATACAGCCTTCATAAACATCCTTTTTCTTATCAAAGGAATGAAGCTCAGCACTTTCTGCATTGATAAGAGCATCATAAAACTCTTCATATTCCTCTTTGTTAAGAGGGCAGTTTATATAGTCATCCTCACCGCCTCTGTCATATCTTGACTGGGTGAAGGCATATTCCATATCAATGCTGTCTGCAGTAACAATAGGTGCCGCCGCATCATAGAAAGAAAGGAACTCTTTTCCGCAAAGCTTTGAAACATTTTCTGCAAGGCCATCGCTCATCAAAGGTCCTGCAGCAATAATAACAATATCACTTTCGGGAATTTCTGTTATTTCCTCTCTTATGAGAGTGATATTGGGGTCATTTTCAATTCGCTCTGTAATAAGAGCGGAAAATATATCTCTGTCAACAGCAAGAGCACCGCCTGCGGGCACCTGCGCCACATCTGCTGCATCAAGGCAAACAGAGCCAAAAAGTCGCATTTCCGCCTTTAAAAGCCCTGCTGCTGAGCCTAAACGAGCAGCTTTAAGAGAGTTTGAGCAAACAAGCTCACCCAAATTCCCGCTTTTATGAGCAGGTGAAAATTTTTGCGGTTTCATTTCATAAAGGGTAACCTTTACGCCCCTTTTACTCAATTGGTTTGCCGCTTCAACACCGGCAAGACCTCCGCCGATAACAACAGCTTTTTTATCAGTCATCATTTTCTTCCTGTGTTTTCTTTGCATTTTTACGAGTGGCTTTGCATGTATAGTCGCAAGCTTCGTTTGAACAGCTAATCATTCCGCCCTTGCCCTTAAAGAGAGATTTACCGCATTGGGGGCAATTCTCACCTGTGGGTTTATCCCATGTCATAAAATTACATTCGGGATAATTACTGCAACCATAGAACTGATAACCGCGCTTTGACTTTTTGCCGATAACATTACCGCCACAAACCGGGCAGGTTGCATTTGTTTCTTCAATAAGGGGTTTTGTGGATTTACATTCGGGGTAACCGGGACAAGCAAGGAATTTACCGAACCTGCCCACTTTAACTACCATATTTCTGCCACATTTATCGCATTTTATATCTGTAATATCTTCCTGAAGCTGAATTTTCTGACCCTGCATTTCTGTTTTTGCCTTAGAGAGTGTATTCTCTAAATCGTCATAAAATTCGTGGAGCATTGCAACATAATTTGTTTTACCCTCATCAATTTCATCAAGCTTTGTTTCCATTGATGCAGTGAATTTTGCGTTAACAATCTTTTGGAATTTTTCTTTAAGAAGATTTGTTGTTGCAATACCAAGTTCTGTTGCTTTAAGAAGCTTACCGTCACGCTTTACATATTCTCTCTTGATAATAGTTGTAACTATTGAAGCATAGGTACTTGGACGACCAACACCTGTTTCTTCAAGAGTTTTAATAAGAGATGCTTCTGTAAAAAATGAGGGGGGTTGAGTAAAGTGCTGATTGCCTTTAACCTCTTTAAGCTTGAGAACATCCCCTGCTTTTACATCGGGAATATTTGTATCGCTTTCTTCATCAGCATTAACATCTTCATAAAGCTTTGTAAAACCGTCAAATTTAATTGAATATCCGCTTGCAGAGAAAGTGCAAAAGCCCTGAACGCCCTCTTTTTCAGCAGTAATTTCAATCTTAACAGTATCCTGAACGCAGGGAGCCATAAGAGATGCCACATATCTGCACCAGATAAGGTTATAAAGCTTATACTGGTCGTTGGAAAGGCTCGCCTTTGCCATAGCAGGAGTGATTGCAACATTAGCAGGTCTGATTGCTTCGTGACCATCCTGCGCACCTGCTCTTGTTTTAAAGTAACGGGGCTTTTCGGGAAGATATTTTTCGCCGTATTCTTTTGTAATAAAAGAATTTGCAGCTGCTCTTGCTTCCTCGGAAATACGGAGAGAGTCAGTTCTCATATAGGTAATAAGACCTGTCATACCGCTTCCTGCAAGCTCAATACCTTCATAAAGCTCCTGAGCAACTTTCATTGTTTTCTGAGCCTGAAAATTAAGCTTTCTTGAAGCTTCTTGTTGCATTGAGGAAGTGATAAAGGGTGGTGCAGGTTGTTTCTTTCTTGTTCCCTTTTTAACGCTTGATGCTGTATAAACCGCATCTTCAAGGCGAGAGAGATAGTAATCTGCCTGCTCTTTATTTTCAATTTTAACCTTACCGTTTTCATCAGCAGTAAGAGACGCTCCGAAAGTTTTTCTGTTTGAAAGGAATTTTGCATCAATTGACCAATATTCTTCCGGATTGAATTTTTCAATTTCTTCCTGACGGTCAACAATAAGGCGAACAGCAACGCTCTGCACACGACCTGCAGAAAGACCTCTCCTGATTTTTTGAGAAATGAAAGGACTGAGTCTGTAACCAACAAGTCTGTCAAGAATACGGCGAGCCTGCTGAGCATCAACAAGCCCCATATCAACAACCTCGGGATTGCTGATGCCACGCTTCACGCTTGTTTCGTTAATTTCGTTGAATTTAACTCTGTTTTTATCTTTAAGGTCAAGTCCTAAAACAGTTGCAAGATGCCAGGAAATTGCTTCTCCTTCACGGTCGGGGTCAGTTGCGAGATACACCTTGTCACAACCCTGAACTTTATCTTTAAGGTCTTTAACAAGTTTCTCCTTTCCCTTGATAATTGCATATTTAGGACTGAAGTCATTTTTAACATCAACATTAAGCTTTGCTGCTGGTAAATCCCTGATGTGCCCCATTGAAGCCACAACATCAAATTCACTGCCAAGATATTTTTTGATGGTCTTTGCTTTGGCTGGAGACTCAACAATAACAAGTTTGGACATTAGTTTCATCCTTTCGTTATATAAACACTTTAGATTATTCTATATTTCTTACCGTTTTCCAACTGAACAAAGTCCAATAATTCAAGCTCAGTTAAAGAAGACAGCACAACATTCATTTTAAAATTTGTTTCCCTTACAATATCATCAATATGAACGCCGTTTTCATTCAATACTGAATAAACGATTTTTGCTTCTTCGCTCATTTCTTCAGGGAGAGTTTTTCTTTGGATTGCTTTAACGGGTGCTTCTGCCCTTTTTATTTCATTTTCCTTTTCAACGGGTGTTGATTGGGTTATTGATTGAGTTTTTTTATTTTTCCTGTAATCAACATAAGGAATAGATGAAATATTGACCTTTGCTTTTGATAAATCAATCAATCCACCATAAAGATATTCATATTCGCACAATACATCGTCTGCAGTAAAAACAGGCTTTGCACCGTTTTTAATAAGGTGATTTGTTCCGTCAAAGGATGAGCGAACAATATCACCGGGCACGGCAAAAACATCCTTTCCTTGACTAAGGGCACGATTTGCCGTAATAAGTGACCCGCTTTTAACACCTGCTTCAACCACAACAATACCTAAAGAGACACCTGAAATAAGGCGATTTCTTGTGGGGAAGGTTGTTCGGGAGGCTGAAGTAAAGGGTGGATATTCTGATACCACCGCACCATATCTGGTTATGGCTCTTCTTAAAGGTGCATTTTCCATAAGATAATTCACAGAAAGACCGCAACCTAAAAAAGCCAATGTTCTGCCTTTAGCAAGCATAGCACCTGCGTGAGCTTCGCTGTCAATTCCTAAAGCGCCACCGCTTACGATTGTTGCCCCTGAAGATGCCAAAGAAAAGGAAATCTTCTGGGCAATTTCAATGCCATAATTACTTGCTTTTCTTGTGCCCACCATACCTATGCTTACAATATCATTCAGAACCGAGCAATCACCCATTCCGTAAAGAACAAGGGGCATATCGGGTAAATTTTTCAATCTGTTTGGAAACTCAGGCATATCGGGGGTTATGATGCTATAGCCTTTTTGACGACATTCATTAATAATTTCACCTGTCTGAGATGGAGTTGTGCTTTTAAGAGCCTCAATTTTCTTCTGAGTTAAAAGCCCTGATAAGCGCCACTCCTTTGAGCCTGCATTATATAGTTCCTCGGGAGTTTCAAAATACGCAAGAATTTCATCGGTACGCGCACCCGCGCCCAATGAATTTTGCATCCATATCCAATATTCTGCAGGACAAACACTCATCTCATCATTTCCCAGATAATAATTGAAGCGGCGGCGGCAGCATTAAGAGATTCCGCTCTGCCCTTCATAGGTATTGTAACAAGCTTTGTTGCCACGGCGCAGGTTTCCTCGGTAATACCGTTACCCTCATTGCCTATTACTGCAACAACACCGCCGTTCATATCAACTTCCGTTATTTTTTCTGCATTTGAATCCGGAACACCTGCAAGCACACACATACCATTTTCTACAAGTGTCTTTAAGGTTTCCGGCAAATTCTCTGCTTCAACAACGTTAAGCCTGAAAAGAGAGCCCATAGCAGCTCTTTGTGACTTGGGATTATAGATATCACAACCACCGCTTACTATAACGCCATCAAGACCCACCGCTTCGGCAGTTCTTACAACTGCGCCGAAATTGGCAGGGTTTGAAACACTTTCTAAGGCAATATATTTCCCATTGTATTTTATTTTACCTATATTTGTGCTTTTGTCAAGCATTTTGCAAAGGCAGAAAATGCCTTGGTTATTCTTTGTATCAGAGAGTTTTTCAGCCACTTCTTCAGACACAACAAAGCAACGCTCAGCTTTTTCTTCCACCAAACGCACATACTCTGCATATTTATTCAAGGCTTTTTCCGTAACATACATTTCTGCTATTTTAATACCGCTTGAAGCCGCATCAAAACAGAGCCTTGCACCCTCCGCAAAAAAGAGATTTTCCTGCTTTCTGAGGGAACTGCTTTCACGAATTTTAACCGCAAATTTTATGCGGTCATTTGCTTTACTTGTAATTTTTTCCATACTAAAAAAAACATCTTACGCCCGACCATTTTTGGTCGGGCGCAATAATTGATTATTAAAGAGCTGCTTTTGCTTTTTCTACGAGTGCTGCAAAACCTTCGGGGTCTGCAATAGCAATCTCGGAGAGCATTTTTCTGTTAAGCTCGATACCTGCTTTTTTGAGGCCGTTGATGAATGTTGAGTAGTTGATACCATTCATTTTGCAAGCAGCAGAGATTCTTGTAATCCAAAGACGACGGAAGTCTCTCTTTTTCTGCTTACGGCCGATGTAAGCATAGTTACCGCTTTTCATAACAGCCTGTTTAGCTGTTTTGAAGAGCTTGCTCTTTGAGCCATAATAACCCTTTGCGAGTTTAAGAACTTTATTTCTTCTTTTGCGAGTCATCATCGCACCTTTAATACGTGCCATTGTAAGTTACCTCCTATACCGTTTTCTTCTTATTTATAAGGAATAAGACGTTTAATCTGCTTCTGATTTGTAACGTCTGCAACATTAGTCTTACGAAGACCTCTTTTACGTTTTGTTGTTTTCTTGGTAAGGATGTGAGACTTATTTGCGTGTGCGCGAATCGGCTTACCGTTTTTAGACATTTTGAAACGCTTTTTAGCGCCTGAGTGAGTTTTAATTTTAGGCATAATAAAATCCTCCTTAAATTTTACTTGGATGCTTTGGGAACAAGGAACATAAGCATTTGACGACCTTCAAGCTTAGCAGGTTTTTCAACTGAACCTGTTTCTGAACAAGCCTCAGCAAAACGCTGCATAATTGTAGTGCCGTATTCGGTGTGTGCCATTTCCCTGCCTCTGAAACGAATTGACACTTTAACCTTATCGCCATCCTTTAAGAAACGGAGAGCGTGGTTAACCTTTGTGTTAAAGTCACCTGTGTCGATATTCAAAGATAAACGAACCTCTTTGATATCCATAACCTTTTGTTTTTTCTTTGCTTCTTTTTCGCGCTTTGCCTGTTCAAATTTGAACTTACCGTAGTCCATAATTTTGCAAACAGGGGGAACAGCGTTGGGAGCAATTTTAACAAGGTCAAGATTTGCTTTTTCTGCTAAAGAGATTGCTTCTTTTGCGGACATAACGCCGATTTGCTCGCCCTCTGCAGAAATAACTCTGACTTCTTTATCTCTGATTTCTTCGTTGATTTGATTCTCCTTGCTAATACCTAAGCACCTCCAAAAAATAATGAAAAGCTCGAACAGAAATTCCGTTCGAGCTTCAGAACGCACCTATGGCGTTAATTAATGAAACTATTAACCAAACAATACTCTCGGTTGGTGAGAACGGAACAGTTCTGCTTTATTGCCTTGATATAATACCAACTTTGTTATTATTTGTCAAGTGTTTTTTTACATTTTATTATTATTCTTCAGATGGGGTATCCGCTTCATCATCTACAACTTCATCTTCAACGGATTCTTCTGTTTCATCCGCGGTTTCTTCCGTTGATTCTTCAACATATTCTCCGTAATAATAAACAACAATCTTATCGGTTGCGGAAAGTCTTCTGTCATCAGGAATAGCTACCCAGTTATCTGTTTTAGAATCCTCGCAAACAACGCTGTAAACTCTCATAGAATCAGATTCTCTGTCTGCAATATTACCTGCAACAGCTTTAACATTTTTAAAACCTGCGGCTTCCAAATCAGCTACTGCATCCTTTAAGACCTCGTTCAATACATCGGGAACCTCTCTGCCGTTGCTGATGCGAAGGGTAATACTTCTTTCTTCAAACACAACGGTGCCTTCCGTAACATCCTGAGAAATAACAGTACCCTTTTCCTCATCACTGTCAACATATTCGGTTTTAAAAACAAGGAAACCGTTATAAGTTGTGTCTGTTTTTATATCCTCTAAAGCCTTGCCTCTGAAATCGGGAACAGTTATGCTTGAAGCACCGATTTCCTCAGTTGTATCCTTTTCAGAAACAAATTCTGTTGTTGATTCCTCTGTTGTGCTTTCTTCATCATTCTTATCGGAAAATACTTTAATACCAAAAAGAGCTGCAATAAGAATACCAAGGCAAAGAATAACGCTTATAACAAAAACTGCAATTGTGCTTTTTTTCACTCCGGGTGAATCGGGTGTTTCTTCAACATCCTTTTCAGCAACATTTTCTTCAACAAGCGCTTCGCCAACAGCTTCGGTTTGTGAAGCATACATTGAAGAATAAGCCTCGGAAGCAGTACCCGCTGCTGCAGGAGAAGCAGAAAGCTCATCTCTCAATTCTTCTGCAGTAACAGTTCTGTCATCAGGAAGAATCTGCAAACCGTTCACAAGTGCATTTATAACATAAGCAGGTAATTGCTCTGCAAATTTACCGGGAATCATAAGCTTATCATTAGTAAGCCTTGATGCAGCACTCATAGGAACACTACCGATAAGTGCTCTGTAAAGAACTGCGGAGAAAGCATAAATATCTGTGCTTGTGCTCAAGCCATTGCTGAAACCATACTGCTCAACCGCCGCATAGCCGTCAAATAATTCGCTTTCCATTGTGCTTTTCTGACGGCGAACCTCTTCAATTGAATAGCCGGTTATGCGAATTTTGCCGTTTTTATCAAGAATAAGGGTTTCAGGGCAAATGCCGCCGTGAATAATACCTGCATAGTGAAGCTCACCCAAAGCAGAAAGAACGGGCATAAAAAGAACTCTTGCATCATCCCATGAAATATAGCCTGTTTCCTGTTCTAAAAGAAATTCTCTAAGTGTTTTACCTTCACCAAGATATTCGCTTACTGCATATACAGTACCCAAATCTTCAACGAGACCGTAAACCTGAGTTAAAGCGGTAAAGCCTTTGATTTCTGTTAATTTAGTCCATAGCTTAACAAATTCTTCTTTAGCATCAATAAACTCTGATGCTTTACCGATATTAACAAGGCAATAGTTACCCTCGCCTCTTGAAAGAATTCCTTTAGGAAAAAGTTCTCTCAAGGTAACGGGAGCTTTCTTCTCCATATCAAAGGCATAATAGGTTGCGCCTTCACTGTTTGAAGCAATAAGTTTCCCCACAAGATACCTGCCGCCAACAACAGTTTTAAGCGGCAAAAAGGGCTCCTTCTGGGGTTCGCTGTTTTCCTTGCGGCAATAGGGACAAAAATCATTGTCACCTATTTTTCGCATACAGCGCAAACAAAGTTTTTCTTTTTCCATTTAAGAATTCACCTTAATCCTCAAAACTTGGTCTGCTGGAATTATTATGTGCAAGAGCATCCTTAACACTCTGGCGGAGCTTTCTGATGTCATTAACATTGTTTGTAAGAATTTCATCAGTATCTCTGATAATGGTTTCAACATATGAGCTTGCATTTCTCTTAATGTCAGTTGACCATTTTTCTGCTTTAAGAGTCATTTCTTCTGCACGCTGTTTTGAAGCAGCAAGAAGTGCATCTGCCTCTGCCTTTGTCTGACGGAAAATATCTTCCGCAGCACTTTTAGCCTCTTTTGTAATCTGATGCTCTTCAATCATAAGGTCTGCTCTCTGACGAGCTTTGTTGATAATATCCTCTGCCTCAAGCTGAGCCTGGTCAAGAATATCGCGTCTTTCCTGAGCAATTCTCTTTGCCTGAGTAATTTCCTCGGGCATATTAAGGCGAATATCTTCAATAAGTCTTGAAAGCTCCTCGGTATCCATAAGTGTTTTTGTTGAGAAGGGAACTGATTTCGCCTCATCAATAAGCTGCTCCATATCAGCAAGTGATTTTTCTACAATACTTGTAGCCATTATAAAAACATCCTTTCATTCTTACTTGTTGTTTTAGTTTCGGGATAATCTTTTTTTTATATCGTCGCAGATTTCCTCGGGAACAAATGTGGAAATATCCCCACCTAATCTGCAGACCTGTTTAACTACGCTGGAGCTCAAAAACATATGCTCAGCGTTTGAAACCATAAAAATCGTTTCCATTTCGGAATTAAGCTTCTGGTTTGTAAGCGCCTGACGGAATTCATCATCATAATCAGAAATAGCTCTCAAACCCTTAACAACTGCCGATGCACCTTTTTCACGAACATAATCTGCAAGAAGACCTGCATAACTGTCAACCGACACGTTACCGAGATTTTTTGTGCAACGCTTTATAAAATCAACTCGTTCTTCCGTTGTGAAGCTACCAACATCCTTGTTAGGATTTCGCATCACAACAACAATAACCTTATCAAAAAGCTTTGCAGAACGGGTGATAATATCGAGATGACCGATTGTAAGGGGGTCAAAGCTACCGGGACAAACTACTGTTTTACCCATCAAATACTCCCCTTTCTGTATACAGTCAATGCAATTTTGCCGTATTTATAGCGTTTTGAGGTGAAGCCCTCAATTTCTTCGGGAAGAACCTCTCTTTCACCTGTTTCGCAAACAATTATACCTCCATCTGCAATATGGGGTGAAACTCTTTCAATTGCATCATCCATAATACCCGCGTGGTATGGCGGGTCAAGAAACGCAATATCAAAAATCTCTGAAGTTCTGTCAAGATATTCAAGGGAATTGCCGAGAACAGTTTTTGAAATGTTTCTGAATCCTGTTGTTTCAAGATTCTCTTCAGTAACGGCAATTGAAGCACGGGAAATATCAACAAACACTGCAGAAGCAGCACCTCTGCTCAATGCCTCAATACCCAGCTGACCGCAACCGCAGAACATGTCAAGAACTCTTCTGCCCTCAATATCAAACTGAATAATATTAAAAATTGATTCCTTAACTTTATCGGTTGTAGGTCTGACACTATCGCCCTCAAGAGTTTTCAACCTTCTCCCACGGGCAGAGCCTGTTATAACACGCATCAGACAACACCTCCGTAAATTTATTTTATATGATTATATGTTACACCTTGACATATATAATCATTATATTATTGCATTTATTTCGTATGTTTGTCAAGTTTTTAAAGGAAATTTGACAACTAAATCTTATAATGCTAATATTAAGCGAAACAATCAAAGAAAAGAGAATTCGCAATGCCAAAAATAGAGCTTACAAATATGGTTATGATTCAAAACCCGGAAACAAATGAGGTTCTGGTGCAAAGAAGAGTTAAATATTGGTGCGGTATCACCTTTCCGGGCGGTCACGTTGAAGATGGCGAAAGCTTTTATGACAGTGCCGTAAGAGAGGTTAAAGAGGAAACCGGCTTAGATGTTAAAAACCTCAAATATTGCGGTTGTGTTCATTGGCACAATACAGAAACCAATGATAAATATATTGTATTCTTTTATAAAACAAACGAATACAGTGGTGAGCTTTTAAAAAGCACCGATGAAGGCGAGGTTTTCTTCACACCCATTGAAAGCATAAAGGATATGCTCCTCTCCCCTAATTTTGATAAATATCTGGAAGTATTTTTAAGTGACAAATATACCGAAATCTTCTGTAACTGGAACGAAAAAATGAAAGAAAATTGTGACGGCGAACCCGATTGGGATTTTGAATATAGATAATAAAAATGAACAGACTTTTTAGGTCTGTTCATTATTTTTATTCCCCCCGAAAGGCTTTGATTACTTCAATCGCATTGGCTTCTGTAATGCCCGGAACACTCATTAACTCTGCTTTTGTAGCTTTACCTATAGCATCCATTGTTTTAAATTTCATTATAAGTTTTTTTGCTTTCTTTTCGCCTATACCCTTTATATCTGTAAGGGATGCGGTAAGAGCAGATTTTGTGTGCTTTTTGTGGTGGTATGCAACGGAAAATCTGTGAACCTCATCCTGAATATTAGTTACAAGCTGGAATGCTTTTTTTCTTGCATTAAAATCAATTCTTCCGCCTGCGGTTGAAATTGCCGAGGTTCTGTGCTTACTGTTTTTTACCATACCAAAAACGGGAACATCAATATTATATTCCTTTAAAAGCGGTAAAACTGCATTAACCTGACCTTTGCCGCCATCAAGCAAAATCAAATCGGGAAGTCTTGCAAAGCCTACAGTTTCACCTTTTTCCTTATGGGCATAGTATTCTTCAAAACGTCTGGAAAGAACCTCATTCATTGAGCGGTAATCGTCCTGACCGCTGAACCCTTTTATAGCAAATCTGCGGTAAGCGGCTTTGAGCGGTTTTCCGTCCTTGAATACTACCATACCTGCAACATTGTCACTACCGCCCGTATGGGAAATATCATAAGCCTCAATGTATTCAGGGATTTTTGACATTCCGAGAAGAAGTGAAAGCTCTTCAAGTGCTTCGCGGTTTCTGTCATTAACTCTGTATTTATCAAGAAGTTTTTGAGAAGCGTTACTTTTGCACATTTCAACAAGTTTTGCCTGAATACCTTTTTGAGGTATTACAATATTAACATTTGTACCACGCTTTTCAGAAAGCCATTTTTCAATATTTTCTACTTCCTCAATTTCTCCGTCAATTTCAATTCTCGGAGGAATTTTTCTGTTCATTGAATAATAAGAAATGATAAATTCCTCTCTCATTTCAGAAATTTTATCTCCCTCTTCGGCAAAAAAATGTTCCGTATCAAAAAGTCGGTTATCCTCAAAACGAAGCACAGCAAAACAAGCCTTACCATCCATAACCGAAAGTGCAAAAACATCCTGCTCCTTATAGGTGGAAGAAACGACCTTTTGACTGTTTCCGACTTTCTCAATACTTTTTATAGTGTCACGGATTTTAGCTGCTTTTTCAAATTCAAGATTTTCTGCCGCTGCATTCATTCGCTCGGTTAATTGCCTTATGGTTTCCTTACTGCCGTTTTTAAGAAAAGCGAGAGCATCGGAAACATTTTTCTTGTATTCACTGTTTTTAAGCTTACCTGTGCAAGGTGCGCAACAAATACCTAAATGGTAGTTTAAACAAGGTCTGCCTTTGCCGATATCACGAGGAAAAACCTTTGAACAAGTTGGCAGTTTAAAAACCTTTTTCGCCTCTTCAACAGCTCGGGTAACAGAAAATCCTGCAGTATATGGACCAATATATTCCGCGTTTTCATCATCCTTTTGAAGAACGGGATAAATATTCTGCCAATCGCCTTTTGTAACTTTAATATAACTAAAGCCCTTATCATCCTTTAAAAGAATGTTGTATTTTGGCATATTCTGTTTTATAAGGCTACATTCAAGCACAAGTGCTTCAAATTCGCTATCTGTGAGTATATAGTCAAAATCCTGCACATTTTCAACCATTTTCTGCACTTTCGGAAGATGCTTTTCCTGAGCTCCGAAATATTGGCTGACTCTGTTTTTCAAAGCTTTAGCCTTGCCGATGTATATTATTTCTTTATTTTTGTCTTTCATAATATAAACACCGGGAGATAAAGGCAATTTGTTAGCTTTGTCTTTTAATCTTCTTAATCTCTGTTCCATATACTCACCACCTTTTTAAATGCAAAACGCAAAATGCAAAGTGCAAAACTAAAAAACACTTTGCGCTTTGCGCTTAACACTTTGCACTTATAAAAACAGCGGTAAAGGTCACCCTTTACCGCCTTAAAATCTGAATTAAACTTCTGCGAAACCGCTGTCTACCAAAGCAACGAGAGCATTAACTGCCTGTTCTTCGTCAACACCGCCTGCAATGATGCGGATTTCGGTGTCACCCATAATACCGAGAGAAAGAACGCCGAGAAGACTCTTTGCATTAACTCTTCTTTCTTCCTTCTCAAGCCAGATTGAAGACTTGAACTCGTTAGCTTTCTGAATAAAGAAAGTAGCGGGACGTGCATGAAGACCTACCTGATTTTTAACTGTTACATCTTTAACGTACATAATAATTCTCCCACATTCAAATTATAAATTACATTTATTAATTGTCTGTTTATGAGTGCAGAAATCTGCAAACCACTTACTATATTATACCACCAAATCATTTTTAGTCAACGAAAAAAGAGCAACCTTTTCTTCAAAAGCGAATAATTCGGATGGAATGCTAAACCTTTTAAATTTTAAAAGGTGTGTTTTGTGCAAGTTAACCACAATTGTCAATAGTTATTATTAAACATAAACAATTATTTAACATTCTTCCGCAATTCTTCGAGAAAAAGCTTTTCTTTTTTATCAAGCTTTGCATTTTCCAAAAGCTCAGGACGGCGCTCAAAGGTTCTTTCGATAGAGCGCTCTCTCTGCCATTTTTTTATATTGGCGTGATGACCGGAAGAAAGAACCTCCGGCACTTCCATATCGTGCCATACGGGAGGCTTGGTGTATTGAGGATATTCAAGAAGAGAGGAATAATGACTTTCTCCCATAAAGCCCTCAGGCTCTGAAAGAACACCGGGAAGCATACGGGAAACTGCATCTGCAAGAATCATTGCAGGCATTTCTCCACCTGTTACAACATAATCACCGATAGAAATTTCTTCATCAACAATTTCATCAATAACTCTTTGGTCAACACCCTCATAACGTCCGCAAAGAATGGCTATATTCTTCATTTCGGAAAGCTCCTTAACTCTTTCCTGAGTAAGAGTTTTTCCGCAGGGCGACATATAAATCAAATGAGGCTTTGTGCCTGCTTCATCACAAACCTTCATAAAGCAATCATAAATAGGCTGAGCCATCATAAGCATACCTGCACCACCACCATAGGGCGTATCATCTACCTGGTTATGCTTGTTTATGGCAAAATCACGAATCTGATGAAAATTCATTTCCACCTTTCCTGACTTTCTTGCTCTGCCGATGATACTTTCGCTCATTACCGCCTCGCACATTTCGGGAAAGAGCGTTAAAATATCAATCCTCACTGAAAAGCCCCCTTAACGGACGAATGAAAGCCACATCATTTGCCACATCACATTCAATAACAACATCCTTAATAGCAGGAATAAGCACTTCCTTGCCATCGGGAGTTTCAATAAACCATACGTCATTTGCCGTATAGCTTTCTATATCTTTAATTTTGCCGTAGCAAATATTATTATCATCGTAATCAAGAACAGAGCAACCAATAAGCTCTGAAACGAACCATTTGCCTTCAGGCAAATTAACATCCGTACGCTTCATATAAAGTATGGTATTTCTTAATTTCTGTGCATCCTCAACAGTATCAACACCCTGGATTTTAAGCACAGCAACATTGCCGTGAGGACGGCAGGAAACAATTTTAAAACTATTAGTTCCTTTTTCATCACGGTAAAGAGTTTTAAACTTTTTAACAAATTCGGGAGAATCGCACCAAGGGTTAAGGCGAACCTCACCCTTTATTCCGTGAGTGCTGACAATCTGCCCGATTTCAAGATATTCTTTAATCATAAATACTCCAAAAAAACAAACAAAAGAGTCAAATACAAATAAAAAACAAAGACGAGTTGATTTTAGATGCAGAAGGCGGAATTTTACACCGACGGTGTATGAAGATACTCCGAGTGTGTAAAAAACGCCTTATGCGCTAAAAGCAACCGTCTTTAAATCAGTCGATGTCGACTTGAATTTTTACATCTTTACGAATAGCTGCGGCACGCATAACAGTACGGATTGCTTTTGCAATTCTGCCTTGCTTACCGATAACTCTTCCCATATCGTCGGGTCCGACGTGAAGATGATAAACAACTACACCCTCTTCGTTGGGCTCGTCAACAGTGACCTCGACTGCATCAGGGGCATCAACAAGTCCCTTTGCGACTGTTTCGAGTAATTCTTTCATCGTAGTCACCTTAATTATTTAATGATGTTTTCTTTTTTGAGAAGGTCACGAACTGTATCAGTGGGCTGAGCACCGTTCTGAATCCATTTTGTAACTTTTTCTGCATCAATTTTGATTTCTGCGGGATCGCTGATGGGGTTGTAATAACCAACTTCTTCGATGAATCTGCCGTCACGAGGATAACGTGAATCAGCAACTACTACACGATAGAAAGGTGCTTTCTTTGCGCCCATACGGCGAAGACGAATTTTTACTGCCATTTTAATTACCTCCGAAAAGTAAAATAATAATAAACTGATTTATATTAAACACTTTGTGTTTAAAGACTTACATTGGGAAACCACCGGGCATATTGGGCATTCCTCCGCCCATACCCATGCGCTGCATACGCTTCATCATTTTCTTCGAGTTCTTGCCGTTAAGCTGTTTGTAAAGCTTCTGCATTGAGCGATACTGGTTAAGAAGACGGTTAACATCTTCAACCTGCATACCACAGCCTGCGGCAATTCTTCTTTTTCTTGATGGGTTGATTATATCGGGGTTTTCGCGTTCTTTCATTGTCATTGAACGGATAATTGCCATTGTATAATCTATCTGCTTATCGTCAACATCTGTATCCTTAACTTTTTTGTTAAGGCCGGGAATGAGAGAAATGATGTCCTTCATAGGACCCATCTTCTTCATTTCCTCAAACTGCATAAGCATATCGTTAAGGTCAATTCTATTTTCGCGGAGCTTCTTTTCAAGCTGTTCAGCCTTTTTCTCGTCAAGTGCGGTTTCTGCTTTTTCAATAAGCGAAAGCACATCACCCATACCAAGAATACGGCTTGCCATTCTGTCAGGATGGAAAACATCCAAGTCTCCGAGCTTTTCACCGATACCGATAAACTTAATAGGTTTACCCGTAACAGCTCTTGCAGAAAGTGCCGCACCGCCTCGGGTATCACCGTCAAGCTTTGTAAGAACAAGACCATCAATACCAAGTGCTTCATTAAAAGAAGAAGCAACTGTAACTGCATCCTGACCTAACATTGAGTCGATAACAAGGAGAATTTCGTGAGGCTTAACCTCTGCTTTTATGTCCTTAAGCTCCTGCATAAGCTGTTCATCAATATGAAGACGACCTGCAGTATCAAGGAATACATAATCATAACCGTTGTCTTTTGCAAGCTTGATTGCCTCTCTTGCAATTTTAACAGGATTTTCAGTACCCATTTCAAAAACAGGAACACCGATTTGCTCACCGACAACCTGCAACTGCTTGATAGCAGCAGGACGATAAATGTCACAAGCAACAAGAAGAGGTCTGTGACCCTGTTCTTTAAGCCTGAGGGCAATTTTTGCACTGTGAGTTGTTTTACCTGAACCCTGAAGACCGCACATCATAACAACTGTTGGGGGATGTGCCGCTGTGGAAAGTCTTGCCTGAGTTCCGCCCATAAGTGCAGTAAGCTCTTCATTAACAATTTTAATAACCATCTGCGCAGGAGTAAGGCTTTCCATAACCTTTGCACCAATTGCGCGTTCAGTAACTGTGTTGGTAAAATCCTTGGCAACCTTATAGTTAACGTCTGCCTCTAAAAGTGCAAGTCGCACCTCACGCATAGCGTCACGAACATCGGATTCTGTAAGGCTACCTTTACTTTTTAATTTTTTAAAGGCGTTATCAAGTCTGTCTGAAAGTCCTTCAAAAGCCACGGTGCAACCTCCTTTATTCTGATAATTTATTCATCAAGAGCGATTATTGCAGATTTGATATTAACAACTGCATCATTAACCTCTCTTGAAAGAGAAATATTCATATTATATTTATTGATTTCCTCAACGTTTTCCATAACAACATCGAGAGCCTCTGTGATTTTTCTTGTGCGCTCGGCAAAGCCAAGCTTCTTTTCCATATCGTAAAGCTGGGTTTCTGCTCTTTTAACGGCATCGCGAACGCCCTGCCTTGTGATGCCCTCATTCTGCGCAATTTCGGAAAGTGAAAGGTCGTCGCTGTAATAATACTCAATGAATTTACGCTGATTGTCTGTAAGCATCTCGCCATAGAAATCTGCAAGCAAAACAACATCAAGATTTTTAGCCACAATGACACCCCTTTCAAACCGTACTGTAAAGAACTTCAACTTTACAGGAGTGCATTATAGCAGAATGAGGTGGGTTTGTCAATAGTTTTTTATATTCCGATATTATTTAATATAAAAGCATCTATATTTGCCCAATAGCTTTCTTTATCTGCTTCAAGATTTCTGCCATGTGTGCCGTTTTCAATGATAACCTCTTCCACACCCTCAGCCTCGCAATTCTCATAAAGCTTTTTGCTGAAAAGTGGCGGAACAACAGTATCATTTTCAGCATTTATAAACATTATGGGTAATTCAATATTTCTTACATTTTTAACTGAATCAGCATCTTTTAAAGAAACGCCCATTTTATTTTTCACAAAAACAGATGTGAGATTTATGGTCAAAAGCTTTGAAAACGGAGTTTCATTCTTTACATATTCTTTTATCAAATCATTTATTGAGGTATAGCAGCTATCTGCAATTACAAGGCGAACATTTTCGGGTAAAGCTTCTGAAACTGCGAGAGTTACTGCGTTCGCACCGAGAGAAACACCAAAAAGAGCAATTTTTGATTTTGGGTCTGTTTTTGTTACATATTCAACCCAGTCTGCAACATCAAATCTATCTTTCCAACCGAAAGTTATATTATCATACGAGCTTTCGCCGTGACCTCGCATATAAGGAAGAATTATATTAAACCCTAAATCGTAAAAATGCTTTGCGTATTCTTCCATCGAATAAGGATTTGCGCCATATTGATGGCAGATTATGATATAGCTATGTGAAATATGCTCGTTTTTGATTTCCAAGGCCGTTAATATTTTCTCTTCTGAATTATCAATCTGAACTTTTTCACTTTTCTCTGAAATCCATTCCGATGAAGCTTTTAATTGTTCACCATAGGAATATTCTTCAAATTTCTCCCATCCGTCTTTTTTGAATATGGCAAAAGAGAAAAATGCCGATGCACATATATTCGTTAAAATAACCAGCATCGCAACTATTGCAATAATTGCAACAAGTGCTCTTTTTTTAGATTTAAAAATTCTCTTCATTTTCACACCTTCTTAACACGCAAACAATATTAGCATAAAACCCACATCAAAATCAACTTATTGACATAAAATATTATTTGATATATAATTCATTCCCAAATTAAATTTCGGAGTTGTTAAAATGAACATAGCTGAAATAGTGCTTCTTGCGGTGAGCCTTTCAATGGATGCTTTTGCAGTTGCCCTTTGCAAAGGTCTTGCTCTTAAAAAAATCAATTTAAAAAGCTGTGCAATTGTCGGCTTGTGGTTTGGCGCTTTTCAGGGCTTAATGCCCATGGCAGGCTACTTTTTAGGAAGCACCTTTGCAGATAAAATAACCTCTATCGACCATTGGATTGCCTTTATTCTTTTAGCGATTATCGGTGGCAATATGATAAAAGAATCCTTTGATAAATGCGATGAATGCAAGGATGCTTCTCTTGGCTTCAAGGCGATGCTTGTTATGGCAATTGCCACAAGCATTGATGCTCTAGCCGTTGGCGTAAGCTTCGCTTTCACAGATTTTGAGCCTGACTGGTTCGTTTACATAGCCTTTGCTCTTATTGGCATAATCACCTTCACGCTTTCCTCTGTGGGTGTTAAAATAGGTAATATTTTCGGAACAAAATATAAATCCAAAGCAGAATTTGCAGGTGGGCTCATTCTTATTCTCTTAGGTCTTAAAATTCTTCTTGAAGGTTTAGGTATTCTTCAATAAAAAATATATACTCCCCTTACTTTTAGTTAATCGGCTAAAAGTAAGGGGAGTGTTTTTAGAAGCCTTTTATTCTCTTTAAATCACGATAGTTTATAAGCTCAATACCGCAAGCCTTGATGTGCTGAAGTGTCTGTGGGTCAGAAAACAATCTGTGCTCCCACACTCTTCTGTACCAAACTCCTGTTATAGCCTTAAGGTCATCGCACTCAAGTGCTGGGTGTATGTAAGTTTCAGTTACACCGTTGGGGAAGCTTCTGTAAAGCTCATAAATATATTCTTTAAAGTTTTCGTAGCTGTCATTCTGGGGACCATTCCATTCACCGGGAATAAGATAATCAGGCATTGCAACGCCCAAGCTTTTTGCATAACCGAGAACCTTATCAAAAACGCCTGATATAACATCAATATCAATTTTAACTTCAAGAGTATCATTTTTAAACATCTCAGGCACGAAAGTGCCGGGGAAACGGAAAGGCAGACCATATTCTCCTGCAAGCTCAAGAGTTTTTGTAAGCACTTCAAATCTGCCTGTTTCAATTCCATAAAGAGAACCCATATGATTATCAAGATGGGAAGGCTCAACACCAAATGATTTGAAGCGCTCTATCTGTGCTCGGATTTCTCCTTCTACTTCATCAACATTACAATTCTTTTCAAAATCGCCTGACTCGTAATACATAAAATCTTCTGAATCTCTTAAAGATTCTGTATTATTATGTGCAACGGGACCCCATCTGTAATTACCCCATTCGCTTGTAAAAGTAAGATGAACACCAACTGCATATTCAGGATGCGCCGCCGCCCATTTACCTGCTTCTTTCGCCCAGGGACAAGGAGTCATAATTGTGGAAGATGTTATTCCGCCTTTTTGAAACAAATCCATAACCGCCATATTGGAGGAATGGTTCATTCCGAAATCATCTGCGTTAATAATTAAATATTTATCCATTTTCTTCTCTCCTTATAAATAGGGTTAATTATCTTTACGCTCTGCCTCATCAAATAAATCCGAAAGGCTTTTTATTTCAGTGCTTTCTTTACTTTCATTTTCACCGGTTGGTGTGGCTTTATTCTCTGCATTTTCTGCAGAAGCATTTTTTGATGCATTAATTTTCTTCTTTTTGTAAACGAAAAGAAGAACAATTCCGCCGATTGCTAAAACCCAGATTATTACAAGTATGATTATAAGAAGTATAACTGTGCTGCTGTTGTTACCGGGTTCCACGCTGTCAACTCCGGTTGAAACAGCTTCGCCTGTTGTGGCTTCTGATGAAACCTCAATCGCACTGACATCACCGCCAAGAATTGATTGATAATAAAGAACTTCTGCGGCTTTAATAACATCTGCGTTAATATTTCCGTCAACAGTCAGTTTATTTTCGTGCTGAAGCTTTTTAACAACTGCAACAGTAGCCTCATCAAGAATACCTGTTATGCCGTTATCGTTCAACCCGTAATGAGTATATATGAAAATCCACTGAAGCCATTTGATTGTTTCATCCTCATCCCCTGCAACAAAAGTAGCAGTGGGCTTTGTGTAAGGGTTTGATGTTGACGCATAATCAACTGTTTCACCTGCAACAGAGCTTTCAACAGAGGTTGAAGGAGACTGTGTTTCAGAAGGTGTCTGAGTTACGGCAGGAACGGGAATAATCAGACCGATATCTGCAGAAGTTGTTGAAACAGGTGCGGTAGTTTTAACAACAGTACCTGAACCATTACCGCCCAAACCACCAAATATACTGCCTAAGCTATCGCCCAAACCGCCTGCACCACCGCCGAGGGCATCTCCGATTCCGCCGAGGGCATCCCCGATTCCACCAAGAGAATCACCAATGCCACCGGATGAACCTGAACCGATACCGCCTAATATATCACCAATTTCTCCCGAAGAGCCATCGCCAATACCTCCGAGAATATCGCTAACACCACCTAAAGCACTGCTTGTTGTATCTTCAGTTTTAGGTGCATAATAGTTTTTAATGATGGCAGTTGTTGTATCAGTTTCAAATGTATTGGTTACACCAAATACTGCAACACAAATTGATAAAACAAGCATAACACTGCATAATGCCGTAATTCTTTTCTTCATTGATATACTTCCTTAAATTCTTTTTTAACCAATGCATTATACCACAAAGGAAAACGCCTTTGCAATAGAGGGTTATAACATTCCTCATTTGCAACAGTTTTACATCGCACTTTTTATACACATACCACAAACCAAATTCCCGAAAAAGTCACGATAGAAAAAGAACTTCAACTTTTTTGGGTTGAAGTTCTTTAAACGTTCTGTTTGTATTTTACGCTTCAAGATTAAGAATCATTTCAGGATTCTGGAAAAACTCTTCCATTTTTGAAAGGAAGGGTCTTACATCACCGAAGTCAAGTGCTCTGTGATCAAAACAGATATTCATAGGAAGAATGGTTCTGATTTCAATTTTTTCGTTACCCTCTTCATCTTTAACAACAACGGGTCTTCTCTGTAATGAGCCGATACAAATAGCACAAACCTGAGGAGGAATAACCATAAGCATTGCACATTCGCCTGAAAGACCTCTTGTATCAGCACCGATATTAGAAACGGTAATTGTGCCTTGCTTAAGGTCTTTATATGTAATTCTCTCTGTTTCGGGAATTGCCTCATAAGCCTTTTTCTCAGCACCTTTAAGAAGGTGGATTTTATGATTTTTATTGGTATTTGCACCGTAAAGTCTTTTAATAGCTTTAAGAACATGTCCTTTCTTAAGCTTCTCAACAGTATCATTAAAGGATACAGAATACAATGCTTCAGTAAGATTTGTTTTTTCAAGTCTGCGGTTAATATCTGCCTGATATTCTGCAATTTCTTTAAGGGTTTTATTGCCCATATCTTTCATTGTAATTGTCATCATTTCACCGCTGGGAAGAATCCACGGAACAGAAATATCGATATTATCAAAAACAGTAACCTTTCCTCTTACAAGACCTTTTTCAAAATGCATATGAGCATTGATTACAGGATCTTCTTCAATTGCTTCTGCAAATGCCTTAAGAAGAACAGCATTAAAAGTAATTTTCGCACCACTGTCACCCTGATGTTCAGCAGTGAATTTTTTAAATTCTTCAACAAACTTTGTAACGTCAGGTTCATATTGGTAACTAACGTGAGGAATGTTCTGCCAACTTTCAGTTGTCATGTTTGCAACGATTTTTCTCTGAATACCAAATCTTGTAACACTCTTTACTGCCATATTTTTACACCTTTCGTAAACATATTTATACTCATTAAATAAAAAACATAAACTTTTCAGGGATTAAAGATTTTTACTTCTACTCCCCATTTTGACATATAAATTATACCAAAGCAAAAAATGAATGTCAATTCACCCAACAAAAAAATGGTTTACTTTTCTAATTTTTGGAAATATAAACAAAGCAAAAAAATGAAAATATACAAATTTTACAATATGATATTACATTTTTGTTAATAAATTATTAAGATAATTAAATACTCATATTCTCTTGTGATTTAAAACCCTCTATGGTAAAATAATACATATATTTTAATAGGTCAAAGGTGACACTATGAAAATCGTAAATAAAATCCTTTATAAATTGCATATTAAAAAACCACCCCGTCCGAATTTTTCACCTTCGGGAGTTTTGCCCGATCCTGTAAAAGAAATTCTGCAGGAAGCAGATCTTAACACCGATTCAATTATTTATTCTTTTAAAACGGATATGCTCGGTGCGGAAATCTTCGGGGATTGTTATATAATGTTCGATGAGAAGGGCGTTTATATTGCAGAAATTGAAGAGCCCGAAATTCCCAAAAAGAAGAAAAAGAAAAGCGATCCCCAACCTAAGCCTCTTCTTCGCAAATTAACGGCTTTACCTATCGACGAAATTGATGAAGTCTTTACAGAGCAATATTTGGCAACAGGTCAGTTAACCTATAAGTATAAAAACGAATATTTTTCATTGGGTTATTTCTCAATCGGTCTTCTTTCAAAAGCAGATACCTTCCGAAAAATATTCAACACCTTCAAAGAGGGCAAAAATTATCAGCAATATATTGCAGGTGTTAAAGAATCCTCTTGCCAGAAATGTGGCGCACCCGTTCCTGACGGCACACATTTCTGTAAAGATTGCGTCAGCAAAAATTCAACAATAAAACGCCTTTTCTCATTTTTCGGAGAAGTTAAATGGAAAATGGTTTTCATAATTATTTTTATTCTTCTCAGTAATGGTTTAAACCTTTTAATTCCCCAATTCAGCACACAAAAGCTTTATGATGAAGTTTTAAATCCCGGCAATGCATTAGGCTATGAGGCTCTTTTGAAAGCCCTTTTCACCGTTGTTCTTTCAATGGCAGCTATAAAGATTTTCAATCAGCTTTTCACACTTGTTTATCAATACCTTGTTGCAGGTATGCTCCCAAAAGTTATTTACAGCATAAAAATCAAAATTTTTAAAGCAATGCAAAGGCTTTCCGTTGGTTTTTACACACATAAGCAAACAGGCTCTTTAATGGAGCGTGTTACAAGAGACTCCAACAATATCTATTGGTTTTTTGTGGATGGCTTCCCCTACCTTATCGGTAGTGCAATAACCGTTGTGGGAATCATTATAATAATGCTTGCTACAAGCGTTAAGCTTACATTGATGACTCTTGCAGCGGCATCGGTAATCTTTGTTTGTTACCCCATATTCAACAAACTTTTCAGAAAAATGCACCATAAGGTATGGGTTCAGCATTCCCGCCTTACTTCAAAAGTAAGTGATAATGTAAACGGACACAGAATTATCAAGGCATTTTCAAAAGAGGGCGATGAGCTTACCGCGTTCAATGAAATAAGCGGTAAGGTAAAGGATGCAGAAATAACAGTTGCCAATGCAGAAAACACTGTTTTTCCCATCCTTTCCATATTTATCTACCTTTTGGGAGCACTTGTTTTAGGTTATGGCGGTGTTCTTTGCATTACCACAAATGAGTTAACAATTGGTGAGCTTCTCACCTTTGTTGTGTATCTTCAGATGATTCAGACTCCTATTGATTTTCTTTCCTGGGTCTCAAACTGGTGGGCTCGTTGTGTGGATTCTGCTCAGCGTGTTTTTGAAATTATGGACACAGAGCCCGATGTTAAAGATATTGAAAATCCGATTATCCTTGAAAATTTCAAGGGTGAAATCGAGCTTAATGAATTGCAGTTTGAATATGAACCCGCCCACCCCATAATAAAAAATCTTTCTCTTAAAATAAACGAGGGTGAAATGCTTGGTATTGTGGGTAAAACAGGTGCAGGTAAAACCACAATTTCAAACCTTATTGCCCGCCTTTACGACCCCAAGGAAGGCGTTGTTAAAATAGACGGCTATGATGTTAAGGAGCTTTCTTCAAAACAATTGAGAAAGAATATCGGTATCGTTTCCCAAGATATTTTCTTATTTATGGGCACAATTGCCGATAATATAAGATATGCCCGTCCCGATGCCACAAACGATGAGGTCATTGCCGCCGCAAAGGCAGCATCTGCCCACGGATTTATCTCAAAGCTTCCTGACGGCTACGAAACCTGGGTCGGTTCAGGCGGTCAGGATTTATCCGGTGGTGAAAGACAGAGAATTTCAATTGCCCGAACCATTATTCAGAACCCGAAAATTCTTATTCTTGACGAAGCAACTGCCGCAATGGATACAGAAACCGAAAGAAATATTCAGAATTCACTTTCGGAGCTCAAGTCAGGAAGAACAACCATCGCAATTGCTCACAGACTCTCAACCTTGAGAGATGCAGATAAATTAGCTGTAATTGACGAGGGTGAATGTATTGAATTCGGCACCTTCGATGAACTTATGGAAAAGAAAGGCGCGTATTATAAGCTTTTCAAGCTTCAGGAAGAAGCATTGAAATTTATCGGAATTGAGCAACAGGAAGAAGAGGAAGAAAAGGAGGAAAAAGAAAATGAACGACAATAAGCTTTCAATAACATTTTTAAAACCGGATAAATGCAAATTCTCCTTTAATCAGAACGGATTTCTTGTGCTTTGTGTTGATGCTGAAAACAAGGGCAGAGTTAAGCTCATAAGAAGCTACCCCTATTCTCTTACTGATGAATATATCTGTGTTCACGATATTGAAGATAACGAAATAGGAATTATAAGAGATTTAAAAGAGTTGGATAAAGCTTCTCTTGATTGTGCAAACAAGGAGCTTCAGAACAGATATTATTGCCCGACCATAACATCAGTTAAAAGCATTAAAGAGCGTATGGGTCACTTTTATTTTGATGTGGTTATTGACGGCAAAGACAAAAGCTTCACAGTAAGAGATTTAACAAGAAATCTTCGCTCCGTGAACGAAAGCACTCTTCTTATTTTTGATGTTGACGGAAACCGTTACATTATTCCCGACCAAGAAAAAATCGAACAGAAAAGCAGAAGGCTTTTAGAGCCCTATTTATATTGATTATGGAAAATAAAACCGTACATTTTGATATTTCTCCCGAGGGAAAGGTTTGTGACGGTACATTAACTCTTTGTAACGGATACATTCTCAAAACCCTTGATGGAACAGAAGAAAAATTTAATATTGAAGGTATCGAAGAAGCAGTTCAACTGACGGATATCGGGTGCGGTAAACTGGAGCTAAAGCCCAAAGGTTCAAAAAGTGACGGTAGCGAAAACATTACCGTCTGCCGTTTTTCAATGAGTCAGGTTGGCGAAATAGGTGAGCTTGTAAAGGTTCTCAACCACTATTTTGAAAGTGGCGAAATGCTACCGATGAATACTGATGATTTACCCGTTTGCCCCAAATGCCACCGCCACTACCCAAGAGGTATGAATGCCTGTATGTTCTGCGTGAAGAAATCCTATGTTTTTTCCCGTGCATTCGGCTATTTCAAGCCCTATTTAAAATCAGTTATAGGCGCAGGATTTATTCTGACTCTTGCAAATGTTTTAGGGGCGGTTATGCCCATGTTCAACTCCGTTCTCATTGACCATTATTTAGTTCCTGTTGAAAACGCAAAACCCTTTTTTGAATCACGAACAACGGGTATTATTGCAATAGCTGTTTTAATGACTCTTACCTTCGGTCTTTCAAGAGGCTTGAGCATTATAAGTAACCGCATAACAAATCGTGTGGGTTCAAATTTCTCTGACGATTTGAGAAATCTTGTTTATGGGAAAATCCAAGAACTTTCCCTTTCTTCAATGTCAGGAAAATCCGCAGGTAACCTTATTCACAGAGTTACAAAAGATACAGAAAGAGTAAAAGAATTTTTCAATCAGCAAGGCAGATATTTAATCGAACAGGTGATTATGTTCACCGTTATTCTGATTATTCTTTTCTCCACCAATGTAACTCTTACACTTGCAGTTATTGTCCCGATTCCCATTGGCGTTTTATTTATGTCAACCTTCCGCCATTCAACAATGCTTCGTTATCACAAGCAATGGCGAGTTGACTCAAAAGCAACCTCAATTCTTCATGATATTATTAAGGGTATAAGAGTTGTTAAAGCCTTTGGTAATGAGGAAAGAGAAATTGAAAAATTCTCAAAATATTCAAAGAAACTTGCAGATGTTTCTGCATCCAACGAAAAATACTGGGCAGTAACCTTCCCTCTCGTTGGTAATTTTATGGCGTTGGGCGAATTTTTGGTGCTTATAATCGGCGGTAAAATGGTCCTTGACGGAAAACTCACCTTAGGTGAATTAACCCGTTTCAACTTGTATTTAGGCTTCCTTTATGCGCCTCTTCGTTGGATGTCTGTTTTCCCCAGAAGAGTTGCTGATTGTTCAACCAGCCTTGTTAAAATATATGAAATTCTTGACGAGACACCCCAAATGGTCTCAACAAACAACCCCAAGGAACTGAATTCTGCAGGTGCTGTTGAATTCCGGGGTGTAACCTTTGGTTATAAATCCTATGAGCCCGTTCTCAAAAATATAAATCTCCATATTAACCCCGGCGAAATGATTGGTCTTGTTGGCCATTCGGGTGCAGGCAAATCAACAATGATTAACCTTTGTATGCGCCTCTATGACCCATCCCTCGGCAAAATCACCATCGACGGAGTTGATATAAAAGATATTCCGCAAGAGGAATTGCGAAGCAGTATCGGTGTTGTTTTTCAGGAAACATATCTTTTCTCGGGAACAATTTTTGATAATATCGCCTACGCTCGTCCCGATGCCTCTCTTGATGAGGTTATTGCAGCAGCAAAAGCGGCAAATGCTCACGAATTTATAACAAAGCTCCCCGATGGCTATAACACCGTTATAGGCGAAAACGGTCACTCCCTTTCGGGAGGTGAACGTCAGAGAGTCAGCATCGCCCGAGCAGTTCTTAAAAACCCCAGAATTCTTATTCTTGACGAAGCAACCAGCTCTCTGGACCCTGAAACAGAAATCAAAATTCAGGAAGCTCTGACAAGGCTTATTGAGGGCAGAACAACAATTGCCATTGCCCACAGGCTTTCGACCCTGAAAAACGCAAACAGACTTGTGGTTATTGAAAAAGGCAGAATTGCCGAGGTAGGCTCTCACAATGAGCTTATCGCCCAAGGTGGTATATATGCAAATCTCGTCGCCGCCCAAAGGCAAACAAGTTCATTACATTAAAAATGTTGCAGTAGTTTTTCTACTGCAACAATTTTTTATACAATCAGTTCAAACAAAGCTCCGTCAGGAACGGATGTTTCTAATTTTTCAGAGGTGCTTGAATATCTGTACTCAGGTATTTTTGAGGATTTTTCTGCATTAAAGCAAAAGCCCTTTTTCTTAACGTCAAAAATATAAACATTCTCTCCATCCGAGTCTTTCAGAATTAATTCATCATCTGTTAATTCGTATTTACCTACGCACATATAACTGCTGAAATGAGAATAAATAAAATTAAATGTTCCGTTTTTTTCATTCAGCGTTATTGTGGGTTCTATCCAATCAACAGAATCTTTAAAAACATATACCTTTCTGTTTTCATTAATTCCGAAAAAAGTTTCAACCTTTATCTCTTTTTCTCCCGAATACTCATATTCAGTACCGTTAAATTTATAAACCTTCGCTTTTGCTTCTTCGGCACCATCAGCATATCTTGCAAGATAATATGCCTTCTCCTCTTGGTCATAAGATGTGCTGTAAATAAATCCGACACCATTCTCAAAACGCAGTATTGAACCAATCCAATCAGGATACTCTGAAATATTCTTAAATAAATCAAGTGATTCATCGTCTACAAGCGTTTGATGAGCAAAATCGCCGTAATCAACAATCGGGCAATCAATTCCTAATTCGTTAAGTGCCGCTTTGGCATAAGCTCTTTCTTGTTCCTCCAAAACTTCAAAATCCCTGAAACGCTTCACTTTGCGTTCATATTTATCAGGAAATTTTTCTTCTATTGATGGCCAATTCAATGACCCATCACTTGGTAACCACAAATTGCCATTCCCGTAGCCTTCCTCAGTTATATCAAAGGTTGCGGCAAATGCTCTATACCCTGCTGACCCGGCTCTGTTTGTAAGAACACCATTTTCGAAGCCGAAACAACAATGTGAAAAATATCCGTATACCGTAACCGAATTTTCACTTCGTTCTTCTCCAAATAGTATATGACCTTCCCCTTGGGTAATAGCATAATCTCTCACAGTAAAATAACCATTTGATGTTTCAAACAAAATCAATTCAGAAACTGCTTTATCAAGCTCCGCATCGGGTTTGTAAGGCTGACTTGTTAAAAATCCTATACCAACAGCCACACAAATAACAAGTGAAATGATTATAAGCCATACCGCAGGTTTTTTATAATTCAAAACCGATTTTATTCTGCTTTTAACTGCAGTTTCACCGAAAGCAAGAGGACAAGCAGATACCATTTTTCTAGGTATACTGCAGTTTATCAAAGCGTTTGAATAGGCTTTTTTTATCTCTAATCCCTTGTCTTTAATAACCTTTTCATCACAGGCAGACTCAATATCTTTACACATCATAATATAAGCCATCCATAAAATCGGATTAAACCAATGAATTGTCAGCAATAAGAAACCTAAAGGCTTCCACCAATGGTCTTTTCTTTTTATATGTGCTTGTTCGTGAGCGATAACATAATCAATATCTGTTTCATTGATATTTGAAGGAATATAGATACGAGGTTTTATAAAACCAATTATAAACGGAGTTTGAATATAATCACATAACCATATATTACCTTTTAAAACAGCAGATTCTTTGACTTTTTTAGTTATACGATAATAGCTTATAATACTGTAAATAATCATTGCCACTACGCCAATAAGCCATACACAAGCTAATATACCGAAATTGCTTTTTAATACACTTTCGCTTGAGGTTTCTCTTATTGCCGTATCTGCAAATGCGTCAAATATCTGCGAACCGCTTTCAATATTTAGATTGTAGCTGTTATCCAAAACAGATGAAGATGTATTGTAAATATCAGCAACAGGTAGAGGTTGCGAATTCGGAACAAGGCTTACAGGGCTTTCAATTGAAAAAGGTAAAAACAGCTTTATTCCTACCAAACTCCAAAGAATGCAAGTTACCCATTTGGGTGTTCTCTTCATTAATAATCTAAGCAATATAACTGCTAAGGCTATCCAAGTTGCCGTAATACTGATATTGAGAAGTTCTGCAAAAATATGTCCTGCTTCAATGAACAAATTATACATAATCAACCCTCCTCATATTCTTCAACCATTCTCCTTAACTCTGCTACTTCCTTTTCTGTAAGCCTTTTTCTCGCGGTAAATGCCGCAATAAATGCAGGCAAAGAGCCATCAAAGGTTTCGTCAACAAACCTTTCGCTTTGCATAGAATAAAAATCTTTCTTTGATATAAGTGAAGTTACAGTTCCCTTTACATTCTGAAAAATACCTTTATCGCAAAGTCTTTTCAAAACTGTATAAGATGTGGTTTTTTTCCACCCCAACAACTCTTCACTTTTTAATGCAAGCTCTGAAGATGTTAATGGTTCGTTACTCCATATAATGTCTGCAAATTTGGATTCAACCGTACCCATTTGTAATTCTGCCATAATTATCAACTCCATTCTACAATCTGTAGTACAGTTTCATTCTACACTATGTAGAACAGTTTGTCAATACTTTTTATAAACACAGTTGTTTTTATCTTAAAGATATGGTATATTAAACTTGTCTAATATATTAATTGGTGGGTGTATAATGAAAAAAGCAAAGATAATCGGCTGTGTTATAATAGTTTTAGCTATGTTAGGAGTTATTGGTCTTTATATTTACGAGGTTTTCTTTTTAAAGAAACCATATACCGAAAACCTGACAAAATTTCTCGCTGTATTTGTTGGTTTAATCGGAACTATGGTAAAGCTCTTTGCAGGTAACACCCGCAGAAGACCCCTTGAATTTTATTCAAAGCAATATGATGAAGATATTCGCTACGCTTTTAAAGATAATAAGTTTGCAAGGAAAAAACTTCTTTGTGCTTTAAGGCTTTATAACGAAAACAATTACAAAAAAGCCATAAAATACTTTACACAGTTAACTAAAGAAATACAAAATGAGCATGATGCTTATGCTGTGTATGTTTTTGCCGCAAACTGTTTCTCGGAATGCGGAATACATAATGAAGCAATAAAAATTTATTACCAGCTTTTAAAACACATTCCTAATAATTCCACTGTTCATAATAATTTATCCTATGAACATATGAAGGATGGCAATTTTGATTTAGCTATGCAGCATATTGATGAAGCATTGAGAATCGACCCCTATTCATATATAACTTATGTAAACAAAGCAAATTGCTATTTTTATCAATATAAGCTTGATGAGACTATTGAAAATGCCGAAAAGGCTTTAGAATTAAAAAACAATGATACAAACTCTGCCGGCTTACTTGCAATTGCATATTCTTTAAAAAATGATAAAGAAAACTCGGAAAAGTATTTCAGAATTGCAGTAAACAACGGCAAAAACCCAAAAGATATAAATGATGCAATTGAATTCTATACAACTGAAAGAGCCGAAATATTGGAAGAAATAGAAGAAGAAAAGAACTCGCTCCATTGAGCGAGTTCTAATTTTTATTTTT
Source organism: Acutalibacteraceae bacterium (assembly GCA_045594685.1). GTDB lineage: Bacteria > Bacillota > Clostridia > Oscillospirales > Acutalibacteraceae > DTU089. Next base: position 128,140 of record JAZNYZ010000036.1, on the reverse strand, counting down.
ATATGCGAGTGTGAGTAAAACCGCAAAATCGCAATTTTTTATTTAAAATACTTTACTGCAGCCTTAAACATCTGAATGTCGTAATTACCGGAAACGTTTTTATAAAGTCCGTCGCCGATACGCTCACTGTGACCCATTTTACCGAATACTCTGCCGTCAGGTGAAGTGATACCCTCAATAGCGAACATTGAGTCATTGGGGTTAAAGTGAACATCAACAGTTGCGTTGCCCTCAAGGTCAACATACTGTGTTGCAATCTGTCCGTTTTCAGCAAGCTTTCTGATAAGCTCTTCACTTGCAAGGAAGCGACCCTCACCGTGTGAAATCGGCACATTGTAAATGTCGCCAACCTCTGTAAGTGCAAGCCAGGGAGATTTGTTAGAAGCAATTCTTGTTCTTACAATTCTTGACTGATGACGAGCGATTGTATTGTAGGTAAGAGTGGGGCAATTTTCGTCTGTATCAATAATCTTACCATAGGGCACAAGACCAAGCTTAACAAGTGCCTGGAAGCCGTTACAGATACCGCACATAAGACCGTCGCGATTATCAAGAAGGTCTGTAACACCATCCTTAACCTTTGCGTTGCGGAAGAATGCAGTAATAAATTTAGCAGAACCGTCGGGTTCGTCACCACCGGAAAAGCCACCGGGAATGAAAATCATCTGTGCATCTTTAAGTTTAGTTGAGAACTCTTCAACGCTTGCAGTAATATCTGCAGAAGAACGGTTCTTGATAACGATGATTTCGGGCTCTGCACCTGCGTCACGAACTGCCTTTGCACTATCAAATTCGCAGTTTGTTCCGGGGAATGCTGGAATCAAAATCTTGGGTTTAGCAACCTTTATTGCAGGAGCTTTGCGCTCTGTTGCAGTAAATGAGAAATTCTCAACAGGTGTATTTGTATCAGGAATGTTACAGCTATAAACGCTTTCAAGCTTATCCTCGTAAATTCCGAGAATTTCGTTAAGGCATACGCTTTCATCACCGAGAGCAATAGCTTTTTTATCTGTAACAGTACCGATAAATGTAGCATCAGCAAGACTTTCTGTTGCTTCAACAAGGAATGTTGCATAGTTGTATTTGAAAATATCGGCAACTGTTAATGCGGAATTAAATTCAAAGCCGAAACCGTTACCGAAAGCCATTTTCATAATAGCTTCTGCGATACCGCCCATACCGGGTGTGTAGCAAGAAACTGCTTTACCTTCACGAAGAAGAGCGCAAACCTTGTCAAACACTTTAAGAAGTGACTCTGTTTCAGGAAGACCGTTTTCGTCAAATTCGGGAGTAATAAGGTAAACCTTGTTACCTGCCTTTTTGAATTCGGGAGAAACAATATCTTTAACCTTTTCGGTTGTAACTGCGAAAGAAACAAGTGTGGGAGGAACATCCAAATCCTCGAATGTACCGCTCATTGAGTCCTTACCGCCTATAGAACCGATACCAAGGTTTTTCTGTGCTTTAAATGCACCGAGAAGAGCTGCAAGAGGTTTACCCCATCGCTTTGCATCTTTGCCTACTCTTTCAAAATATTCCTGGAATGTAAGATAAACATCCTCGAACTTTGCACCTGTTGCAATAAGCTTACAAACCGATTCAACAACTGCAAGGTAAGCACCATGGTAGGGGCTCTTCTCTGTAATAAAGGGATTGTAACCCCAGGACATAAGAGAGCAATCATCTGTGTGCTTTTTCTCAACAGAAATCTTCTGAACCATTGCCTGAATGGGAGTAAGCTGATTTTTACCACCGAAGGGCATAAGAACTGTACCTGCGCCGATGGTTGAGTCAAAACGCTCGGAAAGACCACGCTTTGAGCAGATATTAAGGTCATCTGCCATAGCTTTCATATTATCTGTGAAGCTACCGTTGATTTCTTTGTCAAAAGACTCGGGCTTTGATGTTGCAACATCAACATGCTTGTCTGCACCATTGGAGTTAAGGAAATCACGGCTGATATCGCAGATAACCTTGCCGTTCCAATGCATAACAAGTCTTGCCTGTTCTGTTACCTTTGCAACGGGGCAAGCCTGAAGGTTTTCTGTTGCAGCAAGCTCTAAGAATCTTTCAACATTTTCTTTTTCAATAACAACAGCCATTCTTTCCTGAGATTCGGAAATAGCAAGCTCTGTACCATCAAGACCTTCATATTTCTTGGGAACTGCGTTAAGGTCAATTTCAAGACCATCTGCAAGCTCACCGATAGCAACTGAAACACCGCCTGCACCGAAGTCGTTGCAACGCTTAATCATTCTTGTTGCTTCTTTATTTCTGAAAAGTCTCTGAAGCTTTCTTTCTTCGGGAGCATTACCCTTCTGAACCTCTGCACCGCAGGTTTCAAGAGAATCTGCAGTATGGGATTTTGAAGAACCGGTTGCACCACCGCAACCGTCACGGCCCGTGCTGCCGCCGAGAAGAATAACTATATCACCGGGGTCGGGACATTCACGGCGAACATTCTCCTGAGGAGCTGCCGCAACAACTGCACCGATTTCCATTCTCTTTGCAGCATAACCGGGGTGATAAATTTCATCAACAATACCTGTTGCAAGACCAATCTGGTTACCATAAGAGGAATAACCTGCAGCAGCTGTTGTAACAATTGTTCTCTGGGGAAGCTTACCCTTAATTGTTTCGCTGACAGGCTTTAAGGGGTCAGCAGCACCTGTTACACGCATTGCACCGTAAACATAAGCACGACCTGAAAGGGGGTCACGAATAGCGCCACCGATACAGGTTGCAGCACCGCCAAAGGGCTCAATTTCTGTGGGGTGGTTATGTGTTTCGTTTTTGAAGAGAAGAAGCCAGGGTTCGTTTACGCCATCAACATCAACATTGATTTTAACAGTACAAGCGTTGATTTCTTCGGATTCATCAAGCTTGGGAAGCTTGCCGTTTTCTTTAAGATATTTAACTGCAACAGTTGCCAAATCCATAAGGCAGATAGGCTTTGTTCTGCCAAGCTCTTTTCTTGTTGCAATATATTCCTCGTAAGCACTCTGAAGAAGCTCATCTTCAAATGTAACATTATCAATAACAGTAAGGAATGTAGTATGACGGCAGTGGTCAGACCAATATGTATCAATCATTCTGATTTCTGTTATTGTGGGGTCACGGTCTTCGGATTTGAAATAATCCTGGCAGAATGCAATATCATCTGCATCCATTGCAAGACCGAAATCCTTAACAAACTGCTCAAGACCTGCTCTGTCAAGCTTAATGAAGCCCTCAAGGGTTTTAACCTCTGTAGGAATTTCATATTTCATCTCAAGAGTTTCATATTTATCAAGAGTTGCTTCTCTTGATTCAACAGGGTTAATAACATGTTTCTTTATTTCTGCAATATCTTCTGCAGAAAGGTCACCGTAGAGAGCATAAACCTTTGCAGACTTCACTGTGGGTCTGTCACCCTGAGAGATAATCTGAATACATTGTGCAGCAGAATCAGCTCTCTGGTCAAACTGACCGGGAAGAAATTCAACTGCGAAAACAGTTGCACCCTCTAAATCAACCTCACTTGTTGCAATATCAAGCTGAGGCTCGGAAAAAACTGTTTTAATTGCATAGTTAAAAAGCTCTTCTGTGATATTTTCAGCATCATAGCGGTTAATAACACGAACATCCTCAAGATTTTTGATACCTAAAAGTGTACGAGCATCACCTAAAAGAGCCTTTGCTTCATGAGCAAGTTCTTTTTTCTTTTCAACATAAACTCTATATACCATATCTTAGTCCTCCAATATAGCAAGTGCTTTTGCACCGATATCGTTACGATAGAAAGCGTTGTCAAAGCTGATTTGTTTCACAAGTGCATAAGATGATTTAACCGCATCCTTAAGGTTATCTTCCACAGCAGTAACACCCAAAACACGACCGCCGTTTGTGAGAAGCTTACCGTCTTTGAGAGAAGCACCGGCTACATAAACATTACCCTCAACACTTTCGGGAATATTCATTTCAAAGCCTTTTTCATAGCTTACAGGGTAACCCTTTGATGCCATAATTACGCAACAAGCACTTTTTTCGCTGAATTTAACCTCGGTTTCAGCAAGAGTACCATTGGTTGTTGCTTTCATAATAGTAAGCAAATCACTTTCAAGAAGGGGTAAAACGACCTGAGTTTCGGGATCACCGAAACGGCAGTTATACTCAATAACCTTAGGACCATTTGGTGTAATCATAAGACCGAAATAAAGGCAACCTTTAAAGGTTCTGCCCTCTTTATTCATTGCATCAATTGTAGGAAGGAAGATTTTTTCCATACATTCTTCTGCAACTTCTTTTGTGTAATAAGGGTTGGGAGCAATTGTGCCCATACCGCCTGTGTTAAGACCTGTATCATTATCCCCTGCTCTCTTGTGGTCCATTGATGAAATCATAGGAACAACTGTTTTTCCGTCTGTAAATGAAAGAACAGAAACCTCAGGACCGGTAAGGAATTCTTCAATAACGATATTGTCACCGCTCGTGCCGAACATTTTGTCCTGCATCATTGAAACAACTGCTGCTTTCGCTTCTTCTCTTGTGTTTGCAATAATAACACCTTTACCGAGAGCCAGTCCGTCAGCCTTTATAACCGTAGGAACAGGAGCAGCTTCAAGGTATTGGAGAGCTTTTTCCATATCATTGAATACTTCATAAGCTGCAGTGGGAATACCGTATTTTTTCATAAGATTCTTTGAGAAAACCTTGCTACCCTCAATAATCGCCGCATTGGCTCTTGGTCCGAAGCAAGGAATACCTTTTTCTTCGAGAGCATCAACGCAACCGAGAACCAACGGGTCATCGGGAGCAACAACTGCATAATCAATGCCTTCTGCAATTGCAAACTCAACGATTTTCTCTATATCCTTTGCACCGATATCAACGAGAGTTGCATCCTTTGCCATACCGCCGTTACCGGGAAGGGCAAAGATTTCGGTAACATCTTTATTTTCTTTTATTTTCTTAATGATGGCGTGTTCGCGACCGCCACCACCTACAACCATTATTTTCATCTTTATACCTCTATTAGTGATGGAACAATCTCATACCGGTGAATGCCATAGACATTCCATACTTGTCTGCACATTCAATAACAAGGTCATCACGGATTGAACCACCGGGTTCTGCAATATATTTTACACCGCTCTTCTTTGCACGTTCAATGTTATCGCTGAAAGGGAAGAACGCATCAGAACCGAGAGCAACACCGTCAATAGTTGCAAAATATGCTTTAACATCTTCATCTGTAAGGGGTTCGGGCTGAGATGTGAAATATTTCTGCCAGTTACCATCTGCGCAAACATCTTCTTCATTCTTGTTGATGTAACCGTCAATAACATTATCTCTGTCAGGTCTGCCGAGAGTATCTTTGAAAGGAAGGTTAAGAACCTTTTCGTGCTGACGAAGGAACCATGTGTCTGCCTTTGTACCTGCAAGGCGTGTGCAGTGAATTCTTGACTGCTGACCTGCACCAACGCCGATTGCCTGACCGTCAACTGCATAGCAAACAGAGTTTGACTGAGTATATTTGAGAGTGATAAGTGCAATTATAAGGTCACGAACTGCACTTTCGGGCATATCTTTATTTTCTGTAACAATATTTTTGAGAAGGTCTGCATTAATTTCAAAATTATTTCTGCCCTGCTCAAATGTGATGCCGTAAACCTGCTTGTGTTCAATAGGAGCAGGAACATAATCGGGATCGATTTTAACGATATTATAGTTACCTTTTCTCTTTGATTTGAGAATTTCAAGTGCTTCGGGCTCATAACCGGGAGCAATAATACCATCAGAAACCTCACGCTGAATGAGCTTTGCAGTTGTAACATCACAAACATCTGAAAGAGCAACCCAGTCACCAAAGGAGCACATTCTGTCTGTACCTCTTGCTCTTGCATATGCGCAAGCGAGAGGAGATTCATCAAGACCTTCGATATCGTCAACAAAGCAAGCCTTTTTAAGCTTATCGGAAAGGGGCACACCTACTGCAGCAGATGTGGGGCTAACATGCTTAAAGGAGGTTACTGCAGGAAGACCAAGTGCTTCTTTAAGTTCTTTAACTAACTGCCAAGAGTTGAAAGCATCAAGGAAGTTAATGAAACCGGGGCGACCGCAAAGGATTTCGATAGGAAGCTCGCTGCCGTCTGCCATAAAGATTTTTGCAGGTTTCTGGTTGGGGTTACAACCATATTTTAATTCAAATTCTTTCATTACAATAATCTCCTTATTTGTTTTTGTTAACTATACGTGAATCATATTTGCCTGTTTCAAGGTCAATGTATCTTACGAAAAGAGAAACCTTGTTATCTTCGTTAAGGTTTTTCCAGATAATATCTGTTAATGTATCTATATCAACATCGGGAAGTTCGAGAGTCTTGGGTTCACCCTCAAAGCTGGGAAGAGGGTTGCCGTCGCATTTATATGTATGAATAAATTTTGCTTTTCCGGGAAGAGGATTCTGATAAGCAAATGTGTATCTCTGGCAGGAAGAACCCTCACCATCTGCGGATTTGAGAATGGACATAGCATAGTTCATATCACCATTTTCAAGACGGATGATGCCGGAAATACGAGGTGTAAAGTTCGGAGCATCGTCCTCAAATTCACGGGTACGAAGAGCCTGTTCAAAGGTCATCTGCTTGTCCATTAATTCATAGATTGTGTCTGTCTGGTCGCCGTTTGTAACAATAGTTTTATTTCCTAAAACTCTTACAGGAGCATAGATAATAAGGTGGGGGTCAACCATTTTTGACTCATCAAAAGCCTGAGTTCTGATGCCCGCACCATCCTCAACGAAAACTCTGTTTCTGCTGTTTTCGCTTCTGCCCATAATGAAATAAGCGGTAACAGCTTTTTTAGAATCGGCACTTTTACCGATTATAATACCTCTGCCGTGATAGGCGAGAGAATTAAGTTCATTTTCAAGATTTCTGATTTCCATTATTATCTATCCTTTCAATAAAATCCTTTACCTTTGCCAATATGCGTTTTGCATTTTTCATTTCGCATTTCGCACTTCGCATTTCGCACTTACTTTATAACCGTCTTCCCCCCAACAACCTCAACTTTTCCGTCACAGAAAAGCTGAACTGCCTTGGGAAGAATTTTCCATTCTGCTTGTTCCATTATTCTCTTTTGAAGAGTTTCGGGTGTGTCACCCTCGACTACCTCAACTGCCTTTTGGAGAATAATAGGACCTGCATCACATTCCGCAGTAACAAAATGCACTGTTGCACCCGAAACCTTAACACCCTTTTCCAAAGCACATTCGTGCACGTGAAGACCATAAAAGCCTTTTCCGCAGAACGAGGGAATAAGCGCAGGGTGAACATTTATCATTTTGTTTTTGAATGTATCGCAAACATTTTCATCAAGAATTGTCATAAATCCTGCATAAACCACAAGGTCCGCCTTTTCTTCTAAAAGAGCATCTCTCATTGCAATGCTGTATGAAGCAATATCCTGATAATCTTTTCTTATAAGAGTTCTTGTTTTAATTCCGTTGTTTTTTGCACGGGTAAGAGCAAAAGCATCTGCTTTGGAAGCAATAACGCAAGTGATTTTACCTGCGCCAAGCTCTCCCCTATCTTGAGCATCAATAAGAGCCTGGAGATTTGTTCCGCCACCTGAAACAAGAACAACAATATTTTTTGTATCGGGCATTTTCTTACCTCAATTATTCTAAAATAATCTTATCTTCGCCTTCGATAATTTCACCGATTACATAAGCATCGATGTCATTATCTTTAAGAGTTGCAATAGCAAGCTCTACCTGGTCTGCGGGAACAACAACACTCATACCAACACCCATATTATAGGTGTTGAACATATCTCTTTCGGGAATGTTGCCCCATTTAGCAATCACATCGAAAATGGGAAGCACCTTAACGGAGGATTTATCTATTTTTGCACACAAGCCATCAGGAATACTTCTTGGAATATTCTCGTAGAAGCCACCGCCTGTAATGTGTGAAATGCCTTTCACATTAACTTTTTCTGTAAGAGCAAGAACAGGCTTAACATAAATCTTAGTAGGAACAAGTAAAGCCTCGGCAATGCTTTTGCCGCCTAATTCTTCACGCTCTACATAAAGCTCAGGACTGTTATTATCAATATCAAAAACCTTACGGCACAAGCTGAAGCCGTTAGAGTGAATACCTGTGGAGGGAAGAGCAATAACAACATCACCAACAGCCATCTTGCTGTTGTCAATCATTTTGGGTTTATCCACTATACCCACTGCAAAGCCTGCAAGGTCGTAATCCTCAACGGGCATCAAGCCGGGATGCTCTGCAGTTTCGCCACCGGTAAGAGCACAGCCTGACTGAACACACCCCTCTGCAACACCGCTTACGATTTCAGCAATTTTTTCGGGAACATTTTTACCGCAAGCAATATAGTCAAGGAAATACAAGGGTTTTGCACCAACGCAAACAATATCGTTTACGCACATTGCTACTGCATCAATACCGATTGTATCGTGTTTATCCATAAGAATAGCTAATTTAACTTTCGTACCGCAACCGTCAGTACCTGAAACTAATACGGGATGCTCCATGCCCTTAGCAAACCCAAGGTCAAAGCAACCGCCGAAGCCACCAACATCATCCATTGAGCCTTCGTTACGAGTTCTTGCAATGTGTTTTTTCATAAGCTCAACTGCTTTGTAGCCTGCAGTAATGTCAACACCTGCTGCTGCATAACTTTCTGATCTTGAATTATTCATATCTATTCTCCTTCAAATTATTAACAATATAATTTATCAGCCTTTGCCGTTCCAACAATATGTGCAAAGGTCTTCTTCTGGAAGCCCGATTGCTTTAACGATACCCTCTAATGACTGGAACTCAAGAGAAGCAAAGTGGAGTTTTTCGCAAATTGCTTTTCTCATTTTTGCGCCTCTCTCTGTGGAAGCATCGCTATATTCGTCAAGATGTTTAAAGCCCTCTTCGCCCTCAAGCTCCATAATGGTAGCTCTTGAAATAAGGTCCATATCACTTGTACCTCTTGAGAAGTTAAGGAACTTACAACCATACATAATGGGAGGGCAAGCAGAACGCATATGAACCTCTTTTGCACCGTTTTCATAAAGGAATTCAACAGTTTCACGAAGCTGAGTTCCTCTTACGATACTATCATCAACAAAAAGAAGCTTTTTACCTTGAATGAGTTCGTGAATGGGAATCTGTTTCATTTTCGCAACTCTGTTACGCTCTTTCTGGTTTGAGGGCATAAAGCTACGGGGCCAAGTGGGAGTGTATTTAATAAAAGGACGAGCGAAAGGCACACCGCTTTCATTTGCATAACCGATAGCGTGAGGAGTACCTGAATCAGGAACACCGCTTACATAGTCAATATTCTGAGCCTCACCCAACGCTTTATCGGTTTGAGCCATAATCTTTCCGTTTTCATATCTCATTGCCTCAACATTTCTGCCCTCGTAGCAGGATGTGGGGTAGCCATAATATGACCAAAGGAAAGCACAGATTTTCTTTTTACTTCTTGCAGGAGAAAGAACCTTAACTTCGTCTGCAGAAATTTCAACAATTTCTCCGGGTCCTAATTCCTTGTAGTCTTCAAAGCCTAATTTTTTATAAGCAAAATCTTCAAAAGAAACGCAGAAACCATCCTCGCGTTTTCCGATAAGAACAGGAATTCTGCCGACCTTATCTCTTGCAGCAATAATGTTGCCATCTTCCTTGAGTATAAGAATTGAAGATGTTCCGTCAATCATATCCTGAGCAAATTTTATACCCTCTGCAAAGCTTGACTTCTGGTCAATCATTGCAGAAACAAGCTCGGAAGAGTTTATACCCTCACTTGTCATAGCACCGAAGTGACCACCGCTGAATGCAAGATATTGATTAACAAGCTCCTCGCTGTTATTTATAATACCAATAGTGCTGATAGCATAAAGCCCGTGATTTGAGCGCATCAGAAGAGGTTGTGCATCTGTATCACTGATACAGCCTATTGATGAATTACCGCTCATCTGATCGAGAATATTCTCGAATTTTGTTCTGAACGGAGAATTTTCTATTTTATGAATTTTTCTCTGTAAACCTTTTTCGCTGTCGTATGCCGCCATACCTGCACGGCGAGTTCCCAGATGAGAATGATAGTCAACTCCGAAAAAGGTATCAAGCACAGCATCGTTTTTAGATACTACTCCAAAAAAACCGCCCATTTTGCACCTCTGAAATTATTTGTTGTATTTTTCTTCTATTGCTTTATTTTTTTCAAGAACTGTTGCAGTATCTTTTGCTCTTTTATCTGCGAGCCTTTTTTCGAGCTCGGGTTCACCGAGAGAAAGGATTTCGATTGCAAGTAATGCGGAGTTTACTGCACCATCAATTGCGACGGTTGCAACGGGAATACCGGAAGGCATCTGAACAGTTGAAAGGAGCGCTTCCATACCGCCTAAGTTCTGTGATTTAATCGGAATACCGATTACGGGCAAGGTTGTGTTTGCAGCAACTGCACCTGCAAGGTGAGCTGCCATACCTGCTGCAGCAATAATAACACCGAAGCCGTTTGCACGGGCATTTGCGCTGAAATCTTTCGCTTCAACGGGTGTTCTGTGAGCAGAAAAAACATGAACCTCAAAAGGAACCTCAAACTCTTTAAGAGTGTTTATTGCTTTTTCAACAACGGGTAAATCGCTATCGCTACCCATAACAATTCCGACTTTTTTCATATAAAACATCCTTTCAAAAACCAAAAAGGCGCACTCGTTCAAAGGGTGAACAAGTGTGCCCAGACGGTCGGCTGAATACATTATAAATCCGTTTTCCTGCTCCTTTGTGGTGCTCCACTTAATACTCCGTCAGTTGCAGGAAAAATCCGCTTCAATTTTATGATTTTATTTTACCATAACAAGTGGATTAGGTCAAGGCACATAAGGGCTAATAAAACCCTTTTTGGTAACTTTTATTATGTTGATTTTGCTGATTATTTAGCCTGTGTTTCACAGTAAATACAACGATAAACACCATTATCTTTATCTGTGAGCTTGAAAACGTGATTAATCTCCTGCTCTGTTGATGTTATACAACGGGGATTTTTGCATTTTATAACATTTGTGAGCATCTGAGGAAGCTCAATTGTGCGTTTTTCAACAAGCTCGCAATTTCTGATTATATTAACCGTTGTGCCGGGGTCAACATAACCTATAACATCAATATCAATGGCAATATCCGCATCAATTTTGATAATATCTTTTTTGCCCATTTTTTTACTTGCAACATTTTTGATAATTGCAACAGAGCAGTCAAGGTTATCAAGTCCGAGAAGGTCATAAAGCTTCATACCGCGACCTGCGGTAATATGGTCAATAACAAAACCGTTTGTAATGGAATCTATGTTCATTTCTGTGCCTCCTCTAATAATTTGAGAATTAGCGCCATACGAATGTATTTTCCGTAAAGAACCTGTTTGAAATAACAAGCTCTGGGGTCATCATCCACCGCAACGCTTATTTCATTAACTCGGGGAAGCGGATGCATAATGCACAAATCCTTTTTAGCATTTGTGAGCTTCTTGGGTTCAAGAACATAGCTGTCCTTAAGGCGAAGATAATCTTCTTCATTAAAGAAACGCTCTCTTTGAACTCTTGTCATATAAAGAATATCAAGCTCAGGCATTACGCTTTCAAGGTCAGTTGTCTGCTTATAAGGAATCCCGTTCTTTTTAAGAACATCTTTCTTTATGTAGCTGGGGAGTTTCAATTCATCAGGTGAAATAAGAACAACTTTGATACCGCTGTATCTTGAAAGAGCGGTTATGAGAGAGTGAACTGTTCTGCCGAATTTAAGGTCACCGCAGAAGCCGACTGTAAGGTTTTCGAAGCCACCTTTTTCACGATGAATTGTAAGCAGATCTGTAAGGGTCTGGGTAGGATGATTATGTCCACCGTCACCTGCATTAATAACGGGAATTGTAGCATTCTGAGCAGCAACAAGGGGCGCACCCTCTTTAGGATGGCGCATTGCAATAATATCTGCATAGCAGCTTATTGTTTTCGCAGTATCTGCCACACTTTCACCTTTTGCGGCCGAAGAATTATTCGCCGCAGAAAATCCGATAACACTACCACCCAATTCAATCATTGCCGACTCAAAGCTGAGACGGGTTCTTGTTGAGGGTTCAAAGAAAAGTGTAGCAAGTTTCTTTCTTTTACACTTTTCGCAGTATTTATCGGGATTATCTATAATATCATTTGCCGTTGCAATAAGCTCATTTACCTCTTCAACGGTAAAATCGAGAATATCAATCAAGCTTCTCATTTACTATTAGTCCCCTTTTCATTTCTATAAAACTTTTTTGTACCACAAGAAAATCAACTGTTTAAATCCTAAAGAAAATTGTTCACAGTGCGTTTTTATGCGAGTGGAGCCGTATAAAGATACTGCCCCGAGCATAAAGGCGTACTGTGGGCGATTTTATTATGATTTCGCTCCGTTAATAGCTAAATAATTTTTGATTCTTTCAACATTTTCTTTATTTTTCTCGTCTTCTTCTAGATATTCGATAATATCGTAAACATCAACAACAGAATATACGGGGAAACCATATTCCTCGCCAACCTCTGCCATAGCAGATTTCTCTGTCTGACCCTTTTCTTTACGGTCAACCATAACGAATGTTGCTGCAACCTTTGTGCCCTTAAGACCTGAAAGAATGGACATACTCTCGCGGATAGCAGTACCTGCTGTAATAACGTCTTCAACGATTACTATTTCTTCGCCCTCCTGAGGCTTATAGCCAACGAAAACGCCACCTTCGCCGTGGTCTTTTTCTTCCTTACGATTAAAGAAGAAAGGAACATCAAGGCCATTCTTTGCAAGAGCAACTGCAACAGAAACTGCAATCGGAATACCTTTATAAGCAGGACCATAAAGAACTGTTTTCTTGTTGCCTACCTTTTCAAAATATGCTTTTGCATAGAATTCACCTAATTTGCAAATCTGTTCGCCTGTTTTAATATCACCTGCGTTGATGAAATAAGGGATTTTTCTACCGCTTTTTGCAGTGAAATCACCAAATTTAAGAACGCCTGCACCTTCTAAAAACTGTATAAATTCTCTTTTGTAGGATTCCATTTTATTTACTCCAATCTATAATTAGTACCACCCACCGCTAACGCGGTCCCCCCTCCTTTTTGTTTCACAAAAAAAGAGGGATAGTTAGGTAAAGGATTTTATTTTAGTCACAGAATTCTTCAACACAACGATTATATGCTGCAACGGGATCTTCTGCTGCTGTGATAGGTCTGCCCACAACAATGTAGTCAGAACCGATTTTCTTTGCTTCAGCGGGAGTCATAACTCTCTTCTGGTCGCCTATATCACCATCTGCAAAGCGAACACCGGGAGTGATTGTAAGGAAGTCGCTTCCGCAGGTTTCGTGAACCTTGCCTGCTTCAAGGGGTGAGCAAACAACACCGTCAAGACCTGCAACCTTTGCATTGTGAGCATAGTGCATAACAACCTTATCAATAGGCTCTTTAATAAGAAGGTCTTTTTCCATTCTTTCCTGGTCAGTTGATGTAAGCTGAGTAACAGCAATAAGAAGAGGTCTTGTGCCGTCAGGACGAGTAAGTCCTTCAAGTGCAGCTTCCATCATACTGATTGTACCTGATGCGTGAAGGTTTGTTATATCAACATCAAGGTTTGAAAGAACTGCCATTGATTTTTTAACTGTGTTGGGAATATCGTGAAGCTTAAGGTCAAGGAAAATCTTGTGACCTCTCTTTTTGATTTCACGAACAATCTGAGGACCCTCTGCATAGAAAAGCTCCATACCAATTTTCACAAAGGGCTTTCTTCCACCCTCAAATTTATCAAGAAATTCATAAACTTTTTCTGCGCTTGAAAAGTCACAAGCAACGATTACATCTTTACCCATTATTTTGCCACTCCTATAATATCACTTAAATTTTCTATTCCGTATTTATCCATAACTTTCGGCAAGTCATTAATAATATCACGGCATGCACAGGGGTCAATAAGGTTTGCCGCGCCAACCTCAACTGCCGTTGCACCTGCCAACATAAGTTCAATAACATCTTCTGCGGTAGAAACACCACCCATACCAACAACGGGAATGTTAACTGCATTTGCCACCTGATAAACCATACGAACTGCAACGGGGAAAATAGCACTTCCTGAAAAGCCACCCATTTTGTTTGCAATTACCGGCTTCTTTGTTTTAAGGTCAATTCTCATACCAAGAAGAGTGTTAATAAGGCTGATACCATCTGCACCTGCTGCTTCACACTCTTTTGCAATTGCAACAATATCTGTTACATTGGGAGAAAGCTTAATAATTACAGGCTTGGTTGTTACGGCTTTAACTGCCGCTGTTACCTCTGCCGCAGCCTTGGGGTCTGTGCCGAAGCTCATACCGCCACCATGAACATTGGGACAGCTTACATTAACCTCAAGCCAACCAACCTGCTCTTCCTTATCAAGCTTTTCGCAAGTATAAGCATAATCAGGAACTGAAAATCCGCTTACATTTGCCATAACTTTTTTATTAAAACATTTTTTAAGTTTCGGAAGTTCTTCACTTATAACCTTTTCAACACCGGGGTTCTGAAGCCCAACCGCATTTATCATACCTGCAGTGCATTCTGCAATTCGGGGTGTGGGGTTGCCGAAACGAGCATCCTTTGTTGTACCCTTAAATGAGAATGTGCCGAGGCAATTTATATCATAAATTTCTGCGAACTCATAACCATAGCCAAAAGTTCCGCTTGCGGGAATTATGGGGTTATCAAGCTCGAGGCCGCAAAGGTTAACACTTAATCTGCCCATAAAATTTCCTCCTTCTTAAGTACGGGGCCGTCTTTACAGATTCTCTTGTAGCCTGTAACAGTTTTGCAGGAGCAGCCCATACAAGCACCGAAGCCACAGCCCATTCTTTCTTCAAAGCTGAACTGACCGCTTGTGGCGCTTGCTTTGAAAATTGCTTTAAGCATGGGCTCGGGACCGCAAGTGTAAAAATATGAATAATCAATATCCTTCATAGCATCGGTAACAAAGCCTTTGATGCCGTAAGAACCGTCAACAGTTGTAACAAAAACATCTGCACCTAAAGCCTTGAAATCTTCCTCACAGAAAACCTCATCTTTAGTGTTAAAGCCAAGAACAACGCTGACCTTTTTACCCTCTGCAATAAGCTTTTTGCAAAGCATATAAAGTGGCGGAACACCAACGCCACCGCCTAAAAGCAGGGGCTTATCACCTGAAAGTGAAATATCATAACCGTTGCCAAGCCCTGTAAGAATGTTGAGTTCTTCACCTGCAGTCATTTTTGCCATCTGTTCTGTGCCCTTACCTACAACCTTGTAAATAAGAGTAAGCACATCGCCCTGGCAATCACAAACAGAAATAGGTCTGCGAAGATAAAGTCCATCAAGTTTAATATTTACAAACTGCCCGGAAGATGTGATATCACTCACATCTCCCTGAAGCTTCATTTTATACACCGTACCCGTAAGAGGTGCGTTATCAATTATTTTGAAAATAGATTCTCTCATAAGTTACCTTCTGCATCGATAGTTGAAATTGTAAGTGTAATATCTTCAAGAACATCTAGAAGAACTCTTACTGTATCGAGTGCTGTGAAAATTGTTACATTGTTTTCAATAGCGTAACGGCGAATTAAGTGACCGTCATTGTTGTTTTCACTGGAGCCGTTAATATCTTTTGTATTAATAACATAAGCGATGTGACCCTGACGGAGAGCCTCGGGAACCTCGTTGCTACCCTCACTGATTTTGCCGAGAACATGAGTTCTGATTCCGTTTTCTTTAAGGAATTTTGCAGTACCCGCTGTTGCCTGAATATTGAAGCCAAGCTTATAGAAACGGCGGATAAGAGGAAGTGCTTCTTCTTTATCCTTATCTGCAACTGTTGCAAAAACAGTACCATAGTTCTGGAGGTGCATACCGGAAGCCTGAAGAGCTTTATAAAGAGCTCTGTTCAATTTATCGTCATAACCAATTGCTTCACCTGTTGATTTCATTTCAGGTGAAAGGTAAGCATCAAGACCACGGATTTTGTTAAAGGAGAATACGGGAACTTTTACATACCAACGCTTCTTTTCTTCAGGATAAATATCAAAGATACCCTGCTCTTTAAGGCTCTTGCCCATAATAACCTCTGTTGCAATATCTGCAAGAGAATAGCCGGTTGCTTTTGAAAGGAAGGGAACTGTTCTTGAAGAACGGGGGTTAACCTCGATAATATAAACATCGTCATTTTCATCAACAATAAACTGAATGTTGAAAAGACCAACAATGCCGATTCCAAGACCAAGCTTCTTTGCATACTGAAGAATGATGCCTTTAACCTTGTTTGAAATACTGAATGAGGGATAAACGCTGATAGAGTCACCGGAGTGAATACCTGTTTTTTCAACAAGCTCCATAATACCGGGAACAAATACATCTCTGCCGTCGCAGATAGCGTCAACCTCAACCTCTTTACCATAAATGTATTTATCAACAAGAACGGGCTTGTCCTCATCAATTTCAACGGCTGTTCTGAGGTAATGACGAAGTTGTTCTTCGTTTGCAACAATCTGCATTGCACGTCCGCCGAGAACGAAAGAAGGACGAACAAGAACAGGATAGCCGATTTCAGCTGCTGCTGCGATACCATCTTCAAGATTTGTAACAGCCTTACCCTTTGCACGAGGAATATTCAATTCATTAAGAAGATTTTCAAATGCATTACGGTCTTCCGCACGGTCAATAGCAGCGCAGTCAGTACCGATGATTTTAACTCCACGGTCGTGAAGAGGCTGAGCAAGGTTAATAGCTGTCTGACCACCAAGAGAAGCTACAACGCCTTCAGGCTTTTCAAACTCAACAATATTCATAACATCTTCGGGTGTGAGAGGCTCAAAGTAGAGCTTGTCCGCAGTGGTATAGTCAGTTGAAACGGTTTCGGGGTTATTGTTGATAATAATAGCCTCGTAGCCTGCATTTTTAATAGTCATAACAGCGTGAACTGTTGAGTAGTCAAATTCAACACCCTGACCGATACGGATAGGACCTGCACCGAGAACGATAATTTTTTTCTTATCAGTAAGGCGTGAGGTGTTCTCGCCTGTATAAGAAGAATAGAAGTAAGGGATATATGCATTTGTATGGCAGGTATCAACCATCTTGAATACAGGGAAGAGGTTCATTTCCTTACGCATATTGTAAACATCAAGTTCATTGCAATCCCAAAGACGAGCAATATATTTATCGCTGAAGCCCATCTTCTTAGCGGCAATGAGAACCTCTGCATCTTTATTTACACGAAGCTTTTCTTCCATATCAATAATGTTTTTGATTGCTTCAAGGAAGTAAGGAGTAATCATGGTAACTTCATGAATTTTTTCAAGAGAAACACCATGATAGATAAGCTCTGCAATTGCGAAGATATTATCAGAACGGAATTCTGAAATATAATCAAGGAGTTCTTCAACGCTCATATTATCGAATTTTGAAAGGTACATATGGTTAGCACCGATTTCAAGAGAACGGATACCTTTAAGAAGAGCTTCTTCAAGGTTTGAACCGATACCCATAATTTCACCTGTAGCCTTCATCTGAGTACCAAGCTTATTAGTAGCAGAAGTAAACTTATCAAAGGGGAAACGGGGTAATTTAGCAATAACGTAATCGAGTTTAGGCTCGAATGCAGCGTTAGTGTTAGCAATCTGAATATCTTCAAGAGCCATACCTACAGCAATCTTTGCAGTAACACGGGCAATAGGATAACCTGAAGCCTTTGATGCGAGAGCTGAAGAACGGGAAACCCTGGGGTTAACCTCAATAAGATAATACTCGGAAGTGTGAGGATTAAGAGCAAACTGAACATTACAGCCGCCTTCAATTTTAAGTTCTTTGATGAGTTTGATAGCTGAATCATTAAGCATCTTCTCATCTTCCTTGCTGAGTGTCATAATAGGTGCAACAACGCAGGAGTCACCTGTATGAACACCAACAGGGTCAATATTTTCCATACCGCAGATGGTGATAGCGTGGTCATTGGAGTCACGCATAACCTCGAACTCGATTTCTTTATACCCTTTAACACTCTTTTCAATAAGAGCCTGATGAACGGGAGATAATTTAAATGCATTTGTACCGATTTCAATAAGCTCTTCTTCATTATAAGCGAAGCCGCCGCCTGTACCGCCGAGAGTAAATGCCGGGCGAACAACAACGGGATAACCGATACGAGCTGCTGCTGCCTTTGCTTCCTCTAATGAGTAAGTGATTTCTGAAGGAATAACAGGCTCTCCGATAGATTCGCAAAGTTCTTTAAACATTTCACGGTCCTCTGCGCGTTCAATAGAAGCACTTGAAGTACCGAGAAGCTTTACCTCACATTCCTTAAGAACACCTTTTTTCTCAAGCTGCATAGCAAGGTTAAGACCTGTCTGACCGCCGATACCGGGGATAATTGCATCAGGACGCTCATGGCGTATAATCTTTGCAACATATTCAAGAGTAAGAGGCTCCATATACACCTTATCAGCGATAATGGTGTCAGTCATAATTGTTGCAGGGTTGGAGTTAACAAGAACAACCTCGTAACCCTCCTCTTTAAGTGCTAAACAAGCCTGAGTACCTGCATAGTCAAACTCTGCCGCCTGACCGATAACTATAGGACCTGAACCAATAATCAAAACTTTTTTAATATCTGTTCTCTTTGCCATACTTAATTCCTCCAAATATATATCATCGTAAATTATTAACTCATTTAGTGTAAGCAACTTTGCCGTTACAAACTGTAAGAACACATTCGCCCTTAACCTTCATATTTTCAAAAGGAGTTGCTTTGCCTTTTGAAAGAAAACACTCGGAATTTATAACACTTTCTTTTTCCAAATTCCAAACTGTGAAATCCTCGTTAAGCGGAATACTGAATCTTTTTCGGGGATTAATTGCCATAAGGTCTATGAGCTTTTCAAGAGTGATTTCTTTAGTTTCAACAAAGTGGGTAAACATAATCTGAAATGCAGTTTCAATTCCCACAACTCCGAATGCGCTACCGGAAAGACCTTTGCTTTTTTCTTCTGCTGAATGCGGTGCGTGGTCGGTTGCTATCATATCAATAGTTCCGTCTTTAATGCCCTCAATCAAAGCAAGCTTGTCTTCCCTTGAACGAAGAGGCGGATTCATTTTAAATCTGCCTTCTTCCTGCAAATCGCTATCATCAAGCACAAGGTAGTGAGGACCCGTTTCGCAGGTTACATCCAAGCCCTCGGCTTTTGCTTTTCTTATAAGCTCAACGCTTTCCTTTGTTGAAATGTGGCAAACATGGTATTTGCAACCTGTTTCCTTTACCAATTTTAAATCTCTTTCAATTGGCTTCCATTCACTCTCACTGCATATACCCTTGTGATTATGCTCTTTGCAGTAATCACCATCGTGAATGTAACCGCCGAAAAGAAGTGAATTATCTTCACAATGCGCAACAATCATTTTGCCTAATGCTTTAGCTTCAAGCATCGCTTGGCGCATAAGCTCTTCACTTTGCACTCCCCTGCCATCGTCAGAAAAAGCAATTGAATTTTCTGCCATAGCTTTCATTCCGGAAAGCTCTTCACCCTTTTGACCGATGGTTATTGAGGCATAGGGGTAAACATTTATTGTAGCATCTTTTTTGATTATATCTGTTTGCTCTTTAAGATGCTCTGCCGTATCGGGAACAGGGTTCAGATTCGGCATTGTGCAAACTGCGGTGTAACCGCCTCTTGCAGAAGCCTTGCATCCTGTTTCAATCGTCTCTTTATAAGAAAAACCCGGCTCACGAAAGTGCACATGCACATCGCAAAAACCGGGAAAAATAAAATATTTATCGCAATTGAAAACAGAAAGAGCAGGGCGAGAAGACAAATGAGCCGCAACATCTACATAAAAGGAAGGAGAACCGACCTTTTCAACTGCAGCGATATCTATTGTTTTTGCCTTTAATTGCTGTGACATAAAAATCCCTTCCTGTGTATTAGGTAAAACGCTAAAGCGTTATTTGATTTTACGCGCCTGACTGCGCTAGAACCCTCCACCACGCCAAAACAAGTTTTGGTGTGGTCCCCCTCCAGTTACAATATAGTCGTCTTGCTCGTTGTTCACTTCGCAATACTCCTTATTGTGCCAGTGCTTATTGTTCGCTGTATCTGCCACCGGCAGCGCTCACAAACGCACCCCTACGCCAGGGAGGCTTTGGGCAATAAAAAAGCCTTGCACATTGGCAAGGCTGAACACACAAAAACATTGATACAGCTATAGCTGTACCCATATATTCATAATTCAATCTTGCCGATCTCTCTGTACCGACTTAAAGACCTTATTTATGATACCAAAACGCCTACAAAAAGTCAATAGAAACTCTGCTTTTACGTCGCCATTTTTAAGTATATAAATCAGGCCATTTTTGTTAAGTTTGACTAAAAATTATTTTATCACAAATATTCATTCCAAACAAGAAAAAATCCGCTTGTTTTTGTATTTTGTTAAAATGCCCAAAAGTGAAAACCCAACTTTGTCAATGTGACGAAGAATAAATATTGAATATCGCATTTTAATAGTGTAAAATAAAACATTATATTGTATATTCTTATAAGTATTTTGAGGTGGTGAGGTTTTGGGAAAGGAAAACGAAATATATATTTTCCAAAAAGGCTTTAACTATTCCCAGGATGGACCCGGTAACCGCCTTGTTTACCATTTATCAGGTTGCAATTTAAAATGTCCTTGGTGCTCAAATCCCGAGGGTATGGAAATCACGAAAAATGCAACTACTTTATCTGTTGAAAGTATTGTTAAAGAGGCTGTTTCCTGCAAAATGATGTTCATTGACGGTGGCGGTGTTACTCTTACAGGCGGTGAAGTCACTTGCCAAAATGAAAATGTTAAGTTACTTTTAGAAAAGCTGAAAGAAAACGGTATTCACACCTGCATTGAAACAAATGCATCACTAAAAAACTGCGAAGAAATATTCCAATCTGTTGATTATATGATAGCAGATTTCAAATCGCCTGATGCAGAAAAGCTCAAAGAAATTACCGGCGCAGACCTTGAAGCCATAAAAGAAAACCTTTTATTCAGAGCAAAAACGGGTAAGCCCCTGCTTGTGAGAATCCCTCTTATAAACGGGTTTAATAACGGCAAAGAAAATGCAGTATTATTCTCAGAGTTTTTCTCGGAACTCAAAATTAAAAGCGGTAATGAAAATCTGTTTTTTGAGATTCTCACCTACCACGAATACGGTAAGGAAAAATATGAAAAAACGGGCAAGGAATATAAAGTCCGAAACGGCTTTGTTACTCCCGAAGATGTTAAAAATCTGGCAACGGAAATAAAAAATAAAAACTTGAAATTAATTCACACTTGAGGTGCTTGATATGTATAAATTTGACCCAATCAAAACAACTGAAAAAGCAAAGCTCCTTTTCAAGGAAGAAAGAGCGATAAACCATCTTGAAGGTTGGTTTATCGTTAAAGAAACCGAGCAGAAAGCAGATGAAAAATACTGCTCTCTCCCTCCTATGAGAAGAGCTGCAGAAAAATTCAGAGAAGCAGTAAAGGTACTTCCTCTTTCAATCAGCGATTATGCAATTTTTGCAGGCACTCAAAGAGATGCCTTTGCAAGAAGCTATGCTCTTATTAACCCATCATTCAGAGTTGAAACCTTTGCAGGCTATTGCGACCCTACCGCAGTTTATAACGATATTGACCCTACCGAAGAATTCCCCCAAGAGCGCATTGAAGCTCTCAGGGAGCTTGATAAACAAACTGACTATGTTAAAACTCTTTCCGCAGTTTATAAGGATTGCGAAAAGCTTACAGGTGAGGTTGCATTTTTCGTTGAGCAGGTAACGGGCCACCTTATCCCCGATATGCGCTATGCTTTAAAATATGGTATAAAAACTATGCTTTCTGATATTGAAGAAAAGCAAAAAAATGCAAATGATGAGCAGAGAGATAATTACGAAGCAATGAAAATTGCTCTTGATTGCGCTCTCATTCTTGCAGAAAGATACAAAAAAATTGCAGAAGAAAAATTGGCAGTTGCAGAGGGCGAAAGAAAAGAAGAGCTTGCTCTTCTCGTTAATACCCTCTCTAAAGTTCCCGAAAACGGTGCAGAAACTCTTTACGAAGCAATTCAGAGCTTTATTATTCTTTGGGAAACAATGTGCCTTGAACAAGCGCCCAATCCCTTTGCATTTTCCGTTGGTAATGCTGATAGAATCTTCGAACCATACAGAGCAAATGACGGACTCGGGAGAGAAGAAACTGCAGCACTTTTCAAGCATTTCCTTGTATTCTTCAATGTTGCAGACAGAAGCTGGGCAATTTCGCAGAACCTTATTGTAAGCGGTCGTGATAAAGACGGCAACGACCTTACAAACGACTCCACTTATGCTCTTCTTGATGCATATTATGAAATGAATCTTCCTCAGCCTATTCTCTCTGTTAAATTACATAAAAATACCCCTGAAAAATTCTATAGTGAGCTGGGCAGATTCCTTTTCACCCCCGGTTGCCTCACCCCCTCATTCTTCAATGATGATTCACTTTATCAGGTTCTTTCAGAAGCAGGAATTGATATTGACGATATTCCCGATACCTCAATTGCAGGTTGTCAGGAGCCCTTGATTATGGGTAAAGATAACGGCAACACAACAAACAGCTGGTTCAATCTCGGCAAAGTTCTTGAATTAACTCTTAATGATGGTTATTCAACCATCACAGGTGAATATATCGGCACAGCTTGCGAGAAAACAGATGCTTTGAACGCACTTAAAAATATCAGAGAGCGTTTTTATAAAAATGCACAGTATTACTGCGATGAAATGGTGAAAGCCGCAAATGGTTGCTCAAGAGCTATTTCACATTTGCCCGTTCCTTTCTTAAGCACAGTAATGGGCGGTATCGAAAGCGGTTACGATACCCGCGACATCACCCATCAGGGCACAAAATATAACGGCAGCGGTTGCCTTATTCACGGCACAAGCGTTGTTGCGGATTCCTTTATCGCTATTGATAAACTCATAGCTGAACGCCCCGAGGATGCGCAAAATCTTCTTGATGCTTTAAAATGTAATTTCGAGGGTTACGAAGAGCTTCGTGAGTTCCTGATGTCTGCAGAAAAATTTGGTAACAATATTGAAAATGTTGATAACGAAACTGCAGAGGTTGCCTCAAAAATTGCCGATATGGTAAGAGCTCAGAAAAACTATTTAGGCAACAATTTCCGTCCCGATTTCTCAACCCCCTCAACTCACCTTTTATATGGCTATTGGGTTGGCGCACTTCCCTGCGGAAGAAAATCAAGAGATATGCTGGGCTATGGTGTTGACCCACTTTATGGTGAGGCTCAGAATGGTCTCGGTTTCCGTACTCTTTCTCTTATGAAATTGCCCTTTAATAAAATGTGCGGCGGTTATGCTTCACACTTTGGTATTGACCCCAAATATTTCACAAGCGATAATTACGAGGGCAAGGGCGTTGAATTCCGCGATAAGGTTATGAAGCCCTTATTCTTTAACGAGCTCAATGAAAATGTTTCACCTTTCTATCTCTATGTTAATGTTACCACCGCAGAAATTCTCAAAAAGGTTCTTGCAGAGCCTAAAAAATACGCTCCCGGCGGAGTTTATATTATGAGAATTCACGGAACATTTGTAAACTTCCTTGACCTTTCCCCTGCAATTCAGCAAGACATTATCCGCCGACTTGACCCTGCATCAACTGCAGTAATGTGCTAAGGAATAAATATGAATATTTTAGGAATTGACATAGGCACAACCACCGTAACGGCGCTTGTGCTCAGTACAGATAAAAGCGAGATTTTAAAATCCTGCACCCTTAAGAATGATTCCTTCATAGCGGGCAGAGATTTTGAAAAACTCCAGGACCCGAATTCAATAATTGAAACTGTTAAATCTGCAGTTCAGAATGTTACCGACAGCCTCACTATTGATGCTATCGGCATAACGGGGCAGATGCACGGAATTCTTTATCTTGATAAAGATAATTCGCCATGCTCTCCCCTTATGATTTGGCAGGATGAACGAGGAAATGAGCCATATAAAAATGGTCTTACCTATGCAGAATATTTAACAGAAGAAACAGGATTGAAAGCTGCATCAGGTTTTGGTCTTACCACCCATTTTTATAATTTAATAAATGATGAAATTCCCGAAAATGCAGTAATGCTTTGCACAATCCACGATTACCTTGCCTCGCTTCTCACGGGCACAAAGCCTGTCACCCATTCAAGTGACGGTGCAAGCTTAGGCTTTTATAGTCTTAAAGAAAATTGCTTCGATGAAGCCGCCCTTGAAATAGTCGGCATAAATGAAAGCTTTCTTCCCCAAGTTATAAAATCCACCGCCTTGGCTGGTAAAACTGATTGTGATTTTCTTCCTGATGGCATTCCCGTTGCAGTTGCAATCGGTGATAATCAGGGCAGTTTCCTGGGTTCAGTTGCAGATGCAGAAAGCTCTGTGCTTGTTAATGTGGGCACGGGCAGTCAGGTTTCCTTTGTAACCAATAAGGTTTCTGACCTTTTCTGCGGTGAAATCCGCCCTCTTACAGATGATAAATATATTTTCGTTGGCGCATCTCTTTGCGGTGGCAGAGCTTATGCCATTCTAAAAGCATTTTTTGAAAAATGCGCTGAAATGCTTGGTGGTAAAGCTGAAAATTTATATTCTCTTATGGATGAAAAAGCCGAAAGCATTTCTGATTTTTCTGATTTATTAACTGTAAATTGTCAGTTCTGCGGAACTCGTGAAAACCCGAAAATCCGAGGCAGTATTGAAAATATCGGCATAGAAAATCTCACTCCCGAAAACCTTATTTTCGGTACGCTTAAGGGTGTTTCAAAAGAACTTTTTGATATGTATGAAAGTGAAAAATCACTTTTAACTACCACCCCCACCACCCTTGTTTGCTCGGGTAACGGTTTAAGAAAAAGTAAACTCTGGAGAAAAATTTTCACTGAAGATTTTAGCATGGAGGCAACTCTTCCCAAGCACAGCGAAGAAGCCGCAGTTGGCGCTTGTGTATTCGCGAGTGTGGCAAGCGGTATATTTGAAAATATAAAATCTGCGCAAAATGCGCTTTTGAGGTAATATTTATGGATACAAAAACAATAGCAACCAACCCTGTATTTTTTGAAAAAAACCGAGTATTCCGCGTGTATTTGGGCGGTAAGCTTTTCAGCGACTTCTTTGGTGATGATAGCGAAGACTGCTTCTATCCTGAAGAATGGGTTTGCTCTTCAACAAAAGCCCTCAATGAAGGCAGCACCGATGAATATGAAGGTGTTTCAAAAGTAAAAGGAACAGATATATATTTTA
Organism: Acutalibacteraceae bacterium; assembly: GCA_045594685.1. Lineage (GTDB taxonomy): Bacteria > Bacillota > Clostridia > Oscillospirales > Acutalibacteraceae > DTU089. The sequence continues at coordinate 102,772 of JAZNYZ010000036.1, read as the reverse complement.
ACGATCTTCTCCAAAACGAAAAAGAGCTTATGCTCGGTAACAGAAACAGCTTTGATGTTCTTGTTAAAGCCCTTGACTCTGCAATCCGTTTGCCTGTTCAGGCGCACCCCGATAAGCCCTTTTCAAGAGCGCACTTCAATTCCGAATTCGGCAAAGCGGAATCCTGGCTTGTTTTAGGTGCAAGAGAAGGTGCCTGCATCTATTTCGGCTTTAAGGATGGCGTAACAGCAGAAGAATTTGAAAAAGCTGTGGATGCAAGTGAAACCGATAAATCTGCCATGGAAAATCTTTTAAATAAAATCCCCGTAAGTGTTGGCGATGTTTATTTTATTCCTGCAAAAGCAGTTCACGCTATAGGCGCAGGTTGCCTTATTCTCGAAGTTCAGGAACCAACCGACTTCACTATCCAGCCTGAACGCTGGTGCGGTGATTATCATTTAAGCGATAAGCAGATGTATCTTGATTTAGATAAAGAAACCGCTTTAAAGGTTTTCGATTATTCTTATAACTATGAAAGAGTTATGAAAGAATGCAAAAAAACACCCGTAACAGCATATGAAGCTGACGGATGCAAAAAAGAAATTCTTATAAGTAATGCTGACACCCCCTGCTTCAGCGTTGAAAGATATATTGTAAATAACGGTAAAACCGAAGCTCTTCAAGGTGTTTGCGCTTATGTTGTAACCGATGGCAACGGCAAGCTGATTTCGGATGGTTACGAAAAAGAAATTAAAAAAGGCGATTATTTCTTTATGCCTTATAGTTGTGACGGTAAATTCTTTGTTGAAAGCACCTCTTCACTAACTCTTGCCAAATGTGTACCGCCAAAAGCATAATGCGGAATGCGGAATATGAAATTCAGCTTCGCCAAAAGTTAAGATATAACAACAAAATCGTTGTTATATGAGCCTTCCTTCGAAGGAAGGTGGCGCAAAACAGCTCGTCTGTTTTGTGACGGAAGGTTCTTTGTTGCGAAGCAACATTTCACCAAAGGTGAAACTTTTGAAAAAGAAAGTGGTAAAATGGACGAAAAAGAACCCTTACCGATAAATAAAACCTTGAAAGGTCTTGCAAGAAACAACAGAACAAATCAGACTCCTGAAGAACGAAAATTGTGGTATGACTATCTGAATAAGGTTAATCCCCGTTTTCACAGGCAAAGAGTAATCGGAAATTACATAGTTGATTTCTATTCGCCTAAATTAAAAATAATCATCGAAATAGATGGTTATCAACATTATTACGAAGAAAACCGCGAATACGACAAGAAGAGAACAGAATATTTAGAAGGTTTAGGATTTGTTGTTATACGGTTTGATAATGCAGATGTAAAGAAAAGATTTCCTTGGGTTGTAAATGAACTTATGGCTTTTTGTGAAAACAGAGCCAAAGAGCTTAATATTACTGATTATAATTTTATAGTGGAAGGTTAACGTTGCATCTTTGATGCAATTTTGGAAGAACCTTCCGTCACGAAAAACCATAATTTTTCGTGACACCTTCCTTCGAAGGAAGGCTCAAAATGCAGTAGTTTTATCCATAAAGAATACTATAATCAAGCGGAGAACATTATGACAAATGCTTATTTAAAAAATAAAACCTGGACACCGAAAATTGTTGGTGAATTTTTAAAAGACTTAGGTAAGGCAGAAAATGCCTATACTAATGAAGAAAAGTGCAATAGTATTCGTGAAACCGCCAAAGAGCTTTTGAAGCGAGGGGGTAATGCCAATATTTCCTCTGCGGAAAATCTTTTGATTTACGCCACCCAACATTATTTTAAAACCACAGAGCCACAAGTGAAAGCCGATATTTATTACACTCTCGGCGAGCTTTATGAAAAGCATAAAGAGAATTTTGTGAGAGCCTATACCTATTATGAAAAATACACTCTTAATAATAAAGAAAATAGCGGTACTCATTCTCTTATGCTCAAAGCCCTTATCCTCCGCGATGATTTCGCCTATTCTGATGAGCTTGAAAAAGAGTTCAGAATGAGCCTTGCAGAAACTGATTTAGGCTTAAAGAATGATAGAATATATGAAAATATCGGAAGATATATTATTCTCCAACACGAAAATAATGAGGAAGAGTGCAAAAAGGTTATAAAGCGCCTCTGGGGAATTGTTAAAACCGATGAGCTTATTCTCCCCGATTTGATTTTAAAGAAAAATCTTAATGATAGAGTAACTGTTCCCCAAAAGGTTGTGGAGTTTATTAAAGCGCAAAATGCAAAGTTAACAGATAGCAATTATCAAATGTAGGGAACGGATTTATCCGTTCCGCTATTATTTTCTAAATATAGCGATAAAGCAAAAGGGGATGTAAAAAAAGCGCAGACCGTATAAAACCAGATATAGCAAGGGGTTCTGTAGGTTTAATAAGCCTATAGAACCCTTAAAAAATACAGGAAATCTAAAAAAGATGAAAAAAATTATGTTTTATACTACGAACAAACTTCGCCACTCGACGTACCCTTGTACGCCTTCGGGCAAACAAAATCAAGTCTGAAGCCTTGATTTTGCTCAGTTTGTCCGTTCTGCATCTTTTTTTCCTATCCCCTGAAAAGAGGCTGTAAAAAAACTCACGTTTTTTTACAGCCTCTTTTTTAATCTTTATTTAATATGATTTTTGCAATTTTATAAACATCACCGCAACCAAGGGTGAGAACCAAATCTCCCTCGCTGATATTTTCTTTAAGGAAATCTGCTACCTTTTGGAAAGTATCAAACCAAACGGAGCCGTCAATTTCATCTGCAAGGTCCTGAGTTGTGATACCGTAGGTGTTGATTTCTCTTGAACCCATAATCTCGGTTAAAACAACTCTGTCTGCAATTGAAAGTGCTTCCGCAAAGGCGTTCAGGTGCATTTTTGTTCTGCTGAAGGTGAAGGGCTGGAAAACTGCCCAAACACGCTTATAATCCATTTTCTTGGCGGCAGAAAGGGTAACCTCAAGCTCTGCAGGGTGGTGAGCGTAATCATCAACAATATCCGCGCCGTTATATGTGCCTAAAAACTCAAATCTTCTGCCTGCACCCTTAAAGGTGAGAATACTGCTTTTGCATTGCTCCACACTTGCACCGCAATACATAGCTGAAGCAATTGCCGCAAGTGAGTTGAGAACATTGTGTTCACCGGGAACGCTCAGTTCAATTCTGCTTTTGAAATCACCATCGATGTAAAGTTCATAGCAGGGGAATGCCCCGTTATTATAACCAATATTTTTAGCAACATATTTGCAATTATCATTTGTGCCAAATGAAATCATTGTTTTGCCGTCTGCGATGCCCTGGATACTATCAAGAGTGTTTTTATCATCTCCGTTATAAATAACCGCCTTAGTTGACATATCAGCAAATTTTCTGAAAGATGCTTCAAGGTTTTCGAGAGTCTTGAAATATTCCATATGGTCTCTGTCAACATTGAGAATAACGCTGATATCGGGGGTTAAATCAAGAAATGTATCTTTATATTCGCAAGCCTCGCAAACAAGAATATCACTTTTTCCAACTCTGCCGTTAGTGCCTGTTAAAGGCAATTTACCGCCGATAACTGCAGAGGGGTCAAAGTCATTATCTATTAAAATATGAGTAAGCATTGAAGTAACGGTTGTTTTGCCGTGAGTTCCGCAAACACCGATGCAGTTATCATATTTTCTTGTGAAATACCCAAAAAGCTTACTGCGCTCAAAGGTGGGAATACCGCTTTCCTTTGCAGCAACAAGCTCGGGGTTATCGGGAAGAAGTGCGGCAGTATAAACTACCATATCTGCTCCTTCAACATTTTCCGCCTTCTGACCCATTGTAACGGGAATACCAAGTGAGCGGATACGCTTTAGTGTATCGGATTCGTTGTTATCAGAGCCTGTAAGATAGTGACCCTGTGCGTGCAAAATCTCCGCAAGGGGACACATACCGCTTCCGCCGATACCTATAAAATGTATTCTTTTAGCTGATTTTATAACATCATCAATTATCATATTAAAAAATCCTTTCAAGTAGGATTAAGTTTTATTTTGATATTAAAATTATACTCTATAAAAAGGGAAAAATAAACCCCTAAAAGAGATTTATTTTAATCTGTCGAATAAATTACTTCTTTCGAGGCTTTTTCTTAAAAGTGTGCCTAAAACACCGCAGGATATAACTTCGCCAAGGCAAACAGTTAAGGCGAAAAACCAATAAGTACCCTCTAAGTTATAAACATTCAAAAGCACAACCGGCACTATAAGTGTATTTGTAATTATAGGGGGCAGGGTTGCAAGAAATTTATGCTTTTTGAGAAAATATGTTCCTAATGCGCCGATTAAGGTTGCAATACTTCCGAAGATAACATCCCATAAGGCGCAACCTGTGAGAATATTTGCGAGGAGGCAGCCTGCAAAAAGCCCCGGTATTGCCGCAGGAGTGAAAAGAGGCAGGATTGTTAAGGCTTCGGAAAACCTTACTTGCACGGCAAAGCTTGCAAGACCAAATGCAGAGGCAAGATATGTTAAAACAACATAAAGCGCCGCGATTATTGCCGCAACTGAAACATTTATGATTTTCTTTCTGTTTTTCAATTAAATCAGCTCCATAGTTTTGTTTATTGTGAGGATGGTTTCGAACTCACATTTACGCAGAAAAGATTTATTTTCCACTTTGTATAAAAAAAGCAGGAATTTTTCGTATAAAAAAACATTGCTTATTTTTAATAAAAAAGATATTATTAATATATCAGTTATTCCCTTCAGGAAAGGATGTTTTCTATGATTAATGTAACAATTTGGAACGAGGGAAGGCACGAAAAAGAAAGCGAATCAGTTGCAAAGGTTTACCCAAAAGGTATTCACGGCTGTATCGCAGATTTTTTAGGCACAGATGAAGAGCTTAATATCACAACTGCAACTCTTGATGATGCCGATAACGGTCTTCCTGAAAGCGTTCTTGAAAATACCGATGTTCTTCTTTGGTGGGGGCATATGGCACACGAATGTGTTCCCGATGACCTTGTTGAAAGAGTTTATAACCGAGTTATGAGAGGTATGGGCTTTATTGCTCTCCACTCCGCTCATTTCTCAAAGCCCTTTAAAAGATTGATGGGCACAACCTGTTCTCTCAAATGGCGCGATGGCGACAGAGAAAGGCTTTGGTGCATTAACCCATCGCACCCCATTGCAAAAGGTGTTCCTGAGCAGTTCAGCATCCCTGTTGAGGAGATGTATGGTGAGCGTTTTGATATTCCTCAGCCTGATGAACTTGTTTTCATCGGTTGGTTCAAAGGCGGCGAGGTTTTCCGTTCAGGCTGTTGCTATCAGAGAGGCTTGGGAAAGGTTTTCTATTTCCAACCCGGTCACGAAGAAAATCCAACATATTATATTCCTGAAATTCAGAAAATTATCAACAATGCTGTTCATTGGGCAGCACCTGAAAAGGTTGTTCCTGAAATTGAATGTCCGTGGGTAGAGTCACCTGAAGAAAATTACAACGGTGACAATAAGTGAGTATAGCATAAAATTCAGATAGTATCAATAGAAAAAGGCAGTGAAAATATGATTAAATTTGTTTTTCAGGGTGATTCCATAACTGATGCGGGTCGTGACAGAGATAATATAGCCGGCTACGGCGTGGGTTATCCCAACCTTGTAGCATCTGAGCTTATGTTTAAATATCCCGGTAAATTTGAATTTATAAACGAAGGTGTCAGTGGTGACAGAATTGTTGATTTATATGCAAGAATCAAGCAGGATTTAATTAACCATAAGCCGGATTATCTCTCAATTCTTATAGGTGTTAACGATGTGTGGCACGAGTTGAATGAGCAAAACGGTGTTGCTGCACCTAAATTTGAAACAATTTATTCAATGCTTATTGAAGAGATTAAGGAAGCACTTCCCGATATTAAAATCTTCATTTTAGAGCCCTTTGTGCTTAAAGGTACGGGAACTGAAAGATATTTTGATGAATTTCTTGCAGATATTAAATTGCATTCTCAGGCAGCAAAAAATGTTGCAGAAAAATATGATTTAACCTTTATTCCTCTTCAGGAAAAATTCGATGAAGCATCAAAATTAATGCCACCGAGCTATTGGACGGCAGATGGGGTTCACCCCACTGCAGCAGGGCATGGGCTTATAAAAGAGGAGCTTATTAAAGCAATAATGTAAAGAAAAGCAGTCCACTTTTTGTGGGCTGTTTTTTAGATGCCAGTGTCGGGGTGCCAAAATGTGCCGAAAAGGGTATGTAAAAGTAGCAATAAACTCTGTGTTGACAAATTGTGAAATATAACATATAATATAAGTGCAAAGGAGCTATCCCGGTGACGGTTAGCCCACAAAATAGTTGAAAATAATCGCCTACTTTAGCGGAGCAGGGCGGTTGTTTTTTTATGCTTATTATGTAACCAGTAGCTACAACAAGGATGATAACAATAAATGTTAAATACTCCATCAGCATCACCCCCTCATTGTATTGAGAGGGCAAATATCCTCTCAGAAAAGAAAGGGCTAACCGCCTACCGTATAGGATAACTCCTAAGGGAACAAAAGTTCCGCATTCATTCTATCATATTTTTATGTTTTATCAATGTGTTTATCAATAGAAAAGGATTCAGGACAATAAAATGTCTTGAATCCTTCAACTTTTATTTCTAAATTATAATAGGCTTATCCTGATTTTCAGGGTCTGCAACCTTGATAATATAATCTCTGTTTTCCAGCGCCCCCATTTCGCAAAGGGCGCTTGTTGCGGTTTTATAGGCAAGGTCAGGGGTGTTGTTCTCACGGCTTAAATGGGCGAGAACAAAATGGGTTGTACCTTTGTTGACAAGGGCTCTCAGGGTATCGGCACAAGCTTCATTTGAAAGGTGACCTATATCGGAAAGAATTCTCTTTTGAAGAGTGTAGGGGTAAGGACCGCTTCTGAGCATAGCAATATCGTGATTTGATTCAATATAAACAAGCTTACAGCCTGTTATTTTTGAAAGAATTTCGCTTGTTACATAACCTGTGTCAGTGGCAACGGCAACCTTTGTTGAGCCGTCAAGAGCAGTCACAACATAACCTCTTCCGTCTGCACAGTCGTGGGAGGTTTTAAAGTTTTCAATTTTAAGTCCTGCAATTTCAATGGGGGAGTCAGAGAGGGTTATATCAATATGCTTTTCAGAAAGCGTACCTTTTCTTTTTAAAGCGAGTAATGTTCCGTTAGGAGCATAAACGGGTATTTTATGCTTTGCGGCAAAAACACTTAAACCGCCAACATGGTCGGTATGCTCATGGGTTAAAAGAATTGCTCTTATCTGACTTGCATCAATACCCCAATTATTTAACATTGCATCTGTTTGCTTGGCACTTCTGCCCACATCAACGAGAACACCGCCTTGGTTATCTCCTATGTAAACAGAATTGCCGCTGCTCGAAGAGAACAGCGGACAAAACTTAATCATAATTATTCCTCTTTAATTATTCGTCTTCAAATTTTGCTCTTGAAATATCTGCACCAACAGCAGTAAGCTTTTCAACAAGGTTTTCATAGCCTCTGTCAATAAGCTTAATATTGCCGACAGTGGTTTCACCCTCCGCCATAAGACCTGCAATAACCATTGCCGCACCTGCTCTTAAATCATCCGCCTCAACGGGAGCAGCACGGAGCTTGTCCACACCGGTGATGAGGGCAGTGTCACCATTAACAATAATATTTGCGCCCATTCTTCTTAATTGGTCAATGTATTTAAAGCGGTTATCCCAGACATCTTCAACAACTGTGCTTGTGCCGTTGCAAAGGCAGAGCATTGTTGCAAACTGGGGTTGCATATCTGTGGGGAAACCGGGATGGGGGCTTGTTTTAACTCTGCAAGCCTTCATTCTTCCGCCCTCAGAAACAATACGAACGCTTTCATCATATTCGATAACGGTAATACCGCAATCCTCGATTTTATTAGTTATGGATTCAAGGTGCTTTGGTATTACATTATCAATTGTAACATCACCGCCAACTGCGGCAGCGGCAACCATATAAGTACCTGCTTCAATCTGGTCCGGGATTATGGAATATGTGCAACCGTGCATTTCTTCAACACCGCGGATTTTGATAACCTCGGTACCTGCGCCGCGAACATCTGCACCCATAGAGTTAAGGAAGTTTGCAAGGTCAACAATGTGGGGTTCTCTTGCAGCATTTTCAATAACAGTAAGCCCTTTTGCCTTAACTGCGGCAAGCATAGCGTTGATTGTTGCACCAACTGAAACAACATCAAGATAAATTGAAGAGCCATAAAGCTCGTCCGCCTTAACGTTAACAAGTGCATTTTCAACATCAACAACTGCACCCAAAGCCTCAAAAGCCTTGATATGCTGGTCAATGGGGCGAACACCGAAATAGCAACCACCGGGAAGAGCAACGCAAGCCTTGCCGAATTTGCTTAAAAGAGCGCCTAAAAGGTAATAGGATGCACGAAGCTTGCTTGTCATTTTATCAGGGATTGTAACGGGTGCCACGTTTTTTGCATCCACAAGAATTACATTGGGCTCGGGTTTTGCCACCTCAGCACCTAAAAATTCAAGGATTTTAATCATCATACGAACATCGCTGATATCGGGCACATTTTCAATTCTGCAAACATCACCTGCAAAAACAGATGCCGCAATTATAGGTAAAGCGGCATTTTTAGCACCGCTGATATTTATATTTCCGTGAAGCTTATTGCCACCATGGATAACAAACTTTTCCACAAACTGCACTCCCTTTCAAGAGTTTTTGGTTATCGGTGAAAAAAGCCGCACCGACTCGGCAGAAAAAGGCATTTACATACAAATATAGTATAACACTTTATATAAAAAAAAGAAAGTGTTATTTGCAATAATCATATATTTATTTTTATATAAAAATTGTGCGTTTTTTTGTCAAAGCTTACAATATGTTAAAAATCACAAATTAAGAATTAGAAATGAGAAATTAAGGGCTTGCAACAGCATTATAATCGGCTTTGCCCATTAATTTCTGATTTCTCATTTGTAATTTCCAAAATTTTTACAATGACTTTACCATACCTGATATGCTAACATAGACACATTCATTGCCCGAATCCACTCAACAAAAAGCAATGAAAATATTTCTATACGAGGTGTTTTTTCTATGAAGAAAACAATAAGTATTTTAATGGTATTGGTGTTAAGCCTGAGTGTTTTTCCCTTTACCCAAAAGGCAAGTGCTGCAGAAAGAATTTATGGTGCAGGTAAGGTTTCCACAACCTCAACCGCCCTTAATGTTCGTTCAAGTGCATCAGGCACTTCAACAGTAAAAGCAAAGCTTTCAAAGGATTCTTATGTAACCCTTATTTCAAAAAGCGGAAAATACTGGCGGGTGCAGTATTCCGCCACCGGTTATGGCTATTGCCATGCAGATTATATTAAAACCTCTTCAACAAAGGTACGAACAGTTAAAACCACATCGGGCAGACTTCGTGTGAGAAGCTCTGCTTCAAGTAGTGCAACAATAAAGGATTACCTTGCAAACGGCACTCAGGTTACTGTGCTTTCCACAAGCGGAAGCTTTTCAAGAATTCTTTATAACGGTATAAAGAGAGGTTATGTTTCTTCAAGCTATCTTTCAACTGAAACACTATCTTCAAATTCATCATATAAGGCTATAAAATTAAGTGTACCAAGCTATAAGCAGACAGATTCCCGATGGGCTAATGTTACCCTTGGCTCATCAGGGCAAACAATTGCAAGAATAGGTTGTGCCACAACGGCAATTGCTATGCTTGAAAGCTACCGCACGGGCACAACAATTTATCCCAACACTATGGCAAAAAAGCTTTCATATACCTCGGGCGGTGCGGTTTATTGGCCCTCACATTACACAATTATAACCTCTTCAAGCGGTTATCTTTCTAAGATTTATAATCTTTTAAAGGCAGGCAAACCCGTTCTTATGGGCGCAAAGAAATCTAACGGCAGTCAGCACTATGTTGTGATTACGGGGGTTAAAGCTACAAGCACCCTCACAACATCAGCTTTCTATATAAACGACCCGGGCTCAAATACAAGAACAACCTTGAATCAGTTCTTGGCAGATTATCCCAATTTTTATAAAATGATGCACTATTAAAATTAAAAATTACAAATAAAAAAATGAGAAATTGAGGGGCGAAGCCAATTTGCTGTCGCAGACCCTTAATTTCTCATTTCTTATTCTTAATTTGTAATTTCTTTCTCAATTAACTCAAGAGCTATCTGTTGCAGTTCTTCTATTGAACTGATAAGACCTATTCTTGCTCTGTAGTTGGCAGCGCCGTGAAGACCTTTAGTGTACCAGGCGGCGTGTTTTCTTGCTTCTCTGATACCGACTCTTTCGCCCTTATATTCACAAAGTGCTTCAATGTGTTTGAGCATAACCCTCATTCTTTCAATAACGGGAGGGTCAGGGAGAATAACCTCGTGGTCAAGGTAAGCGTTTATCTGAGAAAACACCCAAGGTCTTCCCAAAGCACCTCTGCCCACCATAACCATATCGCACCCGGTTTCTTCCATAAGCCGAGCAGCACTGATGCCGTCAACAACATCACCATTGCCGATAACGGGAATTGAAACTGCTTGCTTTACCTTACGGATTATATCTGTATTAACGGGGGGAGCATACATCTGCACCTTTGTTCTGCCGTGAACGGTTATGGCAGCTGCACCTGCATCCTCGCATCTTTTGGCAAGTTCAACTGCGTTGATGTGGTCAGCATCCCAACCTGAGCGCATTTTAACAGTTACGGGAACAGTTGAAACCCCTGCAACCGCTTTAACAATATTGGCGGCTAAAACAGGGTCTTTCATAAGTAATGCACCACCGCCTGAGGAAGCAACCTTCGGGGCAGGGCAACCCATATTTATGTCAATAAAATCAGGGTTGAATTCAAGTGCTTTTTTTGCGGCAATTGCCATTGTTTCGGGGGAGTTACCGAAAATCTGTGACCCTGCAGGGCGTTCTGTTTCGGTGATTGAAAGAAGCTCCGCACTTTTTTTATCACCAAGGCTTATGCCCTTTGCACTTGCCATTTCGCAAACTGTATATGCAGCACCATAGCCTCTGCAAAGCTCTCTGAAGGCTCTGTCTGCAACACCTGCAAGGGGAGCAAGGGCAGCTTTTTCTGTTATTTCCAAATTACCTAATTTCATTTTTGTCACCGAATTTTATTGCGTGTTCCTTAATGGCGTTGAAGGATTCTTCGCTTATGTGATGCTCAATTTTACAAGCATCCTCGGAAGCAATTTTTTCATCAACACCAAGACTTACAAGGAAATTTGTAAGCATTGTGTGGCGTTCAAACATTTTAAGGGCAACGGCAGTGCCAGCTTCGGTAAGTGTTATGTAGCCCTTGCCGTCAACGGTAATATAACCGCCATTCCTTAAAAGCCCGATTGCACGACTGACGCTTGGCTTTGAATAACCCATATATTCGCAAATATCAATGGAACGAACACTGTCACTCTTTTGTGTGAGAATGTAAACTGTTTCAAGATACATTTCACCTGATTCTTGTAAATGCATTATTTTATTTCTCCTAAATCAGTTTTTCTTAGGGTATAGTTTCCGTTTCTGAGCTCTCTTAAAAGGTCATCGTTATTATTGATGGGGTTTTTGAAATATATTCCGCCTGCACAGGCATCTTCAATTTCGTGGAAATCCGAGCCCGAAACAACAATTGATTTATTGTGCTTTTTTGCCCAGATTTCAGCTATGTCATTATTGGAATTGTGGCGGGGGTTGCCGTTATAAATCTCATAGCCGTCAAGAATATTCCAGTCAACAACCTTCATACCTCTTCTGAAAGGGTGTGCCTGAATGAAAAGCAAGCCGTTTTCACGGCAAAGCCTTGAAAACTGTTTGGGAGTCATAGCCATAAGGTCGCCGTGAGAACGCAAAAATTCTTCTGTTGCACCATAAACAAGATAATCGTTTGAGGTGTTGTAGAAATTAATTTCAAAGCCTAAAAGCACAATGAATCGGTCACCTGCGGCTTTTTTAACTGCGTTGAAGCCTTTCATAAAATGGTCGATTTTTTTATCCCAGGAGGCATCAACCAAACCTGCTCTTTCAAAGGTTGAAGCGTTCAGGTGATTGGTTAAAACAAAGCCTTTGTAATCGCTGTTTTTATAGCTTTCAATTAAATCTTCAGCGAAAGCAACTGCGCAAGTGCTTACCTCTTTTGTGTGGGTGTGCATTTCAAATAAGTATTCCATAAATAACTCTTTTCACCCTAACCATAATTGATTATAAAAATTATACCTCTTTTACATCTGAATGTCTATATTTATTGTTGCAAATTTTCTTGAAAATGATACAATAGAATTGATAAATTTATTGAAAAGGATTCATAAAATGCTTGTATTCGTTTTAGTGCTGGCTTTTTTGATTTGCTCGGGGCTTACCGTTGCAAAAAAAGACGAGTTCTTTAGTGACTATTGTTCGCCGAAAAACACCAACACAATTAATGCAATTTTTTCTGTTTTGATATTTTTAAGCCACGCGGTTACATATGTTGAGCTCGATGGCGTTCTGGATTTGCCTTATTTTGAGTTTAAAGCTTTTCACGGTCAGCTTGTGGTTGTAACATACCTTTTCTTTTCGGGCTTCGGCATTATGGAATCAATTAAGAAAAAAGGTACACCTTATGTTAAAGCGATGCCTGTGAACAGGTTTTTCAAGCTGTGGTATCATTTTGCAATAGTTATTCTTTTATATACTGTTGCTTCTGTCGGCATTGCAGGAAAGCGTTATTCTCTGTCCGGTTGGCTTCTTTCTTTTACGGGCTTTAAATCCATCGGCAACAGCAATTGGTATATGTTTGTTACCTTTGCTCTTTATATAATAGTAATTCTTTCGTTTCTCATATTTAAAAAATCCAATAAAATGGCGCTTGCTTGTGTGGGCATTTTGTGTGTTGGGTTTGTTTTTCTCGAAAAGAAAGCAGGTCTTGGCACAGTGTTTTATAACACCGTCCTCTGCTTCCCCTTGGGAATGTTCTTTTCTATGCTCAAGAGCTATATTGATAAAATATTTATGAAAAACGATATTATTTGGTTTACAGGCTTTTTTGCATGCGTAATTTTGTTTGCATATTTCTCTCAAAACAGAAATCAAAGCTTTTTATTCTATATTTTATTTACATTCTTTGCATTGGCGGTAATTGTTCTGTTTATGATGAAGGTGAATATAAAAAGCTCTGTTCTTGATTGGTTCGGTCAGCATATATTCAGCTTCTTTATTCTGCAAAGAATACCGATGCTGTTGTTAAAGAGCTTCGGCTACAATAAAGAGGGGTATTTCTTTGTTATAGTAAGCTTTTTTGCAACAGTTTTCCTTTCGGTTATCTTTGATGCTTTCACTAATAAGCTTGACAGCATCATTTTTAAAAATAAAAAAGCATTAAAACAATGATGATTTAAGAGGTGCATATTTATGAAAAAATTAAAAGCGGCAGTTATCGGCGTTGGCGGTATTTCCAACGAGCATATTAACGGCTACATTAAAAACGAAAATGTTGATTTATACGCTTTCTGCGATATAAATGAAAAACAGCTTAAATATATGTCCGAAAAATACGGTATTCCTGCAGAGCGTTGCTTTAATGATAAAGATGAGATGCTTAAAGCACTTCCCGAAATTGATATTGTCAGCGTCTGCACATGGAACTCTGCTCATGCAGAATGCACTATTGCTGCTCTTAACGCAGGTAAAGATGTTATCTGCGAAAAGCCCATGGCAATGAATACCAAAGAGGCTGAAGAAATGCTTCAGGCTGCAAAGAAAAACGGCAAACTTCTTCAGATTGGTTTTGTTCGCCGTTACGGCAACGATGCAGATGTTATGCAGGATTTCATCAATGCAGGTAAATTCGGTGAGATTTACTATGCAAAGGCTACATATCTTCGCCGTAACGGTAATCCCGGTGGCTGGTTCGGTGATAAATCCCGTTCCGGTGGCGGACCGCTTATTGACTTAGGCGTTCATGTAATTGACCTTTCAAGATATATTTGCGGCAATCCCAAGCCTGTTTCGGTTTATGGTGCTACATTCCAGAAGCTTTTTAACCGTCCCGAAATCAAAGGCGGTAAAGGTTATTCCTCTGTTTCTGCAGGGGCAAATGATATTTGCGATGTTGAAGATTTTGCAACTGCGCTTATCCGTTTTGATAATGGCTTTGTGCTTTCTGTTGAAGCAAGCTTCTCTCTTAATATTAAAAACGATGAGGGTAATATTCAGTTCTTTGGCACAAAAGCAGGTGCAAAGCTTGACCCTCAGGTACAGATTTTCACAGAAGAAAACGGCTATCTTGTTGATATGAGCTTCAATAAGGATACTTCTTTAGCCTTTGACGGATTGTTCTGCAGAGAAATTAACCATTTCGTTGATTGTGTTCTTAACGGAACACACTGTAAAGCACCTGCAGAAGATGGTGTTGAACTTATGAAAATTCTTGATGCAATTTACGAATCTGCAAGAACAGGTCATGAAGTTATAATAAAATAAAATTATTTACCTATATAACTCTCTTTTTTGCTTTAGCAAAAAGGGGGGACCGCGTTAGCGGTGGGTGGTACAGTTTCGAATTTAAGTACATTACAAAGGGGTGTTTTTATGAGAAAATGTGATAGCTGTGGTAAGCTTTACCAAGAAAATAAGGATGTTTTCTGCCCTCATTGCGGTGCGGTTGCTCAAAAGCAATGCACCCACGGCTCTTCCTTTGACAGCGGAAGATATGACAGAGGCGAAATCTATAAAAACAATAACCCACAATATCAGAATACCACATATAACTATGGAGGAGAACCCCACGCTCAAAGGGAAAGCTCCCCTTATAATAAACCTGAAAACACTTTTGAGAACAAGAAAAATTATGAGAACAAAATCCCTAAAATCAATCTTCCCGATATAACAAAAACCTTTTCAGGCGGAAAGGGTAAGAATGCAAAGTCGGGCGGAATTATAGCTTTTTGCATTGTTATTGCTCTTAACCTGGTATCAGGTCTGTTAAAGGCCAATGACAGGGTAGTTTCCTCCGATTATGAGATAGTATCAGAACAAGCGGAAGATACCGGCGAGTTTTATACTGTTGTTGACAAGGCTACGATTGAGATAGTCGGTACACAGGGAAATTTAAAAACCTTCACCCTTGAAATAGATGGTATGGGCTTTGATGATTATATTTCCGAAAATGTGCAGAATGATATAGCATCGGGTGTTATGGAGAGGGAAATTATTTCGGATGAAACATTTGTTGATATGCTTATCTGTGGTTTTTCAAAAGCTATTGTGAATGAGGAAAGCTACGACAACGCTTTGGCGGATGCCATTTATTATACCGGTGAACAGGTTGATGGTGGATGCAAATATGAATTTACATATAGCTTTGATTACGATGAAATTGTGCATATCGCCGGTGGAGTTTGCTTTTATCTTGATAACGGCTTGTATATTAATGCAGAATTGCCTTTTTCTGCTTTCAGTCTCTCAGAGAATGGCGAAATAACATACTATACCTCTTTTGCAGATTCAGAAACTGCTTGGAATACAGTGTTTGAGGAATGCTCAAACCATCAGGAAATTAACAGAGATATATATGTGAATTTTGATGAGAGTGTAGTTGCTGAAGGAGAATAGAGTTATGGAAAATAATAATCAGAATCAAGAGAATAAACCTGAATATAAAAACGGTGAAAAATACCAATACAACAGATTTGAAGATACCTTTGGCGATGCAGGACGTTATTCCGATGAAACACCGAGAAAAAGAGCTTTTCTTAACAAAACTCATTGGAAAATTGTTCTGGCTGTTGCAGTGCTTGTGACTTTAGCTTCCTTTGTTCTGATAATATTGATGTCTTCAGGTCAGCTTTAATATGAAAAAGAAAACAAAAAATACCGCTGTGTGCGGCTTGATGACGGCACTTTCAGTGGTGCTTATGATGTTAACAACATTAGTGCCCGTTTTTATGTATGTGCTTCCTATTGTAACGGGTCTTTTAGTGCTTTTCACCGCAGATATATCAAACAAAAAATGGGGTATAGGAGTCTATTTTTCCACCGCATTTCTTTCACTGCTGTTAATAACAGATAAAGAGGCGGCACTGACATATACACTCTTTTTCGGTTACTATCCATTGATTAAGGATATAATAGAAAAGCTACCCAAATGGGTAGCGTGGATTTTAAAGCTTGTTCTTTTTAATCTTGCGGCAGTGGGTATCGGTGTAATAAGCTTTTATTTGTTTGGCGTTTCGGGAGAGGAATATAACGAGTTCGGTAAATACACAATTCCCATATTGCTCATAATGGCAAATGTGGCATTCATTCTCTACGATTTTTGTCTTACTAAAAACAGGTTTTTGTTAACCCGATTTTCAGAAAAATTTAAAAAGATTATAAAATAAAAAAGTGTCCGTTTATTGCGGACACTTTTTTATTAATTATTTTGTAATTGTGTTTTTGTACTCTGCAGTTTTATCCATAATTGCGATATAAGTTCTGCCAACATTAAGGGAAAGCTCATCGCCAACCTTGTTATATAATTTGAGCATATCATCGCTTTCGCCCTTTTTCCAGGTGATGTCTGTGTAAGAGCCATTGGAAACATAGATGCCTGTGCCCTCGGAGAAATCGAAATCAACGCGACCCTTGGAGTCATTCATTGAGGTAATATCTGTGTAGCAGATGATAATGTTTTCAAAGGTCTGCTGGTTACCTTCGCTATCAACAAATGCTTCACCGTTAAGAGTGCTTCTGTAAGCGTTAATTTCATCGCTCCAGTGATATGTGTATGTGTAGCTGCCGGAGAAAGCTACTTTAAGTTTGGAGCAGGGAGCAGAAAGAGTTTTTGTTTTGTTATTGAATTTGAAAGGTGATTTGTAATCAGCTTCAATTTCAGTTCTGTATTCTTTGTTTTCGATTGCTTTCTGAATTGCTTCACCTGTTGTGTATGAGGTGTGCTCAGATGCAACATTTCTTGAAGAATCACGATAGAAATAATTATCTACCAAGCCGTTAACATTTGCAACCTTGTGATTTTCAATCTGGGTTTTTGCCATGGGGCTGTAACCAAAGTGAACAAAGATGCCGTCAAAGCCTTCTGCAAGGTCAACAAAATAATGTCTTGCACTTCTGATAGGACCAACCTTTTCAGGAATTCTTGAAGAGTCGGCATACATAAGCATCATTCTTGTGATACCGCCCTCTGCAACCATCTCCCAAACGATGTCGGAAGAGGTGAGACCCCATTGAGGTCTTGCATCGGGATGGTTTTCAACAACCACGAAAACAGGTCTGTTTTTTAAGAGCTTTTTGCTGTAGCCTTCTTCACCTGTGAGAGGGTTCCTGATAACTGTTTCTTTTGGGGCTTGTGTGGTTGTGGGAGCTTCGGTTGTTTCTTCCTCAGAATTATCACCGCAACCTGAAAAAGCGCCGAGAATAAATATAAGTGCTAATGTAAGCGAAAGTAATTTTGCGAATTTTGAATTCTTGAGTTTTCTCATTGTTTTTCGTCCTTTATCGTGTATTAAATCCAGAATTCAACAAGGTGTCGAAGAGTGCCGAACAAAGTTGAATTCTCTGTATCTATTGTAACATCTGATACGGAAAATGCAAGAGTAATTGTGTAAAAAATACTTAAAAAAGCAGAAATAAATATTAATTTGTTTAATATATTGGAATTTTCTTCAAGGCTTGATTTTTCCCCGAGGGAATATATAACAAAAACAACACCAAGGAAGAAAATATAACCAAAATCGCTGTAATACCTCTGCAGAAGTCCCCCTGCCTGAGTATCGGCAATAACCAGGGCAAAACCTATAATGAAAAGTGTTATAGTGAGAGCGAAAAGCTTCTTTTCTTTGAGTGCGTTTTTAACCTTAGGCAAAGCAAAGCCGAACCATAATAAAGGAAGACTTGTTATAAGTCCGCCGAAGCAGTTTTCGGAAATGGTTTTACCCATATAATTAGTTTCAATGTTCACACTTTCAATAAACGGGAATGTGGCATTGAATGAGGGGGGCTGGATAAGATATGTGAAAATTCCCAGACCTGTTCTGCCAAATGAAAAACCTCTTCTTGTAACATCATTTGTTGTAAGATTATAAGCAGAGCCAAAATCAAAGGGTGAACCGAAACGGATGTAGTTATAATACATAATTCCCGATGCAATAACTATGAAAGGTATTGCAAGGGTGATAAGCTCTTTTATGCCTTGTTTTTTAAAGAGGTGCTTGTCTTTAAAGAAATAACCAAGGAAAAAGGGGAGTGCCACTGCGCAAATAAGCACCGATTGAGGTCTGCAACCAACAGAAAGCGCCATACAAAGTGAGCCGAGGAAGAAACATAAATGCTTATTTTTATCAGCATTAAGCCCTTTGAACCAAAGGTAAATTCCCCACACAACAAATGCCATTGAGGTCATAATGGGAACGGAATAAAAATCAGGTCGCTTGGTGAGGAACAGCATTCCGCAACAGTTCACAAAGGTCAATGCAGTAAGAAGATATGTGCCAACAGAAACATATTTGAATTTCTTTTTGCAAATTAAATCAAGAAGTTTGAATACTCCAATGGAGAATATGAGGGCAAAAGCCATAATTCCGACTGCCGATGGGAACGGTGCATCAAAAATTACCCTGAACGGCAGATACATTATAAGCAAAGGCACAATGCCGAAATAAACATAATAATGCCCATTAAAATATGCCACATCCCAACGATAGAAGTCACCGGTTAATTGGGCTTGTTTTGAACGGGCGGTGGTATCGTATGGGTTTTCCATATCTATAAGAGATTGGGGAACATCGTCGTTATCAATATAGGTTTTGCCTTGAAGAAACGCCTGTGCCAATTCATCATATTGATTATGCTGTGAATAGCTTATTCTAATAAAATCAATACCGTTGCCATCCCATTTATGAGGATTATAATTCTTTGATGCAATTCCCATAAATGTTGGGTTTATAGCGCCGAGAATAACAATTATTGCACATTGCAGGCAAAGAAAAACTGTTACAAGAGTGTTTTTTGAGTATTCGTTATCGGTTAATTTCTTTTTATAGAGAATTGAAGATGGTTTAAAGAGATAAATAAGGCAGAGTATTCCGACCAAGCAGAATATTCTCAACAGTGAAAAGTTAAAAGGTCTTTCGGCATTTATTGAAACGGAGTCAACATTTACTGTGTCAAGGTCACTTTCAAATATTAAACCCAATTTTTCGGAATTACCTGCGGTGTTGATGTTTATATACTGACTTTTGTTTACATTCAGATAAACATCTCTTTCGGGAGTGCCGTAATAAAACTGATTTGCTTCATCTGTTAAAAGAATGTTTGCAGTTATAACTGAGGGATTGTTTTCATTTAACTTAATATGAATATTATTGATTTTTTCATTGATTTGGGGGATTTCTATGGTTTCGTCTGTGTAGAAAGTATAGTATCCCTCGCAGTTTTGGTAATCAGAAAGCTTTTCATTAAGATTAATTTCTTCATTACCTTTAGAGGTGTAATAATTAATATTAAAAATTGATATTTCAAGACCAACGCTGAAAAGAACAATGGAAGAAATAGCAAGAATAAAGGCTTTTTCTATGTTCTTTTCGGTTTTTGATTTTTTATAAATAAAAAAAGCACCTGAAGAAAATGCCAATAACAATAAAATGCAAATAACAGTCATAACAACTCTCCGAAAAAATTTATAAATTATATACATATATTAAACCACAAAACCCATACTTTGTAAATATTGTAAAAATCAAAGCATATATTTTATTAGTTTAATAAAATGGGTGAGATTTATGTTAAAAATTGTAAAAAATGAAATTCTTACATATTCGGTATATGAGAATATTGCAAAAGAACTGAATGGAAAATACCATTCTTTAAAAATTACCACTTGCGGTAAAAGTCTTTTGGATAAGGATATTTTTGCTTTTGTTATAGGGGAGGGGAAAAAGAATGTTGTTTATGTGGGCGGAACTCACGGCATTGAATGGATCACATCTTTGCTATTGTTAAAGTTTGCAGAAAATCTTGCAGTTGCTTATGAAAATGAAGAAATGCTGAGCGGATTTAATATTAAAGATATTTTAGAAAACAAAAAGCTTATTATAATTCCCGAGCTTAACCCCGATGGAATTGAAATTGCAATAAAGGGTGCATCTGCTTGCGGAAAGTATAAGGCTGAAAATTTTGAAATCTGCAAGGGTGATTTCAGCTTGTGGAGCGCCAACGGAAGAGGTGTTGATATAAACCATAATTTTAATGCGGATTGGTATGCTTTAAGAGAAAAAGAAAAGGAAGCGGGGATAAATTCACCATCACCAAGTCGGTATGGAGGTCTTTTTCCTGAAAGTGAACCGGAAACCGTTGCAATTACCCGCCTTTGCAGAAGAATACCCGTTGAAATGCTTGTAACTTTCCATTCCCAGGGCGAAGAAATATTTTATGAATACGGCAATAATACTCCTGAAAAAGCCTTGCATATTTCAAAAATTTTCTCTGCTTTAACTGATTATACCTTGGTGAAAAACGAGGGGCTTTATTCAAGCGGTGGCCTTAAGGATTGGTTTATTGAGGAGTTTAAACGCCCTGCATTTACAATTGAAATAGGTAAAGGCAAAAACCCCTTACCGATTGAAGATGTTGATGGGATTTATGAGAAACTTGAAACTATGATGGTTGTAGGAACAATTTTTTAAATTTATCTCTTTACAAAGAACAAATGTTCTGTTATAATACAATTTGTGAACAAATGTTCTATAACTTTGTAAAGGAAGAGAAAATTGGAAAGAGTTATTCTGCATTGCGACTGCAACTGCTTTTTTGCATCTGTTGAGGCAGCATTAAACCCTGAACTTAATAAATATGCCTTTGCGGTTTGCGGTGACCCCGAACATCGCCACGGCATAGTTCTTGCAAAAAATGAAAAGGCGAAAAAATATGGCGTGCAAACGGGGGAGGCAATCTGGCAGGCAAAATCTAAATGTCCGAAATTGCTGACAGTTGCCCCCCATTATAAAGAATATAAAGAATTTTCAAAAAGAATTTTTGATATTTACTGCCGTTACACTGATTTGGTTGAACCATTCGGCATTGATGAATGTTGGCTTGATGTAACGGGTAGCGTTCACCTTTTCGGTAGCGGTAAAGAAATAGCAGATGAATTGCGACAGGTTATAAAAAAAGAAATTGGCGTAACAATTTCCGTTGGGGTTTCCTATAACAAAATCTTTGCCAAAATGGGTAGCGACTATAAAAAGCCCGATGCCACAACGGAAATTACACCTGAAAATTTCAAAGAGCTTTTATACCCTTTGCCAATCGGTGATTTATTTATGGTAGGCAGAAAGACTGCTGAAAGGCTTCGCAGTATCGGTATTCGTACTATCGGAGATGGAGCAGAGACGGATGAAAAAATCCTTTACCGAATACTTGGGGAAAACGGCAGAATGTTATGGCAATATGCAAATGGCTACGATTATTCACCGGTTCTGCGTTTTGATTATAGAGAGGCTTATAAATCCATAGGCAACGGTGCAACCTTTAAAAGAGATTTAATGAATTTCGGTGATGTTCGCACCTGCATTTTCTTTCTTTGTGATAAGGTTGCCGCAAGGTTGAGAAAGCATAATTATGAATGCTCCGCCTTGCAGGTGGGCATAAAAGATACGCATTTTCAAACAATTCAGCGTTCTTCACAACTGCCTTCACCAACGGATTTATCTTATGACTTGCGGAATGCAGCACTTTCTTTAATAGAAGCAAATGTTGATATTGAAAAAGAGCCTATACGCTCTTTAACCGTAACGGGAACAAAGCTTTTAAACGGTGATGAGGTTTGCGAGCAAATTTCATTTTTGGATTTGGATTATCACATAAAAAGAGAAAAAGAACACCGCCTTGAATGTACCAAAGACAACATTCGTCATAAATATGGATTAGGTACACTTACTCGGTGTTCATTCATTGACAACGACTTCGGGTTTTAAAATCGTCCATAGCACCGTTTTTTGCTCGGGGCGGTATCTTTATACAGCACCGCTCGCTTCAAAACGGCACTCTGAACAATTTTACTAAAGGGAGAGATTTTGTATGAAGTGTACTATTACTGATTTAAGGTCAAAAGAAGTGATAAATGTTGATAACGGCTGCAGATTAGGTTGTGTAACTGACGTTGAAATAGATACCTGCACAGGCTGTTTAGTCAGTATAACCGTTTTTTGCGGAAGAGGTGTTTTCGGCTTCTGCGGAAGAGGGGAAGAAATAACAGTTTGCTGGAAGGATATTGTTGTAATCGGCGATGATACGATTTTAGTAAGAAAAGGCGGAACAAAACTGGCATAGCTTTTTTAGCTATGCCAGTTAGTGAAGAGTTAAGAGTGAATAGTGAAAAGTTGAGGGGAAGCTTTGCTTCCGAACATTATATTACTTTCTTGTTTTATTATAAATCTTCGATTTAATGCTATCAACAAGTGAAAGCTTTGTTTTATCATGAACCTTTAATTCATCAATAGAATAACCCTTTAATGAAAACTCTGCTTTGTCGCTTTCATAGAGGTCAACGATACTGCCGTCGGAAAGCTCTGTTATGCAGGAATACACATAAGAAAATGGATTTAAACTGTCGGTAACCTTCTTTATGTATTTCCATTCAACAACATTATCTTCACCGTAAAGACCGATTCTGATAACACCAAGCTTTCGGGTTTTCTTTTCGGGACAAGCAAGAATAATTGCATCCTTGCCGTCGATTTTCTTTGAGTAGTTTATAACCGAGAACATACAATTAGAGCAGTAGGAAAGAGCTTTATCAACAGTGTATTTGCTCCAGGTTTCACCGCCGTCTGTTGAGTCGGTGTAGCTGATATAACCTGCAATATTTCTTGAATACATACGAAGCACGCCGTTATTCATAAGAACGAACTGACTTTCGGAGCTTTTGCCTGCAGTGCCCACTTGCTTTGCCTTTTCAGAACGGTGCCAGTTTTCGCCATCCTCAGTATAAATAACGCTTGTATATTCTCTGCCGCCGTTATTATCATAAATGGAGAAAAGAACTCTTTGCTTACCGTCCTTTTCGATGCAGATACCAACACCGGGAGAAAAGCCGGTAAACCCCTTTGAATCTATTTGGGTATTAAGAATTTTACCATCTTCCCAGGTTTCGCCATTATCGTAGCTTTTTCTTACCCAAAGGTAATATGTGGGGTAAATTTTAATAGGCGCATAAGCATAGAAAATATTTGCGATAATATCATTATCGTTAAGACTGCCGTCCTTGTTCATTTGCTTTATGAGAACAGGGGAGAAAGCTTCACCGATTTTTTGATAGATGTTATAAAACTTATCAACAAAATAATCATTATAGCTTGAATTATCGGAGAATCTCAGAACGGGAGCAAATCCATCTTCCCCGAAATCACCAACATAATAAGGGTAATGGGCCTTGTCGAGAGTTGTGCTTTCTGCTTTTTCGTGACTTGTTTTGTCGCAAAGAACAAGCCTTCCGTCAATAAAACCGCTGCCTTTTCCGTATGTACCGGCGCTCCAGAGACCCATATATGCAGGACAAGCATCGCAAGCGTGATAAACAACCCCGTTTTTATCCTGACACATTGCCGCATCGCAGAAGGAAGCGGATGTGGGAATTGCTTGGTTGTGGTCAGCATCTTCCATATCATTGAAATGGTTTACCCAAACAATATCGGACCAGCTTTTGCAGTTATCATCGGAATAGCGGATAACAGTTTCAATGTTTGCAGGGTCATCTGTTCCGTTGCCGTAGCGGATGTCACCACCTGCAAGAACTCTGCCGTTTTTTAGTGTTAATATTGAGGGAATACGAAAAAGCTTGCTGTTTGCTGTACCCTCAGCATAAGGGTTTGTAAGATTTTTTATCATTTTTACCACCTTAAACTAATCTGAATGTTTTAACCTCAAAGGGTGTGATGTTGAATGCGATTTTATTATCTTTGAATTCAATCTCTTTTTCATCAACTTCCATAAGGTTTGTTTCGTAAACCTTGCTGAAAGGAAGATTAACTGTGAGTGTTCTTTCACCACGAACTCTTCTGCTCTGATATACACGGACAATAATACCGTTGCCGTCCTGAGCTTGCTTAACAGCATCAATAACAATATCATCGTTGTCGCAGTTAATAAAGCTGAGACTTTCGGGGAGAGAGCCGTTCTGTGCAGAAACAGGAATACCCTTAAGAGCAAAGTTGAGCTTGAATGCTTCCTGAACTGTACCGCCCGTCTGCCAAGTACCTGCGTGGGGGTAGTAGGAATATGTGAAGCTGTGATGTCCCAAATCGCCGTATCTGTCAGGCGTTGTGGGAGCGCGCAGAAGTGTAATTCTCATCCTGCTGTTGAGAATGTCGTAACCATATTTACAGTCATTGAGAATACTAACACCATAGTCGCCTTCGGAAAGGTCTGCCCATTTATGAGCGCATTGCTCAAAGCGTGCCGCATCAAATGAGGAATTGCGGTGTGTGGGGCGTTTGATAGCACCGTGAGCTGCCTCAAAGGTTGCCTCTGTGTTAAGAACATTAACGTCAAAGGCGGCTTTCATAACCTTATCGCGTTCCTGCCAGTCAACCTCTGTTTCAAACATCAACTGTCTGCTGCCTGCGTAAAGAATAATGTTCTGTGAAATGGTTGATTTGTTAAACTTTCTTACAACCTTAAGAACTGCTCTTACGGGTGAGCATTCTGTAACCTCAACGCTTTCTGCCTTTTCAAGAACCCATTTTTTCTTTTCATAGTTCTGTTCAAGGTTCCAGGCAGTTTCGTGAATGCATTTGTCAATGAAAACGGTAATAAGATTACCCTTGCCGTCAAGAGTTTCGCGGTTGTTTTCTTTATCAAAAATTGAAGTAAGAATACCGTTTTCATCATAAGAAACTTTAAGAATTTCATTTTCGATAATTCCGTTGCCGATTTTAACATTTTCTTTACTTTCGGTTTCTTGGAAAGCGAAGAATTTGTAACCCATTGGCGGAATCTTGTCTGCGATGAATTCGGTGTATTCATCGCCATCCTTTGTGAACACTCTTGAAAGTGCACCGATTTTCTTATTGCCCTTAACAGTAACAGGAGCAGTAACCTCATTTGAAATCATATTCCATACAACAACACCGTCTTTTTCAGCGGTGATGTTAGCAGTAATCCCCTCAAGCGCAGAGCAGAAAATTTCTGTTCCGTCCTTTTCAAGCTTTGCAAAATCAGGTCGGCAGTCCTCCATTGCTTCGTGAATTGATGTGCCGGGAAGAATATCATGGAACTGATTTTTAAGGAATAAAAGCCAGAGATTCTGCAATCTTTCAATATCATAGCCACCACCGAAAACTCCTGCCATTTCACAACGGCTTAAAAGGAATTCGTTTTTGCGGTTGCCTTTTTTGATAAAACCCTGACTTGTGTATGTACCGCGATGGTTTTCATAATAAAGCTCATCGCAGTAGGTGGGAAGCTCCTCACGGATTTTCTCTGCCTCTGCAAAGAATTCTGCAGGATGTCCCATTCTTGTTTTGGGAAGACCGGGGAAATTTTTAAGTCTTTTTGCATTTTCAAGCATTCTGTAGGTGCTTCCTCCGCCACCGTCACCATAGCCGAACATACCGAAGCCTGTTTTGAGAACGTGCTTTAAATCATTATTAAAGGAAGCAGCGCAAACCTGCTTGGGATCATAGTCGCCCTGGTAATGAGAACGCTGGTTCAATGCAAGTATTTCAGAACCGTCCGCGCCCTTCCATTTGAAAACTGTATGTGGGAATCGGTTTGTATCTTGGTTAAGAAGCTTTGTTGTAATGAAATACTTCATACCGCTTTTTTTGATAATCTGCGGCAAAGCGTATGAAAAACCGAAGCAGTCGGGGAGCCAATATGTATCGGAGGAAACACCGAACTCTTTAAGGAAAAATTCTCTTCCGTAAAGAAGCTGACGAATCATACTTTCGCCCGATGCAATATTAGTATCGCATTCAACCCAGGTGTTACCAACAATATTCCATTGACCGTTTTTAACCTTTTCTTTAATTCTTTCATAAAGCTCAGGGTAGTTCTTCTTAATCATATCATAGGCAATCGCCTGACTTTGAGTGAAAGTGAATTCGGGATATACATCCATAAGAGCAAGGTTGTTTGCAAAGGTTCTTGCACTCTTTCTTTCGGTTTCCTGAATTCTCCAGAGCCACGCAATATCAATATGGCTGTGACCGTCAAAAATAACTTCAGAGGGTGCGGTGTATTCAATTTCAGCAAGCTTTTTATCAAAATGCTCGCAGGCAATTGCGATTGATTTCCTTGCTTCTTCCTCGGGAAAATCAAAGTCAACAAGGTGGAGTGAGTCGTCAAGAACTTTATATACACTCTCCTTAATAAACTCATCCTTAATACAAGGGAGTGCATCCCAGGCAGTAACACAGTTAAGATAGAATTTTTCGCATATTTCATCAATTACCGCAAAGTTTGCGAATTTAAGGGTATATTCACACTCTTTTTTACCTGCCATAGCATCATCACAGAAGCCTGCAGAGTCAACGCAAGCCTCAAGCTCAATTTCCATAGGCTCGCCGAAGGTAAGAAAATTTTCTGTAATATTAACAGTTTCTCTGCCAACCCAACCGCTCTTTTCTCTTGAAGAAACAGAGTTAGCAATTCTGCCGTTTATTCTTACAAGAATTTCACCGCCAAAATCAAGGTTGAGATATATTTTCTGACCCTTGAAGCTTTCGGGTAGAGTAACAGTTGTTTTAAAAATTCTTGCACAGTCATAGCGTGCAAACCAATGGTCACCTAATTTAAGTGTTTCTTTGGTTTCAGGGTAGAATTTATGCTGACCCGCACCGAGATAATCACCGTCATAGGTTTCCCACTCCGGCATATTAACGCTTTCTTTAATGCAGTATTTATTCAACTGCTTAAGCATATCGAATAAAACGCCCTGTTTAGGTGTTTTCATAGTATCAACTCCTGATTTTTCCAATATATCTTAATCATACCATATACGCAAATTACGGGCAATAAAAGAATTTGAATTTAATGGGTTAAAATATAACAAAAATTATTGAGATAAATTGTAATTGTTGATATAATATAATACTAGGAAAATATGATTCGAGGTGAGAGTATGGCAGATAAGTTTATTTTACATTCAAATTACAAGCCAACAGGTGACCAGCCTGAAGCAATTGAAAAGCTTGTTGAGGGTGTTAATAAAGGTTATATGGAGCAGACACTTTTGGGTGTTACGGGCTCAGGTAAAACCTTTACTATGGCAAATGTTATTGAAAAGCTTAATCGCCCCACTCTCGTTCTCGCTCATAACAAAACTCTTGCGGCGCAGTTATGCTCGGAATTCAAAGAATTCTTCCCTGAAAATGCGGTTGAGTATTTTGTCAGCTACTATGACTATTATCAACCCGAAGCATATATTCCCACAACGGATACTTATATAGAAAAAGACAGCGCAGTTAATGACGAAATTGATAAGCTGCGCCACTCTGCAACCTCAGCTCTTTCTGAAAGAAGAGATGTTATAATTGTTGCAAGTGTTTCTTGCATCTACACTCTCGGTGACCCTATTGACTATCGCA
This sequence comes from Acutalibacteraceae bacterium, assembly GCA_045594685.1. Classification (GTDB taxonomy): domain Bacteria; phylum Bacillota; class Clostridia; order Oscillospirales; family Acutalibacteraceae; genus DTU089. The sequence goes on along the minus strand of JAZNYZ010000036.1, from coordinate 75,168 downwards.
GTATGGTTATTTCTCTTCGTACGGGTATGCAGAAGGACAGGGACGAGCTTATCGCAAAGCTTGTTGAAATTCAGTATGAAAGAAATGATGTAAGCTTTACCCGTAATAAATTCAGGGTGAAAGGAGATACTGTTGAAATTTTCCCTGTTTATTCCTCGGAAACTGCCTACAGAATTGAATTTTTCGGTGATGAAATAGACAGAATTTCCGAAATTCATCCGCTTACGGGGGAAGTTAAATGCACCCGCTCCCACGTGGCAATTTATCCTGCATCCCATTATGTTGTGGAAAACGATAAAATGGAAAAAGCCCTTGAAAATATCTACAATGAAATGGAAAACAGAGTAGAGGAGTTTAAGTCCCAAGGTAAGCTTCTTGAAGCGCAAAGAATTCAGCAGAGAACCCTCTATGATATCGAGATGCTTCGCGAAACGGGCTTTTGTAAAGGTATTGAAAACTATTCGAGGGTTATGTCCGGCAGAAAACCCGGTACTGCACCATTTACTCTTCTTGACTATTTCCCTGAGGATTTTATTCTTTTTGTGGATGAATCTCACGTTACGCTTCCTCAGGTTCGCGGAATGTACGGCGGTGACCGTTCACGAAAGGAAAGCCTTGTTGAATTCGGCTTCAGGCTTCCCTCTGCATTTGATAACAGGCCTTTAAAATTTAATGAGTTTTATGATAAAACCCATCAGAAAATATTTGTAAGTGCAACTCCCGGTGACCTTGAAAAAGAGAAGAGTGAACAGATTGCCGAGCAGGTTATTCGTCCTACAGGGCTTCTTGACCCTGAGGTAAGCGTTCGTCCAACGGAAGGGCAGATTGATGATCTTATTTCAGAAATCAATATGCGAGTTGCGAAAAAAGAACGTGTTCTTGTTACAACCCTCACTCGTAAAATGGCGGAGGATTTAACAGACTATCTTTCCGATTACGGCATTAAGGTTCGCTATATGCACTTTGATGTTGACACCATTGAAAGAATGGAGCTTATCCGTGATTTGCGATTGGGTGAATTTGATGTGCTCGTTGGTATCAACCTTTTAAGAGAGGGTCTTGATATTCCTGAGGTTTCCCTCGTTGCAATTCTTGATGCAGATAAAGAAGGCTTCCTTCGTAGTGAAACCTCACTTATTCAGACCATCGGCCGTGCCGCCCGAAATGCAGACGGTCAGGTCATTATGTATGCGGATGAGGTAACGGGCTCAATGGAAAGAGCCATAAACGAAACCTACCGCAGACGCGAAAAGCAGATGAAATATAATGAGGAGCACGGCATTGTTCCGCAAACTATCAAAAAAGATGTTCGTGAAATTCTTGAAATCAGCTCTAAAGATAATATTCAGGAAAGAGTTGCAAAACGCAGACTTTCCGAAAGAGAAAAGAATGAGCTTATTGAAAAGCTTACTAAAGAAATGCGTGCCGCCGCACAGCTTCTTGAATTTGAGCATGCGGCATATTTACGCGACCAGATTGAAAAAATCAGAAACGGAAAATAAAAATATTTATGGAAAAGAATTTAATTGTAAAAGGTGCAAGAGAGCATAATTTAAAAAATGTCAGCGTGGAAATTCCTCGGGATAAGCTTGTTGTGTTCACGGGTCTTTCAGGCTCGGGTAAATCCTCACTTGCCTTTGACACTATTTATGCAGAAGGTCAGAGAAGATATATGGAAAGCCTTTCTTCTTATGCAAGGCAGTTCCTGGGTATTATGGAAAAGCCCGATGTTGACAGTATTGACGGGCTTTCTCCCGCCATTTCCATTGACCAGAAAACCACCTCCAAAAACCCTCGTTCAACTGTGGGTACGGTTACGGAAATTTATGACTATTTAAGGCTTTTATACGCAAGAATCGGTGTTCCTCATTGTCCCGTTTGCGGAAAGGAAATTGCAAAGCAGTCTATTGACCAGATAGTTGACAAGGTGCTTCTTCTTCCTGAGGGAACAAAATTTCAGATTTTAGCACCTATTGCCAAAGGTAAAAAGGGTGAATTTCAGAAGGAGCTTGAAAGTGTAAGAAAATCCGGCTATTCAAGAGTAAGAATAGATGGCATTATGTATGACCTTTCGGAAAAGGTCAAGCTTGAAAAAAATATCAAGCATAATATTGAGGTTATTGTTGACCGCCTTATTATGAAAGAGGGGATAAACTCTCGTCTCACAGATTCTCTTGAATCTGCATTTTCTCTCACAGAGGGAACTGCAATTGTTGATATTATCGGTGGAGAGGAAATTCTCTTTTCACAGAATTTTGCCTGCCCCGAGCACGGCTCTTGTATGGATGAATTAGAGCCGAGAATGTTTTCATTTAACAATCCGTTTGGCGCTTGCCCCACTTGCTCAGGTCTCAGCGTGTTTATGCGAGTTTCCGAGGATTTGATTGTTCCCAATAAAAAGCTTTCAATCAATGAGGGTGCAATTAACGGTGCAGGATGGAGCAAAAGCGATTCAAGCACCATTTCGGGTATGTATTATAACGCCCTTGCAGAGAAATATAATTTCACTCTTGATACACCGTTCAATAAAATTTCGCCCGAGGGACAAAAAGCAATTTTCTATGGCACAAATGGTGAAAGAATAAAAATGGTCCGTGAAAATGAATACGGCAGCGGAACATATATGACAGAGTTTGAGGGTATTATCAATAACCTTGAGCGCCGTTACAGAGAAACCACAAGCGATTGGTCAAGAAGAGATATCGAGCAGTATATGACTGCCTGCCCTTGTCCCGATTGTAAAGGCGCAAGATTAAAGCCTGCACCTTTGGCAGTTACTGTAGGCGGTATAAATATTAAAGAATTTACCGATATGTCCATCGGTGATGAGCTGAAATTCATTGAAAATCTCGAATTAACTGAAAAAGAGCAGATAATCGGTAAGCAGATTGTTAAAGAAATAAAATCAAGACTTGCTTTTCTTTGTAATGTTGGGCTTGATTATCTTACTCTTTCCCGTAATTCAGGCACTCTTTCAGGTGGTGAAAGTCAGCGAATCCGCCTTGCAACTCAGATAGGCTCTTCCCTTATGGGTGTTCTATATATTCTTGATGAGCCAAGCATTGGTCTCCATCAGAGAGATAACGAAAAGCTTCTCACATCATTAAAAAATCTTCGTGATTTGGGTAATACGCTCATTGTTGTTGAGCACGATGAAGACACAATGAACGCGGCAGATTTTATTGTTGATGTTGGCGTTGGTGCAGGTGTTCACGGCGGTGAAATCGTCTGTGCAGGTACAGTTGAGGATATAAAAAACTGCGAACGCTCTCTTACGGGTCAGTACCTTTCAGGTAAAAAGAAAATTGAAGTGCCTGAAAAACGCCGTAAAGGTAACGGAAAGTACCTTGAAATCAAAGGTGCAAAGCAGAATAACCTTAAAAATATTGATGTGAAAATTCCTTTGGGTGAATTGGTTGTTGTAACAGGTGTTTCAGGCTCGGGTAAATCTTCTCTTATTAATGAAATTCTCTATAAAAAATTGGCGGCAGAGCTTAATAACGCAAAAAAATTCGCAGGCAAGCACGATGAAATCCTCGGTCTTGAGAATCTTGATAAGGTTATTGATATTGACCAATCACCAATCGGCAGAACTCCCCGTTCAAACACTGCAACATATACGGGAGTTTTCAATGATATCAGAGCTCTTTTTGCCTCTACTCAGGATGCCAAAGCAAAGGGATATGATGCAGGCCGATTTTCTTTTAATGTTAAGGGAGGACGTTGTGAAGCCTGCGAGGGTGACGGTATTATAAAAATCGAAATGAACTTCCTTTCGGATGTTTATGTGCCTTGTGAGGTTTGCCGAGGTGCAAGATATAACCGAGAAACCCTCGATGTTAAATATAAGGGCAAAAGCATCAGCGATGTTCTTGATATGACAGTTGAAGAAGCAATGAATTTCTTTGAGAATATACCAAAAATCAGAAACAAATTGCAGACTATTTTTGATGTTGGCTTAGGTTATATCACTCTCGGTCAGTCTGCAACAACTCTTTCGGGTGGTGAGGCACAGAGAGTGAAACTTGCAACTGAGCTTTCAAAGAAATCTACGGGTAAAACCATTTATATTCTCGATGAGCCCACAACGGGTCTTCACACCGCAGATGTTAAAAAGCTTCTTGAGGTTATTAATAAGCTTGTTGATGCCAATAACTCCGTAATTGTTATTGAGCACAACCTTGATGTTATTAAAACAGCCGACCACATTATTGACCTTGGTCCCGAGGGCGGTAATGGTGGCGGTGAAATCGTTGCTCAGGGTACACCCGAAGAGGTTGCCAAATGCAAAAAATCCTATACGGGAAAATATTTAAAAGCCTTGTTAAAAGCATAAAGATGTTATATAATTGTTACAAGTCGCCAGTTGCCGGATTATAGATGACAGAATAGTGGCAAATTGAAAGTGGCAAGTGGCAAATTTCGGGGCGCGAAAATGCGCCGTAGAAGAATGAAGTTGTGGTTGAATTGAGCCTTCCTTCAAAGGAAGGTGGCGCGAAAAATCTTGATTTTTCGTGGCGGAAGGTTCTTTGTTGCTAAGCAACATTTCAACGAAAGTTGAAACTGCAATAAAGCCGTCAGTCGCCGGTTTTGAGACCTGTGGTCGATATTATATAAAGAAAAGAGGAAATTTTATGAAAGCAAATGAAAGCATCCCTAATTTTGATATAAAAGTCAGGGAATATACAAACTATGCTATTAAGAGCATTAAAAATGTGTGCAAGAATTTCGGTCCCCGTGCTGTTGGTACTGAGGCTGAAAAGAATGCACAGGAATATATGAAAGCAGACCTTGAAAAATTCTGCGATGAGGTTAAGAGAGAGGAATATAAATGCAGTGACAAGGCATTTATGGCTTGGGTTCCCATTGGTGCGGCACTTCTCATTCTCTCAACAGTTTTCTTTACACTGGGTTGGAGTGTAATTGGTCTTGCTCTTTCTGCTCTCACACTTTTCTTTGTTCTTGCAGAGTTTATTTTCTATAAGCCCGTTCTTGACCCCTTCTTCCCAAAGGTAATAAGCGGTAATGTTTACGGCGTAAGAAAAGCAAGCGGTGAAACTAAGAAGCGTATTATTATAAGCGGTCATACTGACTCTGCTTTTGAATGGACTTATACATACAAGGGTGGCAGACCTGTTGTTGCTACTATTATCGTAACTGCAGTTGTTGCAATTCTTCTCGGCTTGGGCGGTAATATTTACGGTCTTGTTCACGGTGGTGCATTCGGCGGAATCGTTTGGGGTGAAGAGGGCAATATTGCTCTTCGAATCCTTGCAGTTGTTATGTATATAACAGTTCCCGTTCTTGTTATGGCATTCAGATTCTGCAACTATAAATTACCTGTTATGGGTGCAAACGATGACCTTTCAGGTTGCTTCATTTCTTGTGCGGTTGCAAAATTCCTCTCTGATAATGACATTCGCTTTGAAAATACAGAGGTTGCAGTTCTTTGTGCAGGTGGCGAAGAAGCTGGTCTTCGCGGTTCAAAAGCATTCGCAAAACAGAATAAAGCTATGCTTAATGACGGTGTTGAAACCGTTTTCGTTTCCTTTGATACAATCCGCGAGCTTGAATTTGCAAAAATCTATGAAAAAGATATGACCGGTATGGTTAAAAATGACCGCAGAGTTGCAGAGCTTTTGCAGAGTGCGGCAAAAACTGTCGGTATTGATGTTCCTATCGGCACAATTGAGCTCGGCTCAACCGATGCTGCTGCAATGTCTCAGGCAGGCGTTCCTGCAAGTGCGTTTACTGCTATGGACCCCACACCTGCAAGATATTACCATACTCGCCTTGATACTGCAGATAACCTTTCTGCTCAGGCAATTGACACAGGCGTTAAGGTTGCTCTTGAAACAGTATTCCTCTATGACGAAAAGGGTATCTGATTATGAATAAAAATCATAAAATAACCGGAAACGGCCCTCTTCTTGATAAAGATGGTGTTCTTCGTGAGCCCGGTTGGGCAAATTCTCTCGTTTTTGATTATTCACCCGATATGGTGGCAAAAAACAAGAGAAACCGTCTTAAAGAGTGGGACTATTACCTCATTATGAATAGCGAGGGTAAATACGCCCTCTCGTTCACATTTGACGATAACAGATATATGGGTCTTGTTTGTTGCTCAGTTTTCGATTTTGAAACTAAGGAAAAATTTGATTGCACCGAGGCGCAGATTATGCCAAACGGTAAATTAAATCTTCCTGTTACAAGCGAAAAAGGCGACATCGCATTCAAATCCAAAACCTGCGACTATCACATTGACCGCACGGAAGATGGTCGGCATATTTATTGCAAATATGAAAGATGCTTTAATCATACAGACCTTGAGGCAGATATTTATCTTAAGCAACCTCCGATGGATACAATGGTTATTGCAACTCCTTGGAAAGAGGATAAAAAGGCATTCTATTACAATCAGAAAATCACTTGTATGAATGCAAGTGGCTATGTGAAGGTTAAAGGCAGAACATATACCTTTGACGCCTCAAAGGATTTCGGTATTCTTGACTGGGGTAGGGGTGTATGGACATATAACAATACATGGTATTGGGGTATCGGTTGCGGACTTGTTAACGGCAAGCCCTTTGGTTATAACATCGGATACGGCTTCGGTGATACCTCCAATGCCAGTGAAAATATGCTTTTCTATGAGGGCAAATGTCATAAGCTCGACCTCGTCGATTTCGGTATTCCCACAGGCAATGTTATGGACGAATGGATTATGACATCAAACGATAACCGTTTTAATATGAGATTCAAGCCATTCTTCAATGACCATACCAACATAAGCGCAGGCGTTATCTGCGAGAAGGCAGAAAAGCTTTTCGGTATGCTCAACGGCACCGCAGTCCTTGATGACGGAACGGTTCTCAATATCGAAAACATACCGGTATTCCACGAAAAAGTACATCATAAATGGTAAAATAGACACCTGCTTTAGCGCAGAACAAAAAGTTCGTATTCTTTATGAATACGAACTTTTTTAGGCGTTTTCTCACCCACTCGGAGTATCTGTATACACCTTCGGGGTGAAGAAAACGCCTTCTGCATCTAAATCAGATGTCTATTTTTATATCTTGTCAGCAGGTGTTTTAGCTGCTGGTTGCTAGTTTGTAAAAGTATTGCGAAGCCTATCCCTCTTTTTTTACGAATGTAAAAAAGGAGGGGTGGGCGTTTGTGAGCGCATCCGGTGGATGATATAGCGAACAAAAAGCCCTGGGCGCAATAAGGAGTATCGCGAAGTGAATAGCGAGCGAGACGACTATATTGCAACCGGTTGACCGCGATAGCGGTGGGTGGTACACGAAAAATGTTTAGTTGACAAACTCATCTTTGTTTGCTATATTTAAATTGTGCTATTTGAGATAGCACAATTTTCAGAGAGGAGGTCATTTGTTGATACGCATAGATAATCACAGCAGAACGCCCATATTTGAGCAGATAAAAGAGCAGATTCTCAATAAAATCACTTTGGGCGAGCTGAAGCCCGGTGATAAATTACCACCTATCAGGCAGTTAGCATCGGATCTGAACCTGAATGTTAATACAATAAAAAGAGCATTCAACGAGCTTGAAGAAGCAAATGTTATTTATTCCGTTCAGGGTAGCGGTGTTTTCATAAGCGAAAAAGCTATTGCAAATAAGATTATTCTTGAAAATGCGCAGAAGGAATTTACCGCTTCCGTGATTTCTGCAAAAGCAAAGGGTTTAACCCTGAATGATGCAATTGACCTTGTGAATAAGATTTACGGAAAGGGTGAGAGTGATGATTGAAATAAAAGGCGTTACTAAAAAATATGGGGACTATACCGCTATTGAAAATGTGAATATTACAGTTGAGGATTCCTCGGTTTTCGGTATTGCAGGCTTTAATGGTTGCGGTAAAACTACGCTTCTCAATGTATGCGCAGGCGTTTTTAAGGCGGAAGAGGGCGCAGTTTTCCTTGATGGTGCAGATGCCTTTGATAATTCAAAGGAACGAAAAGAAATGTTTTACTTAACTGATGATACATGGTTTCCTGTAAAATCTTCTGTTAAAGGCTCTGCAAAATACTATGCTGAATATTTCCCAAATTTTGATTTTGATGTTTTTGAAGAGGTTTGCGGTCTGTTCGGACTTAACTCTAAAGCCAATATAAAATCACTTTCAAAGGGTATGAAAAAGCAGGCAGGTCTTGCAATTGCCTTTGCCGCTTCGCCCAAATACCTTTTAATTGATGAAACCTTTGACGGACTTGACCCCCATAAAAGAGAAATTCTCCGTAAGCTTTTGCTTGAATACATAAATACAACAGGCGCATCGGTTATAATCAGCTCTCATAATTTAGCAGATATTTCCGATTTATGCGACCATATTGCAATAATCAATGGTAAAAGCGTTATTCTGAATTGTGCTATTGAAGATATCAGCGAGCATTACAGAAGAGCATATCTGACATTTGAAAATTCAGTAAATGAAGAGCTTTTCAAAGGTGTTAATTACAGAAAGTGTGAGCTGACCGAGAGAACCGCAACACTCCTCATTTGCGGTGATGTGGAAAAAGAAATCGAAAAGCTCTCTGCTCTCGGTGCAGAGAATGTAAAAACCGAGCTTCTTACCCTTGAAGAAGTATTTTCCGAAGAAACGGAGGCGATTACTGATGACGGAAAAATCAAATCAATCTTTAACAAAAAGAGGATTTAACCTGCCACATGTTTTCAGTGGCACGCTCATAGTATTATTACTTGTTTTTGCAGTTTTACTGTTTTGTAACTGGTTGGAAATCCATTATTCAATGTTGGATAGTTATAGCTGGTTTTTATTTGGTAACCGTGGATACGACACTACAATAATATTAATTTCAGGCTTTGTTGTTGCTTTATCGCAGTTTAGGTTTTTACATAAAAAGAGCAAATGTATTTCTATGTTCAGTTTGGGCGAATCAAGAAAACAGCTTTTTGATAAAAAAGTATGGTTTCCACTTTTTTCTATGGTTGTTATCACGCTTTTGTATTATTCTGCTATTCTTGCCTCGAATATAGAAATCGGTAGATTTAACTCAATGTTAATTGACGAATTTTTTGCAAATGTCTTTTGTTCGCTTATGCTTCTCGTTTTTGGTTATACAGTAGGTGTTCTTTCTTGTTTGTTTACAGGAAAATTCAGTGAAGCAGTTGTTTTTGGCGTTTCTGCAAGTGCGTTGCCAGTTTCCGTATTTTTATTTATAGATGCGGTTATGTGTACTTTCTTAAGAGGTTATGGACCTTCAAATTATTGGTTTTCTAATTATACTCAAAACGAGGGCAACCCATTAACAACAATTCTTTCTGTTTTAGACCCTTTGTATATTTTGAATACCGGGAATATATCTTTATACGATAATGTTGAAATGTCAGATTATGAATGGATGTACACACCTGTATATCATATTATAAAATCAATTGTTTTTATTGTTGTTTGTGTTGTTGGAATAATGTTATTAAAACATTATTTTTCAAAGAAATATAAAGTTGAAAATTGTGATAAACAAGCAAAAAATAAAATAGTTGCGGTTATTTGTTCAACCACATTAGCACTCTTAGTATGCGATTGTGCTGCTCTGTGTTTCGATAATATTATTGATCAAAATACTGTTTTTCATGTAAAAACACTAACATTGATGATATGCTTTTTTGTGCTTTTGGTTATAATATCGGCAGTAGTTTCGGGTATTATTAATTTATCTCTATACAGAACAAAGAAGATGATTAAATTTGCTTTAGGTAGTGTAAGTGTTATAGCAGCTTTTAATGCGATTCTTCTGATTATTACCTTTTTAGGTGGGTTCGGTTTTACCCAATATGCTCCTGAAACTGATAAAATAAAATCGGTTATGATAAATGATGATATTGGTGTTTTGCCACATGTTTCCTCGGATTATCTTGAAGATGTTGAATTAGACGGGATAATATCAATCAGTTTTAAAAATAAAGAAGATATAGAAAAAATTAAAGAAATTCACAAATTTATAGCAAAAGATAAAAATGCTGATACTACTGATACATTTAGCATTATATATGAACTTGAAAATGGTGAATTTATTTACAGAAGCTATCCGTTTTTAAGTAATGAAGCCTGTCAAAAAATTAGTACACTTTTTGAAACCGAAACAATCCGTGATTTTTATAAAACAATTCTCAATCAAAGTTCTGAAATGAATAGTAAAAATTCTGATAAAGAGTGGTTTGGATGGGAAAAGGAAATTAAGTTTAATAATAATTGGGATTATGTGGCAAATCTCAGCGAGTATTATCCTGTTTATGATGAACATGATTATGAGATTGATTATAATACTCTGGAAAGTATCGCTTGTGCAGATTCATTGGTTGTATTTTCAAAAGATAATATTGAAACGCACATAACTAATCAACAAGTTTCAGAAGAAACGATTGAGCGTTTGAAAAAAGCACTCTATAAAGATTTTAAAAATATGAGTGTGGAGGAGTATTTTAACCCTGAAAAACAGTTCGGTGTAATAAGTTTTGCAACTCATAGTATATTGAGAGATTTTTACGTTGAGTATTTAGGAAACGAGGATGAACCTACTCACGAGCAGTTGCTACAACGATATGGAGACTATCTTCATAAGTTTTCTGTAACATCTGATATGGTGAACACAATCAAGGCGTTAAAAGATGCTGGGTTATATAAATATCTTGAAGAGAAAAAAGAGATTCAGTATGCACATGTGTTAGATTCTCAAAAACTAATTATCTGGCAAAATCAAGAGCGTGATGCTACTCTAAGAAAAATATCAGGAAAACAAAACCTGTTTTCTGCTACAATATTTAGTTGGGAAGAGGATAGGTTGGATGACTATTTGGAATTCGGTTGCTGTTATGTTAATAGAGTAAGTTACGAAGAAGGTGGTTATTGTGGAACGGATTACGATGATGTGTTTTTTGACCCCATTCCCGAAAGTGATATTCAAAAAATCACACCCGAAGAAGCGGAGAAGCTTCGTGAAAAAGCCTTTATGACCTATAACGCAGGGAATGATTGCAAATTCCTTGTAATGAAATATACCGACGGAACGGCAAATATGCTTGTGATTCCCGAATGACAAAAACCGCTTGACCGAAAGGTCAGGCGGTTTTTTAAGTGAAGAGTGAATAATGAATAGTGAAGAGTTTCGGGGAAGCTTCGCTTCCGAACATTATATAACTATTTGCTAACTGCTATTTGCTAATTGCTTTATTTCAACTTGTGAATAAAAAGTCCACTCAATAATTTGGGTTCAAACCAGGTTGATTTTGGTGGCATAATCATATTTGCATCTGCGATTGACATCAGGTCATCGAGAGTTGTGGGGTACATTGAAAATGCAACCGTCATATCTTCCTTGCAACGCTTTTCAAGCTCCTTGAGTCCACGGATACCGCCAATAAAGTCAATTCTTTTATCTGTTCTCGGGTCACCGATATTAAGAATTGGTGTGAGAAGATTTTTTTGAAGAATGGAAACATCCAATTGGTCAACGGGGTTTTCAGGGTCAAAGGTTCCGTCCTTTGCAGTAAGCTTGTACCATTTTTCACCAAGATACATACCGAAATTGTGTTTTTCTTCAGGGTGATATGCACCATCGCAGGAAGCAAGCTCAACCTCGAATTTCTCGCTGATTACTTCAATAAATTCTTCTTCGGTGTTGCCATTTAAATCCTTAACAACTCTGTTATAGTCCATGATTTCAAGGCTATCGGCAGGGAAGAGGACAGCAAGGAAGAAATTGAATTCCTCTGTTCCGTCAAAATCAGGATTCTGTTCACGGCGCAACTTTGCAACATTAACAGCACTTGCGCATCTGTGATGACCGTCTGCAATATAAAAATCGCCAACCTGACCTAAAAGTGCGGAAAGCTCTGCGCAGATATCTGCATTGTCGATTACCCAAACTGTATTTGAAATACCGTCTTCTGTTACAAAATCATAAACAGGAGCATTCTTTTTCTGCTCTTCGATTATAGCATTAACCTTTTCATTATCTCTGTAGCAAAGAAAGATAGGACCTGTGTTTGCATCGCAGGTGTCAACGTGGCGGATGCGGTCGGCTTCCTTATCTGCACGGGTTAATTCGTGCTTTTTTATGCGGTTTTCAATATAATCATCAACCCATGCGCAACCAACAAGACCTGTTTGCTCTCTGCCGTTCATAATCTGGCGATAAACATAGAAGCAGGGGGCTTCATCCATAGCGCAGATACCGTCTTTTTCAAGCTTTTCAAGATTCTCTTTTGCTTTTGCATAAACCTCAGCACTATAAAGGTCTGTGCCCTCGGGCAAATCTATTTCTGCTTTATCAACGTGAAGAAATGAATAAGGGTTACCAACAACCATTTCCTTTGCCTCTGCACTGTTCATAACATCATAGGGGAGAGCAGCAACGCGGGATGCAAACTCGGGTGTGGGTCTTAGTGCTTTAAAGGGTCTGAAAACTGCCATGTATAATACCTCCAAGGGCTAAAAATCTATAATTCATTTTACTGTATTTAATTAATTCTTGTCAATAATATTATTGCATTTTAAAAATCAATATGATATTTTATTTTTATAATTTTTTACAAAAAGGATTTAAAAATGGATTTTAAAAGAATAATGAATTACTGCTACAATCTGCAGTTAAATAACAACAGAACCTGGTTTCACGAAAACCACGATGAATATGACTTGGCTAAAAAAGACTTTTTAGGCTTTATTGACAGACTCAGATTTGTTATAAACGATGAAGCACCCGATATCGGCAAGTCAATAATGTATATGGAGCCAAGAGAGTGGATGTATAGAGTTGCCCGTGATATGCGCTTTCATAAAAACGGACCGCCATATAACCCCTCTTTCAGAGCCTATATTTCACCCGATAGAAAATCCTGGTTACCTATCGGTTATTTCTTGTGCATTGCCCCCGGTCGTTCCTGCTTCGGAACGGGTTTATGGTGCGATACCACCGCAAAAATGAATAACATCCGCCACTATATTTCAAAGCATTTTGACGAGTTTCAGGAGATACTAAAAGAAACGAATATTTCTGTAAACGGCGATAAGCTCAAATCAATGCCCCGTGGATTTTCTGCAGATGACCCTGCGGCAGAGTATATCAAAATGAAGAATTGGGAAATGATTTATTTTATCCCTGATGAAGACATTGACGATTTTGAAGAATTTTTGCAGGAGTTAACCTTTTTCATAAGGCAAATGGAGCCAATGAGAAAGTTCCTTCTCAAAGCAGCAAAGCACGTGGAAAATCAAAGACCCGAATTTGAATGGTGAAAAAACGACTTGCGAGAGCAAGTCGTTTTTTAAATGCGGAATGCGAAATGCGAAATGCGAAATGTTAGGGAAGCTTTGCTTCCAAACATTTTAATAGCGTCGCAGACCCGACACTGGCATCCGGCATCCGGCATCTTTATATATGTTAATAAATTGTCATAGGTTCTATTGACAAATTATGTTGTTTAATTGTATAATTTATATTGATAAATTTTTGGAAAGATGGGGTGTTTTTTATGTCTAAAAAAACCGTATTCTTAACCGGTTCATCAGGTACAATGGGATGGGCAGGTTTCAAGGAACTCTATGCTAAGAAGAATCTTTATAATATCGTTCTTCTTAACAGAGGTAGCCAGAAAAACAAGGATAAATTCAAGGATTATGAAAACGATCCTTCTGTTAAGCTTGTTTGGGGTGACCTTACAAACTATGAGGATGTTTTAGAATGTGTAACAGGTGCAGACTATGTTCTTCATGTTGGCGGTATGGTTTCTCCTGCAGCTGACTACTATCCCGTTAAAACTCAGAAAACTAATGTTACTGCAGCTCAGAACATTGTTAATGCTGTTAAGGCTCAGCCCAATGCCGACGATATTAAGGTTGTTTACATAGGCACAGTTGCCGAAACAGGCGACAGAAATGCTCCTATCCACTGGGGTAGAACAGGTGACCCTCTTAAAGTTAGTGTTTATGACCACTATGCTATCAGTAAGATTAAGGCAGAGGCTGTTTTTGCAGAATCAGGTCTTAAGCATTGGGTATCACTTCGTCAGTCAGGTATTCTTTACCCTGCAATTCTCAAAAATCTTGAGCCTATTATGTACCACGTTCCGATTAACGGTATGCTTGAGTGGGCAACTGTTGAAGATTCAGGTCGTCTTCTCGCAAACGTATGCGGTGATGATATTCCTGAAGAATTCTGGAGACGCTTCTATAACATCGGTTCAGGTGAACAGTATAGAATTACTAATTACGAATTTGAAGAGCTTCTTCTTGGTACACTTGGTCTTGGCTCACCCAAGAAGCTCTTTGACCCCCATTGGTTCACAACCCGTAACTTCCACGGTCAGTGGTACTACGATGGTGATGACCTTGAAAAATATTGCCACTTCCGTGCAAACATTCCTGTTGCTGATTATTTCAAGGGCATGATGAAGAATGTTGAATCCTACTATAAATTAGCTTTCCTTGCAAAGCCCTTTGCACCCATTCTTAAAAAGCTCTGGATGAAGAAGATTGCAGAGACTCCCGAGTATGGTACACTCTGGTGGGCAGCAAATAAAGTTGATGTAAGAATGAAAGCTTACTATGGCAGCATGGAAGAATATGAGAAGCTTCCGAGAAAATGGGAGGATTTCGATATTGTTATTCCTGCAAAGCAGACAACTGCAGATGATGTTGTTGTTCTCGACCATGGTTATGACGAAACAAAGGATTTCGACTCTCTTACTCTTGAAGACCTTCAGAAAGCAGCAGAATTCAGAGGCGGTAAGTGCCTTGCAACAGAAATCGTTGATATGTATACTCCTGTTAAATGGGTAAGTGCAAGAGGCAACGAATTCGAAATGAGCCCCAACCTTGTTCTTAAAGGTGGTCACTGGTGTCCTGCAGAGCTTCCCTGGCCCTGGAACTATGATGAAGAAGCAAGAATCAATCCTTTCTTTGCACAGGTATGGGATCGCGAAGGCGAAAACAATGTTTATGGTCCTGAAATCTTTGATAACTTTAAGGAGAAGGTTACAGAATGAAAATTTTTATGATTGGCGGTACAGGTCTTCTTGGCTGTGAAGCCGCAAGAATATTTATTGAAAGAGGTCATGAAGTAACAAGTGTTGCTCTTCCTCCTCTTCCCGAAGGTGCTCCCATTCCTCAGGAAATGAAGCTTGAGTTCTGCAATATCTATGAAAAGAGCGATGATGAAATCCGCGAGCTTCTTAAAGGTCACGATTGCTTCGTTTTCGCAGCAGGTATTGATGAAAGAGTTGAATTCCCCGCACCTGTTTACGATGCTTATTATAAATACAATATTCAGCCTCTTGAAAGAATTCTTCCTCTTTGTAAAGAGGTTGGCGTTAAGAGTGCAGTTGTTCTCGGTTCTTACTTTGCATACCTTGCAAAAGAACGTCCCGATATGAAGCTTACAGAAAAGCATCCCTACATCAGAAGCCGTATTGACCAGGAAAACGTTGCATTCTCTTTTGCAGACGAAAACTTCGATGTAGCAGTTCTCGAGCTTCCCTATATTTTCGGCACTCAGCCCGGCAGAAAGCCCGTTTGGGTTATTCTTATCGAGCAGATTAAGAGAATGGATAAGCTTCCCTTCACAATGTATCCCGGTGGCGGTACTGCAATGCTTACAGTTCGTCAGGTTGGTGAGGTTATTGTTGGTGCTGCTGAAAAGTCAAAAGGCGCAAAGGCTTGGCCTATCAGTATGTATAACCTTACATGGAAGGAATTCCTTAAAATCGTTTATGCCGCAAGGGGTATGGGCGAAGACCGTAAAATTATCAGCGTTGCTCCCTGGATGATGAGAATGGGTCTCGGTGGCGTTAAGAAAGAATATGCTGCAAAGGGTATTGAAAGCGGTATTGATGTTGACGGACTTGCAGATATTATGGACGTTAACCTTTTCATTCCCGACCGTTTCTCAAAAGAGCTTGGTGCTACTGATGATGATATCAAAGCAGCTATCTATGATTCAATCAAGGTTTCACAGGCTGTTTATGACGGAACAGTTGAGCTTCTCGGTATGAAGGGCGAGTAATTTTTGCCATATCACGCGTATTTGTCATTTTGTGCCACCAAGCTTGCGTATCTTTATACGCTTCGGGTGTCACATAAAGCCAACTCCACGCAATCTGACAAAAATTCAATTGCTCAATTTAAAAAGTAATAATTAAACAGATTCTCCCATATATTTTGTATAGAAATATATGGGAGGATTTTTATGTTTAATGACTACGATGAGAGGGCAGTTGAACTCGGAAGATACATAACTGAAAGTAAATCCACAGTAAGAGCGGCAGCTAAAAAATTCGGTATTTCCAAATCTACCGTTCATAGTGATATAACAACCAAATTAAAAAGAATAGACCCTGCTTTATATGGCGAGGTAAGAAAAGTTCTTGATGTGAATAAAGAGGAAAGGCATATAAGAGGCGGCATTGCCACAAGAGAGAAATATAAAAGAGAAGCAGTTGCATTGAAAAGATAACAAGTTTGTAATTTGACAAATCACTCCGAAAATTGTATAGTTCTATATAGTAAGTCAAAAATTAATTATATTGTTAAAATATTTCGGAGAATAAAAAATGAAAAAAATAATTGTAATTCTTTTGGTGTTAAGTTGTGTTGTTGCTTTTTCTTCCTGCGGTAAAAATCAAGAGGATGATGGCAAAGCTCTTGAAACTGCAGAAACTTATATTGAGGTAACAGGTAATGCAGGTGCGTTATCTATAGATGAGAATGTTGCGAGAACTCTTTTAGAGGTTTACGATTCCGAGAGCTTAGGTTTGTCAAAAGATATTTATGAATATGAGTTAAAATTAAGTGCAACTCGTTTTATGGAAAAAGATGCTTGCCTTGTGGAAGTTTTTCTTGAAGGAGCTGAAAAACCCGAAGGAACCTTTGTGATTTTAGGTCAGCAATGCTTTGTGTATATGCCAAAAACTCAAAAATACCTTCTTTTAACTGCTGATGGCGTAACCGAATATGATTCAACTATTCAGGAAACTGTTGAAGATGAAAGCACAACTACGGAACCATCTTTTAAATATGATGAAAACAATAATAAAAAACTGCAGGAAAAATTTTCATCCTACAGTAAGAAAGCTCTTGGTATAGAGAAAGAGCTTTCTGAATATGTTTTGGTGGCCACCGGCACAACAACAACTGCGGAAAACGGTGAAACAGTTTATGTTATAAGGCTTTATGAAAAAACAGGCAAAGCCACAAATAATACTCTGGCGTTCAATGAAAACGGAAATTATGCTTTTGACTATGATATAAACAGATATGTTGAATTATAAAAAAATGCCGGCACTTTGATGTGCCGACTTTTTTATTTAAATAACTTTATTACCATTTGTGATAACAGATTTAATATTGATTTTGTCATCAAAAAGAATTAAATCTGCATCATAGCCTTTTTCAATTTTACCTTTTTGATTTGCAAAACCAAGAACTTCTGCAGGAGTAAGAGTTGCCATTCTTACTGCGCTGTAAAGAGGCGCACCAACTGTTTTATACATATTCCGCACGCAGTCTGAAAGAACACTTGCACTGCCTGCCAAAGCAGAACGGTCAGAAAGCTTCATAACATTATCTTCATAAATAACACTCATACCGTTTTCCTGTGTGTAAACGGTATTTTCTTTTATGTCGCTTGCGGAGAATTCCAGACCATCGGTAATAAGATACATTTTCTCATCGCCCTTGGATTTATAAATAAGCTGAAGCACACCCTTTGGCAGATGCCTTAAATCTGCAATAGTCTGAGTTGTGATGCTGTCAAGCACAAGACCTGCTTCAACAACACCTGCGGTTCTGAAAACTCCCGTTTTAAAGCAAGAGGTGCAAGCGTTATAAATATGGGTAATGTCGCTGTAACCATGTTTAACTGCTTCTTCAACCTGCTCAAAACTTGCGGCACTATGGGCAACCGAAGCCACAATACCACGTTTTTTAAGCTTTTCACCTAATTCAAAACCGCCTTCAACCTCGGGCGCAGCACCCATTATAAGAATTTTATTCCATATATCAAGTAATTCTTCGGGTGGATTTTCCTTAGGGTTAAGTATGTTTTCGGGGCTTTGGGCACCCTTGTATTTTAAATTAAGATATGGTCCTTCCAGATGCACACCCAAAATATTTGCTTTTTTGCTTTCTTCACTTGCCTTTTTTATTGAGAGAACAACCTTTTTAAGCTGGTCAATAGGTGCGGCAAGAGTTGTTGGAACAATTGAGGTTGTGCCATATTTTAAATGAGCTTCTGCCATTGTAATAATATCTTCTGGGGTTTCGCTCATAGCACTTTTATTTCCGCCACCGTGAACATGGACATCAATAAAGCCGGGAGAAAGATAAAGACCACCGCAATCTGTTACAGTATCAGCTTCTTTTTCTTCATATCTTGATGCTATATCAATTATTTTTCCGTTATCCGTAAGCACAATGCAATCACGGATTTTCTGTGGGAAAATAACCTTACAGTTTTTATAAACGTTCATTTCTGTCACCTCTATTTATTAATATTAAAATTATTCTTCTCTCTTGTCAATGAAAAGTTTTTTTGCCGACCTTTACCGACAAAAGTTTTATTAAATAAAATATATAATTAAAATGGCTTTTGGGGGTGGTGGATTGACAATTTATGCAGATGTGCTTGTTGCATTGAATATTTTATTGACTTATATAATTATTGTTGCAAGCAGGGTGCTGTGCAAAATTCCCACAAATAAATGGTCCGTTCTGTTGGCATCCGTAGTGGGTGGTTTCAGCTCCCTTGTTATTTTTTATGAAAGCGGTGGAGTGGCATTTTCTTTACTTTATAAAATAATAACAGGTGGGATTATTGTTTGTATCAGTTTTCTCCCTCAAAGCATAAAAATATTTTTCAAAGCATTTCTCGCTTTCTTTGGTGTAAGCCTTTTGTTTGGCGGTTCAATGTATGCATTGGAGATTACTTTGCACCCTGAAAATATATTCTTTCATAACGGTACCGTTTATTTTGATATGAGCATAGCATATCTTGTAGCTTCTGTTCTTGTGATTTACGGAGTTTTTTTATTGGCAGATTATTTAATAACCAAGCGTAGCAATAAAGGCGGTAATTGTCAGTTGGAAATTACATATAATAATACCTCTGTTAATATGATTGCATTTATTGATACGGGAAACACTCTCACGGACGGGATGAGTGGAAGACCCGTTGTAATCGCAGAGCTTTCTGCAGTATCACCATTGCTTTCAAGAGAAGAGTTATTGTTTTTTAAAAGCGGAAATTTTGAAAATGTTCCCGAGAGTTTAAATAAAAGCTTTCGGTTAATTCCTTGCATGGCGATAACGGGCGAATCGCTTCTGAAAGCTTTTTTGCCAACTGCTGTGAAAATAAAGGATAAAGAGAAGTTTTACGAGACAAGTTTTTGTACTGTTGCGGTGACTGAAAAAACCCTTTCCCAAGGTGAATATAGAGCACTTCTGAACAACAGAATTTTTGAAAATGTGAAAGAGGAGAAAGTTGATGAAAAGATTTATACGTAAAATAAAGATATTAAAAGCAAAATTATTTAAAAAATTGGGCTTGAACAGTGTTTATTACATAAACAGCCCGCAGACTCTTCCGCCACCATTATCAAAGGAGGAGGAAGAGAAATTAACAGAACAAAGTGCCAACGGTAGCAGAACAGCAAGGGATAAGCTTGTGGAGCATAATTTGCGCCTTGTGGTTTATATATCTAAAAAGTTTGAAAATTCAGGGGTGAATATTGAGGATTTGATTTCTATCGGCACAATCGGTCTTATTAAAGCCACAAATACCTTTAAACCTGATAAAAATATTAAGCTTGCAACCTACGCTTCCCGTTGCATAGAAAATGAGATATTAATGTATTTAAGAAAAATCAATCAGCAAAAGCTTGATATTTCTTTAGATGAACCTCTGAATGTTGATTGGGACGGCAACGAGCTTCTGCTTTCAGATGTTTTAGGTACGGATGGTTTAGAAATTAATGATAATCTTGAGCAGGAGGACGAGAAAAAAGTTCTTATAGCCTGTATGAAAACTCTTTCGGGAAGAGAAAGGCTTATAATGAATATGCGTTTTGGCCTTGGTGGGAAAAACGAGCATACTCAAAAAGAGGTTGCAGATATCCTCGGCATTTCCCAAAGCTATATATCACGGCTCGAAAAGAGAATTATTTTAAAATTAAAAAGAGATATTGAGAAAATGACGAATTAGCGTACAGCAGATAGCTAACAGCTCTTTATACCATTGACAAATACTCCCATATAATATATAATTTGCCTATATTATTTGGAGGTAAATATATGGAAAATATTATTGCAGCAATTTTAGCTCTTTTTATGTGGTTAACCTCACTTACCACAACAATTCCGAATTTTAAGGATGCGGATAAAGATAGCATCGATATTAAAAATTTTGTTACCGTAAGCGATGTCAGAGAGGTTCCTTATGAAGAGCTTTATGCTTTCTATCAGGAAAACTATTCTCATATGAAGGGTGAAGATGCGGATATCTATGAACACCCTGAAAACTATCCCGAGCTTCCCGACTTAACTGATGAATATCAGGCTCTTCTTGATGAAAACCTTAAAATCGCTCAGGAATGGAAGAAAATGCCCGGCTTCGGTCAGATTGAATTCTATAATGCAGTTAAAGACCATGGCGTTTGGGACTATAAACGCCCTGCAAACCACCCTGATTGGGAAACTTACGAAGGTAAATTCATTGTTTACGGCGTGGTTATGGACTTTGAAATACTTGGTAATGTTAACTTTGCATTTACCGGTGCGGCACTTGGTTTCACCCCCGTAACAATCTGTACAGGCGGCGGTTTTGTTGATGTTATGAACACCGGTGGCGATTGGGATGATTTACCCTATTATTTCGATAATGAAGACGATAACGCATGGATTACCTTCGGTGTAGAGCTTTATGCCTTG
Source organism: Acutalibacteraceae bacterium (assembly GCA_045594685.1). Classification (GTDB taxonomy): domain Bacteria; phylum Bacillota; class Clostridia; order Oscillospirales; family Acutalibacteraceae; genus DTU089. The sequence goes on along the minus strand of JAZNYZ010000036.1, from coordinate 54,200 downwards.
ATGGATGAGGTTTATGTTGAACAGTCTTATGCTATTGATTGCTTCTTCGACCTTGCCGACCCCAGAGCAGCACTTATTGTTTTAAAGCTTTATAAAGAAATGTAAATTAATAATTTATTCACAAATTACAAGGGATAGTTTTGTTGAGACTGTCCCTTGTGTTTTTTTACCTCTTGTACTACAATAAAAATATGGTTTATTTGGAAAATTTTACAAGGGGGCGATTGTGTGAATAAGGCACAATTTGTTTTCAAAGCGGTTGATATTATAGGCGATCCGTTACAAAATAATATGCATTTTGAAAGTGTTATTTCAGTCAGAGATATTGCTTATGGCAGCGAAAAACTGAATACAGGGGATTTATATTACACACCTGATATTATTAATGACGGAAAAGTCCATCCGATTATTGTTTATTATCACGGCGGTGCATTTTTAGCAGGGGATAAGAAATACAGAGTTTCCATTTGCGAATATTATGCCAAAGAGGGTTATTTTGTTTTCTGTCCCAACTACCGTATGCCACCCGAGGTGGATTATAAAGGACTTATGAGGGATTGTGTTGATTCTCTCAATTTTGTTGAAACGCTTTCCGAAAAATATAATATTGATTTAGAAAATGTTGTTCTCACAGGTGACTCCGCAGGGGGCTATATTGCAGCATATCTGAGTGCACTTAAATATAACGAAATGCTTTGCGATGTTATCAACTGTGATAAGGTTTCAGTAGACCTTAAAGGGCTTATGCTTATGTGCGGTATTTATGATTTAGAGGTGCTTATGAAGGGGACATCTCTTTTCGGTGTTATACCCACAACTGCAAGAACTCTTCTTAACTTCAATTTCAAAAACGATTTTTCAAATATTAAAGATTTCCCCGATTATGAATATATTTCTCCTGCCTCATTTGTAAATGATAAGTGGTGTTCAACATTTATTTGTTGGGCAGATGATGATTTGGTATGTCAGGGTCAGGGCGAACCAATGGCAGAAAAATTAAAAGCAGTTGTTCCGCTATATGACCAGTATCACGTAGCAGGTATTCAGAACAATCATTGCTTCCACCTTACACCCTCAATCAATAAGTATGCAAAAGAATGCCTGCAACAGTCTCTTGACTTCCTTGCAAAACTCTTTGCAGAGGAGAAAATTACAGTTTAAATTCGGATTTCGGAATGCGGAGTGCGGAATGAGCTTTGCAAGATTTTTAAGTATTATTTCAAGAGGTTGATTTAAGTCAAGGTAGATAATCTATGAGTGAATTACCAATTTGATTATAAAGATATTCCTTATGCAATTTTACTATCTCTTGATAAAAGTAAGTTTACAGTGAAAATGAAAGTGAAATATGAAAAATAAAATGAAATAATAAAAACTTTTATATCAAAAAGTCAGAGTGATAATCAAGAAATATTAAATCAAATATTGCTACAGTAAATAAAAAGGCGAGTCCAATTTCTTTAAAAAGAGGAAAGGACTCGCTTAATTTTTTGTTTTTATCTGATGCGAAGCCAATTCCGCATTTCGCACTCCGCATTCCGCACTAAAAAAGGATGGTCAACCGACCATCCTTTTTTCTTATCTTATATTACCTGTATTTGTTTTAAGAGTAACGTCGTGTGCGCCGCCTTCTACAATACTTGTAGCACTAACGAGAGTAAGCTTTGCATCTCTCTGAAGGTCGGGAATTGTAACAACGCCACAGTTGCACATTGTTGATTTAACTTTATAAAGGCTCTTTGTAACATTATCATGAAGAGAACCTGCGTAAGTTACATAAGAGTCAACGCCCTCTTCAAAAGAAAGCTTTGAAGAACCGCCAAGGTCATATCTCTGCCAGTTTCTTGCTCTGTTAGAGCCTTCACCCCAGTATTCCTTAACATAAGTTCCGTTAATGTTAAGCTTGGGTGTGGGGCTTTCGTCAAATCTTGCGAAATATCTGCCGAGCATCATAAAGTCAGCACCCATTGCAAGAGCGAGAGTCATATGATAGTCGTGAACGATACCGCCATCGGAGCAAATCGGAACATAAACGCCTGTTTCTTCAAAGTATTCGTCACGAGCAGCAGCAACCTCAATAAGAGCAGTAGCCTGTCCGCGACCGATACCCTTTGTTTCGCGAGTGATACAGATTGAGCCGCCACCGATACCAACTTTAATAAAGTCTGCACCCGCGTCTGCAAGGAAACGGAAGCCGTCACGGTCAACAACGTTACCTGCGCCAACTTTAACTGTGTCACCGTATTTTTCACGAATGAAAGCGATTGTTCTCTTCTGCCATTCTGTGTAACCCTCGGAGGAGTCAATACAAAGAACATCTGCACCAGCTTCAACAAGAGCAGGAACTCTTTCTTCGTAGTCACGGGTGTTGATACCTGCGCCAACCATATATCTCTTCTGTGCGTCAAGAATTTCCTGAGGATTTTCTTTGTGCTGAGAATAGTCCTTACGGAAAACGAAATACATAAGGTTTCCGTTATTGTCAATAATGGGGAGAGAGTTGAGCTTGTTTTCCCAGATAATGTCGTTTGCTTCTTTAAGAGTTGTAGAAGCAGGAGCGGTAACGAGCTTTTCAAGGGGAGTCATAAACTCTGTAACTTTCAAATCAAGGGGCATACGGCTGATTCTGTAATCACGGGAAGTAACAACACCGAGAAGCTTGCCGTTGGGAGTACCGTCATCAGTAACTGCCATTGTTGAGTGACCTAAACTGTCGTAAAGGTCAACAACATCTGCCAAAGTGTTTTCGGGGCAAAGGTTTGAATCGCTTACAACAAAGCCTGCCTTGTAGCTTTTAACTCTTGCAACCATTGCTGCCTCGTCTTCAATGGACTGTGAGCCGTAAATAAAGGACATACCGCCTTCTTTTGCAAGAGCAATAGCAAGTGTATCATTAGAAACGGACTGCATAATAGCAGAAACCATAGGGATATTGAGAGTTATGGGAGATTCTTCACCCTTTTTGAACTTGCAAAGGGGAGTCTTAAGAGAGACATTTGCAGGAATACAGTCAGGACCGGTGTAACCGGGGATGAGCAAATATTCGCTGAAGGTTCTTGAGGGTTCGTTACAAAAATGTGCCATTCAAATCGCTCCTTTGGACAAAATTATTACCTTATATTCTAACTCTCTTTTTAATCAATGTCAACTATGAATTCTTACCATTTTCGACCACTTTTTTCACTTTAAATTATTGTAAAAGTACATATAATGTGATATTATTACCTTACTTTTACAAGTGAGGTTTTTCCTATGGCACATTTTGAAATTGATTTTCACGACAAAAACAGTGAAAGATATATGATCAGCGGTCGTATCAATCAGATTCTGCGTGATATGTATAGTAAATTTATTATCATCGACAGCGTTGATACGGGCGATTTTTTATATCGTGACGGTCAGTATTCTATTGAAGATATTGAAAAGGGCGAATGGACTCCCTTTAAAGCCAATAAAGATTATTGGGGTTATCGCGAATGCTATTGCTGGTTTAAGCAGACTGTTAAAATTCCTGATTCATTCAAGGGACAGCACGTTATTTATAACATCACCCCCTACGCAAGAAATTGGGAAAACGAGGTTAACCCTCAGTTTATAATCTTTGTAAACGGTAAGGTGGTTCAGGGTGCGGACAGTAACCACCGTTATGTTACTCTTGAGGATTGTGCAGAGGGTGGCGAAGAGCTTGAAATTGCAATCAATGCTTATTCTGATGATTGGGAATGGAGAGGTGAAATCCAGCTTGGAGCACAGCTTCAGGTGTTTGACGATATTGCATTCTGCACATATTTTGACATTCTCACTCCCTTAAAGGTTGCAAAATATAAGGATGAGGACAGCGACGCGAGAGTTAATATTCTCAAAGCACTTAACGAGGCTTGTAATATTCTTGATATTGATACAAACGACCGTGAGGTTTTCCACGCTTCCTGTGTTGCTGCTTCAGAATACCTTGATGAAAATCTTTACGGTAAATTTGAAGAGGCAACCTGCTGGGCGGTTGGTCACACTCATATTGACGTTGCTTGGTTGTGGCGTCTTCGTCAGTCAAGAGATAAGGCTTGCCGTTCTTTCTCAACTGTTCTCAAATTAATGGAAGAATATCCCGAATATAAATTTATGTCCTCTCAGGCTCAGCTTTATGAATATGTTAAAGAGGATTATCCTGAGGTTTATGAGAAAATCAAAGAGAGAGTTAAAGAGGGCAGATGGGAAGTTGAGGGCTCAATGTGGGTTGAAGCAGATACAAATGTTGCCTCAGGTGAAGCTCTCGTAAGGCAGTTTTTGGTTGGCAAACGCTTTTTCCGTGAAGAATTCGGCATTGATAATAAAATTATGTGGTTGCCCGATGTTTTCGGCTATTCTGCCGCAATTCCTCAGCTTATTAAAAAGAGCGGAATGGATTACTTTATGACAACTAAAATCAGTTGGAATGAGTATAATAAATTTCCTTATGATACATTCAAATGGCGTGGTATTGACGGAACAGAGGTTCTCTCTCACTTCCCGCCATCCTGTCACGTAACTGCAAACGAGCGCTCCAATTGGCAGACTACATATAACAGCAAATTAAGACCCCTTTATGTTTTAGGTGGTTATAAAAGATATTCCCAGAAGGACCTTTCTAAAGATTTCTTAATGTCCTATGGTTTCGGTGACGGTGGCGGTGGTCCTACTGTTGAAATGCTTGAATACGGCAGAAGAATGGAAAAGGGCATTCAGGGTTGCCCTGTTGTTAAGCAGTCAACCTCTCTTGATTTCTTCCGTGACCTTGATAAAAAGGTTTCAGGCAATAAACGCCTTCCCACCTGGTGCGGTGAATTATACCTTGAATTCCACAGAGGTACGCTCACAAGCCAGGCAAGAAATAAAAAATATAATCGCAAGAGCGAATGTTTGTATCACGATGTTGAAACCCTCCGTGCAATTGCAAATAAGGAAACCGGACTTTCGTACCCGAGAGAAGAGCTTCTTAAAAATTGGAAAACAATTCTTCTTAATCAGTTCCACGATATTCTTCCCGGTTCTTCAATTTCAATTGTTTATGAAGATAGCAAGGATGACTACGAAAGAGTTCTCAAAGCGGGCTGTGAAATGGCAGGGGAAGCTCAGAGTGCACTCCTTTCAAAAATCAATCTTAAAGAAGACAGCATCGTTGTTTTCAATACAACCGGATTCAATCGTCACGATGCAGTTGTTTGCGAGATTCCTTGCGAGGAAGAGTTTGCAATCTTTGATAAAAACGGCAACGAAATTGCATATCAGAAAACCTTTGACGGCAAAATCGTATTTGTTGCAGATGTTGTTTCAAAAGGTTTCACAACCTATACAGTAAAGAAAACTGCACCCGGAAAATTCGATTTTGTTAACGCAACTGCAAATAAAGCTACAACACCTTTCTTTGATATTGAGTTCAATGAAGAATATAATATTTCAAAGCTCATTCATAAAGAAACAGGAAGAAGCGTAGCTCCCGAGGGTCAGACAGTAGGTAAGGTAATTGCTTATCAGGATAGACCCCATAACCACGAAGCCTGGGATATTAAATGCTATTTTGACGAGGTTTCCTGGAACCTTGATTTCAAGGAAGCAGAGCTTGTAGAGCTTGGTGCAGTAAGAGCAGTCTATAAGGTTGACAGAACCTTCCGTAACTCTACCTTTACAGAATATTACTGTATTTATAATGACTTGAAGAGAATTGACGTTGACTACGAATCAGACTGGCACGAGGACCATGTTGTTCTTAAAGCGGATTATCCCGTTGACGTTAACTCAACAAGAGCAACCTTCGATATTCAGTTCGGTAATATTGAGCGTTCAACAACTACCAATACAACATGGGAATTCTCGCAGTTTGAAGAGTCAATGCACAAATGGGCAGACCTTTCCGATAACGGCTTTGGTCTTTCTGTTATTAATGATTGTAAATATGGTTGTGATGTTAAAGATGGTCATATAAGACCCACGCTTTTCCGTTGTGCAACCCGCCCCAATAAGATTCAGGACAGAGAGCACCATTCATTCTCATTCTCAATTTATCCCCACGCAAAGAGAGTAAATGACTCCGATGTTGTTAAAGAGGGCTATAATGTAAACTTCCCCCTTTATGCAATTCCTCAGAAAGCACAGGAAGGTATCCTTGCTCCTGAGTATTCTCTGGTTTCCTGTGATAAAGAGAATGTTGTTATTGAAACAGTTAAGGTGGCAGAGGACAGCGACAACCTCATTATCCGTGCTTACGAAACATGGAACAGTAAAACTCCCGTAACCCTTACATTCTGCAACGAAATCTTAAGTGCAACAGAATGTAATCTTATGGAGGAAGAGGACGAAGCAGTTGAATTTGACGGCAATACTCTCACTGCAACATTCAAGCCTTTTGAAATTAAAACATTTAAAGTAAAATTGAAATAAGGAAAGTATTATGAACTACAGCTTTTTTGCGATGATTTCAAGAATGAAATACATCGACCGCTGGGCATTAATGAGAAATACCGATAGAGAAAGCCTTGACAGTCACTCAAAAGAGGTGGCTGTCATAGCCCATGCTCTTGCAGTTATAGGTAACAAACGCTTCGGCAAAGCCTATAATCCCGACAGAGCGGCAGTTTTAGGTCTTTACCACGATGCCCACGAAATAATAACAGGGGATATGCCCACACCCGTTAAATATCAGAATGATGATATTTTAGTGGCTTTCAAAGCTGTTGAAGATGCAGCAAATGAAAAGCTTCTGGATAAGCTTCCCGAGGATTTGAGAGAAGAATTCACAAGCCTTTTAACAGGTGAAAACGAGGACGGGGAGCTTCTTGTTCTCATTAAAGCCGCCGACAGACTCAGTGCACTTATAAAGTGCATTGATGAGCGTAAGGCAGGTAACACCGAATTTAAAGAAGCGGAAAAATCTACTTTAAAGCGCATTAAAAAAATGAATGTGCCCGAAGCAGATGTGTTCCTGAAAGAATTTATTCCTGCTTATGAACAGACGTTGGACACGCTGTAGCGTGTCCAATGAAATAAATCCTTGTGGATTTATGAAGTATCCGAAGGATATGAAGTAGCTATCGCTATGAAGTACGCTGACGCGTATGAAAAGGATTTATTTTACTTCATATTTTGTAATACAAAATACTTCATAATCCCCAAAGGATTACTTCATATTGCGTAGCAATACTTCATTTATATTGGAGTGATATTAGTGAGAGAGAATAAACTTGCGGATTTATCAATGGATTTCTCTGTAAAAATAATAAAACTTTGTGAAAATATAAAAGGTCATTATTCTTTAGTTAACCAACTTGAGCGTTCAGCTACTTCAATTGGTGCTAATATTCATGAATCAAATTACGCTCATAGCAGAGCAGATTTTATTGCTAAACTACAGATTTCATTAAAAGAGTGCTATGAAACAGAATATTGGTTAGTGCTTTTTGTTAACTCAGGAATTCTTGATAGAGAAACAGTAAAACCCTTGTATAATCAGTGTGGTACTATTCGACGAATTTTAGTTGCGTCAATAAACACAGCAAAAACACGCAAATGAAATAAATCCTTGTGGATTTATGAAGTATCCGAAGGATATGAAGTAGCTATCGCTATGAAAAAATGCTTTCCGGTTGGAGAGCATTTTTTAGTGAAGAGTGAAAAGTGAATAGTGAAGAGTTTCGGGGAAGCTTCGCTTCCAAACATTAAAATAGCGTCGCAGACACTACATTTTGCACTTTGCGTTTTGCGCTTTGCACTCATACTTGCAACTATTTATATGCTTCTTCATATAATATATTGGTGAATTGTATGATAAAAATGTATTTTAAGCCTAGGTTCAAAAGACCGCCACCCATTATTGCCAAAAGGTTTTATTTTCGTAAAAAGCGGAAAATAATTGGCTTCAGGTTTTGTTCATTGTTTTTAATTATCACTATAATATGCGTTCTTGCGGATATGAGATTAAGACCAATTATTGAAACTGTTGGCGGTAATGCGCTCAAAAACTCCCTTACCAATGTTGTTGATGGTGCAGTTAATGATATGGTGGATGAATTGGGTGTTAAATACGGAAAAATGGTTAATATTGAGAAAAATGCAGATGGAACAATTTCTGCCTTAACCCTTAATAACACATATATAAACGGCTATAAAGCGGATTTGTCAGACGGTTGTTCTGACAGGCTTTCTAACTTTGATAAAACTATTGTCCCAATTCCAATAGGCTCATTAATAGGCGGTTCATTTTTCAACGGCAGGGGGTTCAATATCAATGTCCGTGCCACCATTTATGGCTTTGCAGTAACAGATATTGTTTCAAAGTTTGAAAGTGCGGGAATTAATCAGACCCGCCATACAATTTATCTTGAGGTGAAAGCCTCTGCCCACGCTTATATGGGGCTTTGCCGACTGGAAGAAAGCGTTGATGAAACAATTATTCTTGTGGAAACAATTATTGTTGGCACAGTTCCCGATACCTACTACATAGGAAATGAGAATATAAATTATCCGTACATACCACAATAGTATGTACGGATTTAATAATTAGGGTGAAAGGAATTATCCGAACCGTGTTTTATACAGGCGGATTTCCGCTCATCCTGCGTTAAAATACTCGCCAATCCGAAAGGATTAGCTGTGTTTTTGCCTTGGCTGACCAAAAATCTGCACTGTATAAAATCTTCGACCTAAAAGCTAAAGATTTTTATTGGATTTTTGGTGTTGAGGGCGAAGATAGGCTAGCGCCTTTCAAGACCGAAACGCCGAAAAGACTTGAAAAGATTTGCTTTTAGGCAGGTTCGGATAAATCATTTCACCCTAGTCATTAATAAAGCTATCCATAAGTGTGTAACCCACTTCAACATAGTTCCCTGCTTCTTTAGCGGTGTTCTCTGTGAAGCTTTCAATTCCGTTGTCAGCTGCTTTTGATTTCTGGTAAATCAAATAGGGAACAGCATCGCCTGCATGGGTCATTGTAACAATAGGGGTGGGGTGGTCGGGAAGAACCATAACCTTGTAGTCATCATATTTATCAAGCTCAGGAAGAACTCTTGCAAGAACTCTTTCGTCAATCATTTCGATTGCTTTAACCTTGTTTTCAGGCTCGTTTCTGTGACCGCATTCATCGGGTGCTTCAATATGAATGTAAACAAAGTCTTTTGTTTTAAGCTCTTCAATAGCACAGTCCGCCTTGCCCTCAAAGTTTGTGTCTATGTAGCCTGTTGCGCCTTCAACATCGGGGGAACCCATTCCTGCGCATTTTGCAATACCTTTAAGGAGGTCAACTGCGGAGATAATTGAACCTTCAACACCGTATTTCTCTTTGAAGTTTGAAAGTGATGGCTTTGTACCCTCGCCCCAGAGCCAGATGGAGTTCGCAGGGCGCTCACCTCTTGCCATTCTTTCTTTGTTTACGGGGTGCTCCATAAGAAAATCATAGCTTTCCTTCATCATAGCGATAAGCTCTTCTGCATTTTCGCTCTTTGAAAGATGTTCACCGATAACCTTACCTGAAATATCGTGGGGAGGAGTCATTTTGCCTAAATCAAGCGTGCCGTTGTTCCAGACAAGGCAGTGTCTGTATGCAACACCACTGTAGAAAGCGAATTTCTCGTTACCGAAATGCTCTTGAACGCTCTTGATGATTTCTGCAGCTTCCGCAGTTGAAATATCACCTGCGCTGTAATCCACCATTGTTTTATCTTCGTAGTTTTCCTCGTCGGAAAGTGTAACAAGATTTGTGCGGAAAATAATGTCCGTGTCCTTCATATCAACACCAATGCTTACCGCTTCAAGAGGGGAGCGACCTGTGTAGCATTCCTTGGGGTTGTAGCCGAGAACGCTCATATTTGCAATGTCGCTACCGGGCTTAAGACCATCTGCAACAGTTTTAACAGTGCCAACCTTGCCAAAACGTGCAAGCTTATCAAGTAAGGGCTTTTTGGCAAGCTCCATAGGAGTTTTGCCGTCTAAGGCAGGAACGGGGTAATCTGCCATTCCGTCATATAAAACAACAAGATATTTCATCTTTATACCTCATTTCTAAATCAATGAATTTATTTTACAACTAAAAGAGTATTGTTGTCAATAAAATGGTAAAAAACTATTTTATATGCCTTGAAAATTAAAGGAATTTGGAGTAATATAAAACATATAAATAACAAATCAAAGGAGTTTTTATTTTATGAAATTACCTATTGCTATTCAGCTTTATTCCGTTCGTGACGATATGGAAAAAGATTTTTACGGCACAGTTAAAAAAGTTAAAGAGCTTGGCTATGAGGGCGTTGAATTTGCAGGTCTTTTCGGCAAATCAGGCGTAGAGGTTAAGGCTATTTGTGACGAAATCGGCATTGTTCCCGTTTCTGCTCACGTTCCTTATTATGATATGCTTGAAAATCCCGAAGCAGTTCTTAAGGATTATAAGGATATGGGCTGCAAATATGTTGTTGTTCCTTATCTCACAGAGGAATGCCGTCCCGGTACAGATGGTTGGTCTGCAACAGTTGAGGGTATCGGCAAAATCGGTGCTGCTGCAAAGGAAATGGGACTTCAGCTTCTTTACCATAACCACGATTTTGAGTTCCTTAAAATTGATGGCGAATATGCTCTCGATATTCTTTATAACACAATTCCTGCGGATTTACTTGCAACAGAAATTGATACCTGTTGGGTAAATGTCGGCGGTGAAGAGCCCAGCGCTTATGTTGAAAAATACTCAGGCAGAGCCCCCATCGTTCACCTTAAGGATTTTGCCGGTCAGAAGGGCAACGGACCTCTTTATAAGCTTATCGGCATTGAAGAGGAAGAAACAGAAAAGGCTGAAAATACATTTGAATTCCGTCCCGTTGGCTACGGCGTTCAGGATTGGAAAAAGATTATCGCTTCTGCAGAAAAAGCAGGCGCAGAATGGGTAGTTGTTGAACAGGATGACCCCTCAATGAATAAAACACCTATTGAATGTGCAGAAATGAGCATAAATTACTTAAAAAATTTATAATATCACGCCATTAACTTTCGAATTTGTAAATTTATTATCCCCTATGAAATTTTCAAAATTTCATAGGGGATAAGTGTTTGCTTTGTTAAGTTTTAGCGAAGCCTATCATCCCTGTTTCATCTTTGATGAAATAGGGAGGGGGACCGCGTTAGCGGTGGTGGGTTGCCACGTAAAGATTATACTTCGTAGTTGAGAGAAATATCAATTCATTTTAATCGATTCAACTATTTCAATAATTTCTTCCTTTGTAAAGCCGTTAGCAATTATTGAAAAGCTCTCCAAAAAGTTATCTTTATCCTGGAATTCTATGAAATAACGTGTGCCATATTCTTCGAGGAAAGAGCAGTAACCATAGCATTTTAAATCATCACTTTTTATTGTGAGGTAGCTGCTGGCGTGGGTTGGCATAACTGTTCCCCAAAGAGCATAATAAGCATACCACATTGAAAATTCTTTTGGGGATTTTTGCAGAAGATAGCCGTCATAATCTCCATTTTTTATCATGTGAATGTAAAGGTCATAATTAAAAAAGGTTGTATCAGGCTCTATTCCCATATTTTCGATACCTTTTTCAACAAGCGGCATAAAATAGGGTCGGCTATATGTTCCGTTAAAACCGAATGTACCGTGTTCCTCTTTGAATGTTTTTATGTTCTCTTTTTGAATGGGGACACTCACTATAGCAATAGTTTTACCATTATCAAATGTAATGGTTTCTGATTGTTCGTTCTGTTTTTTGTAGGTATATTTACCAAGGTCTTTGCTGATATAGAAAGAAGCGAATTGACCCTTGAAATTAGGTTCGTTTTTATCATTTAATTCAATCTCATAAGCAGCAGAAACTGCAGCCAGATTATCATTATAAAAATCCTGCTGAGCAAGCTTTACAGGAATAATCAGATAACCGATAATGCCTGCAATAAGCAAGACAACGCTTACAATAGAAAGAGTTGTTGCAACAACCTTTTTCTTACCCTTTTTGATTTTCTTGTTAGCATTTTTAACTGCCTTGTCAATATCTTTATCTATTTCGGGTTTAATATCTGTATTGTTTTGCAGGTTTAAAAGCTCTGCTTCGCAAATGGGGCAATCCTTTAAATGCTCTTCTATAATATCAATTGAATCGGAAGAACAAACTCCGTCTATGTAGAGGGGAAGTAAATCCTTTATAATATCGCAGCTGATTTTACTCATTTTCTTTCATCCTTTCTATGATTTTTTGTTTTGCACGGTAGTATGTAACCCTTGCCCAGCTTTCCGATTTCTCGAAAACCTCTGCAATTATTTCGTAAGAGAAATCACCGAGAGTTTTCATATAAAATACCTCTTTGTATGGTGATTCCAAATCCCTTGATGCAGATAAAATATGCTTTACATTATCTTTTTTTACAAGATTTTCTTCAATGTTATCATCGGAAACAAGGTTTAAAAAGTTATCTATATTTTCCGTTTGCTTTGGGCGTTTAAGGTTTAAAAATGTGTTTTTTGCAATCTGGCAAAGCCAGGTTTCCACCTTGCATTTGTGGTTGAATTTTTCATAGGATTTAATTGCCTTGAAAAATGTTTCCTGAGTAATATCCTCTGCAAGGCTTTCGTCAAAGCAAAGGGTGAATGCATAGCCTTTCACGAATTTATAATATTTCTGATAAATTATTTCTATTTCGTTCAAGCCATTCACACCCTTTCTCAACCTGTTTTTTCGACCGGTCACTAATATGACACAGCATTTTAGTTTTTGTTACAAAAATTTTAACATAAAAATATAAAATTTCAAAATCTAAAATATAGGAGAAGAAAGTTATTGTTTTTTTGAGCCTTCCTTCGAAGGAAGGTGGCACGGAAAATCTTGATTTTTCGTGACGGAAGGTTCTTTGTTGCGAAGCAATATTTCGCCAAAGGTGAAACTGTAATAAGCCTTTTTTCTGAATTTACATATTCTGCGATACAGGCAAGCCTGTACCTTACGGTGCGTTACAATTGAAGCTTACGCTTCAATGACGCTCCTAAGGTCGCGTCAAGAACCACCCACCACCCGACCAACTATATTTCAAAAATTATTTATTAGCACGCTTTAAACTTTATTATTATTTAGAAAAATAATAAGGTGGTCCCCCCGCCTTCGAAGGCAGGCACGAACCACCAATTAGTTTTTGTTCTGATTTTATATAATAAGAAATTATACAAATAGATTATCTATTGAGAATGAGTTTAGTAAGCTCAACGGGTTCAACGATTGTATCGCCCTTGTAAACTCTCATATTACCTGAAGCGATTTCATCAATGAGAATTACTTCATCATTGTTGTAACCGAATTCGAATTTAATATCCCAAAGGTCAAGACCGATTGTTTTAAGGTCGTCAGCAATAATCTTTGTGATTTTAAGAGTCTGCTCTTTCATGCTTTCGAACATTGCAGGGCTCATAACACCGAGAGCTGCAAGACCTTCGCCTGTAACAAGGGGATCGCCCTTAGCATCGTTTTTGAAAGTGCATTCAACATAGCCACCTTCGAGAACTGTGCCGTCCTCAATATATTCGCCGTAACGACGGATGAAGCTGCCTGTTGCAACAAGTCTGCAAATAACCTCAAGACCATGACCGAAAACCTTACCGGGAAGAACTTCCATAGTAGCGTTTTCAACATCTGCGCTAACATAGTGAGTTTTGATGCCTGCTTCCTTGAGCATATCAAAGTAGTAGATAGATGTTTTAAGGTTCTCTTTACCGATACCTTCGATTGTAAGACCAACGCTGTTTTCACCGGGATCGAAAACGCCGTCTTTACCTGTGCAGTCATCCTTGAACTTGAGCATTACGTTGCCGTTGTCAAGCTCATATACGTCTTTTGTTTTGCCTTCGTAGATTTTTTTCATAATAGACATCTCCTTGTTAACATTTAGGAAATTTTTTCACGAATAAATTTTAATTCCAAATATAGCGATTGTCAAGTGCAGAGAGCCATTTTTTTTCTTGTGAAAAAACATTCTAAAAATTTGTTATAAAACAGGGAATTTGAAAAAAGATTTTTGGTGATTTTTTATTGTTGAAAAAGTGATTTACAGGTGTTGACAATATTGTCTATGTGTGATAGACTAAAAGTGTGGTCTATGGGTTATAGACAAATGAGAGAGGAGGTTCTGTTATGAATGAAGTAAGATTAGGTATGGTTGAAGCAAAATTTGCAGATATTGTTTGGTTAAATGCGCCTTTAAGAACTAAAGAACTTGTTTCAATTTGCGAAAAAGAGTTAAATTGGAAAAGGACAACTACCTATACTGTTTTGAAAAAACTTTGCGAAAAAGGACTTTTCAAAACAGAAAACAGCATTGTCAGTTGCCTTATTTCAAAAGAAGATTTTTATTCAATGCAAAGTGAAAGCTTTGTTGAAAATACCTTTGAGGGCTCTCTTCCTGCATTTATTGCTGCATTCACAAAACGCAAAAAACTTTCCGAAAAAGAAATTAACGAAATTAAAGCTATGATTAACTCCATTGAGGGGGTGTAATTATGAGTGGATTATTTCTGAATGTTTTTAATATGAGCATAACTGCAGGATATTTTGTTTTAGCAATAGTTTTGTTCAGATTTATTTTCAAAAAAATACCAAAATGGGTGAACTGTCTTTTATGGGCTTTGGTGGGTTTGCGATTGGCAATTCCTTTTAATATCGAAAGTGATTTCAGCCTTTTGCCCACATCACACACAATTTTAACCAATAAAGAATCATCGGGCTTACCTTTCTCAATTGATTCGGGTATATATACTGTTGATACAAATGTAAATGACTACCTCAAAGCTCATTATTATGAGGGTGTAACCATTCCTGCAAACACTTTTACAGATACGATGTTTATTTTATCTGTTATCTGGTTAGCAGGTGTTGCAGTAATGCTTCTTTATAGTGCAATATCATTTATAAGATTAAAAAAGAGAGTTTCGGTTTCACTTCTTTATCGAGATAACATATATTATTGTGATAATATTGAAACACCATTTATTCTTGGAACTATAAGACCAAAAATATATATTCCATCAGGCTTGGAAGATGCACAAATTGAAAATGTTGTTATGCACGAAAATGCCCATTTAAAGCGCAAAGACCATTGGTGGAAGCCTTTAGGCTTCATGATTCTGTCGTTTTATTGGTTTAACCCTGTGATATGGGTGGCTTATATTCTCCTTTGCAGAGATATTGAAAAAGCTTGTGATGAAAAGGTTATAAAGAATATGAACGCTGAAGAGAAAAAAGACTACCTTGAAACCTTGGTTGACTGTAGCGTTCAGCGGAAAATGGTTTTAACTTGCCCTGTCGCTTTCGGTGAGGTAGGCGTTAAGCAAAGAGTTAAAGCAGTTCTGAATTATAAAAAACCTGCATTCTGGGTCGTTCTTATTGCAATTATAGTTACTGTGGCAGTTTCGGTTGGATTTTTAACCAATCCCAAGGAATATGTATCAATAGCAAATGTTGTGGCTAAGTACAAAGAAACAACCACAAACTCTTTATTAGACGAAAATGAAGAAGTAAAAAATAAACTAAAGAAGCTTGAAAGCCGATATCCTCTTTTCTTTGGTATAGACACTTCCGATGGTTTGGTCGTTTATGTTACTGAAAAAGATGTGTCACATTATATGTGTTATCTTTCTTCAAGTAAAAATACTGTTGACCCTAAAGGATTTGAAGATTTTTCAAAATTCGCGTTGATTGAAGATATGGCTTTGATTTTGTCTTCTTATGATATATCGGGGTACGCTGTTCAGGTTGTTCCGTTTCAACATAATCTTTCAGATTATGTCTGGGAGGAAATGGAATCGGAAACAGAATATGTGAAAATGGCTTTAGGACTTCCTTCGATTGAGGATGAAAGCTTAAAAACCTTTAATGCTACTATTGTTGATATAGACACACATGGCATTGTGGTTGAACCCTTTGAAGACGAAACTGAAAAAACAGAAGGTTTTAATCGCATATTGCTTGAAGGTATTTATGGAGATGTTATAAACAGTAAAATTCGAGTGGTATATAATGGAAGAATAATCACAGAACATTCTACATATCCGCATATAATCAGTTCTGTAATTGCA
This sequence comes from Acutalibacteraceae bacterium, assembly GCA_045594685.1. Lineage (GTDB taxonomy): Bacteria > Bacillota > Clostridia > Oscillospirales > Acutalibacteraceae > DTU089. The sequence continues at coordinate 38,134 of JAZNYZ010000036.1, read as the reverse complement.
GTTGATAATATTACAGATGAAAAAGAGAGTTCAAAGGTTGTTAGTGTTAATATAGATGAAAATTTATTGGGCTTTTGTTATGACGAAACAACTTTTTTGAAAGAAATGAAAGAATATGGTGCAAGATTTTTTCAATCTGCAGAGAGTGAAGAATTTACCGTAATATTTTCTGAAAGCCAATATCACAAACTGATAACTGACAAATATAATCAAGTTGCTTCAATTTATAATGGTTTCGCACAAGATAACGAACATTCTATTTTCAAAAAGGTTGAATTTGATAAAGATTTTCGCGATTTGAAAATTTATATTGATAAAGAACTGTATGAGTTTACCTCTTTTGACCAAATTCCCGGTGTTATTCATATTGTTTATTCTTATCAAATCTTTCTTGATGAGGGTGTAGGCGTGAATGTTGAGGTAATTGATTATAAAACCAATGAGGTTTATGCTTCTTATAAATACCCTGAAGATGATTGGAGTTTTCAGAATAGCAGCGAATAATAAAAAGTACCGAGAACGGTTAATTTCCGTTCTCGGTATTCTCTGTTTCTTCTAATTCTTTGTAGTATAAAACTTTGTTTTCATACATTAAGTGGTCTGCTTTTGTAAGCTGTTTTTCGATATTGTCGCCGCTTTCTTCCCAGGAGGTTCCGAAAGAAACGCTTATTCCGTTTTCAGTAAGCTTTTTTATGGTTTCTTCAACATTCTTTTCAAAAACATCCTTTTTTATATGAGTTGTTATAACAACAAATTCGTCACCGCCGATGCGGTAGGTGTCTCCGATAAAAACGCTGTTGATACCGTTTGCGGCATTTTTAATAAGCTTATCGCCTGCAGCGTGACCTTTTGTATCGTTAATATCCTTTAAGCCGTTAATATCAAAATAAGCAATGCCTATATTGTCAACAGGCTTTTGATGATATTCTTCAATATCGTGGTTGAATTTGTTTCTGTTGTGAACCGCTGTAAGCGTATCTTCAAAGCTTAATCGGTGAAGCGTTGCATGGCTTTCTCTTCTTTCAATGCTGTCCAATATAAAGAATGTGGCAGAGGAAAGGAGGGTTAAATCCTCGTAATTGATTTTTGGATTATCGATTCCCAGAAAGCCGATTATAACATCATCTTTAATGAGTGGCACTGCAATCAGACTTGTAATTCCCTGCATTTCAAGGATTTTATAAGTATCGCTGTCTTTATCAACATCTTTATCAAGGCTTGAAATATAGAAGGTGCCCGTTTCTTCAAATGTTTTAATCCATGTGTCAATAACCTCAAGAGGAACATTCTGAAGAATATCAATCTGCTTTGTAACGCCCTCAGCGGCGTATTCATAGGTGTTGTTTGTGACTTGCTTTTCATAATCAAACTCAAAAAGATAAGCTCTGTCACCATCAAAATAATCATTAAGAATTTTTAAAAGACTGTCAACAGCCTCGTTAATATCCTTTTCTTCTGTAAGCAGAGTTATGCAGTTTATAAGAGTATCGGCAATGCTTAATTGCTTTTTTGTTTTGTTTTCTCTGTTTCGGGTAGCCATAAGATTGATGGCAGTAATAATAAAAATGAGAACGCAAATACCGGCAAAAGAAAATCTCAGAATGTTTAATGCGTGAGTATTATGCCAACCGTGGTCGCTTATTAATTTCAATTCCACGTATGCAATAGCAAAAAATACGGCAAACACAGTAAAACCGGAAAGTAAAACAACTTTATTATGTTTTACAAATTCTTTAACCTTTCTTGTTTGCATAAACTCACCTACCTTTGTTAAAAGAATATCATAAAAAGAAGTATTTGTAAATATTTATTGTTGAATTTCACCATATTTTTCATTGCTTTTATTGATTTAGTTATTCAATTGTATTATACTCTAATAAATAGATTTCAGGAGTTGTTAAGTATGGTACATAAAAGATTAGAATTAAAAGAGTATTTTTCAATTTTGGGCGAAGAGGGGAAGAATCCCACCCTTGATATCTATCTTCCCTATAATATGGTTGAAATGAAAAGAGAAAAGCAGAAAAGACCCTGTATGCTTATTTGCCCCGGTGGCGGATATGGTATGTGCTCAGAGAGAGAATCCGAGCCTGTTGCTTTGCACTTTCTCCCCGAGGGCTTTAATGTTTTTGTTCTTACATATTCTGTTGAACCGAACCGTTTTCCCACCCAAATCCGCGAGGTTGCGGCGGCAGTTGAGCTGATTTATAAAAATGCAGAGGAATGGAATTGTGATACAGAAAAAATTGTAATTATGGGCTTTTCTGCGGGTGGTCACCTTGCGGCTCATTATTCAACAATGTTTGATTGCAAAGAGGTAAGAGAGGTTTTTCCTGAAAGCAAATCAGTCAATGCTTCCGTTCTTTGCTATCCCGTAATTAATGCCAATGCCAGAACTGCCCATATGGGTAGCTTTATAAACCTTTTAGGTTATCAGCCTGAAACTAAGGAAGAGGAGGATTATTTCTCCTGCGATAAGCATGTGAGAGAGATAACTCCACCGGCATATATATGGCATACCGCAGAGGATGGTTGTGTTCCTGTAAAAAATAGTCTTCTTTATGCAGGTGCTTTAGCAGAAAAGGGCGTGCCCTTTGAGCTTCATATTTTCCCCTTTGGCGGTCACGGTCTTTCCACCTGCGATAGTCAGACAATTGACGATATGACTCCTGTTTTCGAATATAATTCTGCTTGGCTTACTGATTTGAAAAAATGGTTGAAGCTCATTTTTAAGCTTTGATTAAGAGGTGTTTTATGAAAAAGATGATTATTCCTGTTGTGGCAGTTGTTTTAGTTGTGGCTGTGCTTGTAGGAGCTCTTTCAGGGTTTAAAATTCCTGAACCTAAACCGGCAGAGGAAATCTCTTCTTTGGGGAATTTTATTGAAAAGTTTAAAACAGATGAAAAGCTTTATGTTATTGATTCAGGCTCTTTTAAAAGCATAGAGGAAAGGCATTTAGCAGTAAGTCTTCAAGGTATTGTTGCTAAAAAAACACCTCTTATTTTCATTATAACTAATGATATGGACAGAAAATACCTTGAAAAAATCTCTAAAAGCGGAATTGAACTCGTATATAATAATGAGAAAGGCGAACCCTGGACAATTGCAACGCTTTTAAACGAGTTTAAGGATTATGTTACAGATAGCGGTTACATTCTTTATAAGGAAAGCGAAAAAGCAGAAGGTCTTAATATTGCAACAAACCTTGCCTCTCTTTGCGGATGGCTTCCTGTTCACGAAAGCCTTAAAAAGCTTGCAAAGGATGTTGGGTTAAAGCTTAAAGAAGATTTAACAGAAAAGGAATATAATGTAGCTCTTCAAGAGTGGTTTTTTGAAAAATATAAAGAAGAATTTCGGTATAAAGCCGTTGTAAGCCTTAAATACGAAGCAACCGGTCTTCGTGATTTGGCAATTCAGCAAGGCTTTTATATGTTCTATATTGATGATGACGAGGACACAGACGAGTTAAGAGGTAAAATAATAGATTATGCAGGGGATAATGTTCCTGTTTTGGGTTGGGCTAAATATGAGGTTGATTATGTTGCTCAGGCTTCTGAAAACGGAAATATGGTAATTCCATCGGACCATAGCCATAATAACAGCTTCCTTGCATCCTTCAATTATGGAAATTTAAAGCAAAAGCACCAAGAAACAAAAGAAAATACTGATAATACCAAGCATTACTGTGCTCTGGTTTTCAGTGACGGTGACAATGTTCAATGGATTCAGAATGGTTATTCTGAGTATTTCCAAAAGCTTGCTCTCAAAAAGCAATTCCCGATTACCTGGTCATTTTCACCCTTTATGCAGGAGTTTTCACCTTTAACTGCAAATATGGTTTATTCATCTGCAACGGAAAATGATTATTTTATAGCAGGAGTTTCCGGTGCAGGCTATATGCATCCAACAGAATACCCTTTGGACGCTCTTGCTGACTTTACGGACTTAACTTCTTCTATGATGGAGAAGAGTAATCTGAATTATGTTTCTATCCTTGATAATACTCCCGAAAGCTTCATAGAGGACAAGCTTATGGAGCACAGGCTTGAATATTATGCAAGATATGATAATATCAAAGGCGGAGTTCTCAGCCTTGACCCCGAAAGATATGAGGGCGGAAAGGGTAAGGTCTATTTCGCAAATGATAAGCCCTTTGTAAGTAACCGTCTTTCTCTCTGGCACCCTGATGGTGAGGGTGCAACCGTAACAAAGGAATGGTTAAAGGAACAAGCAGATATAGTAAACGCTTATCCTGCAGATTTGGAAACGATAAATGGTTACAGCGTTATAAATATTCACCCTTGGACAATAAGCGTTGAAAATCTCGCATATTTTGTCAGCCAACTTGACGAGGATATTGAGCTTGTTACCCTTGATGAGTTGCTGACAATGGTTGAAAATAACGTTCCTCATGAAACCGCCATACCTAAAAATTAAATAAAATAAAAATTCTCACTTTTTTGAAAAAAGTGGGAGTTTTTTATTGATAAATTCTTGACAATGTGTAGTATGTGTACTATTATAGTAAGCGTACTAAATAGTAAATGTACTAAAATGTGAGGTTCAGTTATGGCACACAGAGAAAACAATGCAACACAACAAGCAATTATTGATTCAGCGGTAAGAAATTTTCTTGTTAACGGCTTTCACCATACATCAGCAAAAATGATTTGCGAGGATGTAGGAATAAGTCCCGGGAATCTTACCTTCTGGTTTCCCACCAAGGCTGATATTCTTCTTGAATTCACAAAGAAAATAATGAGCTACCATACCAAGTTTATTGAATATAATAAAAACAAGGGAGCAGAAGACTTATTTACATATTGCCTTGAAATTGTTGTGCAGATAGCCTTGTGCGAAGAAAGAGAAAATATAAGAGATATTTATTATTCTATGTATTCCGAGCCTCTTACAATGGCATATCTTAAAGCTTGGACTGCTGAAAAAAATCTTAATATTCTCGGTTCATATCTTCCCGATTGGGATTTGAAGCGCTTCAGACGAGCAGCAAATGTTACCTGCTGTATAGAAAGAAGTGCTCTTGCAGAGCCTTGTACTGAGGATTATACCTTAGAAGATAAAATTCACTTGACTCTTACCTGCCTTTTGAAAATATATGATTTTGAAAAAGCGGAAAGCGAAAGAGTTATAGCAGAAATTCTTGCAACGGATTATCAGAAAATCAAAACAGATATGTTAAATAAGTTGGATGAGTTTTTAAAATAAGCTATCAGCTGCCGGATAAGAATTCCGGCGACTAATTCCTGAAAGGAAGTCACTATGAAAACAAAAACTAAGAAATCTATGAAAAAAATATTAAGTATTGCTTTATACCTTGCTCTTGTTATGAGCTGTGCGCCGATTTTAAGCTTTAACGTAAGTGCTGAAGAAATTGTAATTACAGAAGGGGAGACCTTGACTGTTAACGGTGTCGATTCTGTAACCTTGAAATTTGTTCCTGAAAGTGATGGAGAATATGTATTGGAATCTGATTCATCCACCGATCCGTATGTAAGCCTCTATAATAGTGAAATGGTTTTTATTGTTGGTGCAGATGATTATGAGGGTGGATATGATTTTCGCCTTGTGCATACATATACGGCAGGAGAGGTATATTATTTCGTTTTAAGTGATTATGATAGTGGAGATGATGAAGAAGACGGTATTATCAGTTATTCTGTTACTCTTACTAAATCTCACGAGCACCAAGGCGGTGAGGTTACTTGCAAAGGTCAAAAATGCGATATTTGCGGTGAGTATTACGGAGAAGTGGATTCGACAAAGCATCAGGGCGGCACGGCAACTTGTAGGGGGCAGCAGTGTGAGCTTTGTTACACATATTATGGTGAAATTGATGAAAACAACCATGATTTAAGCGATTATGCCACTTGTCAGGGACAATATTGTTACCTTTGTGATAAGTATATAAAAGGCGAAGTGGATTTAAATAATCACCTTTGGGAGAATGGTGCTTGTGTATGTGGTGCTGTTTGTGGAGATCATATTTGGAATGATGGCTATTGTGATATTTGTGGATCAGAACATGAGCACCAGGAATACGATGATGATGGGAAATGTACAGTTTGCGGTTATCAGTATTACAGTGTTGTTGTAATTAATGGTACAACAAAAAACTACTATCGCGAATTATATGAGGCAGTTGGTATCGCACCCGAAGGCAGTATTATAAAGCTTATCGGATACTGCTGTACATGGGGTGACAGCATTTATTTTAATAATTCGGTTACTTTGGATCTTAATGGTCAAAATATTGATTGTGTTTCTTCTGAAAATCTTATTTTTAATGCTAATGTGATAATTGAAGATTCAGTGGGAACAGGATGTTTCCAATATGTTGATTTGGAGTTTAACACCCTTTGCACGATAAATGGCGGTACTTTTACCGGTTATTTAGGCTTTAATGCAGAGGGTACAACTGCAGAGGATTATCTTGGAGAAAATAAAAATTTCTATAGCTTGGGTGAGGTTTGCACAACAGAACCCATTGATGCTTCACAAGCTACAAGCTTAAGAAATGTTAAAGTTGCAAGCAACGGCGGTTGTAGCTATGAAAAAGGGTTCTGTATTTATTGCGGTAGCTTTGAAGCCCCTGAGCTTAACAGCGAAAACTATTATGAAATAGATAACCCGGGTAAGCTTTTTTGGTTTTCTAATAGGGTTAACAGCGGAGAGCCTTCAATAAATGCTGTTCTAACAAGGGATATTGTAGTTAATCCCGGTAAAATCAGTGAAAACGGTGCTTATACTGCTGTTGGAAATGAAAGTGTATATGATTGGGCACCCATTGGCAATACATATGAAACCAGATATTTGGGCGTTTTTAATGGTAATAATAAAACAGTTTCCGGCTTGTATTTCAATGATGAAACCGTAGATAATGTGGGCATGTTCGGTTGTATCGGTTCGGATGCAAATGTGAAAAATATACGGATAGAAAATTCCTTCTTTTACGGAAAAAATTATGTAGGTGCTATTGCCGGGTTATCCTATGGTGAAGTGGTTGGTTCTTCAAGTGATGCATTTGTAAAAGCTAATTTGTATGCAGGTGGTATAGTCGGAAATTTGACTCAATCAAAGGCTTCAGTTATAAATTGTTATAACACCGGAACCATCGAAGCTAATAGATATGCAGGCGGAATTTCAGGACAAAATCAGGCTAAAATATCCGGTTGCTATAACACAGGCTCAGTAATAGCACAAGAATATGCAGGTGGAATTACAAGCGATAATTATGAACCTATGGGTGCTACTACCCAAAATTGTTATTATCTTGCAACCGAAGAAACAGATAGTATTGACGGAACAACCTTTAAAACTGCCGAGCAGTTTGCATCTGGCGAGGTTGCATACCTTCTTCAGCAAGGCAACACCGAGCAGGTTTGGGGACAGGATAATAACCAAGCAGGTGCAACACCTATATTTGATGCAACAGGTCTTTACAAGGTTGTAACAGTAGGCGAGACAGGTAACTACTCAGTTGCAAATGTTGGTGATACAAATTCTGACGGAACAGTTGATGTAAATGACTATCAGGTGCTTGTTAACACAATTCTTGCAGATAATCACGAACAAATCGAAAAAGCGGAGTATGATAATATAGTCAGATATGACCTTGACAGTGACGGCTATCTTGATGTTCTTGATGCTTCACTTATGAATCTCTTAATAAACGGTCACAAAACTGTTGATGTCTATGCAGTTGGTGATTACGATTTAAACGGCAAAGCATTTGAAGAAGCTGATATTCTTGCAATGGGCGAGGCTTTGCAAAATAATAAACCTCTTTCAACGCATCAGAAATATGCCTGCGACTTAAATGCAGACGGTAAGGTGGATTATGATGATTTAAACACTCTTACAAATATGTTCCCACTTTATTTCGTTGGTGAGGAATAACAGTAGGGTACAGGCTTGCCTGTACCGCAAAAAACAAAATTCAATCTCTCCAAAAATAAAACCAATCAGTCGGCTGAGCAATCGGTCGGCTGATTGGTTTATTGACATTTTATGCTATAAATATTAGAATAAAATCATATACAGAAAATGGGGGATTTCTATGGAAAATAAATGGGTTCAGGTATGGGGGCAGGCTCATTCTGCTTTTTCATTTTTTTATTACCCATCCTGCAAGAAAACCTACAGACTTGTTATAAAATCCGCACTTTCAGGAAAAAGTGTCCGTTTTGAGCTTTCCAATGAATGTGCGAAAAATGATGTTGTGATAGGTGCTTTGACTGTTGCCAAATGCGATAAGTATGGCAATTTTATCGGTGAATGTAAAACCGCAACGGTTAATTCTCAAAAATCTCTTTGCCTTAAAACCGGCGAGGTTGTTTTAAGTGATGAGGTTCCGCTTGATATTAAAGCAGGGGGGTATTTCTGCATTAATGCCTATGTGGAAAAGGGTGCCTTGAGAAGCGGTAATCTTCTTGATAATGCTGATATTTTAACAGTTAAAGGTAATGTTTCCCATACTCCGAAAATTGAAAACCAAAGAAGAATTCGTGATAAGGTAAGGGAAGTTGCATCCGTTGTTTTAAAAATGTATTTCCATAAGCCGATACCATTGTTTCAATCTGTTCAGGTTTTGAATGATGCAGATGCACGAAGTATAGTTGTTTACGGCGACTCTATAAGTCAGCAGGGCTATTGGACAAATGCCTTTGCTCAAAGAATTTATGAAGCCTATCCCGAGAAATATTCCGTAATCAATAAATCCATAATGGGCACAAGGCTTTTAAGGGATTGGCATAAACGCTTTATCTGCAAGGGCTTGTTCGGTAAAAGCGGTCTGAATCGTCTGCAGAGAGATATTCTCAATTACCCCGATGTTGAATATGTAGTTATTGCTCTGGGTACAAATGATTTTCTTCAATACGGCACTATTGCCGCACCAAAAGCCGAGAAACCAACACCGAAAGAATTTCTAAATGCAATGATAGGTGTTTCCGAGGAACTGCAAAAGCACGGGAAAAAGCTAATTGTTTTTAATATTCTGAATTTCGGAGAAAGTATTGATTCCCGCCCCGAAAAAGAAAAAATGGTAACTGAAATCAATAAGCTTCTTGAGGAAAATAAATCTCATTTTCACGCTTATTATGACCAGGCAAATTTGGTTGTGAATCCCGAAAAACCAACCTGCACAAAGAAAGAATATCTTGGCAAGGACTATGTTCATCCAAATAAGCTTGGAGGTCAAATTGTTGCAGATAATGTGGATTTGGATTGGTTTAAGAATAGCAAATAGCAGATAGCAATTAGCAAATAGCAAATAGCAATTAGCAAATAGCAAATAGCAAATAGCTAAAAAACAGTCACCCGAAAGGTGACTGTTTTTTATATACTCATTATTTCTTCAATAGTAGGCATTGAGCTTTGGGCTCCCATTCTGCTGACTGCAATTGAGCCTGCTTTGTTGCCGAAGTCACAAGCCTTTTCAATATTACCGCTTTTGATGAATTCCAATGCAAGTGCGGCGGTAAAGCAGTCGCCTGCGGCAGTTGTGTCAACAACATTGCTTTTATAGGGTGGAAAGAGTTTTAATTCTTTACCGTCCCAAAGGGAACAGCCTCTTTCGCCAAGCTTTAAAACAATGAATTTTGCCTTGCTTCTTTCTTCCAATATTTTTGAAGCTTTCAAAATATTCTCTTCATTGTCGGGATATATGCCCGTTAATGCTTTAGTTTCGCTTTCGTTAGGGGAGAGGATTGTTGCACCCTGCATTTTTTCTAAATTGAATTTTTTTGCAGGACCACAGTCAATAACAGTTGTGATACCGCTTTTTACTGCGTGGTTAACGCAGTTTATAACAACATCTTCATTGGTTTCAAATTGTAAAAGCAAAAGGTTAATGTCAGTTCCTATATCATTAACGGCTCTTTCGGGTTTAATTTCCGAGTTTGCACCCTCGTAAACAACAATTCTGTTTCTGCCATCGCCATCAATAATAATTGCCGCAAGACCTGTCTGAGAGCCGTCTGTTGCAACCCCTGAAATATCAATGTTATTGTTTTTAAGGTTCTCCAAAAGCTTTGCCCCGTTGGCATCATCCGCAACCTTGCCAATCATTTTGACCTTTGCACCGAGCTTTGCCAACGCGGTTGCCTGATTTGCACCTTTACCGCCGTTGGCATAGCCGTAATCGGTTCCCAAAACATTTTCTCCAACATCGGGAACCTTTTTCATATTAAGAATTAAATCCATATTAATACTGCCCACAACTGCGGCACGAATATCTCTATACATTTTTCACTCCGAAATATATTCAATAAAATCTTCAGCAGCTTTAGTGATGGATTTGTCTTTTAAGAACAATGCACTTGTTCCTAAAACAAAAATATCTGCACCACTCTTACAAAGCTTTCTGCCGTTTTCAAGGCTCACATTTCCGTCAACCTCAATAAGCATATCTTCGCAATTCCATTCTTTTAAAAGTGCTTTTGCTTCGGATACCTTCTTTTCTGCACCGAGGAACATCTTCTGCCCTGCAAAGCCCGGTGAAACTGTCATAACAAGAAGCATATCAATATAATCTGTTAAATGCTTGATGCTTTCAACGGGGGTGCTTGGATTTATAGCAAGACCTGCCTTGCAGCCCTTGTTCTTTATCATTTCAAGAACCCTGTGAATATGTATTTCAGATTCATAATGAACGCATAAAATATCATTTTTTGAAAGGTTCATTCTGTCAATGAATTTTGAAGGCTCATTTACCATCATATGAATATCAAGAGGAATATCGGTAACCTTTTTTATTGCATTGATTAAATCAAAACCCAAAGTGATATTTGGAACAAAAGCGCCATCCATAATATCAATATGCAGGTAGTCAATACCTGCTTTTTCAAGGTCTTTTATTGAGTTAATAAGGTTTGTAAGGTCTGCACACATTAACGATGCAGATAAATATTTTTTCATTTTTCAACCTCGGAATAAATTGTTTTAATTGATTTTAACATATTGGATTTTTAGTGTCAATTAAAGGTCATATTTCAAATAAATTAAATTATCCATAGGATTATTGTTATAGCTTTCAATTTCGTAAAAGCCAAGTTTTTTATATAGCTTTATTGCAGTTTCCAAAAAAGGAAAAGAGTCTAAAAGAATATGTTTATAGCCGATGTTACGGGCATCTTCAATAATCTTTGTTACAAGAATATTGCCAATATTATTACCACGGAATTCCGGTTTTACATATAATCGCTTCATTTCGCAGTTTTTTTCATCGATTTTTCTTAAACCAATGCAACCTGCCGGATTATTGTCACAGAAAGCCAGATATAATCTTCCGTAAGGAAAACCATATTTTTCTTCTAAATGCTCTAATTCATTATCGTAATTTTGCTTGTTGAGATATTCTCTGAAATCATTGTCACAAGCAATTAGCGTATCTGTATATTGCTGAAACAGTTCTTTGACTTCTTCTTTGTGAGAGTATGCTTCAATTAATTCGAGTTTCATATTTCACCCTTACCATATAAACGGTATCAAACGATATTTAACTTTTTCTTTATATTCTTTGTATCCATCAAGTTCTCTTTCGAGAAATTCCTCTTCACCCTTTATTCTTTTGGCAATTATAAAAGGGTAGGAAAGGAAAATTATAAATGAAAATATTGAACCTAAAACAATGGGGATTGATAAGAATAAAAGTAATGTTGCACTATACATAGGGTGCCTAACTATTCCATAAAGACCTGAATCAATAACCTTTTGATTTTCCTGCACCTCTATTGTTCGGGAAAGATATGTATTTTCTCTCAAAACTTCTGCGTAGAGAATATATGCTAAAAGAAAAATTATTGCACCGCCAATTGTAACTCCAATGGGCAGGGTGTACCAATTAAAACGAAAACCAAGTCCGGCAACAATAAAACCTGCAAGAAACATAAGACCGCTCAATTTTACAACAAGGCTTTGTTCCTTTTCTTTTTCCTTGGCATCAAGCCTCTTTTTGAGAAGTTCAGGGTTTTTGAATATCATCACAATTCCCGCTAGAAATATTGGAGTAAATAAAATTCCCATTAATAGCCATCCGTTGAAAAATGAAAAAGTACCCGCAGGTAAGAATATCAATAACCCAATCAGAACAATACCTAACAGAAATTTGGTGATTGCCTGAAAAAGTAGCTGTATTGTCATAATATCTTTCCTCATGAATTAAATTTTCTCGGAACAATTATAACATATAGTCCTAAACATTTCCATAGTAAATTGAAAGCTTACCACTGATTATGTAAGCACCCGGTTATGAAAGTAAAACTCATATTCTTGATAAAATAAATTGTAAACAATATCATTCTGTTTACTTGATTTAACACTCCAAAGCCTTTATAATGTAACAAGGTTGGTGGTATTTAATGAACACATATTTTAATGAAATAACTTCAAAGCCTATAAATACAAACGGTGGTGGCGTGGTTTATAAAATCCCTGCAGGTGCAATGTGCGCTAATGGTGACTTAGGTGTTGTTTTTGATAACGATGAAAAAGACCTTATTATTCATATTTCTAAGTGCGATTTTTGGAAATTTGTAAGCGGTACTCATGGTGATGGTGGTATTAAAACCGTTGGCAATTTGCGAATCGGTAATGTTGATTTAGCTGATTATAATATTAAGCAGTATTTTGATAAAGGTCTTCTTGAGTGCAAATTCTGTAATACCGAAATTGAGTTTTTTGTTGCTCCTGAGAATATTATTTGTTTTGAAATCAAGGCACCTGAATCGGAAAATTTTCCTACTGTTAGTATTGAGCTTCCCGATACCTGCAATTCAGAAAATTCTGAGTTTGAGGATAAGGGCGTTAAGTGCCGATCCCGTAAATTCTGCGGTGAAGAGGTTGATAGAGAATCTGCAGTAGTTGTTTGCTTAAGAGAGCTTGACACAAATATTGCAGACGGATTTAAAACCACACGCTATTGCATTTCCGTTGTTACAAATTTTGATGACAGTGAGTATATTAACAAGGGTCTTGATATGGCTCTGAATTGCGATTATGAAGAAACCAAAGCCCAAACACAGGAAAAGTGGGAAAATTTCTTTTCTGCATCTAAAGTAACACTTCGGGATAAAGAAATTGAGAAATTCTATAATTCAAGCCTTTATCATCTTGCAGGGTGTATGGGGAATTCTGAATTCCCTCCCGGATTATTCGGTAACTTCATAACTGACGATTTTTTCCCTTGGGCAGGGGATTATCATATGAATTATAACTATGAGGCACCTTATTATTGCATTTTCTCTGCTAATCATCCCGAGCTTTTTGATGGATATATGACACCCGTTAACGATATGAGAGATGAAGCAAAAAGAATGGCGGGCCTATTTGGTTGTAAGGGTTATGCTTTCCCCGTAAGCTTCGGCCCGAAAGCTCTTGATGTTTATAGTCAGGCGGATTGTAAGGAACACGGAATACTTTTTCTCGGTCAAAAAAGCCACGCTGCTTATGCTTGCGTAATTCCTATAATGCATTGGTTTTCAACCTATGATAAAGAATGTGCTCTTGAAAATTATTATGATTTTGTTTTGAATACTGCGGCATTCTGGGAAGATTATCTTGTTAAAGAAAATGGCAGATATGTAATCAAAGGTGATGCCGCCCACGAAATTCCATATTATCGCGGTGAAAAATTCAGATATATCACTCATTTTGGTCAGGTAAATACAATAAATGCTATCAATTCAATGGGTCTTGTAAAGCTGTTATTTGACGGTGTTTATGATATGGCAAAGGAATTAGGGCTTAATTCCGAGAAATATGCTTTATGGGAAGATATTATTGAGAATTTCAGCGATTTTCCTACCTTTATCAAGAAAGGTAAAAAATGTTTCAGGTATTCTAAATTTGGTATTCGTTGGAGAAATGATAACACAGTCGGTCTTCAGCATATTTACCCTGCTTCTCAGATTGGTCTTTCATCAAGCGAAAAGCTTCTTAAAATTGCAAGGAATACATATTTTATTAACGACAGACGACTTGATGATAACGGCTCAAACTCATATCTTCCTGCAGGTGCGAGAATTGGTGTTGACCCTGATTTTCTGATTGAGGGTATTCATCAGAATATCAAGGAATTCGCACTTCCCAACAGATTGTTCCGTCATCACGGTGGCGGTATTGAGCACCTTACAACCATTCCTGCAACCATAAATGAAATGCTTATGCAAAGCCATCAGGGTGTTATCAGGCTTTTCCCTTGTTGGAACAAAAAGAGCGATGTATCATTTGAAAATCTCCGTGCTGATGGAGCTTTTCTTGTTTCCGCAGAGCTAAAAAACGGAGTAATTATTTCTCTTAAAATCAAAAGTCTTAAAGGCAGAACTTGTACTGTTGAATGTGGTGGTATTAAAGCTGTAATAAATAAAGCGGATAATGCTGAAATCCCTTACAACAGAACAGATGATATAGTTTCCTTTGAAACACGGGAAAACACAGAATATATTTTGATATAATACATAAAAAATCCGTTTCAATTTAACGAAACGGATTTTTTATGTGTTTATTAAGTAACATTATTTAAGAATTTCCATTTTTGTTGCATTATAAGTGCCGGCACATAGTCATTTTCTCTTGTATAGAAAGCAGTAATTAAATCGCCGTTATCAAGCTCAATGGTTGAGGGGTAGCCTAAATCATCGGTATCATAGCCATGGTGCAAAATAACTTCATCGCTCCAGGTTTCACCATTATCTCTGCTGAAAACTGCCCATATTCCGTAAGGTCTTTTTCTGTGAGAAAAGGTTGAAATCAATGTGCCTGATGAATGGAGAAATAAGTGCCCGGGAGCACCGCTGTCATCTCTGACTATCTGCCGAGGCTTACTCCAGGTTACACCATTATCAAGGGAAATTGTTTGATAAAGAGTGAAAATGGTTTCTTCTGCATTTTCTGCTCGTAGGTGGCAGATTATTTTTCCATCAGGGAGTTGAATAGCGTGAGGCTCATAGAAATAAAGCTCTTTAAATTCCTCGTGTTTATAGATGCCCAATTCGCCTCGTAAGGTCATTTCACCTGTTTCGGTGTTTATGGTGTATGCTTCAATATGGTTGTGTATGCCAAGCCTTCTGCCGACCCACAAAACCGTACCATCATTAAGTACAGTTGGGCCGTGAGGTGAGGAAACAGGTGATTTATATATCTTTCCAAAGGTTTTGCCACAGTCCTTGCTTATTCTGAAGCTGATGCCGAGAGCCTCAGCTTCATCCTCTGCAGAAACAGAATTTATGTAGTCAAAGCATTCTTTGGTCTGAGGCATATTTTCTCTTTGAAATTGAATTGTATTATTAAATGATGTTGCAATAAGACCGCTTTCACCGAAAACACAGAGCCCTACATCTCTGTCATCAAGCACCGTATCAAAAACAGGCACAGGTTTCCCGTATGTTTCGCCATTATCATCGCTAAAGGCTAAAACACCTTTGCCAAAGGGACATATATGTTCTACTCGGTAACCGGAAGCACCAACGCAAATTTTACCGTTCTGAAGCTTTGCAATAGTAGGCCAGGCAAAGTAGGCGTGATGACTCTCTGTATTTGTCATAACAACTTTCGGTTCACCGATTAATTTAATGTTCAAAAGAATTCCACCTTTTTATTATTGTTTGTTAGGTTTTATAAAACCGCACCATTTTCTTTGAGCTTTTGTTGTAAAGCTTTGATATCAACATTATGTACGTTGGTGCTGGTTTTATGTGCTATGGCAGCTGCGGTGCCTGCAGCTTCACCGAGACAACAGCAAATAGGCATTATTCTTACGGATGCCTGTGCCTCGTGGGTAGCAGAAAGACAACGTCCTGCAACAAGAAGGTTATCATATTCTTTAGGTAAAAGTGAGCCATAGGGAATTGTATAAAATTCACCGTCATTGAAAAATCTGTGACTCGTTCCTGTGCCTGAAGGATTGTGAATATCAATATCGTAATTACCAAGAGCAATTGAATCGTCGAATCGGGTGCAGGCTATTATTTCATCACCTGTGAGAATATGCACACCCTTTAGTTTCCTGCTTTCTCTGACTCCAATATCGATAGCTATGGAAATCAAAGCACTTTCGTGGAAAGCGTTGGAGTTTTCCTTTAAGAAAGCTATAAGCTCGTGAATTTGCTTTCGGGCTATAACCTCGGCTTTGCTAACATCAAATGGGCTGGTTGGGTCAAGCTTTACCACACGGGTGGAGTTGAAATGCAAAACATCTTCGCCAACGCCAAAGAAAACAAGAATATTTTCTCTCGGATTTGTGATTTCACCCTTTGCCTGTTTTTCTTTATAAAGCTCCTGTAAACGAGGTCTTTCCTCTGTGAAAAGGTCAAGATCAACGCCACTCATACGAAAGCAAGTTGTCATTGGTTGACATAGATTGTCACTTTCCCTACCTAACTGAAAATCGCAACCTGCAAGATAGAATAATTCACCGTCACCGGTAGCGTCAATAAAGAAATCTGCCTCAGCTGTGATTTTCTGACCTTTAGAGGTAATATCAATTTGAGTTATTTTTCGATTTTCTGTTTTAACATCATAAACTACGCCGTGGAAAAGAACATCAACTCCCGCTTCAGTAGTCATATCATCAAGAACTATCTTAAAGTATTCAGAATTGAATTCGTGGTCCTTACAGTCATCAACATATTCATCGTGGCGCTCTTTCATTTCTTTAAAAATACCTTGTGAAAGGTAGTTTCTTTCTACGTTTTTGTCCCAATACGGCTTAGTCCAGTATGGCATAAAAGGGTAGACAAGGTTATTTGCGATTGCTCCACCAAGGCAACCGGATTTTTCTACAAGTAAAACCTTCAGACCTTCACGGGCTGCGCTTACAGCTGCTGCAACACCGCTGAGCCCGCCACCTGCAACCACAAGGTTATATTTCATAAAATCCACCCCCTTTTTTATTAGGTTTGTCAGATCGATTATACCACTGGTTATATTCAAAAACAAGCTATAAACAGTTGCTTTTTGTTGTTGGGGGGATAATAACAGATAAAAAATACTTCTAAAAAACAATATTACTAAACCGGAAGAATTGCTTCTTAATCTTGTAAGTTTTTGTAGATTGTGTTACAATTAACTTGTTATAATACTTAATCATTATGAAAGAAGTGAATAATATGGTAAAAAACTATGATGCAGTTGTTATCGGTGCAGGTAACGGCGGTCTTGTGGCGGCGGCGCGTCTTGCCAAAGAGGGTAAAAAAACCTTGCTTGTTGAGCGTCATAATTTGCCCGGTGGCTTTGCAACAAGCTTCGTTAGAGGCAGATTTGAATTTGAAGCATCACTTCACGAGCTCTGCGGTGTTGGCTCTATTACAGGTAAATCACCCTTGCAGAAAATATTTCAAGAGGTTGGTGCAGCAGATAAGATTGAGTGGGTTTCACTTGATGAAGCATTCAGAGTTATTACTTTGGATGAAAACGAAAAGTGCGACTATTCAATGCCTTTAGGCAAAGAAGCCTTTATATCAAAACTCGAGGAATATGATCCGGGATCATCAGCAGTAGTTACTAAAATTTTTGATCTTATTGAGAGCATTGAAAAAACCTTGGACTTTGTAAGCGATATACAGGATTTCAAGCCCTCAATGATAAAAGAGATTTTCTCCGAGCACACAGACTTTTTGAAGGTAGCAAACTACTCTGTTGATGAGGTGCTTGAATCTTTAGGCGCAAGTCAGAAAACACGAGATATTATTAATGCTTATTGGTGCTACCTTGGTCAGCCTACAGATGAACTTAATGTTATTCACTATTTCACAATGCTTCATGCATATATTATTGACGGTGCTGTTATTCCGAGAGGCAGAAGCCATCAGATAAGCACTGCATTACTTGAAGCCTTTACCGAAAATGGCGGCGATGCCTGGTTTAACACAAGCGTTAAGAAAATAATTGTTAAAAACGGCGTGGCATCAGGCGTTGAGCTTGATGACGGCACTCAGATAAATGCAAAAGCAGTTATATGCAACGCTTCACCGTATAACGCTTTCACAAAGCTTATAGATGAAAAGGAAATTCCCGAGAAGCTGAAAAAAGAGGTTAATGCTAAAACCTTGAGCGCAAAAGGCTTTGCAGTATTTTTGGGTCTTAACCGTTCTGCGGATGAATTGGGTCTTAATAACCACACCTATTTCATTTATCCTACTAACGATAACAGAAAGTGCTACGAGCTCAGCAAAAAGTTAGAGACCAATGATGTTCAGGCAACAGTTTGCCTTAACAGAGCTTTTGACGATTGTTCACCCGAGGGTACAAGCATTCTATATATGACATCTATTTTTGCAGGAGATGAATGGAGCAAGGTTTCTGTTGCAGATTACTATAAAACAAAAATTTCCTTTGCAGAAAAAATGATAGATAATTTTGAAAAAGCAACAGGTGTTAAAATCAGAGATTATATAGAAGAAATTGAAATTTCAACACCTATGACCTATGCCCGTTACACAGATGCTCCTGCAGGCACTATCTATGGCTATGAAGCAAGCAAGGAAGACGGTATCGTTAAGAGAATTGTTTTTGATATGATAGATAAAGGCATTCAGGGACTTTACTTTGCCGGTGGTTATACCACAAGGCATATGGGTTATTCACCCAGTTATACAACAGGTGATATGGCAGCAAAGGCTGCGGTACTCGCTATGGAAAAGGAGGCAAAGTAAATGAGTAAGAAAAAATTCTCCGTAAACGGCACGCTTAAGGATAGCGTTAACACAGTAAAGTTTTTAACAGAAAGAAAGCAGTTTATTAACAGTGCCGAGGCAGTTATACCAACCCGCACAGATGATTTTGGTGTAAATAAGGTTGCTAAAAGCATTCACCCTAAAGAGCAGAATCTTGTTATCAGCAGAATTGAAGAGCATGCTGATATTGCAAAAAGCTATTATTTTAAAAGCGAAGGTGCACCTCTTGCATATTTTAAAGCAGGTCAGTATCTTACCTTTAAGCTTGAAATAGGTAATTCGGTTGTTACCCGTTCATATTCAATCGCTTCTTCACCTGCCAGCGCATTAAATGGTGAATATCAGATTACAGTTAAGCGTATTAATGACGGCTTTGTTTCCGATTATATTCTTGATAATTGGAGCGTTGGTGATAAGGTTATCTGCTTTGCTCCTGAAGGAAATCTTATATATAACCCATTAAGAGATGCCAAAAACATCGTTGGTATTGCAGGCGGTAGTGGTATCACACCATTCCTTTCAATTGCAAGAGCAATTGCTCAGGGTGATGAGGATTGTAGCCTTACTTTACTTTATGGTTGCAGAACGTCAGATGAAATTCTTTTCAAGGCAGAGCTTGATAAGCTTTCAGAGGAAAATGAGAATATCAATGTGATTTATGTGTTGAGCCATAGCGATGAGGAAGGCTATGAAAAAGGCTTTGTCGGTGCAGATATCATAAGTAAATATGCACCTGAAGGTAATTACAGCATTTTTGTTTGCGGTCCCGGTGGATTATATAAATTCCTTGACACAGAGCTTCCTAAGCTCCAAAAAGAAAAGAAATATATTCGCTTTGAAGTATTCTCTTCCGGCAAGAAGGCTGAAGAAGAACCCAAGGAATACAGCATAACTGTTATTAATCGCGGTAACGAATCAGTTATTAAAGCAAGTAGCAGTGAAACAGTTCTTTGTGCTTTTGAAAGAGCAGGTATTGTTGTTCCTGCAAGATGCCACACAGGTGAATGTGGCTTCTGCAGAAGTAAGCTTGTAAGCGGAAAGGTTTATATTCCTGAGGGCGAGGATAAGCGTCGTATAGCAGATATGCAGTTTAATTTCATACATCCTTGTTGTTGCTATCCTGAAAGCGACCTCGTTATTAGGATTAATTGATTATTACGCAATGAAACAAGACCGAACACCTTAGAATAGGCGTTCGGTCTTTTGCTATAGATGAGCTTTATTTTATAATAATCTTAAAGAGTCTTGCTCCGTGGGTGTTAACCTTTGCAGAGAATTCTGCATCTGTTACGGTGTATTCTTCGTGCTTCCACATATCCCAAACGCTGTATTTAACACCGCCGATTGAAATATCTGTAATATCGAAGCTGATTTCTCGTTCTTTGTCATCTGTGTTAAAGAGCGCAACATATTTGCAGTTTTCGCCTGTGGATGTCCAGATGATTTCGCCCTTGCAGTCAGTTTCTTCTCTCTTGAACTGCCTTGCACCGCTTGAGTTTTTGAGCATATCAATAAGCTCTCTGTTCTGAAGAAGTGAAAGGGTGAATTCATCGTTTTCGCGCATTTCACCGCCCATCATAAGAGGGGAGCGAAAAATTCCCCAAAGAGTCATCATTGTAATCTGCTCATCGTGGGTAAAGCGTGTGTAACGGTTTCTGTATTCGGGTTTTTTTTCTGTAATCTGAATTCTGCCGAGAGGAAGCATATCGCAATCGGGCCATGCACCGGGCTGAACATATTCCTGCCAAGCGTAGCAACGCTCAAACATAGCGTGAAGCTTGCTCCATTCATCCCAGAAATCTCCTGTCATACGCCACATATTTGCATTAGCAGCAAGGTGCTCGTGCTCCCAGACAGGTGCAGGACCGGGAGAAAGGCTGAGAACCATATCTCTGCCACATTTATCAATAGCACTTCTCAGCATTTCAATTTCTTTTCTTGCTGAATAGGGGTTGTCAGGGTACATCTCTGTGTTAGCAATATCATCGCATTTTATGTAGTCAACGCCCCATGAAGCATAAAGCTCGAATATTGAATCGTAATATTCCTGAGCACCTTTTTTGTCGGGGTAAAGACCGTACATATCAGGGTTCCACTTGCAAATGGAGGTGGGGTTTGCAATATCCCTTGCAGTAACACCTTCACATTTGATTTTCGTATTCTGGTGTGCTGCCTGTCTCGGAATACCTCGCATAATATGAATACCGAATTTGAGACCGAGTGAATGTATATAATCAGCAATAGGCTTGAAGCCTTTACCACCTGCAGAAGAGGGGAAGCGTTCAACTGATGGAATAAGTCGTGAATATTCGTCCATACAAAGAGGAGCGAAATAGTTGTAGTAAAAGCTGTTTGCAGTAGGCTCAGACCACTGAATATCGCAAACAACATATTCCCAACCGTAGTCCTTAAGGTGCTTTGCCATATAATCTGCATTGGCAAGAAGCTGTTCTTCATTTACAGCCGCACCATAGCAGTCCCAACTGTTCCAACCCATAGGTGGAGTAAGAGCTAATTTTTTATGCATAAAAATCTATCTCCTTATTCTTCAATCTCTTTAATTATTTCATCGTATGCAATCATATTTCCGTATTTTTGGAAGTCTACCTTTTTACCGAGAATACGGATATTATCAACCAATGGTTTATTATTTGTGTAAATAGGTTTACCGGGAGTTATTGGATAAAGGCCCAAGCAACTGAAAACATACCAAGCTGCAGTTGAGCCGTTGTCCTCATCACCGGGGAAGCCGTCATCCTTCCAGGAAAAGCCTTCAGCACATATCTTTTTAACCCAATATTCAGTTTTTTCGGGTTCACCGAGATATGTGTAGATAAAGGGAATATGGAAGCTTGGCTGATTGGAAATTGCGCATTGACCCCAATCGCAAACTGCCATTTCAGTCATTTCGTGAATTTCGTAGTTGTAGCCACCAACTCTGTATTCAGCAGGTGTTGCGAAAAATTCGTCAAGCTTCTTGATAAGAATGTCCTTGCCACCATAAAGCTCTGCAAGACCTTCAATATCGTGCTGAACTGCAAAGCTTGTCTGCCAAGCGGCAGCTTCGGTATAATCTCCACCCCATCTGATTGGGTCAAAATCGGGCTTGAAGTTACCCTTTGAATCCTTGGGTCTCATAAAGCCTGTTTCTTTATCAAAGAGGTTCTTATAATTTTTAGAACGGGCAAAATATTTTTCTTTCTTGTCTTCGTAGCCGAGAATATCTGCAACAGTTGCAAGGCAATCATCAAAATACGCCGCATCAAGTGTAAGGTTTACACTTTCGCTGAACTTGTCGCAAGGAACATAGCCAAGCTCAAGATACTCCTCACATCCCTCTCTGCCGTAAGCAGGTACTGTGGAAGATTTGTTTGCGTGGTGCTCCATACCTTTGAATGCAATTTTAAGTAAATCTTTAGAAATAAGATTTCGTGTGGCAACATCTGCAATAACCGCGTCAATAGCGGTGCTTGGCATACAGTTTTTAGCATCGCCTGCAGTCCAACGGGGGAGCCACCCGCCGTCAATATAATCCTGGATATATCCCTCAATAATCTCAGGAAGAATGTCCTTTGCAACAATTGCGTAGAACGGATAATTTGTTCTATATGTATCCCAGAAACCGTTGTCGGTGTATCTCACACCGGGAAGAACCTTATCTGCACTTGGAGAATAGTGAATGGGATTGCCGTTTTCATCAGGTTCATAAGCTTTATGAGGGTAGAGGAATGTGCGGTACATACAGCTGTAGAATGTTTTCATCGTATCTTCATCTGCATCTATCTCAATCTTTGAAAGATACTTATTCCATATACGCTCATTTTCGTCTTTCAGCTCGTCAAAGCTGCCGTAAACAGAATCGTGCTGAAGATTTCGCAAGGCTTGCTCGTAACTTATGAATGATGTGGCAACTGTAAATGTAACATCCTTTTTCTTAAGTGCTATATGAATACCTGTGCCTTCACCCTTGATATGTAAGCTGTGTTCAGTGTCGCAGGTATCTCTGCTACCGGTAAGAATTTTATCAACATCAACAGAATCTGCATCAAACTGAAATACATAATAACCCTTGATGGTACCTTTATCGTGGCTCTTTTTATCACGGTTGCAATCTGTCCAACAATAAAGGCGGTTATTTTCTTTGTCAAACTCATATTCACAGTTTCGTTTAACAGGCAAAACCGATATATAACGGTCAAAATCCTTCTTGAAGCTGAGCCTTACACAAGCACCATATTCGGTAGGCGTAAGCTCAAAATCACAGAAAGGTCTTTTTAGATAGCATTTTAGATAATGCGGTTGTAAAATTGCTTTTTCTGGGTCATAACCCGACCAACAATCTTCAAAATCAACATAGGGATTTTCAATCTGAGGCATCATTGTGAATGCACTGTGGTCGCTAATCCAGGGACTTGGCTGACGGGTAAGGCGAATACCCTCAACGGAGCGGTCATCCGGGTGATAATACCAACTACCTCTTGATGTTTCTGTTTGCAAGCTGAAAGCTGCAAAACCAAAAGGCTTCTGAATAAGCGGTAACGTATTACCCTGAGAGAAGCGGTGCAGAGATTTTGAACCCTGCTTGATATTTACATATTTGAGATAATTCATAAAGCAATCCCACTTTCAAATATTCTGCTGATATGATACCATATTGTTATAAATCTTTCAATAATTGCTTTAACTGAAAAATATCTATATTTTCAAAATTCAATATCATCAATCCAAATGCATTTTATAGAACTTTGCTTTGAAGGTTTGGGTACTATAATATTTATGTCACCAAAAGCAATTGTCAATCGTTTTTAGGGTGAAAGGAATTATCCGAACCGTGTTTTCTACAGGCGGATTTCCGTTCATCCTACGTTAAAATACTCGCCAATCCGAAAGGATTAGCTGCGTTTTTGCCTTGGCTGACCAAAAATCCGCACTGTATAAAATCTTCGACCTAAAAGCAAAAGATTTTTATTGTATTTTTGGTGTTGAGGGTGAAGATAGGCTGGCGCCTTTCAAGACCGAAACACCGAAAAGACTTAAAAAGATTAGCTTTTAGGCAGGTTTGGATAACTCATTTCACCCTAGTGAAAGGAGGACGTTATGAGTAAACGAGATCTCGAAAATGAATTTGAAGCTAAATATAACGAATATGGCAATATGCTTTTTAAAATTGCATTTTTATATTTAGGTAATGCAAGTGATACCGAAGATGTTTTGCAAGATGTTTTCACAAAATATCTTTGCGGTAAATATAAGTTTAAAAATACTGAACACGAAAAAGCCTGGTTTATCAGAGTAACGCAGAATAAGTGTTTGGATTATCTGAAAAAATCAGGTCGTAAGAATGAGTGTATTGATGATGTGACTGTAACTGCTACATACAAAAACAACGATATGGAGCAGGATGTAATTTCAAAGGTTATTGCATTACCCGAAAAATATAAATCAGCCATAATTCTGTTTTATTACAACGATTATACTGTTGAAGAAATCTCAAAAACCTTGAAAATAAGCAAATCAGCTGTCAAGAAGCGATTGCAACGAGGCAGAGATATTCTTAAATTAGAATTGGAGGATTATGCATTATGAAAAAAGACGATTTCAAAAAATCTATAGATAATATTAACCCCGATGCTTATATGGGCAACAGATTAAAAGCAAAGATCACTACAAATACCGTTCCTGTCAAGAGAAACAGGCAAGTTACATTAAGCATTACCGCTTTTTGCCTTGCGTTTGCAATTATTTTCGGTGTAGGGTTTTTAGTGCCACAGCCTGACGAGAACACCACTAAGCAACAAAGCACAACAGGAAACATAGCAACACAAAATAAAAAGGTAAATCCTTTTATAATGGTTGCAAGTGCAGCCAATACAGAAAGCACAGAAACCGCAACTATTAATAAAACTTTGGAGCTCAATGAAGAATATCCCTACGAAGTGTATTTAGAAGTTAGGGATGTAAGAGGTCTCTCTGATTTAGAAACATCAAAAATCGAAAATGAATTGGACGATGTTTTTAATAAATATTGTGCAGAAAAAAAGTTCGATACGGGTAGTGCAGAACTTTGTGTAAAAGAAAATATTATTATGACTATATGCACCTTTAATGAATTTAAACTTGATTTAGATGATACTGAAAACATTAAATCCATAAATGTAAAAAACACCTCAAAGTATGGTCAAATGGTGTATAACACAAATAAACCTACTTTTAATGCTCCCGAACATGGTAATTTTATCAACATAGGTTGGGAACACGGAAACAATTTATCTGCCAATGGTGAGGATTTCGACTTTGAGAAAAGCAGTTTTTATTGGAGTCATACAGAAGAAATGGAAAAGGCTTTTGAAGAAAACATAAATACACCATACTCAACCTTTAATGATACAATTACATTTACGATTGAATATAATGACGGTTCAAAAGCAATCGGTGTTGTTGACCTTGTTTTTGACGATAGCGGAAATGCAACTGCCGTATGCAAAAACTACGACTATGTATCGTAATTTAGTCGAGGACAATACCTATGTCAAAATTCATTGAAAGACTTATCGAATGTCCTTTTTATATAGGTGAGGGCGATAAGTTCATTAACTGCGAGGGTGAAGACGGTAAAAAGCACACACGATTATTTGACAACAACGCCGAAAAATCAGAGTATGAAAAAGGCGTTTGCTCCGTTGATGGCGGAAGAACCTGCAGTCATTATAAAAAAATAAACAGGCTTTACGAGTGTGGTAAGTTGCCTAAAAGATGAAATGAGGACAGGGGATTATCCCTGTCCTCATTGTGTCATATTAATCTATTATATACCAAGCTATGTAAACCTTATGGTTGATTTCGAAACTATCAGGATATTCTGAAAGCATATTGAGGTGTGCTTCGTTCCATATCTTTAAAGTATCTTCATCCATAGATGCCATTGTTCCACGGCAAGCCAACATACGCCCGTGCCAGCTTTCACGAGTGAATGGTATCTTACATTCAAAGGTTTCTACATTTCCGTTTGGGAATGGATGATTGTATATGTCCTTTGAACCTGAAGCACCGGGTGTCCAACTTGTATTCATTTCCTTAACAAGAGTATGGGATTTTCGTGCAATTTCATCTGTGAGTGTATAACTCATATAAATCTTCACAAAAATTCCACCGGGTTTTAAAACTCTTTTTATTTCTTTTGTAACACTTTCTCGGTCAAAGTACCAAAAACACTGTGCTGCAGTTATACTGTCGAAACTGTTATCGGGAAATGGTAGCGTTTCTGCAGGTGATACAAGAAAATGTACATTCTTTGAGCCTTTTTCAATTGCTAATGCATTTGCAACCTCAATCTGACTTTCGGAAATATCAACTCCGGTTATATTAGCTCCGTAGTTGTAAAGGTTAAATGGTAAAACTCCCGTTCCTGTACCTATATCAAGCCAAGATGAGTTTTCAATACCAATACCAAGATTATATAATTTTTCGTAAAGATCTTTCGGATAAATATCTCTGAACTTTGCATATTCTACAGAGGTTTTTCCAAAATCAAATTCGTTTCCGTGGTCTATATTTTTGAATTTCAATTTCATCACTCCAAATGCATTTTATAAAATTTTGCTTTGAAGGTTTGAGTACCGTCAAAGGTGCTGTATTCTCCGTAATGGTCGAAGGTTAAACCGCACTTTTCCATAACCTTGCCTGAAGCAGGGTTATCAACAGCGTGGCTTGCAACAAAGCTTTTTATGCCGTATTTTTTATTGGCAAATTCAATCATCTTTTTGGTGGCTTCTGTGGTTATACCTTTGTTCCAATAGTCAGAACGAATATTGTAACCGAAGCCCCAGGCATCAGGCTGTTTCTTATCAGGACCAATGCTACAGCTACCAATTAAAAGATTGTTTTCTTTAACCACAATTCCCCAGTGGCAATTCTTGTCTTTGGGGATTATTGCATTTATCCAATACAATACCTCATCTGTGTTTTTATAAAGGTTATAGGGCATGAATTTATTAACCTTTTCGTCACTCAACCATACGAAAGCTGCATCTGCATCCTTTGGTGTAATAGGACGTAAAATCAGCCTTTCCGTTTCAAGAATGGGTGTGGTTTTTATGTATTTTATTTGTTTGATTTTTTGTATTATATTCATCGTCGTTTCCTCTTTTCAGTTTCGATTGCTATAAACGGAACAGTCATTTCTTCTTCCGTAAGACCTGCATGAACGCCAACCATTTCAAAATCGCCTCGTTTATAATCTATGTTAGTTTCATCAAGTGCAACTGCGAAAAAGTCACCTATAAAGTCTGCGGTTTTCGGGTGCGGTGTTCCAAAACCTAAAATATTTTCTGAGAACACTTCTTCCTTTGTCATTAATCTGAAAGACTCACCAAAATTTTTGTTGAATTCTGTTTTGAATTCTTCTGTTTTTCCGTCTTTAATAAACAAACTTAAAGCTCTTGGTTCAATAGATGGCGGTCTTTTCAAAAGTTCTGTTAATTGTGGATAGTCTTCTAAATATTCTGTTTTTCCATCGCAAAGTCCGTGGTCTGCAGTTATGATTACAAGTGAATCCTTTAATTTACCGCAAAGCTTTTCTATCTCACTGTTAATATGCAGAATCTCTTTGTGTGCTTCAGGGCTTGTTACTCCGTGACCGTGCATTGCATGGTCAGGCTGATTCCAATAGGCATAGATATATTTCTTCTTTCTCTTTTTGGAAAGCTTGTATATAGTCTTACAAATATCATCAACATTTTTGACACGATATTTTGAAAAGAATGCTACACAGTAAGCGCTTTTTCTGCCTCTGACTTTTTCAATCCTTTGCATAATGTTTTTGTAAGGAATGTATTTGTGAGCCACGTTGTATTTTGCGGCAGGCTCACCGTTCCTCTGCAAAGTGTTTTTGAAAACTGCAACGTTTTCTCCGATTTCTTCAAAGTATAAGTCCCAGCCGAGCCATCCGCATTCCAAAGGGGAGTAGCCACTCAGAATAGATGTAGTTGCAGCAACGGTTGTTGACGGGAAAACTGAAGAAATATCGGTTACATAGTGTTTTCTCAAAAAATCATTTTCAGTAAGATGGTAGTTCAAGCTTGAAGTTCCCAATCCGTCAAAAAGAATTACTATAATGTTTTTATAATCTTTCTCAAGTAATTTATCAAATTCGGGTAAGGTTTTATGTTGGCAATCCTTAACGCCAAAATGGTTTAAAACTGATGAAGCAATCGAAAGTATGCTTCTGTCATAATTCGGATATTTAATCATATTTTCTACTCCTTTCTCAACACATCAAGTGTGTGGTGTGATATGCCGACTAAATCCTGTCTTTCGCAGGTTTTGAAATGGTATCTGAGATATAAATCATAGGTTTCATCATCCATTTGGTCAACAGACTCTTTCATATGGCAAGTATAACCGTCAGTAGCAACGAAATGCAACCTTTCCACATCAAAAATCTTTGTTAAATCAAAAATTTCATCCTTTGTATATACCTTAAAAATCCCGTGTGGTGGAAAATATGCTTCGAGTGTAACAGGGTCAAATTCACCCTCCTCAATCAATTTGTCAATTCTGTTATTTTTAAAACAACAGAACATTGATGGTTCAAGCATACAGTAAGCAATAAAGATGTATCCGTCAGGCTTTGTAATTCTGATTGCTTCTGAAAGAGCTTTTTGTTGTTCTTCGGCTGTGTACAAGTGATACATAGGTCCAAGCAATAGAGTTACATCGTAGCTGTTATCGGGATATTCTGATAAATCAAGAGCATTACCTTGCTTAATTCTTACATTTTCACCAGGCAATGTTTTATTTTTGAAAACCTCAATATTGTGTTCAATAAGTTCAACTGCATCAACCTCAAAGCCTTTTTGAGCAAAATAATGAGAGTATCTGCCTGTTGCAGCTCCGATTTCCATAATCTTCATTCCGTCTTCCAAATAGTTCTCAATATATTTCACGGTTGTCAAAAATTCAACTCTGCCGTGCTTGGACAAAAGACGTACATCTTCATCGTGGGTGTTGTAGTAATCAACAAGGAAATCGCCTGTTACTTCAGGTTGCTTTTTGAAAAGTTTCTTTTTCAGTAAATAAAATAGTTTCATATCAATTCTCCTTTGGGCAGCCAACGATTAAATCGGATTGTAATTATCAGTGAGATAGTTTTTTGTCAGAGATTTCAAAAAGCACAGGCAATACTTTGTGTATTAACGAGCATTTTTGGGATTTCTGGCGGAAAAATAGCCACTGAGAATTGCAACTTCGATTAATCGGCGGTTGCATAATATAAAAATAACCGGTGTAAGCTCCTGCAGTAAGCCTACACCGGTATAATCATATCGTTAAAATAATAGTTTACTTTTTGCGAAATGAGTATAAAGGCATAGACCTGCAAGTATCATAATCATACTTTACAAGCCAGGAATTCTGCATATCATGTTTTGTAAAACGATATGTGTTCATAACCTTTACCTCATTTTTGTATTTCGCACACTATAACACAAGTTTTTTCAGTTGTCAAGGAAAAGTTTATAATTGCATTTCTTTTATATCAATGGTAAAATTGTTGTAGTATTAACAGAACGCTTCAGGGGGAGTGTTATTTGGTGGGGAGCTTGAAAATCGGAGTGGCAAGTGTCACCTTCAGAAATAAAACTGTCAGTGAGATAGTTGAAATTGCAAAAAATGCAGGTGTTGAGTTTATCGAATGGGGTGGAGATGTTCACGTTAAAAACCTTGTGGATGCAAGGCTTGCTAAAAAACTTTGCTATGAAAATAATATTAAAATAAGCTCCTACGGCAGTTACTACAGAACAGGATGTTCTGATAAAGCGGACTGGGAAGCGGTTTGCAGAATTTCAAGTGAAATGGGTGCTTCTTCCATAAGAATCTGGCTTGGTAATAAAAATAGTGAGGATTTTACAGTAAGTGAATATAATGAGCTTTTAGAAGAAATGAAAATCCTTTGCAGTAAGGCAGAAGAATATAATCTTCTTGTTTGCCCCGAATGTCACGATAACACCTTTAATAACAATACAGAGGCGATATTGAAGTTAAAAAACGATTTGAATTGTGATAACTTTAAAACATATTTTCAATCCCGTTATTTAAGATTCGATTATGATATAGACAGAATTGAAAAGACCTTTGATTTTATTGAGAATTTTCACGTCAGCTACCGTGATTTGAAGCGAGAGCAACGCTTTAAAAAGAAAGATAAAAATTATCTTGATAAACTGATTAAAAAGTTTATTTCTATGAATTTTAACGGTATTGTTATTGTTGAATTTACTAAAGGCTCAAAGGAAAAGAATTTTATAAAAGATGTTCGCAAGCTCAAAGCATATTGAGGTGATTAAAATAAAAATCGCATTATTCAGCGGAAGTGAAATTAGTTTTTCAAAGGTTTACACACCCTCCGTTTTGCAAAAATTAGGTAAATATGGTGAGCTTTCTCAGAGAATAGATAAAAGCAATATTGAAACCCATAAAGAATTTTTAAAGACTTGTGAAATTGCTTTTGCAACATGGGGAATGCCTCAATTTACCGGGGACGAAATAAAAAAATATATGCCCTGCCTAAAGATTGTTTTTTATAGTGCAGGAACAGTTCAGTATTTTGCAAAGCCTTTTCTCGATTCAGGAATAAGAGTTTTCAGTGCATTTTCTGCTAATGGTGTTCCCGTTGCAGAATATACTGTTTCTCAGATTGTTTTAGCCTTAAAGGGCTATTTTCAGGGTGCTAAAAGATATAAATCATTTTTGCCTTATTCCCGAAATCACACACAAAATTGCATCGGTGCTTATGGTGCAAGGGTGGGCTTAATCGGTCTTGGTGAAATCGGTTCTGCTGTTGCAGAGAAGCTCAAGGAGCTTGATGTTTCTGTTTATGCTTATGACCCGTTTGTTGCAGAGGATAGGGCGAATGAGCTCGGTGTCACCTTGTGCGATATGGAAACAATTTTTAAAGAATGCGATGTTATAAGCAATCACCTTGCAAATAAAAAAGAATTGAAAAATATTTTCAACAGAGAATTGTTCAGTCTTATGAAACCACACAGTACATTTATAAATACAGGCAGAGGCGACCAGGTGGATGAATTTGCACTTGCAAAAAGCTTGATTCACCACCCCTCAATAACTGCCGTTCTGGATGTTCTTAAAAATGAAAGAACTCCGTTTTTTAGTCCGCTTTTCTGGTGTTCTAATGCAATTATCACACCTCATATTGCAGGTAGCTTAGGTAACGAAACTGAAAGAATGGCAGATTATATGATTAAGCAGCTTGATAATTATATAAACGGGAAACCTACTAAATATGAAATAACAAAAGATATGCTTAAATTTATGGCGTGAAAGGCAATGATATGAAATCTTTAATTGAATTTAAAAACGGGAAACCATATATTTCTATCGATGGGGTATTGCATTATCCACTTGCTTATACTACTTATTTTGAGGAGTGCGGAGAGTTTTCGGATTTCATAAAAGCCGGTTATAAAATGTTTTTTATTAATGTTTCGTTTACCGTGCTTCCCATAAACAATGTCAGCGGTTTTTCACCATTCAGGACAGGGGTTTTTGAAGGGGATGAACCTGACTACAGAGAATTTGACGGGATTGTGGCTGAGATTTTAGCGGAATGCCCCGATGCTCTTATTTTCCCTCGGATAAATGTTGCAATGCCTGAGAAATGGATTGAAAACAATTTTAACGAATGTGTTTCTACACCATCCGGTATGAGAGAGGCTCTTTGGTCAGAAAAATATCTCCGCGATGGTGCAGAGCTTCTTGCTACTCTGGTTTCGCATATTCGTTGTGCAGATTATAGCCAAAGAATTGCAGGGTATCAGATTTGCGGCGGAACAACTCAGGAATGGATGCATCACGATATGGCAGGCTCTTTTTCTGAAACAGGTATTGAAAAATTTCATTTATGGATGAAGAAAAACTATAATGCTGATACCGTTCCTGAAATTACAAGAGAGGATTTATTTAAGCCGGGGTATAATGAAACTGTTAGTCGTTACGGTGAATTCTGTTGTGAAACTGCAGCAAAAGCTGTTGAGCATTTTTGCAAGGCTCTTAAAAAGTTTGTTAATAACGAACAGCTTGTAGGTGCTTTTTACGGCTACAATGCTTTCGTGAATGACCCGCTTCTTGGTCTTGCGGGATTAAGGCACATTATTGATTCACCATATATCGACTTTTTCTCATCTCCCTGTTGCTACGATTGTACCAGAGAGCTTGGTGTTGATTGGGGTGATATGATATCTGAAAAGTCGCTCAAGCTACATAACAAGCTGTATTTTGTTGAATGTGATATAAGAACTCACCTTACAAGAAGAATGCAGGAATCCCGTCCGGGAAGCTTTTCAGAAAATTATTTTGCACTTAGAGACAATAATGGCAATAAAACTGTGTGGTGCGGTCCCGATACTCTACCCCTTTCTTTGTCTGCCATAAGAAAAGCTTTTTCCCATCAGCTTACAAGATTTTCGGGTATATGGTGGTTTGATATGTGGGGCGGTTGGTATCACCATGAAGAAATAATGCTTGAACTGAGAAAAATGAAAAATATTGCAGACGAATCGAAAACCAAATCAAATTCATATCCGTCTGCGCAGACAGTGGTTTTCATAGACGAAAGGGCGTATTTTAATAATCCGCGATGTAGCGATATTTCCTGTAGCGTCAATAATATCCGAGTTGCAATGGGAAATACGGGAATTCCCTTTGATTTATGTATGACTGAGGATGCCGAAAAGGTTATTGACAGTTATAAGGTTGCAATCTTTACAACACCCTTACCCTCAGAAAGTGGAAAAAAGGCAATGTCACTTTGTGAAAAACATAATGTACCATATTTTTTCCCCGAGGGTGACAAAATCTACGTTTCTACACAGGAGCTTCGTGAATATCTTGTTTCAAATGGTGTTCATTGCTATAATTCGGATAACAATGTGGTTTATTGCGGTGGCGGATACATCGGTATTCATACATCTCATAATGGTGAGGTTGAAATAAAGCTACCTGAAAAATATAAGGTAAGGTCCATTCTCGGCACAAACCTCCGGGAACAGGAAACCGATGTTATTTCACTTTATATGGAAAAACACGATACGGCTTTGTTTGAGCTGATATAATGAGATGTTTGCTTTTTGAGTCGATTTAATTAATTGTGGCAATATTCCCGGTGGGGTTATACAATTCCACGAATCATTGGAAGAAGCACTCAAAAGAGAAATCAAGGAAGATAAAAATCTTGATTTTGCAAATCCGAAGCTCTTTGACATTAAAGCCATTGTTCGTATGGTTTATTATACCGAATAAAAAGAGTTAGAGTGAGAGCAGGGGAACAATCTCTGCTCTTGTTTTTTGCTATTTCCATGCCTGAAAATTTAACTGCCGGTCAATTAGCGGAATTTAGCAAAAATAGGAATAATATGACTCTAAAAACACAATAAAACCCTTGTTATTATTCCTAAAATGTGATAATATTGCATTAAATTAGGAATAATACAATTACAGAGGTGATGTTATGGAATATGTAAAAATATCTCAAATGGCTGAAAAGTGGGGAATTTCTGCACGTAGGATACGTATGCTTTGTGCAAAAGAAAAAATTCCGGGAGTTATCCGTAAAGGGAATTTATATATGATTCCTGAAGACGCTCGGAAACCCATTGATGGAAGATTATCTAATGTAAATCCTTTTGCAGAGATTGAAGCTAAAAAACAAAAGCTTTCCGAATTGCGCCCTCTTACATCCGGTGAGGTTGAGCGACTTCGTCAGGAGTTTATGGTCGAATTCACCTACAATTCAAATGCCATAGAGGGCAACACTCTTACACTAAAAGAAACTGCAATGGTTCTTGAAGGTATCACCATAGATCAAAAACCGATGAAGGACCATCTTGAAGCAGTTGGTCACAGAGATGCGTTTTTGTACGTTCAGGAAATCGCAACCAAAGATATTGATTTTTCCGAGTATGTTATAAAAAATGTTCACTCATTAGTGCTAATGAACAGGCCTGAGGATAAAGGAACTTACCGCAGAATTCCCGTGCGTATTATGGGTGCTTATACGATGCCCGTTCAACCATATATGATTGAGCCTAAAATGGCTGAACTCCTCACAAAAAACAAGGAACGAAAATCAATTATGTCCGACATCGAGCGTATATCTTTGTTCCATCTTGAGTTTGAGGGTATCCATCCGTTTATTGATGGCAACGGCAGAACAGGTCGTTTGATTATGAATCTCGACCTTATCCGAAACGGCTACCCACCAATTAATGTGAAATTTACCGATCGCAAACGCTATTACGACGCATTCGATGCTTATTACCGAGATAACGACTCAATGCCAATGACAAACCTTATCGCTGAGTATGTAGAGGCGAGGTTGGATGAGTATTTGGGAATATTAGAAATCAGGTGATTCTATGCCATTACAAATAGTAAGAAACGATATAACAAAAATGACGGTAGATGCCATTGTTAATGCTGCCAATTCCACTCTTTTAGGTGGTGGCGGTGTTGATGGTTGTATTCACCGTGCAGCAGGTGAGGGGTTGTTAGCGGAATGCAGAACTCTCGGTGGTTGCGAAACAGGTAATGCGAAAATTACGGGGGCATATAACTTACCTTGTAAGTATGTAATTCATACCGTCGGACCTGTATATCAGGGTGGCAGCAATGGAGAAAAGGCACTCCTTGAATCCTGCTATAAAAAATCCTTGGAACTTGCAAAAGAGCATAATTGCGAAAGCGTAGCATTTCCTCTCATTTCTTCAGGTGTTTATGGCTATCCAAAGGACAAGGCTCTCAAGGTTGCTATTGATGTTATCAGTGATTTTCTGTTGAAAAATGAAATGAAAGTTTGTATCGTCATTTTCGATAAGAAAGCATATAAAATCAGCGAAAAGCTCTTTTCCGATATTGCCGAATATATTGACGACAGATATGTTGATGAGCACACAGATTATCGCCGAGAAAGTATGCGCCTTAATATGCCCATGCCATCTGTTATGGCGATGGATATGTGCGAGTGCTATTCTGCATCTGTTCCTAAAGCACTCTCTCTTGAAGATGCTGTAAATCAGATTGACGAGAGCTTTTCGCAAATGTTACTTCGCAAGATTGATGAAAATGGTATGACCGATGCCCAATGCTACAAAAAGGCTAATATCGACCGCAAGCTGTTCTCTAAAATTCGTGGTGATGTGCATTATAAGCCCTCTAAACCCACCGCAATAGCCTTTGCAATCGCTCTTGAGCTTTCTCTCGATGAAACGGAGGATATGCTGAAAAAGGCAGGCTTTGCCCTTTCACACAGCAACAAATTCGATATCATAATCGAATATTTCATCACAGAGGGCAATTACAACATCTTTGAAATTAACGAAGCTCTGTTCGCATTTGACCAGAGCTTGTTAGGAGGTTAAAAACTATGATAAAGTTTATTTGTTACTCCAAATGCACCACTTGTCAGAAGGCTAAAAAGTGGCTTGATGATAATAAAATCGAATACGAATTAAGAGATATTAAACTCAATAATCCCAGCTTTGAAGAACTGAACGAATGGTATAACAAAAGCGGTTTACCCTTAAAGAAATTCTTTAACACAAGCGGTCTGCTTTATAAATCTATGGAACTCAAAACCAAACTTCCAACAATGACCGAGGACGAAATGTTAAAACTCCTCGCCACAGACGGTATGCTTGTTAAAAGACCGATTTTAGTCGCAGACGATTTCGTGCTTGTTGGTTTTAAGGAAATTGAATATAGGAAAACAATGTGATTGTGGGTTTTTAACTTACAATCACATTGTTTTTGAAAGATTAAATATAGAAAAATGTTGTCTGATTATTTTTTAGTCTAATATTTTACCATCAGTAGAGATAGTAACAATTTTCCATGGTATGAATTTACCACTTGCTTTTAAAGCCTGCTTTACAGCGTGTTCAATACCGCCACAACAAGGTACCTCCATACGTGCAACGGTAACACTCTTAATATCATTATTTGATATGATGGCGGTAAGCTTATCTGTGTAATCTACGCTATCAAGCTTCGGACAACCAATAAGAGTGATGTGCTTACGCATAAATTCATTATGAAAGTTGGCGTATGCGTAAGCTGTGCAATCTGCCGCAACTAAAAGATTTGCTCCATCAAAATACGGTGCATTTACGGGAACAAGCTTTATTTGCACAGGCCACTGTGATAATTGACTATGTGTAGCAATGCTTTTTGTTTCCTCA
Organism: Acutalibacteraceae bacterium; assembly: GCA_045594685.1. Lineage (GTDB taxonomy): Bacteria > Bacillota > Clostridia > Oscillospirales > Acutalibacteraceae > DTU089. The sequence continues at coordinate 2,190 of JAZNYZ010000036.1, read as the reverse complement.
GATGGTGAGCTTCGCATGATAGTTTTTGACTGTGTTCCGGGACAACCGCAGGGCAGAGTGCCAAGCTTATTCGCTTTAGCTTCAAGAACTGCATTTTCATCATAAGCCGGAGCCTCTCTTTCTTCAAAGGTGATAGCATCTACAGGGCATGCAGGCAAGCAATCACCCAGTCCGTCGCAATAGTCTTCTCTGACAAGCTTTGCCTTGCCGTTTATCATTTCTATTGCACCTTCGTGACAAGCCACTGCGCAAGCACCGCATCCGTTACATTTTTCTTCATTTATTTTGATGATTTTTCTTATCATAAAAAGTATCCTTCCTTGATTTTGTGTTTTAATTATAGTACAATAATTAAAATGATACGGTTGTTTTTACAACGGAAAGTGATGTTTTGTGAAAAAATATGTTTCAATTTTAAAAAGAACACAATTATTTGCCGGTGTTGGTGATGATGAGATTATATCCATGCTTTCTTGCCTTGGTGCAAGGCTCGGAAACTACAAAAAAGGTGAATATGTTTTCCGTCAGGGTGAGCATCTGAACGATATTGTTGTTTTGGTAGAGGGTAAGCTTCATATACAAAAGGATGATTATTGGGGCAACCGCAGTATTCTCGGTTTGATTTCTGTTGGCGATATGTTTGGCGAAGCCTATGTTGCTCCTGAAAGTGGCTCTATCTTAAATGATGTAGTTGCGGTGGAGGATAGTACGGTTATTTTCTTTAATGTAAATCGGATTATTACAACCTGCTCATCTGCTTGCCGTTTTCATGCAATGGTTGTACAGAATATGTTTTTTGCAATATCAGAGAAAAACAGAAAACTTGTTCAAAAGCTCGGACATATGTCGAAGCGTTCTACACGTGAGAAGCTTATTTCATATTTATCTGAAGAAGCAGGGCGGCAAAACAGTTCAAGCTTTACAATTCCCTTTAACCGTCAGCAAATGGCAGATTTTTTGTCTGTTGACCGAAGTGCAATGTCTAACGAGTTGTGTAAGATGCGTGATGAGGGACTTTTGAAATTTGAAAAAAATCAATTTGAGTTACTATAAAAATGTCGTTTACCAAGCGACCGATTCAACTTAATAACAAACTATAATGTGATTGTAAGGTTAAGAAAACCCGCAATCACATTATTTTTTGGAGGAATTTAAAATGGAGAAAAACATCACAAACAAAACAAGTGCAAACGGTATCACAGAACTCGTATTTATCCTTGACCGTAGCGGTTCAATGAGTGGTCTTGAAAAAGATACAATAGGTGGCTTTAACTCTATGATTGAAAAACAGAAGAAACAGGAGGGCGAGTGCTATGTTTCAACCATTCTTTTCGATAACGAAAGCGAAGTTATCCAGGATAGAATCAAACTCTCTGAAATCAAGCTTATGACAGAGGAAGACTACTATGTAAGAGGTTGCACAGCTCTTATAGATGCTATCGGCGGAGCAATTCACCACATCGGAAATATCCATAAATACGCCCGCCCCGAAGATGTTCCCGAGCACACAATGTTCATCATCACAACCGACGGTATGGAAAACGCCAGCCACCGTTATACATCAGACAGAGTAAAGCATATGATAGAACGCCAAAAGGAAAAATATGGGTGGGAATTCCTATTCATAGGTGCCAATATAGATGCAGTCGAAACTGCTGCTCAGTATGGTATCTGTAGCGATAGAGCAGTCAATTACCACGCAGACGAAAAAGGCACAAAAATCCTCTATGCAACAGTCTCCGAAAGTATCTGCCAATTGAGAGCGAATGCCCCACTCCAATCCGACTGGAGCAACGAGATCAATAAAGACTACCAAAAACGCGATAAAAAATGATATCGATATAAAACTCAACCCTCATGTTGATACAAGGGTTGAGTTTTCTTGTGTTTATCTTCTCTTGTTAGGCTTTTTTATATCAAATGCAGGGTTAATTGCATAAAAATTCTTTGAATCCATTTTATCTGTTGCTAATCTCAAGCCTTCTCCAATACAACAATATTGAAAAAAGTGATACATTAAGCCAAATTACGAAAAAAATAAACAAAAAGGGGACAAACTAGCCAAAAGCTTGATTTTAAAAGGTAAATTGGAATAGAATATTCGTTAAAAAACGCTGTTTTCCAACAATATTATTGTGAATAAAAATATTAAGTTGAAAAAACGATTATCTCAAAAATCTTGCATTATAT
>JAZNYZ010000035.1:0-1861 GCA_045594685.1 Acutalibacteraceae bacterium | reverse complement strand
AAGGATCTTGGTTTTTCTGGATAGAAAAAATTGCTTTAATTTTAGAGAGCTTCCGAGAATCTTTGATTCAATTTACTTTTTTCATCTTTTCCCACTACCTCAATTCTTTCTTTTGTACACTCTTCTTTTTCTTTTTTCATTTCTTTTCACTTTCCAATTTTATTTAGAAGAGTGTAACTTTTTCAGATTTTGCCTCCATGCCACTTTTTGAAGTCTTCCTTTCTCCCCAACTTAAGTACAACTAACCCTTTTTCACATTTTCTCCCTTGCCTTTCGACAAAGGTAAGGAGATTCAATTTTTGTTTTCAAAGGGTTATTACGTTTCACATTTTTGGGATTGGGTACACAAAGGCTTAATGTCATTGGTTGGCTTTTTGGCTAAAGTGGTTTATGAAATGAATACCCTGATCCTTTCCATGTATCATTAATTGACATAAGACAAAAGACTCAAACAAAGCTGATATACATGCATACAGTGTACTTTACAGTGAAATTTTTCTGGTTTTGCTCTATCTCTCAAAATGTGTTGTCTTTGATTTCAAACAGTTTCAAAATTATTCAAGTGAAATCCATTTGAACTTTGGTGAAGTTGTGTTTTCTTTTCAAATCAATGAGTGCCAACACCAAGTTCAAAATGAGATTGAAGTCGTTCACTTTGTTTTTGAACTTTCCACATTTCTTAACTTTCACAGTTGGTCAAAAAATTTTAAGATTTTTGCAAAATTCCACACTTAACATAATGGAAAACAAGCTAAAATAGAAACACAATTAACAAAATAAACTACAACTTAATATAAAGCTTATAAATCCAAAGTAGTTAAATATTCAAATATAAAAGTACAAAAGCAAAATAAAATAAAAACAAACTTTTTAGCAGGCTCAGTATTGCTACTCCTCATCACTCTCATCATCATCATCAGTCTCCTCATTATCATCTTCTTCATCTTCATCACCAGCTTGTGTTCCAGCAGCTCCTGATGTACCGGCAGCTGATGTGCCTGCTGCCTCCCCCACTGGAATCATGGGCCCGGCCCCGGGCCAAGCCACTCTGGACACAAAGGAAGCAGTGGAGGGCCAACCCTCTACATCACATCTCAGGGACATATCCTGAAAAGCATCATTCAGATAACTGAACGCTCTGTAGGTGCTCTGATTCACTGCATGCTGCTGGTAAAACTGTTCCATCCTTTGCTGGTGATGGAAGAGATCCTGCTGGTGGTGGGTGTTCATGAGAGCAATCTGCTGCTCATGCTGGGATGTCATCAAGGCAATCTGCTGCTCATGATACTGCTGCTGCCTATCCATCATCATCTGCTGCCTATCCATCATCACCTGCATCTGTGAGAGATCTACCCCTCTAGCTCTGGGTGCAGGTGGTACAGGTTGCTGTTCTCCCCCTTCAGCTTCTGCTGCTGCTGGCTCTGCTGGAGGATCAGGATCCTTCATGCAGTGTCTTCTAATAAAGGCCGGAGAGATACTCAGCTTCAGCTTGACATCCCTGTTCTGTGGAACGGCAACTCCTTGGTGCAAGCATAAACCCGTAATCAAGCCGGGAAGTACTAGCATCTTAGGATTTTCCATGATGATGTTTTCGTCCAGCTCTTTTGATAACAATTCCCCTATATCTATTTCCTTATCACCCACCATCATGCTCCATAGCAAATGAGCCTTATTTGCAATGATGTCTGAAGTATGCTCAGTGGGAAAGATGTTTGACAAGATGAAAACAAACCAAACCTGGGCTAGTGGTTTCAGATCCTTCCTCAAGTATTTCCTTGGGTTCCACTGCCCGTCAGCCACATATGTCTTTCCCGGATGGCAGATAGACCGAGCAATCTCATCATCATTATAAGCACCGGCT
>JAZNYZ010000034.1:0-2332 GCA_045594685.1 Acutalibacteraceae bacterium | reverse complement strand
AACACATTCCGTCAATTTCCAGGACCAAGCAATAGGTTTCGCTTGGTAAATGCAGCAAAGGAATTGACTGCACAACATTGCGTGGCAAACTTATTTCACAGCTTTGGAAAACAGCACCATCTTCATTTATTATATAATACGTAATAGACTCAAAAGCTATGTGCTGGCTTTCTATAAGAAAACACTTGCTTGATATGTTGTACATTGCAACCGGCAGCAATGATTGCAATTCAAGGTCGCGTTTTGTGTTAGCTTCATTTACTTCGTCTTTTTCATTATCCAAATTTTTCTGCAATACAAAAACTATGTCCTTGTTCGATTGCGAGAATACGCATGAAAAAGATAAGACAAACAATATTAAGCAAATTGTTCTCTTTAATAATTTCATAATTTTCAGTTTTTTTGTTTTTGCAAAAATATGCTGTAGTGTTTCTTTTTCCAAAGTTTCTTTATCCGAGCATATCCGAGTTTTGTTATTTTTTACAACCCACTTGCTTTTATTTAAAAATCAACGGGTTATAAACAAAACAATGCAGTGGTGAAAATATTTTATCGGATGTGTTCGGATAAAAAAACATTCTGTAACTAATTATTTTGTACTAATTTTGCAGAAAACATACCTTTAAATATGACACGCAAAAACTATATCCATTTATTCCTATTCGTGTTGATTCTTATTTCTTGCAACAAAGAAGCTAACGATACACTCCTTTCTAAACTCGCAGATATTCAGAAACAGGGCGACACCTTCCCACAAAAGGCAATATTGTGTCTCGATTCCATTAAACCTTTGTTTGAAGAGGAGTCGGAATATATGCGCAACAAATTTGCACTACTCAACATAAGACTGCACGACAAAGCATATATTACACACACAAGCGACAGTACCATTAAAGAGGTGTGCAAATTCTTCGAAGAGCACGGAACTGCTAAAGAGCTGCAAGAGACATACTATTATATGGGCAGTGTATATCGCGACCTTAATGACTATCCAAGAGCCGTGACATATTTTTTGAAAGCTATTGAAGTTGCAGAAAAAGATGGTAATGCAGATTTGGCAATCTTGGAAGTTTCCTATTTGCAACTATCTGCACTATACAGGGAACAATACATCTTTACAGAAGCTTTGGCGACAGCTTTGAAAGGGCTTGAAATTGCAGAATTAAATGGAACAGCTGATGAAAGAACATATATCAACATAGCTAACTCTTATTTTAAAGTCGATGATGTCGCAAACACGATTATATTCTGTTACAAAGCCGTTGAATTAATAGAAAAAAACGGAATTAATAAGGATAATGCAGATCTGATAGCAAATGCAATGTCCTTATTTGCGAAATTAGGCTACGGTAATGATGCTGAACACTGTTATAATATGTTGAATAAAATCAAAGAGGAGGAGAGACCACATAATTATTTAGCTTCAGTTTCCTCCTATTATGAGGAATGTATATCTATTGACAGTGCAGCTGTTATTGAACACAAAATATTTGAGACCACAGATAAAATCAATTATATATATAATTCTGCGAAGTCTTTGACTATATATTATGCAAACAAGGGTGACTATGAAAATGCAACAAAGTACGCAATTTATTTCATAAGAGCTAATAATACTATTAATATAAACAAGGATACCGAGAATACCGATAAAGCAAAAAATATATACCAATACCAACGTGATAAGGAAGAGGAACTGAAGATAATCGAGAATGCAGCCAATAACAGGCTTCAGTTGATAGTCGGAATATTAGTTTCCGCAATCGTTGTCATTTTAGTGTTTTCCATATATGTTTATAGAAAGAAGCAGTTGCTGAAATTGATATTAAAAGGGAATGATGAGATAAGTAGAATCAAACAGCATATAAAGCATAAAGAGAAGGAACTGGAATCGTTGATGCAGAAAAATGCAGAGCTTTCAAAGGAACTCGACAATGCAAAGTCAACTTCTAAAATGCTTGTTGAACAGAATTGTGAACTTACAAGACAGGTAATAATGTCTGACCTGTCAAAAGACAACGGTGATATTATAACAAAGTTCAAAAGTTCGTCAAAAGGGCAACACCGTTTCAGTGATGAAGAATGGAAAGAGTTCCTTCGCGCAATAGACAAATTGTATCCTGAATTCACCTATGAGGTTCAAGAAAAATTCAAAAAGATTAGTGAACCAATGCTCCGTGTCTGTTATCTCTGGAAAATCAAATGTTCTAACCCCGAAATTTCAAATATCACAGGTTATCCGCCGCAAACAGTGTGGGACAGAGTGAAACGTATCGAAAAAGTGCTGGGAAGCACCAAAGGGCAATAGCCACATGCCATTAATCGTTGGAAT
>JAZNYZ010000033.1:0-62168 GCA_045594685.1 Acutalibacteraceae bacterium | reverse complement strand
AAGAGCAAATACCTTTGTACCCTTGCTGTCCTCTGTACCCATAGCGGCAAAGGCCTCGCCGCCGTTGTTTATTATCCACGCAACGTTTGCATAGGTTTCAACGTTGTTGATATTGGAGGGCTTCAGCCAATAGCCTGCCTGAGCAGGAAAGGGAGGCTTGAGTCTGGGCATACCGCGCTCACCCTCAAGAGATTCAATGAGAGCCGTTTCTTCACCGCATACGAATGCACCTGCACCTGCTTTTATACGGAAGTTGCAGGTGAAATTACTTCCGAGTATATTTTCACCCGCAAAGCCTCTTTCTTTCGCTTGTCTTATTGCTTCTTCAAGACGGACTATTGCAAGGGGATATTCTGCTCTGACGTAAATTACGGCTTCGTCTGCGCCTATGGCATAAGCGCCGATAAGCATACCCTCAAGAAGCGTATGGGGGTCGCTTTCGATAACTGCTCTGTCCATAAATGCACCGGGGTCGCCCTCGTCAGCGTTACAGACAATGTATTTTTCGTCACCTGCTGAATTTTTCGCAGACTGCCATTTTATATACGTGGGGAAGCCTGCACCGCCACGACCGCGCAAGCCCGATTTTTTTATTTCTTCAATTATGCCGTCAGGACCAAGTTCAAGTGCCTTTTTAAGAGCAGTGTAACCACCATTTTCTATGTAAGAATCAATGCTTTCAGGGTCAATTTTACCACAACCGGAAAGAACAATTCTCTTCTGTCCCTTGAGGAAATTAAGTTCTTCCTCTGTGAGTCGGTTTTCGCTCATAAGATTGCCGTTTCTGGCAGAAGTACCAAGGGCGGTTGCACTTTCTTCTGTAAGGCGACCATAAAGAATACTTTCGCCATCATCTGTTATAACCTCAACAATGGGCTCTGCAAAGCAAAGTCCGTTACAGCCAACCTTTTCAACTTTGAAATCAGTATTTTCAAAAGCGGTTTCAAGACCTTTTAAAACATTTTTAGCACCTGAAGCAATACCACAAGAACCAAAACCTAAAAGGAACCTCATTGTGCTTCCTCCTCTCTTATGGAACTAATAATATCTGTCACCATATCGGGAGTAAGTTTGCCGTAAGCGGTGTCATTAATCATCATAGCAGGAGAAATACTGCAACAACCAAGGCAGGCAACCTCTTCCCAGGAAAAAAGTCCATCCTCAGTTACATCCCCTGCTTCAATACCGAGAACACGCTTAACAGTATCACCAACACGCTCTGCACCATTAACATGGCAGGCAGTACCCATACAAACCATAATTCTGTATTTACCAACAGGCTTAAGGCGGAAGCCTGCATAGAAAGAGGCAACACCCATAATTCTCGAAGAGGGTATCCCGCTTTTTTCTGTTATGTATTCTACGCTTTCTCTTGAAATATAGCCATCAATAGCTTGAACATCCTGAAGAACAGCAATAAGGCTTTCCTCAGGATTTTCATACTTTTGGAGTATAGCGTCAATTTGGCATTTACTAATAGCCACAAAACCATCTCTTTTCACTGATTTAAAAATTAACTTTAATTTTACTATAATATAAAAAAACTTGCAATAGAAAATTTTATAAAATGCAAAGTGCAAAACGCAAAGTGTCGGGTCTGCGATGCTATTTTAATGTTTGTAAGCGTAGCTTCCCCTTAACTTTGCACTTAGCACTTTGCATTTTGCACTTTTATATGCTAATATAAACCACGGTGATAAAAATGAAAGATTATAACTACTATTTATTCGATTTTGACGGCACTCTCTGTGACACCACCGAGGGCATTTTCAATTCAATTATTTATTCTCTTGACTGCTACGGCATAAAGGAAACAAATATTGAAAAGCTTCATTTCTTTGTTGGTCCTCCCCTATTTGAAAGTTATAAAACAATCTATAATGTTTCCGATGAGGACGCCCAATGGCTTATTGATAAATACCGCGAAAGATACAGAGAAAAAGCAGCGGAGGAATCAAAAATCTATGAGGGTATAAAAGAAATGCTTGAAAGATTAAAAAAGGACGGCAAAAAAATTGCCGTCGCATCCTCAAAGCCCATTCACTTTGTAGAAGAAATTTCCCAATATCACGATATATATAAATACTATGACTTTGTTTCTGCGGAAGATTTCAAAAACAACCATTCAAGCAAAAAAGATTTAATAAAAGCCTGCCTTGAATTTTTCGGCAATCCCTCGAAAGAAGAAATAATTATGGTTGGTGACCGCTGCTATGATATTGACGGCGCAAAGGCAGTTGGTCTTGATAGTGCCGGTGCAGTCTACGGTTTCGGCACGGCAGAAGAGTTGACCGAATCAGGAGCGACGTATCTGTTGAATTCGCCGGAAGAACTCTATTGAAAATGCAAAATGCAAAGTGCAAAGTGCAAAATGCAAAATATCGAGGAAGCTTCGCTTCCAAACATTTTAAGCTCCGCAAAATTTCTATTCTTTCTAGAAACAACAAAAAGGATTCAGGACAATAATGTCTTGAATCCTTAAATTATTACACAATCGGCTTTGCCCCAAGGTTTTGCGCTTTGCATTTTGCGTTTTGCATATTAAAAACACGTTCCGCAGATTGTGTAGCCTTGTGAGTATAAATTATCAAGGGAACCGCTGTAGCTTTTCTTGTTTTTCTCGCTCATTTTGTTTATATGATGGCAATGGGTTTTATGAATTTTCTTTGAGTTTATGTTCAGAACATATTGCCCCGTAATAACATTCTGTAGTTTTGTTGTTTCAACATACTCTTTTGTTGTCTGCACCGCAACGATAGGCTTTTTTGTAGTTTTAATGCTACTCTCACTTGCCCAACTTCTGCCCGTTGTATAATCAATTTTAACTCCCGGTTGAACATTATAGCAGAAAACATTAAAGCAGATACCATCACCATCATCTTCAACGGAATAGGCTTCCATCTGAACGCCCTTTGCTACAAGGTCGTTCCCGTCATATACCGGAGTAATTCTGTATGCAACGTGGTTCCCTGTTTCACGAATGTAGTCAGCAACCATATTTTCAAAAGGTAACATACCCTCGGTGTTCATATATCTTGTGCCGGTTATAAGGTTTCTCTTGTTTGCATTTTCCGCTGAAAGCTGCCAACCGATTAAATGGCAACGATTGTAAAGATATTTGCCCGATACGCAGTCATATCGCGCCTGAACCCATCCGCTTGGTTTAACTGAGCTGATACTGCCCCTTTCCTCATCTTGTTTCGGCATAATCTCTCTTCCACAGGAAGCAACCGCACCACCGCAACGACCGAGAGAGTCAAGTGAAGCGTAGGTTTCATAGCCCTTTACGGTTAACTCATACTTATTAAAAGACGGAACGTTTCCGTTTATAACAGCATAAGGTCTGCCCGAATATACAGGAATTTCCGATAATACCGCTTTGCTGTTATCATCACCAACGCTTTCAGGCTTATTGACTTTTTCGGTTTCTTTTTCTACACTGCTTTCTTCGTTTTTTTCTGTTTCCGAATTATCGGCTAAATCCGCTTCGGTTTCATTGTCTTTTAAGGTCGTTTCTTCTGTTGTTTCAACAATTTCTGTTGTTTCGGAAATTGATTCAGAATCACAACCTGCAAAAACAGAAAAAAGCACCGCTATTAAGCAAAGAATTGATAAAAGTGATTTAAATCTTTTATTTAATTTCATTCCATCACCTTGAGTAAATTTCTAATGTAATTTTATCATGGGAGTTCCCTTGGAAATCCTTTTTTTTTATTTTCTTAAAACCCTCAGCCTTAAGGTCAACATCAAAGAATAAATCGGCGGGATATTTCCTGTTCCAATTAAAAATATAAAATGCTTCAACATTTTCGGAAAAAAACCCCTTGTCTTCAACTAGGCAGAAATCGCCCTGCTTTGCATTACCTAAAAAATCCTCGTCAACAATAATGCCTTCTGCATTTTCAAATTGTTTAACAGAATACGAGTTCATCAAAAGCCTTGCACCACTTGAAATATCAAGAATTTTTTCTCTCAGAACTCTGTCCTGACTTTGCCTTTTACCACAAAAACACATTCCGCCGTTTTTATCTATGCAAACAATAATGTTCATTAAAAAATCTCCAAGCTTCTATCTAAAATTCCGTTCATCTTCGCAATTGCCAACCCATAATTCACCATAGGAACCCCCTGCTCATTTGCAAGGTTCATTCTGTGCTTCATTTCTTTTTCGTTAAGGGTGCAACCACCACAATGAACAATAAGCGAAAACTTTCTTAAATCCTGTGGAAACTCTCCACCCGATGTGAAACTGAATTCAGGCTCAGAATTAGTAAATTTTCTAATCATATTAGGAATTTTGACAGTTCCTATATCGTTACACTGTCTGTGATGGGTACAACCCTCGCTAATGAGAATCTTGTCACCATCTTTTATTTCAGCAAGTTTTTCAGCACCATTAATAAAGGTTGAAAGCTCGCCCTTGTACCTTGCCATAAGAATTGAAAATGATGTGAGAAGAATATCATCGGGTACAATTTTTGCAACCTTTCCGAAAATCTGTGAATCAGTTATAACAAGCTTAGGTTTTTTTGAAAGTGAATTCAAGGTGCTTTCCAACTCTGTGTCCTGACAAGCAACAACAGTACAGTTTCCGTCCAGCAAATCACGAATTGTCATTTGCTGTGGCAGAATAAGTCTGCCTTTTGGTGCAGATTCATCAATGGGAATCACGAGAACAACAATGTCCCCTTTACCCACTAAATCGGAAACCACATATTTCTTCTTTTCGGTAGTCTTTGCAAGACTGCCGATTTTTTCTTTAAGTTCAAAAATATTGATATTTTCAACTGAACTTACATAGATTTCGTTGTCTTTTAATTCTGTCTTTTCCCTGAGCAACTCGCATTTATTTAAAGCAATAATATAAGGTATATTCCTCTTTTTAAAAGCCTCAATCAGTTCTTCATCACCCTTTGAAAGACCTTTAACAGAGTCAACAACAAGTATTGCAATATCGGTTTTAGCGAGAATCTCGTTGGTTTTCTCAACTCGCTTTTCACCAAGGTAGCCTTCGTCATCAAAGCCAGGGGTATCGATTATAACAACAGGGCCTAAGGGCAGTAATTCCATAGCCTTTTTAACGGGGTCAGTGGTTGTTCCCTTCACCTCGGAAACAATCGAAAGACTCTGCCCTGTAACTGCATTAACAAGGCTTGATTTACCTGCATTTCTCATACCGAAAAAGCCGATATGCACTCTTTCGGCGGAAACAGTTTCATTTAAGCTCATAGATTTTCACCTACTAAATTAAAATCTGAAATCGCGTCTGTTGGAATTTTTAATATCACAAATATTACTTTCGGCAATTGTGCGGACTTTATCTTTAGGAATCTTTTTAAGTTCTTCTTCAATAAGCCTGTAGCCGATTTCCTTAGTTTCGGGTGAAGCATAGTCCTCAAGGTATTCTGTAAGAGTCATAAGTGCATTGGGGTGGCAACAGTTAAGAATCTGACCTGATTTGCAAAGGCTCATAAAACGGTCTCCTGTTCTGCCCTCTCTGTAGCAAGCGGTACAGAATGACGGAATATGACCATTTTCCATAAGCCAACGAACAACCTCGTCAAGAGTTCTCTGGTCGGAAACGTCGAACTGCTCGGAATCGTGGGGGCGCTCCTCTTCAGTGTAACCGCCAACAGAGGTACGGGAAGCCCCGCTTATCTGTGAAATACCAAGGTGGAGAGCCTCACCTCTTACCTTTTCGCTTTCACGGGTTGAAATAATCATACCTGTATAAGGAACAGCAATTCTTATACAAGCAATGATTTTCTTGAACATTTCGTCACTGATACCATTGTCAAATGTATCGGGGTCAATATCGTCTGCACGTTTGAGACGGGGAACGCTTATTGTATGAGGGCCAACACCGTGAACTGCCTCAAGGTGTTCCGCGTGCATAAGAAGACCTACAAACTCATACATATATCTCTCAAGTCCGAAAAGAACCCCAAGACCGACGTCATCAATACCACCTTCCATAGCTCTGTCCATAGCTTCGGTATGGTAGTCATAATCGTGCTTCGGTCCTGTAGGATGAAGTTCAAGATAGCTTTCTTTATGGTATGTTTCCTGGAAGAGAATGTATGTACCGATACCTGCATCCTTAAGCTTTCTGTAGTTCTCAACAGTAGTAGCGGCAATATTTACATTAACTCTTCTGATAGCACCGTTTTTGTGGTTAACACTGTAAATAGTTTTGATGCATTCGAGAATATATTCTATAGGGTTGTTTTTGGGGTCTTCTCCTGCTTCAATAGCAAGACGTTTATGGCCCATATCCTGCAGAGCAATAACCTCTGCTTTAACCTCTTCCTGAGTAAGCTTTTTACGTGCAATATGCTTATTCTTAAGATGATAGGGACAGTAAACACAACCGTTTACACAGTAGTTTGAAAGATAAAGAGGAGCAAACATAACAATTCTGTTACCGTAAAAATCCTGCTTAATCTGATTTGCAAGGGCATACATTTCCTCAACCTTTTCGGGAATCTCGCAGGCAAGAAGCACCGCAGCCTCCCTATGAGTAAGGCCTGTGCAATGAAAACCATTACCCTCTTTTTTAGGCTTTGCCTTTTCAACAATACTGTCAATAAGCTCGATATTGTTCTTATTTTCCTCTGCGTATTTAATTGTGTCAAGAATTTCACCATCGTGAATAAATTCTTCTGCCTTTAATGATTTGGGATTGTAAATTGACATAATTAATTTCCTTTCAAAACATTTAAAATGAAGTATTGCTATGCAATATGAAGTAATCCTTTTTGGATTATGAAGTATTTTTGTATAACAAAATATGAAGTAAAATAAATCCTATTCATACGCGTCAGCGTACTTCATAACGATAGCTACTTCATATCCTTAGGATACTTCATAAATCCACAAGGATTTATTTCACATCTCCTCGTGCAACAACTATTTCATACCCGATATTTTTCATTTTATTTTTCAATTGGTTCATATGAAATGCGTTTTCTGCTCCCGTGTTAAGTTTATTGTTATATAATTCATATTTCTTTCTTGCGCTTTCGGGCGAAAGATTCGGCATAACCACATTAGCACCCGAGAGGATTCCTCTCTCTCTTCCGTCATCTGAAACCGTTCCTAAGGCCGTTGTAGCAGGTAATAGAATATTAGGGTGAATTAATCTTATAATTGAAAGCAAATAGCAGGTCAAATCTGCTGACCCTGCATTTTCCTTAGAAAAAATTGTATTTCTGTGAGGAACAAATGGCCCTATTCCGCACATATCAGGTTTAAACTCCTCAATAAATTTTAAATCTTTCGCAATATGCCTTGCAGTCTGATAAGGTGCCCCCACCATAAATCCGCACCCGGTTTGGTAACCTATATTTTTAAGATTTTTGAGGCAATTCATCCGGTTTTCAAAGGACATATCTGCCGGATGCAATTTTTTATATAGTTCTTTATCTGCGGCTTCGTGACGAAGAAGGTATCTGTCAGCCCCTGCATCATAAAGTTTTTGATAACTTTCTCTGCTTCTCTCGCCTAAAGAAAGAGTCACTGCGCAATCAGGAAAAACTTTCTTGATATTTGAAATTAAGTGGCAAAGTATTTCATCAGTGTAAAAACCATCTTCACCACCTTGCAAAACAAAGGTGCGAAAGCCTAACTCATACCCCTCAACACAACATTCCATAATTTCTTTTGGGGTAAGCCGGTATCGTTGGCAATAGTAATTACCCCCACGAATACCGCAATAAAAACAATTATTTTTACAGATATTGCTGATTTCAACAAGTCCACGAACAAAGACTTGATTACCATAAACATCCTTACGAATCTTTACCGCATTTGCTTTAAGGTAATCTGCCAACCCCTTGGAATAACCAAGAATCAAATCTTCATATTCTTGCAGAGTCAGCGAATGATTTTTTATTAATTTATCGGCAATAGTGAACAAGTTATCATTCATCGCTTTTCACATTTGAAAGCACAGTTTTTGCGCTTATTCCTTTGAGATTCCCGATTTTACCGCTTAAAGCTGAAATCATATCCTGGGGCGCATCAATTGCCACACTGATAATGCTTATTTCCCTTTGCCGATAGGGAATTCCCATTCTGCCGATAATATATTCACCGTAATTGTGCAAAATATTGTTAAGCTCAGCAACCGAGTCGCCACTTTCAACAATAATGCTTATTACACCAACACGAGATGCCATGGTTTCACCTACTTAAATAAAATAAAAATACCATACCCAAACATAATAAGGGTACGGTAAATTAGCAATCAGCAGTTAGCAAATAGCAGCTAGCGGTTAGTGATTAGTAAAAGTATCGCAAAGCCTTGTAACGTGCTTCCCCGAAACTCTTCACTATTCACACTTCACTATTCACTTATATTCCCGTCCCTTCCCTTTCAGGAAATTCTAAAAGAACAACCTTCTTGTCAGGTACATTTTGTAGCTTAATTATACAATATATTTTTAAAATAATCAATGAATAGAAAGTAAATAATAGAGAAAAATATAAGCAAATTAAAAATGCAAAGTGCAAAACGCAAAATGTCGGGTGCTGCGCACAGCATTTGTAATCGGCTTTGCCCCGAAACTTGCCACTTGCCACTTTCAACTTACCACTAAAAAACAGGAGCAAATTTATGGATTCAAAACAATACCAACAGCTCGTCTCTTCCACCACCCCCAAATCCCCTCTTTTAAAGGACTGCATTTTAGCCTTTATTTTTGGCGGTTCAATCTGTTGCTTCGGTCAGCTTTTAAAAACCGCATTCACAAGTCTGGGCTTAACCGAGGACGAAGTAAAGCTTGCTGTTCCCGTAACTCTTATAGTTATCACGGCAATTCTCACAGCTACCGGTGCTTTCGCCAAAATCGCAAAATATGCAGGTGCAGGCACCGCTGTTCCCATTACAGGCTTTGCAAACTCTGTTGTGTCCCCTGCCGTTGAATTCAGCGCAGAGGGAAAAATTCTGGGCACAGGTGCAAAAATGTTTAACCTTGCAGGACCTGTTATAGTATACGGTTGCTCTGCCGCCAGTCTTTACGGACTTATTTATTATTTGTTTTTAAAATAATTTATTGATTTAATTATCTGTATGTGTTAAAATCACTGCAGATAATTAAATTTTTAACAAGGATGTGTTTTTATGATCAGAAATGCAATCTACGGTGCAGGTTCACTTGGTACTGTTTTAGGCGCATACATCACTAAAAACGGCGGTCAGGTTGACCTTATTAACAGAAATAAAGCTCACGTTGAAATTCTCAACACAAAGGGTGCGAAAATTACAGGTACTGTTGATATGACAGTTCCCGTTAAGGCTATCACTCCTGCTGAAATGGAAGGCAAATATGATGTCATTGTGCTTCTCACAAAGCAGTTACATAATAAAGAAGTTGTTACAATGCTTAAAGATTTTCTTAGCGAAAATGGCGTTATCGTAACTCTTCAGAATGGTATTCCAGAGCCCGGAATTGCAGAAATCGTTGGCGCAAATCACACAATGGGTTGCGCAGTTGAATGGGGCGCAGCACTTATTGAACCCGGTGTTTGCGAGCTTACAAGCGCACCCGACAGTCTTTCATTCCACATGGGTAAATTGGACGGCATCACAGAAGAACAGGTAAAAATGGTTAAAGATTTACTTGAGCTTATGTGCCCCGTACACGAGGAAGAAAACCTTATGGGTGCTCGTTGGTCAAAGCTTCTTATCAATGCAACATTCTCAGGTCTCGGCACAGTGGTTGGCGGTGTTTTCGGAAATGTTTCCGAGGATAAGGATGCACAGAAGGTTGCCATCCGCTGTATGAAGGAATGTATTGATGTTGGTCACGCAACAGGCACTCAGTTTGCTCCCGTTCAGGGCAAAAATATTGTTGGTCTTTTCTATTACAAAGGTGCTCTCAAGCGCGCCCTCGGTTGCAAGCTTCTACCCATTGCCATGAAAAAGCACCGCCTTATTGAGCCCTCAATGCTTCAGGACCTTAAGAAAGGTAAGCCCTGTGAGGTTGATGCAATTAACGGTGTTGTTTGCGAATTCGGAAGAAAGCATAACATCCCCACACCCATTAACGACAGAATTGTTGAAATCATCAAAAAAATTCAGAACGGCGAATTAAAGGCCGAAAAGAAGAACATCAGACTTTTTGATGATATTCTTTGATAATTAAAGCCTTGCAACCCCTTAGAATGTTTCATCATTTTAAGGGGTTGTGTATTTTTTTGTTCATCCTGCAAACAATATATTCAAAAGATATTTTAAAGGAAGATTTTATGCCTGAAAGAATAGGACATTATACAATAAATTTAACCTCTTCACCATCAATTATCGGCTATGCTGCCGTTGTGGGTAAAAAGGAAGCGGAAGGTCCTCTCGGTCAATGCTTTGATAAAACCTGTAAGGACGCTTTTTTCGGAGAAAAGACCTTTGAAAAGGCGGAAACGAAAATGCAAAAACTCACTATTGAAACAGCCGTCAAGAAATCGGGGCTTTCAAAAAGCGATATTCAGATTGCTTTTGCAGGTGACCTTTTAAACCAATGTATAGGTTCATCCTTTGATATGAGAGATTTGGGCTTTTGCTTTGCGGGGCTTTACGGAGCTTGCTCAACTATGGCGCTGTCCCTTGCACTTGCAGGAATATTCGTTGACTGCGGTGTAGCAAAAACTGCCCTTGCCGCTGCTTCATCACATTTCTGCTCTGCAGAAAGGCAGTACCGCTTTCCTCTTGAATACGGAGGTCAGCGTAGTCCTGCAAGTCAATGGACCGTTACGGGCGCAGGTGCGGCAGTAGTTGCCGAAAGCAGAGAAAACACACCCACCATTGAAAAAGTTATAATCGGCTCTGTCAGAGATTTGGGCATAACCGATGTTAACAATATGGGTGCCGCAATGGCACCTGTTAATGTTAAACTAAGACCATACCCAAACAAAAAGGTATGGTATTTCTACACAATAAAGCCAAACCAACTATTAAAGTTCTATTCGGTTATTTAGTGACATAAACATTTCAAAAACAAAAATATTCTTTGAAAACAATAAAATTTTAATAAACCGCATAATATACAGCAATATTATATTAGAAGAACTTTAAAACAAGTTTGTTTATATAACAAAAAAGAGAGGTGATCATATGTCTTCTGTACTATTGGGCTTGTTAATTGAATTAATCATTATATTTTTCATTTCAATCAATTTATATAATTGTTACAAGCCCAACTTAAAATTTTCAGCAGATAACGAAACGAACATTTCTGAAGTCACATTTATTTATAGAAATATATTGACTGAAAACAAACAATATTAATCAACAAAACTATTGGCTATAACTAAAGAAACAGCAATCCGACATCTACTTTTTTAGATATCGGACTGCTGTTACATCATATTTCTTAAATATCAGGAACTCATTTTAGTATCATGGATTTTTTTTTGCTTTTCTTCATCAGAACCATCGAGACATGACATTAGCAATGTTTCCAAATTATTACACTGAACTTTTCTGCAACTGTATTTTTCCCACAAGAAAAATATATTGGCATATGTTATGGTATTTATCCTTCTAGGTTTAGTGTAATAGAGATCTAGACACACATCTTTTAAGTAATCTTTATTTCCTTTAAATGGTTCCGGAGTATAAATACGATGTTTTATTTCTTTATTTTTATCAGAAGCAATATACCCTTCCAAAATAAGGACTGCAACATTAAGTGCTATGTATTGATTTATCAAAGAACATTCATCATCAATTTTTTCTCTTTTAAAGAACTGAGTAGTTTTTTGTAAAAAAGAACATTTAAAAGGCTTTGCAACTAAAATTGCTTTTAACATACACGAAGCAATCTTGTGTCTATCGATATTTTTGGTCTCATTTACCATGTACGAATGAACAAAAGTTTGTGCTTCTTTATGAAAACATTTTTTTGCTTTAAGTTTGGACAGCTTATTAAAGTATACAAATTTTCTATATTTATCTCCAAATTCTTTAATTGTCGGAATCACAGTATCTGCCCATACTCTATCAAATAGGTCAAAATATTTTTCCTTTTGCTCTTTGGTATTTGTATTTTTCATATTGCTTAATTATCCATCAAGATATTTCTGTACTCAAACTTAACATCAGAAACATCTATTTCATCGTTATGAAATTTAAGATTTGGCTTATTATAGTAGTTTAAGTTGATCGCAATCACAAGTGCAACAACAGCTAACACCCCTAAGCCGATAATAATAGTTGGACTAAAGTACATCTAATTTTCCTCCTTTAATTTTATGACCTATCACGTTCTTTTTTATTCAACTGGTTCTTCTTTTAATTTCATCATAATAAGCGAAACCAACTTTATCTCAGTTCTATATTTGAATAACGCACCGCTTGTCCATTATGTTTTTTCATTTTCTATTTTTTAAAAAATGAGTATTAACAAGAGCCAATAGTGTTGAACCCACAAAAACTACTACATGGTAAGTAAGTATACGATCAACACATAACAATTTAGATAAGAAAGTTTTATTGAGTATTGCTAACCTTCCATCTGGTTTGAACGCTAGGCAAAGCAAATCACCGTTTTCCGGTGTCTGCAAAACATCCAAGAATACAAGAATTCCTAGAAAAATCCCCAAACTAATGATAAAGATTGCAAAGCCACTAAGAACTCTTAATCCACAAATAAAAGGATCTTTTTTCGATTCTTTAGTATCATCGCGAAATGTCAAAAAATCCATAACATATGGTGCCAGAATAATAACACTTGATGTGACAAGCATCTTTGCGTTAGGAAAAAGGTCATCGTTTAAAAATAAAATCAAACTAAGCGCAGATATTATTGCTTTTCCAACATAATATTTTTTGGGTTTGACTTTATCTTCCGCATTCAATGCCATATATACACCTCCACATTATAATTACTATATCAAAAAAAAGGTCTATTTGTCAACTACTGGAAGCAAAAGATTACTTTTATTCCTAGCAGTGCAAAAACGAGAAACCCAGCCATTCCAATAATTAGATGTGAAATCACTAAAGAACTGAACTTCCACCACAACCTATAAAAGCACGATCATACAGAAAACCGAAATTCCACACGAGCTAAAATCACCACCTTTCCTATTTTAATGTGGATATACGATTTTCCATATTTGTGCGCAAAAAACAAATTTACAAAAATTTTTATTGATAACGATAACTTGTCCAAACAAATCATAATTTCTCTAAGAAACTATAAAATTATACAAAGTACAATAGCGTAACATCGCTAATTTACAAACACCAGTTCATTTATATATGTCAAAAAAAGCAAAACATTTCACACTTTTTTATTTATTTTTATTTTTTCTACAAAACAAACAAACCGAGAATTTTCAGCAAATGTGTTTTTGTGCACTTTCACAACGATATATATGGTATATCATTGTAATCTACTCGAGTATTATAACCTAACTTTCGTAGTTGCTTAGCAAGGTTTCTTGATAAATTCTCCAATTTCAAAATCATTTCCGGTGTATAATGGTTTTCTTCATCGCTTTCGGAATTTATCACACCTACCTTATTGCCCTCAAAGCATATTGGAACTATTAGTTCTGATTTCGTTGATGGTACTGCACAAAAATATTCTTTTTCGTTAAATGTATCTTTTACATTGGTAACTTGTCCAGAATCAAATGTTTTTCCTATAAGTCCATCAATAGCAACAATACGATACCTTTGCTTGTGCGGTGCAATACAATCAGCAACCACTACCAACCCATAACCATGTTTTTTAGTTTTACCGTGTACTATTATTTGATTATAATCTGTACCCGTAATCTCAGCTATCATATCAATTGCATTACGAAGTAAAGTGCGATAATCCAAATTGTCCTCAAAAACATTTTTAGAATTTTCACCAATTGCTTTAACAATATTTTCAAAATTGGATGACATACATTCTTGAAACGGAATGCCTCTTCTATCCGCAATAAAATCCATGAATTCAGGTAAATCATAATTTATAATTTTATTTACGTTTGATAAATGTTTCATTTCATTTATTGTTGCAATATCACTTTCAATTCTATCAAGATTTCGTTTCATTTGATTTAATTCATTTTCCCAATATTTTATATAGTTCAACCTGCCTTCAGAACTATATATATCTGCACCAACTTTTTGATTTTGGTTAAGATAGTACTTTTTATCTTGATCGTTTAAAACAATAAACAACAAACGTGATTCATAATCATAATTCCTAAGTGTTTCACCTACTTCAAAAAGACAAGGATATGATTTCAGATAATTATCCGAAACAATACACAACACAAAATTATGCTTACTCACTGACTTCATAAACTCTTTAAAACTACCTCGATATTCAACATCGCGTGTATACCTCGTTATGTAAACACTATCACCTAAAAAGTTTTTCAAACACTTCTCCGTTAAATCTGCAATTACACTATCCTTTGCACAATATGAAAGAAAAATATTAGAAAGCACTTCAGTCATAATAATTCTCCTTCCCAGTAATAATACATTTTAGTATTACTTTAGAAATTCATAAACAACAATTAATATAAATCCCAAAAAGCACCATCTTTTATCCAAACTGATTCAGAAACAAAGACACAAACAGCCAATTCGAACTTAGTTTCAACATTAATCAAAATATACTCTCATATATATATGACTAAAATCACAAAATACTTCACAAAATTTTTCAAAAATATATAAAATCGTGAAAATCGACAAAAAATGACACCGTGTTTCGTGCAACTACAACAACACGGTGTTACATATATCCTCTTATGAAAGGAGTTGGTGATAAATATTAATCTCCAATAAACCAAACAATAATAAAAAGAGATGGTTTTAATGAATATAAATAAAAAGTGTCCGAGATTAAACGGCATGTCCCATCATAATGAAAGAGAAGTTAACGCTATTGAAGGAGTTAACAAATACATTAGTAAAAAAGTTTCTCGAAAATGCAATAATTAATTGTGAAGTTGAATTTTTCAAACACATATGCCAACTCAGGAGAGCGAGTTAACAGGTAAACACCCCCCAAGCTACAAAACACAATAATATATGGTGCATTAGCTCAGCTGGGATGACTTCTTGACTGGCAGTCAAGAAGTCAGGGGTTCGCTTCCCCTATGCTCCACCATAAAATACGCAATCATTTTGATTGCGTATTTTTTTACAATATCGTTCAGAACAATTGTATTTACCCACTCTGTTTGAGTGAGTATTTTTATATCCGTTGAAAACTGCCTACTCCTATGATATAATTAATAAACCAAATTTTTTTGCGATGGTTCAAGGAAAGGAGCACCAATGGAAGTTCAAGTCGGAACAAATTTAGAGTTAGAATCAAATAATTATACAATTACGGAATGGATTGATGACGGCGGAAATGGCACTGTGTGGAAAGCTGAAGTGAAGGGTGATTCTTGCGTATATGCTGTAAAATTCTTGAATAAAGAAAATGATAAAAACAAAGTGAAACTTACTCGATTTGAACGAGAGTGTCAGTTTTGTAAATATGCCAATCACAAACATATTATCAAAATTTTTGATTATGTTACGGAAAAAGGCAAAGCGTTTTGTGTTATGCCGTATTATTCAAGAAATCTTCGTTCTATTATTGCTGAAGAGAACGATTCATTTGTATTGTTGGACTACATTATTCAGTTGTGCGAAGCTCTTCGGTTTATTCATAATCATAGTGCTGGTATTATTCATAGGGATTTGAAACCTGAGAATATACTTGTAGATGATGAAAACACGTTGGTTTTGACTGATTTTGGTATTGCACATTTTGAGGATTCCACAAAAACCAAAACAAGGGATTGGTTAGGCAATCGTCGCTATGCCGCCCCAGAACAATTGGCAACAGATGATGTCACCACTGCATGCGATATATATGCTCTAGGAAGAATTATAAATGAGCTTTTTACCAAACAGAATCCATCTGGAGAAGATTTTTTAACAATTGCAGATAAAAATCCACTTCTATTTCCATTGGATAGTATTGTACAGAAATGCAGAATTCAAAACCCTGAACTTCGTCCTAATATTGATGAAATATTAACGGAACTATATTTGCTCGAAGGTGAAATAAAGGATAAAATCGAAGACATTAAAGCATCGATCTATCCTATAGAAGATACTGGTTATTCCAAGGATCAAGAAGATACGATTATAACACAAGCAACTCAGGACATACTTTTAGGACAGTACATTTTCGAAAACTTACCTGATGAAAAATTGGAAGAACTTAATACTATTTATCATCGCAATACGTTATATGATGTTGATGAATCTATACAAAATTTGCTGTTTCAGACTTTTGTGTTAGATTACTGTTTCCGTAAATTTAAATCTGAATCGAACTCGTATATCAATGGACAATCATACAAAGCATTGAACCTCGATGTCCCAAAGGATAAAGCATTATACGATGAATTAAGCACTATTTTGGATAACCATAAAATCCCATATGTCTGCAGAGATATAACGGCACGTATCAAAAAATTCTTCTGTTCATGTTGCGACTATCATTGTGTAGAATTATTGAGGGATATTAAAGATTTATGCAATCATGAAAGTCCTGTGATAAAAGCCCCTATTTTACACATTGTGTATGTACTTAGAAAATATTTAGCAAAAGAAGACTTAAGAGAAATAGTTTTTTCGGACTATATAACTATTAGCTGGGATTCTGAGCCTGATATTAAATTCGAGCAACCGGAAATTTATGTATCATTAGACCAAGAAGAAGTAAAAATACTAAATATTCTTAAGGAACAATATGATGTGGTTTATTCTAAAGCTGACTTTAAACATTATTATGTAAGGTTCAAAACAATTGATGCGTTTGAGAAATTCAAAAATCATGCTCTTGAGTTATCACGCCCATACTATATTTTTGAGGGAGATGTTGAAAAGGTTATCAGGGTTAGGCGTAAATATCGCAATATTGTTGAATTAGAGCCTTTGGACTCGTTTGATATAACAAATACGTTGGCAAAAATCTTAGGATTGAGAAACGATTATTGAGTAAATATAAAATTCGCCGAGCAGAGTAAAAAAATTCTACCCGGCCCTTTTTATGACACTTTATCAATACCTACAATAAACTGCTCAACGGGGGGCGTTTTTGTGTGTACTGGGACAGCGAGTTGATGGGTAAACACATCCAAACAACAAAACACAATAATATATTGTGCATTAGCTCGGCTAGGATGATCTCTTGACAGGCAGTCAAGAGATCAGGGGTTCGGTCCCTCTATACTCCACCAAATGGACATTGCACGAACATCTACTACTTCAAAGGTGGTTCCGTCATAGAAGAATTCCTGCGATTTCGCCACGAAAAAACGAGAGTCAAGGTTTTTAACGCCTTGGCCCTCGTTTTTTTATACTTAATTCCGATTATAATTGCTATTTCATTGCATTTTGTTGTGGTTTTGGTATAATTAATATAAGCATTTTTATAAGGAAGGTAACGCTATGGAAAAAGAACTTTTTGATTCCGGCAGTATAAAAAGAGCCGATTTACAATTGCGAACAAAATATTACGGCATAAAGACCAAAATCTATCTGGTTGATGATGCACGATATAATATATATGTAATAGATTATCCCAATGTTTTTGATGATATTAGAAAAGACTTCGATCATAATATCCGTAGAATCGGAGATAGGGTAGAACTAGTCAATCAACAGCCGAAATCATTCATAGCAGAAATTACTCCTTTAACCAATATTGCTTATAATAACGAAGGTATCTTTTTAACACATAAAATGTTTGAAAGTTTATTAATAAGCAAATTTCCTCATGTTGATTTTTTAGATATTAAAGTTGAACATTGCAATGGTGTTCAAGTAATAATTACAGTTTCAGACACTGTAGTTGTAGATGAAATATCTAATATTAAGCAATTTATTTACGACCTAAAAAATGGTTTCTCAAAGGTTATTATCAAAAAGTCTTCAACCCCTAAAAATATTCTAATTAATAACGATGTTGATTTAGCATGTACTGATAAAAACTTTGACTTTTCAATTGCTGATTCTGAATTTTGGTTTGAAAATGTTGAAAAAATCTATTCAGGCGATGTATGTAAAAACGATCTGAAGTTTTTTGATAGTGAAAAGACCAAATGTTATATGGACTTTAGTGTCTGGACTAATGAAAACATTAACATAAGGAGCAATATCTTACTATATGACACAATATATTTGTCTTTTCCCTTGGGTAGTCATATTGATGATTTTCTGTTACAACAGCATCTAACACAAGAAGACTTAGACGAATTGGTAGAACGAAAGAAACTTGTTGTCCTATTACCAAATACAGAAAGTCGTTATAACAGGAGAGTGTTAGACAGATTATGCTGCATAGATCCAAATTGTGTTGTTTCAAAACGTGGAATAAACGCATTAATGGCAATGTTTTATTGTGATTTAGAAAGAAAGTATGTGTCTTCTTGGGAAGGAAATGAACACTTATTTGAAACTTTGTGTCTTGAGTGTGCTAAAAAAACTGATAAACAATCACAATTCTTGTATGATTGGCTGTTATGGCCGATTAAAGCCAAACGCGAAAGCTATGAGTTATTGACCAGTTATAGTCCTCTTAAACTTCCGAGTATAGGTGCGAATGTGTTATTTGATCACTTTCAAGATCAAACATCGAAAAGCACTGATATTCAATTTGAATTGACTGCTAACTCGAATTCAATTCATATTGCAACGGCACTACAAGCAACATACTTCCCATTTGCAGTAAAGGGAAAATCAGGGAAAGTATACTCAGATAGTGCGGTTTCAAATATTCTTGGAAGTGTTATTAACAATTATCAATACATTTCAGTAAATCAACAAGATGCTATTAAAGAATATACTGAACTTCTTGAAAAGCAGCGAAATGCAATATATCTTTTAAAATCCGATAATTCTGTTTCCGTTAAAAACATATTGGATTATTCAGAAAAATACAACACCACTCATACATTGCAACGAATATTACTGAACTTATCTGAATTAGATCAAAGCCAGCAAAAAAACAAAATCGAAGAATATAATAATTTAATAGCTGAAATAGGCAAAGAGCATTTTACTGCAATCAAAGGGATTAATTATGTTTTGAGTGGAGCTGGGTTCATCCCAGTAATTGGTACATTCGCCTCAATTATAGATATAGTAATGCAGATATTTAGCGATACAGGGATTAGGAAAGAAATTGTCAAGAAAAAGATCAATAAAGGTAAATCTACCATTAATGATGAGGTTTATTTACTAGATAAACTTAGCCGTGTCGCAAAAATAACATATTAGTATTTGCTAGTGGTAAATTATGAAGAGAGTCAAGTTTTTTGACTCTCTTCTGTCTATTATTCTTTATTTAAGTTTTGTGCTTTTTGTTGTCGGGGATAACCTCTCTTTATTTCAAGCAAAAATCTAACGAACAAATCTATAACTTGTTTTGAGAATCAAAGAATGAAAAGTTTTTTCAATTGCTATGTGGTTTATTTGCGGTTGAGAGGTCGGGAAAATTGTTCCTCGTAATGCACATTTCAAATTTTATACATTGTGAAGAACGATTTCGACTTCAAAGAAAAATACCACCCAATCCTTTAGTAGATTGGATGGTGTCTTAATAAAACTATTAAATAATAATTCAAATGATAAGGATACATAGATTTTGCAAACGTTTTATCCTATCTATCTTTCAGAAAAAGATTAATTGATGTTATTTGAAATTGTTCGTTTTTATTAATATAATATATTTTTGATGTAAAAGATGATATTGTTATATTATTCAGAATGGATTTTTCTTGTTTTGTCCGGATTTTCCACTGTATATTCAGGATAAGCCAACAATGGTTTTGAAGTAACAAATCGATAACCAACTACCCAACTTTCAGGCCAATTTTTAGGTAAAATTATTTGATCTGCACCGCCCTCTAATATTGTTCCAGACAACATTTTTACCGGACCAACTACACCTTTATTTATAACAACACCTTTAGGAACTTTTATTTTTTCCTCAATATACAAGGCGTTCTTCCATTGTGGATCTAAAGCCAAGCGAAGTTTAACATCTATACGAGATTCGGCAAATTCCGTCGTTGCAAATGAACCATTCTGTTTAGCACCAGCCTTTCCAGAAGGCGCTAGACCATAAACTCGATATAAAATTATATCACCTAATGTTACTAGAGTCTTATACTCACTATTTTTGAAGCTGTTCACAATATCTTCCGGCAAAATCTGTTTATTAATTTCCTTCGTGTTATTATCGCTAATAATAGTTTTAAATTTTTGATTAGTACTCCCCGACTTGAAGTTTAATCCGAGTTTCACTAATTCGTCATAACTCCACTTCATTTTTCTTACCATACTTAATTTTTTTGTTTTTGGAATATTCTTTATTGTGAGGTATAACAACTTCCGCGCTTTTTGCGTGCTAATTACATACCAAGCACTCATATAACAAGAAAAACCAATTACTTTTCTAATCCACTTTCTAATAAATCTTTAAGAATGTTTTTTAAAAAAGTTTGCGTATCTTCATGTCCACTACCATAAAAGCTATTAGCAATAACTATATCCCTAAACAATTCATCATTTTCTTTCATATCAGGATTTTGGTTATTTGGATATAAAGCTTCAATATTTCTTTTAATTTCACAATCGCCAGATGCATCAAACATAAAAATATCTGCTTCACCTTTT
The DNA here is from genome assembly GCA_045594685.1 of Acutalibacteraceae bacterium. GTDB lineage: Bacteria > Bacillota > Clostridia > Oscillospirales > Acutalibacteraceae > DTU089. The sequence continues at coordinate 41,467 of JAZNYZ010000033.1, read as the reverse complement.
GAGGCGTTCTTTTCAAAATAAGTTTTTTTGCTTTGGTTACTCGAACCAATAAGTATAGCACCTACATAAATACAATTAAGAAAATCATCTAGTTTTTCAATAGTTATGTTTTCTTGAGATCCTTTTTGAAATTTGAAAAAACACAACATTTTCCTGTGGTCGAACTCTTTTTTGATAGTCAAAATTATCTGTTCGAAATTATATACAGACATCTTTTTGTAGTGTTCTTCGATTATTATTTTTCCACTTGATGTAGTATGATGACCGTTCATTCCATTCAAAAAACCGATTTTTGTTTTATTACTACCTTTCGCTAATATGTCACTTAATTCTTTTACAAATGTATCTATTGTGTTTTCAGTTGTGCTAAGATATCCAGGTGCTGCAATTACAGAATACTCATAATTTGTTTTGGACATATACCAATACAAAATATTATTAACTTTTCTATCTCCTACATCTTCTCCTTTTGATTTTGGTAAATATGCTATGTATAACATTTTAACCCGTCCTTTTTAAAATTTCTTTTTGATTATATATTAATTTAATTCATCAGTATTTTTATAACTCTCAATACTCTTAGCCCACTCTTCTTTTTCTTCAGGAGTTAGTTCTCCGAGTGGTTTGCGTAAAAGCTTTGCTGCTTTAGATGCATAATATAGCAATTCTATATTTTCTTTATGTAGTGGGTTTTCACTCATTCTCATGCAAGTTGCTTTTTTCAAGATAAAAGCAGTAAATGAAAATACAAGTTTTTTAAACATCTTAAATGCACCTCCATATATATATGACTAAAAATTCAAAATACTTCACAAAATTTTTCGAAAATATTTAAAATCGTGAAATTCGACAAAAAACGACACCGTGTTTCGTACAACTACGACAACACGGTGCTTTTTTATATATCCCCATATGAAAGGAGTTGGTGATAAATATGAATCACCCGTAAAACCAAACAAAAAATAGGAGTTGATTTTAATGAATACAGGTAAAAAGCATCCGAGATTAATCGGTATGTCCCATCATGACGAAAGAGAACTAAACTCTATTGAAGAAGTTGCAAAATATATATGTGAAAAAGGTGTGTCAGGTGATGTAACAATTACATACGAAGACGGAACTCCGTTCTTAAACACCTTCGGAATATATATTGATAGGATTTCTGATATGGAGTATCGTTCAGAATTGTTAAAAGTCCTTATTCCTATGCAGAAAGCATTGGACGGCACAGAAGATTTTGGTGATCCCGATGACTCTGAAGATATGGGAATCGAAATGTAAAAGAGGTGAAATTTTATGAGCTCATTTGAGAATATGTCACGATATGCAGAACGAATGCAGAAGCAGTATCCCGAAGGTACTCGCCTTTTGTTGAACAGCATGAATGATCCTTACGCTCCTGTTCCACCCGGTACAAGAGGTACAGTTAACTTTGTAGATGATGCTGGGCAAATTCATATGAAATGGGATAACGGTAGAACACTTGCAATCGTTCCCAGTGAAGACGATTTCAGAAAGCTCACCGATGAAGAATTGGCAGAAGAATCTGAAATCGAAGAAGAATCAGAAAATTTTGAACAAACAATGTAAAAAGAGGTGTTAAAAACTAAATAATCAGAATGGTCGGATGCCGTATGGCAATCCGATTTTTTGATATGTTTGCAGGTATCGGTGGTTTTCGTACAGGATTAACTAAAATAGGAGGTTTTGAGTGTGTCGGTCATTGTGAAATTGATAAATACGCTAATGCAGCGTATTGTGCGATGTATAAAACCGGGGGTGAGCAATATTATGAAGATGCGCGAGAAATCGACCCCCAAAATCTCCCCAACTTTGACCTGCTCTGTGCAGGATTTCCTTGCCAAGCTTTCAGCGTTGCCGGAAAGCGAATGGGATTCAGTGATACAAGAGGAACTCTCTTCTTCGATGTTGCCCGAATCCTTGAAGTTAAAAAACCTGCATTTGTATTCTTGGAAAACGTTCAAGGTTTGTTATCGCATGACTCAGGCGAAACACTTAAAACTATCTACTCCGTGCTTGTTGAAATGGGGTATAATCTCGAATGGTGTGTGCTTAACAGCAAATATTTCGGAGTCCCCCAACAAAGACGGCGGTTGTATATTATCGGATATCTTGATGGACGATGTACCGGACAAATATTTCCTGTCGAATGCTGCAATGGAGCGAATCTTAAAGAAATCATCCCCGGCAGTCAAGGACAGAGAGTCTATGACATAACAGGTGTTTCTTGTACATTGTGTGCAGGTGGCGGTGGTATGGGTGGAAAAACAGGATTGTACTTTATTGATATGAATAGTGATCCTATTATCACTCCCCAAGCACGATGCATAACTGCACGACAAGATTCAGGTGTAAGCAATCGCAAAGGAGAACACTCAGGTGTGTTGGTAGAAGATGCTCCGAGAGCAATATTGACACCCGACAGAGAAAAGGTTCGTCAGCAAGGCAGACGGATGAAAGAACCAAATGAGGAAATGTTCACAATAACTGCTCAAGACAGACATGGCATTTACCATAAGGGCAGAATCCGTAAGCTGATGCCCATTGAGTGTTGGCGTTTGCAAGGGTTTGAAGACAAACAATTTAATAAGGTTGTCGCATCTGGTATTAAGGATGGACAGTTATATAAGATGGCTGGTAACTCTGTGAGTGTACCGGTCATTTCTGCTATTGGCAGAAAAATAAGAGAAGTTAATGAAAAATATCAAATTGTAAAGGAGTGATAGTATGCCGAACCATGTTACTAATCGTATCAAGTTTTCGGGTGATCCCGAAAGAATCAGAGCGATTATGGAAGGTATAAAACACGATGAAATGGGTCTTGGTTCTGTTGATTTCAACAAGATAATTCCTATGCCTGAATCATTGAATATTACAGCAGGTTCGATTACAGATAAAGGTCTTAAAGCATATAAAGACTTTGTCTCTGTTCTTTTATTTGATGGTGCAAACAAAGGGATTGACCTTCTTAATATCCCAGAAGAAAAAGAAAAACTATTCTTGAAACATAGGACTGACATTTCGGAAGAAGAATGGAACGCAGGTCGTCAGGCTTTCCGTAACATCCAGCAGTATGGTTTTCCTACATGGTATGAATGGAATATCAATAATTGGGGTACAAAATGGAATGCCTACGACTGTATTGAAATTGAAGGTACATCAGAAGAACAGTGTGAACTCTGTTTTAATACTGCCTGGTCTGCTCCACATCCTATTCTGTCAAAACTTGCGCAGATGTATCCCGATGTTGAAATAGAACACGAATGGGCTGATGAAGACTTCGGTCACAATCTTGGCAGGATTAGGTATAAGGGCGATATAGTTCTTGAAGAATATATACCTGAAACCATGAAAGAAGCATTCGAACATGCTTTGAAAGTTCACGGATATGAAGATATGGAAACTGTTGGTCTAACATTGAATTCAACTGAAACCGACTATATTCCTATTTGGCATGAAGAATTATCTGCTGTTCAGTTTCAAGATAAGGTCTTTTTGTTCTCTGAAAGCAGAAAGACTGCAGCTGATGTTCCTAAAGGCTTCTACTGTTATAAATGCAGAACAAGTGATGACCAAAGCTTCTTGGCAACTCTTGAACCGAATGTAAAAGTAAACTACGGTGGTACTCTCATTACGGATGAACCGATTGAATTCGGAGAAAAAGGCTATATAGACCTTAAAGAAGAACCAATTTTATTCCCCGATATTGACGAGGTGTCTTTTGAAAGGTTTATGAACGATAAGGCAGAAATTGAACAGGAAATGGTAGGTGCAGAAAGTTGTCAGTTAAGTCAGTAAATACAGAAGAACTTCGTAGTATGTCCAATACCGAAGGTCTTGTGTTGCAGGGATGTGGTGGTGAACTAAAAGAATGGATTGACGGCATCAACGGTCTGTTTAAAAGAGCTGGTATTCTTCTTGAAGACTGCGAATTTAAAGAGGATGACTGTTATACATTCAAAAATGGTGACCTCACATGTTTACTGTTTCCTTTCGATGAGGATATTCAAGTCGATTTAGGAAAAATGGCAATGTGGCGTTTGCAGACACATCAGGATCTTGGCGGTACTTGGTTTTCGGACTATGTGGATAACCGTCTCGGTGGTTTTATTAAAGAAAATGAATCACCCGAAGAAAAGGCTAAACCCGATTGTGCTTTGATTGGTGAAGACGGCAATATTTTCAATCTTATGGGTATTGCATCAAGAACTTTAAAAGAACATGGTATGGCTGATGAAGCAAAAGAGATGTGTGAGCGTGTAAGGTCATCAGGCAGTTATTACGAAGCTCTCGGTGTTATCGGTGAATATGTCAATATCACCTCCTCCGAAGACATGACCGAAGATGAAAGCGAGGGAATTGCATTACAATGAGTGAAATCCTTGCATTTATCATAGGTGCTATGTTAAGCAGTATAGTAACTACCATAGCGATGTGTTGCGTTTTTATAAACAAAAAGAATTACTATGAAGAAAAAATCATAGAACTTCAAAAATCAAATAAGCAAGAGTAAGACGGTATTTATCACAAAATGATGAATACCGTCTTTTTTTATGCCCAAAAGTGAGGTGATTAAATGAAAACCCCTGTATCAAGGGTTGGTAACAAAAGTTCAATACTCAACATTCTCTATGCTGTATTTCCTTTACAGTACAGCAGATTTGTTGATGTGTTCGGTGGTTCCGGTAGCGTCCTTCTGGGAAAAGAGCAGGTTGACTCCTTCGAGGTTTACAATGACTATGACAGGAATTTGGTAAACCTTTTCCATTGCATGAAGGAACGAACTATGGCAACAATTCGTGAAATCGGCTTTTGCAATCTTAACTCACGTGAGGATTTTAACTCCGTTAAAAAGTTCTTTGAGTTTGAAGAATTCAAAGATGATTTTTACAGAGAAGAATTACTGTTGACAGAACTGATGTTTCCACCACCCGAAGCAAATGAACTTAATGAAATAAGAACTCGTATTACTAAAGACTATGATGTCCGTAGAGCAGCAATGTTTCTCAAACTCTTACGATACAGTTATTCAAGCGGCTGTAAGTCTTTTGCATCACAGCCATTTGATATACGAAAGTTGTTTGAGCTTATAAAACAACTTGAAAACAGAATGGCAAATGTAGTGGTTGAAAACCAGGACTTTGAAACGCTTATAAAACACTACGACAGACAGGATACTTTTTTCTATGCTGATCCCCCATATTTTTCTACTGAAGATATGTATGCTGTAGGCTTTAATTGGAACGACCACGTGCGCTTAAAGGATACACTTTCCAAAATACAAGGTAAGTTCTTGCTTTCATATAACGATTGTCCTGAGATAAGGGAACTGTACAAAGGCTTTTCTATGCTTGATTTTTCTCGTACTCATTCTATGGCACAAAGGTACGAAGCTGGAAAAGAATTTAAAGAGTTGCTTATATCAAACTATGACTTATACGAAAGAGAACGAAGCAAACCACAACAGTTAACCTTATTCAGTTGTTATGGTGATGATAAATATGATTATGAAAAAGTGTTAAAGGAGTGTATCGTCCAATGCAGAATTCAGAATTAAATCAAGACAGTATATTTCTTTCTATACCTCTTGAAGATTTTGAGAGTTTAAACATTTCGGTAGAAAGAGTGTGTTCTACCCATTCAGGCGTGGGAACATTACATATTAAAATAACAAACAACGAAAGCGAGGTTGAAAATTGATGGCAAAAATATATCGTGTGCTCGGTAAAAAAGGAAGGATTACAATTCCTTTTGAATTGAGGCAATCTGTCGGATTTAAATATAACGATATTTTATCATTTACCGAATCCGATGATGGAAGTTCAATAATTGTTAAAAGAGAAAAAGTATGTGATAACTGTAAGTTAACTGATTCATCACGAATTGATGAAATGACTTTATTTGATTTTTTGAATCAACTTCCCGTCGAGCAGCAAAAAGCTGCACTTGTTCATCTTTCGGTTAAATGGGCAATGGAACAGGCAGGTGTTTCTCTTGAAAATTAAGATATTCCAAATCAACAATGAACGAGATGCACTCGATGTTAAGTTTATGAACCTTGACAGAACTGCACGAATTCAGAAAACAGACAAAATAAAGCCTAAAATAATATTCGTCAAAACACATTGATAAAAGCATTAAAGATGCTTGAACAAAAATACACAAAAGGTGGTAGCAATGGATAAATATGTTCCTCTGTATCTCTTTTCTTTAAAAGAAGCCAAAGAATATGAAGAAGTCGACAAATGGAGAAAGAGTCATAGTGCCAACTGTGATTGTGCAAGAACCATTGAACGCGCAATACGAGATAACTATAAAAACAACATTCTTGGAAAATGCATCAATGACATTATTGCTACATATGGTCTTGATCGAGTTAATTGGGTTCTTGCGAATACAGTGCAAGAAAATAAAAATGATGGTCGTTTTTCTGAAGAAAACAAAAAATGGGCGAAAAACATTTGGATTCCCAAAGAAGAACATCGTTGGCAGTTTGTCGTTGATTCACATCCCGGTTTGGTAGATTTATTTGTAAACCAAGCAAGAGCTTACTATAAAGATTTAGGTCTGTTTGATTCGAGTCATTGCACTGATGAAGGCGATTACACAGACAAAGTATTGGTGATTAAGCCAAGTACACTTAAAGATGAATACAAAACAGCAGATTTTCAGTTGTTTTTTGCGACAAGTGGTTTCGGATGTGATCCTAATGCAATAGGTTCTCAGGTCAATGGTTATTTTCTGAAAGATGATGAATTTACTCATTTTAGAAGACAAAATTTCTTTGGCGTTTTGGATGAAAAATATCTTCCCGAATGGGCAAAGGAAAAACTTTCCGAATACAGGTTACAAGAAAACAATGATGTAGGAATAGGAGGTTTACAGTAATGAAAATAAAGATATTCCAAATCAATAATGAACGAGATGCAAATGATGTTAAGTTTATGAACTTTGACAGAACTGCACGAATTCAAAAAACAGAAAAAATAGATCCACAAATATATGATGAGGTTTTCAATGGTGATATTGAAGCGAAAACACTTGAAGATGTTTTCACTCGTTTTAACACAGAATCTCATCCACTTCACAGAGGGCACTCTCTTTCCGTTTCGGACATCGTCCAGACAGATGAGGGTGCCTTTTTTTGTGACTCTGTAGGTTTCCAAAAGGTTGATTTTGATGCAACCCTTACGCAGAAACCCGACAACTTAATGACTATCGTCTATGTTGAGCCGAACCGTCCTCCGTTTGTTTCTGAGGTGGCACACACCCTTGAAGCAGAGCAGAGGGCTGTAGGTGGATACATAGAACCGATATACATGGAAGATGACAATGTCTGTCTTATAGGCAACGAAGAATCAAAACTTATGGGTATGGCAGGTAACCGTAGACTTGGTGAAAGCACCATTATTGCCGGACCCTTCTTTGTTGTTGGTTTGACAGAAGATGACTTCCGTTCACTTACAGATGAGGAGGTGATGACATATATGGAACGGTTCAAAGAACCCGAACAGATTTCTCAGGCAGAAGTCGAATCGGATATGGGTTTCACAATTATAGGTCTTAATTAAACGAAAGGTAAAAAAATTTATGGCACAGAAAAAACAGGCACTTGTAAGTGCAAAAATCGATCGCATGGTAAATCAGGAAGATAACAAAATCAAAGCATATGCCAGTGCAAATATTGCAGGTGCATTTGCTATTCACGGTCTTAAAGTAATTGACTCGTCCAAAGGTCTCTTTGTTCAGATGCCTCAGAGCGTTTATACCAAAGATGGTGAAAAGAAATATAGCGATATCTTCCATGCTATTACGGCAGATGCAAGAAACGAAATTAATGCAGCCGTTCTTAAATCATACGAAGAAAGACTTCACATGGATGAAGCAGAAACAATGAGTGAGCAGCCTGACGATGATGTCGAGGCTGCTTTTTCACAGTCAATGTAATTAAAAGAAAGTTGAGGTGAAAATTTATGTTTAAAAAAATCAAAGATAAGGTTATGTCCTTAAAAGCAAAAGCTGTTGAAGTTATCGAAACCAAAACAGCAGAAACCTATGTTGATACAGGTGTCAAGGTTCTCATCGCAGTCGTAATCGGTGCGCTCCTTCTCACTCTTCTCTATGCACTTTTTGAAGACACCATCATGCCTTCTGTTGTTACAAAGGTTCAGGGTCTTTTCAATTACGCAGGTTAATCCGAATTAAATAAGAAAGTTGAGGTAAAAATTATGTTTAAGAAAATCAAAGATAAAGTTATGTCCATCAAAGCAAAAGCTGTTGAGGTTATCGAAACCAAAACAGCAGAAACCTATGTTGATACAGGTGTCAAGGTTCTCATCGCAGTTGTAATCGGTGCTCTCCTTCTCACTCTTCTCTATGCCCTTTTTGAAGACACCATCATGCCTTCTGTTGTAACAAAGGTACAGGAACTCTTCAATTATGGTGGATAATGAGGTGAGTTTATGTTAAAACAGATTTTTTATAAATTACGTGAATTTATAAAAAAGATACTAAACAGAATTTTAAACAAAATAAGGAATAAGTTTATAAACAAAAGTGCCGAAACTTATGTGAATTCAGGAGTTAAAATCCTCATCGCTGTAGTTATCGGCGCTTTGCTTTTAGGTCTTCTTTCTCCGCTTTTGGAAAATGAAATTATGCTTCCTGTTAAAGAAGGTTTTGAAGAAGCCTTCGATCATTATTAAGAAAGTTTGAGGTAATTAAATATGTTTAAAAAAATCAAAGATAAAGTAATGTCCATCAAAGCAAAGGCTGTTGAGGTTATCGAAACAAAAACAGCTGAAACCTATGTTGATACAGGTGTTAAGGTTCTCATCGCAGTCGTAGTCGGTGCGCTCCTTCTCACTCTCCTTTATGCCCTTTTTGAAGACACCATCATGCCTTCTGTTGTAACAAAGGTACAGGGTCTCTTTAATTATGCCGGTTAACTAATACTTGCTCGGTGGGAGTTTTAATACTCCCACCAATCTTTTGAAAGGAGAATTTTATGAATTTAATTGTTGGTCCGATTATGCCGAAAGTTATTGATGTAACAGTTGAAACACTTCTGAAGATATTTGGTGTATCGGTAATTCTTGGAGCAGTTGTATTAGCAACTGTATTGATTGCGAAATATGCCCTTAAAAGATGGGGTGGCGAAAAGGTGAAAACTATAGCAGGTTTTGTAGGCATCGGTCTCGGAGTAACAGTAACTTTGCTGTGTTTTTTCGGATGTACCACTATGGCGGTGCGTGGCATTTTGTTCAGCTTAATTCTCCTTTTAGCATCTTTTAGTGATATTAAATCAAGAGAATGTGATGACTGGATCCATGTGATGATTGTCATAGTAGCATTTGTAGGCTTTGAACTGTCCAGTATACCAAGCATGTTGATATCTGCCATTATCGTTTCCTTGCTGATGATATTAAGTATCTTCATAGGAAAAGGGAGAATCGGTGGTGCAGATATAAAGTTCTGTATCGCAAGTTCATTGGTGCTTGGTTTTAAAAACAGCGTTATAGGTCTTACTTTGGGATTGGTACTCGCAATTCTTATGAACATTAAAAAAAACAAAAAAGAGGGGTTCCCCCTCGTTCCATATCTTGCCACAGGATTTATGGTGGCATATTTCATTTAACAGGAGGTTATTTATAAATGAAAAACAGAACAATTATAGGTATCATCTGCATGGCACTTGCTGTTGTAATGACCTTCGTAGTTGCTCCTATTGTTACGAATATTACAAGCGACACAACAAAGATAGTACGACTTACACAGGATGTGAAACAGGGTTCACCCATTACAGAAGATGTAGTTGAGGTTGTTAAGGTTGATAAAGATTCAATCCCTTCAGGTGCTATTGAAGATAAAGCTGATGTCGTAGGTAAATATGCTGCATCAAATCTTTATACAGGTGACTTTTTCACAAAGGCAAAACTTACTAATAACGGTAATACTGCTGAAGATGTATTCGCAACACTTGACGGTAAACATGTAGCAATCAGCGTAACAGTAGACAGTCTTGCGGCAGGTGTATCAGGTAAGCTCCAGAACGGAGATATCGTAACATTCCTTATTGTCAATAACGACACTAACAAAGCAGTAACTCCTCCCGAACTTAAATATATGAAGGTTATAACCACAACTACATCGGGTGGTATTGATAAAGATGCAGTAATTAAGAATGAAGACGGAAGTTATGAACTCCCAAGTACAATTACTGTTCTTGCAAATACACAGCAGGCAAAGTTACTTGCAGAATATGAAGGTAATGCAGAAATTCATGCGGCACTTGTATACAGAGGTGATAAATCAACTGCCGAGAAGTTCCTGTCAACACAGAATAGCTACTTTAAGAATAAAACAGAAACAACAACCGAAGGTGGTGCTGTGAATGAGTAAGTTTATTGCCGTTTGTGGCTCACCCGATAGTGGTAAAAGTTCTATTGCCATTAAGGTTGCACAGTCCTTATATAACAAAGGAAAGAAAAGAGTCCTTTACTTTTCACCCGATTTGATGGTGCCTTGTATGGGTTACATCTTCCCTCATTGTAAGGAAAGTGATTTGTATTCAATCGGTAAGGTTCTTGATAAAACGGATGTGTATCGTGAAGATGTCCTTCGTAGCATTGTAACAACAAAGAATATGCCTAACTTCGGTTATTTAGGTTACAAGGCAAACGAAAACAAATACACATATGCAAGACCTACAGAGGACAAAATCAGTCAGTTGTTTATGAACATGAGAGAACTTGCTGACTACATAGTTATTGACTGTGTGAGCGACAGAAGTGATCTCATCTCTTCTCTTGCTAAAGCAGAAGCTGATGTCATTATTCAGGTTGTAACTCCGACACTTAAATGCATGTCATACTATGCAGCTAACGGTGACCAGTTTATTGCATTTGCAGATAAAGTGGTAAAGGTAATCAACATAAAAGATAATGACATCTATCTCCCTGTAGGTGAAGTTAAAGAACACTTCAAGGATGTTGAAATCAAAATCCCTTACAGTCACTCCCTTAAACAGCAGTCTATTACGGGAACTTTATCGGAACATATCACCGATAAGGTGTTCTGCGATAGCATTTCGAGGTTAGCAAAGGTGGTGAGCTGATGAGCCAAATAATTGGTTTTTTTCCACTTCTTAATAGTGTACAGAAATATATCTCTGAAAACTATGCAGCTTCACTATCTGATAAGGATAAATATGGTCAGTTGAGAACATACATTGATAAATACTTGTATGACCACGATTATATGGTCGAAGGTATGAGCTTCAAACAACTGTCCGACAAGCTCTATTGTGAAATGGCTGAATACTCCATCTTAACAAAGTATTTAGGACGTGAGGATATTGAAGAAATTAATATCAACGGTTGGGATGATATTGCCATAACATATACCGATGGTCACATTGAAAAGACTACGGAATATTTTTATTCACCCCAACATGCTATTGATATTGTTAAAAGGCTTCTTCACCATTCGGGTATGATTATTGATAATGCAACTCCTATGGCTCAAGGTCATTTGCCCGGTAACACACGAATCACAGCTCTTAAAGAACCTATTGTTGATGATGACAGAGGTATCAGCGTATCAATCCGACTTTTGCACCCTTCAAGAGTTACAAAGGATGAAATCGTAAAAGGTAATAATGCAACACAGAAGATGATTGACTTCTTGTGCATGTGCCTTCGCTATGGTGTTTCTTTCGTTGTAGCAGGTGCAACCAGTTCAGGTAAAACAACTCTCCTTAATGCATTGCTTTCAACAATTCCCGATAATAAGCGAATATTCAGTATTGAATCAGGTTCTCGTGAATTATCCCTTGTTCGCAAAAACAATGATGGTGTTATAACCAACAATGTAGTGCATACATTGTCAAGACCTTCTGATAACGAAGCTTACGATATCACACAGGAAGATTTGGTTGTAGCATCCTTGCGATTTAACCCCGACATCGTAGTTGTCGGAGAAATGCGAGATACTGAAGCTTATTCTGCTGTTGAAGCATCCCTTACAGGTCATACGGTTGTATCAACTATCCATGCCTCTGCTGCCGATGCAGCTCATATGCGTTTAGCACTCCTTTGTCAAAAGCGTTTCCCTATAAACTTTAAGACATCGCTGATGCAGGCTGGTCAGGCATTTCCTCTCGTTGTTTACGCTCATAAGTTGGAAGACAATTCCCGAAAGATTATGGATATATCTGAATGTGTAATCACTCCTTCTGGTGAAAGAGAGTATCGCACATTATTCAGATACAATATTACAAGCAACACTATGCAGGGTGATAACTACATAATCGAAGGTCATTTTGAACAACCCGAAATAATGAGTGATAATCTTAAACACAAGTTAATGCAGTTTGGTGTGCCTCAAAGCGAGCTGAAAAAGTTCTTGCAGAAAGGAGCTGATTATGTATGATTGTTTTTTCAATCATATCCTGCGTGTGCGTTATAGTGGCAATTGCCTGTTTCCTTGACCTTACCCCCGAAAGAGTAACGGATGATTTAATTCGCATCATTACTCCTCACGATACCCTTCGTGAGAAAGCAAGGGCAATAAGAGGAAACAAAAAAAGACATGGTGTATATACCAAGCTCATGGAAATGAAAACTGCATTAGCAGTAACAGGTAAATCTAAAAACTTCGTAATCGTTTGTTTTTCTTCCGTTATACTGTTTGCTGTTGGTGCATTCGTTGCTGTCCTTATTGATAACCTTTTCTTGCTCCCAGCTCTTTCAATATCACTTGCATTAGTGCCTTTTGTGTACACTGCAAACACCCTTGCGATATATGAGAAAACAACAAAGGAAGAATTGGAAACAACTCTTTCAATTATTACCACATCGTATATCCGTAATGATGATATTGTGTCGTCAGTAAGAGAGAATATCCAGTATATAAAGCCACCGATAAAAGATGTTTTCAAAGCCTTTGAAACAGAAGCAACTCTCGTTTCATCGAATATAAAACATGCTTTATATAACTTAAAAGATAAGATTGACGATGAGATTTTCCGTGAATGGTGCGACACCTTAATTCAATGTCAGGATGACCGAACATTAAAAGACACCTTGCTCCCCATTGTTGCAAAGCTTACTGATGTTCGTATAGTAAACAGCGAACTTAAAACAATGCTTTCGGCTGCAAAGAATGAGTATTGGGTAATGGTGTTATTGGTTGTCGGCAACATACCCTTGTTATATATGCTTAACAAAGACTGGTTTAATACTCTGATGTATGAAACATCAGGAAAAGCTGTGTTAGGTGTATGTGGCGTGGTAATTTTAATAACAGCTTTGTTTATGATGAAATTTACAAAGCCAATAGAATACAAACGATGAGGAGGTTGAATATATGATACAAGCAATTGTCGGAATCCTTTGTGGATTAGGTCTCTTTTATATCCTTGTTGATTTGTATGCAATCCCTTATTACAAAACATCAAAGGCTGTTGAATCTATATCGAAACAACAGAAAGAAAAAACATCGGGTCTTGATGTGTGGCTGAAAGGTGTTGCAGGTTTCTTTGCAAAGCATATGCGACTTAATGAGTTCAAAAAGGCTCAGCTCCAGAACGACTTGAACACAGCACAGATGAATATATCTCCAGAAATGTTCAAAGCAAATGCGATTGTAAAGTCTCTCATCATAGCTTCATTTGCAATACCCGTGTTATTTATACTTCCATTATTAAGTCCCATAATCCTTGTGTTAGCCATAGCGTTATATAACAACGAGGTGCGTTCAGTTTCAAAAAGAATAAAGGCAAAAAGAAGAAAAATTGAATACGAGCTTCCAAGACTTGTCTTTACAATTGAGAAAACCTTGAAGCATAACCGAGATGTGTTATATATGCTTGATAGCTACATGGAAAGTGCCGGACCCGAAATAAAGCACGAATTAGAAATAACCGTAGCTGATATGAGGTCAGGTAACTATGAAGCGGCGATTACAAGGCTTGAATCCCGTGTAGGCTCATCAATGATGAGTGACGTGTGCCGAGGTCTTATAGGCATACTTCGTGGTGACGATACAGAAATGTACTGGGCATCCTTATCAATCAAGTTCAATGACATTCAAAGACAACAATTAAGACTTGAAGCACAGAAAGTACCGAGAAAGGTAAAGAGATTGTCAATGTGCCTTCTCTTATGCTTTATGCTGATTTATGTTGTGGTAATCTTCTCACAGATTATGTCTTCTGTGGGCGTTCTCTTTACATAAGGGGGTGTCGGTGTGTTTAAGTTAAATAAACGTGGCGAAGGCTACATCGACATCTGTGTCGGTGTAGTTGTTTTTGTAATGGTATTGGTGCTTTCTCTTAATCTGTTCAGCTTCATCACCTTAAAGGTGGAAATGGATCAGATAGCCGAGGAGCTTATAAAATCGGCAACCTACACAGGAGAATTCGGTGACGAGTTTTGGGAAAGAGATTCGGATTTACTTGGTGAGTATTATGACTACGATATTGACTATGGTGCTGATGAATGGTTCAACACATCACTTGAACGAGTGCAGCTCGGTGACAAAATGTGGATAACTATCTCAAAGGATACCTATGTACAGGGATTGGGAGTATTCAAAATCCCGGTTACCGTAACAGTTACAAGGTCAGGTCTTTCCGAAAAGTATTGGAAGTAGGTGGAATAATGAAGAACAGGCGTGGCGATGGATACATCGGAACATGTGTTATGATTTTAATCCTATGTATGATACTTTCAATTTTTATTGAATTCGTTGCAACAGTAAATGTGATACGCATATCAGAAAGAAATGCCCGAATTGTATTGGATAGTTTCGTAATGGAAAACTCAATCGAAATATATGATTCAATAAAAACCGGCACAGATTTTATAGAGGTTGTTGATGTTGAACAATATATTTCTAAATATTCTGAATATAATTCGCTGGACTTTAATGAAAATATGTTGTATTGTTGTGGTGACGATGGCGAAGAACTGTATCGGCAGACAATACCGACAATTCGACTCATAGAGGAAAACAGACTTAAAATAATTGCTGAATATACGATAACAGTTCCTCTGTACTTCGCAGGTCAACAAGTAACTGAAGTGACTGTACCAATAACAGTAACTTCAAAATTCAATCCGAAATTTTAATCAGGAGGCTGATAATATGAAAAACAAAAAGGTACTTATCGGTACAATCGTAGGCATCGTAGTGGTAGCTGTGATAATCGTAGCTGTAATCGGTCTCGGCAAAGACGAGAACAATACAGAACCTACAACAGAAATCACAACCGAAGAAGCAGTAATCGACATCCCTACCGACATAGAGGATGACACAACAGAGCCTGAAACCTTGGTGGAAGATGACGATATGCTGAAAATCGAAGATGTCGACACAGTAACCGAAAAGCCAAACACAAACGAAAATGCGGTTAAGGTGGACAAACCCGTAGAAGAAAATGAAAACAGAAACGATAATGCGCAAGGCATAGTAATCGATGGTGACGATGATACAAGTATCTACTCATGTGGAGTAAGTGGTCATCGCTGTCACAACAAAGAAGCTCACAACATAACCACAATGCTTGAAAACAAAGGCTGTCACCACTGTGGCTCACACTCATGTAAGAGCTTCTATACCACAGACGAATGGGGAAATGCGTGTTACGATGAAACAAAATGTCCACAGTACAATGTGAAGAAAGACCCCTTGAAATACTGTCAAGATTGTGGAAAGCCTGTAGGAACAGGTGGCAACGGCACATGTGTGCACTTCACAGTAGATACAAAATGTCCCGACTGCAATGAATCAGTAAAAGCAAAGACATGCCACTCACATTAAAGAATAAACAAACTAAAAGACCTGCTTCGGCAGGTCTTTTTTTATTGACAGAAAGGTGTTGATTAATATAAAACGAGTAATTTCAATAATACTTGCAATAATCACAATTTTAAGTATAATGCCGACTTCGGCATTTGCACTCTCATGGGATGGTAGTTCTGTCACCAGTAATACTGCTGCAGGTAGTGTTTCAGACCCCGGTTATGCCATAAGAACAAGTAGCGATAACTGTATTGGTTATCGTTTTAGTTGTGTTGATTCAAGTGGTAGTATGCGTTCGTCAAAATCCATTGATGTATACAGAAATACAGGATATGGTAAGCTTGGTTATTCAGACGGATATAAATTTACCAGTAAATATAATAAGAAACAGTTGATAAATAGAATTGGCAACAGTTTCTCGACATCAAAAAACTCAACTAACTGTTTTAAGGAAACCGATATTTCTTTTTCAACTGCTCTCCCTGCTCCTTCAGGAATGGGCACTTGGCAGACATATAACGGAAATATCAATCAGATACTTTCAAAATTAGGTATCGGTAGTGTAAGTAACTTGAATTACGGTGATAAGGTCATTGTAGAACCTATATACGACCTTTGCCTACAATCAACTTATCATTCAGTTACCGTAACTGAATATGCAATTTACGGTAGATATCTGCTCGGTGGTACAAGTGACGGTGGCTCATCTTCTAAATCTAATACTTGGGGTTTCATTTCAAGATTTACAAATAAAATCTATCCCAATGACTTATACACCCCCAATGGTCAGGGGTTATGGACTGCAGCAACTGCACTTTCGGATAGAGAAACCTTTAACAACATAATCAATAAAGGTTATGGTGTAGGTATTGCATATACTGAAACAACCAACAAGACTTACAAAATCAAGTTTAATGGTAATGGTTCGACAAGTGGTTCGATGAGCGACCTTTCAATGGTTTATGGAACTGCGAAAAACCTTACTGCTAATGCTTTCACAAAAACAGGTAACAAGTTTAAAAACTGGAACAGAAAATCCGATGGTTCAGGAACCTCATATTCCAACAGACAGTCAGTAAACAACTTGACTTCAACCAATGGTGCAACTGTTAATCTTTATGCCCAGTGGACACCGAATACATTGAAAGTTTATTACGATGCCAACGGTGGTAGAATTGCATCATCCGACACATATAAGCTGAATTCTGAAGGTCGTGTGTATAAGAAAGCTGATAATGAGCAGTATTATCAGACATGGACATATAACAGTAAAAAGACCGATGGATTGGTAAATGTCGGTACATTCGGAATTGCAAGAACAGGATATATCTTTAATGGTTGGTGGTGTACAACTGCCGATGGTGTAGGTCAGATTATTAACCAAAACAATGGTGATATAAAACCGACAGATATCAATCCCGATATTGCTAATGACGATTGCTCAAGACGAATGTATGCTCAATGGAATCCTATAAGATATACTATTGCATTTAATGGTAACGGTCACACAGGTGGTTCAACTGCTGCGATGATATGTACTTACGATGTTGCAAGTAATCTTACTGCAAATGGATTTACAAAAACAGGTTATCACTTTTTAGGGTGGAATACAAAGGCTGACGGAACAGGTACTACCTATACAAATCAGCAATCAGTATTGAATCTCTCATCTACTCACGGTTCGACTATTACTCTTTATGCACAGTGGGAAACCAATGCATATTCCATAGGCTTTGATGGTAACGGACATACAGGTGGTAGCACATCAGGTATGACAATGAAGTTCGATGAGAGTAAGGCTCTTACTGCAAACGGCTATACAAGAACAGGTTACACATTTAAGAACTGGAATACAAAAGCAAACGGAACAGGTACATCATATTCAAACAGACAAACTGTAAGAAACCTTACATCTGTCAACGGTGGAACTGTAACCCTCTATGCCCAGTGGACTCCTATAACTTACAAAATTGTATTTAACGGAAACGGTCACACAGGTGGTTCAACTGCTGAAATGGCAATGACATATGATGTTGCAGCTAACCTAACAGAAAATGGCTTCAGAAAAACCGGTTATGTATTCACTGGTTGGAACACAGAACCCGATGGTTCGGGAACGAGATACACCAATCGTCAGTCAGTTATTAATTTAACTTCAACAGAAGGTGCTGTAATTAATCTCTATGCACAATGGCGTCCGATAACATATACAATCAGATTTAACGGTAATGGTGCTACAAGAGGTACAATGGCAGCTATGGAAATGGTATATAACCAGTCCAAGAATCTTTTGCCTAATGCTTTCACCCGAACAAGCTATAACTTCCTCGGATGGAACACAAGGGCTGACGGAACAGGTACATCATATGCTGATAAACAGTCAGTAAGAAACCTTACTACAGAAGATGGTGCAACAATTTATCTCTATGCTCAGTGGGAATACAATCCTGCACTTAATGTAAGAATGGTACATGTATACGAAGGTAAAAAAGGCAATTCTGACTTTAACTACGGTTTTTCTGATGGTGAAACCTTTAATGATTACACATACAAAAAGGGTTATCCGTCAATGAATGATACGGTATGGTTTAATGTTCAGTTCCCTTATGAAGCAGAAGATATCCGTGTAAGACAGTATGTAAGAACAGGTGATTCGGCTTGGCAGACACGAATTGTTACATTGAGTAACAGTGATGCAAGTACATCTCTTTTCCCTGTCCAGTTTACAGGTGCAAATAAAACAATTAATGCAAGTACAGATAGCTTTGTAATTGAAGCTAAAATGGATTGGGTGGATGAAAATGGTGAAGTTAGAAAAGCAGGTGCAATCCGTAGATTCTATGTTCCTGTTGAACCTACTGTCCATAGACATCGTGTAACTGCTTATGGTTATGATGGTTCAGTTGTGGCAACTGCAGGTGATAAAACAAGTGGCAAAATCTATGCAGGTCAGCGTGTAAAATTCTCTTACCATTATAAAATGGATAACACATGGACTGCACTTGAAAACTTAAAAGGCACAATGAATTATTTGAACGGTTCTTCTTGGACTAAAGTACCCGTTGGAGAACCCGATGTATCACAGAGTGTGCATATGAACAAGAATAACCCTGTAACAGCCAATAGCAGACTTGATAAATATACTATCCCTCTTACAACAAAGTTGCGTGTTAAATTAGAGTCTGCATGGGCAAAGGATACAGTACACACAGCAGAAACAAATAACATTGATATCCCTGTTATAAAGGCTGACGTTGCATTGGCAGAAATCATCCTTATAGATGCAGATACAAATGCTGTCCTCGATCCGAACAACCTTGAAGTATCACAGAAAGTTACAGTACAGTATGTGTACAAAAACAATACGGATACAAAGATTTTTGTTGAAGGCTTTAAGGATGACAAGTCACAAATTCCCGGTGTATTCGCTATACCTGCAAAATCACAGGCAAGGGTAAATGCATATACCTTCAAAGTTGCAAATACTCGTAGCTTTAATATTTGGGGTGGCGTATATCTCGAAGGTATGGGCATAGGAAACACAAAATATGAATCTAACGGTAATAACAATGAAAAGACTTTAGTATGTAAGGTTAATCATCCGTTATCGTTAATTCCTATTGCTCCCAATGCTCCATACAGAGAAGGTACAGATATAATCACAAGTTATTGGCTCAACAACAAATGTGATATCAACTATACACCCAATAGCAATATCACTCTTGAATTTAATATATACAAAGGACAGACTCTTGTTGATTCCATAAGTATATATGAAGCAATAGTACCTGCCGAAAACAAAAACTTAATATACTTCAAGTGGACAGTTCCAGAAGGTCTTAATGGTGCGAACATCTCAATTCATGCCGAAGTGGTTGACGCGGGATTGTCATATAACAAGAAGATAACATCATATGCAACCACACCTTACAACATATCTGCTACACCCGATACTAACTTTGAAAAGAAAGCTCCTCGTGGTTTTTCTATCCCTTCAAAGTTAGAAACAAAGACAGGTGCGGCATCATGGTGGGAATGGAAATATGAGAACGGCACATATACAAAGGTTGACTATGCTATCGGTATTTCAAATAACAGAGCTAACTTGACTCCTACTGCTGATTCAACAGCAGAGAAAAACGGTAGTGTATGGACAATGAAATCAGGTTATGGTCTTACAATGGCTCTCAACAATAACATGAGTGCTGTTACAGGCTACACCAAACCCGATGATACTGCATATACAACTGCACAGTATTGCAAGGCTCTCCTGCCCGAATATAAGTATTCAACAACTGAAAATGAATATAGAACACTCGGTAAAGATGGCTTGAAATGGGTATTCAGAACCAATGGCTCATATGGTAATGTTCACTTTACACCATTATGGTATCCCGATGGCAAATACACTATCGGTATAGTTCAGAGCGATTGCTGGACACCTGCAGGTATGATTACAAGAAAAGCAAACACCAACTCAATTGAGATATCTGAATCTGCATATGATGATTGGTATGTAGGTCGCAGATAAGAGGTGGATCAATGCTTAAAAAGGTTTATATCTGTTCTCCTCTTGGTGGTAACATTTCTGTAAACCTTGAAAAAGCAAAACTGTACGCTAAATATGCACTTAAGTGTGGTACTGCTCCGGTAGTGCCACACTTTTATGCACTCTGCCTTAATGATGACGATCCAAGAGAAAGAGAACTTGGTGTCACAGCAGGGTTAAGCCTTTTATGGTTTTGTGATGAATTATGGGTTTTTGGTGATGAAATCACAAGAGGTATGCAATCAGAAATTCGCTTCTGCGAGAATCTGAAAATACCCATAAAGTATATCAAAGAAAACAAAATATTTAATAAGTTAGGAGATGTTAATGATGAAAAATAACATTAAAAAAATTCTTCTTTGCATTGCAGTAGTAACTGTAATTCTCTCTGTATTTACAGTCACAGCTTTTGCGGCTGGTGGCGATGTTGCAGGTGCAATCGAGGGTACTTGGAATGCAGCTCAGGGTCAGATTAAAGACGTTGTAAACAATGTTGTGTTTCCTGCTGTGGATTTGATCCTTGCTGTTCTCTTCTTTGTTAAACTTGGTACTGCTTACTTCGATTACAGAAAACACGGTCAGTTTGAGTTTACTGCTCCAGCAATTCTTTTCGCATGTTTGCTCTTTACACTTACAGCTCCTCTTTACATCTGGACAATTCTTTCATAAGGAGCAAACTATGGATTTTTTTGAAAAAGAAATGCGAACCTTATTTGGAGATAACACAGTTATGTCAGACCTCAAGTTTACAGGCAAAACTATGCTCGGAAGACTTGACGAAAACAAGCTGTGTAAACTCCAGTTTGTAACAACAGGAACAGCAGGCAAATATACTGCAATTCAGTCAACCATAATCAATTCTGATGATGGTGTAATTGATAAACAGCTTTTCAAATTTTCTGATATAATCGGTTATTTCTGTAGTTCACTTTCAGATAAAATTGAACCCTATATGTGGGATTATAATAAACCGGAGTGGTACACAAAAGTATCTCAGTCCGACAAAGCTAAAATTGCAGATACTGTCCTTGAGTATGTCGAAATGTTTCAGGACCAAAGCTATGCGATGGGTATGCAATTTAAATAAGACTACAAGTTTTGAATTCCCATTTTATTGTACTGACTGTGGTTTTTTAGTACTATTTTTCCATAATAAATATTTGTGGAGTTTAATATGGGAAATACTTGTTGTTTTACAGGTCACAGACCACAGAATTTACCATTTGGTTTTAATGAGGAAGAAGATGCATGCAAAAAATTAAAAGCATTACTGCTTAATTCAATTGTTTTGCTTATCACTAAATACAATGTTGACAATTTTATTTCAGGAATGGCATTAGGTGTGGATATGTATGCTGCTGAAATTGTATTGGAATTGAAGAAAACTTATCCACACATTAAATTAGAAGCAGCTATTCCTTTTGAAGAACAATCCGTAAAGTGGTCAGAACCTTTTAGAGATAGATATTATGATATTTTAGCCAAATGTGATAAAGAATCTATGTTACAGTACCACTACACTTCAGATTGTATGCAAAAAAGGAATAAATATATGGTTGACAATTCCGATTATATAATTGCAGTATGGGATGGAAAACCAAGTGGAACAGGAAACACAGTAAAATACGCAAAACAGAAAAATAAAAAGATCTTAATAATAAATCCATCGGATTTATGAGAGCAAGACGAGGTTTTCTCGTCTTGCTCTTTTTTTGACAGGAGGTGCAGCCTTTGTTTGATTGGGTGACGGACATAGTCGAAGCTATAGGTGGTACTGTTTCCGAAACAGTTGCATCAATGGGTGAAGCTATTGCAGAATCAATATTCGGAGCATTTCTCCAATGGATATATGAAATAGTATTCGGTGCAATAGCAGACTTTTTCACATACATCACTTCAATGGGCGCTGAATTATTTGATTTGGATTGGGTGAAAGCCGTAATCCTTCTTTTTACAACTTTCGGATGGGCATTGTTCATAGCCGGAGTTATAGTAGCCGTATTCGATACGGCAATTGAATATCAAAATGGTAGGGCCAACATCAAAAGCACAGCAATAAACATCTTAAAGGGTTTCTTTGCTTGTTCTTTAATTGGTGTTGTCCCAGTTGAGTTATATAAATTATGTATCACTTTACAAAACACTTTTGCACACGATTTAGCTTCGCTCGCAGGTGCAAATGCGGCTCGTGATATTGGGCAGTTGTGTTCAGATGTAATGAAAATATACTTCGATATGAAGACAGGTTCATTACATGTAAGTTTGTTTAGCTTACTTGCTCTTATTGCCTTTGCATACTGCGTTGTTAAAGTGTTCTTCCAAAACATTAAACGAGGTGGAATATTGCTCATTCAGATGACTGTCGGTGCTTTATATATGTTCTCTGTACCAAGAGGATATACCGATGGTTTTAATCAATGGATGAAACAGATTGCTGCGTTATGTTTAACTGCATTTATGCAGACAACTTTGCTGTATCTTGGTTTAATGACATTCAAAACAAGTATGTTATTAGGTCTCGGTATTATATTAGCAGCTAATGAAGTTCCACGAATTGCACAACAGTTCGGTCTCGATAGTTCAGTAAGAGTTAATATGATGAGTGTGTTCCATGCATCAACTACTGCTGTAAATTTGGGTCGAACAATTGTAAAAGCGTTTAAATAATTTGGAGGTGTAAAATGAAAACATATATTTATCCACAGAACTTAAAAGCTACGGCGAATATATGGCTTTGGGGATTGAAAGAATTCTGCATTTTAGGTATCGCTGGTCTCATATCTATAGTTTTCTTGGTGCGATTTACATTCGTAATTCCATTTGCCTTAACATTATGCTATGGCTTTCTTACAATAAGAATTGACGATATAACAATTCTTGATTTTATAAAATACGCAGGTAGATACCTTTTATCTACCCAGCAATACTTTGAATGGAGGTAACAGCCGATGAAATTAAAAAGAAAAGATGTATCGGTTCAGGAACTTTTGGGAATAAAGAGTTTTACAAAGTATGGGCTTTCCACTAAAAATGGAGAGCTTTTATTTTTTAACATTACTCCCACAAATATATCAGTTCTTTCAAAAGCAAGTATTGAAACAAAGATATATCACTTAATGATGGTTTTATCGTCAGTTCCCGATATTGAAATTGTGTGTGCCGATGCAAGTGAATGCTTTGATGAGAACAAAAGATATCTGCAAGAAAGAAAACTTGCAGAGGAATCAAACAAGGTCAGAAGAATTATTGAAAAGGACATCGTGTTCCTTGATAAAATCCAAACTGAAATGGCAACTGCCCGTCAGTTCATGTTAATCGGCAGATGTAAAAGTGCAAAACCCGAACAGGTGTTTACTGTGCTTAATAATATAGAAAAAGTAATTTCTGAACAGGGATTCGAGGTTCAGAGAATGGGCAAGGATGATATAAAAAGATTTATTGCCCTTTACTTTGATTCATCGTTTAACGGAGAAAGACTTCCCGATGTTGACGGTCAGCAACATTTTGATTTAAGTGATGGTTTTTCAGGTTTTGACAGAGAGGAGTTCTTTAATGAAAAGAAATAATAAAGAAGTAATATTAACAGAGGAACAGAAAGAAGAAATTCGCACCAAGGATTTCTTTGACTGTGTCTGCCCAAGTACAATAAAGTTTCTTTCCGACCACTATATTGTTGGTGACAGTTTCCGTTGTGTATGGGCGATAAGAGAATATCCTCCAACAACAGAAGAACAGGCTATTCTCGCTCAGCTTGCAGACAGAAATGGTGTAACCCTTCGCATATATCATCGTTTGGTTGACCATACAGAACAGCGTAAAATCATTCAGAATGCAACAAGAAGAAACACTCTCAAAAGCACAGGTAATGATGTTAATGATACTGTTGAAGCTGAAGGTAACTTACAGGATGTGGTTGACCTTCTCGCAAATATGAGAAAAAACAAGGAAGTCCTCCTTCATTGTGCCGTGTATATTGAACTTAAAACAAAAAGCTATGAAGCACTCAAAGAACTTCAGAGTGACATATCAATGGAACTTACCCGTTCAAAAATTATCGTTGACCGTCTTACATTAAGGCAGAAAGAAGGTTTCTTGTCGGTAATGCCTATGGGTTCAAATATATTCGGTACACAGTTTGAAAGAGTATTACCGGTATCAAGTGTAGCCAATCTCTATCCTTTCAACTTCTCAGGTAAAACCGATCCTCACGGAATATATATCGGACGAGATAAATATGGTACAAATATCCTTGTTGATTTCGACCACAGAGCGGAAGACAAAACCAATGCCAATGCTCTTATTCTCGGTAACTCAGGTCAGGGTAAAAGTTTCCTTATGAAACTTATGCTTACCAATATTCGTGAATCAGGAAAAAGAATTGTATGTCTTGACCCCGAATCTGAATATGAGGAATTGACCGAAAAACTTGGTGGTTGCTATATTGACCTTATGTCCGGTGAATACATCATAAACATACTTGAACCGAAGGAATGGTCTGATAACGAAAACGATTATAACAAGGAAGATCCCGAAGCGTTCAGACGAGTAACCAGACTCAGTCAACACATTGCTTTCTTGAAAGACTTTTTCAGAAGCTATAAGGATTTCACAGATGCACAGATTGATACTCTTGAAATTCTCCTCGGAAAACTTTACGGTAACTTTGGCATTACCGATACAACTGATTTCTCAAGACTCAAGGCAACCGACTACCCCATTATGACTGACTTGTATAATCTCTGTGATGCTGAATTCAAGGCATATAACAAAGAAGAAAAAAATCTTTATACAGAAGAAATACTTCAGGAAATCTGTCTTGGTATCAATTCAATGTGTGTAGGTGCTGAATCAAAATATTTTAATGGTTACACCAACATTACAGATGATGCCTTCTTGTGTTTCGGTGTTAAAGGTTTGCTTGATACCAACAAACGATTGAAAGATGCTATGTTGTTTAACATCCTCTCATACATGAGCAATCAGCTTTTAGGTGTAGGTAATACAGTTGCATCAATTGATGAGCTTTACCTCTTCTTGACTAATATGACTGCTATTGAATATATTCGAAATGCAATGAAACGAGTTCGTAAAAAGGACTCTGCAATTATCATTGCGAGTCAGAATATTGAGGACTTCTTAATTCCTACAATCCGTGAATTCACAAAACCGATGTTCAGTATTCCTACACATCAGTTTTTATTCAACCCCGGCAGTATCAATCCAAAAGAATATATGGAAGCTCTCCAGATAGAGCCAAGCGAATTTGAATTAATTAAGTATCCTGAACGTGGTACTTGCTTGTACAGATGCGGCAACGAGAGATATCTTCTCCAAGTTATCGCACCCGAATACAAGACAAAACTCTTTGGTAAATCAGGTGGTAGATAATGAGTGCTACCGTTGCCGCCGCATTAAAAAAGATAGCGGTCTCTATACTTACGAATCCGAAAATTCTAAAAAAAGTATTGTGCATTGTTCTCGTCCTTGTCGTAGCACTTGCCACTCCCCTACTTGCTGTTTATGCTGCTCTTACCGGCAAAGTAGAAGTTGATATTGATGGAATTGCAGAGAACTATGTGGAGAACTTAAATGATGCACAGGTCCGTGAATTACAAAAAATGAATGATACAATGTTAGCTGTTGAATCTGCGTTAAACGAAGCAGAACTCGGTGGACATTATCGAGAAGCTCAGGTGCTATATGCACTTGGGCTTTTTGATTTTTCAGACAATGAAAACTTTGCAAGTGACCTGGCAAGTTGCTTTAAAGATGACTTATCTGATGCAGAATTGGTTGAGCTTGTTAATACAAAATTCGGTAGTCAAATAGATGCCGAAGAATACTCCACCGTAGTTAAAGATATTCGCAGTACCTATATTGACTCATCAGGATTTACCAACAACGGATACAAAAACAATATCGACCTTTGCGTATGGGCTGAAGAAGCAGTTGCAAATGGTTGGGGTTATGTATACGGAACATACGGAACTGTTCTCACACAAAAAATTCTTGATATAAAGGCAAAACAATATCCCGATGAGGTTGGTGGTAAATACGACTTTATCAAAAGCAATTGGCTCGGTGGCAGAACAGCTGACTGTGTAGGTCTCATAAAAGGTTACAGTTGGCTTGATGAAGAAACAGGTCAAATCAATTACGGAACGAATGGTATGCCCGACATTGGTGCTGACGGAATGTACTCTGCAGCCACAGAGAAAGGCACAATAGATACCATTCCCGAAATACCCGGAATAGCAGTTTGGCATAATGGTCACATCGGAATATATATCGGTGATGGTTATGTAATCCAAGCAGCTAACACAAAAAAAGGTGTTATAAAAACACCTTTGTCATACAACAGTTGGACTCATTGGTTGAAGATTCCATACATCACATACATCGATGAAGAAGCAACCAGTGAACCGACAACAGAAATTTTATAGAAAGAAGTTGATAATATGAGTACACGAAGTTTAATTGCAATGCAAATCGGTGCTGATAAATACAGAACGATTTATTGCCATAGCGATGGCTATCTCTCACATAACGGTGCCTTGCTTATAGACCACTATGATACACCCGAAAAAGTAAAAGAACTTCTTGATATAGGTTCAATTTCATACCTTGCTCCAAATCTCAATCCCGATCCTTCCAAACCTCATGGCTTTGAGTATACAACAAGGCAAGACGGTGTGGTTGTTGCATACGGCAGAGATCGTGGCGAAAAAGGTATGGAAGCTAAAGAGTATACGTTCAATGAGCTTGATGATCCCAACTCATGGGCAGATTACATCTATGTTTATACCGAAGAAAATCGTTGGAAATTCTTCAGGCACGGTTATTCACAGGAAGGTTTAAAAGAAATTGAACCTGTTCTTAAATTCCAGTATGAGCAGTTTGGTGTTGAAAGACCCGAAGGTTATTATGGCTTCGTTACCCAAGAAATAATAGATGAGCTTGATAAGGACGGGCGAATTACTTATCTTGACACGTCACCTAACATGGAGGTGAAATAATATGTTTTTTCAAACTTCATTTGATAGAAATGAGCAACAGGCCACAACTCAGTATTGTTCTATCGTGAAAGTTGTTGAGTTATCTGAAAATGAGTTTAATCTTTTGAAAAACAATACTATGAAGAATTTTGACTTCATTGCTGAATATGCAAATCTTATGCACAAGGACGAAACAGGAACGAACAGATGTGTCCTCTATCTTCGTGAGAATTATGATGAAGGTATTATTGTAAATTCAGAAGGAACTGAGTTTGCTAAAAGCTTTGCTTATCTTCCGCAAGCAAGAACTTTATACCTTGCTGATGAGTCTTTTACTTTGCAACAGTTCATGAAGTCGATGTTACATATCAGAAATGATATCGTTGATAAAGCGGTAAAAGATCAGGATGATGGTGTATTTAAAATTGATTTGGATGAGATACATAAGTTCTATAAACCCGAAATCTTTTCTCCTACACTTCTTTATGAAATGCTTCGTGACAGGATTGAATTTGATACAGTAGAATTTGATGACGAAGAATTCGGTATGCGACTTTCTTCTGAATATGCTATGTTTGAAGATGAATCTGTATACAGGGAATTGGAAAAAGAGGAAATCGACATAATGGTTGCAAAGCATGTACTATGGCTTTATGACGAACCCGGTGGAGTACAGGCAAACTTTTCAGGTTGTCTTGTTTCTAACTACGACTTTTCTGATAGGTCGTTAAACAGTTCTATTTTGAACAACGCAAAGTTCATCAATTGCAATTTCACTAATGCTGAGTTGTGCTTCTCAATTGCTGACCACACTAAATTCGTCGATTGTAGTATGATTCGAATTACCGGTGAGGAAATGTCTTGCAGAAGTACAAAGTTTAAAGGTTGCAATCTCTTTATGGCAATGCTTACACATTCGAATTTTTCTGATGCTTTATTTTCAAGAACTTCAGTTAGCAATGCTAATTTCACTAATTGTTGCATTGATAATACCGAGTGGATACATACCGATGAAAATGAGGCTAACCTGCGTAACATTAGTATGGATGAACAGGCTTGGTCAGATGAAGATATGAATATGACAATGTGAGGTGTTGCACATGAAAAAGGTTTCAATAAGCATTGAATATGATGAAACTAAAATGAAGGCTTTAAAGTACTTCCTCGAACAAAAAGGTAATAAAAGTGTTTCAGAAAAATTGGTTGAAACATTAGATTCATTATATAAAAAGAATGTACCGTTAAATGTCAGAGATTACATTGAATCAAGTTCAGATAATTCTAATTCAAACACGGGTAATAAATGACACTTAACTGTTGTTTGTTGCCGTTTGTTTGCCCTAAATTGACGAGTTGTACGAAAAATGGTTAAAGTACCCGAACACACAATAAAAAGCCGATAAAAACGGACGTTCGGGCTCTTGCGTAAAACGAATTATTTCGTCCGATTTTTATTGCAGGAATAAGCACAGGGGTTGCAAAAGCATCCCTGTGCGATTACAGCAGACGGCGATGCCGACTGCATAAAGGGTTTCAAGGCTTTCAAAAAGTAGACTCCTATATTTTTCGATTTTCCTCCAATTGTGAGAATTAGCCGATAAATCCCATCGTTTCAAGGATTTCATAAGGACTCCTATAAATTCAAAAAAGGAAGTGATGCTTATGGCAGTTGATCCCAACAAAAAGAAATTTCATTTGTGGGCATATCCCGATGTGTTAAATAAAGTAAAAGAAATGTATCAAGATGATGGTTGCAAAAGCCAATCAGAGTTTATTGAGAAAGCAATAAGATTTTATTGCGGATATCTTTCGACACAAAATACTGATGAATATCTACCTGAATTAATTGATAATTCACTCAAAAGCAGAGTGCAAAATTTGGAAGATAAAATGTGTAATCAATTCTTTAAAAATACTGTAGAGTTATCAATGTTACTCCATGTCTTTTCTGCTTTGAACAACATATCAGAAGCTCAATTAGATGACCTTCGTGCTACTTGTATCAAAGAGGTACGCTCTCTAAACGGTTCAATTTCTTTTAAAAATGCATTAAGATATCAAAGACATAGGTAAAGTATATGGCAAGATTTGTTCTGAAATGGAGATATTTTAAATCATCTTCTAAAAGAAATTCTCAATATCTAAAGTACATTGCAACTCGAGATGGAGTAGAAAAGTGTGATGAAAGTTGGAGATATCAGCCAGCAACAATTGAACAGCAAAGAATCATTTCTAGTTTAACAAAGGACTTTCCAGCTGCAATAAACACACCAATATATGAGGATTATTTATCAAACAAAACGAAGGGATTAGCTAGTGAATTCATTGATGATACACTGGAAGAATACTTTGATTTAATAGATAAAAAAGAAAACTATATTGGTTATATTGCAAAGCGACCACGAGTAGAAAAGCAAGGAACACATGGTTTATTTTCACTTCATGATGAAGAAATAAATCTTGAAAGTGTTGCAAAAGATATTGCTAATCACAATGGTTTAGTCTTCACTACAATAATGTCTTTGAAACGAAATGATGCAGAAGCCTTGGACTATGCTCGTTCAATTAGATGGAAAGAGTTGTTAAAAAGAAACACGATTGCTATAGCAAAATCAATGAACATTTCTCCATCAGATTTAAGATGGTATGCGGCTTTTCATAATGAAACATATCATCCACATATACATTTGGTTGCTTATTCTGTAGGTAGAGAACCATACATAACTGAGAAACGTTTAGATGATCTTAAAAGAACTTTTGCAAAAGATATTTTTTCTTCTGAGATGCACAATATATATGTTGAACAAACAGACAGACGAAATGAGTTGCGAAAAGAAGCTAAAAACAAGATTGAAGAAGTGGTTTCTTTAATAAATGAAGGTCACTATTCTAATCCCATTGTCGCAGACTTATTAAAACAATTGGTAAGCGAATTAGATAATTATTCAGGAAGAATGATGTATGGTTATCTTCCCAAAAGAGCTAAAAATTTAATTGATGGAATAGTTGATGAGATGGCATCAGATGAGAGAATAAAAGAACTATATGAGCTTTGGTATGAACAAAGGGAAATGATAGTTAAAATCTATCGTGAAGAAATGCCACCTCGTGTACCATTATCTTCCAACAAAGAATTCAAAAGTATTCGAAATGCAGTTCTGCAAGAAGCACTTAGACTCAAAGATATATCTGAATATCCTTTTATAGATGAAAATGTAGAGAAGATATATTTACCCGAAAAAGTTAAAATCCCTACTCTTCCACCTACATTTCAACCACCTAAAAAGTATCATTGGAAAACTGATATAGCACTTTCTTCTGCAAGATTATTCGCAAGGTTAACTCAAGCAATACAAGACAAGCTCGAAGAAGATAATCAGACTGATCAGCAAGTTGATAGAAAGGTGCTTAAAAAGATTCAAGAAAAGAAACATGCACAGGGATTAAAAATGTAAGTTTTATTTTAGTTTGTATATTTGAAATTAGTGTGTGCATAGTATATAATAGTGATAACTAAAAAACATTAAGGTTTATCACTCATACATTATTGACACTATACTACTTTTGTGGTACAATAATGATGCAAAAGGGATACGCAGTATCCGAAATGCATTGGCTTGGGTGTAAACTCTGGGGCCATCGCAGGCGGGGAGTATATTCCTCGCCATTTTTTATTTATAAAAGGATGTTTATCTTGAAGGAACTAAGTATATTTATTGATGAGTCAGGCGATTTTGGAGATGCGGTAAATCAATCTCCTTTTTATATTGTGACACTTGTCTTTCACAATCAAGCTGACGACATCACTAACAATATAACGCGACTAAAGTCTTGGCTTGCTGAATGTGACATACAGGATGAATACGTACATACGCATCCTATTATCCGGAAAGAATCCCCGTATAACAATTTGAATATTGATGAACGCAGAAGAATTTTAAATAAAATGTTGCGTTTTACTATCAGTTGTCCGATAAGATACTTCAATATCATTGTTAATAAACGAGAATGCAAAGATCGACATGCTTTATCGGCAAGTATATCTAAGCAACTATCGAGATTCATAGAAGATAACCAAGAATACTTCTTTTCGTTTGATAGGATCGTTGTATATTATGACAATGGTCAAAACGAATTGAGTTATATTCTTAATGTGATTATGCACGCTAAATTAACAGCTATTGAGTTTAAAAATGCCTCTCCGAAGCAGTATCAGTTGTTGCAATCTGCTGATTTTATTTGTTCAATAGAATTGCTCAAACAAAAAAGAGAAAGCAATTTACTCACAAAATCTGAAACTAACTTTTTCTACAAACCGCAAGAATTATATAAAAATTATATTAAGTCTGTAGAAAAAAAGAAATTCATAAAAAAATAAGTAGTTTTTATTAAACAGGTTGATTGAATCTACAATCAACCTGTTATTTTTTTTGAAAGAAGGTTCTACAATGTCAAATTATATACACTTTTCTCCAGAACAAAAAGACAAAGCATATCATATGGATATTGCAGAACTCTTACGTAAACAAGGTGAGAAGTTAAATCGGTGTGGGAATGAATATATATGGGAAAGTCCTACTGGAAAGGTATCTATTAGAAACAATGTTTGGTATCACCATTACGAGCAAGAAGGCGGTAATGTGGTTAGTTTTCTTCAAAAGTTTTTTAATAAAACATACAGTGAAGCAATGAAGTATTTACTTAATGAAAATTGTACTGTTATATCATACTCCTCCCCTACTCAAAAACATACAAAAGAATTAATATTGCCTCAAACAAATTCTAATATGAGAAGATTATATGAATATCTTATGAAAGATAGAGGGATTAGTAGAGATATAATCACTGCATTTGTTCATGCTAAAATGCTTCGAGAATCAGCAGATTATCATAATGTATTGTTTATCGGATATGATTCCGATGGTGTTCCAAGACATATTCACAAACGAGGAACAGCTAAAGAAAGTGCCTATAAAAGAAATGTTGCAGGTAGTGATAACAAATTTAGTTTTCATTGGCATGGAACAGGAAAAGAAATTTATTTATTTGAAGCACCAATAGATATGCTTTCATTTATATCAATGCATCCCATTGAATGGAGAAACAACAGCTATGCGGCGGCATGTTCTGTTGCAGATAATGTTTTGTTTCAATGTCTTGGAGATAACAAACATATTGAACAAGTTTATATTTGTTTTGATAATGATAACGCAGGTCAAACAGCCGCACAAAGACTTTCGGATAAACTATTTATAAAAGGCATTAAATCAGAAATCCTCGTTCCAACATTAAAAGATTGGAATGAGGATTTATTATTTTCTAAACAGGAGGTTGATAAAAAGTGGATGGTCCAATTATCTTAATTTTTGTGGGTATCGTAATGTTTGCTTTAATAGGTGGAATTACAATTGTTTCTCATATCTATAATCTTAACAGTATCAAAAGTAAAACTGTTGGAGATGGTCAGCATGGCACAGCAAGATTTTTATCCAAACTTGAACAAAAGAAAGTGTATAAGCATGTTCCCTTTACTCCGGATTTATGGAGAAAAAACAAAAATAAAAATGAATTACCACAAGGGGTTATTGTTGGATGCAGGACAATAGGTGGTCATGATTATGCAATGGTTGATACTTCAGATGTACATACTATGATGATAGGCGCAGCCGGATGTGGTAAAACAGCATATTGGTTATATCCAAACCTTGAGTATGCTTGTGCATCAGGAATGTCATTTTTAACTACAGATACAAAAGGTGATTTGTATAGAAATTATGGTAACATTGCAAAAGAATATTATGGTTACGATGTTGCCATAATAGACCTTCGAAACCCAACAAAGTCGGATGGTAACAATTTGCTTCATCTTGTTAATAAATATATGGATTTATATAAGGATGATCCCAATAACTTAACATACAAAGCCAAAGCAGAAAAATATGCTAAGATCATCGGTAAGACAATTATATTTAGTGAAGGAGATGCCGCTTCATTTGGTCAAAATGCTTTCTTTTACGATGCAGCAGAAGGCTTGCTTACCTCGTCAATCCTATTGGTTGCTGAATTTGCTCCACCCGAACAACGTCATATAGTTTCTGTATATAAGCTTATTCAAGAGTTACTTGCTCCTGCACCTAATATGGGTAAAGGTAAAACTCAATTTCATAAAATCATGGAGAAGCTTCCACCCGAACATAAAACCAAATGGTTTGCAGGTGCTGCACTTAATACAAGTGACCAGGCCATGCAATCGGTTATGTCAACAGCAATGTCTCGTCTTAATGCATTTCTCGATTCAGAACTTGAACAAATACTCTGCTTTGATACAGCAATTGATGCAGAAAAGTTTTGTTCTAAAAAGAGTGCCATCTTTATTGTATTACCCGAAGAAAATCCAACAACATACTTTATGGTATCCCTTCTTTTGCAACAGTTATATCGTGAAATACTTATGGTTGCAGATGAACAAGGTGGTGCATTAAAAGACAGAGTTATGTTTTATATGGATGAGTTCGGTACTCTTCCTGCAATTAGTTCTGCAGAAATGATGTACTCTGCTTCTCGTTCAAGACGTCTATCATTAGTAAGTATTATTCAGTCATTTCAACAGCTTGAAAAAAACTATGGTAGAGAAGGTGCTGCTATTATTCAAGACAACTGTCAGATAACTATTGCTGGTGGTTTTGCGCCTACTTCCGAAACGGCTGATATAATATCTAAATCGCTTGGTTCAAGAACTGTAATGTCCGGTTCAGTGTCAAGAAGTAAAAACGATCCATCTCAAAGTCTTCAGATGATAGAAAGACCTTTGATGACTGCTGATGAGCTTAAATCGATGGATAAGGGTAATTTTATCGTTATGAAAACAGGTACTCATCCCTTTATATCTAAACTGAAACTGTTCTTTAAATGGGGAATAAAGTTTGATACAGAACCATATGTACCTAAAGATAAAGGTTCAAGAACTGTTAAATATACAAGTCGAAAGATTATTGAAGATGCGATAAACGAGCTGTATCCATCCGAAGGAAAGATAAATGACAGGGAAGAAAAACTCCCTGCAAATAAACCTTTTGGCACATCAGGTCAAGCATTAACTGAATATGAGGTTGAAGCAATACCTGAAGATGTTATGCAAGAACAGTCCGAATATATGGCTGAGCAAAAAGCACAACACACAGTCTTAAGAACTGAAAAAGGAGATATCAATAATGGGTAACTATAGAAGAAAAGTCTATGAAGTTGAGTTATCTTCACGTGCTAAATTGGTATACTTATATCTTGTAGACAGAGCTGACAAAGAAAACAAGTGTTTCCCAGGTATTAGAACTATAGCAAGACACTTGTCTATTTCGGAAAGTACTGTTCGTAGAGCATTAACAGATTTAGAAAAAGAGAAGTTGATTCGTAAAGAAATGCGAAAACGAGGTAACGGTTCTTTTTCAAGCAACACATATTATTTGTTGTAAAAAATCATCTAAAACTAACAAGGGACTACTGCGCCTATATGGTGACAGTAGTCCCTTTCATAGTGGATGGGCTAATAAGTATACAGTGAAGAAGATAATAACAGAAGGTGAATACCCAAATATATCATAATTTGAATTTTAAAATATATAAACAAGCAATTCATCTTGTGCGTCTATAATTTAATTGTTCTCTGTGTCAATATTATCAATAGGATAATTATCAAAATAATATCGAAGTTGTTTGTATTCAGAATGTTCTAAAAGATCCAAACTATTTACTGTACTTAACTTTACTAAATCTCTACATTTTTTTAGTCTCTCAAGCATAGGAATAACAATTTTTGCATCGTGATTTATAAAATCATATAGTTCGCTTTGTTTTGAGGGGATCTTATAACCTTTTTGAGAACTTGCAATTATCACACCTTTATCTCTTAATTTTCCAATTATTTTCATTCTAAAAGTGCTATCAGAAATATTATATAATTCCGTATTTGCTAACTGTTTTTTTAATTCCTGAGTATAAATGTATCCGCGAGTATCGTTATTCATAAAGCGGAATAATAAATACTGCAAAACAATTACTTGACCTTTTGTTTCAGGATCTTCTTCGTTTTCATAATGTTCAACAAAACGAACTGCTTGGGCAAAGCATAATTTTGCTATATCCTCGTCATAATCCTCAGCTATTGCACTATTTTCTAATACATAATTATCGTAAGTTTTTGGGTACAATTCAATACGTATGATTTTAGATTGTAACATTTGTATGTAGTTTGGTGCTTTTATATCTTTTTTATGATTATCATATGCATAGGCTAATGTTCCACTAATTAAATCTGCTAACTGTATTCCAACGTTATTGGCACTGCTTTGAAAACTAAAGTCAGCATTTCCAAAAAAATTGGGCATGTCCTGATGTTTGATTACATATTCACAAAAGCTTTTCATGTAATCATTATTTCCGATTTCATCAGCAACAACAGTGATTTTTTCAAAAGCTCTCCTCAACTCTTTGTGAACAATATTGTTCATAAATTTATAAAAACTTTTTTTGAACTGTAATCCCTGCATACTCATATTGTCAAGACATTTTTTCTTATCAATACATACTGTGAATATGTCAAAAGGTACATCTTGTAAACTTGATATAATTGTGCTACGTCTGCTATGATTGCTTCCTATTTTCTTGGATTTAATTTCTCCGGTTTGAAAATACTTAGCTCGTATATTTTCCATTTTTTCGTTGAATTCATCCAAATTTGATTCCTTAACAATAATCGCTGTAATTATAAAATGAGTGGAAACCGAAGAGTTTTCTATTTCCCAACCAAAAGCCCCATATTCGTCTGTAAAAGCATATACTCGTTCCATTGTACTGGCCTCCGAAGTGTTTCAATTATTTTTATTATATAATGAATGAATAGAAAAGTAAAACAAAAACGCTCTCCTTTTGAAGGATAACTAATAATTATCTTTTTCCTTTAAGGGGCTGTTATTATAAATTATATTTCAAATCAAGAACTGATAATAAATGAAATAAACAATAACATAGCATTATCACAAAAAATCAGCATAATTGAAGGTAACTCTGGATGTGGAAAAACATTCATTCTTGAAAAAATATCACAATATAATACGGAAGTTTGTTGTTATTGGTTGAAAGGAGATAGATATTCTTCATTTAGAGAGTATTACCCATTCTACAACTTAATAACTAACATTTACAACGAAAACTCAAAAACTGTGAAAAAGACTTTATTAAAAGAAAGTTCTATAGAAATAATGGGGAAAGCTGGCAGTATATCACCTCTAGGTGGTGAATTTATTTCTAGTGCAATTGAAAACCTTCTAAAAAATAACGAAAAGAAAAAAGAAATTGTTAATAGTATTTTCTCCCAAGAAGAACTTCAAATAATACACAAAATAGAGCATTTATGTGATTGTGATAAAACATGTGTTTTTCTATGTGATGATGTTCAATATTGGGACGAAAAGTCCATCCAATTTTTATATCTTTTAATAAATAACACATACTCAAGTATTAAGTTCTTAAACGATCCATTATTTATCATATCAATAACCAAAGATAATAAGTGTTATATAGACTTATCGTCAATATGTAATCTTGCACATAACCACATTTATCACATTGAAGAAATAAAAGCCACAGATTACGAATTAGTATTAAAAAAACTTGGTCTTAGCATAGATTTACATGCTGATGTAGTTTCAGCATTATTTTCTTTAAGTAGCGGTAATCTTCAATTGTCACAGGAAATAATAAATTTATTAAATTCATCAGAACAAACAACAGAAGAAACTATTTCGAAGTTGATAAAGGAAAAAAACTTAGGTCATCTTCTAATTGAAAGACTTAATAGTATGCCATTTGGTGTAGATGTTAATGAAACCCTTAAATATGCATCTCTTTTTGGTAATACATTTAGGTAT
This sequence comes from Acutalibacteraceae bacterium, assembly GCA_045594685.1. Taxonomy (GTDB): domain Bacteria; phylum Bacillota; class Clostridia; order Oscillospirales; family Acutalibacteraceae; genus DTU089. The sequence continues at coordinate 4,172 of JAZNYZ010000033.1, read as the reverse complement.
TTTGAACTTGAAAAAGCACTCCAACTAAATGAAGGAACTATTCGAAAAAATCTTACTAATGCAGAAACATATTCTTTAGTTAAAACTTATGTTACAAGTGCTACATTTGTTCATGAATTAATACGTAATGCATACAAAGATGAACTGTTTTTTGAAAAAGAAAAGTATTATCTGAAATTTTCTGAATGTATAAAACTTTTATATCCCGGAAGCTATCAATTAAGAAAAAATAGTTTGTATTGCGCCGGAGAATATGAACAAGCAAACATTGTATCTGTGTTGGAAATTTTGAAGGCTTTTCGAATGAATATAAAAAATTCTGAGAATAAGCTTTATGATTCCCCAAATAAAAATATTCTAAATGAATATATAGAAAAAATGAAAATAGCATATGAACATTTTAATCAAGGTGAGTTTAAAATGTGTTTGAATTCATTATCTCTGATTGAAGATATATATACGCCAATTCTGTTGGCTGAAAAATATTATCTATATTCGATTACTTTAAGTAAATGGTTAGATGTTGATTTTAGAACAGAAGCACACAAGTGTCTTGAACCGTTCCTAGAACTAGCATTTATCGACAATGAAACAGAGGTATGGGAACGAATTATTTCTGCATATACAGTAGCCTGCATTCATGACAATCAGCGTGATAAGGCAGAGGAATATGAAAAAATATTAGAATTAAGCATAGCCAAAAGATTAAATTATGATTTTGATGCTTCTTGCAAATTAAATATTTTAAGAAGAAAAGCTTCTATGATACATAACGAAGAAAAAGCGTTTTCTTTAACTCAATCAAGCAAAGAGTTTTTTTCTGAAAATACAAACAAATCGCCAGATCCATTACAATGCTATATGTCTTTAACCAATTTTCTGGCCGCAGCTTTAAAAAATGGTCAAATAGAATCGCTCTCTGATGATATAGCAAATCTAGTAGAACTACCATCTAAATATTCTTATTTGCATTTTCAACGATTAGAAATACCAATTAATAACATCGTAATTATTTTGTCAATAAAAAACGAATTATCTTCTCATGAGGCTATCCGAATATTGAAAGCAACTTTGAAGCTCTATACCCCAGAAGACACAACACAAATTATTATATTATCTAATATCGCAATTATGTTTGGCATCGCAGGAGATTTTAAAAAAGCTCTTCAGATATTAAAAGGTCTTTATAATAAATTTTGCTGTTTGGAAAACTTGGAGTTTTATTATAGATACATTATTGAGATAAACTTAAGTGCAATTCACTTTGCAATGGGAAACAAAGATATTGCGATAAATATAATTGAGCATTTATTATTTGGCAACACATTTACCAGCAAAAAATCATTTTCACTTCATGCAAACCAATTGTTAATGAGTATGAAAGAAAATAGATTTTTAAGCAATGTTAATTGGTATAAAGAGCAACTTAAGTACCCCGAACCCCAAACTCCTGTTCCTTCTTTTTGGAAGTATTATGGCAACAAGTATCTGTTCGGTGAATTAGAGTTTTGGAGTGAGTCATAGTTGAATTCTTTTTCGATATTTATTATAGTTTAATTACCAATTCAAAAAAATCTCTATTAATTTCAATCAATTCTGGATGCTCGGTGATAATTTCTTTTATTTTTATGTATTGTTCATATAATTCTTCCTTAAATGTTTGGGATGATATTTTAGGAATATTAGGACAAACATTAGATTTGGCTATATAAAGTTCTAAACCATTTTTCACAACATACAGTGGCCAAATTTTGCATTTGAAAGGTTTTAGTGTAGCAAGTTTACAACCATTTTCACTTAAAAAAGGACATAGATAAATAGAGTTATCTTTATGAGGTTTAAAATAATACAAATTGTTCTTATTGTATGAAATGGCTTTCATACTTGGAAATTTATCAATTACTTCTATGTATTCTTCTTTAGTGAAACCTGGAATATCCCACAAGGAAGTCTCTGTATAATTACAACATATTTTACAACTTTTACATGTGGCAGGATTAAGTATCGGTTTAATCATAATCGCTCACCTCACATCAACTGTTGCAATTAAAGAGTTGATCATATGTTCATAACTCATATCAAGATTTTTAAATGGTACAAAAAAACTACTCTGTTCTGTGTAATGGGGATTAGTTGAAATATCGGTGACAAAATAATCACCATTTTCTTTTATACGAAAATCTATTCTACCAAATCCTGATATATCAAGCAATTTTACAGTTTTTTTTGCAATATCAACCAGTTTTTGGGCTACAACAGGACGGTAAGCACTAAAATCATAAAAGTCATAATTGTTTTCAGAACGTGTTTTGTAATCTAATATTTGTTCTCCGATACATTTTTCACCATTTTTTTCTATACCAACAGGAAAAAAAACTAGAGGATCTTGTGTACAAATAATAGGTATTTCAACCTCATATCCAGCAACAAATTCTTCAACTATAATATCTTGATTGAACAGTAAGCTGTATTCTTTGACTTTTTGGTCAAAGGTTTGTCCATAATAATCAATACATTTGTTATCAACACCTATACTTGATGATTCGTAGTTGGGTTTTAAAATTAATTTATAAGGAATATCATTAGGGCAACCATTTATCCATCCGTTTTTATTATACAACCACGCATTGGGTGTTGGAATTCCGTTTTGATTTAAGATGTTTCCACATTTATATTTATCTCTACATAAACTTACAACATAAGGATTTGAACCTACATATTTGATACTATAAAGTTCGCAAAATGCTGGAATTAAAGATTTTCTTCCAATATGAGTTCCCTTTTGGGCAGAATTAATCACTATCAAACACTCTCTTTGTTTTTTAGTGATTTTTAACGCATATTGTATAAAATCTTCTTCATTAAAAAACTCTATAACTGAAAAACCTATGTTTTTAAATGCATTAACAATTTTAGAATGTACATCATTTGAATAAAATTCTGACTTAACAGAAAAAGAACTATAATCACTGGTGTTGTGAGTTTTATCTTTATTACTTGTAATAAATGCAATTTGACAATACTTGGATAAATGTCTTGAAATTTCACACATTTTCTTTATTTCTTTTTTCTGATACTCATACATTTGTTTTTTCTCCTTTTGTGGATAATTATTAGTTATCCTTTAAATTTTATTTATGTACACTCGACAAGAGGAAACTTATCCGTCATAATTACTTAAAAAACGGAGGTTTTGTCAGTGAGTTTACAATTTGAAATTAACAACTATATTGCAGTTTGTGAAAACCTAAAAGGTTTAAGCAAACTGACAATAAAGGCATATAAAATTGATTTGAAACAATATCAAGATTATGCCAATGATTTGGACTGGCTTTCTAAAGGGTGTATGACCACATATATCGACCATTTATATAAAGTTTACAGTCCTAAGAGCGCTAAAAGAAAAATAGCGTGTCTAAAAGCATTCTATAGATATATGGAAATGGAAGATATCATAAAATACAATCCATTTCACAAAATTAAAATTAAATACAAAGAACCAATTGTATTGCCAAAGACCATTTCATTAAACGATATAAAGAACATATTGATTTTTTCGTATAAGCAAAAAGAAAACAGTAAAACAGATATTCAAAAAGAAACGAGATTACGAGACATACTAATTTTAGAAATGCTATTTTCAACTGGAATGCGTGTATCAGAACTTTCACACTTGTCTGTTAATGACATCAATTTAATAGATGGTACAATTCGTATATTTGGTAAAGGCTCAAAGGAAAGAATAATGTGTCTTACAAATGAATCTATCCTTCAACTTTTAACTGAATATATAAACACTCAAAATAAAACATCAAGTTATATGTTTACCAATCGTTTAGGAAATAGGTTGTCCGAACAATCGATAAGAAATATGGTGAACAACTATGCCTGCGCAGCCGGTGTAACGCAACACATAACGCCTCATATGTTCCGTCACACCTTTGCTACGGCTCTGCATGATGAAGATGTAGATATTAGGTATATTCAACAACTGCTTGGCCACAGTTCAATTTCGACAACCCAAATCTACACTCACATCAGCACAAACAAAATACACAAGCTTCTTGAAGAAAAGCATCCAAGAAACAAGATAATACTCTAATTACAAACACCTTCTGCACAATTCTTGTGTGGGAGGTGTTTTCTCTTTTAAAGGATAATATTAAATTATC
>JAZNYZ010000032.1:0-28953 GCA_045594685.1 Acutalibacteraceae bacterium | reverse complement strand
TTCTTCGAATTTAACCTTGGTCGGATATCTACTTTCGTTCATTTCAGACTTGATTTTAATTACCTGTTCTATATCGATATCATATACATTTGCAATAGCTAAAGAATAATAAATAACATCCCATAATTCTTCATCTATTGTACCTTTAAATTCGTTAGGTGTATCAGCTTTAGCACCTTTTCTTATAGCTCGTGAAAGCTCACCAACTTCTTCTGATAATTTCAGAAAATAGTCTTTTACCAATTCAGGTTGATAATCATTTTCTTTAATATATGTTTGCAAGTATTTAATAGTTGTTTTGCCGTCCATAAGTTTATGACCTCACTAATTTTTTACTTATCTTTCCGATTTCAACAATGCATAATAAGAAGCATCACAGATGCCCTGATTATTCCAATCAGAACTGCGTAAAGTCCCTTCGTATTTCATACCGCATTTCTGCATTACTTTGCCTGAATTCGGATTTCTCGGGTCGTGTCTTGATTCAATACGATTTACATCTACAACATCAAATAAATAATCCATAACAGCTTTAAGTGCTTCCGATGTAATTCCCTGATGCCACCAACATCTTCCAAGACAATATCCGATATGCATCGATGAAACCTCTTCATCCATATGCACAACGGCAATATCACCAATCGGCTCGTCAGCGTTCTCTTTCAACACAATAGCCCAACGATAAAAATTATCATTTGAATATTGTTCTACACATTCATCAGTAACCTTTTGAGTAAATTCCAAATTCGGATGAGTTTTCCACATTAAAAACTTTGTTACTTCTGAATCTGATGTCCAGTTCTTATACTTTGCAGGAGCATCCTCGCTCACATATCTTCTCAAAATTAATCTATCTGTTTCTAACCTTTGTGTTCCACAATGTTTCATAGTTTATTGCTCCTTTAACTTCTCAGCACATTGTTCCAATGCCCAATTCTGCATTTCAGCAAACATATTCTCCTTTAAGTCATCATATCTAACCCAAAATAAAGTATGGTCTGCTTCTGTTGGCTCGAAAACTTTTTCTTTAAGCTCACCTATATAGTAGCTTTGAACTGGATGAAAATAACCTAATTTAGAATGTGTGGTATAAGTTTCAGCAGAACAGATTTTTTCTTTTATAACAGCAATATAGCCGGTTTCTTCAAGACACTCTCTAACAATACATTCTTCGTGGTTTTCGTTTTCATCCATTCCACCACCAATAAAGAAGTAGCCTTTTTCAGTTTTTATAACACCGACTTTATTATCAATAACAGGAATCAAATATGCGCCTTCTCTATCTAGATATTTAGCATCCTCTTTTTGTCCAAATATCTTGTGCATTTTTACACCTCGTACATCATTTCAATAACATTTAAACCGTTCTTTTCGTACCTTCGGGTTTCAATAAAACCTGATTTGTTATAACATTTAATCGCTCTTTCGTTTTCTGCACGGACACGAAGGAGTATTTTGTTTGTATGCATATATGGCAAACCATTTTTGATTACGCTATCAATTGCTTTAGTTCCAATACCTTTATTTCTGTAATCTTTATCAGCAATGAATATTCCAAGAACTGCAAAGTCATCCGTTGAAACTCTCTCCAACCATATAGCACCAATGTATTTATCATCAGCTTTAATATGATACCAACGAAGACATTGGGCATCTTTTGTCGGATAAATTCTTGATTGATATTGTTTCAAGTCAGTTTCAAAGGCATCTTCGTATCTACTATAATACAAGAGATTTTTATTGGAAACTTGTTCAAGCACAAACATACTTATACCTCAAAAATCAAAGTTTTCTTGCCTTAATCACAATAGAAAGCGGAAAATGTTTTGCCTTAAAATCCGCATAATAACCAGATGAGAATTCTGCGGATTTTTCTAAAACTTTTGAATTTGTTTCTTCCACAACTCTTTCTACTGCAAATCCTGCTTCTGCAAGAGCGTTAATGTATGTTGATAATTTTCGGTTTTGTAATGTCAACGGGTTGCCATTCTTCTCAAAGGTATAATAATCTTCTTCAAGATAATTACCATTGAATATAATTCGTTCTTGTGTCGCAACAGTTCTGTTTCCACCTGAAATTGCAATACTTTCCAAATCAACACAATGCAAAAGCGGATGATCCCAAGAGAAAATATATATTCCACCTTGCTTTAAATATGAAGATGCATTCTGTATTGTCTTTTTGAGGTCGGTAGTCCAACCGATAGCATATATAGAATAAACAACATCAAAATAGTTCTGCGGAATGTTTGAAGCATCTTCCATTGGTTGATGAAAAAGTGTGCAGGAATATCCATTGTCTTCAAGCAATTTCTTTGTAGTATTAAGTTGTTGTTCAGAAATATCAAGACCGAAAAGCTCTGTAGCTCCGTGTTCAGCACACCATTTCAAAGAGTGACCACTACCACAACCCATTTCAAAAACTGCTTTTCCATTAAGGTCAGGAAACAGATGCAATTCATCTTCTGTTGGGATTGAACAACCAAGCACAGGTAGTGCAGTTACACCGAAGAAATCCTCTGCTAACGAATTCCAACTGTTTTCATTTTGTTTTAATATATCAGTTTTCATGTCTGAACCTCGTTAAAAAGTAATTTTTCAATAGTAATGCGAGGACGCCACCAAGCTCTTGCTTGTTCATATTCATTAGGATATGGAGTATACCATTTCCAAGTAATATCAAAGCCACCGTCTTCCATTTGCGACTTACCTAAAACATCTTTTTCTGCAATAATTAATGGCTTAATTTCTGGAGTGACAAGTTCTAGATATATGCCTGCAAATATACTAGAAGGCATTGGTACATATTCAATACCGTATTTTTCAACATCCTTACAAATGGTGCTATTAACAGCATTGCATAATAAGTCTTTAAATAAATTCAAATCAACTACATCGTTAATTTTGTTCATTCTTAAAAGCTCATATGCCAACAGAAAACAGTTCAAATCATCTCCGCTGACTTTTTCGGTATTTTCAAGATACTCAAAGCCATCTTTTATGATTTCTTCATAAAGAGGTGTGCGGTTTCCGTAGCAAATCAAAAATGTTGCCAACGATATTGACGGATTAAAACTGCTGATTCCGTCATCTTTTTTCTCCCACCAGATTGCATGAGGATAATCATTGTTACTCTCTATTGCGAATAACCAACGCTTTCTATTTTCATCAAAAGAATCGTGAGATTCCAAATATCTGATTATTCCTTTTATAATATCATAATCCCTGTTAAGTGCATTTACACGATAGAGTGTAATTATAGCATCGTTTGTCGCAATAGGGCTTGAGTTGGGATTGAAGAAATCGGGTTCAAGAGCATTGCCAAATCCACCATCAGCGTTTTGGAATTTTGAAAGTTCATCAATAACAGCTTGATTGGATTCGTTTTCAAAGAAATATTTATAAATAGCCAACTCAAGAGGTCTTGCATTTTGCAAAATGTATTTTATTGTTTTGTTTTTATCCATAGTACTGTCCTCGCACTTTTAATATGTTCATTATACATTAACTACAGGAATAAAGCAACATCACCTCAGCCATATATGAACCGAGGTGATGTTTGGTATTTTATCGTTCGCCAAATTTTAAAAACGCCTTTTTAAAAGCACCAATTTTACGTGAGGAAGTATAAACCTGATATTCTTTATCAATGTATTTAACCTTTACCCACTCTTTTGTAACTTCATCAACATAGTTTAAATTAACTATAAAACTATGATGTGGTTGAGCAAAAGTTTTAAGGTCAAGAAGTTCTTTCCAATGGTCAAGGCGATAGTTGGTTTCAACTTTCCTGTCAATCAGATACAACACAGATTTCCTATCTTCGATTGCTATATATAGAATTTCATGCGGATAGATTCTGCAAACATCTTTGCTGCTTGTTTGCACAATAATTCCGGAATTGCAACAATACCTTTTGCAAGTGTTTTTATCACCACTTAAATCAATACAAATTCTGTCACAGCCACAGCACGTTATTATTTCAAAATCCAATCCAAGTTGCTCTAAAACATCAATTATTTTTGCTTCAACCTGTGTATCAGTTTTTTCTGCCGCATCGCACACCATCAAATCCATAAAAACCATCCTCATTTATATATAGAAATTTGCTTCTATATATAAATGACAATTTTCATCAAATACTTCAAAATAATTTTTTGTTTTCTTAATTTTCTACTTTTTAACCAAAACTAAAACACAAAATCTATTTAAAACAACAATACTAAAGATATATTTTCAAATAATATAGATGTTTTATGTATATAGCATTTTTTTAAATCACCCTACGTATGGCATACTATCCATTTGATTTTGCTTTAATTGTTTTATTATCTTAATACTTTCCATAAGTGTGTTTAACTATCAAATTAAACAAATTCTATATCTAAATATGGATATCTGCAAGATATTAATAGAGTTTATCTTGTGAAAAGAAGTTAGAAACAAGCAGGAAATTAAGCATTTTTGTCAAAAAATCGTACTTTTTTGACAAATTGATTGTAAACTACCAAATACACTCAATATAATATATTATATCTTACATGGAAATGATAAGAATATTTTTTGCCTTAGTTTACAATTAACATATTGCAAACTAAATTTTATTTCTCAGATAGTAGTATTTTCTAAAAAGTCACAACTTTTTAGAAATAGCTGGTCCTATATAAAACTTTGTTTTTGGAGAGGTTGTAATAATGAAAAAAATATTAAGTATTGATGGCGGAGGGATTAAAGGCATATTTGCCGCTAGTTTTTTAACTGAAATAGAAGAAAAAAATCAAATAAGAATTTGCGATTATTTCGATTTGATTGCTGGAACATCAACAGGTGGAATAATTGCAGCTGGATTAGCATGTGGTATCCCTGCAAAAAATATTTTGCAAATATATATGGATAAAGGAATGGACATTTTTCCGAAGCAAAGACGGTTTGCTGTTTTCAAAACAAAATATGATTCAAAAGTTCTAGAAAACGAGTTAAATGATGTGTTCAAAGATAAATGTATCAACACTTGTTTAACTAGACTATTGATACCAGCTTTTAATATTAGTGAGAATAAAACACGCGTATTTAAGACTCCACATACACCAGATTTATATTATGACAAAAATTTAAAATTGGTTGATTGTATTTTAGATACAACTGCTGCACCATTATATTTCAAGCCACACTCTATGGATGGCGGCGTTTTTATTGATGGTGGTGTCGGTGCAAACAATCCAGCTTTGATTGCATTAGTTGAGGGCATATCTAGATTAAATTGGTCATTAGATGATATTTCAATGTTAAGTATTGCGGGTGTTAGTGAACTTGGTCCAAACGAAGGTAAAGAGACAATGGGCTTAATAGATGCCTTAAAAATTCAAAAAAGTTTTATGAGTGCAGAAAGTCAATATTCACATAACATATGCAACATTCTGATTAATTCGCCAAATTATATTAGAATTGAGAATATGGTTCAGCAGGGTAAATTTGGTCTTGATAAAGCAACTCCACAATCCATGACTGAACTAAAAAATTTAGGTGAATCTACAGCTATGAGATATATGGGACAGATAAAAAACACATTTTTGAACGAAAAAGTCTCAAAAGTAGATTTATATATTTGAAAGGATAAACATATGAGATATTTAGGTTCAAAAACCTCATTATTAAATCAAATCTATATGCTTGTAGAAAATTTTTCGAAAGATAGTGTGTTTTGTGACCCATTTGGTGGTATTGGGACAGTTGGAAACTTCATGAAAAAAAAAGGTTACACAGTTATTACAGGAGATATTTTATATTTTGCTCACTGTTTTCAAACTGCAGTAATAGAACACAATGGTTCTTTTAATTTTGAAAATCTAGCAAATAAATTGTCAATTAACTCATATGCTGATATTGAGAATTATTTAAATGAATTAACAAGCGACAAAGGGTGGATTGTTGAAGAATATTCTAATAAAAGAAAATTTTTTACTGAATACAACGCAAAAAAAATACAATCCTGTTATGATTGTATACAATATTGGAAATCCATAGAAATCATAGGGGATTTAGAGTATAAAATTTTAATTGCATCATTAATACAATCATTTGATAAAGTAGCAAATACTGCAGGTACATACTATGCATACCTAAAAAATTATTATCATAAAGCTTTATGTTCTTTTGAGTTCAAAGTTATTCAACCTTGCATAGGCAATAACAATTGTAAAACATATTTCATGGATGCGTTGCAATTAGTTTCTATGCACGAATGCGATATCCTATATTTAGATCCACCATATAACGAGCGAAAATACGAACAGTATTATCACTTGCCAGAAAACATAGCAAAAGGTATTGTGCCAATTCCGAAGGGCAAATCAGGAATATATTCTGTCGATGTTGTTACGTCTGCATATAATATACGAAATGAAGCCACAAAGGCATTTGAACAACTGGTAGATAACGCAAAAGCAAAATGTATAATCTTTCACTATACAAATAAAGGGCTAATAAAAATAGACGATGCACGAAAAATTTTAAGTAAATATGGCAATGTTGAAGAATTCGATTTTACTTGTAAGAAATATTCAACCAAAGCAAGCAAAGAAACGGATACACATCATATTATGAGGGTTATAAAATGATCAAAAAACTACCAAATTCGAATAGCAATTTAGAGGAGTACACCCCATTTAAAAATGTTGATCTCATTGTTTCAGATCTTGATGGGACATTAATTTCCGGTTCTGATTCTGTTATAAAACAAATACGAAAGGCTATAAAAAAACTAGAACAACAAAAAGTGTTTTTTACAATAGCAACTGGTAGGACTTATTATGGTTCCAAAAATTTACTAAATAAATTAGATATTAAAGATGGTATGCCAATAGCGCTCTACAACGGAAGTATTATAATAGAAACTGGAACAGATAATGTTCTATACAGAAAAATTATTCCTCACAGAGCTATTCAAGATTTATTAAAAATTATACCAAACAACATAAGAGTGTATTTATATGTGTTTGAGATAATAAGTAATGCAATGATAGAGAATTATGATAATGTAATAAAAGAAAAAGTATATGGATTAGGTCAAAAGAAAAATAAAAATAGAGATATTGTTTATGACATAAATAATATGGAAATTGAATGGACAGGCACAAGAGACATTTATAACTTTTCAGTTAATGCGATTCTTATCGAAACAGAAGAGTTAACTAACGAGCAATTAAACAAAATAGAAACCTTTTTAAAAACACAAGAATTACTTGATTATACTAATAGTGGAAGTGGCTTTATTGAAATAAAAGCAAAGGGTGCTAACAAAGGGGTTATCTACGATATTATAAAATCACGAAAAAATCTTCACACAAAAAAAATATTATCAATTGGTGATAATGATAACGACTTTGAGCTTTTTAAATTTGCAGATATAAGTGTAGCTGTTGCTAACTCATCAATTTCTGCAAAAGAAGCAGCAGACTATATTTGTAAAAACGAAAGTGCTAATGGATTTTTAGATATGTTAAATGTAATACTGATAGCCAAAAAATATTGTAATGATGAGGAGTAATTTTAATATGTATAAAAATATTGTTGATAGAATGAACAACGAACTTGTAACAGGAAATGAATTTAGAGTGTTGCTTAATACATTTTTAAAGAATACTTTTTATGAAGATGTTAAACTACAATATGTTTTAAGCGATAAAGATAAAAACGAATACAAATACGGAATTGCTGGTAATGGGAAACCACAATTATTTAAAGTATGTAAATTAGAAGACGACTACGAATTACAAATAGAAATTTGGCAAGATAATCCCCAATTATCTCTAGATGCTAGCGAAGAGTTGTTTAAAGCTTTTTGGAATAGTAATTATTGCGACTCGGTGTGTGGTTTGCCGGCAACAGACCGAGGTGTTTTCACTAAGAAGTGTGATCAAACTATACAAAAATGGCAAAAATCTGGAAAAGCTGTCGCTTTCGTAATGATGGATTTAGATAACTTTAAACAAGTTAATTCAATACACGGATATAAAATGGGAACAGATGTTATTTCAGAGTTTTCTCGAATTTTATTTAAAGCAATTGATGGAGAAGGCATATTAATTCATCAAAATGGTGATGAGTTTGATTTGTTGTTTACATACGATAAACATACTCAAATTATTGAATTGCTACACCTAATATATCTAGATGCAAAGAATCACAAATATTCTAATGTTGAAGATTTAGATCTAACTATGGCTATCGGGGTTTATATTATTACGCCTGAAGAGCAAATTGATTTTTTAAGTGCAAGAGCTAGAGCAGAAGATGCATATCATCCAAAAGAGAAAAATGGTACTAAGCAAAGGAATTCTATTAGAATAGTAAAGGATAAAAATTTTCCTGAACTAGGCGACAACACATTAGAAACAGGATTATTGAGAGTATTAGCAAATATCTATAATGAAAGTTTATTTCACAATATTTTTTTAGATTATATTTCATATATGGTATCCAGAATAAACAAAGCAGAGGACCTTCAAAATGAAATAAATACCTACCTAGATTGGATCAATCCTTCATATGACAATAAATATAGAAGCACCGTGTTTTGTGAAAAATGGGACACAGAAATAACTTTTAGTTTTTTTGATATAGCTTTGTCGTGTTTACAGGGATTATTAATGAATAATAAGATTAAAAAGAACAATCTATCGTTGACCATAAATGAAAATGAAATTAAGATTACAATAGAAGAGGAAAACATTTTATACTATTCTTCGCCTAGCATAGTTGGGGATTTAAAATGGACCCAATCAAAAGACACTAAGATAACAAACTCGACCAAGACAAACAGATCTGTACTCGTTTTAGCTGGTTATACAACCGAATTGAATTTACCCGAAGATGTTTTTTACAAAATAGTTAAAGTTGATGCTCGACCATTTTTGGGTGGTGGGTTGCCTGATTTATGGGCAGCAACATTGTCAGATTTGATTAACTGTATGAAAGAAAACCCCAATTTTAATGATATTGTAATTTTCGGCGATACTAATAACACCAAAAATGTTATTAATTATTTAAATGATATTGCTTCATGGGATGCACAAAAAATGAGTTACATATCCAAAAAAACATATAAACCATATGGCGACATCTTGGAATTCAAAGAAAAATTTTGCAACCACATTAATGTATTTAGTGATAGAAAAAATCTAGTGATACATATATTCGAAAATCATAAAGTTTTAAACGATCTAACTCATTCAACAAATGCTAATAATGTAACAACTAAACGTTTTATGGAACGTGTCTTACCAAACGAAAACTTGAAACTTGAAATAACTGATGGTTGCAAAACAGACACTATTTCACATGCATTCCCGATCGTTCTTGAGATTTTAAGAGGAAAATGTAGTAATTCTAAAGTAATTATTGATCAAGCAGATAGACAACTTTTAGAATTAACAGATTTTAAAATACTGTTGGAAAATCCAGGAAAAGACAAATTACCAGAATACTATTCCTGTGATGAGAAGGCGCTAGACGATTATTATAAAAGTGTTTTTCTTGATACTAATGGATTGTTTAGAAAAAGAATCGAAAAAAACAATCAACTTAAAGAGACTATAAAGCATGTTGTTTTGGCTATTAGTGGTGAAAGAAGATATGCTACAAGACGAGCTATATTAATTATTGATAATGAAATACAGAGTGGGAATTATTCGCCATTAGGATTAGTTTCTATTTGGCTAACGCCTCGTTTTATAGATGATAAAATCGTTATTGATTATAGCTACACTTGGAGGACTGTTGAGGCACTTGTTGGCTTGCCTTTTAGTTTGTATGCTTCCGTGAAATTTGCTGAACATCTTACAGATCTCATTAATGAAAAAACCATTGACAAAATAGGAGAGATAGAACTTGGACAAGTCTCTTATATAGCACATAGCCTGCATATGTTTACTGATGAAGAGGGAATGAATATAGTTAGAGGTATTATAAATGAAGTTTCAATATAGTGGGTTTGACAATATAATAATATCTTTAAAGTTTTTATTAGAAAACCAAGGTTTTTTGTTCATAAAAAAATTTAATAACATTTTTCTTTTTATTCCTAAAAATGAATTAGTAATCTCAAAACTAAAAGCAAAAGAAAATGTTATTTGTTACCTTGATAAATTTATTATTCTCTTACCTGAAAGTTATACAGAACAAAATCAATTATGGCAAGATTTTTATAAGTTGTTTGGGAATGAATATGAAACATTAGTCAATAAAGAAAACAATAAAGAGTGTATTGAATTAATGTTAAATGTAATTTCTGTAAATAAAAAAAATTGCAAAATACTGGATTTTGGTTGTGGAAGTGGATTATCTTATGGACTAAATCAAACTGGAAAAATATTTGGTTATGAACCCGTAAGTACTATGAAATATCAAGCACAAAATAAAGGAATGACTGTCTTTGATTCAAAAGAAATCAACCAACTTCCCAATGAATTTTTTGATGCAGTCTTTTCTTCGTATGTTTTTCATATGGGAATTGTATACGAAGACATTGAAAGAATTGTCCCAAAGCTTAAACAAGGTGGGATATGGCTAGCAAATTTCTATAAAGAAATTAATTTAGAGGCGGTTAATAAAATTTTTAGTAAACTTAACTTTATACAAAAAAAAATATTGACTGAAGATGGAAGGTTTGGTTCAGTATATGAATACCGAAAACAATAACATTTTCATACTAATTGATGATGTAAAAAGCAAATTGAATTTTGAATTAGAAGACCATTTTGATCCTGTATTATTTAAAGAACTTTTTGATAAACATATTTTGGTTGCTATTCAAGATAATCAAAACAGTTATGTTTTACCAGAAGATGTCGAGTTCTGCAAAAAAATACTATTACTAAATAGTAATACTTCGTCTAACAAAGATTTTGATAATTATTATAAAGGGAGCTTTTTTGTTAAAACTATTAAAATCACTCCAACAACTACTATTATGTATAATCTTCGTGACACTAACAGACCTGTTCCTGCATTTATAAGAAACATTATATATCAGTTTATTGATGAGAAAATTGATACATGTGAGGAATCGGAATTCGATTTATTAGGTATTGGAATAAAAACGACAAGCAAAAATGTTTGCACTTATATTAAAGATGCAATCAATAGAAAAAATCAAATAGACCGCATTAAATTGTCAAGTTTCTCAAACTCTAGTTCATATATGGGTTCAAAGAAAAAACTAACGGGTTTTATTGTTGAATCAATATTTCCACATTGTAAAAAAGATAGTGTTTTTCTTGATTTAATGTGTGGTTCAGGAGCTGTTTCTAATGCACTAGCGCAGATTGGGGAGGTTTTTGCTTCTGATGCTCAATCATTTTGCTGCCTATTAGCAAAGATTCAAGGTGCCGGATTCGAAAAAAAACGAGCGGAAAGCCTTTTAAGAGAACTTTATGAACACTACATGAAAAATTTACATGAATTAAGTAGAGTTTTAAAATCCGAGTTAGAAGCTGAAGATAAAATTTTTCGAATGAATTTAGACGAAAAAGAACAAGTATTAAAAAAATATGAAGATTTTATTGATACATACGAATTATATTCTGATAGCTATGAATGTAGTGAAAGAATGTTAAAAATAATAAATCCCAAAAAGAATAAACCTACATCTTTTCCATATTGTTTATTTACATATTATTTTGCTAATGTGTATTTTAGTGTTGCTCAATGCATACAACTTGACAGCATTAGATATGCTATTGATCAAATTAGTAATTATGAAGATAAAATTTGGGCATTGGGTGTTTTAGTTGTGGTAACAAGTTTTATAGCAACCACATATGGTGGGCATTTTGCTCAACCAAAAAAATTAGATATTAATTCTCTTGAAGGATTTCTTGTGCAAAGAAGTAAATCAGCATGGTTAGAGTTTTCAAAAAGAATTATAACCGTAGCAAATGAAAGTGAAAGATATCCTTTTAAAATAGAAATAATTAAAGGTCCCTGGGAAAATGCACTTAATCATTTTGAGAATTGCGGAAAATGCAATAAGGTTGTTTATTTAGACGCACCTTACAAAAGAGAAGAATATAGCCGATATTATCATGTTTTGGAAACAATGGTTGCGTATGATTACCCTGCCTCAGAAAAGAAGGGAAGATTACGTTCTAAACATAATGGTGAACGCTTTAGCACAGAGTTTTTTTCAAAAAACGCCTCCAAAATAGAATATATATTTACAACTATTATACTTAAAGTTTTACACAATAGTTCAATTTGTGTGTGGAGTTATTCTGATAATGGTACTGCCTCAATAAAAGAAATAATAAATACAGTTCAAAAAAATATAGATTGTAAAGTATATGTTTATGGTGTTCCTTATAAGCATTCTGTACACGGAAAAAATGTAAAAAAAGGAAGCGGAAAATTTAATGTGACAGAATATTGTATAGTATTTATAAAATCTTAAAATTTTTAATAATTTAATAGTAGTTAGCCTTGCTTTAAGCAATATTCTTGCAAGGAGTTGGTTAATTTGCTACATATAACAACAAAAACTCCCTGAAGCCTATCAATTACGGTAGGATTCGGGGAGAGTTGTTTTGTTTATATGTTATTTATTCATTTCATCAACAAATTCGCTGTTTCTTGCGGTGAGTTCAACCCAAGCAGGTCTGAAACCGCTTTTTATAGCGTTGCGGACGGATTTTATATTTGACCAGGCTGCACAGTAAAATGGTACTTTACCAAGCTTGAATGTTTCTATAGCAAGCCTGCTTGTGATTGCAGATGCTATACCTTTTCTTCTGTATTCGGGCAGAACATCTACACCAATCTGATACATTGTTTCGCAATCCGCGGAACAACCTGCAAGACCAACAAGCTTGCCATTATCAAAAGCACCAACAGCAAGTTTATCAAGGTGTTTTCTGCTTTTGCACAAAGCGTTGCCCCATTCGGCAGTGTAATACTGCTCAAAATCTTCGGGTTGCAAAACTCTTATTTCATAATCGCAAGGTAACTCTTTAAGCTCATTGACATCAGGCAAAAAGTATTCTGCCATAAAGCATACCTTATAGCCGAATTGAGCCAATTTCTCATTAAGTGCAATGACATTGGGTGATTCAAAACAATGCTCAACGGCATATTTGCCTATGTACCACTCGACAGTTTCTTTCATTCTCGGACTGACCTGTGCCACAATATTGTTGCCGTATGAAACCAAATCACATTCAAGAGGTAATGGCATATAAACTCTTGCCTTTTCATTCTTCTGAGACAAAACTATTTTATTTTCAGTCGAAAGAAAATCCTCTGCATTGCAGTTGCAGTCATATGCCGACTGCTGTAATGCGATTTTCAATATTTCTTGGTTTGTCATAATTACTCCTATTTATTTGCCTTTATTGTAAATGTTGCGCCCCAGTTATTCAACACCTCAACAGAAGAAAAACCTGCTTGAAGTAAAGCCTCGGTTTCGTGTTCAACAGTCAGTGGGGTGTCATAATGATAAAATTCATTATCATCAATTCCTTGTTCTTTTTTAAGACGAGGGAGTTCATTACGAAATGTTTGCTCGTCTTCATCGGTCAATGCAAAATAATCGGTAAGGATGAAATATCCGCCATCTTTTAATGCTTTGTAGAGTTTTTTATAAAGCGGTATCTTTTCTTCTTTTGTGAAGTGATGCAGGGATTCAACCGAAACTGATGCATCAAAAGTGTTTCCATCAAATGGAATATCAAAATATGAGCCACATATCAAGGTTAAATCCTTTTCGGGGAACTTATTTTTCAATGCATTCAACATTGATTGTGTTAAATCAATACCTGTTATTTTTGCAGATGGATTAAGCCGAAAATAGTGTTCCAATTCCAGACCTGTACCACAACCTAAGTCAAGTATTTTTGCACCATCTGTTTTTGGCAAACAGTCTGCTGTAAACGGATAAAACACATCAGACGATTCTATAGTGGTCATCATATGTTCATCGTAGCCATCTAATCTTTTATTAAAAAATTCATTCATTTTTTCAAGCATAATTTATATATCCTCTGTTTCTCCATATCCTCTCGATATGCAAAATAATCTTTTGGTGGTTTAACTATCTCGATAAGTTCAGCTCCGAGTTTTTCAATTGTTTTGTAGGAAGCAATATTGCTTTCGTCACAAGTCAATATCAATTCACACATCTTGTGTGCTTTTGCAACCTGCAATACTAGCTTACACGCTTTGTATGCATAATTGTTACCACGGTTTTCCTTATCAATTTCGTAACCGATATGTCCGTTGTAATATGAATGATAGTTATTGCCTATACGAATGCTTATCTTTCCAATAGGCGTATCACCAACACAAATATCGTAGTAATAAAATGGTAACAACTCATCATCACCTTGATATTTTTGAGAAATTCTTAATGTAATTTCACCGTCAGATAAAACATCGAAGCTGTTCATAAATTCAAATTTACTCATTCGTATCACCCTGATAAACAACATCAATTTCATCTTCGTTCGGTTCTTCAAACATAGCTCCAAATTTCTCAGCGAGATTATCATCAATATAATAAGCGGTTGTTTCTTCAGCTAATATTGCGTTATTTCTTTTCTTCAAGCGTGACTTCCAAGTTTCATCGCTGATATTAATATAATGAAATTCACACTCTATATTTCGGCTATTATAGAACTCACGAGCATAATCCCTTTCTTCCTTCATCCAGAAGCCCCAATCAAGAATAACATTGATTCCGACCTCTATGAGTTCCAATGATTTGTTGAATAAGTAGTTTTGAGTTCTTTCTACATAATCATCGTGCTTATCACCACAATGCTGACCGAATAAAGCAAGGGTTATTTCGTCTGTAGAAAGCACCACAGCATTATTCTGAATACGCAACTGCTCAGCATATGTACTTTTTCCGCTGCAGATTTTACCGCAGATTAAATATACTTTTGCCATAATTTCTCCTTAATCAAGATGATCTTTAATTACCGTCCACGCTTCAACAAGTTTCTCCACACTCCATCCGGCATTTGCGGGTGAAGTTGAGGGCAGACAAATAACTTCTCTGCTGATAGTGTTACGAATGTACTTATTGTAATACTTTTCAGCAGTTTTGCCGTTAACAAAAATCTGCCTGATATCAGCATTTTTAAGTATGTCTGTAAGGTCATTTGCTACTACATTTTTAATCGAACTATCAGAACTGCCTGTTATATCACAAGAGGCAATTACATCCCATAAAGCGATATGATTTTCATGCAAAAACTTACTTTTTTCTTCAATAGTTACAGGTGTATCAGTACCTATAACTGCAGAAACAACCTTCCAAAATTTGTTCTGCGGATGACCATAGAAAAAGTTTTGCTCACGGGATTTTACAGAGGGGAAACTACCGAGTATAAGCACTTTTGAATTTTCATCATATAATGGTGGGAATGGATGATTAAGCATTTATATACTCCTCATAAATTCTTCAACTTGCTGTTTTGTTTTCAAAACAATAGTTTTATCCTTGTACTTCTTTGCGATTTCAGCATAATAGCTTCGTCTTTCTTTGTTTCTGCAACCGAATAGCGTAAACTTTATAAACCACCAATTCATATCGTTGGCGTAACCGTCTTGTCTACGGCTCTTTGTCCGTTTAACAGCACGAAAAAAGCAAGTTATTCTCGGAAGCTGAAGCAAAACTATTTTATCTGCCTTTTGCAGTCGCTCATCTATCATCAGGTATGTATAATATCCGTCAATAATCCAATTTTCTTGCACCATAAAGTCCGCAACTTTGGGTAGTACAACAGAATCATCAATCGGCTTCCACTCCTTGTCCCACTTGATATCATCAAGGTGAAGGACAGGGATATTTTTCTTTTCAGCTATGTAGTCAGACAGATATGTCTTACCGCTTCCGGCATAGCCTAAAACTGCTATTTTCATTTCCCTTCACCTCCACATTAAATTTGGTTCAACTATGTTGATTTTCGTCTGTAACAATATGCAATATTCCTGTGTTCTGATTATTCAAATATTCTTTCAGGAATGTAGGATAAACTGTATGATTATCAAGCTCATCAATGGGTATCCATACCATATTTTCTCTTACGCCTTGAGTATAGCTGTCGCTGCTTAAAGCTTGGTTACCTTTAGCTTTCATAAGAAAATATAAAGCTATTTCGTGACAGTTCAGCTCCTTGAAAAACTCACTTGAATCAGTGAAAAAGTTTTCGTGAATAACTGCTAAACGGTCAATCTCATAATGAACTCCCGTTTCTTCAAAAACCTCACGAACAACAGCATCCTCTGCTTTTTCACCCATTTGTACTCCGCCACCGACAGAGTAGAAATAATCAACCTTATCATTAGTTGCAAGCAATACACAACCGTTTTCAACAATAATTGCAGCCGCACGGTATCTGAACCAATTGTTTTCTTTTGTAAATCCGCAATCAAACATGTTTTATTTCTCGCTTTCAAGCTTTTTTCATTATCCATTCAACAGACTGTTTCAATCCGTCAATGGTTTTTGTTTCTAAAACCACACGGCAGTTTTGCTCATTTGCTAAGTTAATATATTTTTTAATATCTATTTCACCTGTGCCGAGAGCAAGGTGGTTTTTTCGCGCTTTCGCATCGTGCAAATGAATGTGACTAAGGTGGTCTTTGTGCTTCATTATAAATTCTTCATCTGTACCACCTATACCGTGATTATGTCCGACATCAAAAGTTAAAGCAAAAACCTTAGATTCCAAAAGCAATTCAATAGCTTCTTTTTGGAATTTTTCATATCCGTCACAGTTTTCAATGCAGATTTTGATATCGTTTTCCCCGATAGCATTTTCGCACATATTCCTAAAATCAACAATACTTTTGAGATACTGCTCTTTGTATTCAGAGAAAAGAAGCACTTTTCTGTCAGGCAAAGTGAAATATACACCTTTTGCCATATGCATATTTAAAACCTTGATATCAAGTTGCTTTGCGATTTTTATGGTATCAGCAACAGTCTTTATGTAAGCTTCTGCAACATAAGTATTGAAATCGCTGACATTCAGATTTTCATCAAGGTGAATTGTATAATAAATACCATATTTATCAGCAATGCTGTTGAAATAAGCAATGTCAATTTTATCAAGCTGATATTGCGGCAGGTTCATATTAAGCTCAATAAAATCAAGACCTAATTCCGCACACAGTTTCGCACACTCTTCAAGAGTGCTTGTCTCAATCAATGTAGGCATACCATAGTTATGTAATTTCATAATTCACCTCTACCTCTTATCAAAAACTTATGACTTTATAAATTTTTAGCCATTAATCTAAAGTAGCTGATTCTAAAAATCTTATTGTTTTAGCATCTAAATTCACTTCACAATTTATGCCTAATGGTAATAATCCTGTCCCGAAAGCGTGTCCTATATTGACATTATAAATTATTGGTAGTTCTTCACACTCAAACTCTTTTAGTACTTTCAAATATATTGTTTTATACTCTTCATAGTAGGTTTCGTCTTGTGGCTTTCCAACAATAATTCCATTTATATTATTCAATATTCCTTGTGCACCTAAATTTCTAAGGTAATATAGCAAATAGTTTGGTGTCATTTTCTCTTCACTTGTTTCTATTAGCAATATTTTATTTTTCCATTCATCTGCTTTTGGCCAAATTTCAGTTTCCAAAATCATAGGAAACACATCTATGCATCCACCTAGTAATTGACCTTCAATTTTACCTTTTCCTGATAAAACTTCATAACCGTGCTCTTCTTTTATTAATTTCTTTTGAATATGAATATTTTCTTCTTTCCAAGACACGTGTTCATTTGACCAATATTCACTTGATTTAACATAGTAATTTTCTGTGTTTTTAAATAGAATGTTCTCAATAGCTTCTTTGGTATAATCAAACATTTTAACATATTCGCCAAATTCACACATAACAGAAGGCCCATAATAAGAAACCACATCTGCTTTATTTAGCATAAAATGACTAATTGTTGTATCTGAATAACCCATAAAAACTTTCGGATTATTCTTAATTACGTCATAATCAATATATGGCAGCAATCTTATTGAATCATCGCCACCTATTGCACAAAATATTCCTTTGATTGTTTTGTCTTTAAACGTATCCATTAAATCCTTTGCCCTCAATTCTGGATGGTTATAAACGAACTCACTACCTTTTAATGCATTAGGCATAGTAATAACTTCAAGACCAAAATCATTTTCGAGTCTTTCTTTTGCTATATAATATTTATGTATTAAATCCTCATCACCTAAGCCGCCCCACGATAAACTTACTATCGCTATTTTGTCACCTTTTTTCAACTTTTGGGGTTTAATCATACAAATCACATCCTTATGAATTTAATTCTTTCTCCATAAATCCAACTGTAAATGGTAAATGCTCAAATTTGCGTGTTGAAATGTGGTTAAAACCGAGTTTTAAATACCAATCTTTTAACTTTGTATTTTCTTCAATTATACCGATTGATATTTTATTACCACCATAGTTTTTAACCGTTGTAACAGCATAATCAACCATTGCTTTACCGATACCTAAATGACGATATTCAGGTAATACTGCAAGGTTGTTCAATTCCCATTCTTCATCACTGCACTTCGCAAGAGAAAAATAACCAACAGGGATATCACCTTGATAAAACAAAAACATTGGTCTGCCATCGTCAAACTGCATTTTAAGTTTATCCATAGTTATAAATGCAGTATGTGAAGGACAGTTGTTTTCAGTCAACCCAAACTCACCCGCAACTGTTATAAAACTGCTACGAATTATTTCAAGACAAATATTCAGTTGTTCTTTGTTTTCAACTTGAATTATCATAAACTCACCTTATTTCACAGCAAGTGTAGCAAAATACTGTGGATAGTATTTACCGATTTCGTTTCCGCCTTCTCCGTCACGGTCTTCATATAATGCTTTGAGTGTAAACCCAGCTTTGAGCTGACCGCCAATCTGTTCATCTAATGTGTGGCTGAACTGTATTCCATCACCATTTGCAATCATTGCATCACGTTTTTCTTTCGGCATTTTAAGAGGATTGAAAGGTAATGGGTTAACGACTTTTAATGGGTCGCTTTCATCAAATAAATAATCAATACCATTATCAAGACCTGCAAGTAATCTGCCATCTTTTTTGAGTATTCGATAGCACTCATTCCATATATGATAAACATCTTCCACATAGACATTTGAAACCGGATGAAAAATCAAATCAAAACTTTCATCTTCAAAAGGAAGAGGCTTTGACATATCACCTTTGATAATGTTAATACTGTAGCCTTCTCTTTCGGACACCATTTTTTCTGCTTCAAGCTGTTTGTCAGAATAATCAAACACAGTACATTCTGCACCGAGTTTTGATAGTACAGGCATTTGCTGACCGCCACCACTTGCAAGTCCTAACACTTTTCTACCTTTCAACTCACCAAACCACTCGTGAGGAACAGTGATACAAGGTGTAAGGTAAACTGCAAAATTATCTGCAGTAGTTTTTTCGTATTCTTCGTGGCTTATAGGCAATGTATATTCACAGCCATCTTCAGCCCACGAATCCCACGTTTGTGAGTTTATTTTTGTGTAGTCAATCATTTCTATTCTAGTCCTCATTTCTTATGCAGAATGTGCCAGACATCATCGCCTATAAATCTGCATTTTCTGTATAATGCTTCGGGATTAGTCATATTATCAACTTTGCCCGAAACAGTTGCAAAATCTGCAATATCTTTCGTTCTGAACAGTAGTTCGGTTACTATTAACTGACCGATTTTCTTTCCTCTATATTGTGGCAATACCTGTATCCATTCCAAGATAAGTTCTTTTGCTTCTGTGTCAAAATCAGCTATACCGCATCCAACATATTTGCCCGTTACTTTTTCTTTAACCATAACCCACAGGTCTTCATTGTAAACGGATGTTTTGGTATAACTTTTGATAAGCTCTTTGTTCACAGATATATCCGTATATGAATCGTTTATTATTTGCACGATTTCTTTAATATCTTTTCGTGTAGCGGTTACAATCTCAAAATCATCATTTGTGATTTTCGGTATTCCTCTGAGATTGTGATACAACCGAAAATATTTTTCATCAGTATAATCGGATAATATATCCTCTCTGAAATCCTTATCGTGCAGAATTTTCATATCAGGTGGTATTACAATATTTTTTGCTTTCCAATACGGAATAGAAAGAGTACCGCAAGGGTTGTTCAAGTATTCGGTTAGAGTAATCATTTCTTCTCCAAATTTAAATAATTTTTTATCTTTTTAAACAATATTTTTCTATCGTTATCTGGTAACATTGTTTCTTTTTTAGGGTTATAATGATGACCAAATTCCATATCAACATAACTATTATCATTTATAGTTATGGCTTTATTGTATCTAGGTCTTACATGCATATGCAAGTGTGGGTTTGGGGTGACTGATTTATAAAAATCATTCATCAAGCAACTCCAATTACACAAATCTGCACCTAATACATTTTTAAAACAATCTTCAATTTTCGTGATAATTTCTTTTAGTTCAATCCATTCTGTTAAGTCGAGATGTGACAGGTTTGGGCAATGCCGTTTTAAAACAAGAATACATCTACCTAAATAATCTTGTTTATCAGCAAAAAATACATACCAGTATGCACTCTCATATAAGATGTTTTGTTTTTCTGCATCAGTAAAATTGCACCAACAACACTCTTTTTGAAAACTATTTATCGCTTTGTAAATCTCCTCGATACACGGTGATTTATACGCAATATAATCATCTATGTTGTCAGGGAATAGTTTTGCGCCGTCTTCTTTCACCTTGCTATATTTCTGTACTGCATCAGAATTGTTCCTCAAATAATCTCTGAAGGCAATATGCCTGTGAAGTTCTGCTGAAAATTCAGGACAAACATATAAATGATGTTTCGGTAAAGCTATACTGCCTTTGTAATCAAATGCTTCTCTGTCTTTTATACCGAGATTTCCTTCGTGTATGTAACCGAGAGTTGCTAACCTTTCAACTACCGTATTAAATATAGAATAGTCTTTGATAACAATATCAATGTCAATAATCGGTTTCGCAGAAAGCCCCTCAACAGATGTGCTACCGATATGTTCAATGCCGATTATTACATCATTTACTGTGGTCAAAAGATGCTGTTTAATTGTCTCAAAATCTGTTTTCCATTGTTCGTTATAGGTCACAACTACAACTCGTTTTGCCATTATTACACCTCTGTTGTATAAGTATCACTTATTATTTACTTGCTTTTACAATCAAAAATGACGGCTTGATAAACTCATCATATAACGCAGGCCATTTTTCCATTGCCCAAGGTTGTGGTTGGGGTTCACAAACTTCCTCAATTTTGAAACCTGCTTTAGCTAAAGCGTTTATTGTATCACTGAATGTTCTGTGATATTTCCTTACACCGTCAACATACCAATGAACATATCTTTCACCTGGTTCATTGTAATTTGAAAATGTGTATGAAACCTTTCTTCCGTTTTCATCTTTATTGTAATGTCCGTTTCCGTCAATAGTTGCTGTAATAAGCGGATGCTCTTGTGAAAACAAAAGAACACCATTTTCGTTGAGTAGTTCATATATATCTTTGCAAAGCTTTTCAAAATCTTCAATGTAATGAAACGCTAAAGAACTATAAACCAAATCGAATTTTTGGTTAAGAGTTGATATATCAGTCATACTCATATTTATGTATTCAATGTTTTCGTGCTCTGCTTCTTTCTTTGCAACGGAAAGCATTTTTTCTGAAATATCGACACCAACGACACTACTTGCACCATTTTTTATGAATTCAATGCAATTAGCACCGCAACCACAACCTAAATCTAAAACTGTTTTTCCTGTCTGGTCTGGTAACATTTCTTTCATTGCAGGTTGTTCCAACATATTATTTGAGTTAATTTCTCTGCTTCTCAATTCACTGTAACCTGCAAAGAAAGTATCATTATCATAAATGTTCTGGTTGCTCATAATAAACTCCTAATTATAAATACTTCTGCATATAAACTAAATTCTGATAGGTACCGTCTTTGAGTTTGAAGAATTTCGGTTCTACTGATACAACTTGAAACCCGAACTTCTGATAAAGTGCTTTTGCACGGTTGTTTCCCTCAATCATTTCAAGGTCAACGATTTCTGTGCCCTTATGTTCTTCTGCAGCTTTCATCAGTTCTTTAAACATTGCTGAACCAATACCAATATTCCAATACTTTTTCTGAAGAGCGATGCCCACTGTTGCTCTATGGGAAGTCTTGCTACCGGTCTTAAAAGTAATGTCACAGTTGCCTGCAATTACACCATCTACATAACAAGCAATAAACAATGTGTTCTGACTTTCACGAACATTATGAATAAATTTCTCTTCACTTTCTACGGTAACACTCTCCCAATCTTCAATTGTGCGAGAAAGAAACTCTGTTTCACCACTGGAAGTTTTAATACTGTTAAGCAACATTTCGGCATCTTCAATTTCAGGAGTTTTCAATATGGCTTCCACGCCATTTTTCAATATAACTTTCTTTTCTTCAAATATCATTCCAATACCTCCTAAAAACAAAACAGGCACCTCCGAAAATACGGAGATGCCTTAATTTACAAAAAGATAAAAACTATATCAATCGCAAACGGACAAAACGGCTCTCCTGTTTCGGAAATTAAGATTCATTGTCATTTTGTCCACCTGCCTTTCTTTGTTTTTCATATTGTAACAGTTGATCTTAAAATTGTCAATGATTAGCATGTTTTTATTGAATTTTAATAGTAAATTATACCAAATACAAATGATAACATTTATGTAAAAAGTCGAAATTTATAAAAAAGTAAAAAAAATAGTGAAGTATTCGTGTTTTTTCGACATATATAGATAGTGGTATTATCACATATTATTAAAAAGTGATGTTGCCAAACCCAATAAACAAAAAAATCGAAACTAAAACAGTTAAGAAAAGGATGCACAACAATGTTTGGAACAGTAATACTTGATGCTTATAGAAAAGAAGAAACAGAAGAATTGGCTGCCGCAATAGACGATTTGTGTTCTCCAAAAGATAGCTATGGATGGGCATCGGCAGGGATCTATTGTTTTTGGGATTACAATACCCATGAAGTTTTATATATTGGCTTAGCTAGTGATTTATATGAGCGTTTTCGTCAACACAACGGTTTACTCACAATTCAAGAAGAAGGGTGCAAATTTCATCAGATACAAGAATACTTTGAAACTCACGAAAAGCTTGGATATACAATTTTTGTACAGTCTCCATTATCACAACCGCTTGTACATAGGAATAAAGAACAGTACGAAAAATTAGCTAAAGAACACAATTCACCTATCCAAGACTATGTTAGTGAGCAAGGCATAAATGACATAAAACGAGTAGAAGGGATTTTAATTGAAGCATACAGAAGAGCAAATGGTTGCTTTCCTGAATGGAATAAAGTTGGAGGCTCTATCGCTGGACAAACTCGTGTAATGGAAAACAACATAAATATCGTAAAAAGTTTTAGTAACCCGCAAATGTATGATGTAAACCCCATTGTCTCGAGATCAACAATCAGAGAACTTTCCAATAATCCCACATATGAAGGATTTGAAAGTTTTTTACACGCTGTGCGGATGTGCGTGTTGATTATGGGAATGGATTTTATGGACGCATTACAATTCCAAAACAAATATGACTACTATGGGTGGTACAAAAGAATTTGTGATGAAGGATATTTAAATAAAAGACTCATTGTATAGCGTGATAAAAAGTAAAATGAGCTAACAGGCTTAAAAATCTGTCAGCTCATTTTTAAATCCAAAAACCAAAAGAGTATTCTTTTGGCTCACTTATATTATGGTTAGGTTTTACATTCATCACAAGGACTAATTTTATAAATAGGACAACCTGACCGGCAAACATCTATTTTTTCACATTTACAATTTCGAAACTCAAGTGATTTTCTGTGAGCAATAAAATTTGTCGATTCAATCCAAATATTCTTTAAAGAATTACTCTTCAAAGAATCACCTACACTATAGTAAAATGAACACGGATAAACATCTAGTTTTTCATTTATGTAAGCGGATTTTCTACCGGATTCACAGTAATCATACAAACTACTATTCACATCAAGATACTTACATATAAAAGGAACAGAACAAGTATCAAATCCCACCCCACAAACCGTATATGATTTAACTGCATCAAAAAACTTACAAATAACATCTGTAGGACAGTTTTTAAAGCATAAAGAATCATCTCCATTTGCTGGCTTATAATTCAAAAATATAAGGGCATTGATATGTTCAAACCAGTATGGTGAATTTTTTAAAACATGGATGTAATTTTCAATTTTATCAGCACGGAGAATAAAGTGTAAATTTATTTTAATCTTATATTCGACTAATTTATTTATCAACTTCTCGTATTCTGATATATCATCGTAAATACTTACGGCAATTGCTCCACAGTATTTTTTAGTATAATATAAAATATCCTGTGTTAAATTCTCGCCATTTGTAGAGTAATTCGGAATGATCCCATTCTCACGAGTAAGCTTTAAGATATCACAAAATTGAGGATGCAATGTGGGTTCACCACCACCTATAGCTATTTGTTGAACGCCACAATCTTTGGCATTGTCCAATATTAATTTATAATCCTCTAATTCAATATCTTGTCCAACATTTGTGGATTTCCGATAACAAAAATCGCAACACTTGTTACAACGATTTGTAATTGAAACATCTAATAGATTAGGACCTTTTTCTCTCATAAAGAAAGGTGCTTTTTCTATTGTTATGTTTGTACCAGTATTATAATCAAACAAATAGCAACTATCACCTGTTATCTCAAACCTCATTTTCATTAATAGACACTGTTCCTTGCATTAAAATAAATATCATCACCAATTACAACAAAAGACTCGTGACTAAAAAAAGACTCTGACAATCCACCGTAATCACCGCTGTCGCTTAGTTCACCCCAATACACAGTATCACCTTGAGCATACCTTCGTTTGATTTCTTTAATATCTTCCTCATCATCAATACAAATACGCTTTTCTTTTAAATATTCACTAATAGATATCCCTTGTGGAATCGGTTTAATGTTTGAGCGAATCGCTTTGTATAGATTTTTATACATATCAACTAACAATGACTCTTCAGAAACGCCAAATGCATTTAAAAACTTTTCCTTATCCAATCCATCTTTTGATGTAATAACAAAAGACGTTGATGAACTGTTTGTAACAAAACCATTACCTATTTTCATATTAACACCCCACAAGAGCTAAATTTATTTTATCAACCAAGGGTTCTTCTTCCCATGTTTTGCCATCAAATAGGTTCATAAAATTATAGGTTTCAAAATCTGTAATATCAATTCTCCAAAGCGATTCGTATTCATTACTGTGCGCTAATATTTCCTCTACTAATAATTCATCAATACCTTGTTCCAACTCCAAAAAAGCAGAAAATTCATTATATTCTTCACTAAAAAACATTTCGTATTTTTCTGTAAGGTTTTCTCCACAAAAAAGTATTAAATTTGCTATTCTAACCACCAATTTTTCATACTCGCTATTTGGAACAGCTGCAAATTTTGAAACAAAATTTTTATATATCTCTTCGGTTACTTCCGGTCTATAAACATATAGAACATTATTTATTGAAGCAGTTTCAGTACAACAAATCTTCACTTTTTATTTACCTCCATATTTCAACATGTTTATTGCCGCAAATGAAAGTTCTTTCTGTGTTTTAATTACCTCTAATAAAACAGCAGTGTAAGTTTTTTCATGTGCTTTACGCAACCACTTTAAATAAGTTTCTTCTGATTCAGAATCAATCGAAATTGTGCACAAAAGCAGAAGAATACCATATATTTCATCCTCTCGTGTATCCATATATTTGGCTTTTAACAGTTCGGGAAGTATTCCTTGTTCTTCTTGATAATAGTTTTTATCAAAAAAGATATTATTCCAAATAGCTCTACCTTTAAAACATTCAAGATATGTATCCACTATATCAATAACAGATAATTTTTTATAACGTGTCACATCTAATCGTCTAGCAACATGATTATAAACCCACTTGTATTTTGGATCCTTCAAAGCACCTCGGATAATTGATACATCATCATTTGTTAAATAACAATCATCTATGGATAAAATATTTTCGCTATAGATTTTTCTATAGGCCGAACACTCTTCTAAATATGAAAGACGCTCACCATTTTTAGTTTTGCAAAAAATAAAAAGGTACTTTAAGACACCATCATATCGCTCTGCTTCGGTACAAATTATATCTAATTCTTTTTTAAACTCATTTTCCTCAAAATAAAGCAATATATTTGCTATTAAAAAATCTCTAAACTCATCATATGTAAAAGAAAAAGATGTCCTATCACCAAATAATAATATACCATTATCATCAGAAGATTTTATAATGATATCTTCCTGAACGATTATATCCAACAAATCTTTTTCTTCTGAAGTAAAGCCACTATAAGAAAACTCGTTCAAGTTATGAGAGGTAATCATTGTTTTTGCGATTTTATGAAGCAAAGAAAGCAAATCTTCTTCCCTTTTGATCTTTCCAGCCTTGAGAAGTTGATCGCTTCTCTTTTTTATATATAGTGAAAATAAATCATATAGGAAAATATCGTTTATTATGGCATCTGAATTATGTTCGTATACCTCACAAAACAATCTTAATAAAAGAGTATCATTAGTTAACTTCTTTTTTGCATCACTTGAAATATAACAAGAAACATCAAAATAATCTCGATATTTGGCAAATATTTTTCTTTTAAAATCTTCTGATTTTCTACCGTAATATCCCTTGTCTTCCTCGATGTTCTCAGCTATTAAATCGCCGAATGATTCTGACTTAAAGTCATTAAAATACACTTGATAAGCTTTGTTTCGTGAAGTTGCAATTATTTTAATAAAATCATAACAATCTGCAAATCTAAACAACTCTAAAACTTCATTTTTAAACTCACTCAGATTGTTTTTTTCATTTAATCCATCTATACAGATTATTAACTTTTTATTAGAAACCAAACAATATTGATTAATTAATTCCAATGATTCATTAAAATCTCTCCCAACTACAAGAGAAATTTGATTTTTAAATGTATCCAATAGATTCTGAGCCAATTCATTTACATTTAAATAAACTGTCGGAATTTTCTTTTTGACATAAACATTTTTACACAAATCACATAAAAAGTTAGTTTTTCCCTGTCCCGCATCTTTTACAATAAAATAATATTTTTTGTTTGAAAATTCATAAAGATGAATATCATTTTCTATTGTGAAACAAATAGAACTGTTATAATTAGACCACATATCATTATAATCAACTTCTTGAGCTTCATTAAAAAAACGAATGCCGTTTTTTACACTTCTTGTCATTTTAATATAATTGTTAAGCTTATGGATTATAACATCCATATGCTGTTCAGGATATTGTAACCTCAACAGAGCTTGAATATCACAATCATCCTTGAATGAAATTGTTTCCCCATCTTTGAGTTCTGCTTTTATATTTTTTAAAAGCCCATAACAATAACCCACAAAATAACTAGGTATTTTATGAAGATATTCTTCCGTTGCCCAACAAGGATCAGCAAACACTCTACAAGTTTTTTTTAGATTTATTTCAGGGATGTAAATTTCAGGAATGTATTTTTTAGAACGAACATTCCTTTCGATACGTTTTTCAGTCTCAGCATTAAACTTGTCTACCAAATCAGTGTAGTTTTGTGTGTTTCCGTTAATCCATAATTCACATAAATCTTTGTACAAATCAGCTTTTTGAGGATCCTGCTCGATTTCTGAAAAAATATCATATAACGATATTACCTCGACATTATCTCTCCACTCTTCTTTTTCCTTTGCATGTGTAACAATAGTGTTCACACTTTGAGTATTGAAGAAAAAGACAGTTATTTTACTATAATCCTCAGATTTCTTAATAGAATTTATAATTTTATCTGTGGAATTATCTTGGATAGTAAACTGTACTCCGTGGTTCTCTTGCTTATTTAATAAATCAATTCCAGCAAAATTCTTTGATGCATAGTTCATATTTACAAAGCTGTATCCGTAATAGATTTCCATAAGCTTTGCTGCAAAATTTTCTAAATATACTGTTATATCGGTAGGTCCACGTCTTGATAAAGTTTTTGCATATATTTGGAATTGTAATAATAAATTTTTAGCCCTATTAGCATTATCGTATGCTTTCATCATTTCACCTCAAGGTTTATAATAAACTATACAGCGTTTGTCCGCTTTTATCAGTCAATTAGTATACTCCCTATAATAAAATACCGATTAAGAATATTGTATTACATTTATTACCATATTTCAACAAAATCTAATTCTATTCAACGGACTACAAAGGTTTTCTCTCAATTTTCTTCAACGTTTTGGGTTGTGTGTGGATACACATCCTATTTATATATGACAAAAAAATACAAATACTTCACATTTATTTTATATTTTTTAATTTTCATTGTATTGCACAATCAGCAACACAGCTAATTAGTTAAAACAACAATAAATTTGCAGTTAATATGATAAAAATAGAGCAGGGGTACATTTTGTGATATACTGCCCTGCTCTATTTTTAGTATGAGACTAAATTTTCCTAATCGGAATTTGGTGTTTATTTTAGGAAAATTTATTCCATAATTAGCATTTTGAGTCTGATTTTTTATGAATCCCAGTGTGAATTTCGCTATTTTTGCGAAATTTGGCTTAATGTGTCGGTTTTTTCAGGAATCCATTACTGGTGATGTAGATCTTTGATAGCCTGTCCGTCTTCTTTGATTTATGCAGTAAAGATTTTTTACATATCAACGGAGCTGAAACTGTCTTTTTTTCAATCATTTTTATCACTTTGGTTGTTTAGTTTTTCGCTCACTAAATTGTTTA
>JAZNYZ010000031.1:0-1803 GCA_045594685.1 Acutalibacteraceae bacterium | reverse complement strand
CGTACTTTTCAGTCATGAAAAGTATGTGATAGAACGACAACAAGAAGAATAAACGACAACAGATTAAGGGTAAAACAAACCAAGGAATAACAGTTTTATTTACTTGAGTTATTTCGTCCACACGAAATTTCTACTGAGCCGTGATAATTCCAATTGGGCATTACAAATAATGAAAACGAGGGAAACGGGCAGAGATTACCGTTCCCCTCGTAGGCAAGTGCAGTTCAAAAGAATGCATACACTTGCCCGGTATCAATGTATCAATTGATGTTCGCGATTATGTCTTCGCTGTAGTGCTTGAAAAAATCGTATCGTAGTATGATTGATATTTTTACAAGCAGTGCCGTGTCTATGCTTTCGCGCTTGAATATGCTGTATATATTGGTGCGGTCACAGCAAAGCTGTCTGGCAAACCAGGAGACAGAAAGTTCCTGCTCCTCGAATTTCTCCTTTATTATACTACCTATATGAATCATACCTGTTAATTGATTGTGTGGTTTACATAGGCTTGGCTTTTGCCAAGAATTCATTTGGAAACTTTTTATGGGGCTGTTGTTACTATGAAAAACAACTTTTTATTTTTGAGATAAATTTATATAATTTGTACAAATATAGAGTTTTGAACTTTTTTATCAAACGTTTTAACGTTATTATATTTCTACAAGATATTGAGGATTAATAGAATATAAAGGTTTTTTGATAAAATTGACACATCTGTCAATTCGTTTTCATATATGCATGGCTTTCATGCTCTTTGCCCTGCATCGGTACTTCTTTCTCTTTATGCATTAATTGGTAGAGCCTTTTTAATCATTTATATATGAATTTTATATCCGGTTTGCCTATGGCTATAATTGCGAGGTTGAATAATTGATTCTGTTTTTTGATAAAATTGATTATTTTGTCTTATGTTAAAAATTTACCTTTTGCAACATTTTGCCATGGCGGAAAGTTGCGATGCACTATTGTGCGTATTGTATTATATGGTTATCTGCTGTCAAAGAGCCGCTTCGCTTTTTGCCGTCTCCATAATCATGCCCTAATCTCTGTCGATGGTTCTGAATGTGCTTCATTTGAGGAGGTACATGTTTCAATGATTTCTATACGTTCTTGTGCTTGCCTTGTACTTGCTCTTTTAGGCGTTGATTTCTCGCATTATTTTAATTCCAGATGCAATATTTACGAATTGTGCCCCAATTTCCGGCCTTTTGCATTGATAGTTAAAAATAAAGTTTTTTTAGTGAAAAAGATTTTCATTGCAATGTGTGAAATTTGTATTGGTCAAAAAAGTGAAAATCAGTACAAATTCCTTAATAATAATTTAAACAATCATGTTATGAAAAAACAGTTGTTAACCATGTTGCTTCTGATGGTCGGGATGACCTCATTGGCACAGAGCGGTTGGAGTGACCCTTCGGGCAACTACCAGGAGCAGACTGTTGTGTATGTTACCGTGGAATCGGCTTCACACGACATCTTTTCGGGTGTTACCGTACCTGAGGTGGCCGCTTTTATCGGTGATGAAATCCGCGCATTGGCTACATCGTACCAGTTGCTCGGTAACTACAAGGTCTATGCCATGCGAGTGGGCGGTACGAGCGACGATGTGGACGCGCAAATCGATTTCAAGGTGTACGACCCTGTGAGCGGTCTTGTCTATCCTCTTGAGATGACCGATGAGCAGTACGAAGCAGCCGAGATTACCTATCAGGGCGATTACACCTATCAGGAGGACCAGAGCATCAAACTTTTTATCGGTTCTGCAACCCCTGCAAATGAGATGAGATTCACCTACTATGATGT
>JAZNYZ010000030.1:0-2235 GCA_045594685.1 Acutalibacteraceae bacterium | reverse complement strand
GATATGCTTTCTGATTCTGAAAGTCCTTGATCTGATCGTGCCAGTCGGACAATTCAAGTGTTTAGCGATGATATCAAGCGGCAGTTTTTCAATCAGATACAAACTGGCTGTTTCTTTCATATACTCCGGCAAATTATCTATAGCTGCCATAATACACTCTGCAATCTCCTGACTTATGAGAAAGTTCTCCGGAAGACTTTTATAATCCGTGATTTCCATTATAAAAGGTGAATTATCATAAGTTATGACTTCCAGACTTTGGGTGACAAAAACTCCTCTGCTGCGTTTTATTCGATACAGATTGAATGTCTGATTCCGTAAAATCTGAAACAACCATGTTGCCAAACTGGCTTCACCTCTGAATTTATTTAAATACTTGAATGCCTTAAATAATGAAGTATTAACAACTTCTTCGGCATCTTGCCTCGATTTCATCAAAAATACCGCATAAGTTAAGAGTTTATTGTAGTAGCGGTTATAAATTTCATTAAAACACCATTCGTTGCCCTCTTTGAACATTTTGACCAGATTTTCATCTGTCAAATAACATAGATCCCTCATTTTTCACCCATAAAAAAGTCCGAAGAGGGTCAAGCCCCCATCGGACAACAGTATTTTTACAACCATTTATTCAACCATCCCGGCGATGATCAGAGTTGTCCGGAGATGGTGGACGCAAAAATGTTAAAGTTTTCTCCCGCATTTCAGGAAAAATGCGGATTTTTTTTAAGGAGTGGTAAAAAATGGAGGATTACGGATATGAGGATTTCTTTCTGCATGAAAAAATTGACAAAAAAGAGGATCCATGCTACCTTTTCTTGCCGTTACAAAATCAAAGGAGTAAAACATGAATCCTCAAAAACATAATATGGCAGTACTTGGTCAAATTGTCAAGTTAATTCCCCGTAAAATTATCGAATCTTTACGAAAAAAGCATAAAATTCAAACCCGATCGTTTACTGCAACCAGTCATGTGGTTGCGATGATATATTCACAACTTACTCATGCATTGAGCTTAAATGATGTTTGCGATGGCATGAAAAATCATCATGGGATATTAAGCCAGATTCGCGACTGCGTACCTCCAAGCCGCAATGGGTTGGCTCATGCCAATAAAAACCGTCCGGCGGCGATGGCTGAAGAGTTATTCTGGATCGTATATAATGAATTAAAAACTCATAATCCTGAGTTTTTTCAATCCAGCCGTAATTATCCGGGATTGCCGAGGCGTTTTAAGCGGGCTATACATATTGTTGACTCCAGCACGATTCCTTTGATTGCTAAATGTATGGATTGGGCAAAGCATCGTTCACAAAAAGCAGCGGCAAAATTACATATGGATTTACTGTTAGGGGCGTTTCTGCCGGGATTTGCGGTGGTCAATCGGGCAAAAGATTCTGATCCCAAGATGGCATGGGAGGTTTGTGCCAATATCAAAGCCGGTGAAATCGTGGTATTTGATAAGGCGTACTGTGATTTTAAGCATTTGGCAACATTGAATGAACGGGGTGTTTTCTGGGTAACCAGAGCCAAGGATAACATAAAATATGAAATTATGGGACAGCAACCGGTTAAAAAGAGCAGTTTGCAAGCAGAAGTAAGCTCAAACAAGGCAAAAGTTATGGGACAGCAGCCGGTGATCATTGCTGATTACAGCATTGCT
Source organism: Acutalibacteraceae bacterium (assembly GCA_045594685.1). Taxonomy (GTDB): domain Bacteria; phylum Bacillota; class Clostridia; order Oscillospirales; family Acutalibacteraceae; genus DTU089. The sequence continues at coordinate 572 of JAZNYZ010000030.1, read as the reverse complement.
TTGACTTGTCCGGGGACGGTAAAACATTATTCCGGGAAATTGAGAATGGTTATTGCAGATGTATGGATAGACAATAAAATCAAGCGGATGACTTTTCTTTCTAATAATGTGACTTGGGCGGCGTCTTCGATTTGTGAATTATACAAATCTAGATGGGCGATCGAGGTCTTTTTCAAGGAAATCAAGCAGACTTTGCAGTTGGCTGATTTTATGGGAACCAGCGAAAATGCCGTAAAATGGCAAATATGGACGGCTTTGTTGACATATTTGTTGTTAAGATTTATTGCGTGGAAACATCAATGGAAGCATTCTTTTCACAGGTTATTCACGCTTATCAGAGCTATATTGTGGAACTTTCTGAATTTGGAAACCGTGCTGAAGGCATGTGAAAAAGTGAAAAACAAATCAAACAAACCGCCACCGCCGGTACCCAAACAAATGGAATTTTATTTTTGAATACATTTGAACTCAAAAACAAGGATTTGACAAAAGAGGGTAGCTTTTTTCAAGAAATACCAAGCTCAAACTATGTCCCAAAACACTATTTTTAAGAAATTATGGGATTTCTGTGT
>JAZNYZ010000029.1:0-2994 GCA_045594685.1 Acutalibacteraceae bacterium | reverse complement strand
GGGGGCGGGGGAGGGGGCGGGGGGCCCGGACGGCGATTGCCGCCGCCGGCGGTTAGTCGTATTATCGCAACCGCCGTGCGGCGGCTGAGCCGTCCGAATTATTACGCCACGCAGGGACGCGTGGCTAAGTACCATTACGTGAGATGAAAACAGCGCTGCTGCCCGTTCGGCTGAGGACGGGCGCCGCCGTAGGCAGGCGCCCGCCCGCAAGCCGAGAGCAGGGCCAGCGCCCCTAAATTAGGAAAATGGGAGAGCCCGCAAGGACGCGGGCTCGACCTTAAAAAAAATTAAAAAACTTTTGAGTGGACGCCGTGAAGATCTATTATGACAAGTCAAGATTGTTTGTAGTTTTTTCTTCGGTGTATGCCGTTAATACTGATGTATCGCTAAGTATTTCGCCCGTCTTGCTATCAAGCAGTAAGCCCGATTGCGTTAAGTATGTCATTACTCCGCGTACTGCGTAGGCGGTGGCGTCTTCTGGTGACGGGTTGGGAATTTTAATATATTGTATGGATTTGTCCGAACGTTCAAAACCCATAGCAAGAGTGCGCGACGATTTAACCGTATCATTTACACCCATAATTATTTCCCCCTAATCGAGTTTAATTTTGTCTACCGCGTAGCATTCAAGAAATGTATTAGTACTAAGCGCGTTAAGTTGAGATGCGGCACTGCGGAGAGATTCTTTAACTTCGGATTGAGTTGCGTCTCCAGCAGGATTGATATTTGGTATTGTCGTTTCGTAGGTTTCGCCCATTGTGTCTCGACTGACAATAATAAGCGTGCGTTCAGTTGCCATAATTACTCCCCCTTAAAACAAGACGACTTTGTTAGTAGTAGTGATTGACGCCGCCGAAATGCCATTCCAAAGAGCGCCGTATTTTGACAAAGAGAGCTGAGCGGTGGAGCTATCGAAATTATTATTAAACTGCATAATATTAGCCTTAATACCGCTAAGCCCAGACGCGGAAGGGGAGAGCGGACCCATAGCAATTTTTTGTGTCGTGTCATCATCGTAAGAAAGTGTAAATTGGACGGTAGTATAAGCAGCCATAAATTAAACCCCCCACGTGACCTTAAATTCCTGTGTATTTCTGTTTCCGATACCGCCGACAAAGCCGATAAAGATTTCGGCAAGGGCTTGATTTTGGGCAAGTGCATTATCAGCATTGGCCATAACAAAATTAATGCGTTTCTGCCCCGTCACGGTGTCGCCCGTCTGCGCGATGTTGCCAGCAGCTGTAACGCCAACTTTCATTGACGCAGTGCCGCGAACCGCGTCCCTGTAGCCTTCCTTCTGCATACTGTTACCCCCTTATAATCCGCCTTTCTCCAAAGACAATTCCGCCTTAATATATAGATAAGAGCAATTTTTTGAAAGTATAAGCGTGGCAAGGTTTTTAGTCAAGTTGTTGGTAAAGAAAACTTTATTAAAAGATAAAGTTTTTTTAATTAAAAAGTAAAGAAAAACTTTACAAAAAAATAAACCCGTGATATAATTTCAGAGGTAGCAAATTTTCATAACATTTCCCCAAGTGAGGTGATAAGAATGGGAAAAAAGAAAACGGTAGCGACGTTTGAACAAAGCGAACGTTGGGTAAGAGTGGACGACAACGACAACCCCATAGGAGAACCGCAGGAAGTCAACGTGTTGGTTAAGGAAATTTCGCGTCACGATTTTATGATAACTTATCTTAGCCAACTGGTGAGTTTGATTGATACGATTGGAAATAAGAAAATGAAAGTTGTTAAGTACATACTTAAGAATATGGATAAGTCGACGAACAAGCTCACGGAGACAGTACAAGAAATTTCAGCTGCTTGTAATGTGTCGCACGTAACCGTACTTGAAACTTTGAATTTGCTTGAAGACGCAGGATTTATCGCCCGCAAGACTGGTGTTGTGATGTTAAGTCCGAAAATTGCGCACAAAGGCAATGTCCACAAAGAACGTTATCTGCTGACAAAATTTTATGAGATGAGAGGAGATGAGAAAGTTGAAACCTGAGTTTACTGAATGGTATGTCCATTACGACGGCAAGTATATTGATACCCGTTTTGTTTCGACTTATGAAGATTTTAAAAAATTTTTTAAAGTGAAAAATGAAAAAATCGACGCTATTTTAGTGATTGCTCATTACGAAGACGACATCGAAATTTTACATCGTTGGACGAAAAAAAAAGGCTGGGTAGAACCCAGAAAAATTGATTCGGAAATACGCGAGCTGATGGGCGACGTTTACCCTACCCGTCATTTTAAATTTGATGTCCTGTCGTCTTGCGGGTGCGGTGACGTTAAATCAAAACATTAAAATTTTTTCCGTCGCGCTTTATGAATTGACGACGTTCTAACCACTGAATATCCCGTGTTACGGTTGAGATACCAACTCCCGTATCGCGGGATATATTTTTTCTTAACAAAGTTTCGCCGTCGTGTTGTAAAATATAATTCCACACACATTTTATATGCCCTTTTGGAAACTTCATTTGAAATGCACCTTTTCTGGAATACTGAGAAACCTTATCAATTGTGTCCGAAATTTTCAGAAACTTTTCAGTGCTAGAGGCGCCCCGTAATTTTCAGGGGCAGCCCGCAATTTTCAGGGGCAACCCAATTTTCAGGGGCAGCCCGCAATTTTCAGGGGCAACCCAATTTTCAGGGGCAGCCCGCAATTTTCAGGGGCAACCCAATTTTCAGGGGCAGCCCAATTTTCAGGGGCAACCCAATTTTCAGGGGCAGCCCAATTTTCAGGGGCAGCCCAATTTTCAGGGGCAGCCCGCAATTTTCAGGGGCAACCCAATTTTCAGGGGCAGCCCAATTTTCAGGGGCAGCCCAATTTTTTCCGCCTTTTTTTCTTTTTCCACTTTTTTTTCCGCCAAGCCCAGCCCCACCCCCCACCACCCACAAATTAGATGACGCGGCGGGCGGCGCCACAACCCCCCGCCCGCCGTGATATTCTGGGTGGGGGGTGGGGGGTGGGGCTGGGATTAATG
>JAZNYZ010000028.1:0-1850 GCA_045594685.1 Acutalibacteraceae bacterium | reverse complement strand
TTAGGGCTTAGGTATATCCTTGAACGTCGGCTGTCGCAAATAATATCGGTATAGTAGCGGTCGAAAATCACTAAACGGGTGATACGGGTAACTGATTTAACTTTTACGAAGTAGCCGATAATATAGTCAATCGAATAGTAGCACAAACGCATGAATGAACTTATCTTCCCGGTTTTCTTGCCTCTATGAGGGTCGCTGTAATTACGGTCAACCTCTTTCTTTATTCCGGCAGAGTGAGCAACTTCGCCTAAATTGCCGAAAAGAGCAGGGCGGAAATGATAGTACTTGTGAGCAGTCCTGAACACTGGTGCAATACGCTCAAGAATAGTATCGATTACCGTCGTCTTTCCGCTGCCGTCGGGGCCGGTGAAGCCAATGCTGAATCCTGTGCGCGACATCAGGTAGTTGCCGATAAAGGTGTAAAGAAAATGTATCACACCACAAATGAGCCCCAAAGGCCGATGCTTAAAATTGCTCAATAGCGCTTTTAAGAATAGCTTTTTGCCACGTTTTTTTTCACATTCCTCTACATTGCTGCAACCAAACACGTTATTAATCTTATCCGTTACAAATTCGCTGTTTTCAGCCGCTTCTCTTGTCGCTTTGTACTTTTCGGGGTATTTACTGCCGACTGCGCTGTTGTAAAGTATCTTATCAAGAAACTGACATTCGACGCCAACATAATAGAGGAATCCGTTGAATTGTTTGTGCTCAAGAAATTCCTCTGCACTCATAAGCTGTACGCCCCACACCGATGTGTCGAAGAAAAAATCCCATTGTACAATCTCTGTTTTCTCTTCAGTTGTAGTAGCACACACATAGCTTATAAGGCGGTCGCTGTTCAGGTAGGTGATGATTTTCCATCCGCTGCGGTCAATAAGTTCAACAAGTGACCTCTTGATTTTATTGTAGCTGTTACGGGTGATTATGATATCGATATCGCGGCTTTTGTTCTTTTCGGGCAACCCCTCGAAGTTGCGTAGCACGGCATAATCGGCATTTGCGTTAAGGAAGCCGATGATTTCTTTAACATGTTCAGTTGTATTGCCTAACATAAATATCTTCTTCATTTTTTAGACATAAGAACATAAGATCATAAGATTTTTTTGCTTGGAACGATTCAACAAATATGTCTCAAATTCTTAAATGCATTGTTTCTGCTATATTCGTGGATTGTGTTTGGAAATTTATTTCCAAGTTCTGGCAGTATTTAAAAGCATCAATGTGAGAACTCGTTTTCCCATTGCTGCTTTTAAGTACTGCCAACAGTCGCATAGTTTCACTTGCGACTATCCACTCATACAGCAACAATGCCTTTTGTTCTTCTGTACTTCTGTCCTAAAGAATTAAATCATTGCTTGGTGTTCTTGAATGTCTTATACTTTCTTTTTATCTCAATCTTTTCGCTGCCAAAATTTATTAGTAAACCATGTTCAATATTTGTTGCGGTGAGATAGTTTACAAGCTGTGCCTCGTGTGTCGGTGTTAAGTGTTGGGTCGCTTTCAATTCAATAATAACGGAACCTTCTACTATAATATCAGCACGGAACTCACCTACAATATGATTTTTGTAATTTACAATTATTGGAACCTCCTTGTTGGCTTTTAAACCATTATCGTGTAGCTCTATTAATAACGCATTGAGATAAACAGATTCAAGAAACCCTGCCGACAATTTCATTCTTACATTGTACGCGCACTGAATAACCTGTTTTATAAGTTCCTCAATATTCATATATCATTTTATAATTAGACAAAAGTACATAAGTACATAAGATTTTTTTGCCTGAAACGATTCAACAAATATGTCTCAAATTCTTAAATACATTGTTTCTGATATATTCGTGGAT
>JAZNYZ010000027.1:0-79030 GCA_045594685.1 Acutalibacteraceae bacterium | reverse complement strand
AAATAGTATATAAATATATGGAGGGATAACAATGGACGCGAATTTAAAAAAAGAACTTTCTGTTGTAGCAACAAAGGTTCGTAAAGGTATTATTGAAGGTACCTTTAACGCAAAATCTGGTCATCCAGGCGGTTCATTATCAATCGCAGAGACAATTACTTATCTTTATTTTAAAGAGATGAATATTGACCCACAAAGACCAGTTATGGAAGAAAGAGACCGTTTCGTTCTTTCTAAAGGTCATGCGGCTCCGGCACTTTATGCTGTAATGGCAGAACGTGGCTTTTTCCCTGTAGAAGATTTAAAAACTCTTCGTAAGGTTGGTTCAAAATTACAAGGGCACCCAAGCATGAGATATTTAGAAGGTGTTGATATCAGTACAGGTTCACTCGGTCAGGGTATTTCTGCCGCTTGCGGTATGGCTTTAGGTTCAAAGCTTAAGGGTGATAAATTCAGAGTATACACCATTTTAGGTGACGGCGAAATTCAAGAAGGTCAGGTTTGGGAAGCTGCAATGTACGCGGCTGCTAAAAAGCTTGATAATCTAGTTGCTATAATCGATAACAATAATCTCCAGATAGATGGTAGTGTTGAAGAAGTTAACTCTCCATATCCTATCCCAGAAAAATTCTCAGCTTTCGGCTGGAATGTTATAGAAATTGATGCACACAATTTTGATGAAATTGAAACTGCTTTCCAAAAAGCTCGTGAATGTAAAGGTAAGCCTACAGCTATTGTGCAAAAAAGCACAAAGGGTAAAGGTGTTTCATTTATGGAAAATCAGGTTAGCTGGCACGGTTCTGCACCAAATGCTGAGCAATATGCAGAGGCAATGGCTGAACTCAATGCAAAGCTAAAGGAATTGGAGGCGTAAAAAATGGCTGAAGTAATTAAAACTGCAACTCGTGATGCTTATGGTAAAGCATTAGTAGAGCTTGGTGAAAAAAATAAAAATGTAGTTGTTCTTGATGCCGACTTAGCAGCCGCAACAAAAACAGGTGCTTTTAAAAAGGCGTTTCCAGAAAGATTCTTTGATACTGGTATTGCAGAATCAAATATGATGAGTCTTGCGGGTGGTCTTGCAACAACAGGCTTCACAGTATTTGCAAGTACATTTGCAATGTTTGCGGCGGGCAGAGCATTTGAACAGGTAAGAAACTCAATCGGTTATCCTCACCTTAATGTTAAAATCGGTGCAACTCATGCAGGTATTTCAGTTGGTGAAGATGGGGCAAGCCACCAATGCTGTGAAGATATTGCATTAATGCGTTCAATTCCTGGTATGGTTATTATTAACCCTGCTGATGATATTGAAGCAAGAGCGGCTGTATTTGCGGCTGCTGAGCACGATGGTCCTGTTTATATGCGATTTGGCAGACTTGCTGTGCCAAGAGTATTTGACGAAAATTATAAGTTCGAAATCGGTAAAGCTGTTACATTAAGAGAAGGCTCTGATGTTACAATTATTGCAACTGGTCTTATGGTTAATGAAGCAATTGAAGCTGCAAAAACACTTGAAGCAGAAGGCATTTCTGTAGAGCTTATTAATATGCACACAATCAAGCCTCTTGATAAAGAAGCTGTTCTTAAGGCAGTTATGGACACTCGCCGTATTATCACAGTTGAAGACCACACAGTTATCGGTGGTCTCGGCAGTGCAGTTGCAGAAGTTGTTGTTGAATCCGGTAAGGGTTGTGCATTCAAAAAGCTTGGTGTTCAGGATACATTTGCACCTATCGGTCTTCACGAAGACATTATGAGCTACCTCGGTATTGACTCTAACGGTATTATCGAAGCTGTTCGTGAAGTTATGAAGGCAGACTTTGAAGAAGACAACGACTGGGACGACGAATTTTAAGGAGGAAAGCAAAAATGGCTAACACACAGGAAGCTTTATACACAAACAAAATCTTCCTTTGCGGTGCGTTGCCCCTCTTGAAAACTATCGTTGCAGATGTTCCCTCTCTCAAAAAGAAATTTGAGAAGGTTCACTGCATCTATCAGGTTAGTTGTCTTGACCCGGATGCTCCCGAAGGAAAGTGGGCAACACACTTTATGGTAAACGGCGATGAATGGCTCGTTCACGCCAACAAAGTTGCATACAGAGTTAAAAAACAAAAATTTGTTGAGCTTCAATTCAAGAATGTTGAATCTATGAATGCTTTCTTCAAAGGCAAAATCGGACCTGCAACACTTCCCAAAATGATTGGTCTTAATAATGCTTATGAATTTGGCGTATTTATGATGGCTCTTCTTAAGATGTCAAGTCTTCTGACAGCTGCAAAACCGCCGGAGAAAGAAGAAGACAAGCGCCTTACAGTTAAATGCTATTTCTACCTTCTTTCATCAGGTATAAGTACACTTAACAAAATGGGACACCCCGAAATCCATGACTGGACTTCAAAGAGCCCCGACCGTGTTTATGCCTGGAAGGTTGACGGTGAAGATTCTGTTTCTGCTTATATCAGAATAAAAGCAGGTAAGAGTAAAGCAGGCAGAGGCGAATATAAACGCGCTCTTCCCTTCTTCACAATGCGCTTTAACAACCTTGACAGTGCTTTGGGTATATTGATGTCAATTGACGATATGCTTGAATCTGTTCAGCAAGGTAAGCTCATTATGGATGGTGCTCCCGAATTTGGTGCTCAAATCGGTGGTTATATGATGGAAATCGGCGCAATGGCAAAATGATAAAACCAATGTCTTAAGCGAAGCACAAAAAGAAAAACTTTTAACTTTAAACACATTTCCTGTAAACTTCTTACGGGAAGTGTGTTTTTTAATTAAAGTTTCTTTGTTTTTCTTTTTAGTTTTTTACGAGTCTCGATGTATCTCATACTATCTTCAAGTCATAAAAAACTTCTTCATTTTAAGCCCTTGACTTTCTCTCCTCAAACCACCTTCGCTTTCAAAATCTCTTCCGCATTCTTATCTTACGCTGGTATTACCTCTCACAAACTTTTTTGCTTTAATGAAATTTTTAAAAATTCCCTCTTGACACTTTACTATTGATATAGTATAATGCCAACTGTATATTGATATTTATACCTTTGTTGGTAACAGCGGAGGGAGGGAACTATAAATGAGTCAGGTAAAAGTTAAAGAAAACGAATCTTTAGATAGCGCACTTCGTAGATTTAAAAGACAGACTTCAAGAGACGGTGTTATTCAGGAAGTTCGTAAAAGAGAACATTATGAAAAACCCTCTGTAAAGAGAAAAAAGAAATCCGAAGCAGCTCGTAAGAGAAAGTATTAAGAAAAAGAGATATGAAGCCTTATTTTTAGGTTTCATATCTTTTCTTTTTTGTTTTTTTATGGTATTATTTAGAGTGAGTGGGTTTGAACCAAAAATGGTTTAATACGGTCACTCCGTATGTAGTGATTTGACATTATTTGGCGGCGATACTATGAGAGAGAAAGATACTACAATTAAATATATGTTCCATACTGTTAATGATATAACTCCCGAAATTGTTAAAGAATTGGGGCTTGAAGCAATACTTTTCGATTTAGATAACACAACCGTTAAGGATGCAACCCTTTCAACAATTCCCGGGGCAATTTCCTGGATTAAATCTTTGAAGGCTGCGGGTATAAAGGTAGCTATTGTTACAAACACGCCCCGGATAAGAGCCTACTGGTTTTCCAAAGCTTTTAATGTGAAGTTCCATGCATTTGCAAAAAAGCCTTTACCATTTGGACTTCTGAGAATGTCAAGAAAGTTAAATGTTGATATTGAAAAAATCGGTATGGTTGGTGACCAGGTTTTTACGGATGTTGCCGCTGCTAACCGTTGCGGAGCAGTACCTCTTCTTGTTGACCCCGTTGAAAACAAATGGTTTTGGAAAAATCACTATAAGAAAAACCGAATCAAAGAAGCTCCTCTCAGAGAAGCTTTCATAAAGGAGCACGGCTATTATGGAGAAAATAAATAAGCTTCAAAGTTTTCTCAAAAATTCCCACGAAGCAATTCTTGTTCACTCCCCTGAAAACAGAAGATATTTCACTGATTTCCCCTCAACTGATGGTTATATGGTTGTAACAAAAAATGATGCGGTGTTTTTTACTGATAGCCGATATATTGAAGCAGCGCAGAAAAACGCTTCTTGCAAAGCTCAACTCCTGACACGACTTTCAAAGGAAGTAAAAGCTTTTTTTGAAGAAAATCATATTGAAAAGGTATTCACAGAAACAGAACGCCTTTCTGTTTCTCTTCTTTCCCAATTCAAAAAAATATTATCACCGATTAAAGTCACTCCATCAATTAGATTAGAAAAAAAAATCAACGAATTGAGAATGGTTAAAACACCCGAAGAAATTCAGTGCATAAAAAAAGCACAGCAAATAGCAGAAGATGCTTTTGAGCATATCCTCACCTTTATCAGCCCAGGGGTAACAGAAAAAAGAATTGCTCTTGAACTTGATTTTTATATGCTTTCTCACGGTGCAGAGGCACTTTCCTTTGAAACAATTGCCGTAACAGGCAAAAAAACCTCGATGCCCCACGGTGTACCCGACGATACTGTTATTGAGATCGGTGATTTCATTACAATGGATTTCGGTGCGGTGTATAAAGGTTATCACAGCGATATGACTCGTACTGTTGCGGTTGGAAGCGTTTCTGCTGAGCAACGAAAGATTTATGAAGTTGTACTTTCAGCTCAAAAAGCATCCTTGGAAATTCTCAAAAAAGGGATTCCCTGCAAAGATGCAGATGCCGCCGCAAGAGATGTTATAACTGGGGCAGGCTACGGCGACTTTTTCGGCCACGGAACAGGTCATGGTGTTGGTATTGAAATACACGAACATCCCAACCTTTCACCCCGAAGCGATGCTATTCTTCAGGTTGGTAATATTGTTACGATTGAACCGGGAATTTATATACCCAATAAATTCGGTGTAAGAATTGAAGATATGGCGCTTATAACTGAAAATGGAATTCAAAATCTCACAAACACACCCAAGGAGTTGATAATCCTTTGAAATATGAAAATTTTGAACAATTAAAATCGGATTGTTCAAACTGCAAAAACTGCCCTTTGGGTGAAACAAGAACAAATCTTGTTTTCGGTGTGGGTAATGAAAATGCAGATATTCTTTTTGTTGGCGAAGGTCCCGGTGAAAATGAGGATTTGCAGGGCGAACCCTTTGTTGGCAAAGCAGGTCAATTGTTAGATAAATATTTAAATGTAATTGACCTTGACAGAAAAAAGAATATTTATATTGCAAATATTGTTAAATGCAGACCCCCTCAGAATCGCGACCCTAAGCCCGAAGAACAGGATGTTTGCATTGAATGGTTAAGAAATCAGACAAGGCTTATAAAACCTAAAATTATTGTTTGTTTAGGAAGAATTGCGGCGCAAAAACTTATTTCCGAGGATTTCCGCGTTACAAAGCAACACGGAGAGTTTATTCAAAAAGGAAATATTCTTTTTATGGGTACTTTCCACCCTGCTGCACTCCTTCGAAACCCTCTCAACAAGCCCGATGCACTTTCGGATTTTCAAAAATTGAGAAATAAAATCAATGAGTTAAATATTGAAATATAAACTCTTAAAGGAGATATAAATATGGACAAAAAACAATTAATTCTCGATGGTAAAGCAATACTTGGTATTGAATTCGGTTCAACCCGAATCAAAGGTGTTCTTATTGATGACTGCGGTGAGGTTCTTGCAGTTGGTGCTTTTGATTGGGAAAACAGCCTTGTAAACGGCATCTGGACTTATGCAGAAGAAGAATTTTTTGCAGGTCTTAAGGGTTGCTATGGCTCTCTTAAAAATGATGTTAAAGAAAAATATGGCATTACTCTCACAAGCCTTAAAGCAATCGGTATCAGCGGTATGATGCACGGCTATCTTCCCTTTAACACAGAGGGAAAATTGATTTGTCCTTTCCGTACTTGGAGAAATACCCTTGCAGGTGAAGCCGCAAGTAAATTAACAGAGGTTTTTGATTTCAACATTCCTGACCGTTGGAGCATCGCTCATCTTTATCAGGCAATTTTAAACGGCGAAGAGCATGTAAAAGATATTGCATACTTCACAACACTTGCCGGTTACATACATACTCTTCTTACCGGTGAAAAGGTTCTCGGTATCGGTGAAGCTTCAGGTATGTTCCCCATGGAAGGCAACAATTACAGCGAAAAAATGCTTGATAAATTTGATGCTCTTGTAGAAAATAAAGGCTTCCCCTGGAAAATCAGAGAAATTCTTCCCAAGGTTCTCGTTGCAGGTGAAAACGCAGGTATTCTTACAGAAGCAGGTGCAAAGCTTCTTGATGAAGAGGGTGACCTTAAAGCAGGTATTCCTATTTGCCCTCCCGAAGGTGATGCTGGAACAGGTATGGTTGCAACTAACTCTGTAAGAGTTAAAACAGGTAATGTAAGTGCCGGCACATCTGTATTTGCTATGATTGTTCTTGAAAAGCTCCTTTCAAAGCTTTATCGTGAAATTGATATGGTAACAACCCCTGACGGTGCTCCTGTTGCTATGGTTCACTGCAACAACTGCACATCCGATATCAACGCCTGGGCATACCTCTTCAAAGAGGTTCTCGACCTTATGGGTGCAGAATGTTCAATGGGCGATTTGTTTACTGCTCTTTTCAAAAAATCTGCTGAAGCAGATAAAGACTGCGGTAATCTTCTTTCCTACAACTATTTCTCAGGTGAATTCCTTACAGGCTTTGAAACAGGTAAACCTCTTTTTGTTAGAGAGCCCGACAGCAAATTCACTCTTGCAAACTTTATGAGAGTTCAGACCTTTACTGCTTTTGGCGGAATCAAAATCGGTATGGAAATCCTTGATAAAGAAAATGTTGAAATTGATAAAATCCTCGGTCACGGCGGTTTCTTTAAAACGCCCGTTATTGGTCAGAGCGTTTTAGCAGCTTGCATGAATGCACCCGTTTCCGTTATGGAAACTGCAGGTGAAGGCGGTGCATGGGGTATTGCAGTTCTTGCAGCATTCGCAGTTAATAAAGAAGAAAACGAACTTTTCCCCGACTATCTTGATAATAAGATTTTTGCAACACAGAAAATGACAACTCTTGAACCCGACAAGGACATTGTTGAATCCTTCAACTTGTTTATGGAAAGCTATAAAAAAGGGCTTTCCGTTGAAAGAGCAGCAGTGGAGATGTAAATGCGGAATGCGGAATGAAGATGCCAGATACCAGTTCCCAGATGCCAGTATGTAAAAATATTACTAAGCCTATCATCCTTGTTTGCCTTGGCAAATAGGGAGGGGGACCATTCTTGAATAAATTATATTTTTTAGGTGAGTATATTTCGGGTAAATATGCTCACCTCTATTTTATGTTCAGTCGGAATGGTGGTGGGGCGCCCCGTTTCCTCTTCCCTTTGTAACAGTATTGCGATGCTTAATTCCGCATTACGCATTCCGAATTTTGAATTTTTATAAAGTGCAACTGTTGGTTGCTAATTTTTAAAGCGCTCTTGATAGACAAACACACTTTTTCATAGTATAATAAGCCCATAAACTAAGGGGGGTGATAAGCTATGACTCTCGGCGAAAAAATTTATGAATTGCGAACCCAACACAATCTGTCCCAAGGGGATTTAGCAAACGAGCTGAATGTTTCAAGGCAGTCTATTTCTAAATGGGAAAACGGCAACTCAACACCTGATTTAGAAAAAATAATAAAGCTTGCGGAAATATTCAATGTATCTCTTGATGAGCTTATAAAAAATGAAGAAAAAGATGAAACAATTATAAATACACCCGAGCAGAATTATGCTGCAAAACCCAACGCCAAAGAAAGGAAAATAGGCAAAGGTCTTTTAATTGCAGGTGTAGTTTCTATTTTCCTGTTTCTATTATTAGGTCTTGGAATAACTGGTTTTTTTATAGCCATTCCTCTTTTTGCCTGTAGTATCATTTTTTATAAAGCCAAAAACAATTACTTCCTCAGGTGCCTTTGGGCGCTTATTCCACTTGCAGATATTTTTATCCGTGCTACAATGGGTATAAGCTGGAGTGATATAAAAAGAACTCTGATATGGGAATATAGCTGGAATTATGGTCGCCTAGCTATTGCCTGGGTACAATTTGCAGTAATTTTATTTTTAATAATTTTCTCAATTATCAAGCTTTCAAAAAAGCCTTATGAATTGAACCGAAAATTCAAGAAAAGTTTTGTTGCAGCAGGCATCGGCTATGTCCTTTTGGAAATAGTGCCTTTAGCTTTATCATTTATAATATGGGAAATAGTATCTTTTGACTCTATCGGTCATATTCCTGATGCAGTTGCTGTTTCCGTAAGTGGTGTTTCCGGGGTATTTGAATGGTTGAAATTTTATCTGTTGACAGATTTTGTTTCTAAAGCTATTTTTATAATTCGCAATAAAAAGCAAAATGATGACTAAAAACTATTTTAAATTTTTACTTGCTTTTTGAATCTGGTTGTGCTATAATATCGAAGCCTTATAACTCGGAGTATGGAGTAAGCCTATTTTAAAGGGCATTCACCTGCCGTATTACTGGGTTATTTGGGAAAATATTAATGAGGTGAAAAAAATGACACAGGCAGAAAAACAGGCAATCATTAAAGAGTATGCTACTCACGAAGGCGACACAGGTTCTCCCGAAGTTCAAATCGCTGTTCTTACAAAAAGAATCAACGACCTTAACGCACATCTTAAAAACAATATGAAGGACCATCACTCTCGTCGCGGTCTTCTTAAAATGGTAGGTCACAGAAGAAACCTTCTTGCATACCTTCAGAAGACAGATATCGAACGCTATCGTGCAATCATTGCTCGTCTTGGTCTTCGTAAATAATTCTTTAAAACAATGGGACAAACGGAAAACCGTTTGTCCCGTTAGCCGTTTTTTTAGGCAGTAATAATCTGCTTAAAAAGGCTTTTATTTCCACACAAACTGTGGTATAATATTGCATAAATCCGCTGATTTAGGTTTTAGCGATAAAGAAAAGGACAAGCGTTTTGTGTTTTTCTTTGTTGCTAATCCATTGAAGCGGAAATAAATAAAAAGAGGTAAAAAATATGTTTTTCAAAGACTTCAGAACTTTTGAAACAGAAGTTGCCGGCAGAAAATTAGTTATTGAAACCGGTAAAATGGCAGGTCTTGCAAACGGCGCTTGTCTTGTTCGCTACGGTGAAACAGAAGTTCTCTGTACCGCAACAATGGCAGATAAACCCCGTGAAGGCGTTGACTTCTTCCCCCTTTCCGTTGATTTTGAGGAAAAGCTTTATGCAGTTGGCAGAATCCCCGGCTCTTTCCAACGCCGTGAGGGCAAGGCATCCGAAAAGGCTGTTCTCACATCTCGTGTTATTGACAGACCTATCCGCCCCCTTTTCCCCAAGGATATGAGAAACGATGTTTCTGTTGTTGCAACAGTTATGTCCGTTGACCCCGACTGCTCACCTGAAATTGCAGCTCTCTGGGGTGTTTCCACAGCAATTGCTATTTCAAACATTCCGTGGGATGGCCCCGTATCAAGCGTTTCCCTTGGTCTTGTTGACGGTAAATATGTTATCAACCCCACTCTTGAAGAAAGAGCAAAAACAGAAATGACAGTTACAGTTGCTTCTACAGATAGCCTTGTTGCTATGATTGAAGCAGGTGCTAACGAAATTTCAAATGAGGTTATGTTCGACGGTATTATGTTCGCTCACGAAGAGAACAAGAAAATCGTTGAATTTATCAAAGGTATCGTTGCTGAAATCGGCAGAGAGAAGATTCCTTTTGAATCAAATGACCCCAGCGAAGAGCTTTTCGAGGCTATCAAAGCATTTGCTATTGATGATGTTAAATTCGCTCTTGATACAGATGACAAGAGAATCCGTGACGAAAGACTTCTTCCTGTTTATGACAAGGTTCACGCTGAATTTGATGAGAAGTTCCCTGAAGAAGCAGACAAAATTGACGACTGCCTCTATAAACTTCAGAAATTTGTTGTTCGCCGTTGGCTTCTTGATGAAGGCAAACGTGTTGATGGCCGTGGCATCAATGAAATCCGTCCTCTCAACGCTCAGGTTGACCTTCTTTCAAGAGTTCACGGTTCAGGTATGTTCACTCGTGGTCAGACTCAGGTTCTTTCAATTGCAACTCTTGGTACTGCACGTGATGCACAGATGCTTGACGGTATTGATGAAGACGTAGAAAAGAGATACATCCACCACTACAACTTCCCCTCATATTCAGTTGGTGAAACAAAACCCTCAAGAGGTCCCGGCAGACGTGAAATCGGTCACGGTGCACTTGCTGAAAGAGCTCTTCTCCCCGTTATTCCTTCAATGGAAGAATTCCCCTATACAATCCGTGTTGTTTCCGAGGTTCTTTCTTCAAACGGTTCAACATCTCAGGGTTCAGTATGCGGTTCAACCCTTGCTCTTATGGCAGCAGGTGTTCCCATTAAAGCTCCCGTTGCAGGTATCTCCTGCGGTCTTATTTCTGAAGGCGACCGTTTTATGACAATGGTTGATATTCAGGGTCTTGAAGATTTCTTCGGCGATATGGACTTCAAGGTAGCAGGTACAAAGAACGGTATCACAGCTATCCAGATGGACCTCAAAGTTCATGGTCTTACACCCGAAATCATTAAAGAAGCTTTCCAGAAAACATACGATGCTCGTATGTATATTCTTGATGAAATCATGGCTCCCTGTATCGCAGAGCCCAGAGCAGAGCTTTCAAAATACGCTCCCAAGCTTCTCACAACAAAAATTGATGTTGAGAAAATCGGTGACGTTATTGGTAAACAGGGTAAGGTTATTCAGAAAATCTGCGCAGAATGCAACTGTAAGGTTGACGTTGAAGAAGATGGTACAATCTTCGTTACAGCAGTTGACATTGACGATGCAAACCGCGCTCTTGATATTATCAACACAATTGCAAACGACCCCGAGGTTGGCGCAATTTACAAGGGTGTTGTTACAAGACTTATGTCCTTCGGTGCATTCGTTGAAATCGCTCCCGGTAAAGAAGGTCTTGTTCACATTTCCAAGCTCGATGTCAAGAGAACAGAAAAGGTTGAAGACTGCGTAAATGTTGGTGACGAGGTAATCGTTAAGGTTACTGAAATCGATGACCAGGGAAGAATCAACCTTTCAAGAAGAGATGCTCTAATTGAAGTTGAAGGTCTTGTTCCCGAAAATGATGACGAGCCCGAAAGAGAAAGACGTCCCCGTCGCAACAACTTCCACAAACGCGACAAAAGAGACTGATTGGGGCTGTAAAAAAGCGCAGATCGCATAAAACCATATATATCAAGGGGTTCCTGCAGGACAAAACCTGTAAGAACCCCTTAAGTATATCTAACTCTAAAAACAATGAAAAAATTAAAGTTTTATGCTACGAACAAACCTCGCCACTCGACGTACCTTTGTACGCCTTCGGGCCAATCCCGATAAGCCTAAAGCCTTATCGGGACTTGGTTTGTCCCTTCTGCATCTTTTTTTCTATCCCCAAAAAAGGGCTGTAAAAAAACGATGTTTTTTACAGCCCCATAAAATTTATAAAAGACCTTTTATACTCTCGGTTATTTTCTTTGCTATATACGGATTATTCATTGTGTAAATATGAATTCCATCAACACCGTTTGCAACCAAATCAACAATCTGGTCAATTGCAAAAGCAATCCCTGCATCCACAAGTGCCTCTGGTCTGTCCTCATATTTCTGAATCATTTTAACGAATTTTCTCGGAAGGCTTGCACCGCACATAGAAACCATTCGCTCAATCTGATTTTTATTTGTAACAGGCATAATACCTGCAGAAATGGGAACGGTTATTCCTGCAATATCGCATCTGTCACGAAAGCGGTAAAAATAGGAATTATTAAAGAAAAGCTGTGTAACAATGCTTTGTGCTCCGCAGTCAACCTTATTTTTAAGATTAGCAATATCAACCTTACCGTTAGGTGCTTCAAAATGAGTTTCGGGGTAACCTGCAACGGAAATTCCGAAATCACCTTGAGTTTTTATATAAGAAACAAGGTCATTAGCGTGAACAAAATCTGTTTTGGGTTCAAAATCAGGATTCTTGTCACCGCGCAAAGCAAGTATGTTTTCGATATTATTGTCCTTAAGCTCATTTAAAACTCTGTCAACATCCGCTTTGGTAGAGTTAACGCAGGTTAAATGTGCCATTGCTTCAATTCCGTATTTGTTTTTTATAAGAGAAGCAATATCGCAGGTATAATTATTAGCAGCGGAGCCGCCTGCACCATAGGTAACACTTATGTAATCAGGGCGAAGGCTCTGCAACTCTGCAATTGTGTTATAAACAGTTTCCACCGAACCATTTTTCTTAGGCGGAAAAACCTCAAAGGACAAAACAGTTCTGTCACTATTAAAAAGAGAAGAAATTTTCAAGGTTATCTTCCTTTCTTAAAAATCAATTGGATTTCTTTTTTATATACTTAACAAGCAACACTATCGACGCTCCAAGTAATGCGAAAACCACCACTGTCATCATAAACTTAATGGGAATAATGTCGTAGATTTTGTCACCCAAAAGTGTTATAAGAATTATTCGGGGCATAACTCCGAAAAATGATATTAAAATATATCTTAAATATCCCATATTACTTGCGCCAAAGAAAAGGCTTACAAAGTCAATGGGGAAAACGGGCAAAAGCCTTGCAACATAAAGATAGGGCGTTTTCTTATCTCTGAGAGTTATGATTTTCTCGCCTTTTTTGGACTGCTTCAGCTTCTTTTCTACTCTTTCTCCGCCCAAAAACTTACCAATAAAATAAGTTATATTAAGCTCGGCAAATAGACCTACTGCATTAACAATAAGTCCGGGAAGAAAATCGAATGCCATTCCCACCGCCATATACAGCACCGAGGCGGGAATTACAAATACGATTGCTTTGAGAGAATAAACTCCTACGACTGCCGCACCTGCTTCAAAAAGAGTGTTTGTTTTTTCCACAAGGGCACGGACATCTATGTTAACAAGGTCATTATATTTAAAAATAATAACAAAAAGAATTGCAAGAACAAGAGCCGCTCTTAAGCCGATACCAACGGCACGTTTTGTTTTATTATTCATTGTGCCGTCCTTTCTTTTCTGAATCACAAATTAATATGTACTAATTCTCCGCCCTTTTCTCTTGACTCATCTGCAAGGAAAATAACCTTGTGACCGGGAACGGAATCAACAATTGAAGTGCAGGAAATTGAATGACTTTCGCCACGCTGAAAGTTAACAAAATCCTCTGTAAGTCTTTCGTCACCGCCACTGTGACCCTCACCTGAAATATGACTCATATCAATAACTTCTTTATCATAATAGTTTTCTTTTGCAGGATTCTGCTTTCTCACTTCAATAAACGCATGTTCAAATTCACCGTAAATTTCACCCTTTGTGCCAATTACACGGATTGTTCTCAAGGGTTCGGGAGAACCGCCCACCATATTGTGTGTTCCCGTTGCACCGCTTTTGAAATTCATAAGAACGCTCTGATGGTCAACAACATCGTTATCGCATTTATAAATACATCTTCCGTAGTCGCTGTGCATAAGAAGCTCTTTTCTTTGCTCGTCTGTGGGATTTTCAACATCTTCAATGTCACGCCAAACATAAACTGTCCACTCGTTTGGATGGTCAAGATAGAGACGCTTTGCACTAAAACGGCAATCATCTACATTGGGGCAATCCACAAGACAACGTGTACCTGAATTTTGGGGAGCATTTTCAGGTATAAACTGCATTCTCGCACCAACGGATGAAACGCTTACGGGCTTGTCCTCCCCCATCAACCACATCATAATATCAAGGTCGTGACAGCATTTAGCAAGAAGCATTGAGGTATGACATTTTTCAGAGTTCGCCCATTTACCGCGGACAAACGAGGTTGAAAGATGATGATAGCTTACATTTTCAACTGTTTGAATGTTTATTACATCACCAATTTCACCATTTATAATACGCTGCTTTATTGTTGAATAAAAAGGAGTATAACGAAGCACATGGCAAATCATAACCTTATTATTATTGCGTTTTACCACTTCTATTAAACGCTCCATTTCCTCATCATTCACCGCAAAAGGCTTTTCAAGAAGCATATCATAGCCTCTTTCAAGAAGCGGAATTGATGTTTCAACGTGTTGCTCATCCATTGTGCCGTTAATTACTGCATCAGCAAATTTCGGAGCCTTTGCAAGTTCCTCCGCAGAATCAAAACAAAATTCCTTGGGAAAACCAAATTTCTCTCTGACCATTTTCTGACGGTATTTATCAGGGTCTGCAACACCCACAATTTTAAGCTTTTCGGGGTATTTTAAAGAGAAATCGGCATAAACCATAGACCTATGCCCTGCTCCTACTATTATTGCCGTTACGGGATTGTTTGCCATAAAAAATCACTACCTGTGAGAAAATTAATTACCTTTCAAAACTTATTTTGTTAAATCAATTGCCATTATATTTTCGCCAAAGCCCTTGAAAATTGTTTTGAAGCCGTTTCTTTTATAAAAACGGATTGCGCCATGGTTCCAGATGCCTGCAATCAGCATTACGCCTTTTATATTTTTTGATTTCAAATCCGCTAAAAGCATCTGAATCATTTTAGAACCATAACCGCCATTCTGATATTCGGGCAATAAATCAATGTGCAAATGTGCGGGATATTTACAGCTGTAAAATGTATATGGTACAGGAAAAAACCAGCTTCTTCTCCCGCTTTTTTTATCTAATTTATAAATTTCCGGAACATCAACTTTTCTGAAAACCTTACTGAATCTGCGGTAATCAGGTTCACAAAGAACATAGCCCACTGCCTTGTCTGCATCATCAACAAGAACAAAGCAGGAATCATAGCATTCGCGGGCATAATAGGTAGAAAACATCTTAGACATCTTTCTACCTACTTTTTCATCTTTTATACTCAATTCCCCTGCAGTCATACGGCAGACATACTCAACATCTTTAATATCGTCTGCTCTCATTCTTCTGATAGTTGCCATCACTGCACATCTCCTGAAGATTTTTTTCTTTTCTTTACCTTTTCTCTTGTTCCGTCAGGACGCTGAATAACAGTATTATCAAGAGTGTTTTCAAGAGATTTTCTGAATGCGGCAACGTATTCCGCACGAAGAGCTTTCTGCTCAATTTTCTCTTCCTCTGTCAACTCCTGCTCACGAGCCTTGCGTGCAAGAAAATTTATTCTGTCAATTTTTTCGGGAGTAATCATAATAAAATCCTTTATTTATTGAATTAATTTATACATTTACATTACTGTAGTATAGCACATATTTTATTTTTTGCAATGAATTTATTAAAAAAGAACTTTTCTTACGAAAAGCTCTTTTTATATGGATTTTCTCTTGTTCTTTTTATAAACAAATCAAATTCCTCTTGGCTGATTAATTCAGGGTAAGAAAGAATTTTTAAGGGCACACCCTTACCACCGTGATAAGAGGGTTGCTCATAGTCATAAGAATTTATTTTAAAGCCTAATCGGTCATAAAATCTTATTCTTTTGATTTGTTGCTCTGTTTCGGGTGCTTCTGCTTCGAGGATTATAGGCTTTTTATAGACTTCTTTTACAAGCTCAATTGTTTTTGAGCCATATCCCCCTGCGCGAACTTCTTCATCAATGGCAATATGCTCGATAAAAACAAATTCGGGAAAATCCCAGAGTGCTATAAAGCCTACATCAGTTTCTTCATCAAAGATTTCTAAAAACTTGAAAAATTTATTATTTAAGCATTCCTTCTGGTCTGAAATATCGCGGCGTTCCTCGTATGGAAACGCCGCGGTCATTTTACTGAAAACCAAATCGAAACGCTCTTCGGTAATCGGTATTAATTTCATATTACTTAATCTGAGTACCTGCAGGAACGCAATCAGGAACAAATACTACCTGGCAACCGCAAGCGCCGTTTGTTGCAGCAAGAAGCATACCGTTACTCTGAACACCGGAGAATCTTGCAGGCTCAAGGTTTGCAATAACAATAATCTTTTTACCAACAAGCTGTTCGCAGGTATATTCGCTCTTGATTGAAGAAACGATAACTCTGTTTTCACCGCTACCATCATCAAGAGTGAGCTTTAAGCAGCTATGAGATTTTCTGATTTCCTGTGCTTTGAGAATTTCACAAACACGAAGGTCAAGTTTTTCAAAATCTTCAATAGAAACTGTGTTTTCTTTGAGAGGAACAAAAGCATCTGCTTCGCCGTAAATGTGCTTATCCTCTGTTTCAACAACCTCTTCTGCCTTTGCTGCTTCTTCCATTTTTACTTCTTCCTCTGTTTTGGGGTAGGAGAAGTCAAGAAGACCAACATATCTCTTGGGGTCGATAGCAAAAAGGAAGAGGTAAAGACGAGGACCTTTTTCTTTATCTATAAGAAGCTTATAAACATTCTTGAAGAATGCACCCTGAATTGTTTTAAGCTCTTTTTCATCAAGCTCGCCACCATTAATTTCTTTCGGAATAGCGTAAAGCTTTTTATTAAGCTCATCAAGGTCATAACCGCCTGCTGAAATATATTCAAAAAGAGCTTTGATTTCTGCTTTCTGAGTTTCGTTGAGAGTTTCATAAACCTCCCAGTTGCGACCTGATCTTAAGCGGTTAACCTGGTCGGGAGCGCAGTTTTCAAGCCAATATTTTGCTTTATCAAGTCTTGCGCTGAACTGTTCGCTCTTATAAGGAGTTCCGATTTTTTCGAAAACAGTTTCAAGCATTGGAACGTTAAAGTCAACAACGCTACCGAGCTGAACAAGAAGACCCATAGGAACTGTTTCAAGAACTCTGTCATCAACAGTTGTGTTATACATAATGTCTTTCTGAGCATCGTTTGCAGTGCCGTCTTTAACAGCATTATACATTTTATCAAACTCAAAATACTGTCTTAATATACCATCGTCAAAGCAGAAATCGAATGCTTTGAGAGGCTCTGTTTTTGAATAAAGCCATAAAATAACTTCGGGCTCATAGATTTTAAGAAGTGTTTCGGGAGTAAGGTTAAGACCTGATGAGCCGGACATTTTACCTGTTGTGCCCTTGATACCGATAAACTCATAGCCCTGGAAGAGCGGAGGCTCATAACCAAAGATTTTCTTTGCAATATCCTTACTTGTATCGTAGCTACCGTGGGGGCTTGCGTGGTCTTTTCCGCCGGGTTCGAAGTCAACGCCCTCGTACATCCAGCGCATAGGCCAGTCAATTTTCCAAGCGAGCTTGCAGTTAAAGTCCTTTGTGAAATCAAAAGAACCCTTGTAACCGCATTCGCAAGTGTATTCAGCCTGAGTGCAATCATCACTCAATGAAACGATTTTTGTTGTATCCTTACCACATTCTGAACAGTAGATACTAACTGGATAATAGCCTTCGCGTTCACCCTCCTGAACGGGCTGTGTACGGTGAGAAGCAAGAATATCAAAGATTTCCCCTCTCTTTTTAAGAGAATGGAGAATATGCTCTGTATATTTACCGCTTCTGTACATTTCTGCCTGATGGCGATAGTCCATATTAATACCGAATTTTACGATTGAACGTTCAAATTCATGCTCAAAATATTCAGCATAGGTTTTCTCTTCTGTATCAAATGGGTTCTTAACATCAACATAGGGGCAACCGATATATTTTTCCATATCACTATCAATAGCCGCAACGTTAACAGGAACCTTTCTCATACGGTCAAACTCGTCCCAGGAGAAAAGAAGCTTTGCCTTTTTGCCTTTTTTAATAAGTGCGCGAACAACAAAATAGCTTGTTGCAATATCACGGAAGTTACCGATATGAATTGAACCGGAGGGGCTGATACCTGCGGCGCAAACATACTCTTCCTTATCGGGATTGCGCTTGATAATACGGTCGGCGATTATTTCGGACCAATGCATTGAAATCACACTCATTTCGTTAAAAATACATAATACAACAGTTTAGTATTTTACTATATTTAACAAAATCTGTCAAGCATAGCAAAAGCATAATTTATGTTAAAAAATATCGATATATCAGAACAACATTGACAACCTCGATAATGTATGCTAGAATGTTTGTGTAACGTATTAGAACTCCCGGACCGAGGTAACAATAAATGAAAACTAAAAAATATCAATTATTAGGTCTTTTTTTGCCTTTGGAATAGTGGCAATTTATTTAGTCAGTTTAGCCTCGTTATTAATAGGAAATCACACCCTTTCATATAGCGGATTTGCTGTTGACAGCAAAGGTTATCTGTATATCGGTTTCGATTCAGGAAAGGTTAAAGTTTTTGATGGACAACAGCCGATAAAAGCACTTTCCGCTCAAACAAGTCGAGGCTATGAATTCACAATACTTGAAGGTGATATTCTTTACGTTGTTTGCGGTGACAGAGCATATAATCTCGACTTAGACGGTCACGTGCTAAAACGCTTTGACAGTAATTATGAAAGGTTATATAAATTCAGACCCAAAGACTCTGAATTTGTTTGTGAAAACGGAATTACATATAAAATGCACTGGAATTTTGGAAGAACCAAAATTACAAAAACAGAAAACGACAATAAAACAACTGCTTACATAATGCCTTTAACCGATTATTGTATAAAAATAATTTTAATTGTGGGAACTGTTGCTTGGGTAACGGTTGTATTAAAATTAATTATTTATACTCGAGGTAAACAAGGCAACGTATTAAGTTAAAATTCTTTATTTTATGTCAATGGAAGCCATGCTTCCACAATGCTAAAGCATCGAGAACTCTCCACCACTCGCTCAACTATATCAGAAAACAAAAAAGGTTGGCTCGTTTATTACAATTTTCAACAGGCAAATGTATTCAAGGCGGTCCCCCTCTCTTCGAAGAGAGGTTGGGACTTGCCTTTACTTTTTTCTTCTGTGGAGCATTTTTGCGCCCCGAAACTTTCCACTTGCCACTTTCAACTTGCCACTTTTAAACACAGTCACATTTAATTCTAAGATAAAAATTAAATTTCTCTTAAAAATGATATAAAAAAGAGAAAAAACAGTTGATAACTCTGCTATTTTTTGGTATATTTAATATGTATTTTTATGTGTCAAATAAGTTAGGAGGATTTGTGGATGTTAAAGCTGTTGCGCTATTTAAAACCGCATAAGCATTTTGCATTGTTTACGTTGTTTCTTGCGGCAATAAACAATGTGCTTACCCTTGCCTTCCCGCTACTTCTTTCCGAAATCATCAACGAAGGCATCAACAAGGGTGACCTGGAGTCCATTAAATCCGACGGTATTTTTATGCTTGTTTGCTGTGTTATAGCAATGTTTGTTTCCATTGCCAACAGCTACTGCTCAAGCCGGGTTTCAACAAGCTTTGCGGGTGAACTTCGAGCAGATATTTTCAACAAGGTTGAAACTTTTTCTCAAGGCGATATTGATAAAATAGGTATCCCCTCTCTTATAACAAGAACCATTAACGACATCCGTCAGGTGCAGGATTTCATTCTTATGAGCCTTCGCACAATCATTTCCGTTCCGATTATGCTTATCGGCGGAACTGTTATGGCGGTTATTATGGACCCGGGACTTTCACTTGTTCTTCTTATAGTTCTTCCTGTTATTGCAATTATTGCACTTCTTGTTGCAAAAAAAATTCTTCCGTTCTTTGATAAAATTCAGAAAAAGGTTGATAAGCTTAACCTTATAATCCGTGAAAAAATCAGCGGTATAAGAGTTATTCGTGCATTTAACAGAACAAAGCATGAGGACAAGCGTTTTAAGGATGCAAACGATGATTTAACAGGCATGGTTGTTACCGTTCAGAGAATTTTTGCTTCTCTCATTCCCATTGTAACTCTTCTTGCTTTTTTACTTATCATTCTTCTTGTGGCTATCGGCTATGTTCAGATTAACCGCCTTACAGATGCAGTTGAAATTCAGAATACTATCGGTGATTTACAGGCATTTATTATCTATCTTGTATTCGTTGTTATTGCCCTTTCCAATGCGGCGGCAATGTTCATTATGCTTCCCAGAGCAAAGATTTCCGCAAAGCGTATTAACGATGTTCTTGAAATGCAACCCGAAATGGAAATCCTTGAAAAAGAGGAAAACAGCTCCGAAAAAGGCGTTATTGAATTCCGTAATGTAAGCTTCAAGTATAAAAACCCTGATGGCGACTATACAGATGTTCTTAAAAATGTCAGCTTCACTGCAAATCCCGGTAAGGTTACTGCAATTATTGGCGGAACGGGTTCAGGTAAATCAACCATTCTCAATCTTATCCCTCGTTTTTACGATGTAGATGATGGCGCAGTTTTCCTTGATGGCTATGATGTTCGTCAAATGGATTTTGCATCAATCT
This sequence comes from Acutalibacteraceae bacterium, assembly GCA_045594685.1. Classification (GTDB taxonomy): domain Bacteria; phylum Bacillota; class Clostridia; order Oscillospirales; family Acutalibacteraceae; genus DTU089. The sequence goes on along the minus strand of JAZNYZ010000027.1, from coordinate 58,754 downwards.
ATTCTAAAATCGGCTATATTCCTCAGCAAGCCTTTCTTTTCAGCGGAACAATTGCAGATAATCTCCGCTATGGTAAGGAAGATGCTACCGATGCAGAATTATGGCGCGCCCTTGAAATTGCTCAGGCTAAAGATTTTGTTGAAAAGCTCCCCGATGGACTTTACAGTATGATTTCCCAGAACGGAACAAACCTTTCAGGTGGTCAGAAGCAAAGGCTTTGCATTGCCCGTGCAATTGTAAAAGAAGCTCTTTTCTATATGTTTGACGATAGCTTCTCTGCACTTGACTTTGCAACAGATGCCCGTCTTCGCGCAGCGTTGAAGGAAAACCTTAAAAATTCATCCATTCTTATTGTGGCTCAGCGTGTAGGCACAATAATTGATGCAGATAAAATAATTGTTCTTGACAAAGGTCAGGTTGTGGGTACGGGTACTCACGAAGAGCTTCTTCAGTCCTGCGATGTTTATAAGGACATTGTTGCATCCCAGCTTAGTGAAGAGGAGGCAACAAAATGACAAGAAAATCCAGACAGCTTGACGAAAATCGTCAAAAGCTTCTTGAAATGCGCAGAAACACCCGAAAATTGCGCTATTCCTCTTACCGCTCTGTTCAGAAGGGTGAAGAAAAAGCAAACAATTTCGGCAAAACAATGAAACGCCTTTTAAAATATCTTCTTGAGCATAAGGGCGGTTGTGTAATTGTTTTCATAACCTGCATTTTAAGTACAATCTGCAATGTTATCGGCCCTTCCTATATCGGTGAAGCTCTTGATGTTCTTAATGAGCAGGTAGCCCTTAAGATTGAAGGTTTCGAAATATCTGCTGAAAGCCTTATCCCTTATATTCTTATGCTTCTTGCAGTTTATGGCGGAATGGCAGTTTTCTCTTTTATTCAGCAGTTTACAATGGCAGGAATAACCGCAAAGGTTGTTCGCAGACTGAGAGAGGATTTAAACACAAAGCTTTCCCGCTTGCCCCTTAAATTCTTTGACTCTAATTCAAAAGGCGATATCCTTTCCCGTCTTATTAACGATATTGATAATATCAGCAACACTCTTCAACACAACTTAGTTTCCGTCATAACATCAATCATAACCCTTGTAGGCGTTTTTGTGATGATGCTTGTAACAAACTGGTTTTTAACCCTTGTTATTGTTCTCATTGTTCCCCCTGCAGCAGCAATTGCTTTAAGCATTATGAAGGTTTCAAAAAAGCTTTTCAAAGCCCAGTGGGACAGAACAGGTGAGCTTAACGGCCACGTTGAAGAAATGTATACAGGCCATAAAATTGTTCGACTTTTCGGTCAGGAGCAGTTAGCAGTTGACGAATTCAACGATATTAATGACGAGCTTACTGATGTAAGCCGAAAAGCACAGTTTATTTCAGGTACAATAGCTCCCTTTATCAATCTTATTGATAATTTCGGATATATTCTCATTGCCATTATCGGTGGCTATCTTATAGTAAACAACGGTGTTTTTGCCGTTAACGGCACAGTTCTTTATGATATGGGTAGTAGCTTCACAATAGGCGGTATTCTTACCTTTATCACCTATTCAAAGCTTTTCACATCTCCAATTTCTCAGCTTGCTCAGATAGTAAATAATTTGCAATCAAGCATGGCTTCCTCGGAACGAGTTTTTGCTGTTCTTGATGAACCTGAAGAGATTGCAGATAAAGACGGCGAGAAAATCGAATTTAAAGATGTTCTTAAATTCGAAAATGTTTCTTTCTCTTATTCACCCGATAAGCCATTAATGGAAAATCTTGATATTTCTGTTAAATGCGGTGGTCTTGTTGCTCTTGTTGGCCCAACGGGCGCAGGTAAAACTACATTCGTTAATCTTCTTATGCGTTTCTATGACGTAAACAAAGGAAAGATTACCATTGACGGAACAGATATCCGTGATATTCCTCGTGATGACCTGCGTTCCCTCTACGGAATGGTACTTCAGGACACTTGGTTATTTAACGGCACAATTAAAGATAACATCCGTTACGGAAAGCTTGATGCTACCGATGAAGAGGTTATTGCAGCCGCAAAAGCCGCTCATGCAGACGAGTTCATTTCAGAACTTTCCGAGGGTTATGATACAATTCTTGATGAAAACGGAGAAAACCTTTCACAAGGTCAAAGGCAGTTGCTTACCATTGCCCGTGCCCTTTTAAAAGACCCGAAAATTCTTATTCTTGATGAAGCAACAAGCTCCGTTGACACAAGAACCGAGCTTCTTTTACAAGCGGCTATGAGCGAAATTATGAAAGGCAGAACAAACTTTGTTATTGCCCACAGACTTTCTACAATAAAAAAGGCTGACGAAATTCTTTTTATTGATAAAGGTACCGTTAAAGAAAGAGGCACACATAAAGAACTTCTCGAAAAAGGCGGTCTTTATGCCGATATGTATTACAGTCAATTTGGCGGTAAGGTGTCGGATAGAAAGCTTGAAACAGATAATTAAATCTATAGTTGCCACTTGCAACTATCTACCGAAAGGACAGATTAGGATATGAAAAACACAGAAAAATCTATGGAAAAGCTTGTTGCTCTTTGCAAGGGCAGAGGCTTTGTTTACGCAGGTAGCGAAATCTACGGCGGCCTTGCAAACACCTGGGACTACGGTCCTCTTGGTGTTGAGCTTAAAACCAACATCAAAAATGCTTGGCGCAAAAAATTCATTCAGGAAAACCCCTACAACGTAGGTCTTGACAGTGCTATTCTTATGAACCCTCAGACCTGGGTTGCATCAGGTCACCTTGGCGGTTTCTCCGATCCTCTTATGGACTGTCGTGAATGTAAAACCCGTCACAGAGCTGATAATCTTATTGAAGATTTTGACGGTACTAATGTTGCAGGCTGGACAAATGAACAGATGATGGACTACATCAAGGAAAAAGCTATTGCTTGTCCTTCTTGCGGTAAACATAATTTCACAGATATCCGTCAGTTCAACCTTATGTTCAAAACATTCCAGGGAGTTACTGAAGATAGCAAAAACGAGCTTTATCTTCGCCCCGAAACTGCACAGGGTATCTTCGTAAACTTTGCTAATATTCAAAGAACAACAAGAAAGAAAGTTCCTTTCGGTGTTGCACAGATTGGTAAATCCTTCCGTAACGAAATCACTCCCGGTAACTTCATTTTCCGCGTTCGTGAATTCGAACAGATGGAGCTTGAATTCTTCTGCAAGCCCGGTACAGACCTTGAATGGTTTGAATACTGGCGTGGCTTCTGCCGTGACTGGCTCTATTCTCTCGGTATAAAAGAAGAAAACCTCCGTCTTCGTGACCACGACCCCGAAGAGCTTTGCTTCTATTCAAAAGCAACAACAGACTTTGAATATCTCTTCCCATTCGGTTGGGGCGAGCTTTGGGGCGTTGCTGACAGAACAGATTACGACCTCACTCAGCATATCAACACATCGGGCAAGAGCCTTGACTACTTTGACCCCGAAACAAACGAAAGATACATTCCTTATGTTATCGAACCCTCTCTCGGTGTTGAAAGACTCTTCCTTACAATTCTCACAGAAGCTTATGACGAAGAGGTTGTTGATGCAGAAAAGAACGATACTCGTGTTGTTCTTCGTCTTCATCCCACACTTGCACCCTTCAAAAGTGCAATTCTTCCCCTTTCAAAGAAGCTTAATGAACAGGCAACAGAGATTTTCACAAAGCTCTCCAAGAAATTCAATGTCGACTTTGACGATGCAGGTTCAATCGGTAAGAGATATCGCCGTCAGGACGAAATCGGCACACCCTTCTGCATTACTTATGACTTTGACAGTGTTGAAGATGGTTGCGTAACAGTTCGTGACAGAGATACAATGGAGCAGGTTCGTATTTCTATTGATGAGCTTGAAAGCTACATTGAAGAAAAAATTGCATTCTGATATAATTAAACAACAAAGCAGTAGGTTTTCACCTACTGCTTTATATTTTTATTTGAGCTTCAATACTGCATTATAGTCTGAAATACCGTAGTTACCTGCAGAGTGCTTGAGCATTTCATATAAATCAATTTCTTCACCCTGTGAACCGCGAATCTTTTTATTAAGTATTTTAAGAATGGGGTTAAGTCTTTTAAGAACTTTAAGGAAGGTTTCTCCGAAGGGACTATCTTCTGTGAATGGCTGATCGCCACAGAACATATTTCTCACAAGACTCACAAGATAATCGAAAAATCTGTCGTTCTTTATATCGGGATGAGCTTTAACAAAGAAAATTCTTGCAATTTTTCCGACTGACCAGGTGCAAAGAATTTTACCAACAAATTTTACGGGTTTATAAAGGGCTGTTTTATCTCCTAAACCAAATTTATGTAACACCTTTTCGGGATTATCCTTCATTCCGCCGATTAAGGTGATTAGCATTCTGTCGAATTGGTCCTGAAGATACTGTTCGCCTGTTTTACCATTTTTCTCCCACTGGAATTCGGGAACGGGAATACTTTTAATTTCAACTGTGTTTTCATCCTCAATTGTAACAAGGCGCATAAATGCAGGGCATCCGATAAGAGAGCCGGTGCAAACATCATAAAACTTGTTACCTTTTTCGGTTTCAACAACATTTACACTCTGGTTGTGCATATGCCCTGTGAAAATAAGATGCACTCCGTTATCTGCAAGAGTTTCAATAAGCTTTTTGCTTTCTTTCTGACGGGCATCGGGAATAAGGGCGAGTATAGGCTGACCGGGAAGAACGGGATAATGCTCCATTGCAATCATCATTTTTTCGTTTGCCTTAGCTTTTTTTGCTTGTTCTTCAATCCATTTTAAAAATTCATCATCATAAGCCTTATTTTTACCCTCGGCAGTATCATTACACAAAACCAAAAGACGAACATCTTCAGAAAGTTCTGCAACATAAGAGAGATGCTCTTCATTAAAAGCAATTGCATCATTATAACCGAATTCTCCGTAATAGCTTAAAAGGTCTTTAAAGTCAATACCCTCGGCAGACTCTCTTTCTCCGCCGTTATATTGGAAAGGATTTTTTTCAATATCATGACCTGCGGTAACAACAAAGATTTTCTTACCGCTTTCTTTTAATTTTTTAAGCTCTTTTGAATACTCAATATGACTTTCTTTTTCACCATTAAAGGAAAGGTCACCTGCTATAAGAATTATATCTGCTTCGGTGCTGTTTTTAAGGTATTTGTTGGCGGCTTTGTTTATGGCAGCAGTTTCTGCATAGCATTTCTGCTCATAATCCATAAAAGCTTCATAACCTTCGCCATAAGCACCAAGTTTTTCACTGAAATAGTGGGGGTCGGTAATAACGAAGAATTTTAATTGTTTCATTATTTCACCTCTTATAAAGTCGCCAGCCGCCAGTCTCCAGTCGCCAGTTAGCGATTAGCAAATAGCAGTTAGCAATTAGTTTTTTAATTCACAGCAAAAACCACAAGTTTATGCAAAGCTCTTGTTGATGCCATATAGAGATATTTTTTATTTTCTTCTCCGCTGAAAGAGCCATCTTTATCATAAACAATTACATTATCAAATTCAAGACCCTTTGTGAGTGCTAACGGCATAACAATGGGGTTATGGGAAAGCTCAAAGGATTTATTATCGCAAATTCTCAAACCGTTTATTTCTGTTTTTAATTCATTATAAACCGCTATTGTTTCTTTAAGGTTTCGGGTGACTATGCAGGTTGAGGGACTGTTTTCTGCCAATTCCTTTACTGCATTTCTAAAATCAGCCATATTGCCACTAAGCTCTTTAACCTCTTCACCCAAACGCTCAAAGATTTCATATCTTTTCTCTGCAGGAAGAAGCTTTAATGCGTAAGAATTAATTTCCTTTGTAGAACGATAGCTTTTATTAAGAGTAAGAGTTTTTGCATTGTAAATCTCTGCTAGCTTTTCTTTACTTGTGGTATTAAGCTCTGAAATGATTGCCTGATTTGTATCAGCAAGAAGAGTTACTCTTGCTCTTGGGAACATTTTTAAAATAAGCTTATGCTGAATATAGGAAAGGTCCTGAGCTTCGTCTATAAGAATATGCTTTACGCCTGAAAGCACTGCAGACATACCCAGAATAGATTTTACATAAACAACACCAAGAGCATCTTCAAATTCAAGATAGCCATTATCAAGTGTAGCTTTTGTATCAAGAAGCTCCGGGCATTTTATTTCTTCTGCATATTTTTCCAAAAGCTTGAAATAAACTGCAATTGGATCAACAAGAATTGCAGATTTAATCATTTCTGTTGCATACTGCTTAACCTCTCTGCGTTTTGCCTTAAAAAGCTTGGCAGTATCTTCATCAATTTCGGAATCTGCATCTATATGAAGATAAATTTGCTCTCTATGGTTAATAAAATATTCGTCAATAACGCCCTGAATATAAGCCGCAAGGCGCTCTCCTCTTGACTTCTGTGAGTTTTCTGTGTCACTTAAAAATCTTTCAAGAAGTGCTTCTTTTGAGAAAATCACATGACCGAAAAGAGTAATGTCTCTGAATTCGGGTTCACATACATCTGTATCTGTTTCAAGGAAATTCACAAATTCCTTGCTCAACTTAATTCCTGCACTTTTACTGCGACGAGTGTCACCATTTATAATGCTTTCTGCAAGTGAATAATAATCTCCTGTTGAAACTGTTGGAATTTCCGCAGCAAAAACATTATAAAAAGAAGAATAGTTAATGGGCATTTCGCCAAGCTCGGGAATGATATCTGCAACATAGCTTGAGAAAATATCGTTATTAGAAAACATTATAATTTCCGCAGAAGTAAGCTCAGTGCGATTCTGATAAAGAAGATATGCGAGTCTGTGGAAACCGACAGAGGTTTTACCGCTTCCTGCAGGACCTACAACCAGAAGATTTTCATTATCTGTGTAACGGATAACCTTATTCTGTTCTCTCTGAATACTGTTTACAATAACCTTAAGATGCTCACCTGAAGTTGATGAAAGCACATCTCTTAAAATATCGTCATCAATTTTAAGGTCGCTATCCACATAGTATTTCAATTTTCCATTTTCAAATTTAAACTGCCTTTTAAGAAGCAAATCACCGCGGATTTCACCTGACGGTGCTTGGAAAAAAGCTTTGTCCTCGAAATCCTCATAAAAAAGGGAGGCTATAGGTGCTCGCCAGTCGCAAACAAGCATTTCAAATGTATCGTGCTTCTGGAGAGTTCTTAAACCGATATATATTGTTTTTTCACGTGTGGCTTTTTCTCCTTTGAAATCCACCCTTGCAAAATAGGGGGCATTGCGAAGTTTTTTATAAAAATAAATATCCCTTGATGCTTCTTCGGAATAAAGAAACTGCTTTTCCATTTCGTGATGGATTTGAGTAAGCTCCATTCCCGAATACATACCACCGTTGGGGTTATCCATATTAAAATCTTCACCCATTACCTTAACATTGGCTTTGTATTCTTCAATAAGCTCCCCTAAACGCACTATTTCATTATCTAAAAATTCCTGAACATATTGAGCATTCTGTTCTTCGATTTTCATATCTTTTCCAAGCAAAATACTACCTCCAAAAAATATAGTCTCTGCAAAAGTTAATGATACTATATTTCTATGCTATATGCAAGTATTGTAATTTTTCTTTTTATATGGTATAATTAGTTATAGAGGAAAGGATTGTTTTTAACAGCCCTTTCCTCTATTTAATATACAAAAAAGTTCGGTGCTTCAATTTCTTGAAGCACCGATTTTTATTTTAGAACATTCTTCTGATTAAAGCGCAGTCAATAACATCAATATATCCATCACCGCTCATATCGTTCGCTGTGAAGAAATAGCTATGTTCTTCTGCGTAAGTGTCTTTCTTAAGGCCAACATTCATTGATTTCTGATAGTCGTCGTTATCGATATCTCCATCTCCATCAACATCACCCATAACGATGAATAATTTGTACTCTAAAAGCTCACCTGTGCTCTTAAGGATTACTCTCATTGTTGAACCTGTACCTACAAATGCTTCGCCTGCAAGCTCTTCACCTAAGTAGTTTCTGAATTCAACAATTACTTCATCAGGGTTGTATCCGCCTTCTTCAATAACCTTATCCTTAAGTGAATCTGCTGTTGTTTCGGGGTCGAGTGTTTCCTGCTCAGCGCCCTTTGTTGCATCAAGCTCTGTTCTCAAATCCTTGAGAGCCTGAGAAGCATCATCAACAGTTTTCTGATTCTCTTCTGTTTTGGAAAGGTCTTTATCAAGGTTGTTATCAATTTCTGTAACCTTATCCTTGTACTGCTGGAAAGCTTCCTCATCATAGATGGGGTTACCGTTTCCATCATCATTTACAAGATTATCTGCTTCTGTTTTAGATTTATTATAATCTGTATAATCTGCTTTTTCTTCAGCATTTGTTGCAGAATCAATAAGGTCTTGAATCACCTTGTCAACTGTTTCCTGCTCACTCTTGGGAAGATCTTTATCAAGGCTTTCTGCTGCATCAAGAGCATCCTGAGCATTCTTAACAGTTTCATCTGTATATGTTCCTTCGGGAGCGTTTACAATTTTTTCTGCTTCCTCGATTGCTTCATCAAGACCGCTGTAATCTGCTTTTTCTTCAGCGTTTGTTGAAGAATCAATAAGGTCCTGAATTACCTTATCAACAGTTTCCTGCTCGCTCTTGGGAAGGTCTTTGTCAAGGTTTTCTGCTGCATCAAGAGCATCCTGAGCTTTCTTGACAGATTCCTCTGTGTAAGTTCCGTCAGGAGCGTTTACAATTTTTTCTGCTTCTTTGATTGCTTCATCAAGACCGCTGTAATCTGCTTTTTCTTCAGCATTTGTTGCAGAATCAATAAGGTCCTGAATTACCTTATCAACAGTTTCCTGCTCGCTCTTGGGAAGGTCTTTGTCAAGGTTTTCTGCTGCATCAAGAGCATCCTGAGCATTCTTGACAGATTCCTCTGTGTAAGTTCCGTCAGGAGCGTTTACAATTTTTTCTGCTTCCTCGATTGCTTCATCAAGACCGCTGTAATCTGCTTTTTCAGAGAGTGCGTCGCTTGCAGCTTTGAGTTTTTCATATTCTGCATTAACTTCCTCCTGAGTAGCATCTGTGATACCGAAAATTATATCAGTATTTGCATTGTTAAGAGCATTTTCAAGAGCGGTGAAAGAAGATTCTGTGTATGTTCCGTCATTTCCTGCAGAAACAGTTTCTTTTACATCGTTGTAAAGATCAAACAATGCTCTTGCATCAACAATATTCATTGTTACAGGAATATGTGCGTGATAATGCTGTGTTTCACCTGTTGCATTATTTGTTTCGGACCAGCCAAGTCTTAAAACATAAGTATAATTTCTTGTTTTGGTTTCGGTATCGCCACCACCTGCAGAAGCGAAAACATAGTGTGCAGAAGCAGAGCTTTCCTCTGTAAGTGTTGTAGATGCGTTAAGGACACCATCTGTTGAAAGTGCAACACCTGAAATATTCTGCCATGTTGTGTGGTGTGCCATATCACCGTTTGTATCAGCACTATACATTACAACACCTGTTACAACATTATGGGTGATATTGGGTTCGCAGAATAATGCTTCGGAATCATTGGTAGTAACACTGTCGCTGTTAAAGCAGTTTCCGCTTGTATCCATAGAAGCAAGCTCGTTACCATCAAGAGAAGACATTTTAAGTGATTCTAAATTAATTGTGTAGTTTGTTGTATCAGCATTGCTTACAACAAGATCTGTCTGAACCTTTAATTTTTCATCATTAACAGTCTGAACAAACTTATATTCAGTTGAAGCAAGTGAGAATTTGAATGCACCGCTGTATTCACCGGCAATATCTGCTTCAGTGAACACCTTATCACCGTTAACATTGGGTGTTTCAGGCTTTGCCTGAAGAATTAACCAGGCATCAACAAGATCCTGAACAGCCTTATCAACTGTTGCCTGATCGTTGGCTGTAAGGTTCTTATCAAGCCCTGCATCAATAGCTTCAACCTTTTCCATAAATGTACCGTAGCTATGACCGGTGTAATTGGAAGCCTTTTCACCGTAAGCTATTGCAAGATACTCATAATAAAGGTCATAATCAGCCTTTTTATTTTCATTAAGCTCGGTTTTTGCATCTTCAAGAGCTTGAGTTGCGTCGGCAATCAGCTGGTTATTGCTGTCAAGGTCTGCAAGGTCCTTATCAAGTGAATTATCTATTTCTGTAACCTTATCAACATATTCCTGATATACATCATCCGGATATTCGCCGTTCTGGTTTCCTCCGGCAATAATTTCTTCTGCTTCATTCATAGCAGAATCATATTCGGAATAATCAGCCTTATATTTTATACCGTCGATAGCTGCCTGAAGGTTAGCGGCTGCGTTATCAATAGTAGCCTGATTTTCTTCATTCGCCGGAAGCTCTCTGCTGATACTTTCTGCAGCATTAACAGCGTTTGTTAATGCAGTAATTGTTGATTGTGTATATGTGCCGGGATTTTCAGCTTCTTCTGCAAGTATTCTGTTTGCTTGAGAAATTAATTCTTCTAATTCTGTATAATCAGCATATTTATTATTTTCAAGATTTGAGATTGCACCGTTGATGCCTGCTGTTGCATCGTCAATTGTTTTTTGGTTTTCTTCGGTAGCATCAAGGTTCTTATCAAGTGCATTGTTGATATTGGTAACTGTTTCAACGAAAGAATTGTATTCCTCTTCCTCGTAAAGCTTATTACCGTAACCATCGTCATTATTTGTTGCTATGATATCCTGTGCTTTTACATAAGCAGCGAAATAATCACCGTAGTCAGCACCTTCTTTAAGGTTTTCATAAGGAACAAGAAGAGAATCGTATGCTGCGTTAACCTGATCCTGAGTATAGTATTCCTCTCCGTATACCATATCGGTAGGAATATCTTTATATACATTATAAAGATTTACGATAGTCTCTAAGGTATAGGTTTCTTCTGTATCGCCCATAACAATATCTGTAACTTCTTCATAAAGCTTATAAAGAGCTCTTGCATCAGTAAGGTTAACGGTTACAGGAATATGAACATGGCGGTCAACCTGTTGTGCCCACAAGGTTGATTCAAGAACGGTATGCTGAGCGTAGGACCAGCCCAAACGCCAGACATATGTAATTGTAAAGGGATTTCTTCCGTCTCCATTATCGCCTGCACCAAAGCCGTTGCAATAGATTTCGGAAGAAGCGTAATGTGTACCCATAGAAATATCTGCCTGAGCAGCAATTTTCCCGTTGCTTATAAAGCTATTTCCGGAGGATCTTTCCTCATCAAATACCCATGTAGTATTCTGACCTACTGCACCCCAATTCTGAGCATCTGCATCGGCTGCATATTTCTCAACACCGTTTGCAACAATGCCAAGGAAATCAGAGGAATTGTTTGTTGTAATATTCTCAAGATTGTGGCAGTGTTCAGTCGATGAATGGTTAGTACAGGTAGAAGAACCCGCTACAGGACTGCTGTACTCTAAGCTATATATTTCTGCATTATAGCTACTGTTGGTTTTCTGTAAGAATAAATCTGTTTTAATTGCAAACTGCTGATTGTCATAAGTCTGCATGAAGTTATATTCTGTTCTTCCTAACTCAAAATATAAGGGGCTGTTGCCTAACGCACCTGTTTCATAGCCGGGAATATCATAAGTAGAGAATACTGTTTCTCCGGCTACCTCATAGAAATCGAGCTTTGCATAAGCAGCTTTAAGAGCCGCAACTGCTTCATCAACAACATTCTGCTGACTTGCATCGAGAGTTTTATCAAGATTAATATTTATAGCTTCAATTTCATCTTTGAAGACTTCATAGCTTTCCGGTGTGTAACGGTCAGTATTTTCAATAGCAGTCATCTGGTTGTAAAGATTAACAAATTCAGAATAATCTGCGCCGTCATCTCTTACATTTTTAAGTGCGTAGGTAAGCTTATCAACTGTTGCCTGATCGTAGTATTCAACACCGGCTGTCATCTCTCTGGGGACTGAATCGTAAACAGCTTCAAGATTTGTGAGATATTTTTCCGAATAGTTGTAAGCTTCGGGATTAGCAAGAATTGCGCCTGCTTCGTTATGAGCTGCAATAAGCTGACGAACGTCGGTTAATTTTACGGTAGAGTTTACGTGGAAATGTTTTGTATAATCTGTTCCGCCAATTAAACCAATGGTATATTCATATTCAAACTTCTGAAGGAAATTAAGTGATAATCCGCCTGCTACTGTTTCATCTTTTTGGAGACCCACAAAAACAGGTCTGACCTCCAAGACACTTGTTTTGCCTTTTTCTATCTCAACTCCGCTGGCTAATTTTCCGTTTGAAATCCAATTGAAATCACCGGATATCTGATTCCAACAAGAAAACTGTGAGCCGTCTATTCCGGATACACAACGATTAATAAATGCGCTTGTGTTGTTGGGATTGAGAGTTGATGTGCCCCCACTGAGACAGTTATCATGACTCACCAAGGGGTTGGTGGTGTCGAGGGTCATACCGATTAAGGAAGGAACCTTTTCTCCAAGTGCCGTATCACTGTTTCTCGTAATAGTCCATCTTTGGTTTAATTGGAAAACCTGTGCATCCTTTGTCTGCATAAGATGGAATGCTGTATTATCTACATTGAATGTTATTCTGGCATCACCACTTGCACCTATTGCTGAATGGTTTGCAGGTGTATCAGTTGCGCTGACATCTGTTGCAACAAGCTTACTGAAGGCAACTCTGAGAGCCTGTGTTGCATCGTTTACAGTGCTCTGATAAGTTGCATCAAGGTTTTTGGGGAGCTTTGAATCTATATCAGCAATTTCTGCTTTAAAGCTTATGAAGCTCTGCTCTGTATAAGCCCCCTTTGCATTAGAAATAGAGCTCAAGTTTTTAAATAAACGATTATATTCTGAATAATCTGCAGAGTTCTTATTAATATCATTCAAAAGAGCTGTATATCCATCCAAATCGCTTTGAGTATATACCGCTGAAAGTTCTTTTGCTGTTTCAGGAATACTGTTTAATGTTGCTTCAACAGAAGAAACATAAGCTTTTGTATAATTTTCGGGATTAGCAATAACAGCCTCAGCATTTTCAATTGCAGCAATAAATTCGCGAGCATCAACAATCTGCGCTGTTGTTGTTATTTTTGCCTGATAGTTAGTCGCCGTTCCATTATCAGTTGTTGTATAATTCAAAACACGGGTATAACCTGTATTTATTTCTCCGTTTTCTGTTGCCGAATGACCTTTGAAAACGCTTATTATTTCCCAGTTGTAGTCAGGACAATCCCAATAAGAACCATCCAACGTCCAATTGTTAAAAGATGCTACATCTGAAGCGTTACCTTCTCTCGCAATCAATTTGGTTTCTGCTTTGTATTTATCAAAGAAGTCACGTGTTGTCTGATCAACATCATAATCAAAGTTATTAACCAAAACATTTATTGAAGCTGTGAGGCTTCCGCAATATTTTTCAAGATGCAAAACCTGAGAAAATTTGAAATACTCATCAGCCTTTGTCTGATAGAAAACAAAGTTCAGGTATTCCTGGTCAATGTTAAGATGATAGTCACTTGAATCTTCTTGAACAAAAGTGCCGCTTGCTTTTATCGGCAATGTGGGGTTATCAATTGTTCCGGTTTCGTCCATTGCGTATGTAACAGCATCTGCCGCCGCTGTGCCTGTATACACAACCGGCATACTGCTGAATGCAAAAAGCACCGCAAGAACGATTGATAAAATTTTTCTTGTTTTTTTCATAATTACACCTTTCCTTTTAGAGAGCCGAATCAGCCTCCCTCAGCGTACTCCGCCCCTCTCTAAAATTAATTGTTATTATTTTATCATATTATAATGTTAACAGTCAATAATGCACAAAAATTTCGGCGATTATTAACATTTCATTCAATTTTTCACAACATTATTGTAAAAATTCACAATGAAAGAAAAAAGCCTTTGTTGATAAACGACAAAAAAGCAACAAAGCAACAAAAAAGTGTTGTTTTTCATTATTGCACGCCATATACAAAAAACGCTAATTTTCACCCCTTATCATTGAAACCACCATAAAAAGATGGTAGAATAAATAAAATGAAATTATTTGTCCGAGGTGGTTTTATGTATCCCAACCCCTTCATAACAGAACGTGCCGACCCGTACATCATCAAAGCTCCTGATAATTTTTATTATTTCACTGCCTCTTACCCTGCGTATCTCAACGCTGACAACGGTTATGACAGGATTATTCTCCGTAAAAGCAAAACTGTTATAGGCTTGAGAACTGCTGAAGAAAAAACAATATGGGTTGCCCACGAAAAAGGCAATATGGCAAAGCACATCTGGGCACCCGAAATTCATTATATAGGCAGTAAATGGTATATTTTCTTTGCCGCAGGTGACAGTGACAATATCTGGAACATTCGCCCTTATGTTCTTATGTGCAAAGGACCTGACCCTATAAATGACCCTTGGGAAGAAAAAGGCAAAATGCAGGCTACCGAGAATGATAATTTTTCTTTTACCGATTTTTCTCTTGATATGACCTATTTTGAAAACAACGGAAAACACTATTTAATATGGGCAGAAAAGCTTGGTGATTCTTCTCTTTTTATGGCAGAAATTAACCCTGATAAGCCTTGGAAATTGATATCAAAACCTATTCTTTTAACAAAACCTGAATACGATTGGGAAAAGGTTCGTTTTGCGGTTAATGAAGGACCTGCTGTTCTCAAATCAGATAAAAAAATCTTTGTTTTTTTCTCTGCTTCGGGCACGGGTGAAGAATACTGTATGGGTATGCTTTATGCAGACAAAAATGCAGATTTAATGAATATTTTTTCTTGGAAAAAACTGCCCCACCCCATTCTTGAAACAAAGGATTTAATCGGTGAAGCAGGTCCCGGTCACAACAGCTTTGTTGTTGATGAAAACGGCAAACTTCTTTTGATTTATCATGCCCGTCCCTCCTCCCACGCAGATAAAAAATGCGGAACATTCTGTGATGAAGTGCTTTATGACCCTTGCCGTCACGCAAGAATTAAAGAAGTAACTTTTGACGAGAATAATATGCCTATGCTAAAATAATTACGGAAAGCATCATAATGGTGCTTTCCTCTTATTTTATCAAAAAATTGTTTAAAAAATATTGTCTTGTGTGCATAATAGTGATATACTGAAATGTAAAGATGTTTTTCAAAAAGAGGTGTATTCGGTGAAAAAAATAGACCCAACGGTTTTAAAGGAAACAGGCTATATTGCAACATTGGTTTTTATATTCAGCCTTCTCTTGCAATCTGTGTTCTTGATAATCGGCAAATGGGATTACACCGTTCTTACGGGTAATCTTTTAGGCTTCGTTGCCGCTGTGGGAAATTTCTTTCTTATGGGGCTTTCAGTTCAATCCTCTTTGGGTAAAGAGGAAAAAGATGCAAAAAATTTAATGAAAGTTTCTCAATCCTTACGACTTCTTCTTATTTTTGTTATTGCTCTTATAGGTTATCTTGTTCCTGTTTTTAATACAATTGCGGTGATTATACCTCTGCTTTTCCCAAGAATTGCGGTAGCATTAAGACCCGTTTTTATGAAAAAGAAATAAAGCTGTTTTTTAACATATAGAGGTGATGCTTTTGCAAACATCAAAACTTAAATTTAAAATAGTGGATGTTTTCTACATTGTTATGATGATTCTTCCCATTGTATGCGGTATAGTTCTTCAAATTCTCACAGAACCGCCCTCAACGGAAATCACCATAACAGGTGCAAGAATTTTCTTCACCATTCCAATGCCCTTGCAGGATTTTCCCGTTACGGAATCTCAGATAAACTCCGCATTGGTGCTTATTACCCTTTTCTTCTTCTGCCGTTTTATAACTCACGGTATCAGCGAAAAGGCAGACCTGAAAAGGCAACATATTGCAGAGCTTGCCGTTGAAAAAATAGACGGTATGGTGCTTGAAAATATGGGTGAATACTTTAAAGGTTATGCGCCTTTTATTCTTGCCATACTTCTTCTTTCCGCTTGTTCAAGTCTTTTATCTCTGTTTGGTCTTTTTCCACCAACATCTGATATTAATATTGTCGGCGGTTGGGCAATTCTCGTTTTCTTTATTATTACCTATTACAAAATGAAATGCGGACCGTTAAACTACCTTAAAGGCTTTACTCAGCCCGTTGCATTTCTGGCGCCTATTAACTTTATCAGTGAATTTGCAACCCCCATTTCAATGTCCTTCCGTCACTACGGAAATGTTCTTTCAGGTACAGTTATTTCAACTCTTCTGGCGTTCGCACTTGGTAGCCTTTCAAACAAGGCTTTAGGTGCGTTACCCGGATTTTTAGCAGATATACCCATTTTTCAGGTTGGTATCCCTGCGGTGCTCTCCGTTTACTTTGATGTTTTCAGCGGATGCCTTCAGGCATTTATTTTCGCTATGCTGACAATGCTCAATGTTTCGGGGGCATTTGATTTCGAGCTATATGAAAAAAGAAGGCAGAAAAAGCTTTCAAAAAATAAATAGTTATATTAAATATTGGAGGAAATATTATGGAACTCGCACTTGGTATTATTTTAGGATGTTGCGCTCTCGGCGCAGGTTTGGCAATGATTGCAGGTATCGGCCCCGGTATCGGTGAAGGTAATGCTGTTGCAAAGGCTTGTGAAGCTATAGGCCGTCAGCCCGAAAGCAAAGGTGCTGTTACAACAACAATGCTTATGGGTTGTGCTGTTGCAGAAACAACAGGTCTTTATGCTCTCGTTATTGCAATTCTTCTCATTTTCGTTGCACCCCGACTTCTTGTTAACATCCTTGTTGAAACAATCCAGTCTCTTTAATTTTTAAGAAACAAAAGAGAAAATTTGGAGTAAAGCATTATGCAAACATTAGACGTTATTTCAATTAATATATGGCAAATGCTTGTTTCCCTTGCAAACCTTGCTATTCTTTTCTGGCTTGTTAAGAGATTTCTTTATAAACCTGTTAAGAAAATGCTTAAAGCTCGTCAGGATGCTATTGATGTGCAATATAGTGAAGCAGAGACTGCAAAAAACGAGGCATTATCGGAAAAACAAGCGTATGAAGAAAAACTGTCAGGTGCGAAAGCCGAAGCTGACGGTATTATTCAGTCTGCCGTAAATCTTGCAAAAATGAGAGAAAATGAAATTCTTGAAAAAGCAAAAAACGATGCAGATGTTATTGTGCGCCAGGCAAAAGAGGATGCTCAGCTTGAAATGACAAAGGCAGAAGAAAGCATTAAGCGTGAAATTGTTGATGTCAGCACGGTTCTTACAAGCAAAATTCTCGAACGAGAAATCAATTCTGACGACCACAAACAAATTATTGACTCCTTTATTGAGGAAATAGGTGACGGCTATGACACAAACTAATAAGGAGTATGCAGCTGCTCTTTTTTCTCTTGCATCAGAGAACAATGCCGTTGACGAATACGAAAAAAGTCTGCTCGAAATCGGAGATATTTTCAAAGAAAATCCTGATTATATCAAGGTTCTCGAATCTCCTGCAATTCCATTGTCCGAAAGGATTGCTTTTATTGATAAGGCTTTTGAAAGCACTTATACGGAATATATTGTTTCCTTTATAAAAGTGCTTTGCGAAAACGGGCATATTACGGAAATCTGCAGTTGCATTGAGGCATTCTGCGACCTTGTAAGAATTTACAAAAATCGTACAATTGCCACAGTTTATTATGTTGAACCTCTTACAGACGAACAAAAATCCGCACTTTTAGATAAGCTTCAGAAAATCAGCGGTAAGGTCATTGAACCCGAGTTTATAAAAGATGAAAGTCTTATCGGTGGTATCAAGGTTCAGATTGATGACAAGATTTTTGACGGTAGCATAAAAAATAGATTACACAAAGCTAAGGGAGTGATAAGCGAATGAATAATCCCGGCGAAATCAGCAGTATTATTAAAAGCCAAATAGAAAATTATAAATCCCGAGTTGAAATGACAGAAACGGGTAAGGTTATTCTTGTTGGTGACGGCATTGCCAGAGTATATGGTCTTTCCAACTGTATGGCTAACGAGCTTCTTGAATTTGAAGACGGCTCTTTCGGTATGGCACAGAACCTTGAAGAAGAAACTGTTTCCGTTGCGGTTCTTTCAAATAAAAACAATATCCGTGAAGGTTCATCCGTAAAAAGAACAGGCAAGGTTCTTTCCGTGCCCGTTGGTGAAAAGCTTTTAGGTAGAGTTGTTAACGCTCTCGGCGAACCCATTGATGGTAAAGGTCCGGTTCAATATAGCGCAACCCGTCCCATTGAATCGGAAGCACCCGGTATCATTGAGAGAAAAAGCGTTAGCGTACCTTTGCAGACAGGTATCAAGGCTATTGACAGTATGATTCCTATCGGAAGAGGTCAGCGTGAGCTTATTATCGGTGACCGTCAGACAGGTAAAACCGAAATTGCTATTGACACTATTATCAACCAGAAAAACTCCGATGTTATATGCATCTATGTTGCTATCGGACAGAAGAGCACATCAGTTGCCCAATTGGCAAATGAGCTTACCAGAAACGGTGCTATGGGTTATACAATCATTGTTTCTGCAACTGCATCAGAAAGCTCACCGCTCCAATATATCGCACCCTACAGCGGTTGCGCTATGGCAGAATATTTTCGTGAGCAAGGTAAAGATGTTTTAATTATTTATGATGATTTGAGCAAGCACGCAGTTGCATACCGTGCACTTTCTCTTCTTATCCGCCGTCCTCCCGGACGAGAGGCATACCCCGGTGATGTTTTCTATCTTCACTCCCGTCTTCTTGAACGTGCGGCTTGTGTTTCGGAAGAATACGGTGGCGGTTCAATTACTGCTCTTCCTATTATCGAAACCCAATCAGGTGACGTTTCAGCATATATTCCTACCAACGTAATTTCAATTACAGACGGTCAGATATTCCTTGAAACCGAGCTTTTCCATTCAGGTATTATGCCTGCTATCAACCCCGGTATTTCTGTTAGCCGTGTTGGTGGCTCAGCTCAGTTGAAGGCTATGAAGAAGGTTTCGGGTGAACTGAAGCTACTCTATTCACAGTACCGTGAATTGCAGTCCTTTGCTCAATTCGGTAGTGACCTTGATGCAGATACCAAGGCAAGACTTGCTCTCGGTGAGCGTATTGTTGAAGTTCTTAAACAAGGCAGAAACAATCCTGTTCGAGTTGGTTGCCAGGTTGCAATTGTTTATGCGGCAATCAAAGGCTATCTTGATTCTGTTCCCGTTTCAAAGGTTCATGAATATGAGAAAAACCTTTTCTTAAAGCTTGAAAATGAAAAAGGCGAATGGCTTAAGAGAATTGAAGCAGGTCATTATGACGAAGCAGACGAGGAAGAGCTTAAAGCAGTTCTTTCGGAAATGCAGGTGTAAGCTATGGCAGGAAACACAAAAGCGCTTCGAGTAAGAATAAAAAGCGTTAACTCCACCTTACAGCTTACAAAGGCAATGGAGCTTGTGGCATCTTCAAAAATCCGCCGTGCAAACGAAGCAATGCAAAAAGCAAGAGAATACACTGCTTCTTTGGAAAAATCAATTTCACTTCTCACAAGTGAAAAGGAGTGCTTAAAAAGCCCATATATGCGTCAGACCGAAAATCCAAGAACAAAAATAATTGTTATTGCAGGTGACAGAGGTCTTGCAGGTGGCTATAATGCAAATGTTTTCAGACTTTGCGCCTCTTTCCCCGATGCAGAATTTATCCCCATCGGAAAACGTGCTTGTGAAAGATTTGATGTAGAAATAAATTCCTCCGAGCATTTCTCTTTTTCAGATGCAGCCATTCTTGCAGATGAGCTTTGCAAGGATTTCAGCGAAGAAAAATTCGACCGACTCGGAGTTGTTTTCACGAGATATAATTCTGTTATGTCATGGGATGCGCAAATCAAATGGCTTCTCCCCTTCCAAAAAAGCGAAAAAGACTCAACTGTCAGCACAATTTTTGAGCCCGACCACCTGACAGTTCTCAACCTTACAGTAAGAGAATATGTGGCAGGTATTCTAATTGCTTGCTTGAGAGAAAGCTTTGCTTGTGAGGTTGCTTCAAGACGAATTGCTATGGATTCCGCAGGTAAAAACGCAAAACAGATGATAGACGATTTAGGTCTTCAGTATAACCGCGCTCGACAAGGCGCAATTACTCAGGAAATTACAGAAATTGTTGCCGGTAGCGGTAACTGACACCAGATTATGAGGTGAAAAAGATGGATAAATTAACTGTGGGTAAGGTTGTTCAGGTTATGGGCCCCGTTGTTGACGTAAGATTCAACGAGGGTGAGCTTCCTGAAATTCTTAACGCACTTACTATACCCGTTGGGGAAAGAAAGCTTACTGTTGAGGTTGCTCAGCATATCGGCGACAACACCGCAAGATGTATTGCTATGGCATCTACAGACGGTCTTCAGAGAGGTACACCCGTTACTGATACAGGGGCTCCCATTTCCGTTCCCGTTGGTCGCGAAACCTTAGGACGCATTTTCAATGTTTTAGGTGACGCTGTTGACAATATTCCCAACCCTGAAACTGCAGAAAAATGGAGCATCCACCGTTCTGCTCCCGCTTATGACGAGCTTGCCACAAGTGCTGAAATCTTTGAAACAGGTATCAAGGTTATAGACCTTATTTGCCCCTATTCAAAGGGCGGTAAAATCGGTCTTTTCGGCGGTGCAGGTGTTGGCAAAACAGTTCTTATTATGGAGCTTATCAATAACATCGCAAAAGAGCATGGCGGTATTTCCGTTTTTTCCGGTGTTGGCGAGCGTACCCGTGAGGGTAACGATTTATATTGCGAAATGAAGGAGTCGGGAGTTATTAACAACACCGCTCTCGTTTACGGACAGATGAACGAGCCTCCGGGAGCACGTATGAGAGTTGCTCTCTCAGGTCTTACAATGGCAGAATATTTCCGTGACACAGAAGGTCAGGACGTTCTTCTCTTCATAGATAATATTTTCCGTTTCACTCAGGCAGGCTCAGAGGTTTCCGCTCTTTTGGGCAGAATGCCCTCCGCCGTTGGTTATCAGCCAACTCTTGCAACTGAAATGGGTGCTTTGCAGGAAAGAATTACTTCCACAAAAAAAGGTTCTATTACATCAATTCAGGCGGTTTATGTTCCTGCAGATGACCTTACCGACCCTGCTCCTGCAACAACCTTCGCTCACCTTGATGCAACAACGGTTCTTGCAAGAAATATTGCTTCTCAGGGTATTTACCCTGCTGTTGACCCCCTTGAATCCTCAAGCCGTATTCTCTCTCCCGAAATAGTCGGCGAAGAGCATTACTATGTTGCTAAAGAGGTTCAGAGAATTCTCCAGAGATATAACGAGCTTATGGATATCATCGCAATTATGGGTATGGATGAGCTTTCTGATGAAGATAAGCTTCTTGTTCAAAGAGCAAGAAAGATTCAGCGTTTTCTTTCCCAGCCCTTTGACGTTTCCGAAAAATTTACGGGTATCACCGGTAAATATGTTCCCATAAGTGAAACTGTTCGTGGCTTCAAGGAAATCATTGAGGGTAAACACGACGATTTACCAGAATCCGCATTCCTTTTTGTTGGTACAATTGAGGAAGCTATCGAAAAGGCAAAGAAGGTGCAGAAGTGAGCACATTCCACTTAACTGTATCTTCTCCCGATGGTAACAAATTTGACGGCGAGGTTTTTAAATTTGATGTTCGAGGTGTTGAGGGTGAGCTTGCAATTATGTCAGGTCATATTCCCTTTATCACATCAGTTATCAAAGCACCTTGCGCAATTTGGTTAGATGAAGACAAAAAGAAAACGGCAGTATCAGACGGCGGTTTACTTACCGTTGATACTGACCGGGTAACCTTTATTTCAGGTTCATTTGAATTTGACGATTAATCAACAGTTCCCTTAACTTTTTGAAAAAGTTAAGGGAACTGAATTTTTATTTTAACTTTTCTAATTTTGCTGTATCTGCAATAACAACAAGCTTCATATTTTCTATTAAGGGCATTTCAGGGTCAATGCTAGTTATAACCTCTTCGCCCTTTAAAATTGCAACAACGTTAATAGAATATTTTTTTCTTAGATTAAGCTCAATAAGGTTTTTTCCAACCCATTGGGGCTTCATATCAAATTCCACCATAGAAACATCCTTTGAAAGCTCAACTATATCAACAAAACCCGAGCTTAAAAGGTTTTTACCAAGACGTGTACCCGCCTCTTTTTCAGGGAAAACAACTTTATCTGCACCAACTCTGTAAAAAATCTTGCCGTGCATTTCTTCAACACATTTTGCTATAACGGTTTTTACTCCTGCCTCCTTGCAAAGTGTTATTGCCATTACTGTTGCTTCAAGGCTGTTTGCCATAGCAATAATAACCACATCTACATCAGCAATATCAAGCTTGTCAATAACCTCAGGCTCTGTAACATCAGCACATTTGCAAACAGGAATTGTCTGTGCCGCATCATTTACAAGCTCTTCGTTACTATCAACGGCAATAACATCCGCTCCGTTTTTAACAAGCTCTTCTGCAACTGCTCTGCCATATCTTCCAAGACCGAAAACAGCATATGTTTTATTAATACTCATATTTTTTACCCCACACTTATATCTTCAACAGGATTTTTTATTATATTTGGATTTTGTTTCTTTAAATTTAAGGCTACTGCTAAGGAAATCGGTCCCACTCGACCGAAATACATCGTTGCTGTAATTATTATCTTACCTACAGTATTTAAAGTAGCAGTCAGATTTCTTGAAAGCCCAACAGTTGCGGTTGCACTTGCAGTTTCATAAAGAATATCAAGAAAGCTTGCATCTGTTACAGCGGAAAGAAGAAGAGTTGACATAAACATTATAAAAAATGATGTGCAAATTACTGCAGCAGCTTTACTTACCGCTTGTTTTGACAAGGTTCTGTTGAACATTGTAACATCATTTTTATTTTTTATTGCCGCAACTGCCGCAGAAACCACTACTGCTATCGTTACAGTTTTAACGCCACCTGCAGTACCAACAGGAGACCCTCCTATAAACATAAGAAGTACGGAAACAAGCGCCGAACCGTTTGACAGATTTTCCTGAGGAACAGTGAAAAAACCTGCAGTTCTTGTGGTTACGGATTGAAAAAATGAAGCCTGAATTTTTTGATACAAGGTAAAATCTCTCATTGTTTGAGGATTGTTGTATTCAAAAAAGAATATGCACAAAGCACCACCGAAAATTAAAATCAAGGTTGTTGCCAAAGCAATTTTACTGTGCAGTGTTAACGTCGTTAGTACTTTAATTTTTCTCTTGTTCCTTAGTTTTAAAACTCTTATAACATCCCACCAAACAATATAACCAATACCGCTGAAAAAAATCAAAAGACAGGTTGTTAAGTTAATTATGGGATTATGAACATACCCTGCAAGGCTATCAGAAGCGATTATATCAATTCCTGCATTGCAAAAAGCGGAAATTGCCGTAAAAACTGAAATCCAGATACCCTTCAACCCAAATTCGGGAACAAACACCGTCATATAAAGTAGAGCACCGATACCCTCAACAAGAAATGTTCCCAGAACAACTTTTTTAACAAATTGGGAAAGCCCTGAAAGAGTGTTCAGGTTAAATGCGTCCTGCAGAAGAAGTCTGTCGGATAGACCCATTTTTCTGTGGAATATCATAGCGAGAATGGAAACAACCGTGATTACACCCAACCCACCAATTTGAATTAAAAATAAAATTACAATATGACCGAAGGTGCTCCAAGCAGAAAATGTGGGCACCACCACAAGCCCCGTAACGCAAGTTGCAGTTGTAGATGTGAAAAGGGCATCAACAAAAGGTGTCCACTCACCTGATGCAGAGCTTACAGGCAAAGAAAGCAAAACCGCACCCAGAAGCACAGCTATAAAAAAGCTTAACAAAATAATATGTGTTGTGGAAAAAGAAAATTTTGACTTTTTCATAGCTACACCTTTCTTTTCATAATGAAATAATTATATCACATCATTTTTCCGTTAACAATATTTTTCTATAAATCTGCTTATTATTGATAAAGTTTTTATGTTGTGTTAAAATATTATCAGAAAGGTCGGTGAAGCTATGAAAAACACAAACCAAAAAGAATCCGTAAACGCCGCTAAATTTGATTTAGCTGCTTTTAAATCACTTTTAAGCATAACACCCGACATAGTTTTTATTAAAGATAAAGACTTAAAATATACAAATGTATCCGATAGTTTCGTTGCTTATGCCGGTAAAAAAAGCAAAGACGAAATCATAGGCAAAACCGATGAAGAAGTTTATACAAACTCAAAACTAGCTTCAAAATACAGAGCACAGGATTTGGAGATGCTTGTTTCAGGAAAATCAGAAGTCAATTTCGTTACTTTGCTTCCCGATTCAGACGGACATTCCCGCTATGCTTTCGCAAAAAAGCAACTTCTTCTGGACGATGACGGAAACTCTATCGGTATTTTCGGTTTGATTCACGAAACTGCTAAAGAATATCTTGATAAGCAAAGCTATGAGCAAGAGTTGGATTTCCTTTTAGATACTAACAAAAACACGTATTGTCTCGAACTTATTGATGTTGATAATTGGCAAATAGTCAGGGAAAGAAGACGAACTGTTGACGGCTATAAATTCCCCCTTTTCAAAGAAATTGAAGTTTTTTACTATGTTGCAAACGAAGGCATTTCGGATATTGAAAGTGACGCATTCTCATTTTATAAAAACTTTTCAAAACAATATATAGAAACTATCTTCAAAAACGGGCGCCGTGATATTGTTATGGAATATCGCAGAATTTTACCAAACGGAAAGGTTCGCTGGGTACAGGATATTATAAAATTCCTTGTTAACCCTGAAAACAATCATTTATCTGTTGCGCTTATTTCTCGTGATATAGATGCAAAGAAAAGAGAAGAGCAAGAACTTCACAAAGCCGCAGAAATTGATGAAATGACAGGTCTTCTCAACAGGGCATCCATAACCAAAAAAATTACAACATTTTTAGGCACTGATGGTTCAGACAGCTCTCACCACCTTCTGATGATTGATGTTGATAATTTTAAAAAGCTTAATGATACAAAAGGTCATCAGGCAGGTGACAATTTGCTGATTAGTCTTGCACAAACAGTAAAATCCTGCTTCAGAAACACCGATCTTGTAGGCAGAGTTGGTGGCGACGAGTTTTTTGTTTTCATGAAGCATTGTCCCCATAAAAATATAACTGAGAAAAAAGCAATGGCCTTAATTAAGGCGGTAGACGAAATTTGTTTACCATATAAAGATATCGGCATTTGCATCAGCGTGGGAATAAGTAATTACCCTGCTGACGGCATTGCTCTTTCCGAGCTTTATAAAAAAGCCGATGATGCACTTTATTATGCAAAGCAACACGGCAAACATTCCTTTGTTTTTGCAGAAGATATTAAATAAATTAAAAGGTGATAATATGCCCTATTTATTTGTTCATTTTAAAGAAAAAACCACTGTTGACGGTGAAGCCGTTTATTTCGGAATAAGCAGGGATGGCTTTAATTGGGAAAAGGTTAATGACGGAAAGCCTATCCTTATGAGTAAATTAGGTGACCGGGGGTGCCGTGATATTGAAATAATCCGGCTTCACACAGGTGGATTTGTAATTCTGACCACCGACCTTTGCATTGTTCGCCAAATGGACGAAAACTATAATGTGGATTGGAAGCATATAAACAGCCACGGTAGTAAATGCCTTTCAATGTGGAGAACTGATGACCTGGTTAATTTTTCGGAACAAGAATTGGTTCATTTCGGCAGAGATGATTTTGGTTGCCTTTGGGCACCTGAAATATTTTTTGATGAAATTAATGAAGAATATCTGATACATTGGGGCTCAACAGTTGAAGAAAATGATTTCACTCATATGTCTATTTACTGTTCTGTTACAAAGGATTTTGAGTCATTTTCTAAACCAAAATTATATTTTACCAAAGAAAATGAAATACTTGATTCTCATATAACCAAAGTAGGCGATACATATCACCTTTTCTATAAAAATGCCCATAATCCCGGAATGAATATGCACGCAACCTCTGAAAATCTTTATGGTCCGTTTGAGCACGACAAAGGCTTTCAGGAATATATGGAAAAGGAAATACAAAATCCCGGTGCTTATGAAGGACCTACCACCTATACACTCCCCGACGGCAGATGGTGCTTGATGCTTGACTTTTTCGGATGTGAAAAAGAAAAAATGGGCTATGTTCCCTTCGTTTCCTCAAAACCCGGTGATATGAATTTCCGTAGAGCAGATGAAGAATTTTCATTCCCCTACGGCTTTAAACACGGTAAAGTTATTGAAATAACTAAGGAAGAATACGAAAGGCTTAAAAATATATAATAAAAGAGGCGGTTTCCCGTCTCTTTTCTTTCATTTTTATTGTATTATTTTTTCAGTTGTGATAAAATAAATTAAATATTTTTCAAAAGGGGAAAGATTATGAACGCCATTATAACTGTTGTTGGCAAAGACAAGGTTGGCATTATGGCTGGTGTTTGCGTTGTTCTTCAAAAAATCAATGTAAACATTCTTGATATCAGCCAGACTGTTATGCAGAATATGTTCACAATGAATATGCTTGTTGATGTAAAGGAAGCTAATGTTTCTTATCCGGAAATTGTTGAAGCTCTCGACAAAGAGGGAGAGCGTTTAGGTGTAAGCATCCGTATTCAGCGTGAAGATATTTTTGATGCTATGCACAAAATCTGAGGTGACTTATGCTTAATCAACGCGAAATTATTGAAACTCTCAATATGATTGATAATCAGCATCTTGATATCCGTACTATTACTATGGGTATTTCTTTGCGCTCCTGCGGTCATCCCGACCCTGAAATCTGCGCTCAGAAGATGTATGATAAAATAACAAAATATGCCCAAAACCTTGTAAAAACAGGTGAAGACCTTGAAAGAGAAATGGGTATTCCAATTATCAACAAAAGAATTTCAGTTACGCCTATTGCTATTGCCGCAGAGAGCTGTGAAACAGAGGATTACACAATTTTTGCTCAGGCTATGGATAAAGCTGCAAAGGAATGCGGCGTAAACTTTATCGGCGGCTTCTCTGCCCTTGTGCAAAAAGGCTTTACTATCGGTGACAGAAGACTTATAAACTCCATTCCCGAAGCTCTTGCAACTACTGATTTTGTTTGCTCTTCCGTTAATATCGGTTCAACAAGAGCCGGTATCAATATGGATGCTGTTAAGCTTATGGGGCAAACAATTAAGAAAACTGCAAAAAGAACCGAAGACCGCGATGGATTTGGTTGTGCGAAGCTCGTTGTTTTCTGCAACGCAGTTGAGGATAATCCCTTTATGGCAGGTGCTTTTCACGGTGTAGGTGAGCCTGAATGTGCAATAAATGTTGGTGTTTCCGGTCCCGGTGTTGTTTATAATGCTCTCAAGCAAATTAAAGGTGAGCCCTTTGATGTTGTTGCTGAAACTATTAAGAAAACCGCATTTAAAATTACAAGAATGGGTCAGTTAATGGCAAGCGAAGCATCAAAACGCTTAGGTGCAGAATTCGGTATTGTTGATTTAAGCCTTGCACCTACTCCTGCAATTGGGGACTCCGTTGCAAGAATACTTGAGGAAATCGGTTTAGATGTTTGCGGAACTCACGGTACAACCGCTGCTCTTGCTATGCTTAATGACGCTGTTAAAAAAGGTGGCGTTATGGCATCATCTCATGTTGGCGGTCTTTCAGGCGCATTTATTCCCGTTTCTGAAGATGAAGGTATGATTGCTGCCGCAGAAAAAGGTGTGCTAACCCTCGATAAACTTGAAGCAATGACTTGCGTTTGCTCAGTTGGTCTTGATATGATTGCCGTTCCCGGTGATACAACTGCTGAAACAATTTCTGCGATTATTGCCGATGAAGCCGCTATCGGTATGATAAACAACAAAACAACCGCAGTAAGAATTATTCCTGCTCCCGGTAAAAATGTTGGCGACTCAATTGAAATGGGTGGTCTTTTGGGCACTGCTCCCGTTATGCCCGTTCACAACGAGGGTTGCGCAGATTTTATAAACAGAGGAGGCAGAATCCCTGCTCCCCTTAATAGCTTGAAAAATTAAGGAGTGTATAGATATGGTAATACTTAACGAACATTTTAAAGAAGTGGAAAAAAGACTCGGTCTTCCCCAAGAAGCAATTGAAGCCTTTGAAAAAGCTGCTTCAAAAATTGACAACATAAAAAGTCTTAATAAAAAATTTGAGGCAATTTTCAATGAATTCCTCTTTCCCGAAGCTCACGACTTTGGCAAATGCTTTGATAAAATCAAACCACTTGCAATAATTTACGGTATAAAAGAATATACCTTAGACTTTGTTTTCCTTATTCGTGCCGCAGAGGTTATGCACGGACTTTATAAAGAACGTGGTTTAAGTGACGAGCTTTTCTGGAACACAATTATGGATCTTAAATACAAATATGTTGAGTGCGTTAACTGTAAAGGTGTTCACGGCACTTTCGTTGCAAGCTGGAATACAGGCTTTTATGCTCTTACCCGTTTTGCTTTAGGCAGATACCAGTTCGATATGACTACATACGGTGGTGAGGATTTCACCTCATCAGCAGGAATCACCGTTAAAAAAGGCGATAAAACCCTTGGCTTCCATATTCCTTCTTCAGGTGTTCCGCTTACAGATGAAGTGCGCCTTGACTCTTTCAAGAAAGCTTATGAATTCTTCCCCGAATACCGCAGAGAAGATGGTCTTATGATTTTTGAATGCGGTTCATGGCTCATTTTTGAAGAATATAAAAACTTTCTTCCCGAAAACTCTAATACAATTAAATTTATCAATGATTTTGAAATCGTATCAAGTGAGGCAAAGGATAAATTTGATGATGCCTGGAGAATATTCAATGCAAGCGGTTACAAATCACCTAAAAAATGGGATGAAAACACATCTATGCAAAGAGCATTCAAGAAACACGTTTTAAGTGGCGGTAAAACAGGTCACGGCCACGGAATTATCGTGTTTGACGGAGAGAAAATAGTAAGATAAACATAAAAGTGGCTGTAAAAAAACGAACGTTTTTTACAGCCACTTAATTTTTTATACCGTTCCGTTTTTAACTCTTTCCATAAAGTCAGAGCAAGCAGGAACAACGAATTTAATACCCTTTTCTACAATTTCAAAGGTACATTCTGTTACATAGTCTGTTTCGCCGTCAACATTCATTGCGGCAGGCTTTGCGCTTGTTATATGAATCTTTTTACCTCTTTTGAAAATTGTTCTGTCCCAACCGAGATGCTGCCCCTTTTTATAAGGGTTAATAAGAGAAAGAAGCTTGATTCTCAAGCAGTCCTTTTTAACAATAATAAAGTCTAAAAGTCCGTCATAGGTAAGGGCTTTAGGTGCTGCCATATATCCGCCGCCATACCAACGGGAGTTACCTGCAACACAGAAAAGAACATCGCTTGTAAACGGCTCTTCGTCATCAATTGTAATTGTAAATCTGCTTTTCATTCTGCCGATGAAGCAATATAGAAGTGCTGCTGTATATGCCGCTTCACCTGAAAGAAGAGGAAGCTTTTTGAAATCTGCCTGCTTTGCACAAACCTCTGCATCAACACCCATTGAGCACTGATTAATTGCATATTGATCTCCGCATTTAATAAGGTCAAACTCCATAACTGTACCATTAACATGGTCAGCAACATTTCTTAAATCCTTTTTATCACCAAAAATTCGGATGAAGTCATTACCGCTACCGAGAGGGAATGCGGCAACCTCTGCATTTTCGTGGCAAGCACAAGCGTTGACAACCTCATAAAGAGTGCCGTCACCACCGCAAGCGTAAACACGGATGTGTTCGCCCTTTTCAACCTCTTTTTTTGCATATTCATAGCCATCGCGAGGGGCGGTTGTAACGTGAATTTCATAATCGGTGATACCCATTTCGGTCATTGTTTTAACAATACCATCAGAGCATCTTTCATAAGAAATGCCTTTTCCGCAAACGGGATTAACAATAAATAAATGTTTCATTTTTTTCTCCTTCAGGGAAATTTTTTCTTGTATTTTATTTAAAATACATATGCAATCTGCATTTAATCATACCATTGTAGAGCTTTCTGCTTTTATCTGCCTTTCTGCCAAAGCATTGTTCAAACTCTTCATCGGGAGTGATTATATAATAACTCCAACCATGAGCTTTGTCAAACACTCTGCCCATTTCCTTATAAAGACGCTGTGCCTCCTGCAAATCCAAAAGTCTTTCACCATAAGGGGGATTGCAGATAACCGTTCCTCTTTCGCTCAACTTTTTAAAGTCTTTCAAATCACGTTTTTCAAAGTTAAGCTTTTTGCCTACGGGAAGTCTTGAAGCATTTTCAATTGCAATCTTTATTGCCTCTGCATCAATATCGGAGCCATAACCAACAAAATCTGTATCAACCTTTTCAAGGCTTATTGCCCTCTCCTTTTCCTCTTTCCAGATGTTTTTCGGAAGAACATCAAATCTTTCTGCCGCAAAATGACGATTAAGACCCGGTGCAATATTATGAGCATATAAAGCACCCTCAATAAGAAGAGTACCGCTACCGCACATTGGGTCATAAAGAGTGTGATAATGGCGAAGCTTTGCAAGGGCGCATATTGATGCCGCCAAGGTTTCTTTAATAGGTGCGCCATTCTGTGAAAGTCTGTAGCCTCGTTTATGGAGACCTGCGCCGGTTGTATCAATAAGCATAGTTACTTTGTCATTCATAATAGAAAACTGAATCTGATGCACGGGACCGCTTTCATTGAACCAGGAAATTCCGTATTTGGATTTAAGTCTTTCAACAACAGCTTTTTTAATTATTGCCTGACAGTCGCTGACACTGAAAAGAGTTGATTTAAGTGAATATCCTTTTACAGGAAAAGCATCTTCTTTACCAATCCACTCTTCCCAAGGGAGAGCTTTTACCCCTTGGAAAAGCTCTTCAAAGGTCTTCGCAGTAAAGGAGCCCATATTAATCTGAACGCGCTCTGCAAAATGAGAGCAAATGTTGACTCTTGCCAACATATTCTCATCGCCTGAAAAAAGCACTCTGCCGTTTTCTGCCTGAACATTCTCTGCACCTAAAAAACGAAGTTCATCAGCAATTATCCCTTCAACACCTAAAAGGCAGGGTATTACAAAATTAATTTTCATTAGTATTTCCTTCCGTGGCGGACATTGTAAACCAGAATGTTACGCCATTTTCTTTATTTTCAAAACCGCATTCACAGTTGTGATTTTCTGTAATTGATTTTACAATTGAAAGACCTAACCCGAATCTTCCTTCGGCTCTTGAATGAGCTTTATCCGCACGATAAAATGAAGTAAAAATTCCGTCCTTATCCTTATCCTCGACACGACTTCCCGTGTTAAACACATTAATCTTTATTTTATTTTCTGCTTTTTCTGTGGTGATTTCAATAACTTTTTCTCCGCTTGCGTGACTGCAAGCATTAAGAACGATATTTGAAAGCACCGTTGTCATCTGAGTTTTATCGGCAAAAGCCGTAAAAGCTTCGCCTTTTATAAACCTTGCATTAACGCCTTTTTCTTCAAATATAGGTGTTACAGTTTTAAGCAAATCTTCTATAAATTCACTGACTGCAAATTCTATCATATCCGGTTGCTTTACACCTGAAGAATAAAGAGACTGCTCAAGCATATTAAGAACAAGCACATTCATCCTGTCAGATTCACGCATAATAATATCGCAATATTCCGAAGCGCTTTCATTCTCTTCGCTGATATTCATTTTTAAACCTTCTGCATAACCTCTTATAATGGCTATAGGAGTTTTAAGTTCATGTGATGCCGCAGAAATAAAATCTGCTCTCATTTGTTCAATGCGTCTTTCTTTTTCAATATCTTCCATAAGTTGTTCGTTTTTCTCGCGAAGCTCCGAAAGAGCAGTATTGAGAGAATCGGAAACAACATTTATATTCTCTGCCAAGGCACCTATTTCATCGCCTCGGTTAATTTCACATTTAGCTGAAAAATCAAGATTTGCAATTTTGTTTGCAACCTCGCTCATTTGAATAAGTGGTTTTGTGAAATGCTTTGCATAAGCTGAAATAAACACAAGAGCCAAAACAAGAGCAAGTACTGTTATGGTTGTTGTAACTCCTGTTGCAAGATTTGCGTTTTCTTGAATAGGGTCTTTTTGAGCGGTAATTTCAATATGATAACCATTTTCAAAATCTTTACCAAAAACGATGTATTGTGTGGTGCTACCTTCTTCTGCAACCACATTGAAATAACTTCCGTCTTCATTCTGTGTTCTGCTTATTATATTCAGTTTGTTTGCAGAAATAAATTTTCCTGAACCTTCGTATAAATAATTGTCCTCGCTATCATATAAATCTATACTTACATTATCTTTAGCCTCATACTCTGCAAGAAGGTAGTAATAATCCTCGCCTGCATTTTCTGCGTTTTGTGCCATTGTACTCAAAGAGCGCTCAACATTCCAGATATACACACTCTCAAGAAGCTGAGAGTTAGCTATGGAGATACCCACTAAACAAACCGCAATTATAGCACCGATTTCCAAGAATACCTTGACGCGAATTCCTAACCCCTTGCGTTTCATATAGATACCTCCTTTAGATTTTTATTTATCAATGATTTTATATCCTGTTCCGTAAACAGTTGTAATATACTTTAACCCCCATTCGCCTAATTTGGTGCGAAGTCGGGCAACATGGGAATCCACAGTTCTGGTATCTCCTGTATAATCCATGCCCCAAAGCTCATCCAAAAGAGCATCTCTTGTGTATACCCTTCCCGGAGTTTTGCAAAGCTTTGATAGAATTTTAAACTCTTTTAAAGTTAACTCTACTACCTTCCCGTCAATCGTTACTTCGTGAGAAGAGGGCTTTATGATTAAATTTCCAATTACAATATGATCTGCGTCGTCACCTTTTCGCTTAAGATTTGTTCCTCTTTTCAGAAGTGTATCAACTCTTTTTGAGAGAATTGCCAGAGAAAATGGTTTCGTAACATAATCATCTGCCCCTGATTCAAAACCCATAATCTGGTCAAAATCCTGAGAACGAGCAGAAACGAGCATAACAGGCATATCGCTTTTCTCACGAATTCTGCGGCACACTTCCCAGCCATCAATTTCAGGCATCATTATATCAAGGAGAGCCAACTCCAAATCCTTATTGCTTTCAAAAATATTCAGAGCAATTTCACCATTTTCTGCTTCAAAAACCTCATGCCCCTCTTTTTTGAGGCAGTCACCGATAAGTTTTCTTATAAGCTGTTCGTCATCTGCAACTAATATCTTTGCCATTAATTTTCACCACACTTATTTTTAAACACACTCTATTTATTCATATTATATACGGGGCAGACCTGCATACATATTCCGCAAACTGCTCCCCTACCGATTTTCTGATAAGCTTTTTTCATATATTCGCTGCAAACGGAGGGGCTGAACATTTCCTCTCGTTTTATGCCGTCATAATAACTTACTCCAAGAATAGCACCGCTGGGACAAGACTTAACGCATTTATCACAATTAATACAAGGATTTTCCTTTAATATTCCGTTACCGTGAAGCTGGCAATCGGTAAACAATGTGCCAAGCCTTACCCGTGCACCATACTTTTTATGTAAAAACAAATCATTTTTACCTATATTTCCAAGACCGGCTTTATGAGCAGCTTCTTTATGAGAATATCTGCCGTTATAGGGTGTGCCCGGCATACTCTGAGATGCGGCAACAGTTATATATTTATAGCCCTTACTTTGCAAAAACAATCCTGCCTCTAAAAGACACCGGTCAATAAAAGCATTAACTGTTCTGTAATGATTAAAATATGTGGGCGTGGGTGCATCATCAATTTCATCAACAATTGCATCGGAAAGCTTTACAACAATACTGACCGCATATTTCAATTCACCGGTATCTGCATTATCAATTTCCGAAAAACCAACATCGGTTACACCTTTATTAATTAAAAACTCTTTAAGCTCTTGTTCAAGCATTTTCCACCCTCATTTTTTCCATACATAAAAGGACTTTTTCATTCATCAACTGACATTCTTCAAGGAAATTTTCAGTTTCTTCTCTTTTAAGAATAAAGTCAATAGCGCTTCTCGCTTCATTACCCATAAGATATTTTTTATCTGTTTCGGCATTTAAAAGAGTTTCCTCACCTTCATTATTATAGAGCTTTATTCCATCAAGCTTTGAAATACTATCTATTGTTACTGTTCCCAAATCCCCCATAACTTGCGAGGGAGAACGACTTTGACCCACCTTTGAATATGTTATTGTTACAAGCTTATCTGCATATTCAAAAACAGCACTTCCGCTACCATCAGCTCCCGTATGAAGAAAGTGCTGAACGGGAGTTATTTTTTCGGGCATTCCGAATAAATCAATCACAGGATAAACGCAATAAATCCCTAAATCATTAAGTGCTCCTGTTTTCATTTCGGGATTGAAGATATTCGGAAGCTCACCGTTTTTAAGAGCCTGATATTTTGAAGAAAGCTGAGAAAAATCAATTGTTGCACTTCTGATATTGCCGATTTTACTTACAGCATCCTTTAAAACCTGCCTTAAAGGAGTATGCATATACATAATCGCTTCAAAATAAACAAGGTTATTTTCTTTGGCAATATTGCAAAGCTCTTTAAATTCCCTTTCAGTAATTGTAATAGGTTTTTCGCAGATTATGTGCTTACCGTTCAAAAGCAGAGTTTTGCATTGTTCATAGTGGCAAACATTAGGACTTGCAACATAAACCAAATCCGTATCGGAAGAAACCAGGTCATTAATATCGGTAAAAACTCTTTTTGCACCTGTTTCTTCTGCAAATGCTCTCCCCTTTTCAAAAGAACGGGAATAAACACCATCAAGGCTCAAATCTTCATAAAGATTTGCGCCCTCGATAAAAGATTTTGTAATCCATGATGTGCCAATAACGGAATATTTAATCATAATTTTAATCTTTCTTAAAAAAGTTTTTAACAGTTTCGGTCGTAAGTGTATTTTTGAAAAAACCTACTGTCTTATTCAAACGAGTATGGGGTGCAACATTCCAATCGCTTTTCGGTGCAGGGTTGTGACCCATCCCCTTTAATATATCGGAATAAAATTCCGCCGATTTTAAAAAGCGCTGGTAACCCTTGGGATTTGCACCATTCCAAGCCGTTTCTGCAACTGCAAGCCAACGAGGGAAACACATGTAGCTCATTGTTTTAAAATCTCTTACATATTCTGTCCAAATTGGTGATTCAACACCCTTTACAGATGCTCCGCCAAGAGAAGTAAGCCCTCTCACCTTTTGTGGATTGAACATATAAACATCCTTCAATGAGTGCATACCATAGGGGTAATCTACATAATAAGGCGTGAATTTTTCCATAATAACAGGATTTCCGCCGTTTGCCCATTCAACGCCTTTATCCATTTTATTTGTCCAGAGCGCAACAGTGATATTATCTTTATCAAGGTTTCCGCCATTTAATGATTCATTCCAGCAAATTGCTTTCCTGCCTTTTTTCTTTAAATATGCACTGACTTCATTAACAAGCCAGCCCTGAAGCTCATCCATTGTGTGAAGGCTTTCTTCTTCAAGCTTTGCTTTACATTTAGGGCAATTAAGCCAACGGGTTTTGGGCGCTTCGTCGCCACCGATATGGAAATACTTTGACGGAAAAATCTCACAAAATTCATCAATAACTGCGTAAATAAACTTTAAAGTTTCAGGATTTCCTATGCAAAGAATATCTTTAAAAACGCCTGCAGTGGTTTTAAGCTCTATTTTTTCACCTGTGCAGGAAAGCTCGGGGTAAGCAGAAATTACTGCCGTTGTATGACCGGGAAAATCAAATTCGGGAATAACCTCGATATATCTCTCTTCGCAATATTTAACTATGTCTTTGAGTTCTTCTTTTGTATAGTAACCGCCATAAGGGGTATTGTCGTTTTCACCCCTACCAAAATTTGAAGATGGTCTCACAGAGCCAACGCTTGTAAGCAAGGGATAGGATTCCATCTCAACTCTGAAGCCTTGGTCCTCAGAAAGATGGAAATGGAATTTGTTGAATTTAAAAAGTGCCGCACCATCAATCATTTTCTTTATTTCCTCAACTGTGAAGAAATGACGGCAGGAGTCTATCATAAAGCCACGATACGAAAATTCGGGCTCATCATATATGTAAAGATACGGAAGGCAACCACGATAGTTAAGCATCAATTGTTTTAAAGTAAGTTCACCGTAATATAAACCTTTTTCGTCTGCGCCTTCAATAAAAACACCGTTCACATCAATATTGATGCGATAGCTTTCTTTTTCGGAAAGCTCGTGTGTCTTTTTCTTCTCTACTTTGGGCATTTCACCCACGGGAAAATGCAAAAAACCCTTTTTAAGCTCAAGAATTTTAGGTTGGGGGCAAAGATACATAAACTCACCTCTGATTTAAAGTAATCTTTTATTTCACAAATTAAGACAAAAGTAATTTTCTCTTTCACAAAGTAATAATACTATTTATACAGACAAAAATCAAGAAAAATTGAAGATTCTGAGGTAGCTTTGATAGGTTCCGCCTTTCCCCTTTCACACTATCTCCATTTCTCTTCCTACGTCAGATTTTTTTCTTTTTCTATATCTATGTTTAAGTCTGTATCTATATCTTTATCTGTATCGGCATATTTTGGTACTTTTTTCGGATTTTTAAGGTAAAGAACGGCTTTTTGGTGATATTATCAAGGCAAAAACCCTTTGCTTTTTTCGGTTTTGTTTGATATTGTTGCAATACTTTTACAAAACGTAATCTTTACGGGGCAACCCACCACCACTGTCCCAGTCAACCCGCCTTTTTTGTAAAAAAGAGGGATAGGTAAAAAATCCCCTCACATCTCTGTGAGAGGATTCTTTCTTAATATTTATCTGTAATTGTTTTGGTATTGGAGTATGCACTATAGGTTTTGCTGTAGTAAGCTTTTACCTTATAAGTGTATTTTTTACCCTTTACTGCAGTTGTGTCTCTGTAAGAAAGATTTGAAACACCTTTCTCAGTTTTTATCTTTTTATAACTGCCGCTACCTGTTTTGCGGTAAACGATATAACCTTGTGCACCTGTTACCTTTGTCCACTTAAGACCAATTCCCTTTGAAGTGCTTGAAGGTGTTTTCAAAGTTGGATCTGCAAGATAGTATTTGGAAAGCGAATTAGAAAGAGATGTGTTTCCTTCTTCATTTCTTGCTTTTATTGCATAGTAATATTTAGTTCCTGATTTTGCTTTCTTATCAGTGTAATAAGCTTTACTTGTGGACCCGATATATTCCCATGATTTTCCTTTTGTCTTGCGATAAACTCTGTATTTATCGCCACCTTTTACCTTACCCCAGGTAATTTTCACACCACTTTGAGTGTTGCTGATTGTTTTAAGCTTAGGCACACTGCAAAGCAATTGCTTAATTTCTACAGTTTCAATTGTTTCATCGCAACGAAGGCATTCTTTATGCTTTGAACCTGCTTTATAAACTGTTGCATCGCTGTCAATAATCCAATCTGTTTCGAGGTGTCCTTTTTCGGGAATTATAACTTCCTTATAATGACCGCAAATGGTGCATTCGCTATGCTTGAGGCCTTCTTGGGTACAAGTTGAGCTTGCATCGAATACCCATGCACCAAATACATGGTCTTTCGCCGGAATTTCCTGTGTATCTTTATTAGCGCAAACGCTGCAGGTTCTGTAATGTGAACCTGTTTCGCTGCAGGTTGCTTCTTTGGTAACTGTCCAATCGCCATAGTTGTGACCTGTTGCAGGAATCGTTACAGTCTGAACATCACTACACTCTGTGCAATCTCTGTGCTTTGAGCCTGCTTCGGTGCAAGTGGGCTCTTTATCAATAACCCAAGAGTTATAACGATGAGTTGCTGTGCCTGTAATCTTAAGAGTTACTCTGTCACTCTGAACAGAAACATAATCCCCGCTTACTGCTGCAACTGCATAGCCATAGGTTGTACCTTTGGTTGTAGTTGCATCCTGATATTCTGTGCCTGTAACACCTGAAGCAAGAAGAGAAAGTGTGCCTGTTGCTGTGCCTCTGTAAATATTATAGGATTTTGCATTGCTTACTGCACTCCAGGAAATAGTTGCCTGATTTGCAGTATATTCATCAACGGAAACATTCTGAGGCTTTTCAAGATAAATAATTTTTACGCCGGTTGAATCTTTTCCGCTTTCAATATTTCCGCGTTTGGCAGAAACAGTGTATTGATAAGTTGTTCCGCTTGTAAGAGCGCCAACTGAATATGAATTTGTGGTTACAGTTGCAACCTCAGACCAGGACAATGTGCCTTTTTTATAAACAACATATTCTGTTGCACCGTCAACCTTAGACCAGGAAAGAGTGATACCTTTATCTGTGTTTTTAATTGAAAGGTTAGTTGGCTGACCGAGGGAAACGCTTGTTTCACTACTGTTGAATGTACCAACGAAGGGAGAATTTGCAGTTACTGTTACGGAAATTTTTGTTCCGATATCTTCTGCGATAATCTTATATGATTTGCTTGTTGCTTCTTCTATTGCAACACC
The DNA here is from genome assembly GCA_045594685.1 of Acutalibacteraceae bacterium. GTDB lineage: Bacteria > Bacillota > Clostridia > Oscillospirales > Acutalibacteraceae > DTU089. Next base: position 20,267 of record JAZNYZ010000027.1, on the reverse strand, counting down.
ATTTCTCTTCCATTGATAAGAGAAGGTTGCACCGCTTTTACCTGCTGCAAGAGCAGATGTGTCAACTGTAAGAGTATTACCATATGCGCCTGTTCCGCTAACAGAAATCGAACCGCTTACTGCATAAGGGTTATAACCCGCTTCAAAGGTTGTGATTTCTGTTGCTTCGCTGTTTGCACTTGCATTTGTTGTTGCAGATTCGGGAATTCTTACATAGAGTTTATATTTTGTTGAAGCAGAAAGTCCATCAATTCTGTTACTGCTTCCCCAAGTAATTGTGCTACCCCAACTGAGAATACTGTTTTTAGCATAACCATATTCTGCACCGCTGACTGCTTTGATAATAACATAAGTATCACCAAGCTCTTCAACAACGGGTGCGGAGGGTGTTGCGGGAGTAAGCTTTTCAACAAGTGTTCCTTTTGATTCAAGCATACCGCCATAGGTTAATCTGCCACGAACAACAAGTTTGATATACTTGCCGATATCATCAGATGTGATTTTATATGTATTTGAAGTCGCTTTGCTGATTGCTGTATAGTTTATTACTGTCTGGTTTGATTCAGTGTCTTTTTCTTCAACGCCTCTGTACCACTGGTATTTAACCTGCTTGATAGTTGAGTTCCAGGCTTTTGCCGGAGTTACGCCTGACATATCTGCAGTAAGAGTGTTGCCGTATTGGAATGTGCCTGTAACTGCAACCGTACCTGTGATGATTTCGTCTTTATCATAGTGCTTGGGAGTGCCGATAAGCTGAACAATTTCCCAAACATTATCAAAATCAAAACCTGCGTAACTTGCTTTTTTCTTTGAGTTTGCAGAAGAAAGTGAGGTTGCTGAGGGAGCTGTATCTCCGCTATATCCGCCAAAAGCTTTTGTTGCACAACCGCTGAGATAATAGCAATTCTTAGCTGTACCTGTTGCATAACCTGCAATAGCACCTGCATTTGCAACAGTTGTGCCTGAAGCAGTTACATCGCCGGTGTTATAGGATGTCGCGAAATTTTTGCCGTAGCCTGAAATACCGCCTGAATATGCAGTTGTTTCACCGCTTGAAGCAGTTGCAGTTGCACTTACATCGCCTTTATTGTAGCTATCTACGATAGTTGCACCTGATTTACCTGCAACACCGCCTGCATAAGCAAAAGCGTTGCCCTTGTTTGTCATAGAAGCCTTTGCAGTAACTGTACCGGACTTATGAGAAAGCTCTGAGAATTCATAGAATGAAGAACTGCTACCGATAACACCGCCTGCATAAACATTGCCTTTAGGTGTAATAAAAGAAGATGAAGAGCAACTGAGAGTTGCAGAAACATTTCCTTCAGCTGAACAGCTGTCAACTGTACCGAAAAGACCAACATTACCTGCAACAAGACCTGCATATACGCTTGTAGCAGAAGAAGAGGTCATATTTACGGTAACTGTACCTTTAACATTAAGGTTTTTAACTGTACCTGAAACATTACCGAAAAGACCACCATACTGACTTGAAGTATTAACCGTCAAGCCTTTGATGGTTTTTCCGTTACCCTCAAATGTACCTGAGAACGCGGTTGAACCACCGATAGGTGTCCAAGCACCATAATCGGAAAGGTCAAGGTCATTTCCAAGCTTATAATTGCCTGAAAGATTGTCGGCAACTGCAACCAGCTGAGCAACAGTTGTAATTGTTGTTACTTCTTCTGCAGCAGATACCGTTACGGGTATTGCAGAAAAAATCATTACAATTGCCAACGCAAGAGCAAATACTTTTTTCATTAAATCAACTCCAAAATTTTTATTTATATTTCACCATATTGCATTATACAAAAGTTTTAAATCTTTAGCAAGGGACAGTATATACAAAAACAGATGTTGCAAATTATGCAACATCTGTCAAAAATTTATTTAATTTTTATGATTTTCAATAAACTTGAAATCTTTTGTCGGTTATCATTCACCCCAAACACATAGTTGCGTTTTTCCGTCTTTGGTGAGATAAACTGTCTGGCCACCACCAAATTGTCCTTCTTTTGAAAAGCTTACTTTCCACATTTGTTCGTTTTCATCAAATGCTACAGAAACACTATCATATTCAACTGTTATCTCATTTTTAGCAATTTCTATTGCCTGCTCTTTGTTATTTATATTAGCTTTTTCGGTATTGTGAAAATCTTTTGTTTTAATGTAACCATCAGTTTCACCAAATTCTGAGCGTTCTTTTTCGTAGGAAAACTTCTCAACTTCTACATCGGAATCTTCAATCCAAGCCCACAGAAGAATTTTATCAAAAAGTCTGAATTCAGCACCGCAAACATCATAAATTGCATTGTGGCTTTCATTTTCTTCAGTTTCTGCTTCTACCGTTGTTCTGTAGGTTACGGTGTAGCCAAGACCCGTATATTTTACAGTATCATTCTCGATTTTTGTGGGGCTTAATGTAATAATCGGCGGTTTGCTTTCATCCGTATTATATAACCTTACGCAATCAACACCAACAAACACACCATAAAGAAGAAATGCAGAAGAAATTATTATAGTCAACAATCTTACAAATTTCTTCATAGAATCAACTCCTTATCGGCTGATATTCAGAGTATCCAACTGTTTTTGTGTACCTTTATCAAATGAGCAAAGGAGACCCGTGTATCTTGAATAACCGAAAATCACGTCATTGATATATGTTGCTCTTGCAAATTCGTCGGGTTGTGCATAATCGGTGGAGTTTGCAATATATTCACCAACGACCGTAAGAGTTTTTTCTGCCTCATTAACCTTGAGAGCAACTATGCCTGCGGTGGTTTTATGGTAATTCTCTTCTCCTGAATAAGACCATTGATTTTCATTTTTGCTGTAAGGAACATACATTGTTTTGTTATCTGCATCCCAACAGAGTGCTTTATGGTCATAGTAGGCATCGGAGTCCACATAAACTCTTCTGTCTTCAGCATCGTAGCCTGACATTGTGAATTTTCCGCATTCTACAGGTTTTGTGGGGTCGCTGACATCAAAGAGTGAAACCTTCATTCCTCCGTTTGTGCCTGTTTCGGTTCCGTCAAGACCAACACCCATTACAAGACCGTCGCCAACGGGGTGAAGATATGCAGAATAACCGGGGATTTTAAGCTCGCCCAAAATTTTTGGTGCTTTAACATCGGTTAAATCGATTACGAATAAGGGGTCAGTCTGAACAAAGGTTACAACATAAGCGGTGTTACCTGTGAAACGGACTGATTTTATTCTTTCACCCTTTGCAATATCCTTCAAAAGTCCTACTGTTTCAAGGTTTCCATCCAGAACGTAAACCTGATTTATAAGGTTTTCTCCCCAGTTACCGCTTGTGGTGGCAATTCTTAAATATCCGTTACATTCATCCATACTGAACTGATTTAACGCACTGCCGTCAACAGAGGCATTTTTAAGATATTTAATATCGTAATTTCTTATATCGAATTTATAAATCTGTGTTTTTTCAGTTGAAGTGAGACCGAAAACCTCTGCTTTTCTGGCATCACCTGAATGGTATTCGGTGCTTGTGGCATAAAGGGTCTCGGTTGTGCAGTAAACATTCTGACCTGCACCTAAAACTGCTTCAGTTTTGAGAGTGTTTTCATCATCAGTATCTAAAACAGAAGCAACAAGATAGCTTGTGTCATACACATCTTCCATTATGCAGATATCGTTTACTAAAACTCTTGAAAACTTTTTACCGTCACAGCTGTTTTCGGGAACGCAAGTTTCCTTAACAGTATCAACATCCTGAGTAATATCAACATAATACTGAGAAAGAAGAACAAGCTCATCACCTATAAGACGAGAGGAAATATATCCGCCATCCTGGAAAACTCTCCATTCTTCCTTAACATTTTCTCTGTCGGAAATGTCGTAGCATACCGCCATTGTTATATTTTTTCCGCTACTGCCACCATAAAGGCAATCGCAGGAAACCTTTTCATTGGCACTATTTTCTTCTCTTTTAAGCTGACAATTGAGAATTGCAATTAGTCGATTGCCTGCAACATACATATCCTGAACACTCATATAGAAAATATCTTCTCTTTGGGGCTTTGCAATTTCTATTTTATTGATGTTCTTCAATTCGCCTTTGCCGTTTGGCTCAATTATTGAAATTTCGCAGGAATATTCAAGCTCGGGAATCTCTGTAACCACTTTTGCATCGGTGGTTTCGGTTTCTTTTTCTGTTGTTTTTCCGTTTTCCAAAACCTCTTCTGCATTGGGGTTGTAACCGGGAGTGGACTGAACCCTTGCAGTTGTTTCTTCGAGACCGTTTTTGTAGTTATAATAGAGCGAGCATTCTCTGTAATAGGTATCCCAATTTGCATTTTCAGGGTTCACGATATAGAGATATTTGCCGTCATTTTTGATAATATCTGCTTCGCTTACGCCCTGAACCTGCTCGTTGGTTTCACCGTGCTGGGTTTTATTATCAGATGTTGTAGTAGTTTGAGTTAGTGCTTCGTTTAACACAACTCCGCTCTCTGCATCTGCCTGAGGTGCCGCATTCATATCAACCGCATCTTCCAACATAATAGCAGAATCAGATTTATTACCAAAAATACTTCCGAAGCCTTTAAGGGTAGTATCATTATAAACTCTGTAGGACTGATATTTGTCTGCATAACCTGCAAAGAGGTTTTCGATTTCTGTATAATCCTGTGTCTGCTTGGGTGGGTTTCCTATAACGCTGTCCTTAACTGCAGGGGGAACCTTTTCCCAGGGTCTTATAACCGCAACAGATGTTACTGCAACTATTACTGCCGCAGCTGCGGAAATTGATTTTAAAATAATTTTCTTTTTATTTCTCTTTTTGGGTTTTGCAGTTTCAATGGGAATAGCATCCTGAGTAACATCTTTGATTAAATTTTCAATGCTTTCTGCAGAAAGACTTTCGGGTAATTCTATATTTTCTGTTTTTTGTAAGCTTTCGTCTAAATTTTTAAGTTCTTCTTCTGTAAGAAATTCAAATTCTTTATTATTCATAAAAATTCTCCTTTCAAGCAAGTATATCTCTGAGCTTCTCAAGTGCTCGTTTTTGCCTTGTGCGAACAGCACCCGGTGTCATATTGTAAATAACACCTAACTCATAGCTTGTGAAACCGCCAATTATAGACAGCAGAATAATCTGTGCATCAGGCGGAGTAAGAGTTGAGAGCGCATCCTTTAATTCTGCGGAGCTTATTAAGTTACCATCGCCTTCATAATCCACAAGGAATTCATATTCCTCAACGGGTAAGGTATCGGGCTTTTTATTCTTTTTCATTAAAAGAGTTTTGCATTTGTTGGCAAGAATTTTAAAAAGCCAGGCTTTAAAAAGTGAATTGTCCTTAAGGCTATGTATGCCTTTCCAGGCAGAAAGTAAGGAGTCCTGAACTGCATCTTCCGCATCCTCTTTATTTCCCGTCATATAAAGGGCAAATCTGTAAATTTCCGTGGCATATTGGGCATAAAGCTGCGAAAAGGCAGAGCAATCCCCTTGTTTTGAACGTTCAATTAATAAGGTGTTATCAATATCCATATTTTCACCCCGTTTTCATTTCTGCGCAGAACTTTCGCTCTCATATATTAAGACTGTTAAAATCTTGAAATTGTTTCAAAATTTTCAAAAAGATTTTCTTTTTACACTTTTATGGTATCAATTTTAAGGCAAAATGTAAACAAAATTATAAAATACTTGAAAATATTTGCATTACACTATCGTTTGTGATACAATGTAATTTGTATATTTATGTAACATTTTCCACCACGAAAGGTAGATTTTTAAAATGGGTTTATTTAAAAAACTTTTCGGAGATTATTCCTCCAAAGAAATCAAGAGAATAAGCGGTCTTAAGGACAAGGTTCTTGCTCTTGAAAGCGAATTTGGCGCACTTTCCGATGAACAGCTTCAGGCAAAAACCCCTGAGTTCAAGGAGCGTCTTGCAAATGGCGAAACACTTGATGATATTCTCCCTGAGGCTTTTGCCGCTTGCCGTGAGGCTGCTTGGCGTGTTCTCGGTATGAAACATTACCCCGTGCAGATTCTCGGTGGTATCATACTTCACCAAGGCAGAATTGCCGAAATGAAAACAGGTGAAGGTAAAACTCTTGTTGCTACCCTTCCTGCTTACCTTAATGCTCTTTCAGGTGATGGCGTTCATATTGTTACGGTTAACGATTACCTTGCAAAGCGTGACTCTGAATGGATGGGCAAAATCTATCGCTTTATGGGTCTTAAGGTAGGTCTTATTATTCACGAAAAAACTAACGAAGAAAGAAAAGAAGCTTATAATGCCGATATTACTTTCGGTACAAACAATGAAATGGGCTTTGACTATCTCCGTGATAATATGGTTATGTATGCTGAGCAGAGAGTTCAGAGAGGTCATAACTTTGCTATTGTTGACGAGGTTGACTCAATCCTTGTTGACGAAGCAAGAACACCCCTTATTATTTCAGGTATCGGTGAAGCATCAACTGACCTCTATCGTATGACAAACGATTTTGTTAAACGTCTTAAAATGGTTAAGGTTAAAGAGCTTGACTCCAAGCTTGACGCAGAGGATGTTGTTGCTGAAGAGGGTGGCGATTACCTTGTTGACGAAAAGGCAAAATCTGCAACTCTTACAAAATCAGGTATCGCAAAAGCAGAAGCTGCTTTCAACATTGAAAACCTTATGGATGCAGAGAACCTTACACTTCAGCATCATATTAATCAGGCCCTTAAAGCCCACGGTACAATGATTCGCGATGTTGACTATGTTGTTAAAGACGGTCAGGTTCTTATTGTTGACGAATTCACAGGTCGTATTATGATGGGCAGACGTTACAGCGAAGGTCTTCATCAGGCGATTGAAGCAAAAGAAGGCGTTAAGGTTGAGCACGAAAGCAAAACTCTTGCCACAATCACCTTCCAGAACTATTTCCGCCTTTATAAAAAGCTTTCAGGTATGACAGGTACTGCTATGACCGAAAGCGCAGAGTTCCAGGAAATCTACAGCCTTGATGTTGTTGAAATTCCCACAAACAAACCTCTTATCAGAAAAGATAATGATGATGTTCTTTATAAAACAGAAGAGTCCAAATTCAACGCTATTGTTGAGAAAATAGTCGAATGCCACGAAAAAGGTCAGCCCGTTCTTGTTGGTACTGTTAATATCGAAAAGAGTGAAAAGCTCTCTCGTTTCCTTAAAAGACAGGGCATCAAGCACGAGGTTCTCAACGCTAAATTCCACGAAAAAGAAGCTGAAATCGTTGCTCAGGCAGGTAAATTCGGCGCAGTTACAATTGCTACTAATATGGCAGGTCGTGGTACCGATATTATTTTAGGCGGTAACCCCGAATTTATGGCAAAAGCTCAGATGAAGAAAATGGAATTTGACGATGAGCTTATTGCAGAAGCAACAGGCTTTGCTGAAACCGATAACGAAGATATTCTTAATGCAAGAAAAACCTTCCGTGAGCTTGAAGCAAAGTTCAAAGAGGAAACCTCAAAAGAAGCAGAAAAAGTTCGTGAGGCCGGCGGTCTTTGCATTATCGGTACAGAACGCCACGAATCGAGACGAATTGATAACCAGCTTCGTGGCCGTGCAGGTCGTCAGGGTGACCCCGGTGAAAGCCGTTTCTTCCTTTCTGCAGAAGATGACCTTTTAAGACTTTTTGCAGGCGACCGTTTCTATAACACTCTTGACGCTTTCAAGAGTATCGGTGATATGCCCATTGAAGCAAAGCTTTTCACATCTACAATTGAAAACGCACAGAAAAAGGTTGAAGGCAACAACTTTGCAATCCGCCGTAATGTTCTTAAATATGATGATGTTATGAACAAACAGCGTGAGGTTATTTATGGTCAGCGTAATCAGGTGCTTGACGGTAAGGATATAAGCTCCCTTATTCAAAAAATGATTGTTGACACAATTTCCGAATCCGTTGATTTCTACTGTCCTGCAAAGGTAGACAAGGCTGAATGGAATATTTCAGGTCTTCTTGCAAAATACAGTTGGCTTATTGCTGAAAGTGATATTAAAGGCATCAATGATACTGAAGAAATCGCAGAGGTTCTTCTTAACAAGGCCCAGGAGCTTTATGACGCAAGAAAAGAAGAACTCGGTGAAGAAACTGTTAAAGAGCTTGAAAGAGTAGGTCTTCTTCGTAATGTTGACATTCGTTGGATGGAGCATATTGATGCTATGGACCAGCTCAAACGCAGTATGAACCTTATGGGTTACGGTCAGAAAGACCCTGTTATTGTTTTCCGTGATGAAGGTCTTGATATGTTCGAGGAAATGACAAACGGAATCCGCGAAGGTACTGTTGACTTTGTTTTACAGTCAAGAGTTCGTAAAGAAGCTCCAATGGAAAGAAAACAAACTGTTAAAATCACCGCTCAATCAGGCTCCGATGACGGAACTGTTAAAAAAGAGCCTAAAAAGGCAGATAAAAAACCCGGCAGAAATGACCCCTGCCCCTGCGGTAGCGGAAAAAAATACAAAAAATGCTGCGGAATGAATGAATAATCAAAAATGACTCCCTCTCGGGAGTCATTTTTTTACCTTGATAACACCTGATTTATTATTGTTTGATAATCTATAATATCAATTTCTCCATCCGCGTTTGAATCAAGTGCTATCATAAAGGGTTCTTCTATAACAGCCTTTTCTGATGAAACTCTTTGTGCCATTGTTGCGTCCAAAACATCTACAACACCATCGCCTGTAACATCGCCTGTTAATATAAACATCGCTTCATCTAAAACATTTTCGCCATCTTTAAGCTTAACAACAGATCCTGTTCCGACGAGATTATTGTCAGCTATTGATTTATTGTTATAATCAAAGAATAAAAGTCCTTCGTTTTCAAAATCCGCTTCTATTTGAGAAACTGAATTTGACTTCATTGGAACTCCTCTGATATATCCCCAATCATCAAATCCCATAACAGAATTCTCTTTTATTACTATTTCAACATCGGGATTGTGAACAACCGTAACAGAAATACTTGCTCTTGAATTTGTATAGGGCAAAATCGCTGTGACAGTAGTTTCTCCTGCTGAAATGGCAGTTATTGCACCGGTTGAATCAACTTCTACAACTGATTCATCCTCAGATTCCCATTGCACCTCATAATCAGAGTGAATTTCCGGGGTTATAATTGCTTTCAGATTGGTAAATGTTGTTCCTACAGGAAGCGTTATTTTTCTTGTACGATTCAAAGAAACACTTGCATAATCCTCATCTGAAACATATTTTGCAGTAATCGTGGTCGCCTCGGTTATAAATTCATAATCTCCGTCCCAACCAACAAAAACATACCCATCTCTTTCGGGAATATCCGGTGCTGTTGCATTATCACAATAAGAAACATTTTGAGAGGCTATAAGCGAACCATCGTAATCAATAAATTCTACCAAATACTTCTTAGGTGTATAATTTGCGTACAAATCCATACTGCCATCAATTACTTCATAATCAACATAAAATTCCTCTGTGCAACCTTCGTCATAGTAAACACCTCTCAAGTTAAATCCTTCAAAAGCTTCAAATAATTCTTTTGAAAGATATGTTCCGTCTTTAACCAAACCTACTGAAGTAGGTGTATAGCCTTGTGTATCACCTTCGAAAATTGCATTAACGTTAACAACGTGATATGTTGGGTTACCTGACGTGTTAATTGCATAAACATTACTGTTTTCTTCGCTGTCGTTTCTACCTACCGATGTTGCATAATAGCGAAGAATGCAAGATTCAGAAACACCAATCGGTGAAGTATACTGTTTTACTGTTGAAGATGTTTTCGGGTCTGTTCCGTCAAGAGTATACCAGATTGTTGCCTTTTCAGTTTCGCTTGTTAGCGTAACTGTTTTATTTTCTGTATATTCACCATTTTCAATATCTGCAACAGGAGCTATCGTATCCTCTGCAAAGGTATACTTAGGGTATATAACCATAGATTCGCTTACTTCGGTGTTTTCAACACTTTCACCCGTACCGGCGTTTATCCAACCAACAAAAATTATATCCTCTGATTCTTCTATTGTTTGCTGTACATTACTGAAATCTATATTATTTCCGTTTGTAACCATATAAGAATCTGCAATATCCAGTGAATCTAAATCACCGTTTTCCACATTAGAAGCATTTAGTAATTTCTCTTTATCTGCATCCACAATTGTAACAGTATACTGTTTAGGTGTACTCCTTGTAACTACAACTGTGTTGTCTGTTACCGTGTACCCTGCATCGGTAAATTCCTCAATTGTTAAATACTCGTCGCCAACCTGAACAACCCACTCTGTAATAAAGCCGTCCTTGCCCTCGGGGATTGTATCAGCAACAAGCTCAGAACCATATTTGAAATCTTTTAATACAACACTCTGAACCTCCCAGTTTACAAAAGCAACAACAAAGGTTTTCGTTTCACTTTCAGGACGGACAATCATATCATTTCGGACATTAACTACAGACTCAGACCAGTTTGTAAAACGTTGGCCTGCAGGAATATTAAGTGAAGATACTTCCGGCAATACTGCGTTTTCGCCTTGTGTAACAGTTTGTGTTGATATTACAGAACCGTCAAAATCGCAGAAGGTTACCGTATATGTTGGTTTAGGCGCTTCAATGGTGCCTATCTTAACTGCACGAGCCTGACCCTGAATTACTGCAACGATAGTGTAATCTCCGCTTTCTACGGTTGGTGCCTCTCTCAATGCAATGTCACTTAATACTATTTCACCATTTTCTCCGATTGTGGTGGTTGCCACATATTCATTGGTGTAATCCGATGCCTGAGCATATTTATAAATCCAGATAGTTGCAGTTTTTCCTGCAAAGGTGCTATCCACCGTTTTGTTAATATTAATTTTTCTGTCGGTATTAACCACAGGCTCATTGATAACAGGATTATTGGTTGTCATATAGCGATACTGATTTGTATATTCAGTAACACCATCAACTGTTTTGGTTTCAACGTTCTGATATGTTTTATTTGTTCCTGCACTGTCGCCATCTGCAACAGGTACTGTGTCTGTATATTCAATCCAATCTGAATAATCGGAAAGCTTATAGTAATTATAAACCTTATCATATACAGTATAAGTTTGTTTTTTCACAGTAACAAGCCCTGCAGAGCCTGATTTAAGACCATTCCACCAGTAGCTGTCACCACAAGCAGAGGTATTTTTGTATTGGTAAGCATCCCCACTTGCATAATAGCTTTTTGCAGTTGTACTGTAAAAAGCGTGAAAGGTGTCATAAGTTGAAGATTTTTTCCATTCTACCCATCTGTTTATGGCACCATAGCTGCCACCTCTGCACCAATGCCAATAAATATAGCCTTGTGTTGCAGTTGAATTTATAACAATTTTTTGAGTTGCACTTTCTGATGCAGATTTGGGCTTAACATTATACTTTTTGTAAAGAGAATTAGATGTATAAAAGCCGGATGGCCAAGAGGGAACATAAGAAACTGTACCTGTACTGTTTTTGGAAAGGGCATATCCGTTCTGGGTATAGCCCGAAAGAGATGTGCTCTTTGAGGTGGTTGTTTCCTTTATTTTATAACGATAATATTTTTTTGTTGGGGTGGAATTAGAAAGAGTCTGAGTTTCTACCCTGGTATTTTCGTCCTCCGTCATAGGACAGGTATCTGTATAAGTAATCCAAGGTGACCATTCTGTTGCTGTGCTGTTATCAATACCTTGTGCTGCCACCTTTGACAGCTGTCCCAAGGTATCATAACCATTAACTGCGTAAACCTCTATATGAGGAGCAAGCTCTGAATAAAGAACTGTAAGTGATATGGTCTTGTTTTCTTCCTTATCAACAGCAAAAGCAGCCGATTCAGTAGTTGTTAAAATAACTCCGTCATTAGATTTTAAAACAACAACAATTCTACCACTTAAAATTTCTTCCACCTTGTTGCTTAAAGTAACTGTTACATCATATCCCTGTTTAGTTGTGTTTCTCTTAACGGAATCAATTGTTAGTGTTGCATTGTGGTCAGCATCTGCCCATTTATAAACGGTATATACATTCATATCTGAGCTTATGTTTTCAACAGACTCACTCCAACCTGTAAGCTCATATCCGTCAGGCACCTCTACCTCAGGTGGAGTTGCATTATCACCATATTTCAAAGATTGCTTTTTCAACACCTTGTTTGTAAAGCTGTCAATAAATTTAACTGTATAAGAATTTTTGTCGTAAATAGTCTTGACGGTTATATTTTCTGTTACATTTTCAAAGTCGGTATCCCATTTTGAGAAGGTGTGACCTTGCTGAACGGGATTTTTCGGAGCACTTGCACTTTCTCCGTAATGTACAATATCGGTTGCTATCTCTTCATTTGATATGGTATCAAAAAATGTAACGCTAACATCCTCCATAACGGTAATATCAACCGTATTTCCGGTGGTTGAACCTGCACCGTTTTCAGCTGTTATGGTTGCTGTGTAAACACCGGCTTCAGTAAAGCCCTCCATTACACAGGTTGTGCCTACAATATCTTCCTTTGTCTGATAAACCATACCATCCGGCTTTTTAAGGGTTATTGTATAGCTTTCGGCACCTTTTACCCCGTCCCACAAAAGAGTAGCTCTGCCGTCTATACCTATTTTTTCACTGCCACTTGCAACCCTCAATGTAGGTGCTGCAGGCTTATCGGCAGAGGTTTTGAAGGTTTTAACCACTGATTGATACCAATTACCACCAATTTTCACTGCAGCTCTGTAATAATATGTAGTATTCGGAGTTAAATTTTTACCCTGAAACTTGTTTATAACAAAATCATCTGAAGCCTTAACTACTGCAGGACTGTAATTCTTAATTCTGATACAATCCATTGTACTTGTTGATTTGTGATTAGAGCTCAAAGTGGCATCCAGATTACTTATGTTGCTCTTGTTTTTGCTAATAAAATAAGATACATTTGATATCGAAGCACTTTTATTTAAAGTAACCGATACATTTGCTGTAGAATTGGTTACTGATTTTGTTACAGTTGAGTATATGTTGTAATTATTATTGTTACCTACAACACCTGTCAAAGTATTACCTTTCATTCTTACAACAAAATATGTAATTTCAAATAAATCAGAAATTTTTATTTTGCCTTTCCAGTTGATATCACATTTGCCATTTGCATTACATTCAACATAATAAGCGTAGCCATTTAATACTTTATAGATAAAAATGCTATGTCCAGGTGGATACTTGGCTGCATATAATCTAACCACATCGCCTGCGTAAAAATTTTTGCTTTTTTTTACACTGTTTTTATTTAAATATTGCCACAATTTTTTAGTATTTACACCACTTGGATACACGTTCTTTGTAGGAATTGAACCCATTGTATAATACGCCATTAAATTGGCAAAACCAAAACACTGGTAACATTCCGCAGGGAATTGTCCACAAGCTTTTCCACCGCAACTGGTCTTACCTGCTTTTGCAACAGTTTCACCTGCTACTTTCTCGGTACCATTTCGTGTGCTCCAATATGTTCCTGTTGGATATTTCTTTTTCAAATACTCAATTTTCTCAACAAACGCTGCTTCTTTTGATGAAGTCGCAGCACTTGCCTGAATACCGGTAAACGGAATTGTTGACATTGTTATTATTGCAACCAATAACAATGACAAAAGCTTTTTGAAAATATTTTTCTTTTTCATAAAATCACCTACGTTTTATTATTGACACATATAAATAACCTGCTGAAAAACAAATTATCACATTTTTTAATATATGGTTGCAGTTTTGCAAAAACCGCCCTGCAAATGTTAAAATTAGCCTTTTATAATTTAAAGATTTAGTTTATAATTTATCTATATTTGGTATGGGGGCGATTTTATGATTAACGTTATTATTTGCGACGATAACTCTTTGTTTTTAAATGATTTGGCTCAATCAATAGAAAGAGTTGTCGGTTTTGAACACAGAGTTTTTTCTTTTGAAAGTGCCTCCGAGCTTTTAACAAATACAGAAGAAGCCTTTAAAAGTAATATGAGCTTACTTTTAACCGATATTGAAATGCCGGATATCAACGGTATTGAGCTTGCAAAAAAGCTAAAGGAAATATATCCTCTTTTACAAATAATTTTTATAACCAATTACACCGAATATGTGGAAAAAGCTTTTGATGTTGAGCCTGCTCACTACATAATAAAGCCCATAAACGACGAAAAGCTCCGCTTAGCTTTAAACAAAGCCGCAGAGCAATTGCAAAAACAAACAAAAAACTGTCTTCAGATTAACACAAAGGAGAAATTCATACGCATACCTTATAGTGAAATCAAGTATATTGAAAGCGTTGGCAGAAAAGCCGTTGTTTATGCTTTAAGTAAAAGCACCGCAATCCCAAAAAAACTTGATGATTTAGAAAAGCTTTTGCCTGACTGTTTTTTAAGAGTTCATAAAAGCTATTTGATAAATATAAATATGGTGGAACAAATAAAAAACTATAAAATCACCCTTTTTAACGGTGATGTTATTCCCGTTTCAAAATCAAAATATCCGCAAACGAAATCCAGAATAATCGATTACTTCGGAAATCAACTCTAATCCGATTTGTTCTCAAGGGAGAAAAACATGATACCAACAATAGTCCGTTCTTTAGCGGTTTATCTTGCCGTTTACATTGAATTTTATACAATAACAATAATCTTAACTCCAAAATACAAAACAAAACTCTTAGCTTTTTTAGGTGCAACAACGCATTTTGTTATTTATTGTGTGACTAACTTTTCCTCTGCTTTAGAGACAGTAGTTCCTGCACCGGATACTCGCCATAACATTAGAATTTTTGGCTTTTTAATAACCTTTTTTGCTTTTATTTTTCTTTTCTTTAAAGACAATATAAAAGAAAAACTCAAGCTCGGAATTATAATGCAAATTGCAATAACTATTTTCGAAGGTCTGGGCGTTAGTGCAATTGTATCTGTTCTTGGCATAACTCTCGAAGAAAATGCCTATGGTAATTCCGTGAAAAATGCTATAGTGAATACTATTTTCACTTTTATGGCATATGTTTGTGTTCATATAGCCGTAAGATTGCTTTACAAAAAAATACAATTCAACATTCCTGCTTCCGTCCTCATAAACCTTGCAATTATCGTTACTATAAACTTTTTAATTGTCATAATAGTTTACTCCAGTAACTACGCTAACCAAGATCCCTTCACCTTTGCCGTTCTTTTGGTTTCTCCTGCACTTATTATTGTTCTTTGCTTTTCTTTATTCAAATTAATTATGCGAATAAGTGATGCAGAAATTTTAAAAGAAAAATATCAGGCGGCAGAGGCTATTAAAACTATTGAATTGGATTATTACAATAATCTTCAGGAAAAAACAGAATATATCCGTCATATGCGTCACGATTTCAAGGATGTAATTAATTCTGTAAAGCTTCTGATAAACGATAACACAGAAAGCAGTATTGAAAAAGCGAACCAGCTTTTAACTGAATTGGATAACGAAATAACCAATACAAAATTACCTAAGTATTCAGACAACATAATCGTAAATACCATTGTTGGTGCAAAAGCTGAGGTCGCAGAAAAAAACAGAATAATTTTTGAAGCCAACATAACGCTTCCTCGAGAGCTTCCCGTTGCAGCAATTGACCTTAACTATGTTTTTCTTAATCTTCTGAACAATGCTATTGAGGCAACAAAAAAACTCCCTGAAGAACAGAGAAAAATCGCCTTAAAAGCATCTGTTGCCGCAGGTTTTTTGGTAATAAAAACCGAAAATCCATTCAATCAGATTATATATGATGAAACAGGAAAAATAAAAACTACGAAATCAGATAGCAACAATCACGGTTACGGTTTAACCATAATAAACAATATTGCAAAAAAATATGACGGCAGCTTTAAAACCGCAACTAATAATCAAATCTTTTCTGCAACAGTTGCATTAAGGATAGATTAAAAACAGCAAGTCCATTTGTTTTGGACTTGCTGTTTTCCTTTTTTATTCTGCTTTTAAGCCTGTAGCCTGTTCGACAACAGGTAAATCGTAATCCGGGAAATATATTCCCCAGTTTTCTCCATTGCGCTCTAATTCAAGGATACAGTATTTTTTGAAATAAATGCCGTAATTATTACTTACAATTTTATATTGTTTATATTCACCTTTATTAAATGGAACTTCTTTATTCCAGCTTTGCACAAAGCCTCTTTCTTTTATTACTTTGATACCTTTTAATTCAGAAAATTCAAAAGCATATTTACTCTCCATTTCAGTTAAATATAACTTTTTATCATCACTGTGTATTTTGAACGCGATATTAATAAATGGAACAGTCTTAGCATCTTTACCTTTTGGTTTAATCTCTCCATCCTTAATTTTATACTTAAAGCTCAGAATATCTACAAATGGAGCCTGAGGCGGAACTCCAAGCTCGGCATAAATTGTATTTGATAAAGATTCTGTTTTGGTTTTAACGTGGTTATATTCTTCACTTTCTGATATTGCTTTCATTTTTTTACGTCCAAAGTAGGTCATAAGTCCGAAAGCAATCCAACAAGCAACGCCCAACAAAATAACCCAAGGTGAATTTTGATATATTTTTACAAATGTCTTTAAACCATCATTGTTAAGAACAACTTTCACCAAGCTTGTAGAAATAATCAAAGCAACAATTCCTATAAGTTTGTGGCATAATTGAAATGGTAACGGTAACTTTGCCTTTTTGCAAAAATCGCCTATATCCTCTGTTGCATTGTTATACGCTTCAAGCATTGTTGGTGTTGTAGTCTGAACCACAAATTCTTTTCCGTTAAATTCAGTATTCTTTTTATTCTCAGTAATATCAACACCTACAAATGGTTTCATAACAATGCCTCCCTTATTTCAGTTTTCCTTGTGCGCGTTTTTCGGGTGTTCTTATAAATCTTATGATTCCTGCAAAAACAAGCAAAGCTAAAACTGCTGCTATAGCATAAGTTGAAAACTTATCAAAGTTGCTTTGAGTTTCTCCTTCAAAAATATTTATAGACTCAAACACCTCTTTAAAGCTGTCCTTTTTCTTTTCATCGTCGGTTGTATATGTAAAAGTGTATTTATAATCCACTCCTCCGAACTCATACATTGTCTGGTAATATATATTATCTTTTTTATTTTGGGTAATTGTGGTTTTTGTTTGACAAACAAGAGCTGTTTTGCCGTTTTTATGCTTTGATTTCTCTCCGCTTAAAAACTTTAGTTCAAAGTCATCTGCATAATCTTTCATAACTGTTTCTGCTTCTTCTGAAAGAGTATTTGTATATTCTTCGATATCTTTTTTGTTCATATCTGCAGGAGAAAAAATCCCGTCTTTTCGGGTGTTGTCAGAATATGTCACCATAAAGGTATCGCCGTCTTCATCGGTAAATGTAAAATCTGTTGCACCGGCTCCTGTCTGCTCAAAGCCTTCGGGTAAATCGACTGTAAAAAGGTCTGCTCCGTTGAATTCTTCTGCATTAACAGTGATTGCAAAAGAGAAAAGCATAAATATAGTAAAAACAAGACTTACTGCCTTTTTCATAATAACTCCTCTTTCAAAAACTGCACCAAAGGAAATCCTTTGATGCAGATTTTTATTATTCGTCTTCCTCATCCTCGTCATTTTCGGGAACAACAGGAGTGATTTCAACCTTGATTTTTTCAATTCGTCTGTCCTCAACCTCGAGAACTGTGAATTTAACATTTTCAAAAACAACCTCATTCATTTCGCCGTTTTTTGGAATACACTGGAGCTCGTCCATAATAAATCCTGCCAAAGTTTCATAATCCCCTTCGGGAAGCTCTTTGCCTATAAGCTCATCAATTTCTTCAATATCAATTGTACCCTCAACGGTAAAGGTGTTTTCGTCAATTTTTGAGATTTCCTCTTCTTCCTCGTCATATTCATCCTGAATATCACCCATAACCGCTTCAACAATGTCTTCAAGGGTAACAATACCTGCCGTTCCACCGTATTCATCAACAACAACTGCCATCTGAATACGTTTCTGACGCATTTCCTTGAAAAGCTCTCCGCAAGCTTTGGTTTCGGGAACAAAATAAGGTTCTCTCATTATATTTTTTAACGTGCCTTTAACCTTAACCTCTTTGCCAACATATTTGAGCAAGTCTTTAATATAGACAATGCCCACAATATTATCGATATCTTCATCATAAAGAGGAATTCTTGACCTGCCGTTTTCAATGGCAAGTGCCATAAATTCTTCGAGAGTTGTGTCATTAACATCTGCTGCAACGACATCGGTACGGTGAGTCATAACATCACCTGCATCCATATCATCAAACTCGAAGATATTATTTATCATTTCCTTCTGGGCATCTTCAATAACACCCTTTTCGCCACCAACATCAACCATCATACGAATTTCTTCTTCAGTAACAACCTCTTCATCTGCGTTAGGGTCGAAACCTAAAAGACGAACCACGCCATTGGTTGAAATTGAAAGGAATTTAACAAAGGGTGAAGTAAGCTTTGCGATTACATAAAGAGGTTTTGCAACTGCAAAAGCCACTTTTTCAGGAATCTGCATACCGATTCTTTTGGGAACAAGCTCACCTAAAACAAGAGAGAAGTATGACATAATCAAAGTAATCAATACAACTGCAACAGGTGAAACAATATTTTCGGGAAGACCGAATTTACCTGTAACTGCATCTGTAAGCATTTCTGCAAAAGAGGTTGCCGCAGAAGCAGATGTTAAAAATCCTGCCAAAGTTATGCCTATCTGAATTGTGGAAAGGAATTTTGTCGGGTTTTTTGTAAGCTTTAAAACAAGCTTTGCTTTTTTGTGTCCCTCCTCTGCCATTTTCTCAATTTTTGCATCGTTAAGAGAAATAACAGCAATTTCCGCCATAGCAAAATATGCGTTTACAAGAATAAGTGCCAGCAGTAAAAGAATTTTTAATACCAAGCTTCCTCCTGCTGAGTTTTGTGAAAGTTCAATTGCTTGGGCCAAAATGAAATTAGGTCCGGGGTCATCCATAGTTGGATTTACTCCTTTCAAAAATTAAAAGTATTATGTAGTATGAAAATACACTATACCACATTAGCATATATTATACATTTATTTCTACTGTTTTGTCAATGTTTTAGGGCAATATTTACAGTGTTTTTGCCTCTTGGAGTCATCAAAATTTCACCTTTGTGAAAAACTACTCAAAATATGAAAAATATTGTTAAATTTTCCACGATTTTTTGGAGTTTTGCAGTTTACTTTTGGAGAAATAAGTGTTATTATGTTTGGTGGTATATATAATACCTATTATAGTGTTTTTAAATTGATATTTTTTATAGGAGGAAATACTATGGCTAGAAAAATGAAAACCATGGACGGTAACAATGCCGCTGCTTATGTGTCTTATGCATTCACAGAAGTTGCAGGTATTTACCCCATCACCCCTTCCAGCCCTATGGCAGACTATGTTGACCAGTGGTCAGCTCAGGGCGTGAAAAACATCTTCGGAACAACTGTTAAGGTTTCCGAAATGCAGTCCGAAGCAGGTGCAGCAGGTACTGTTCACGGTTCACTCGCAGCCGGTGCGCTCACAACAACTTACACAGCTTCTCAGGGTCTTCTTCTCATGATCCCCAACATGTACAAAATCGCAGGTGAACTTCTTCCCAGCGTTTTCCATGTATCAGGTCGTTGCGTAGCTTCCCATGCTCTAAATATGTTCCGCGATCACTCAAACGTTTACGCTTGTCGTCAGACAGGTTTCGCAATGCTCGCTGAAACAAACACACAGGAAGTTATGGACCTTGGTGCAGTTGCTCACCTCACAGCTATCGAAAGCCGTGTTCCGTTCATCAACTTCTTCGATGGCTTCCGTACATCTCACGAGCTCCAGAAGATCGAGATCTGGGACTACGAAGACCTCAAGGAAATGTGCGATATGGATGCTGTTAATGCATTCCGTGCACGTGCTCTTAATCCTGAGCATCCTGTAATGCGTGGTTCTCACGAGAACGACGACATCTTCTTCCAGCACCGTGAAGCTTGCAACAAGTACTACAACGCCCTGCCCGCAGTGGTTGAGAAGTACATGAACAAGGTCAACGAGAAGCTGGGTACCAACTATCAGCTGTTCAACTACTACGGCGCCGAAGATGCTGACCGCATCATCGTTGCTATGGGCTCTGTCAATGACGTTATCGAGGAAGTCATCGACTACCTGAACGCCCACGGCGAAAAGGTCGGCCTGGTCAAGGTTCGCCTGTACCGTCCCTTCGCAGCTGACAAGCTCATCGCTGCCATCCCCGCAACCTGCAAGAAGATCGCTGTTCTCGAC
>JAZNYZ010000026.1:0-24039 GCA_045594685.1 Acutalibacteraceae bacterium | reverse complement strand
TAATTAATCCTCCTTAAAATCCTAACGAACCAACAAGCTGACCGAGAAGCTTGAACAACATTTCAAGGAATGAAGCAATTGGTGCCGGAAGTCCGGGAATTGCAACTGAAATATTGTTTTCAGTTTCTTCTTCAACATCTGCTTTGGGAACATCGGTATCTGTATCAACATCTGTTTCAGGGATGCTTTCAGTATTTCCCTCTGCACCCGTAACCGCATCAGGAACAACGGGTGTGGGTGCAAGAGCTCCGCTTGAAGTATTACCCATAATTACAGGGTTATCCGCTGAGTCTGATTTACTCTGAGGTCCGTTGATAAGCTTAAGATTGTTAACTGCAACAATGTTATTTGTTTCGTCATCACCATCACTCGGGTTAGTAACAATAACAGTTACACCTGTTGTGGTAACCAGAACATTTGTGGCTATCTGATAATACATTTCGGTTCTGCTGTTTACAGTAGTAGGTTCAGAAGCATTACCGGCAACCGTTGTTCTAATGGTTGGGTTACCCATAATTGCTCTCATACCCAGCATTATGCTTGAAGCAGTTCCGTTGCTCAGAGCTTTGAATTTGAAGGCAATTGCATCACCTTCTTTAAGGTAAATTTCACCTTTAGGTCCACCCTGATTATTATAAGCATCAAAGTCAAAAGTAATCGGATTTCCATTTTCGTCTACAAGCGGATTACCACTTTCGTCTTTGGGTATAAAGTTAAGGGCACCGGATTCAATATAAGCCATATTGCTTTGAGCAGAATCCATTTCAAGCTCTGTAACAATGTTATAGTAGGTTGCGTTTTGCTCAGAATCTTTATAATATCCGTCACCACCATCTAAGGGGTTATAAATACGAACACCATCAATATAGTTATCAAGACCGGTTGTTGTGCCTTCGTTTGCAAAATACAAGCCTGCTGAACCGCTGATAAGGCTTCTGCTTGCCCCTGTGCCACCGTTGAAAACGGAGTTATCATCCATCCAGACAACCTCAACATCATCACCCAAATCCTCAAAGCCGAGAGCTTCAAGCTCATTGAGAATTTCATCTGAGGGTTCGCCTATAGTTGTATTGATAACAGTGCCGTTATCAAGACTTGCGGAAGAATATGCAATTATTGCATTTCCTGCTTTAACTGAACCTGAGCTGTTCAGGTATGCCGCTGTTGTTTCAACACGATATTTACCAAAATCACTGCGGAAGTTAACAATTGGCACCTGATGGAGCAAGCCATCAGTCATAATATTTGTATCGGTGAAATATGTGTCAACAATAAAGGTTCTTATTGCACTATAGCCTGTTGTGCTTTCATTATCGGGCACGCTGACCTTAACAATCTGAACACCTGTGTTTTTACCGCAGGCACCGATAAGGTCAAAGCCTGAACCTACAAAATCAAAGGTTGCAGTATCGCTACGTTTGTTTGAGGTGGTTACCTTTGCCTGAAGATATGTTCCATCAGAGAAGGCGGTAGAGTTTGCATAGGCACTGTCATAACCGTAAACATCAGTAGCTTTATCAGAATTGAAATCCTGCATTGCAATTGTAGAAGCACCCTTTGCATTCCATTGATATTTTTCAGGATTATTAGTGGTAGGAATCACATTTTCCTCATAAAGCATACTGGATGCAGGAACAACTGTGATGGTATTTGTAAAGAGTTCTGAATAACTACCATCAAGATATTTGATTCTGCCACAGTATGTTACAGTATCAACGCGGTCTTCAACCTTTTCAGCATCCACTATTTTGTTAGGTGTATAAGAAACATATCTGGTTTCTTTACCATCACCGTCTTTATAAATTTCAAAGGTACCATATTTACCTTCGTAAGACTTGGTTTCAACAGAAGAACCAAAACCAAGCTCTAACACACCGCCAAAGCCTTCTCCGGTTTCCGGATTTTTGGGAGAAATATGATAATTAATTGTATCACAGTCATTCTCTTCGGGCTTGATTGGTAACATAACACCGAAATCGGCAATAACAGTATCATCCTCAAAAACATTGGTCAATTGCCATACGGCATGAAGTTCAATAACAGTTGAGCCGTCATCAGGTATAACATCCTTAACATTCACTTCTTTACCGGGCGCATAAATACTGCCGTCATTTGCATAAGGACTTACGGTAGGATTAAATGACCAGCCCACAAATTTACCATATTTCCAGCTCAATTCATCGGGCATTATGATTTTTTCTGAATATTTCGGAAGTTGTTGCTCTGCTGTTGCAATATCAGTAGGACCATTGGGTGAGAAGTTTACTGTATAGGTAATCTCAGTCCACTGTGAATAAAGATTTACAGTTTCATCGCTGTTCACAATATCATCTTTTGTAACAAACTGACCATCAGAGTTTTTCCAACCGTCAAATTTATAACCTGTTTTTGTGGGAGTAGGAAGTTCACCATATTTGTTACCGTTACCAACAACCTTATTAACGGGAGAAACAGTAGTTCCGTCATCTTCCCAAAGGCGGATGTTATCAACAGTCATAGTGTTACCATAATCGTTAACATCAAACCTGAAGGTTATATAAGCACTATCGGCTGATGTAGTAAAGGTGAAGGTGCTCTTATCACGAACCTTGAAATAAGCGCCTTCTTTATTACAGTTTTCATCAACTGCAACATCCGAATCATTAGTTGTGCCATCTGCTAGTTTTACTACAGCGTAAATTTCGTAGCTGTTGCAACCGTCAGCGGAATTCTTGTCTTCAAATATGACATCTGAAGAGAAAACATATTTTGTGTTTGGCTTAACAGGAATATTGTAGGTCCATTCAGAGTTACAGTCATCATTGAAATAGGTGACTCCATCTTCTACTTTTGTTGGAGAAGTAGCTTCTATAGTAAAGCCTGTATTTGTCACATTCTTAACTTCAATCTCAGCAGAATCAATATTATCTTCAAACTGACTGAAATCAAACAAGTTATCAAAAGTTACATTGATTTCAGATTTTGCCCAAACAGCATAAAGAATTACATTGTCACCATTTTCAGCAGTAAGCCCGCTTACTGTTTCGCCAAGCTCATAATCTACGCTATTGGTGCCGGAGGTTCTTGACCAACCAACAATTTTGTAGCCGGTTTTTGTAAAGCCGTCACCTGATGATAAAGTTTTTGTATCAGAATATTTAATCAACTCTGATGTATTCTCATCACCTGACTCACCACCGTTATTATTATAGGTGATGGTATATGTGTGTTCATTCCACTGAGAATAGATAGTCTTATGCTCAGTAGCTATATTAGCTCCTGTAACAACATTTTCTTCAGCTTCATCCTTCCAACAAACAAAGGTATAACCTGTTCTTGTGAGGGTGGGAAGAGTACCGTAGGAAGCATATTCTTTATAAACATCCTCGGTTTTCTCATAATCAACATCTGCATAATACTTATCAGCTTCAACAAGTTTAATATTGCTGAAGGTTGAGGAGTTAACTGTATTATACGCATTACCAAAACGGAACGACATCTTATCCACATTTTCAGGTGTGGTAAATCTCATAACATAGTGATTATTAATATTACCTTCAATGTAATATGCAAAATGCGTATCCGAACTATTAACATTATTCGGGTTTCCTGTGCCAGCCTGAGTTGACCTGTTTGTTACAGCAACACCTTCATTGTTTGCATCATAAAAGAACAAGAGCACCTGAGAACCATAGTCTGATACTGCATCAAATTCGAATACATATTCTTTACCAGGATTCAATTTAACAGTATAATGCTCATTTGATGTGCCTTCTTTAGCATACACATCATTATTTTCTACGGTATTTTCAACAGTAATTGATTTATAATCATCACTCACTGAAACTGTGCCACGATATACACCATTATCGTGATTTGTTTTCATACTTTCAGTATGCTGTGAAAACTCGTAAGCACTGAAGAGGTTATCGTATTTCAATGCATAATAAACGTTAACCAAATGATCCATTGCATCATCGAGTTCTTTTTGGGCATTCTCAATAGTAATCTGGTCTGCGGAGGGGTCACCGAGAACGGTTGCCGCCTCTTTAAGCTCAGTCTCGAACTTGGAATATGAGTCCTCAGAATATTTTTCTTCTGAAAGACCATAGCCTTTGGTTACAGAATCACGAAGTGCACTCTTATCTGTCAAAGATAAAAGAACTGATGTACCTGCAGTTGAATATCTATTACCTGCAAGTATCCAAGTACACATACCTTGGTTCAATGCATGAATATATTTTCCTTCCATATCATCCGAAACAGTATATGAAGGAACCACTGTTTCTCTGAAAGGTACAGTTTTTTTACTGTTTGTATCAGTATACGAAGTAAAATGAGTCCAACCGCTTGGTGCTGCAGAAAGGGCTGCAGTAGCAGCGTAAGATTCCTCTGTTCCCAATACGTAATATGTATCGTATTTCTGAAGTGAGTTGTTTTTATCGCTACTGATTCTCAAAGCATCAAAGCCTATTTCAAGGTTAGGAATCTGATTGGTGTTGGTGTAACGGGATTTATCAATCTTAAGAAGACCAAGATAGCTCTGTGCTCTTGAATGGTCCTCATCACTGGTTGCAGTCTGTATAACATAGTTGCCATCATTAACTGTTTTGTTGTCTACACCTGTAACATCAAGCACAACAGTAATATAATCATAGGGTGTTTCACTTGTACCGCTTATTGTGGTAGCTGCATCACCATAAACCAAGGGATCTTCTAGGAAATAACCGGCACTCTTTTTCTCACCATACAAAGAACCCAAGGGCGCTCTCTGTGAGTGATCAACACCGTTGGCACCTGTAATCCAGGAAGAAATTTCATTATTTGAACCTGAAGTTATACGACCTTCTGCAACAGCACCCACAGTGCGCTCGGATGCATACAGCACGGTATATGCAGTGTAGGTTCCTACAGCATTATTATTTTCATCGTAACCTGTAATTGTCCACTTGGCAGTGGCTTTTTCACCGTAGCCAAGACCTGTGGTGTTAAATGCCAGATAGTATTCTTCATCAAAAACTCCTGTACCGGTGTTTATGTTAAGGTTGAATTTCTCACTACTTGATACTTCTGAATTATCAGAAACTTTGTATAAGTCGATATCATCATTAGCGTTGCTAACATTTGTAATGTCAACGGTGAAATGTTTGGCTTCATCAATATGCACACTAAAGGACATTTTGTCCTCTCTGTCAGCTACAGTTTCAATACTGTTGGAGGTTTCATTTATTATGTTGTTAACATAATACTGACCAACTTTTGATTTGTCTTCTGCGGGAGTCATATATGCAGTTTCAGGAACAGCGATGTTGGTGTTTGCAACTGCGGCTGCATCGTCATCTGTTTTAGCACGTTTGAAGTCTTCACGGATATCGTTAAGAGTACCGGAAGCGATGTAGAAGGAGTAGTTGTAGGGCTTGTAGCTCTCAAATTTCATTGTGTCAACAGGCGCAATATATGATGTAGCGTCCTGCATATCGGGCATTGTGAGAACGAGCTGATTTGTAGTATTGTCTTTTTCATACATATCAGCATGATCGAACTGCGTTGTAAGAGTTGTATTAAGTACTCCATTCGCGTCTTTTTGAGGTTCCTTATAAATCTGAGGGAAAGTACCGTAATGGAACTCTGTTACACCTGCAGAATAAATACCAATACCGAAGCTCTTTTCATCGTTACTGCCCATAAACGCTGCCCAGTTTTCGACAGAGTTAACCTTTGGATTAATTATAGGCTTACCGTTTTCTTTAAGCATGGTATTATAATTTGCAGAAACGCCCCAGAAATCAGGGTTATCTACGTACACTGCTGCATTGTCATCTGCCCATGGAGTTATATTTGTATTAGGGTCATTATCATTTGCAAGACCATCTTTATCGTAATAAGCAAAGCTATTAAGAGGCTCGATAGGGTAGAATGCAGGCATTTCCTGAGTAGTTACGTTTGAGGGATAGCCCGAATAGTCAACAAATCGGCAGTATGTTTTAACCATAGAATCTTCAAAAACATACCATGCTTCCATATAGGAATCGGTGATGTAATCATCGCCGTATTTGGGGTCTAATACCAATTCGCCTTCGTCCCATTGGCCGTTATTGTTGTTATCTGTATAGTCACCGTCTTTTAAGTTTGCGAATTCATCGGAATATTTACCCCAATCCAAAGGACGGGTCTTAACATAAATTTCGCCATCAGTAATTCTGTAGTCAATAATCTTACTTGATTCGAACTGGTAGTTACCGCCCTGAACAGGGTTGTAGTTCCAAGGAACGCCGTTATAATCGCCTATCTTATAAGGATCTTCCTTTGTGCCGTAATATGACTGCTGAACAAATCGACCGGGGTCATGGCGGTTAATAAGGTTAACGCCTTCGGTTATCTGAGTGCCGCCGGTTATCATGCTCTTGTAGTCAACCTGTGCCTCCTGACCTTCACCGTAATAGGAAGCAACAACATTGCCGCTGAGCTCTTCAAGGTAAGCAAGAGAACCACCCATTGAAAGATCAATACCAACCTTGTGAGTACCATCATCCTGATACTGCATATTATCTTCGGGAACACCTGAAAGAATTGTATCTACTGAATACAATTCGAATGTGCCGAATTCCTTATCAAGCACTTCGAACTTTATTGTTGCGATATTAGTATAAATTTCTTCATCAAGGAAAACGTCAATAAAAGATTCAAAGCTTCCGTTGGTTGAAGGCTCCAGAAAGAATTCCTCTGAAACGGTTGTTCCGTCCGCTGCGACTGTATTAAGAGTTCCTTTAACGTAGGAATCAGAATAATATGTTAATTCATAACGGTTGAAATCGGAGGTAAGGTTAAAAGTATATTCATTGTTTGTTACATCAACATCCGTTGCAGTACCATTCACCTTAACGCTCTCGGTTACGCTGTCAACTACATTAACATCGTAAGAAACAGACTGTCCGCCGTAGGTAACTGTAATAGTCTGAGTTCCCGGTGTTGTGGCAACAGTTTCGGGAGAGTAGCGATAACCTGAATTGACTTTGTAAACATTAGTTCCGCCATCTGTTGTAACGGTTGCTTCAAGAACAAGGCCTGCCGTGTTAACCTTTTCGCCAAGCGTGTAGGTAAGCTTTGTTGGATGAGTGTCTATTTTGAGACCACCATCATCAAGCTTTGTTTCAAACTTGGGGTAAACAGTATAGCTATCGTAAGAAATTTCAGTATCTGCGGTAATAAGCTTACCTTTGCCGTCTTCAGCGGTATACCAGCCTGCAAACACCTTGCCCTCAGGAATTGTAGGTGTGGGAAGCTCACTGTAATTACCGGCACCTTCGGTATAAACCTTACGGTGAGGATAGCCTGTAATCGTTTCATAATCAACGTTATAGTCAATAGGGGGTAAACTATTAAGAGCAGCGGTTTCATAGAGTCCGACATCTTCAACAACACAGTATTGGTATTCTGGTGAAACATCATTAATAAGCATGAATGCCACCTGAATACGGTCGGTATCGGCTCTAACTGTAAATTCAAGATTCTTGTCTGATTCTCCAGTATACAAAGGTCCTATTAAACCAAGCACATCACCGCTTGAACTGAGTTCAACAATGTAATTTTGACAATACACAGTAGAACCGCTCGGCAGATTATTTTCTGTAGCACTATAAATCAAAGAATATGTAGTGGAAGGATTAACATCAACAGTATAATGAGCCAAATTATTTGCAGCTGTAGTTTCTGCGGCACCGGTTATGAACATACTGCTAGTTGTTTCCAACTTAAAACTATTGGAGGTAATGTCAACAATAGAGCCGGAACCTGTACCTGTATAAGGATTATGTGTTCTTTCATTACTCGCCCAAGCCTCAAGTTCGAACAGATTAAGTGCTTCTTTTTCAGCAGCAAGAGCTTCTTCCTGAGCGCCAAAATATGCATCGTACAATTCGGTTTTAAAAATTGCAATATCGCTAACAGTAGCGTAAACAGAACTCGGTAAAGTAGCTTCTCCTACATTGGGACCTCTGCTTGTTTCGTTATCACCTATGGTAAATCGAACCTGAATGTACTCAGCATTTGCGGGAGTAGTGAAAGCAAAATGGTTATTACCGTACCCGGGAGTCGCGTAAAAAACCTCTTTGCCTTGTATATATTTACCTTCAATGTCATAATAGAAAACAAAAGGAGTAAAGCTCCAAAGATCACCCTCAACATTGTAATGGAATGTATAGGATGTGTTAGGATTAACATCTATCATATAGTAAGTGAAGTTGTTGTTATCAGGTCCGCCATAGCAAGTATAGGATTGCACCCCTTCACTAACTTTTTTTGTAAACTTAAAACTGCCGTTCTGGATATCCGGCACCAAAGCATCGGGATCCACCTTTGATTCGTGTTTGAGAACCCCATTTTCATCAACACTTTCATATAAATCCTGAACGGTTGTTGAGTTCGCATTAGTAGCCCACTTTTCGAAAACAAAAAGGTTGTTGAAGGCAAGCTCAACAGGGTCTCCTGTTGCTGCTTTTGCAATAAGACCCATTAAGGGTGAAAAAGCAGGGCTTGCAACAGAAAGCACCATTACCAATGCCAGAAGCACTGATAATACCTTTTTTCCTTTCATTTTTGTGTTATGTGTTTTCATTTTTCATCAACCTCCAATTGATAAAGTGCAAAGTGCAAAACGTAAAGCGCAAAACGAGTTGTGATTTGCGAAATGCAGAATGCAAAATGAATAGATTATTTATTAATTTATATAAAAAGCCGAAGCTTATAATTTTTGCAATGTAGCTGGTTTTTATCTGTGCCTTCCTTCAAAGGAAGGTGGCACGGAAAATCTTGATTTTTCGTGACGGAAGGTTCTTCGTTGCGAAGCAACGTTCCGCCGTAGGTGGAATTTTAACCTTCAACTATGAAATTGTAATCAGTTATATTGAATTCTTTGGCTCTGTTTTCACAAAAAGCCATAAGCTCATTAACTACCCAAGGGAATCTTTTCTTTACCTCGGTATTATCAAATCGAATAACCACAAATCCAAGACTTTCTAAATATTCAGTTCTTTTCTTGTCGTATTCTCGATTTTCTTCGTAATAATGCTGATAACCATCTATTTCGATGATTATTTTTAATTTTGGTGAATAGAAATCAACTATGTAATTTCCTATTACTCGTTGTCTGTGAAATCGTGGTGTAACTTTGTTCAGATAGTCATACCACATTTTCCGTTCTTCGGGTGTCTGATTTGTTCTGTTGTTTCTAGCCAGACCTTTCAAACTTTGATTTGTCGGTAATGGTTCTTTCTCGTCCATTTAACCACTCTTTTTCAATTTGTAGTTTTTGTAAAACTTTCACCTTTGGTGAAATGTTGCTTTGCAACAAAGAACCTTCCGTCACAAAACAGACGAGCTGTTTTGCGCCACCTTCCTTCGAAGGAAGGCTCAAAGAACAGCAACTTTATTTCGCTTTGCGTTTTGCATTTTGCGTTTAAAAAGCTTGCAAAGCAAGCTTTGCATAGGCTTGTGCTTTTTTGCAGGCGTATTCGGGAGCTTCTGAGAAGCTACCTGTTTCTGCAAAGGCTACTGCAGCGCAATTATCGCAAACCTTTTTGAAGTTGCAATCCTTGCATTTAGCAGGAAGAATTATTTTTTCTCTTTCCTCACGAATGAATTTAAAAGAGTCCGTAAAAGATTTGATTTCGCTTTTTGGCTGAGGAATCATTCCACAGGGAAGCATAAAGCCATCATAGGTTACCCAATAGGAGCTAAGCCCTGCCCTGCAGGTAATTCTGTCGCCATTGGGATTTCTACATTCGCCGAAATCCTCAATATCAGGGGGCAAATCACGGGTTTTCACAAATTCGCCCATATCATCACCCAAAGCTCTCTTCTGCCACAAAAAATGCTCTCTTGCGGCATCCTCAGGACTAAGGCGAACCCTTTCACCGCAAACCCTTACGGGCGGAACAATATAGCTGACGGGCTGAACGGGAATTCCCCATTCCTTCGCCCATTCCTGAACTATTGCGGCATCCTTAAAGTTCTGAGGAGTGATACTGAAGTTCAGTTTTATTTTCACTCCGGCATCCTTTAGCTTTTTAATGGCACTCAAAACCTTTTTAAACGCCTTTCCGTTTCCGCAAAGGGCTTCATAGGTTTCCTCGCTTGCACCATAAAGAGTTATATTCAACCTTTGTGGCGGATTCTCTTTAAAGAATCTGACTTTTTCATCGTCAATAAGGGTTGCGTTTGTGTTTATGCTCACAAGCAAGCCCAATTCACGACATTTTAAATATATATCTTCAAAATCAGGGTGGAGCATTGGCTCACCGCCTGTAAGAAGCAAAAGTAATGTGCCCGCATTGCGAGCTTCCTTGGCTAAATTCACCCACCATTCGCCGTTTTTTTCAGCCGAGGGGCAATTGCCGCCGTTCTGGTGAATATAGCACATTTTGCAATCGAGAGTGCACCTTGAGGTTAACTCAAATGCACCTGAAAGAGGGATTGAATTCTGGTCTGCTTTTGCAAACATACGGGAAATGAAATTTTCGTATGATATTTCCATTTTCATTTCCTTTCTGTTTTCATTTTGTTGCAATATTATTTGTGCCTTCCTTCAAAGGAAGGTGGCACGGAAAATCTTGATTTTTCGTGCCGGAAGGTTCTTCCAAAATTGCATCGAAGATGCAACGTTAACCTTCAACCATAAAATTATAGTCAGTTATATTAAGCTCTTTAGCTCTGCTTTCGCAAAAAGCCATAAGCTCATTCACAACCCAAGGAAATCTTTTCTTAACCTCGGTATTGTCAAATCGTATTACAACAAAACCTAAACTTTCTAAATATTCAGTTCTTTTCTTGTCGTATTCTTTGTTTTCTTCGTAATAATGCTGGTAACCATCTATTTCGATGATTATTTTTAATTTGGGAGAATAGAAATCAACTATGTAATTTCCGATTACTCGTTGTCTGTGAAAGCGTGGTTTTACCTTATTCAGATAGTCATACCACATTTTTCGTTCCTCGGGAGTTTGGTTTCTTCTGCCGTTTCTTGCTAACCCCTTTAAGCTTTGGTTTACAGGTAACGGTTCTTTTTCGTCCATTTTACCACTTTCTTTTCTTAGTTTCACCTGCGGCGAAATGTTGCTTCGCAACAAAGAACCTTCCGTCACAAAACAGACGAGCTGTTTTGCGCCACCTTCCTTTGAAGGAAGGCTAAAAAAGAATCTACCTTATTGCTATATCTTTGTTTTCCAAAAAGAAAAATGAAAGTAAATAGTTACAAATTTTTTTCAAGTTCTTCTATTGCTCTTTCATCGGGAGTGCATTCCAATGAAATAACCGGCACTGCCGATAAAAGCTCAATAACGAAATCTATACACATTTGTTTCTCCATCGGAGCTAACAAATCAAGATATATGTTTTTAATTACGCCCTGCAGGGCTTCAACACCCGTAAGGTGTTTTGCAATATTTTCTTTACCCTGGCTCAGAAGCACAATTGCTTTCAAGGGTAAATCACGATTTTTGCAGATTCCGCTTGTTCCGCAAAAGGGGATCCCCCCTGCAAATGCTTTGCCGTTTTCAAGGTAAACCCCTGCTTTATCGCCATTTATGATTTCGGCGTTTCTGTGAACCCGCCAAAGCTCAGCTTGGGTGCTCTTGCCCGTTCCGCATGGGGCGGAAAAAAGAACTGCCGAACCGCCGATATCTATGAATGAAGCGTGCATCAGCACTCCTTTTTTCATTAAGAGGTACTGCGCTAACGGAACAGAGGTCCAGAAATAGCGTTCATCCATAAAAACAGGGGCGCTTTGGGGCGTAAAAAAGATTTCACACTCCAAAGGATTTTTGCAACCATATTTGGTCAGACTGCCTTCAAGACTCCCCATATCTCTTTTACGGAAAACTGTTTCACCTTTGCAATAAACCGAGAAATCACCCGATTTACCGCAAAGCACTCCCTCCGCCTTCGGAAGAGGCTCGGTCACATTGCATTTAACCGAAAAATCAGGGGTATCAAAATCAGCTTCAAAAATGCGCCAATCTGCACAATCTGAAGGGAAATCCGATGCTTCAATCTGAATTTTTTGCTGACAAATCACATAATTTTTAAACATAATAAGAACACTTTACCATTCTAAAGATATTCTATTTTATATTATATCAAAAGCCTATATTTGTCAAGGTAAAAAAGCAAAAAAGAGAAAGGGTTTTTACTCCCTTTCTCTCAATTTTACAGTACCGTCTTCCTGCAATTCATATATTCTGTGGCAATAGTTCAGCATACTGGGACGGTGGGTTGTGATTATGCGGGTTTGGTTGCCGTTTGACTGCATAAGATTATCTAAAACTCTCTCTTCTGTGTCACTGTCAAGTGCCGAGGTTGCTTCATCCATAACAAGAAGCGGTGCATTGCAAAGAACCGCCCTTGCAATTGATAATCTTTGAACCTGACCCTCGGAGAAATTAACGCCCCTCTCCCCTACTGCTGTTTCAATGCCAAGAGGCAAAGCCTCAACAAAATCCAAAGCGTCTGCGATTTTCAGAGCTGATTTTATTTCCTCATCTGTAGCATCAGGCTTCACTATTCTCATATTTTCTGCAATCGTACCTGTGAAAACCGCATTCTCCTGAGGAACATAAGAGCAAAAGCGCCTTGTGGCAGGTGAAACGGAGAGCTCACCAAAATCCCGTACACCAAGTTTTAATTCGCCCTCGGTTTTATTAACAAGACCTAAAATCAATCTTAAAATTGTTGTTTTACCCTCACCTGATGGCCCGACAAACGCAATTGTTTCACCGGGTAATGCGGAAAAGCTGATGTTATTCAAAACAGCTTTTTCACTATCTGCATAAGAATATGAAAGATTTTCTGCAATTACACTTGCACCTTTTTCACGAGCTTCCGCTAGCATTGCCTCCGCCAACTTTTCATCCTCAGCATGCTCTTTCTTCAACTCTGTTATCTCCTTGATTCGCCCTGCGGCAGTTGCAACGGAAATCACCCCGGGCACCATTGAAACAAGCCCTGAAAATGAAGATGTCAGGCTACCCGATAGCTGTAAAAACAAGGTCATTGTGCCAAAGGTTATTGCACCCGACCAAAGCCTGTAAACACCCCATCCATAGCAGGAATATGCCACAACAAGACCTATAAATGAAAGGCAGAGTGTTGTTAAAATTGTAAATTTATCGTGAGCTAACCTCATATTGCGATAATTAGTTAATAAAGCTCTGAATTTTTCCGAATAGTCCCTTGTTAAGCCAAAGGCTTTTATGGTCTGCAAATTCTGAACGGATTCTTCACTGAAGGAAAGAATTTTACCGTTCATTTCCCTGCTTTCAAGGTTATATTTTCTCATCATTTTAGTCATAAATCTTGAAGAGAAAAATAAAATGGGGGCACTCATAAGAGCAAGCAAAGCCAGAGTTACATCATAATATAAAACAATGGCAAGGCACCCGAAAAACTGCATCAATTTCGTGAAAAGTCCGGGTAAAAATGAGATAACGTTTCCTGAAACGGAAATCACATCGCCTTCAAGGCGGTTTATAAGGTCACCGGAATGGTATTTATTGATTTCTTCCCAATCGGCATTTGCCATAGCTTCATAAATTTCTGCTCGGATTTCATTATTGACACGAGTGCCCACCCGAGAAGAAACAAAAGAACTCAACGCATTAACAACAAGCTGAAAAACCGCAAGACCTATAACCAACGCCGCCGCAGGTATAATTGTTTGAGAGTTTTTGCCAACAACCGCATCTATAAGAAATTTTGATGCCACACTTGCACCAAGGCCCATAGCTATGCCGACCACACCCATAACGGTGTAGCCTGCAATCTCAAGGCGGTAACGGCTCATCACTTTTAAAAGCCATTTCCACTCAGAGCCGATATTCTTAAAAAGAGCCGTATATTCACTGACCTTTTTCATTAATCTGCGTTCTCCGATTTTTTATTACGAATTAGTTTTATTTTTCTTTAATTTCAGATAAAGCTTATCTAACCCTTTATCAACAACGGGGAAAAGATATTTCACAATAAGCACTGCAACAAATGCACAAATTGTTCCCGAAACAACACCTGCAATTACATCGGTACAGTAATGAACCTCAACATAAATTCTTGAAAAGCCCATAAGTGCTGCAAAAATTGTTACGGGGATACCAAATTTTCTGTTATGCCACAAAAGAGCAATTGCCGCCGCAAAGGCTGATGCGGTATGACCTGACGGAAAAGAAAAGCTTGTAGGCTTACTTATAAGCTCAGGGAAAACATAGCTTTTGCCCCAGAAAGCGTATTTTTCAGGGTCGGTTTCAAAAAGATTAAAAGGCCTCGGTCTTGCGAAAAATTCTTTAAGGAAAAGGTCATTACAAAGAAGCATAACAAGAAGAGCCACAATAACTGCAAGTCCTGCCTTGCGGTATTTTTTGGTAAACAAAAGAGCCAGACCGATAGCAATAAAAATCGCTCCTCCGTTACCGAGAGTTGTTATGCCCACCATTAAAGCATCCAAAAGCTCATTATGTATGCCCTGAATCCATTGGAACACACTTAAATCAAAATTCAAAAATGAATCAAAAATTGCTTGCATTTTACCACTTCTTTCTGTTTTTCTAATCTCATTTTATATCGTCAAGGTTTGCGCCCTTTGTTTCTTTAACCTTAAGTGTAAATATAATTGCCGCAACAGAAACTGTCGGAATTGAAACTGCAAGACACGCCCACCAAATCGGCATAGCGGTCATTCCTATAATTGTAGTTAAATAACCTACCGCAAGACCGATTATTACCAAAAGTCCCTCCGCACCAACAACCGAGGCACGAATATCTGTAGGCACTTTCTCCGTCATCATAACATTCATATAGTCTCTGCCAATCCAATAAGAGCCCTGATAAAGGCCTGCAAGCGAGCCTATGAGATATGGATTCCAATTATTAAGAATACCTACCACAAAAAGCACATACCCTGCAACACAGGTTACCGAGAAAAGAGTAACAGTAAATTTTCTGCCCAACTTATCGGCAATAAATCCCGAAAGGAAGGTTATTGTGGCATAAATAACAGGGACCATAAACAATGCTTTGGTAATATTACTTGTGCTCATACCTGCACGATGCATTGAAGATTCAAAATACAACGCAATTGCAGGCATTGCCGCATCAAAAATAATGTGGGCAATAATAAGCATTTTCGTATCTTTATTAGAAAAGATATATTTTACGCCGTTAAATACACCGGACTGATTTCTCTGGGCTTCCTTCTGCTGCTTTTTAAGAGCTTTTTCTGCCTGCCTTTGCTCATAGGGGCGAGAAAGGTATTCTATTCTTTCGTTAATAAATACTTTTGTATCCTTTGCAAAAATAAGAACAAGTCCCACCGCAACAAAACCGATAAGGGCAGGCACAAGGAAAATCTCGCGCCATTTTGTTGCATCGTCACCCATAAGAATATCACGAAGTGTGGGAATAAGAATAACGCCTAAAATACCGAAGCTTTTAAGAAAACTGTAAATCTTTGCTCTGTGCTTATGGGGTGCTTCTTCAAGAATATAAATAATCTGAATATCGTGACCCATAAAGAAGCTGATAATTGCAAAGCCTACAAGGAACATTATGTAGCTTGATGACAAATGAATCACCAGAAGTCCCACTGCCATTCCCAAGGTTGAAAGCACAAAAAGTGGTTTTCTGCCCCATTTATCTGCAAGAGCTTTATAAAAAGGTGTAAATATTCCCAAGACATAGGTGAAAACACCTATGCTTGAATGGAAAGCAAGTCCATCTTCATAGGTATAATATTTTCCCATAAATGGATTATTAACGAAAAACTCCGTTACAAAAGAGGACTGAACGGTAACTGTCAGATTACTTGTTACCTCATCAAGAATATTAACAATTGCAATAAGCAGAAGTAAAACAAAAAAATATTTGCTTCCCGAATTGCGATTGCTCATTTTATTCAGCCTTGCAAGCTCATTCTTCTCTTTTTGCAAGGTTTTGTTAGTGCTTTTATCTGTCAAGAAAATCACCTTGTTGAAATATTTTGATAGGTATATAAACAACTCGTTTAAAACTTAAAAAAGTGTTTCACTCTCGTTTTAATCCATCTAAAGATATTAAAGCTGAATTCTACTAAAGAATTATCCAACACTTTATACGCTTTACCATGCTTCAAATATGTATTCATTATAGCACATTGCCAAGGGTATAGCCCCTCTTCCATAACTCTGCGAGTTGAAAAATGAAGAAGTGAACAATCTTTAAACTCTTTCCCGTTTTTGTCTGTCACATCAAGCTTACCATTAACCATATCTATTTGGTTTATAATATATTTTGATGGCAAAGAAATACATTTTGATTCCTTAGGTTGAGCGTGACAAATAAAACCATTTATTGCCATACCTAAATCAAATATCGGGTCATCACGAAGCTTGCCGTTACATAATATCGGAGCATAATCTCTTAATAGATCATCACTTTTTATTCTCTCGGCAATCTGCAAACAATCACTATACATTTTCTCGCATCTTTCACCATTTCTGATAAACAGATACCCCGGGTTAAAAAGCGGAACATCTGCATCTCTTAAAAGCTCGGGAACAAGTTCATACAAATGATTTTGAGTTTTTTCAGTTTTAAACCAACAATCCATTCCCCCGCTATTCCAACCAAAAGATGAAAAATCGGATTCTTTAGATAATAAATCCCAGAAAAAGTCAAGATTGCGGTATATGAGGCAATCCGGCTCAATAAATATATTCTCGTCATAAGGTGACTTAACAAGAAGAGAAAATTTATCTCTGTAATCACCATTTGCATTTTCTAAAACAACCGCATCATCAAATTTAGCGGTATATTCATTTTCTCTGTCACAAATGATAGCAAACTTAGTTTCAGGATTATGCAACCTGAAAGAAGCCAACATATTTACTGCCATTTTATAATATTTAATGTCACCTGTGGTTAAGGTTACAAAGCCTCTGGTCATTTTATCACCTAAATTCATATAAACCCATATTAACTAAAATACCTATTTCCCATTATCTATTTTTTTATCTGTTTTGTCAACCAAATCAGCAAATGCATTTTTCATCATAATTATTAAACAAGTAATTTGACAATTTTTTGTTGTTAATCTATAATTGCACAAAAGAGGTGAATACACTTGAGAAAAAAAGTACTTGTTTACGGATACAAGAAAATTAATTTAGGCGATGATCTGTTTTTTTCAATTTTATTTAAGCGATATCCTGATGTTAAATTTATCTTTGCCGGTCAAAAAAAATACAAAGAAATTTTCAAAAATGATAAAAACATCAAAGTCATTAGCCCGTATTCACCTATTGATCTCTTATTATCTTTTTTTGATAAATTTTCTCTAAATAAAGCTGAAACAACACTTGAAAAATTTATTAAATATAAAGTTATGATAACTGGTTCAGCTTTTGCAGAAAAAGTGAACCAGCAGACACACAAAAAAAATATTAATGGTCTTTTTGTTATAAGCGCAAATTTCGGGCCTTATTACACAGAGAACTTTTTAACCTCAAGCAAAAGTTATTTCAATAATTGTCTGGATGTCTGTTTTCGCGATTCTCAATCGTACAACCTGTTTTCTGAACTACCGAACACCCGTCTTGCTCCCGATGTTGTATTTGATATAAAAACATACTTTCCCACCCAAAACAGCAATACACAGTTTATTCAAAACAATCAACTTCGACATCAAAAGTATGCTGTAATTTCGCTAATATCCTTCAATATGCGTTCAAAAGATCCAAACGTACAAACAGATTATCTATCTGGGGTAAAAACAATTATCAATTATCTCATATCTAAAGGCTTTAAAATTGTTCTTATGGGATTTTGTGAAGCCGAGGGCGACACACTCTCTATAGATGAACTTTTAAAAGAGGATTATATAAAGGAAAACTCTTATGCTTATGTATATAATGGTAATATTGCAGAAGCTTTAGCAATAATTGAATATGCCGATACTGTTATTGCAACGCGATTTCATGCAATGGTTCTGGGAATGGCAATGAATAAGAAAACATTACCAATAGTATATGACACAAAAATGTCCAATGTTTTAAATGATTTAGGTGTGCATCATTTTTGGGATTTTAAATCAATAAAAAACATTGCACCACAAGAACTTGAAAACTGGTACAACAATTATTGTTTTACCAACTCTGAAAAACTTGCCAATGATGCTAAGAAGCAGTTTAGCGCACTTGACAATATCCTTAATTAACATAAAGCCTATATCACCGAGTTCAGTGATATAGGCTTCGTTACATTTATTCCTTTTAAAATTCACGCCCAATATTTTATCAAATACAAAATCAACATATGCACGGGGTAGAAGGCGTAGAAGCCATACTGCATAATTTTGCTTGATTTGCCTTTTTTGCCACCGTAGAGCCAGATTGGAATAAGAGCGAACACTGCAAAGCCCTGAGATGGTATTTCAAAGGATTTGCCGAGAATTTCAACGGGGAATACCTGACCTTCAAAGAAAACAATATTAATAAGCACCATTGCCACAAGCTGAGCGAGCCACGCAAATGGAAAATCTCTTAAAATATAGAACATTACAACCGTCAGCATACCTGAGAAGCCGTAATCCACAAAGCCTAAAACAGATGCTATGCAAATCAGAGCCAACCACAATACCGAAAGGGCAACATTTTTCGCACTTCTGTTTTTCTTCAGATTATCAATTACATATATTGCAAGCAAGCCCAAAAGAAGAGTGAATAATACATTCTGATGATATGGATTAAACCATCTGCTGCTGTAAAAAAGGTTAAAGGGTATTTCGGTAATTAACGCAAAACCCAAAAGCCTTAAAGCATATTTTTTGAAGCTTGAGGTATGAACAAAGCCCTCTGCAATCTGAAATGCAAAAATGGGGAAAGCCATTCTTCCGATATAAGTCATCCAGTTACCGAAGCTCATATATGTTGCCCATATATGATCACTGAGCATAAGAATAACTGCAATTGTACGAAGCATATTTGATGTAAGCCCACCGAAAGGTATTTTAACTAACGGACTGTTTACGGGCAGTTTTCCTTTAACGCTTTCGCTCATATTGTTCACGCACCTTTCCGCTTTTCCGATTTCATTATACCGCAGATGTATATCTGCAACAAGTGCTTTTAAAACTTTTTAATTTAATCGGCATAATCCTCAACAAAATATGCGTTAGTGTTCGCCTTTTTTCCTGAGGGACCAATTACTTCTATGCGGAAATATACATCCTCATCCTCTAACTGAAAATCCGCTTTGGTTACATATTCACCCTCAGGAGCGTGTAAAGCCTTTGAGCGTCTGCCTGCAGTAGAAAGTGCTATACGCTGAGCCTGTGAGCATTCAATATGAACCTTGCCATCCTCTAATGTGAGTTCAAAAATTCTCGGCTCACGGGTACAATAAAACGCTCCGCTCTGCATAGCAGATATAACAGATTCATAGCTGAGAGAGTCACAGAGAAAAACTGTTTTACCCCCAAAACTGTCGCAACGCACATCTCCAAAAGGAAATTCATTATGATTATCGTCTGCCATAGTGCAAAACAGTCGCTTCCCGCTACGGAGCATTTCATCATAAACCTGCTCTTGTCCGTCATCTCCACCCTCAATAAACACAGAATTATTATATATTTCAACAATACTGCAGCCTTCTAAATCACGATAGTCGTCAAGACATTGCATTGACCAGTATGGATGATTATATGCAACTATAAAGCCTAATTCTTTAAGCTTTTGTATATATTCATTTACGGCTTTCATATCCCTATAGTCGGGAGTAGCAGGGAGCGCAACTTCTTTGTCGCCATTTATATTAAATGCATTCAGATGATAGCATCTTCGGAACTGACTGCTGCTCACAACATTGTCGCTGATATCCGCTTCAAAAGAATTAATTGCAACAAAATCATCTGTACAAAAATCACTGTGGTCAAAATAATTATCGTGGTCCGAAAATGCAACTATGCTGTACCCCTGTTCCTTATATGCATCACGAATTTCCTCAGGAGTTTTTCTGCCGTCCGAAAGTGTAGTATGACAATGCAAATTAGCGATGTATTGGTTTTTCTCTTTAGAAATTAGTATATGCTTCATAGCACTCTCCTCTTCAATAGCCACTCGGTTTTTAACCGTATTTTATCACATTAACCCCATATAATCAAGCAACTATCCTAACAAGCATTGTTGTTCAAGCCAAACACATCGCTTTTAAAACACATATCGCTTTCCAAAGGAAAATATCACAAATCCCAACAGAAATTTATATTTCAAAACAAAAAATCTGCTACCCTTTCGGGTAACAGATTTTATTGTTTTATTAGAAATTAGTCCTTGATAGCTGCCTGTACAGCTACGTAAGAATGTAGGAAGTTAATCAAATACTAAAACAGTCAAATTATTATCATACCATTTTATTTATGTCCTATTTTCTATGAATTTAGCGAATTTGCGGAACATTTCTTCCGTAATGTATTCGGTAAGTTTAAACTCTTTCTCTGTTTGCTTAATATCTTTAAAAGAAACGGTATCAATACATTTTTTTATATCCAATCGTGACAGAAGTTTGACTGTGTATGGTCTTTTATTATCCAAGAAAGCAATGGACACAAGAAACTCCTGAACTAATTTACTATTTAGCAATAACATCATACAATACGCAATGTCATAGTTATCAAATGCTAAAAAGTACGTAGTATCATCTGTCATTACAGGTTTGTCTGAATATAACAAGCAGAACAACGGTTTTTTATAAAACCCAGACAAACCTACTTTGTAAGGTGCAAAACTATAATCGCCAATACCGAACATAGAAAACGGAGCTGATTTTTTATATATTATGCTCTTCCTATTGTTAAAACTCTCTATATTGTCATTAAGATATTTCCATGTGAGAGGATATTCTGTTTGAATATATGATGTATCTTGTTTGGGGATTGTTTGTGTTACGATAACATACTTGGAAAACTCTTGCATTATAGGTTTCTTAAAATGGCTAGATTTTACAAGAGGAAAAACTAACCCATCCTCAATTTGAACAGAAACTTTATTCTTGTTAATAAATTCACCATTCTTGAGGTCAAGTTCCATTACTTTGCCACAGTCATGTTTGACACCCTGTCTCCATACAAATGAGCATTTACCCTCAAAGTCTATTTTGGCGTTAGTATTTCTAATCGTGCCGTTGCACACAATCAATGTATCTGTAACTGATTCATCGTCAAAATTCTTAACTTCGCAAACAAATTCTCCTGTGCTTTCACCCTGTGAAGATAATTTGATAACAAGAACGCATGCGGAAGCGGAAATGCCAAACACTTTATTACTATTAAAACTTAATATCTCAACCTTGGACTGTACAACCTGATTTTTGGACATTTCCATAATTACATTTCGTGCAACAGAGGTTTTACACAACATACAGATTACACTATCAGTATTTTTATATTCATCAAGCAACTGCAAGATGATATATTCACAAATATCAAAGTTTGATGATCCTGTAAGAGCATCAATTCCGCGCAAACCTTTGAAATTGTTTTTTTTAGGCAGGTTGTACAACAGTTTTGAGTTGGTTGCCCATGGGGGATTACCAATGACCAAAACATTATTCGTTTCACATAATTCTTGAGTATTTACATCAAAAACATTTTTCACCTCAACAATAGCAGATGGAACTCTCTCTTTTGATATGTTTGCATATTCTTCATTGATTTCTATACCAACAACTTTTTCGCTTCCAAATGTATTGAATGCTGCGAGTAAAAAATTTCCAACACCACAAGTAGGCTCTAAAATTGCTTTTACAGAGTTTGCTAAACCTTGCTTTTTAATATAGTCACAAACTCTATAACAAAAATCTATTGGGGTCTGGTAATCACCAAACTCCTTTTTTTCGTTACCAAACAAAATTAACGACTCCTCCAACAGAATTATCCAACTCAATTACTCTCTTGTATTGCAATCTCCACTGAAGTGCATTGCTTATAGTTAAATAGCCTTGTTGTGGGGGATTGGCAAGAATTTCATCAGCAAGGTCATTGTATGTTATTTCATCACCAGGGACATTTTTATCGCTTAACAAACCAATAATATCCTCTTTGTTTGCATCAACGGAAAGCATATTTCTCAATAACGCAGTTAAGGTATAGTCCGCTGTTCTGTTTGCCTCAATAAATGTGCAATGAGTTATATGCAAGGTACAAGATGTTTTTGTATCTTGTTTGTTATAAACAAAAACAAGCAAATTATAACCTAAACCAAAAATTTTCTGTCGTGCTGATTTAAACGGACAACTACTTTGAGGCTGTACATAACTTGTTGTCTTAATGTCCGTGTTAACAGAAGGCAAATCGATGCCAGAAGCACTGCTGCCGACAGTCATAGTGTATTTGTCATTCAGATAATTTTGAAATAAATGCTCCACATAAGTTCCAACTGCTTTGCCATCTGTTACACCAATCAAAGCAGTGTGATTTTGCTTAGAAATCATTTGACTAAACTTTTTTGCTTCTTGAACAAGGATAGCTGTTGTCAATTCCATAAAAATGTCTCCTTCATACAATATTTTTTATATTATAACACAAACCGTCACAAAAAGATATATATTTTTACCTACTATAGAAACTATATTTTAAAATCATTCTTTATTTATCTAATTGATTAAATAAAAATTGCATCTTCTCCCAGTTATAGAACTATTCCTAATTTAATTTTATATTATGGAAATAATTAGATATGTACGAACAACGAGCCTACACCACCAAATTGGTGATATAGGCTCGTTTTTTAATGTTTATTTTTTTACTTTATGAGCAATCGGAACCCTTGATATTACTAGGGTTTCAGCTTAATTCCTTCATCCCTTGATTGCTGCCTGAGCTGCTGCGAGACGAGCAATCGGAACACGGAAGGGAGAGCAAGAAACGTAGTTAAGACCAATCTTGTGGCAGAATTCAACGGAAACGGGGTCGCCGCCGTGCTCACCACAGATACCGTAGTGGAGGTTCTTGCCGCTTGCTTTACCTTTAGCAACAGCCATTTCCATAAGAGCGCCAACGCCGTTCTGGTCGAGCTTTGCGAAGGGATCGTTCTCAAAGATTTTGCTGTCATAGTAAGCTGTGAGGAACTTACCAGCGTCATCACGGCTGAAGCCGTATGTCATCTGAGTAAGGTCGTTTGTACCGAAGCAGAAGAAGTCAGCTTCTTTAGCAACTTCGTCAGCTGTGATACAAGCTCTGGGGATTTCGATCATTGTACCAACTTCGTATTTGAGGTCAGAACCTGCAGCTGCGATTTCAGCATCAGCAGTTTCAACAACAACCTTCTTAACGAATTTAAGTTCTTTAACATCACCGATAAGAGGAATCATAATTTCGGGAACTACGTTCCAATCAGCGTGAGCTTTCTGAACATTGATAGCTGCACGGATAACAGCCTTTGTCTGCATTGCTGCGATTTCGGGATAAGTAACTGCAAGACGGCAGCCACGATGACCCATCATGGGGTTGAACTCGTGGAGAGATGCAATAAGAGCCTTAATGTCTGCAACAGTTTTACCCTGTGCATCTGCAAGAGCCTTGATGTCAGCTTCCTCTGTGGGAACGAACTCATGGAGAGGAGGATCAAGGAAACGGATTGTAACGGGGTTGCCTTCAAGAGCTTCATAAAGAGCCTCGAAGTCGCCCTGCTGATAAGGAAGAATCTTATCAAGAGCAGCTTCTCTCTCTGCAACTGTATCAGCACAGATCATTTCACGGAATGCTGCGATTCTGTCAGCCTCGAAGAACATATGCTCTGTACGGCAAAGACCGATACCTTCTGCACCAAGCTCACGAGCCTTCTTAGCGTCAGCAGGAGTATCAGCGTTTGTACGAACCTTGAGTGTTCTGAACTCGTCAGCCCAATCCATGATTCTGCCGAACTCGCCTGCGATTTCAGCGTCAACTGTAGGAATAATACCATCATAGATATTACCTGTTGAACCGTCGATTGAAATATAATCACCTTCAACGAATGTTTTGCCGCCAAGTGTGAATTTTTTGTTAGC